>NZ_JBCMJM010000010.1:0-156242 GCF_050457485.1 Gottfriedia acidiceleris
TCCGTCCCGAGCCACCATCTTGAAATTCTTCCTGAGACAAGGACGACTAAGAGATGAACTAAATATGGCAATCAATAAAATTAACTAATATAATTCTTACTAAGCCGACTTAGCTCAATTGGTAGAGCAACTGACTTGTAATCAGTAGGTTGGGGGTTCAAGTCCTCTAGTCGGCACTCTTTATGGCGGTCGTGGCGAAGTGGTTAACGCATCGGATTGTGGTTCCGACACTCGTGGGTTCGATTCCCATCGGTCGCCCCATATTGTGCGGGTGTAGTTTAATGGTAAAATAGAAGCCTTCCAAGCTTCGGTCGTGGGTTCGATTCCCATCACCCGCTTTTTTTAAAATTTAATGGGCCTATAGCTCAGCTGGTTAGAGCGCACGCCTGATAAGCGTGAGGTCGATGGTTCGAGTCCATTTAGGCCCACCATTAAATTTAAAATTAATTTTTCCGCAGTAGCTCAGTGGTAGAGCACTCGGCTGTTAACCGAGTGGTCGTAGGTTCGAACCCTACCTGCGGAGCCATATGATAGAGAAGTACCCAAGTGGCTCAAGGGGCGCCCCTGCTAAGGGTGTAGATCGGGTAACCGGTGCGAGGGTTCGAATCCCTTCTTCTCTGCCATATTTTTTTTTGGCCCGTTGGTCAAGCGGTTAAGACACCGCCCTTTCACGGCGGTAACACGGGTTCGAGTCCCGTACGGGTCATATCTAAAGCTCAGTTATTTGTGATAACACAGGTAACTGAGTTTTTTATTTGTCTTTTATTAGGACTTTCAGATCGAGATAATTACTGAATTCGCCTTCCTCCATTATATTAGAAGGTTCTTCGTTCGTTTTAAGATGTACAGGACCTTATATCGTTTTAATTTTGAGCTTTTATCTTAGTACCAAAGGATAGAAGCCTATTTCATATACTCGGAATAGAAAAAAGTTGTTGTTTTAGCTTAATACTCTTTAAAGCGTAATTTAATAGTTAATTTTCCCATGTATATGCAAAAAAACGGACTAACTGAATTGCTAATCCGAATTTTAGTAAACTTTGCTTTAAACAGTTATTTGGTGATTTTTTAACATTTTTTGATACGCTTTAATTTCATCATCTGAAAAGACATTAGTTGCTAATCGTTTCACTCGACTCCAGTATTCTTTAAAATCGTTATATTCATATCCCTGCTCTTCAATAAAATCAACTAAACTGCCACCTGTAAAGAAAATATGTGCTTTTGGGTAAGCAGCATCCCAATAAATATTCCCTCGTAGATTTAATATATTTTCTGTCTCTTTTACAAATAAAGTAATGGAAACGGCACATCTCAGTCTTAGTTCTCCATGGTCTCGGCCTTCTCCTTTTCCATTAATTTTCATTCGGGTTACATATTCTTCATTTTCAAAACTTATAGCCTTTTCACTCATTTTAAATTCTAACATCATTATATCCTCACCCTTTAGTTACAACGTCGTTAATTTTCATTATTTCAAGTATACTTCAAATAATATTACTAGAGTGTATTATACAGCCAGATATTAAGTTGTTTTTTGTTAAAGTAAAAAATTGATATTATTTAGTATTTATAAAGTAGCTCAGTTATGTTTTTCATTTTTTAAGATTGTAAAATTATTGGGAAATAAAGAGGCTGACTGAGATTAGAAAGTTGTAGGTTTTATTCAAAATGATCAGATGCTCTACTAACTATTCTCTTTCTTCCAAAGAAATTAGAAAGCAAGAAATTGAAAGCAAGCGCATGATTATAGTGTTAAAATGTGAATAGCTAAAGATGAGGTGATTAAATGAACGGATTAAAAAATCAGGTCATGTGGGATGCAGTTGAATCATGCGATGAAAACTACGATGGAGTGTTTATTTATGCAGTTAAGTCTACTGGAATCTGTTGCAAACCTTCGTGTAAGTCAAGAACCCCATTAAAAGAAAATGTGTCTTATTATCCGTCATTTTCTTTGGCAATTAAAGATGGGTACCGTCCATGTAAAAGATGTCGTCCTGATTTACTTCACTCAAATGAGGAGGATATTATTTTATCTGCCAAACATTTTATTGAAAAAGAATATCGAAATAGCTTAACATTGGATCGGTTAGCAATTGAAGTAGGAGTAAGTAAATTTCATTTGCAAAGATTATTTAAAAAATCCACAGGTTTATCGCCGTTAGAATACGCAACTAAGTTAAGAATGAAAGAAGCTTTGAGATTATTACGAGATACTGAGAAAACAATAACTGAAATAGCGCATAATCTTGGTTTTAAAGGCTCGGCACATTTTTCAAGCATGTTTCGTCATCATTTTAATTACACTCCAACTACATTCAGAAAGGGGGTAAATAAATGAGGTTAAAAGATGGAATAGCTTTATTGAGCCTAGCCGCATTATGGGGAGCTTCATTTTTATTTATTAGGATAGCTTCACCTGTTTTTGGACCAATTTTAACAATACAGGGAAGAGTTATAATTGCTGCGTTTGCACTTGTGCTATATTTGGTTATTACTAAAAAGTCATTACTCTTTAAAAAGAGATGGAGACAATATTTAATAATAGGGGCATTAAATGCAGCAATTCCATTTACATTAATTGCTACATCAGCATTATATTTGCCAGCCTCAATGTCATCAATTCTAAACTCTTTGACGCCATTATTTACAGCGTTGGTTGTTTTTTTATGGACGAAAGAAAGGTTGAGTATTCGAAAGTTATCTGGAATAATAGTGGGAGTATTAGGAGTGATCTTGTTAGTAGGATGGAGTTCAATTCCGTTTACTTATGATGTTAAAATAGCAATTGGACTAGCAGTT
Source organism: Gottfriedia acidiceleris (assembly GCF_050457485.1). Classification (GTDB taxonomy): domain Bacteria; phylum Bacillota; class Bacilli; order Bacillales; family Bacillaceae_G; genus Gottfriedia; species Gottfriedia acidiceleris_D. The sequence goes on from NZ_JBCMJM010000010.1 coordinate 2,806, forward strand.
TTGTCGACTATTTCATATGGAATAGCAGGTGTGTATGCAAAGAAAGCCTTTGATGGGGTACCACCACTTTCACTTGCAGCTGGTCAACAAATTGGTGCTGCAATTTTACTTTTACCTTTTACATTCCTAAATTTCACTGCATCTACAGATAAAGTATCAGGAGTTGCGATTTTGGCAGTTCTAGGATTAGCATTATTTTGTACTGCTATAGCATATTTATTGTATTTTTATCTTATCGAAAGCGTTGGGCCTACTAAAACATTAAGTGTTACTTTTTTAATTCCTGTGTTTGGAATAATCTGGGGTGTTCTTATTTTGAAAGAACATATTACATTAGGGATGTTGTTTGGCTTTCTTGTCATTTTATGTGGTGTATTCCTTATTTCAGATATTCGTTTTCGTGTAATAAGATCAAGTAAGCGAATGCAAGTCTAATAAGCTTTTAAATAATAAGACAAAAAAGGATTTTCGTAAAAAAAACGAAGATCCTTTTTACTATATTACGATTGTTATTCTATTGAGCTAATAATAAGACTTACTAAAGTAGGTAAATAAAATCAAGCTTTAGTAACTTTGAAGCGAATCTACATGAATCTAAATAAATTTTGTTGAATTGCCAAAAATGTAAGTCAGGTAATTTAAATTCACTATTTTGATCAATATGTATTGTTGCATGGTTTTCCATATTACCAAATAAATTGAATTCGGTTTAGAGATTTTTTTTTCATCTATATTCCCTAATAATTTCCAAATAATTTGCTAATGGTTTCTAAATGTTTTCAAAAAAAACTCTTCTACTTAATCCGACAATCTTCTACAATTCTTTTTAAAAATAAAGTTTATATGTTATAAAAGGGTGAAATATGTATGAAATTTTATGAAAAATCAAATAAATACAAATTGTTACAAGGGAATTTCGAAATATGATGTATAAATATGCATAGATATTCGTTCGACAAATTCGACATTTTTACGACAAACGCAATAATGACAACGGTTTCATGAATGGTTATTCATTTTCTGGAAAAAATTTTTGAATTTTTTTTGCATAAAAACAAGGTGAATATATATATTTGTAGAATATTAAGAGATAGAAGAATTTAAGAGATTGTAATGAGGTGAGGATGTTGCTTTTGACACGGCCAACTGAGTTTGATGTGCATTTATTCCATGAGGGAAGTTTATTCCATAGCCATGAATGCTTTGGGGCACATGTTGTAAAAAAAGGGGATAAAGTTGGAACTACTTTTACAGTGTGGGCTCCACATGCGAAAGGTGTCTCAGTTGTTGGGGACTTTAATAATTGGGATGGTACTGAACATAAAATGGAAAAGTTGAACGATCAAGGGATTTGGACGATATATATCTCCGAAATTGGTCATGGGACGATATACAAATATGAAATTTCAACCAAGCGTGGTGAAGTTTTATTAAAAAGTGATCCTTTTGCTTTCTATAGTGAACTAAGACCAAGCACAGCTTCGATAGTTTATGATCTTTCGGGGTATAAATGGAAAGATGCTAAATATCGTAAGCAGAAATTTAAAAAGTCAGTATATGAAGAACCAGTTTTAATTTATGAAGTACATTTAGGTTCTTGGAAAAAGAAGGAAAACGGTGATTTCTACACTTATGCAGAATTAGCGACAGAACTAATTCCATATGTAAAAGATCATGGTTTTACACATATTGAAATATTACCATTAGTCGAACATCCATATGATCGTTCTTGGGGGTATCAAGGAGTAGGATATTTTTCTTCTACTAGTCGATATGGAAATCCTCATGAGCTAATGAGCTTTATAGACGAATGTCACCAGAACGGATTAGGAGTCATTATGGATTGGGTGCCTGGTCATTTTTGTAAGGATTCTCATGGATTATACATGTTTGATGGTGAACCGACATATGAATATGAAGGTTATGATGCTAGAGAAAATGAAGTATGGGGAACAGCGAATTTTGATTTATCAAAACCAGAAGTAAAATCATTTCTTATTTCAAACGCCTTATATTGGATGGAATATTTTCATATTGATGGTTTCAGAGTAGACGCTGTTGCAAATATATTATATTGGAAAAATAGAAATGAAGAGAATCCTTTTGCAACTCAGTTTTTAAGAAGATTAAATGAAGCAGTATTCGAACATGATCCACAAGTATTAATGATTGCTGAAGATTCTACTGATTGGCCATTAGTTACTGCACCTACATACGAAGGTGGATTAGGTTTTAATTTTAAGTGGAATATGGGTTGGATGAATGATGTTTTGACTTATATGGAGACTCACCCAACGGAAAGAAAGCATCATCATAATAAGATGACTTTCTCGTTTTTATATGCCTTCTCAGAAAATTTTGTTTTACCTTTTTCACATGATGAAGTAGTACATGGTAAGAAATCTTTGTTAAATAAAATGCCAGGTACATATGAGGAAAAGTTTGCTCAATTAAGGGTACTATTTGGATATTATTTATCTCATCCAGGTAAGAAGCTCCTATTTATGGGAAGTGAATTTGGGCAATTTGATGAGTGGAAGGATTTAGAGCAAGTTGATTGGATGATTAAAGATTATGAATATCATTCCAAGATGAACAAATATTTCAAAGAATTATTATCGATTTATAAAAAAAATAAATCACTTTATGAAGTTGATAATCATTGGGATGGATTTTCATGGATTGATGCAAATAATGCAGATCAAAGTGTATTTTCATTTATCCGTAAAGGAAAAAACAAAGAAGATTATGTCATCGTAATCTGTAATTTTAGAGAGATTTCTTATGACACATATCGAATTGGAGTACCTGCAAAGCATCGATATAAAGAATTGCTTTCAAGTGACTATTTACAATTTGGTGGCGAGAGTAAAATAAATCGTTCTGCCATTGAATCAGAAGAAATACCATACCATGGTTTACCATACAGTATTGAAATAGCATTACCTGCCTTTAGTTTTACAATCATTCGTCCAGTTAAAATGCGAAAGGGGATTAGCAGCAATGGTTCAGAAAAAATGCGTAGCAATGTTACTAGCAGGGGGAAAAGGGAGTAGATTAAGTTCTTTAACAAAAGAACTAGCAAAACCAGCCGTAGCTTTCGGAGGTAAATATCGAATAATAGATTTTACTTTAAGTAATTGCACAAATTCAGGTATTGATACTGTTGGGGTGCTAACTCAATATCAACCACTAGTACTAAACTCATATATTGGTATAGGAAGTGCATGGGATTTAGATCGCTTAAATGGTGGGGTAACTGTTTTACCGCCATATTCAGAAGCATCTGGAGTTAAATGGTATACAGGTACTGCAAGTGCAATTTATCAAAATTTAAATTATATAAAGCAATATCAGCCTGAATATGTTTTGATTCTTTCAGGTGACCATATTTATAAGATGGACTATAGTAAAATGCTAGACTATCACATTGAAAAAGAGGCAGACGTTTCTATTTCAGTTATCGAAGTTCCGATTGATGAAGCTAGCCGTTTCGGAATTATGAATACTAATGATGAAATGGATATTATAGAATTTGAAGAAAAACCTCAATATCCGAAGAGTAATTTAGCATCAATGGGAATTTATATTTTTAAATGGAATGTTTTAAAAGAGTTTTTAGAGATGGATGATCGTAATCCAGAATCAAGTAATGACTTTGGTAAAGACGTTATTCCTCTTTTATTAGAAGAAAAGAAAAAAGTAGTTGCTTATCCTTTCAAAGGTTATTGGAAAGATGTAGGTACAGTAAAAAGCTTATGGGAAGCAAATATGGATTTGTTAAATGAAGATAGTGAACTAAATATATATGACCGTGATTGGCGCATATATTCAGTTAATCCAAACCAACCGCCACAATATATTGCACCTACAGCAATTGTTGAAGACTCTCTAATTAATGAGGGGTGTGTTGTTGAAGGGTTTATATCACATTCTGTATTATTCCAAGGTGTAACAATCGGAGAAGGCAGTATGATAAAAGATTCTGTCGTTATGCCAGGTTGTGTTATTGGAAAAGATGTTCGAATTGAAAGTGCTGTAGTAGCTCCTGGAATGGTTATTCCTGATGGAAGCCTTTTAGGTCCTGAGAAAGATTATGAAGAGGTAATTCTAGTTACAAGCGAAGAATAAGAGGTGGCTCATTCCTCAAATAGAAAAATAGATTGAGAGGGTTATTTGATGAAACATACTATGCTAGGAATAATTGAGGCGTCAACACATTTTGAATCTTTAAAGCCGTTAACACAGCATCGACCATTAGCAACACTTCCTTATGCAGGTCGATATCGTTTAATCGATTTTATGTTAAGTAATATGGTGAACTCTGGTATTACGAGTGTCGCTGTATTTCCTGATCAACCTTATCGATCAATTATTGATCACTTAGGCTCCGGTAAACATTGGGACTTAAATCGTAAAAAGGATGGACTATTTATTTTTACGCCAGAACCAACTGATGGAGCTTTTGGTACATTCGATTTCATCGAAAAGCATATTCAATTTTTGCAACGTTCTTCTCAAAAGTATGTAGTAGTAGCAAATACTTATACGATTTGCTCAGTGGATTTTAGACCAGTTTTAAAGAGACATATCGAAACAAATGCACAAATTACTGAGTTAAAGCAGTTCGGTAAATCTTTAAATATCTATATCCTTGAAAAAGAGTTATTATTAAAGCTTTTTGAAAACTTCCACGAAAAAGGCTATGAAACAATTATGGACGTTGTACGCGATCAAAATAATGAGGTTGAACTAAGTGCGTATGAAATACCTCAACAAGTTTCAATCATTCAAACAATTGAGGATTATTTCGAGCAAAGTATGAAATTATTAAATCCTGAGATATGGAATCAATTATTCTTAAAATCTTATCCTGTCTTTACTAAGGTTAAAGATGAGCCACCAACAAAATATTCAAAAGATGCAATTGTAAAAAATTCAATTGTAGCTAATGGATGTGAAATTGAGGGAACGGTTGAAAATAGTATTATTTCAAGAGCTGTGAAAATTGGAAAAAATACAATTATTCGAAATTGTGTTGTTATGCAAAAATCAAACATTGGAGATAATTGTATATTAGATGGCGTTATATTAGATAAAGATGTTCGAATAGAAGATGGTGTTGAAATAAAAGGAAGCTTAAGTGAGCCAGTAGTGCTTCAAAAAGGTTCAGTCCAAGGAGCGTTGATTCAGTGGTAAATGTTTTATATATTGTTTCAGAATGTGTACCGTTTGTTAAATCGGGAGGGCTTGCAGATGTTGCAGGCGCTCTCCCTAAGTATTTAAATAAACTAAATACGAATGTAAGAGTAATGCTTCCATTCTACTCGTTAATTCCCGCTAAATATAGAGATGAAGCTAAGCTAGTAAAAGAGCTATCTATAAATCTAGGCTGGAGAAAACAGTATTGTGGTTTATTTGAATTGAAAGTAGAAGGAACAACTTATTATTTTATCGATAACGAGTATTATTTCAATCGGGATAAGTTGTATGGTCATTTTGATGATGGAGAGCGTTTTGCATTCTTTTCACTAGCTGCAATTGAATGTATTAAAGAATTAGACTTTAAACCTGATGTTATTCACTGTCATGACTGGCATACAGCAATGATCCCATTTTTCATGAAAGAATATGGCGCTTTAAAAGATATTAATCCAAAAATGAAATCTGTATTTACAATCCATAACCTTCAATTCCAAGGCGTATTTTCAAAAGAAGTAATGGACGATATGTTAGGAATTGATGAACAATATTTTCGCGATGACTATTTGAAATTTTACGATTGTATCAACTTTATGAAGGCTGGAATCATTTCAAGTGATTTCGTAACAACTGTTAGTCCAACATATAAAGAAGAAATTAAGCATGAATTTTTTGGAGAGCAATTAGATGGGCTATTACGTGAGCAAGATCACAAACTTTTTGGAATTGTAAACGGAATTGATGAAACAATTTATAATCCAGCTACTGATCGTAAAATTCAATCTAATTACGATGAATTTACAATCGAAAATAAGACTGAAAATAAATTGAAATTGCAGGAGTCACTTGCATTAAAAATGGATGAAAATATTCCTATTATTGCAATGGTTTCCCGATTAACAAGTCAAAAAGGCATTGATCTTATTCAACACGTATTCCCTCAAATTATGGATTATAATGTCCAAGTAGTAATTTTAGGTTCTGGTGATGAAGAATTCGAGAACTTTTTTAAAGCAATGGAGCATAACTACTACGATAAAGTTAGAGCTTACATTGGATTTGATGAACGCTTTGCTCATCAGATTTATGCAGGTGCAGATTTATTCCTAATGCCTTCACTATTTGAGCCATGTGGACTAGGTCAGCTTATTGCGATGAAATACGGGTGTGTTCCAATCGTAAGAGAGACTGGGGGGCTAAATGATACTGTCCAGTCATATAATGAAGAGACGAAGAGTGGAAATGGTTTTACTTTTACTAACTATAATGCTCACGATATGCTTCACACAATTGAACGTGGATTGAGTATTTATGAGAATAAAAAACAATGGAAATCAGTCAGAAGGAATGCAATTAGAAGAGATTCAAGTTGGTTAAAATCTGCTAAAGAATATGCAAAACTATATATGCAGTCTTCAAAGTAAAAATCTTTTAGGGCGAGGTGATTCCATGTTTTCTAGTGTGGAGGAGTTTGAGTGGTGTTTTAAAGAGAAGCTAGAAAGTATGCATGGAAAGAGTACTGCAGATAGCACTACTCAAGAGCAATTTCAAACACTTGGAACGATGATTCGTGAACATATAAGCGGTAATTGGTTAGGTACGAGTGAACAATACCGCTTAGAGCGAAAAAAACAAGTTTATTATTTATCAATTGAATTCTTATTAGGAAAGCTTTTGAAAAGTAACTTAATTCATCTGGGGCTAAGAGAGTTATGTGAATCTGGCCTCGAAAGATTAGGAATTTCTTTAAGTGCTCTTGAGGAGTTTGAAAGCGATGCTGGTCTTGGAAATGGTGGACTTGGACGGCTAGCATCTTGTTTTCTGGATTCGCTAGCATCGCAAGACTTGCCTGGTCATGGATGTGGCATTCGCTACAAACATGGCCTATTTGACCAAAAAATTGTTGATGGATATCAAGTCGAGCTACCTGAGCAATGGCTAAAATACGGAAATGTTTGGGAAGTTCGAAGAGATGATGAAGCAATTGAAGTTTTATTCGGTGGAGAAGTAGAAGCATTTAATAATAAAAATCGATTGGAATTCCGCCTTCATGGTGCAGAAGCAATCACAGCGGTACCATATGATTTACCGATTATCGGCTATCATACAAACACGGTAAATACATTAAGATTATGGAGTGCTGAAGCGTCTACTCATTCTTCAAATAAATCACTGATGAAATATAAGCGAGAGGCTGAAGCAGTTTCAGAATTCTTATATCCAGATGATACACATGATGAAGGAAAGATTTTACGTCTAAAACAGCAATATTTTTTAGTCTCTGCAAGTATTCAAAGAATAGTAGATTCATATAAGGAGCAGTACGGTAATATTCGTAAGCTCCATGAAGAAATTGCTATTCATGTAAATGATACACATCCCGTTTTAGCGATTCCAGAGTTAATGAGAATTTTAATCGATGTCGAAAAGTTATCCTGGGATGAAGCGTGGGAAATTACAACTCAAACGATTTCATATACGAATCATACAACTTTATCGGAAGCACTTGAAAAATGGAGAGTTGATTTATTTAAGCCTTTATTGCCAAGAATTTATATGATTGTAGAAGAAATAAATGAAAGATATTGTAAAGAGCTCTGGAGCAAATACCCAGGTGATTGGGATCGAATTGAACAAATGGCTATTATTGCTCATGGAGTCGTTAAAATGGCTCATTTAGCAATTGTAGGCAGTAAGAGCGTTAATGGAGTTGCTGAAATCCACACTGAAATTTTAAAACAAAGAGAAATGAAGCTTTTTTATGAGTATGAACCATTCAAATTTAATAATAAAACAAATGGTATTACTCATAGAAGATGGTTACTCCAATGTAATCCTGAGCTTAGTAGCTTAATAAATGATACGATCGGAGACGGTTGGATACACGAACCAACTCAACTTGAGAATCTATTAGAATATCAAACTGACGATGCATTCTTAGAGCAATTTATGAATGTAAAGAAAAAGAGAAAAGAAGTTCTCGAAAATTATGTTCACTATACAAATGGAATTGCTTTAGATACAGATTCAATTTTTGATATTCAAGTAAAGCGGATGCATGCATATAAAAGACAATTACTAAATGTTTTACATATCATGTATTTATATAATCGTTTGAAGGAAGATTCACATTTTAAAATGCATCCTAGAACTTTTATTTTTGGAGCAAAGGCATCTCCTGGCTACTACTTTGCTAAAAAGATCATTAAATTAATTCATTCAGTAGCTGATATTGTTAATAATGATCGCTATATAAGTCAATTTATTAAAGTAATTTTTATTGAAAATTACCGTGTTTCATTAGGTGAAATTATTTTTCCAGCAGCGGATGTTAGTGAACAAATTTCGACAGCAAGTAAAGAAGCTTCGGGTACTGGGAATATGAAATTTATGATGAATGGTGCTTTAACGCTTGGTACACTTGATGGTGCAAATATTGAGATTTTAAGAGAAGTTGGCGAGGAGAATATTTTTACATTCGGGCTTACAGCTGACGAGGTATTAAATTATTACCAATACGGCGGATATAAAAGCAGTGATTATTACCATCATGATCCGCGAATAAAAAAAGTATTAGATCAAATGCTTCACGGGTTATTTCCGTTACCTAGAGAAGAATTTGAACCAATTTTTGATTCGCTCATGTCTTATAATGATGAGTATTTCTTACTTAGAGATTTCTCTTCATATGTAAAAGCACATGAATGTATCAATCATACGTATCAAAATAAAAGGGATTGGGCTATAAAAAGTCTTAACAATGTTGCGAAATCGGGATTTTTTACGAGTGATCGCACGATTCGTCAATACGCATCAGAAATATGGAATATTCATCAAAGAACATTACACCATTCTTAACCTCCTCTTAGTTTATTAGGAGGTTTTTCCTATAATGACGAAAAGCAAGAAAGGAGAGATACGTTGAAATTCCTTTCAGTTGACTATGATAAGTCCTTAGAATTATTACTTTGCATTGAACAGGCATATGTTCAGTTTGATAATGATGGTAAATTTATGATTCCAGCAAGCTATTCATTAGTAGATACAATTAAAGCATGTGCAATTAGCCAGCTTGAATGGTTTGGCTATATTATTGAAAATGATGAATCTGTAATCATTGTGTTTCGAGGAACGAAATCAGATTTGGATTGGTTAGTTGATTTAAAAATTGATCAAGACTTATTTCCTTATGTGATGAACGGTGGGAGTGTCCATTCGGGGTTTCTATCAATTTATCAATCTTGTCGAGACATGCTTTTAGCAATTGTGAAGGAAAAGGCTCTTTCAAAAAAATTATTCATAACGGGGCATAGCTTAGGTGGTTCATTGGCCACGTTATTAGGATATGAAATAGCAATGACTGGAATTTGTAACCCAAATGTCTATTCATTTGGCTCTCCAAAAGTAGGAAATATAAAGTTTAAAGAAAACTACGATGAAAATGTTAGGCATAGTTTAAGATTTGTAAATTTATATGATATGGTCCCTTTAAGCCCACCCTTTAAAGTAGAGGTAAAGCCATTAAACATTTATTTAGAATACGTTCAAGTGAAACATCCAATCACTTTTTCACTAAATAAAGGCTCTATTAAGAATAGTCACCTACTATCGGCTTATATTGAAGGCGTTAAGAAAATGCAGTTGGATTATGACTATACTCCAACCTTTACTTACAAATTACGTGAGGCAGAACCAGCAGAAGAAGAAGTAATCTAATAGTACAGAAAAAAACTAGTCAACATTTCGTTGACTAGTTTTTTGCATGTAAACAAAATAACGCTTTTAAAGTAGTCTGAATTAATCATTACCATCCAGTAGATTTCCAAGGCCACCTAATATACTTCCTTCTTCCTTAGAAGAATTTGGTAAGTATTGACCAATTCGAGAAGCTAATCTTGCTAAAGTTAATGATTGAACCCAAATTGTTCCAGGACCTTGTAATGTAGCGAAGAATAGACCTTCTCCTCCAAAAAGTGCAGTTTTTACATTTCCAACATATTCAATTTCATAATTAACATCACCAGTGAAGCCAACAATACATCCGGTATCGATTTTAATTTTTTCACCCGGTTGAAGAGTTTTTTGGTAAATGGAACCACCAGCATGTAAGAAAGCAAGACCATCACCTTCGAGTTTTTGCATGATAAAGCCTTCGCCACCAAATAGGCCGGTACTTAATTTCTTTCTAAACTCGATCCCAACTGAAGTGCCTTTTGCTGCGGCTAAGAAAGAATCCTTTTGACAAATAATTTTATTTCCATACTCATGTAGATCTAAAGGTATGATCGTTCCAGGATATGGTGCCGAGAAACTGACTGTTTTTAATGAGCTTGATCGGTTTGTAAAACTAGTCATAAACAAGCTCTCACCTGTAACAAGGCGCTTACCAGCTCCAACTAATTTTCCAAATAAACCACCTGATTGCTGTGCACCGTCTCCAAAAATTGTTTCAAGCTCGATACCATCATCCATCATCATCATTGCTCCAGCTTCAGCAACGACTGTTTCCTTTGGATCAAGCTCTACTTGTACAAACTGCATATCATGGCCATGAATTTTATATGTAACTTCATGAGAATTTTTCATTTTTATGCCTCCTTTTAGTTTAACTATACAAATATTGTAATACTAAAATCTAGTTATTTAATAATAAATAATTTGATAAATTATTACATAATCCTCATTTATTTTGACTATTTAATGAAAAAATATACCATTTTTATAGGAAGCTAGGTAGGTCTAAATGTATAAAAAATAAATTATAAGAATTATATAAAAAATTCTCTCAATTAAGCCTAAGTGTCATTGACGCACTTTTTTAGATATGATATATTTAAGTTACTATTAACTGCATATTTATTTGAAGGTAAGAAATTAACGATACATTTGCACTACAAAATTTTTAGTAACGCTCATTTTTCTTTGTCTTGAAAAGAAGTTTTGACCACTTTCAATGTTGTAGCAATCCATTAGCCGATTGGACAATGACGTTCTTTTTCTTTACCCCTCTTTTATGCACGCATTAATAGTGTATATATGTATTTCTAGGAGGTATTATCGATGGAATTCGGTAAAGTTAAATGGTTTAACAGCGAAAAAGGTTTTGGATTCATCCAAACTGAAAGTGGAAACGACGTATTCGTACACTTCTCTGCAATTCAAGGCGAAGGTTTCAAAACTTTAGAAGAAGGTCAAGAAGTTCAATTCGAAATCATCGAAGGAAACCGTGGACCACAAGCAGCTAACGTAAACAAAAAATAATTTTTGTTATGTTCAAGGCATCCTATTTTAGGATGCCTTTTTTATATTAATCTAAAAATCTATCTATTTAGTACGTAGATATTATAGTTCAAAAAGGTTGCAAATAATGACCAAATAGAATAGGGAATGAGTAATACAAAAGAAGTTTTTGAATGTTTATATGCGATGATCGTTAAAAGAATTGCTGTAACAAAGACGAGTCCACAGTCAATTGTAGCCATAAGTAAATCTTTTTGTTTGAATTGAAAATAGCTAAACAACTGGTTAAATACATAATTAATAATAAATATAATATAAAACCCTTTTGTTTTTTTTAAGGATTCTCCTAAAGAAACGATTATACATACGCTTAAAGAAATGAAAGAATACAAGAATGCCCAAATGATTCCGATTGTTTTTCCTGAAGGAGTATAGCTAGGTTTATTTAGATGACTATACCAATCGGAGTCAGTCGGAAATAAAATAGAAGAAATAAAAAATAAACAGTATAAGGAGAAAAATAAAACAATTAACTTAATATTCATAAAACCTCCTCAAGTAAGTTGTCTTGATTAAGTATATGTATTTAATTTTAAAATATAAAAAAAACGACTACATTGTAGTAATCGTTTTTTAAAGAAATTTTAACTTATTTAGTACTTATCAATGTCTTTCACATCAATTTCAGATAATTCTCCGTTTAAAGCTTGTTCTTCATAGTCATCAAGATCTTGTTCATATTGTTCATGTTTTTTTGTAGGGTAGACAGTTCGATTTTTTCCGTAAATATCAGTACCGATAAAGTTTTCAAATTCCTCAACATAACCTACATTTTCATAGCTCTCAGTAAATGTGCTTCCGTACTCCTCAATATTATTAAATTCAAAATCTGACGGTGTTTGTGAATTTCCATATCTTTCAACATCTTGCAGTGCGTCTTCAGCGTCATACATCATTGAGCGATCTTTAGGATCTCTACTAAATGGAGGGTTTAATACTTCTTCCTCAACAGGACGATCGTATCTTATACTAGAACTTGAAATATGCTGATCGTGAGTATGTTCGATCATCGCTTTTGCTGTAGGAAGAGCTTGTAATCGTTCAAAAGGTATTTCTTCACCACTTACTTCACATATACCATATGTTCCATTTTCAATTTTTTGTAACGCTGTATTAACGTCATCTAGTTCGTTTCTTAAATGTTCATGAAGAGATATGTCCTTTTCACGCTCAAATAATTCAGTACCTAAATCACCTGGGTGGTTGTCTGCAAGTGAAAGCTCATCAACAGAATCTCTAAGTGAATATGGTGTAAAAGCTGGATCATTTAGTCGTTCTTCTATATGGTTTTTTTGTTTCAGTAGTTCGTTTTTAAATGTTTGGATTTGTGATTGTGAAAGCATCATGCTCCCCCTTTTCAATAAATGAATATGACTATCCATATTTTGTTCAAAAAGGAGGAAAACATGAATTAAGTTTTTTGAGGAATTGTTCTGCCTTAATTAGGAAAAAATATTTCCAATTATTAAGCCTATAACAAGAAGGAATCCCATTATAGTATTTGTTTTTGCTGTTGCTGCCATGGCTGGCATCATTTCCATTGGTTGGGTCTTACCTATAAATCCTTTTGTTGCTTTTATTGCAACAGGAATACTTATTAATGAAATAAGTGCAAAAGGTGTAATTAAATTCATGATAACAAATAATATAACTAAAGCATATGCAACTGCAAATAATGAACCAATAAAGATAATTGCATTCTTTTTACCTAATAAGATAACAAGTGTTTTACGTCCATTTTCTTTGTCATTATCTAGGTCACGAATATTATTTGCTGTTAAAATTGCTCCAATTGTAATTGAAGTAGGGATAGAAAGTAAAATTACATTTGATGGTAAATTTCCAGCCTGAATATAGTAAGTAATACCAATAATTACAACTCCCATAAAAAAGCCCGCTACTAACTCACCAAATGGAGTGTATGCGATTGGAAGTGGTCCTCCAGTATAAAAATAAGCTGCTGCCATACAAATAAGTCCAATAACTGCTATCCACCAGCTACTTTGAATACAAATATAAATGCCTAATAGAAGGGCGATACCAAAAAAAGTAAAAGCGAGATTTAGAACAGTTGAAGGTTTAATACCATCTCTTACGATTGCTCCACCGATACCGACAGAACCTTCATGATCTAGCCCTCTTTTATAATCATAATATTCATTAATCATATTTGCAGCGGCTTGGATAAGTAAACTTGCAATAAGCATTGAAAGAAATAAAAATAAATGAAATGAGTGAGCTATGTGCGCTAACATTGTTCCAATCGCAACAGGAATGAACGCTGCGGTTAATGTATGTGGTCTTAATAAATTCCACCATGTTCTAAAACCTGTTGAGGAAGTTGGAGATTGAACAGTTGGTTGCATTTTAACATCCTCCTTTTTAATATTATTTGAAAATGTAGGTCATTTTACTTTAAAAAAGTATGGACGAACTTCATAAAATTGACAGTCTACATTCATCGTTGTATCTTTAGTTATATCATGTATTTAACGTATATTTAAGCTAGGGGGAACTATTATGCTTAGAACAGGTCAACTGGAATCGATTGCCTTCTTTGAGCATTCTCTTCAAAAGGCAAAAGCTTGTTCAAAACGCTTCATTTGTAAAGTGGAAAAAATAATGAATATCCATCCCCTAAGTGTTTACCATTTTTATCATGAATTGGGTTTTACTGAACGCTTTTATTGGTCAAACCAAGAAAACTCGTTAATTCTCACAGGAATTGGTACTTTAGTTCCTTTTCATCATAGTACAGAAGAACAGTATTCTGCAATAGAAAAAGAATGGAAACGCTTTGGAGAGCAAGTGTATATCGAGCAAGAAAATTGCTTTGGTACAGGATCGATAGCTCTTGGGGGTTTCTCTTTTTTTGATAACTATAAAAATGATCAAGATTGGAAGAATTTTGGTACCTCTCATTTCTATGTACCTAAATTAATGGTGACGGTTACAAACGAAGGGACATTCATCACCTCTAATTATGAAATTAATGAACAAACTACAGTAGAGGATTTATTGCTTCAATATAAAGAATATGATGACTTTTTAGAAAAGTTTGGAATGAAGCAACCAAGCTTTACACAATCAGAATGTATTAACAAAGATGAATTTGAACCAAATGAATGGATTCAAAGTGTAAAAGAAGCAATTCATCAAATGAAAAACGAAGAATTAGAAAAAGTTGTTTTAAATCGAACTTTAAATGCAACATTTTCTGCAGAAGTAAATTCAACAAAAGTAATTTATGAATTAGAAGCAACAAGAAATGTTAACTATGTTATTTCTTATCAATTAAAAGATACTGTATTTATTAGTGCTACACCCGAGCGATTAATTTCTAAGAAAAATAATACAGTTTCTTCGATGTGTCTTGCTGGATCTGCCGCAAAAGGAATAACTAAGGAAGAAAACACAGAAGCGGCCAATTGGTTATTAAATAGTAAAAAAAATAAAGATGAACATGCTTTTGTTGTAAACTATATACGAGAAACGCTACAACAATATTGTAATGAATTATCAATACCTTCAACACCAAGAATAATGGCTACTAAAAGCTTATTGCATTTATTTACGCCAGTTGAAGGGAATTTATATAATCATGTTTCTTTATTTGAATTAATTCAAGCATTACATCCAACCCCTGCACTTGGAGGATTTCCTAAGGAAGAGGCATGTAAATTAATTCGTGAACTTGAACCTGTGGACCGCGGATGGTATGGTGCACCGATAGGGTGGATTGATTTAAACGGAAATGGTGATTTTGCTGTAGGCATACGTAGCGCCTTAATTAAAGAAGATAAAGCAAAATTATATGCCGGTTGTGGTGTTGTACAAGATTCAAAACCAGAGGAAGAATTTTTTGAAACTGGTGTAAAGTTTCTGCCAATGCTAAATGCATTAGGAGGGTTACGAAATGAAAGATAATGAAGCACTAACAAAGTATATTGGTGCTCTTGTAGATGAAATAAGTGCATTAAATATTAAAAACGTTGTAATAAGTCCTGGATCACGCTCTACACCAATATCGATGTTAGTAAATGAACATCCAAAATTAAAGTCTTATATTGCAGTAGACGAAAGAGGGGCGGCATTTTTTGCTTTAGGGATCGCTAAAAGTACGAAACAACCTACAGTTTTAATCTGTACTTCAGGAACAGCTGCTGCTAATTATATGCCAGCTATTTCTGAAGCAAAGGAATCTAGAATCCCACTAATCGTACTGACAGCCGATCGACCACACGAGCTTAGAGATATAGGTGCACCACAAGCTATGAATCAAATTGGTTTATACGGTTCATTTGTAAAAAAATTCATTGAGCTAGCCTTACCAGAGGCTTCGGAAGCTATGTACGAATACGCGCGTTCAAGCGTTAATCGACTGTACCGTTCATGTGTGACTGCTCCCATGGGGCCCGTACATATGAATGTGCCACTTCGAGAACCATTGGTTCCAAATTTTTCGATTGATGACTTATTCTCAGCAGGAAAGCGTAAAAATTCTGCTCGTACAATACTTACTGAAACTCTTGCGACAATTTCAAATGAAACAAGTAATGAGTTCACCAAGCTTTTTCAATCAAAAAGAAAAGGCTTATTAGTTTGTGGTCCTTATGTTGAAGAAGGAGCTTTAAAGAAGATTAAATCTTTAGGGAATTTATTAGACTATCCAGTTCTATGTGATCCTCTTTCAAATGGAAGAACGATTAGTGGTAAAGAAGACTCGAATGTAATTGATACATATGATACATTTCTTCGTTTTGAAGACATTGTTGATTCGCTTGATTCTGAAGTTATCGTACGATTCGGAGCAATGCCTGTATCTAAAACGTTTAGTCAATATATACAAAAGCAAAAAGATTGCGAGCTAATTGTAATTGATGAAGGAGACTTATGGAGGGATCCGACGTTAAAAGCAACTCAAATGGTTTCTTGTGATGATATCCAGTTTTGTAATGCAATTTTGGAGTCATATCAGAAAACAAGTAGTCTAGAAATAGATTGGTTGAATAAATGGAAAACAATTAATGAAAAAACAAAAAATGGACTACAACAAGCAGAACAGTTTGATGAACTTTTTGAAGGGAAAATCGTTCAAGTTTTAGCAAAAAATTTACTTGAAGAAAGTACATTATTTGTTTCAAACAGTATGCCTATTCGTGATGTGGATACGTTTTTACATAATCAATCTAAAAAGTTAAAAATTGCTTGTAATCGAGGGGTAAATGGAATAGATGGGACAATTGCAACCGCATTAGGGATGGCAGCAGCTGGAGAGAGTGTCACATTATTAATTGGAGATTTATCTTTCTATCATGATTTAAATAGTCTAGTCCTTTCTAAACTACATCATTTACCTTTAAGAGTTATCCTTGTTAATAATGATGGGGGAGGAATCTTCTCATTTTTACCTCAATCAAAAGAAGAAAAACATTTCGAAGATTTATTCGGAACTCCTCTAGGATTGGAATTCGAGCATGCAACTGCCCTTTTTGGTGGACTTCATACAAAAATTCATAATTGGTTTGATCTTGAAGATGAATTAGCTAAAAAGAATAATGGATTACATGTAATTGAAATTCAGACAAATCGTAAAGAAAATTATGATCTTCATCAAAAAGTTTGGAGACTTGTAAAAGCAGAATACGAGAAATGAAATTAGGTGTTCTTGTTCATGGAAATTAAAATAAATGAGGTCACATATTCATACATTGAATCTGGCCAAGGGCAAACTATATTATTATTGCATGGTTTCACAGGTTCAAAGGAGACATGGGGAAGTTTAATAAGTAAACTAGAACGAAATTATCATGTAATAGCAATTGATTTATTAGGACATGGAAATACAGATTGTCCAATTAATGATGAGCGGTACAGAATGGAATTTGCTGCTAAAGATTTACATGATTTTTTAGAGCAAAAGCAAATTGATTCTGTGCATCTATTAGGCTATTCGATGGGAGGTAGACTAGCCCTCTATTTCGCTTTAGCCTATCCAACAAAAATTAAATCGCTTATTTTAGAAAGCTGCACGGCTGGTCTTAAAACTGAAAATGGAAGATTAGCTCGAATCGAACAAGACAAACATTTATCTTCAATGATCTTAAATGAAGGTATTGAAGTATTTGTTAATTATTGGGAAAACATTCCGTTATTTTCAACTCAAAAGAATTTGACATCAGAGTCACAACAAAAGATTAAACAAGGAAGATTAAATCAGTCACCAATTGGCTTAAGTAATAGTCTAAAAGGGATGGGCACGGGCATTCAACCATCTTTATGGAGTGACTTGAAGCAATTTAAAAAACCTACATTATTAGTTTGTGGAGAATATGATGAAAAGTTTTGCTTAATAATGGGGAAAATGAACGAGAGGCTAGAAAATAGCGAAATTATTAAAATTCCACATGCAGGGCATGCAATTCATGTGGAACATTCGGAAAAATTTGCTACAATAGTAATTGGGTTTTTATTGAAAAGTGAAAAGGAGGAAATTTCATGACTATTGAATGGGTACAAGAAAGAAAATATGAAGAAATTTTATATTCTACATATAATGGAATTGCTAAAATTTCAATCAATCGCCCACACGTACATAACGCATTTACACCATTAACAGTATCAGAAATGATTGATGCTTTTGCTTATGCAAGAGACGACGAAAAAATTGGTGTTATTATTTTAACAGGTGAAGGTGGAAAAGCATTCTGTTCTGGAGGAGACCAAAGTGTTCGCGGACACGGTGGTTATGTTGGACAAGACCGCATTCCTCGCTTGAA
Organism: Gottfriedia acidiceleris; assembly: GCF_050457485.1. Taxonomy (GTDB): domain Bacteria; phylum Bacillota; class Bacilli; order Bacillales; family Bacillaceae_G; genus Gottfriedia; species Gottfriedia acidiceleris_D. The sequence continues at coordinate 21,087 of NZ_JBCMJM010000010.1, forward strand.
TGTATTAGATTTACAACGCTTAATTCGCGTTATTCCAAAACCTGTAATTGCAATGGTAGCTGGTTATGCAATTGGTGGAGGTAATGTATTAAACGTAGTATGTGACTTAACAATCGCAGCTGAAAACGCTAAATTTGGACAAACTGGTCCTAAGGTTGGTAGCTTTGATGCTGGTTATGGCTCAGGCTATTTAGCTCGTATTGTAGGGCACAAAAAAGCTCGTGAAATTTGGTACCTATGCCGTCAATATAATGCACAAGAAGCATTAGATATGGGCCTAGTTAATAAAGTAGTACCATTAGAAGAATTAGAAGCTGAAACAGTTAAATGGGCTGAGGAAATGCTTGAAAAAAGTCCAACTGCACTTCGCTTCTTAAAAGCAGCAATGAATGCAGATACAGACGGTTTAGCTGGACTTCAACAGCTAGCTGGAGATGCAACACTTCTTTACTACACAACTGAGGAAGCAAAAGAAGGCCGCGATGCATTTAAAGAAAAACGTACACCTGATTTCGATAAATTCCCACGTTTTCCTTGATTTGAAAGAAGATAAAGCTTGATGAGAAATCATCAAGCTTTTTTTGCACATTAAATTTGCAACGAGAAGAAACCTTAACGTAGTTGCTCATTTTATGAATTAAGTATAAGGACAACTACGCTTCTCTATGTCTAAAGGCTCACCAATCGGAGAGCTTTTTTAAAATGAACTTTCGTAAATTTTGATAATAGTCAGGAAGTGTTTTTGATGAATCAAATTCCGAATTTTTTGCTTGAGAGAGTCAGATTAACTCCTAATCGAATAGCAATTGCAACAGATGGAGAAGAAATTACGTTTAAGGATTTACATGATCGAGTTATAAATCTTGCATATAAATTTCACCATTTTGGCATAAAAGACGGATCTCACGTTTCGGTTTTAATGAATAATTCCGTTGAATTTATTGAAGTTGTTTATGCACTTCATTATATCGGAGCAACTACAATTTTACTGAATATAAGATTAAGTGATGACGAAATAGTATATCAATTAGAAAATAGTGATGCTGAATTTTTAATCGTAGCGAAATCAAATACGGTGAAGATTCCTGAAAATATAAAACTGTTAAATATAAATGAAATAGAGAACAGTAAATCAACGGAATTTCCGGTTAAGTCTAATTTTGATGGCGATAAAATTGCAACTATGATGTACACATCTGGTACAACAGGTTTCCCAAAAGCAGTTTTACAAACTTATTTTAATCATTGGAGCAGTGCAATTGCTTCAGTATTAAATTTAGGATTAGATCATAAAGATGTATGGCTAGTCTGTTTGCCAATGTTCCATGTGGGTGGTTTATCTACAGTATATAAAAGTGCGATTTATGGCATGAAAATTGTATTAACGAATAAAGCTGATGCACATACCATTAAGGACTGTGTCATAAAGCATAATGTAACAATTTTATCTGTTGTAACAAAAGTATTAAATGATTTATTAACTATTGTTGAGGGTACAAATGATTTAAACAGCGTAAGAGCAGCTTTACTTGGTGGAGGACCCGCTCCGGTACCTCTTTTACAAAAGGCAAGAGCATTAAATGTGCCAGTCTATCAAACATACGGAATGACTGAAACTTGTTCACAAATTGCAACGCTTTCTCCTGAATATATGCTTTCTAAAATTGGTTCGGCTGGTAAAGCTTTATTTGGATGTACGCTAGAAATAAGAGACGATCAACGAACATGTTTACCAAAAGAAGTAGGAGAAATTGTAGTCAAGGGGCCGAACGTGAGTAAAGGTTATTATAAACTTACCAAGTTAACTGATTCGTCTGAGTATCTATATACAGGAGATTTGGGTTATGTAGATGAGGATGGTTTTTTATTTGTAGTTGATCGTCGAAGTGATCTAATTATTTCCGGTGGAGAGAATATATATCCAGCAGAGATTGAATCAGTATTATTATCGCATCCAGATATCAGTGAAGCTGGTGTAACAGGCAAAGAAGACCCAAATTGGGGCAAAGTACCTATTGGATTTGTTGTTAGTAAATCCTCTAATCCTCCGTCTCAAGTAGAACTAATTGAGTTTTGCCGAGATAAAATCGCAGGGTATAAAATTCCAAAGGAAATATTTTTTGTAGACAACCTACCAAGAAATGCAACAAACAAGCTAGTTAGAAGAGAGCTACTTAAGCTTTTATAAGGGGAATAAACATGTTGATAAGGCAAATTGAATTATTTTTAATTGAACAGCCTCTAAAAGTACCTTTTAAAACAAGCTATGGTACATATGAAAAACGTGAAAGTATAATTGTTAAAATTTTAGATACAAACGGAATATGCGGTTATGGAGAAGTCGTTGCTTTTTCAGAGCCTTGGTATACAGAGGAAACGATTCAAACAGCTCTTCATACTTTACAGGATTTCTTTATACCGATCTTATTAAAAAAGAAGTTTAATCATCCAAGTGAAGTCGCTACACAATTAAATCAATTTAAAGGCAATCAAATGGCTAAATCTGGGCTTGAAGGTGCATATTGGGATTTGTATAGTAAACTGAATTCAATCACTTTAGCACAAGCTTTAGGGGGCAATAAGGCAGAGATACCAGTAGGGGTTGTAATTAGTATAGACAAGCCAATAAAAATGTTGAAACAAATTAGTGCATATGTAGCGGAAGGATATGAACGATTTAAAATTAAAGTTTCAAAGGAAAATGATTACGAAATTGTATCAACTATACGAAATAGCTATCCAACAATCCCTCTAATGATTGATGCCAATTCAGATTATTCAATTGAAGACATTCCGAAACTAAAAAAATTAGATGAATTTAATCTGTTAATGATTGAACAGCCCTTCGGCGAACGCCAATTCATCGAGCACGCTATTCTTCAAAAGGAAATTTCTACTCCAGTCTGCTTAGATGAAAGTATATGTTCCTTAGAGGATGTTCAAATTGCGTATGAATTAAACGCATGCAAAATCATTACTGTAAAGCCTGGGAGAGTCGGAGGATTAACTAAATCAATTGAAATTCATGATTATTGTGTTGAAAAGAATATTCCAATTTGGGTTGGAGGTATGATTGAAACCGGGATATCTAGAATTCAAAACGTTGCATTAGCATCTCTTCCGGGATTTACAATACCTGGAGATATTTCGGCTTCATCTAGACATTGGGAGCATGATCTCATTATTCCAGAGGTAGCTTTAATAAATGGAAAAGTTAAAGTACCAGTTAGCCCTGGCTTAGGGGTAGAAGTGGATGAAGAACGAATCCAAAGCATTTCTAAAAAGATTTATAAATATACTTTTCAATAGAAATAACTAAATAAAAAAATACGATCAAATTAAACTTGTTATTCGTTTCAAGTTTCTTTGACCGTATCTTTTTTTGATTCCTTATTTATTTTATCAGGTACAGGATCGTATCCACCTGGATGTAGTGGGTGACACTTAAGTATTCTTTTAGTCGTTAAATAAGTTCCTTTAAGCGCACCATGGGTTTGTATTGCCTCTAGTCCATAATTAGAGCAAGTAGGATAGAATCTACATGATGGTGGCGTTGCAGGTGAAATCCATTTTTGATAAAATCTAATGATTCCAATTAAAATTTTATTCATATACAAACCTTTTCGTCTGCTAGAATTATTTCTCATCATGGTTATTTTTCATTTTTACATCTTCTAGCTTATCGACTTTATGTTGGACACCATAGCCTTTATTTACAGTAAGTACGAAAGCACCGAATACAACAACGATAATAATTCCACTAACAACAAATACTCCAGTCATCCTATATCCTCCTAAATAGTTATACTACTATGATATAGTATACTGTCCAATATGCAAGGCAATCAAATATTTTCATAAAGTTTCAGGAATATTATTTCAATAATGATGAAACATTTTAATAGAAATAGTACAATGGAAAAACAAGTATGAATGTAGGAAGGTTAAAATGTACATATTTAAAGATTTTTACCATAATACAGTTGAATTATCGTTTGAGAAACATCCATTTTCACCCGCTCCAAAACATGTTTGGGTTATATGTAAATACAATGACCAATGGTTACTCACAGACCATCAAAGAAGAGGATACGAATTCCCAGGCGGAAAAGTCGAAGAAGGCGAATCACCTGAAGAAGCAGCAAAACGTGAAGTTTTAGAAGAAACAGGTGGAAATGTATCTAAAATTAATTATTTAGGGCAATACCGTGTTACAGGTAAGGATAAAATTATCATAAAAAATATTTATTTTGCCGAAATAGGAGAACTTTTAACACAAAAGCACTATTTTGAAACAAACGGCCCAGTATTGTTAGACGAATTTCCACCAAACATAAAAAAAGATCGCCGATTTAGTTTTATCATGCGCGACGAAGTATTTTCACAAAGTTTAAGTTACTTGAATACTAAAAAAAGCTCACTTTTATAATGTGAGCTTTTTTTGTAGTTTCATGAGTAAGTAAAACAGCGTAAAAAAGAAAATAAATTACTCATAAAGGGTTCATGAAGAAGTAAATCAGCGTAAAAAAGAAAATAGGTTACTCATGAGAGGTTCATGAGTAAGTAAAACAGCGCAAAAAAGAAAACAGGTTCCTCATAAAGGATTCATGAGGAAGTAAAACAGCGCAAAAAAGAAAATAGGTTCCTCATAAAGGATTCATGAGGAAGTAAAACAGCGCAAAAAAGAAAATAGGTTCCTCATAAAGGGTTCATGAGGAAGAAAACAGCTAAAAAAAGAAAACAGGTTCCTCATGAGGAAGGTAAAACAACGTGAAAAAAGCTCACTATATTAGGTGAGCTTTAACTCATATTACACCAAATTATTTCTTTATTGTTTTTCTCTCAATATATTCAACAATAATATACATCAAAGCAGCACATACACTTATGATTAATACACTCATTAGAACAAGAGTGAAATTAAATACTTGGAAGCCATAAACGATTAAATAGCCAAGTCCGTTTTTTGAAACTAAGAACTCTCCGACAATCACTCCTACCCAAGCTAATCCGACATTTACTTTTAATGTTGAAATGACGGTAGGTATACTAGCAGGAAAGATGACATTTTTAAAGATTTGAGATTTTGTAGCTCCAAAACTTTTAATGACTTTTACATAATTTTCATCTACCTGTAAGAAGGCTTGATAAATAACCAGCGCTGTTATGACAAAACTTATTATGATCCCCATGGCAATTATGGACGAATATGAGGGACCAAAAATTACAATGATAATTGGTCCAAGCGCGACTTTTGGCATGGCATTAAAGACTACTAAAAATGGATCAAGTACCTTTGAGGCAAATGGATACCACCAAAGGATGATTGCTAGAACGACCCCGATAATTGTGCCTAAAATAAATCCAACGAGTGTTTCAGTGATTGTAGTCATAGCATCATGATAAATGGAGCCATCTCCCAATTTTGCGATGAGTAAATCGTAAATTTTAGTAGGTGAACTAAACAATAATGGATCAATTAGTTTTCGATGACTTAAAAGCTCCCAAACTATAAAAAAGATAATAATAATTAATAGTTGGAAGAAAAATATGAGTAGCTTTTTACGGCGATTTTTTTTGACGATACTGGCGTGATAGGATTTTAGTTCGTCATTTACTTTATCCACGTTTCTCCAACTCCTTCCAAATCGCAGAAACATAAGAAGAAAAGAGTGATTTGTGTCGTGTTTCAAAAGGAGAGCGAATACGTAATTCTTCTGGTAAATTGAAAATTTCTGATATTTTTGTAGGAGCATTTGTTAGGGTAATAACCCGATCACACATAGCTACCGCTTCTTCAATATCGTGAGTTACTAAGATAGCAGTAGTATTTAACTTCTTAAATAAATTGAAAACTAATTCTTCAAGCTTTACTTTATTTTGATAGTCTAGAGCGGAAAATGGTTCATCTAATAATACAATTGAAGGGCTTGTAGAAAGAGTTCTCACTAATGCAACGCGTTGTCTCATCCCACCTGATAATTCTCTTGGGTACGCATTTTCATAATCCTTTAATCCAACTTCATTTAGCAATTCTAGCGTTCGATTTTTATTTTCTTCGGAATCCTTATCTAGAATCTGAAGACCTAGAAAGATATTTTCTTTAATTGTTTTCCAAGGGAATAAATAGTCATGCTGAAGCATGTAACCAATTTCCCCCGATTTTATATCATAAGGCTTACCTTTAAACTTTACTGAACCGTCATATGGTGTAAGCAATGAAGAAATGATCGATAAAAGTGTGCTTTTTCCACAGCCACTTGGACCTAAAACAGATACAAATTCACCTTTTTCAACTTCAAACGTTAAGCCATCCAATATTTTAATTGCCTTTTCCTTCGATAAAAATACATGAGAAATATTATTAACTGTTAGATAACTCATTTTGTTAACCTACTACTTCTCCGTAGATTTTTCGGCAAATTTTGTATCAACTAAAACTGAGTGTGGAACTTCTTTTGGTAATACACCAGAGTTCTTCATAATCTTTTGAAGATTATTCCACTCATCTTCTTCTAATATTGGATTTGTTGAATAAGAATTTTGAGACTTATAACGATCAATAACTTTTATTGAAATGTCTAAAGGAGTATCTTTAAAGAATGGTGCAACGCTTTTTGCAATCTCTTCTGCAGAATGAGTATCAACCCATTGTTCAGCTTCATAAATTGCATCTGTAAAATTTTGAGCTGTTTTCGCATTCTTGTTTAAATAACTTTCTTTTGCTATATAAGCAGTGTAAGGAACTTTTCCAGACTCCAAGCCGAATGAAGCAACGATTTTACCTCTTCCTTCTTTTTCCATAATACTTGCTGTAGGTTCAAACAATTGAACATACTCTCCAGTACCTGAAGCATATGCATTCGCGATATTTGCGAAGTCAATATTCTGAATAAGGTTCAAATCTTTATGTGGATCGATCCCATGTTTACTTAGGACATATTCGCCAACCATTTGTGGCATTCCACCTTTTCTTTGACCTAAAAATGTTTTGTCTTTTAGTTGGTCCCAATTAAATGGTACAGTTTGATTTCTAGCTACAAGAAAAGTTCCATCAGTTTGAGTCAATTGGGCAAAGCTTTTTACTGGGTCATTTGCACCTTGAGCGTATACATATATAGTTGTTTCTGGCCCAACTAATCCTATATCTGCACCGTTTGACAATACAGCAGTCATAGTCTTATCTCCACCAGCAGTAGTTGTTATTTCAACATCCAATCCATGCTTTTTGAAGATTCCTTCACTAATAGCCACATATTGAGGTGCATAAAATAATGAATGCGTTACTTCTGCAACTCTCACCTTTGTGGTACCATCTTTAGGTTTATCTTTCGAACATGCACCTAAAATAGAAGCAACTAATAAAAACAAAATAACGAGCCATTTGATTTTCATTTAATCCCTCCTAATCGAAAATATACAATTAGCCTATGCAATAGGAGAAAATGGGTGAATGCGGAGTACTCAGTGCTAAAATCGCTCGGTTACTTATGGTTTATCTAGGTTGAACAGGAAAAGATGGTTAAATAAAGAAAAACCTCTCTTACTTCCTTTTTAGGAAATTAGAGAGGTTTTTATCTACTCTTTGAAAAATATTTTTGAGTATCTTCACGTATTTCGTTAGGTAAAACACTTTCTAATTCTTTGTTTAACCATGACAGTGTTTTACTGCGTAAATACTCATGCATTTTTTCTTCTGCAGAGAGCATCACTAAATTGATTGTGCAGGTGGCACTTGGAGTACAACCTTTTTCTCTAAAAAGATAGCCGTTATCTTTAATATTTTTACATTGAAATATAGGCTTAGAACCTTCAATTGCTTCAATTACATCCCAAAAAGAAATTTCTTCTGGAGATTTAGCTAGTTTAAATCCACCTTTAACTCCTGGAACTGAACTGACAATACCGGCCTTAGAAAGCTTACTAAAAATCTTTGAAAGATATGTATCTGAAACACCTTGAAAGAAGGATAGGTCTTTTATTCCAATCGGAGAATCTTCAGGAGTGTCAATAAGATAAACAAGGCAGTGAAGTGCATACTCAACTCCAACGCTATACTGCATTAAAACACCTTCTTCATAAATGAGATTATTTTTAATTAATCTTAGAAATGTTTTATTTCTTTGTCAAACATTTACTTTTAGGAGCAATACAAAGTTAAAAAGAAGTTTGACATAATGAAATAAACGATTTAATATAGATAATATAAATCGGCGATTAACTTTGTCGACAATTTGATATTTCCAAAAACTTCAATTACTTCAATTATTTTTAGAATTAACTTTTTTAGGGGGAATTAAAATGGAAAAACAAATTAATTATTCAAAATTAGCACCAGTAGCACTTAAAATAATGATGGAAATGGAAAAGTTTATTAAATCAACTGGTATAGACCATAAACTTCGTGAACTTATAAAAATTCGCGCTTCACAAATAAATAGTTGTGCATTTTGCCTTGACATGCATACCTCTGAAGCGAGAGAAATAGGAGAAACGGAACAACGTTTATACTGTATTAGTGCATGGAGAGATTGCGATTTTTACACAGATGCAGAAAAAGTAGCTTTAGAGTTAACTGAGCATATTACACAAATTTCGAATAAAGGTGTATCTGAAGAACTATATAATCGTGTAAGTAAACACTTTAGCGAAGAAGAATATGTAAATCTTGTATTCATAATCAATCAAATTAACAGTTGGAATCGTATCTCTATTTCTATGGGGAATAGACCAGCTGAAAAATAAGATTCTAATTAACTTTGATAAAAAATAAAAAATGAGCCGAAGATTGGCTCATTTTTTTATGTAATTTTTTCAATTCTTATTAAAATTTTGTACCTTTATAACATCGCTTTTTATTAATTTATTTTTATTAGAATAAATTTTTATAGTGTAGAGATCATTATTATTTTTAATATAATTTTTTTGGTCTATTGCTATATTTGAAGTAGCAATAGAACTAGAGAGATTAAAAACGGCTCTACCATTTATGATTTCATATACTTCATTATGATTTATTTCTTCAATACTGATTCCAAATATTGATTGGACTTTTTTAGGTAGTAGGATTTCTATTCGAGCATTTTTTATATCGTTTTTATAACGATCTGGTACTGATACGACCAAATAATAATCAACTCCATACAGTAATTGATTATCCACAGAATCTTTGATCTCATAATATCTTTTGGATAATGATTCAATATTTGGTTCGCTTTCTCTAGAAGATAGTGAATCATGCTTATCTAATTTTTTAGACGAGGAACCAGTATTATATAAAAAAAAGGTAGTTAATAAAATTGCAGTAAATGAAAAAATCAGCGTTAATATCTTTAATCTCATTTCATTTTAATCCTCCATCTAATTCGATTAAAAACTGGTGATTATTAATGATGTTCAGTTAAATTTAAAATTACTTTAATCTTATTCTTTAAATGTGAATAATTTCCTTTTAATGAGTTATCTGGAGATTGTTAAATAAAAAAAGGCTGCCAAAAAGTCAGAAACCCCGACTTTTTGAACAGCCCTTACATCTTACTTTATTAGATTATTTTAAAGGACCACCAAGTTCAGCTAATTTAGCATCAAAGCCTTCAAATTTTTTGAAGTTTTCTTTGAATTTAGTTACTAATTCAAGAGCTTTTTGATCATAAGCTGATTTGTCTTCCCAAGTTGTTGAAGGAACTAATACGCTATCAGGTACACCAGGTACATGAGTTGGAATTGCTAAACCGAAAAACTCATCTTGTGTAGTTTCAATGTTATTTAAATCACCTTCAAGTGCAGCGTGAACCATTGCTCTTGTGTAAGAAAGATTCATACGTTTACCTACGCCGTATTCTCCACCAGTCCAACCAGTGTTTACTAAGAATACATTTACATTATGTTTTTCAATTTTTTCACCAAGCATTTTTGCATATTCTACAGCTGGAAGCGGTAAGAATGGTGATCCGAAACATGTTGAGAATGTTACTTGTGGAGAAGTAACACCACGCTCAGTACCTGCTAATTTACTAGTAAATCCACTTAAGAAGTGGTACATAGCTTGCTCTTTTGTTAATTTACTGATTGGAGGTAATACTCCAAATGCATCAGCAGTTAAAAAGATAATTGCGTGTGGATGTCCAGCAACGCTTGGCTCAATGATATTTTGAATTGCTTGCATTGGGTATGCAGCACGAGTATTTTCTGTTAAAGTTGTATCATCATAGTCAGCTAAGCGGCTATCAGATTTAACAACTACATTTTCTAAAACTGTACCAAATTTAATTGCAGAGAAAATTTGTGGCTCTTTTTCAAATGTTAAATTGATACATTTAGCGTAGCAACCGCCTTCGATATTGAATACGCCATTATCTGACCAGCCGTGCTCGTCATCACCGATTAGCTTACGGTCTGCATCTGCAGATAATGTTGTTTTACCAGTTCCTGAAAGTCCAAAGAATAATGCTACATCGCCTTCGCTACCAACGTTAGCAGAACAGTGCATTGGTAAAACATTATTTTGTGGTAATAGGAAATTCATGATTGAGAAAATAGATTTTTTCATTTCTCCAGCATATTCCGTACCACCAATTAAAATAATTTTCTTTTCAAATGATACAATAACAAATGCCTCTGAATTTGTTCCATCAACTACAGGGTCTGCTTTAAATGTCGGAGCAGAAACAATTGTAAACTCTGCTTCATGAGTTTGAAGCTCTTGCTCAGTTGGGCGAATAAATAATTGATGAGCAAATAAGTTGTGCCATGCAAATTCGTTAATTACTTGGATAGGTAAACGATACTCCGTGTCAGCACCAGCAAATCCTTTAAATAAGAATAATTCGTTACGATCTTTTAAGTAGTTAAGTACTTTGCTATATAATTTTTCGAATACGTCAGCAGAGATTGGTTGATTTACTGAACCCCAATCGATTAAACTTTCAACAGATGCCTCTTTAACAATAAATTTATCTTTAGGTGAACGTCCAGTATATTTGCCTGTTGAAACGCTAACTGCTCCTGTTGACGTTAAAATTCCTTCTTGTCTTGTTAGGACTTTTTCAACTAACTCAGAAACGCTTAGTTGGTTATACACTTGATTACTAGTAAGTAATTCGTTTAATTCAAAGTTTACATCAACTGTCTTCATATACTAATACCATCCTTTAAATATAATTTGTCTGCCATGTAGGTATCTCGATAAATAGTATAACACATTTATTTTAATAGTGTATACTATTAGTTAGCAAAATGTGTTATGAATTTGATTAAAAAATAAATTTGAGTAAAATTTACTTATTAAATGAAGTAAGTTATTTAAATGTAAGTATATTAATTAGTAATTTCCCATTAAATTGAAATGAATGTAGAGATAAAGTTATTGTAGAATTATGTCTAAGTTATGATGAAAATTGTTGACAAGAAAGTGAATTTTTAATATGATACTTTTCATACGGATACTCTCTTATCCCGAGTAGGTGGAGGGATACAGGCCCTACGAAGCCCAGCAACCTCACTTTTAGTGAAAGGTGCTGAACCTGATGCAAGACTTTTTTTATGTCTTGGACGATAAGAGCGAAAGGCAAATAACCAAGAACCCTTTCCTCATGTAATATTTGATAAGAGGAAGGCTTTTTTTTTGCTCAAAACTTCAATACAGTGGCAATTTCGTAATTTACACTGAGTTATCTTTATCTTAAATGGGAAACATAGGAATAGGAACAAACTTTTTATTCTTATGTTGAGAAAAAAGAGATCCGTCAATTCAATTTAGGAGGGGACTCAATGTCACAACGTCGTTTATTTACTTCAGAATCAGTTACAGAAGGACATCCAGATAAAATCTGTGACCAAATTTCAGATTCAATTCTTGATGCAATTTTAGCAAATGATCCGAATGCTCGTGTAGCAGCGGAAACTTCAGTTACAACAGGTTTAGTACTTGTTGCAGGTGAAATTACAACTTCTACTTATGTAGATATCCCAAAAATCGTTCGCGAAACAATCCGTGAAATCGGTTATGACCGTGCAAAATACGGATTTGATGCAGATACATGTGCAGTTTTAACTTCTATCGATGAGCAATCAGCAGATATCGCTCTAGGTGTAGACCAAGCGTTAGAAGCTCGTGAAGGTAGCATGACAGATGAAGAAATTGAAGCAATCGGTGCAGGAGACCAAGGTTTAATGTTCGGTTTTGCTGTTAATGAAACACCTGAATTAATGCCACTTCCAATTTCATTATCTCACAAAATTGCTCGCCGTTTAACTGAAGTTAGAAAAAATGAAACAGTTTCTTACTTACGTCCAGACGGTAAAACTCAAGTAACAGTTGAGTATGATGAAAACAACAAACCAGTTCGTATTGATGCAATTGTTGTATCAACACAACATGGTCCAGAAGCTACTCAAGCTCAAATTGAAAATGATATTAAAGAACTTGTAATTAAACCAGTTGTACCAGCTGAGTTAATTGATGAAAACACAAAATTCTTTATCAACCCAACAGGTCGTTTCGTAATCGGTGGACCTCAAGGGGATGCTGGTTTAACAGGTCGTAAAATTATTGTTGATACTTACGGTGGATATGCTCGTCACGGTGGTGGCGCATTCTCTGGTAAAGATGCAACTAAAGTTGACCGTTCTGCTGCTTACGCTGCACGTTACGTTGCGAAAAACATCGTAGCTGCTGGCTTAGCTGATAAAGCTGAAGTTCAATTAGCATATGCAATTGGTGTAGCTAAACCAGTTTCAATCGCTATTGATACTTTTGGTACAGGTAAAGTTTCAGAAGAAAAATTAGTTGAAGTAATTCGTAACAACTTCGACCTACGTCCAGCTGGAATTATTAAAATGCTTGACCTACGTCGTCCGATTTACAAACAAACTGCTGCTTATGGTCACTTTGGCCGTACAGATATCGATCTTCCTTGGGAGCGTACTGATAAAGCAGAAGTTTTAAAAACTGAAGCAGGTCTATAATAAAATGATTAAGGCTGAATATGGCATATGCTATATTCAGTCTTTTTTGTTTAGTTAGAATCATACTGTTTTATTCTACATATAGGTATACTTAAAAATCATTTTTCATAGGTTTAAATGACTAAATTAAAGTTTGTAATGGAGGAACCTATGAAAGCGATTATATGTACAAAATATGGTCCACCAGAAGTTCTACAAATAAAAGAAGTTGAAAAACCAAAAATAAAAGATGATGAAGTATTAATAAAAATACACGCAACAACTGTGACCGCAGGAGATGTAAAACTTCGAAGCTCTGATTTTCCTTTTATGTATTGGCTGCCTTCACGCCTTATGTTTGGCCTTACTAAACCAAAAAATCAAATACCAGGTTGTGAGCTTGCAGGAGAAATCGTGACAGTTGGCAAAAACGTAAGAAATTTTAAAACAGGTGATCAAGTTTTTGGATATAGTGGATTTACTTTTGGAGCTAATGCTGAATATATCTCTTTACATGAGGAAAGTGTTCTAGCTAAAAAACCAATAAATATGTCATTTGAGCAAGCTACAGCTGTTCCTGTTGGAGCGCTTACTGCATTACACTTTCTAAGGAGAAGTATTATTCAAAATGGACAAAAAGTACTTATTTATGGTGCTTCAGGAAGTGTTGGAACATATGCAATCCAACTAGCTAAATATTTTGGTACAGAAGTTACCGCATTATGTAGTACATCAAATTTGGAATTGGTAAGAGCTTTAGGCGCAAATGAAGTAATCGATTATACAAATGAAGATCTAGCTAAGAGTAAGAAAACTTATGATATTATTTTTGATACGGTAGGTAAAAGTTCCTTTTCTAATTGTAAAAGATTGCTTAACAAAGATGGCGTCTATTTATTAAGTGCTGTATGGAAGCTTTCAGTTTATTTTCAAGCTATATGGAGTAATTTAATTAGTAATAAAAAAGCCATACTTGGTATAGCAAATATGAATAATGAAGATTTAAACTATATAAAAGCACTTATTGAAGCAGATAAGTTAACAGCTGTTATTGATCGACAGTACTCGCTTGAACAAATTGTTGAAGCACATCGTTACGTAGAAAAAGGGCATAAGAAGGGGAATGTCGTTATTAACATTCGAGGGATTTCAGACTGTTGACAAATGGTCACTTTCTTTGTTGCTTCGCCTCTATATGCGGTGCTTATTATCATTTGTAGTTATTCTTTCGTCTCGGAATATAAGCGAACTTTTTATCTACACAAAGAAATCCCTCAAAATCAACTTTTGAGGGATTTCTTTTATAGATTTTCATTTTGCTGTCTGATTTCTTCTCCAGCTAATATTATATTGGCTGTTTCAATTTTACGGTGCTCATCCACGGAATGGCCTGGATCGAGATTATTAAGGTCTGCTTGTATTTTCATTTGCTCTTCGTTTCTGATGGGGTTATTTTTTTTGCTCAATTTTATTACCTCCATATATATAGTAGAAAGTAGGTGGAACTCTCGTTGTTTTAGTCTTAACGAATTGACTAACTTCATTCAAATTTAAAGAAGTAATTGATTTACTCGCTTAATTCACTTATTAATTTTTTAAAGGTAAGATAAGCAGGCTTAATAGTATAATCGTCCTTCATAATTCCAAATTGATGAAATAGATCGTCTTTTGAACTATCAGCATCCCTTAAACCAAAAAATTCATAATGAGTAATATTTAGTTCCTGGCGCAGTGAATAGACTGTTCGAATAATTACCTCAAGTACGATTGATTGTTGCTTGTATGACCTTTCGATTTGTATAAATGGATTTTTGCCTGTAGGCCATCCATTCTCTGTAATGTGGATTGGAAGAGTAGACGGGAAACCATTACGATCCAATGTTTCTCGAAATTTACGTAGTATGTTTTCTACTGAAACAGAAACTTGCTCAATTTTTAATGGTTCCTCAAATACATCCACATAAAAATTATGACCTACATAATCAATTGAGTGAATTAATTCGTCCCCACCAATTTTCATTAAATTTTCCCAAAAATATGGAATTGTTTTTTCTCCCTCAGGAACCGAGCCAAATCCAACTTTAATAGGTAAATTGCTTTTTTCAATTTCTTCTTTTACAGTTAGAACGCCTTGTACAAGCGCTTCTAATACATATGGTTTGGAGCCATCCATAAATGATAAATTAGGCTCATTCGTGATTTGAATTGAATCAAGGAAGGTACCATACTCTTTAATTACTTTACGTACAAAATTTAACCAATAATCCAGTGATAGGCTTGGATCCATGAGGCACCCAATTGTTAAATCACCTAATAAACCTGCGTTTTTATATCGATTTAGAGCGTTAAATACTCTTTCTTCTGTTTCAGGTCCCATATAGACAGCATACATTCTTGGTAAAAGCTGATTAGTATTACCCTGTAGCTCTTTAAGTGCAGAAGCTATTTTTACATAATTATCATCTGGACCAGTAGCTAATCCTATAGGTGTACCAGCTACGCTAAGGGGATAGATACCAAAAATTAATCCAGTTGAATTCATCTACACCACTCCTTTAGTTAAATAGTAAATATTTATTTACTTACTAAGTTGGATTAACTTATATAATTATGATATTATCGAATTATATCTCAAATAAATAATAAACTTTTATTTACTATATGTCAATTTAGAAATTTTTTCCTAGAAAGGTATGTAATAAAATGAATTCAAATCCAAATCAAATCGCAGAGAAGTTTATCCAACTACTTCCTCTAGTTTTTAATAAGTTTAACAAGCCGGGCTCTAAACATACTTTAAAGAATAAGCAGTCCGAGCTAACTCATTTACAAAGTCATATACTAGAAGAATTGTTTCAAACAGTAGATGGAATTTCAATTACAGAGCTAGCTCAAAATATAAGCATTTCTAAACAGCAAATGACTCCATTAATTATGAAATTAGAAGAAAAAGAATATGTATCTAAAATTCAAGATCCGAATGATAAACGAAGTGTAAAAATTATACTTACTGAAAAAGGAAAAAAAGTTGTCACAAAACGATGGGAAGAATTTTATCATATTTTTTGTGAACGGATCCGACAGCTTGATGAGGAAGACTTACTTGATTTAGACTACTCAATGCACAAAATCATAAAAATACTTGGGAAATTAGATTAGAGAGGGAGGAATCCCGATTAGGCTATGCTTATTTTTGTTAAATTATAGAAATCCTTGAACAATACTTACTAATCGTATATTATATTTTAATATAACAACATACAAAAATGTATAACCTCATTGATATGGTATGAGGGTCTCTACCAGGAACCGTAAAATCCTGATTACGAAAAAGAATGTAATTTATTACATCCTTCTTCGTAATCAGGATTTTTTTTTATTTTAGCACAATTTTGAAAATGATTAGGGAGGAAAAAATAATGAAAACAGTCTATATAAATGCTACTTTTTTTACAATGGATAAGGAAAACCAAATCTTTGATAACGGTATGATGATCGTACAAGATCAATTTATTACTTATGTCGGAAATCGTTCTGATGAGCTAATGAATGACGCGGATCAAGTAGTTAATCTTAAAGGGAAATGGGTAATGCCAGGACTTGTAAATACACATTCTCATATTCTTATGACGCTTTTACGTGGTATAGGAGATGACATGCTGCTAAAGCCTTGGTTAGAAACTAAAATATGGCCAATTGAAAGACAATATACAACTGAAATTGCTTCTGTAAGTGCACAGCTTGGTATTTTAGAAATGGTTAAATCGGGAACTACAACATTCTCAGATATGTTTAACCCTAATGGAATCGATCCAAATGTTGTCATGGAGACAATTGGTGAAACTGGAATTAGAGGAGCATTTTCATATTCAATATTTAGCTTTGGAACAGAAGAAGAGCAAAGATTGAATCTTAAAGGTGCTGAGCAATTTTCAAAAGACTACAAAAGGTTTGCTGATGGCCGTCTAACAACGATGGTTGCACCTCATAGTCCATATGCATGTACACCAGAAGCTTTAATTGAAAGTGCACGTATTGCAAAAGAAAATGAATTAATGATGCACATTCATGTATCTGAAACAGATTATGAAATTCAAGATATTGAAACTCGTTATTCAAACCGACCTGTAGAACATCTTCGCCAATTAGGTGTATTTAATCAGCCGACAGTAATGGCTCACGGTGTAGTTCTAAATGATGAAGAAAGAGCGATATTAAAGGAATATGATGTACGAGTTGCTCATAATCCAATTAGTAATTTAAAGTTAGGCTCTGGGGTTGCTGATGTGGTTAGTTTATTAGACGCCGGAGTAAAAGTGGGTATAGCTACAGATAGTACAGCATCTAATAACAATCTTGACATGTTTGAAGAAGTGAGAATAGCAGCACTGCTACAAAAAGGAATGTATAAAGATGCGACAAAATTCTCAGCACAAACTGCATTAACTTTGGCTACTCGAGGTGGCGCAGAAGCTATAGGAATGGGACATACTGGCTCACTTGAAGTCAATAAAAAGGCAGACTTTATTACAATTTATCCATTTGATAAAGAGCATCTACAACCATTAAGTAATGCCTATTCACACTTACTATACGCTGCACGTGGTAGCGATGTATGTGATGTTTTCATTGATGGGAAAGCAATTGTAAAAGACCGTATTAGTTTAACAATTGATGAAGAAAAAGTAATCGCAGAAGTAAATCGATTACAGAATAGATTTGCTTAAAAGCAAGTATACAAAGAAGAGCAGGAAAAGGATTGTCCTGCTCTTTCTAATTTAAAAATATCGTTCATTAATGATTTTTAAATGATGTAACTCATGACCTGCAATAATATAAGCAATAGCACGGGGTGTCGTTGGGTGATTTAGAACATTTCCCTCATTTTCTAATGTTTCATTAGATAAGTTTTCTAGCATAGATAAAGTCGCTTGACGAACAGTTTGATATTCATAAATAATTTGTTCTAGCTCAAGTCGGTTGAAATTTGCATTTTCATTATAGGCATTCTCATCAAAAGATGGTAAAGGATTGTGATCCCCTCTTGCGATTGCCAAAAGACGATAGCACATTATTCTTTCAGTATCTACTAAATGTCCAAGAACTTCCTTAATACTCCATTTCCCTTCCGCATATCGATATTCGGATTTTTCTTTAGAGATTGCTTTAAAAAAACTGATTGATTCCTCTAGTTGCTTCTTCAAAATAGTTTGTAAGTCCCCTTCAGGAACTAGCTCAATATAACCTTTAAAATGTGGATTATATTCGTTTGAATTTGGTCTGGACATCAATTAATCACTCCAAAGTATTTATTTAAGATTCAAAGAGTAAGTAGTACAATAAAGAAATTATAACTAATGGTAAAATTTTGTAAATAGAAGTTTGAAAAATAAAAATAGTAAGGAGGATTAATATGAATATTCAGCTGAAGAAACGTTTTACGCAATTTGCAATAAATGAATGTGAAAATTCTAGTAGATTATATGAATATTTATCATTAAAAATTGCAGAAGACGAAAAGATTCTTGATTTATGTACTTTTGCGCAAGATGGTCAGCCTATTCCAAATTTATTATTAGGTTCGATTCATTATTTATTAATGAATGGTAAGCATCATCCTTTAAGAGAGTTCTATCCAAGTCTAGTAAAAACACCAAAGAAAGTAGAAGATTCCTATCCATATTTTCAGGATTTTTGTGAAAAATTTAGAAACGAGATTATTCAGCTTATTCAAACGAAAATTGTTCAAACAAATGAAGTTAGACGATGTGCATATCTTTATCCATGCTTTTCCTACATTTATCAAAAGGTTAATAAACCAATCTCGTTAATAGAAATAGGAACTAGTGCTGGACTTCAACTATTATTTGATCAATATAAATATTCTTATAGCTCAAGCGAATCGATTTATGGGAATATAAAATCGAATGTTCTTATCGATTCGGAGGTAAAAGATAAAAACCCAACTATTCTCCCATTATTAGACGAAGTGCCTCCAGTTGTAGATCGATATGGAATAGATTTACACATAAATGATTTATCAAGTGAAGAAGATTTTTTGTGGTTAAAAGCTTTAATTTGGCCGGAGCATTTTGAACGAAGAGAATTATTTGAAAAAGCCGCTATATGTATGAAGGAAATTGAAATCAATTTAATAGAAGCAGACGGTATTAAAATCCTTCCAGAAGTAGTCAACCAATTATCAAATGATTCAATTGTATGTATTTTTCATACACATGTCGCAAATCAAATACCGGTAAAGGGAAAAGAAAGTTTACTAAAAACTATTGAAGGTATTAGTGAAAATAGGGATGTGTTTCATATTTATAACAATATTTGGGACCGAATGCTACATCTTGACTATTATATTGATGGGATAAAGCATGAAGAAGTAATTGGTGAAACGGAAGGTCATGGGAAATGGTTTGAATGGAGGATTTACTAAAACATTAATAAATAACAATGAAATGAGGGAGTAAAAATGGAGATTAAAGGAATCAATCATTTGTTGTTTTCAGTATCTAATCTTGATTTAGCGATCGACTTTTATAGAAACGTATTTGATGCAACTCTCTTAGTGAAAGGTAGAACAACAGCCTATTTTGATTTGAATGGAATATGGCTTGCATTAAATGAAGAGAAAGCTATTCCTAGAAATGAAATTCATCATTCATATACCCATTTGGCTTTTACAATAGACGAAGACTCCTTTGAAAAAATGTATGATAAATTAGTTAAACTTAAGGTGAATATATTGAACGGTCGTGAAAGAGATAAACGAGATAAAAATTCAATTTATTTTACTGATTCAGATGGACATAAATTTGAATTTCATACTGGTATCCTGCGAGATCGGATTGAATATTATAAGCAAACAAAGCCACATATGGATTTTTATATTTAGTGTTGGATAGAAAGTTTAAATAAACTTTCTACGAAAAAATATCTTGAATTAAAGATATTTTTTGGTACAATATAGTTAAGAGCTCGGTAAAATGATAGAGGGATTATCGTATTAAACAAACGAATTAATAAGTAATCTAGATGTATTATTCTTTAATTAATATCTCGAATTAGAGATAAAAAAACAGAAGGAGCGATAAACTATGTTCGAAAAAATCAATAATAAACAATTAGGTCAGGCTGATCACGGTTGGTTAAAAACAATTCATCATTTTTCATTTGCAAATTATTATGATCCAAGTAATATGAACTTTGGTGTATTAAGAGTATTAAATGATGATTTAATTAAAGCACACAGAGGATTTGGTACTCATCCACATAGTGATATGGAAATCATAACATATGTCATTAATGGGAATTTAACTCATGCTGATAGTATGGGGAATAAACATGAAATCGGACGTGGTGATATTCAGTACATGAGTGCAGGAACAGGTGTGTATCACAGTGAACACAATATGGGCAAGGATTTATTAAGATTAATTCAATTATGGATTATTCCTGACAAAGCAAGTCATACTCCAAATTACGGTGACTTAATATCAGATTGGGAAGAGAGAGAAGGAAAATGGTATCATATGGTATCTCCTATTGAAGGGAGTGCCCCAATTAAAATTCACCAAGATGCAAATATTTATTCGCTTGCATTAAATGAAAATGAAGAAATTACTTTTGAAATAAAAAAGGATCGACAAGCGTATTTAGTCTTATTAGAAGGAAATGCCATTGTGAATGGAGAACTAATGGAAGCTAGTGATGCTGCAAAAATAATTGAAGAAGATATTAAAATAAAATCAAAAGATTTTTCACATTATTTAGTAGTAGAAATGAAAAAATAATAGATGAAATGATCTAATTATTGGAGGGGAAATAGGTAATGAAAACAAGTATTAAATGGGATGGAAAGTTAGCCTTTTCAGGAATTGCACCATCTGGCCATGAGATAAAAATGGATACTGCCGAGTCTTTAGGTGGAGACAATAGTGCACCTACACCAGTAGAACTATTAATTAATGCAGTCGCAGGATGTACAGCGATTGATATCGTATTAATCCTTGAAAAAATGAGATTAAAACTAACTTCATTTGAAATTGAAGTAAATGGTGAACGAGCTGAGGAGCATCCTAAGCGATTTACTGACATTCACTTGCATTATATTTTAGGTGGAGAGTTAGATACAGAAAAAGTTCGAAAAGCGATCAAATTATCAAAGGATAAATATTGCTCAGTAGCTCATTCTTTAAATGCTAACATTACAGCAAGTTTCACTTTAAATGGAACAAAGGATGATGAAGTACTTTAAATAAATGTAGCTGCCTCTAGAGTTAAAGTACTTTTGAGGCAGCCTTTTTAATTGCAATTCAAAAAAACCAGCACTTGCTGGTTTTTTATTTACTCTTCATTATCTAATTGTTTTTTTACATAAGTAGGAAGCATAAAGCACCCAACATGTAGGTCTGTATTATAATATTTTGTTTCGATCCCTAGCTTATTCCATTCATCAGCTTTAATGTCTTTAATTGGGTCGTATTTTTTTGAAGCAAATCCGAATAACCAATGACCAGATGGATAAGTTGGCATATGGAATTGATAGACTTTTGAAATCGGAAATGTTTCTTTAATTTTGGAATGTGCACGTTTCATTTCGTGTGCGTAACTAGCGTAATATGGACTTTCATGCTGGTTAATTAGAATACCTTCTTCACTTAATACTCGTTTGCAATTGTTATAGAAAGCAACTGTAAAAAGCCCTTCACCAGGTCCAATAGG
Organism: Gottfriedia acidiceleris; assembly: GCF_050457485.1. Taxonomy (GTDB): domain Bacteria; phylum Bacillota; class Bacilli; order Bacillales; family Bacillaceae_G; genus Gottfriedia; species Gottfriedia acidiceleris_D. The sequence continues at coordinate 42,765 of NZ_JBCMJM010000010.1, forward strand.
ATCAGTTGAATCTACCAAAATCAGATCGTAATAACCTTCATCAGCTTCTTGTACGAACTTTAGTCCATCTTCGAAATATAAGGTTAATCGATTATCTTGATCTAATTTTGAAGCTGTTAAAGGTAAGTATTGTTGGCATAGCCTTACTACTCGCTCATCAATTTCCACCATATCAACAACTGCCACACCTGGGTATCGTAGTACTTCACGTGCAGTACCACCGTCGCCCCCACCGATAATTAGTACTTTTTTAATGTTTGGATTAACGGCCATTGATACGTGCGTAATCATATCATGGTAGATAAATTCATCCTTTTCAGTCACCATCATATAACCATCTAGAGTAAAGAATGTTCCAAATGTTTCACTTCTAAAGAAATCGATTTGTTGAAATTCACTTTTTTCAGAATGAATATGTTCTTGAACCTTTATGGAGAACTTCGTATCTTCCTGGTGATTCTCTGTATACCATAAATCCATTAAATTTTCCTCCAAACTTCGATCGACGACCTTTATTATATAAGGATCATCATCATCGTTGATTGTGATCGTTCCTTCTGATTTTAAATAAAGATAATGCTGAATCAATTCGGTTGAAATTAGTTCGCCAGGTATACAAAGAGGGATACCAGGAGGGTAAATCATGATTGATTCACCACTAATTAATCCACTAGCATCATGAATTGAAATAATACGTTTTGGATGATAGTAAGCTTCTCTAGGAGTCATGACCATTTTAGGATTTTTTAATGCAACACTTATATCTGTTTCAAGTTTCGGAAGTTTACCGTAATATCGGTCACTAATATCCCTTAATGCATCAATTAATGTTTGAATGGTGTCTTCATTATCACCTAGGGAGATAATTGCTAAAATGACATTAGGTTCAGCAAGTTCGATTTGAATTTTGTATTCATCTGCAAGCATGTCATATACTTTAAAACCAGACATTCCTAAATCTGAAACTTTAACAACGAGTTTTAACTCATCGTAATCGAATACGCCAACTCCATTTCGATATGAATCTTGCGTAATACATCTTAATCCTTTTATGGAGTTAATTTCTTCTTTAGCTTTTCTTGTTAAATTGAGTAATTTGTCAAAACGCTCTTGACCTTCTAAAACTAATTTTTTTCTTGCAACATCGATTGAACACATAAGTAAATAGGAAGCAGATGTTGTTTGAAATAAATTAATTGTAGATCGAACTCTATTTTTAGTAATGATCCCCTCATTATGTAGTAGAACTGATGCTTGCGTTAAAGCACCACCGGTTTTATGCAAACTAAGGGTAACAAGGTCAGCACCAAGTAGGGCAGCGTTAGTTGGTAAATCAGGGTGGAACGAAAAGTGAGCACCATGGGCTTGGTCTACTAAAACAGGAATCCCCCTGGAATGACCAATGTCGATAATTTGTTTTAAATCTGAAGTAGCCCCAAAATAGGTCGGATTTATAATCAGGATAGCTTTAACATCCGAATTTAAATCTAGGGCATGAAGAACAGATTTTACTGAAACGCCATTTACAATTCCATACTCATAATCGATTTCTGGTTCAATAAATACTGGTTTAGCACCTGCTAAGATTAATGCATTTATTGCGGATTTGTGTACATTCCTTGGTAGGAGAATTTTATCTCCATGTTCAAGGGCGCTCATAATCATATATTGAACTCCAGAAGTCGAACCATTTACTAACATATAAGCATTATCTGAATGAAAGGCATCTGCTAATAAAGTTTCGGCTTCTTGGATTACACCTGTTGGATGCGATAAGTTATCAACACGCTTTGAAGAATTGACATCCATTTTAAGAGCCATATCACTCCAAAGCTCTCTTAATTCCTCGAGTGAATTACCTCTTTTATGCCCGGGAACATCAAAGCTTGTTATATCTTCCTTAGCATAACGGACTAATTCAGTTAAAAGCGGTGTTTTACTGTGATCCATCATCCATCAATATCCTCCACATCAGGACCATTCCATAAATTTTTACCGTAAAAGATTTCATCCATCTCATACTTAACTTTTTCTTCTATTTGTGAAATTTCATCCGCGTCTAATTTTTCTTTTGTGTAGCCAAAAAGATAATTATCTAAATTAAATTGTTTCAACTTACATTTCGTATGAAAAATATTTTCTTGGAACACATTCACATCAATCATTTGATACATGTCCTTTATTTTTTGAGGAATGTAATTTTGGATTGAGTTTATATCATGATCAATAAATAATTTATAACCGCTAACATCACGAGTAAATCCTCGAACACGATAATCAATTGTCATAATATCGGCATCAAATTGATGAATCAAATAGTTTAAGGCTTTTAAGGGAGAAATTTCTCCACAAGTAGATACATCAATATCTGCTCTGAACGTACTAATTCCATCATCCGGATGGTATTCTGGGTAGGTGTGAACAGTAATATGACTTTTATCTAAAGCAGCTACTACTAGCTCCGGTAACGGGCCAGGTGATTCGGAAAAAGTTTCAGATGAAGGATTATCTACCGGACCTTCTGAAACGAGAATCGTAACACTTGCTCCTTGAGGATCATAATCTTGTTTTGCTACATTTAAAATGTGCGCTCCAATTATATGTGTAACTTCTGTTAATATTTTTGTTAAACGGTCAGCGTTATATTGTTCATCAATGTACTGAATATATGCTTCACGTTCTTCCTTTGTTTTTGTGAAGCAAATATCATACATATTAAAACTTAAAGATTTCGTTAAGTTGTTAAAACCATAAAGTTGAAAATTATTTGACGATGAAATATTCATCTATTGTCCTCCTAATTTTACAAATTAAAAAAGTACGTACGAAAAAGTAAAAGCGACTGTACAATAGTCGCTAGTGTAACTACTCAATATATATTGTTTGTTTTTGAATTATTCATTATTCACATAAGTTGATGATTGAGGAGTTACTGATTGATAATGTTTTTGTTGTTTTATTTAAAATATTCAGAAAATAAAAATTCCGAAAAATTTTTAAGCTTTCTTAGATATTAGGATCGGTGGTTGTGGTGAAAAGATTAGCTCAAATTCCTGTACTAATTTTTTAAAGATACTATTCCAATCTTGTGTTAATGCATAGTCTCTTGCTTTTTTTGACATATGCTTTAACATCTCGCTTCCATGTAAGCAATCCTCAATTGCTTGGCAAAATGAAGATGTATTTTGGGGCTCACAAAGGACACCTGTTGAATAATCTCTAATTATATTTTTAACTCCGCCTGCATTTGCACCAATAACTGGTGTTCCACAAGCCATTGCTTCGAGTACTACATTTCCAAATGTTTCAGTATCAGAAGGGAAGACCATTAAATCAGACACACCATAAATTTCAACTAAGTCCTTTTTTTGAAGATAGCCTGTATAAATAATTTGATCAGTACCAGTTTTCTTAATCATTTCCTCTTTTTTGGGACCATCTCCAACGATTAACCAAGTTAAATTTTTGTTAAAACGTTGTTTAGTGTAGTTTATTATTTTCGATAAGGTTTCTAAATCCTTTTCGGGTGCAATTCTGCCGACAAAACAAACCGTATATTTAGAAGTAATATTATATTTTTGTTTAATTTCATTATGATACAAAGTTGGACGAAAGATCGAACAGTCAACGCCATGGGTCCAAATAGAGAGATTGTTAAAACCTTTTGTCTCTAAATGATTGAATGTATCCTTCGAAGGAACAAAAATTTTTTGAGTAGGTTTATGAAACCAATCTAAATACTTCCATAAAATATTTTCTAAGAACGTTAAGTTATAGTACTGAAGGTAGTGATCAAAATTTGTGTGGTATGAAGCAACTAAAGGAATTTTCATTTTTTTAGCAATATGGAGACCACTTAATCCAATCGTAAATGGCGTTGCGATATGAATAATATCAGGATTAAATTCTTTAAGCATCTTTTTCATTTTAGAAAGGTTTGGAAAAGAAATTTTACATTCTGGATAAATTTTAAATGGCACAGATTTTAATCTTGTTACTTCTTGTGTCGATGATAAACCGTAGTCTTCAGGCGCAAAAACATGATATGAATGGCCATGATCTTTTAGGTAATTTGTAAATCGATTTAAGGTTTTGGCAACACCATTCACTTGAGGAATATAGGTGTCTGTAAAAATAGCTACTCTCATAACTTCTCCTCCTTACAAATGATAGATAAAAAATTGTGAAATAAATGTAGTAAATATACCAAGTAAAATTCCGAAAAACACATCTGTTGGATAATGTAAGCCAAGATAAATTCGAGAGAAAGAGACACACAAAACTAAAGGAAGTAAAATAAATGCTGTAAAAGGTAAATAAATCATAATAGGAAGTGCAACAGAAATAATTGCCGTTGTATGACCAGAAGGGAAGGAATGATCTTTTAAAGGATTTTTTAGAACAAAAGTACCTTCTAGTTTTAGGTAAGGTCTTTTACGTGGATAAAAACGTTTAAGAAAATGAACAGGAATATGGCTAAGAGAAAGGGTACAACAACATAAGATTGATGCTTCATGCAATTCACCTTTGGAATAAAGTAATAAAATAAGTGCTGATGCAATTGTAAAAGTAGCTCCGCCAAGATGTGTAATATTACGAAAGAAAAAATTCAAGTAACGCTTCTGGAACAATGAATTAACGCGATAAAACAGTTGACATTCATATGTGTGAATCTTTTGAAGAATAGCGCTCATTTTTCATCCTCCATTATGTTGATATTTGTAACTTCATTATAAAAAGGGTTTATGGATTTAAATAGAAGCTTTTGTAAATGAATAATTTAGATATGTAAATTTTTATTAAACGAATCGGAGCAGGGATGAATAAGGTACGCTGAGATCGTCACATTTGTCTGAGAATGCAAAATCGCTCAAACTGCAAATAAGACAGTTAATCCTAAAAAAATGGATCAGAAAGCACTAAAATTGAAAGAAATAAACTTAAAATAGATTCAGAGCAGACCAAAAGGAAACAAGGTCAGGAAAATAAAAAGAGAAGGCATGAATCCCTTCTCAGTGTGGAAAAAGTAACGATTGATTTATAGTTAAATCTTCAAATTCGCTCTTAATTATTTTGACTGATTTTCTTCTTCTACCTTTTTATAGAATTGTCCTTTTTCAATATATTCTCTACGAATTCGATCCATATCAATGATGTCTTCCTCTGTTAATTCACGTACTACTTTAGCAGGTCTACCAAACGCTAATGTGTTAGGAGGTATTACTTTTCCTCCTGGAACTAGGCTACCTGCACCAATCATTGCACCTTCACCGATTTCGGCACCGTCTAAAACGATTGAACCCATACCAACTAATGCATTCTTTTTAACTGTACAGCTATGTAAAATAACACTATGTCCAATTGTTACGCCATCTTCTAAAATTAGAGGGCATTTTGGACTTTGGTGAAGAACAGATAAATCTTGAACGTTTACATCATTTCCAATGATTGTATCATTAACGTCGCCACGGATTACTGCACCAAAAAATACACTACTATTTGCCCCAATTGTGACAGAACCGGTAACAGTTGCAGTTGAAGCGATAAAAGCTGATGGTTCGATTTTGGGTTGCTTCCCTTTGTATGGTAATATCATACTATACCGTTGCCAAGCATATAAAAAATACGATTGATTGTTTAGTTGAAATTGTCTAAACAACAAGGCAACATAGTTCACCTCCATAATATTTACTTCAATATGAGTATAACTTATTTTACCAATATGTAATTAATGAAAATAGGGAGGAGTGAAAAAATGTCACTACCTAAAAATCCAATACAATTAGTACCGAAAGTTTTTATGACTGTGTTTCCTATTGTGCATCAGGAATTAAACTATTGGAGAAATTTTGCGACGACAATACCCGATCCTGAACTTAGAAAACAAGCATTAATGAGTATCGATACTAAAACATTCCATTGTCAGGGTGGTGCAATTTTAGCATTACTTTCTGAAAAAAAATTAAAACCAATAATTGAGTTCATCGTTGCATATCAAACGATTAGTGATTACTTAGATAATTTATGTGATCGTAGTACTTCGCTTGATCCAGTTGATTTTGAAGCACTACATGAGTCGATGATTGATGCAGTAAAATGTCAAAAATCAGATCAAATGTATTATCGCTTCCGAGAAGAACAAGATGATGGTGGATATTTGCGTGCTTTAGTCGAGAAATGTCATAGCAGCTTAAACCAATCCAAGCATTATGAGGGAATTAAAGAGTATTTAGTTCAGCTTGCTGATTATTATTGTAAGCTACAAATACATAAGCATGTAAAAAAAGAAGAGCGAGTTCCTAGACTAACGAATTGGTTTAGTAAATATCAACCAGAGCTTTCTGACTTAGAATGGTATGAATTTTCTGCATGCGCAGGTTCAACTCTAGGTATTTTTTGTTTAGTTTCTTATTCGTTTAATGAAGTGATTTCTAAAGAATTATTTGAACAAGTTTATAAGAGTTATTTTCCATATGTTCAAGGTCTTCATATACTACTAGATTATGTAATTGATCAAAAGGAAGACGAAGAAGGTGGGGATTTAAATTTTTGTAGTTATTACCCTTCTAAAGAAGTCATGTTAAATCGAATAGAGTATTTTTCCACTAAAAGTGATCAAGCTTTAAAAGATTTAAAAGACTATCGTTTTCATCGAATGATTTGTCAAGGATTGCTTGGAATTTACTTGGCTGATAAAAAATTGGTAGGCCAAGACGAAATGAAAGGGATTAAGAAAGGAATTGTTAAAAACGGTGGATTAACATCAATTTTTTTCTATGGAAATGCTAAGTTATATTATAAATTTAAGGAATTAAAATCGAACAATAGAAGAGTGAAGGCATCAGTTTAAAAAAGAATAAGCAGGTAAACATGAAAAAGGATAGTAAATAAAACTATCCTTTTTTATTTACACATTTTCATTTAAAGCTTCACATTTTTCTGTGAAAAATAACTTCATAAGTGGTGGAGTTACAATTGTTGTGATTAGTACCACTATAACAAGAATCGCAAACATTTCCTTACTTAAAAGATTATTTGCTAAACCTGTTGATGCCATAATCAAGGCAACTTCCCCGCGTGATACCATAGCTGAACCAATTCCGAGTGAATTTTTAGTTGGAAATCCCGCCAGTTTTGCTCCTAATGCTCCACCAATTAGTTTCGTTAGAATAGCGATAATACTTATCATAATAATAGTCGGAATCGAATCACTTAACCCCGTAAATTGAACTGATACGCCTATTAAGGTGAAAAACACAGGTACAAACACAGAGTAAGCTATAGTTTCAACCTTTTCAAAAACCTCTTGTTTAAACTTAGTAACGGATATCGAAATTCCTGCGATATAAGCGCCGATTATTGCAGCAATACCCGTTTGGTCTGCAAAGGCTGAGAATAAGAAGCAAATTATTAAAGCAGCAGAGATTAGTGTTTCTGAAACGTTGAGTTTTATAAACTTTTTTAGGAACCAAGGGACAATCTTCCAACCGATTAATATGGCAAATGTAAAAAATATAAACTTTTTAAATAAAAGAATTGGTAAACTAACGACGCTACCACTGAAACTCATAACAAATGCTAATGCTATGATGACAACAATATCATCAATTACGGCAGCCCCTAAAATGGTTGCCCCATCTTTTGTTTTAAGTTTACCCATTTCTTTTAATGTAGCTACAGAAATACTTACACTAGTAGCAGAAAGAATCAGCCCTAAAAAAATAGCTTCAAATTGACTTAAGTTTATGGAAATTCCATAAAGATAACCTGAGAATAATGGGAATAGTATTCCGAGAACCCCTACATAAGAAGAAGCTTTCCCAGTTCGTTTAAATTCATTTAGATCAGTTTCTAAACCTGCAATAAACATAAGTAAAATGACGCCAATTTCGCTCATTTCATGTAATGTTTCAGTTTCAGTAATGATACCAAGAACAGCTGGACCTAGTATGATCCCTATTAATAGCTTTCCTAAAACTGCAGGCTGACCAAGTTTTGTACTTAAATCCCCAAAAACTTTAGAGGCAATCAATATAATTGCAAGTTGCACATAAAGCATAATCTCATCTCCTATCTGAACGCATAAAAAAAGAACCTACCACGATAGGGTATGTAAATTACATACTTCTCCCTATCGTGACAGGCTCCTCCGAACAATGCATTAAATTTAATCTAATTATAAACTAAAATTAAAATAGAAAACAAGTTTAAGTATTTAAGTGGTAACAAATTAAACAGAAACCTAGTTTAGTAGAATTAATAAAATAAGTGAAATAAAATAAGCAAAATGAAGGAGTATAAACGAAATGGCACTTTTAATTTTTCGAAAACATAACAGATGTTTTAGTACGAAAGAGTGCAAATAAATTAAAATCATACTTCCGAAGAAACCATAAAAATAACCATAAATTACCCAAAGGGTCATCTGATTTACTTGTGAAGATTCTGTATGAAATCCTCTATATAATGAAACAAGGTAAAAAACTGACCAGTAATTGATGAACGCAATTAATCCAATTAATAATAATATCCAATTCGAATTCCGTAAAATGAACTGAAAAACATTACGAAATATTTTATTCAAATTGTTTAGGTTTGTAGTCAACTCTTCACGCCCTCAAGTTGGTTGATATCGATCAACTACTATTTGGTTTGTATGAACGCATCAATTAAGTGGTTATATCTTTACATACTATTCAATTGATTCCATGAATACGCCGTAATTAGGTATTATTAATAATTTTTTGTGAATTTTTATAGATAGATAAAGTTACTTGATAAATAAATTTTATGTTTTATCTAAAGAGGATATGTTCTTAATAAAAAACTTGAGTGTCTGTTTATGAAGCTTCATTGAAAATGTAATTTAAACAAAAAAAGAGGCCCAATAAGTACAATGACTTAAGAGGCGCACCGTTTAAATTAATTTTTAGTTGGTTCAATTTGAGTAAATATATCTCGATGAACTCTTTTCATTTCTTCAAAAAATTGCTCACGTTTAATATTATTATTATCTAATATTTCTTTAAATGATTTTGTTTTACCTTTTTGAGCGATGATATTCTCTAAAGGTTTATTTGAAAGTTTTGATACAACTGCAATAAATATTAAATTCTTCATTTCCATTTTATGTTGCTCAACAGCTTTATTGATATTTGCTTCAGGCTGATTTAAATAATTTGAAATATATTTAACAACTTCTTTTTTGTGTTTTTCTAACATTTTATTTGCTTTATGGTGATGGTGATGTCTATGATGCTCACCATCATCTGTAGTTGCATCATGATCATGATGGGGATGTACATAATAATTTGCTGCTGTAATATTTTCGGCATTTACTGTAATTGTACTAAGTGTAAAAAGACTAACTACTGCACCTGCAAAAATTGCTTTTTTCATTTTGAAAACCTTCTTTCTTTTTTTGATTTTCTTATCTTTACCAATTCTCTAAGAAAAATTTACCATTAATGAATTTTTAATGAATTTTTAAGGTTCATAATGGTTATGAGGAGGTCAAAACAAAATTCTATAATTGAGAAATTGAGGACAAAATAAAAAAACTGTCTTAAAATAGACAGTTTTTTCTTAAGCTCTTTTTTCAATTGCTAATATAAAAGGAGGATTATTTGCTTGATTAATAAATCGATAAGTTAGTACATGTGCCAAGTCTTGAGGGAGGTTTTGAGCAAAGTTCATTAATGCATCTTTTTCAATTTCTCCGCCTTCATGACCATGATAAATTACAACTACGATAATTCCTTCTGGTGCCATCATTTCAAGTATTTGTTCTATTGCTGAAATGGTAGACTCGGGTACTGTTACAACTGATTTATCACTACCAGGTAAATAACCAAGATTAAAAATTGCACCTTTTAATTTCTCGTGTAATGAAGCTGGGATTACTTTTTTTACTTCTGCATGACTTCTTTGCAAAAGTGTAACTTGATTGCTTAAATTTTCATTATTTATTCTTTCGGTCGTCTTTTGAATCGCTAGTACTTGGATATCAAATCCGTATACATGTCCAGTTTCACCAACCAATTTTGCTAAAAATACTGTATCATGACCATTACCTATTGTGGCATCAATGGTAATATCACCTTCTTTAACAGTTGATTGGAGAAGCTTTCTAGCGTACGGTAAAATGCGATCTAGAATCATGTTAATTGTACTCGATTATTTGCGTATTTACCTTGCCAGCTATTTCTACGTTCAAACTCACGATCAATTGCATTCAGTACTTCCCATTTTTTTAAGCTCCACATTGGTCCGATTAATAAGTCAGGTGGACCGTCTCCAGTAATACGATGTACGATTACATCACTTGGAATGATTTCAAGCTGATCAACGACTAAGTTAATATAAGCGTCAAAATCCATGAATTCAACTAGTCCTTTTTCATATTGCTTCATCATTGCAGTACCTTTTAATAGGTGAAGTAAGTGAATTTTAATTCCTTGGATATCGAGTTTAGCAACTTCCATCGCAGTTTCCATCATCATTTCTGGAGTTTCAAGAGGTAACCCGTTAATAATATGTGAACAAATACGGATGTTGTGCTTTCTTAATTTTTCTACGCCTTCTACGTAAGTTTTATAATCATGTGCACGATTAATAATATTTGCAGTTTTTTCGTGAACAGTTTGTAATCCTAATTCAACCCATAAATAAGTTCGTTTATTTAAATCTGCAAGATATTCAACAACATCATCTGGTAAACAATCCGGTCTTGTTGCGATTGATAAACCTACAACGCCTTCTTGCTCTAATATTGGTTCGAACTTTTGTTTTAATACTTCTACTGGTGCGTGAGTATTTGTGTAAGCTTGGAAATAGCCTAAGTATTTTCCGTTTTGCCATTTCTCATGCATTTTATCTTTTATTTTATGAAATTGAGTTACAACATCTTCAGCTCGATCTCCTGCAAAGTCGCCCGAACCAGATGCGCTACAAAAAGTACAACCTCCAAACGCAACTGTACCATCTCTATTTGGACAATCAAATCCAGCATCGATTGAAACTTTAAAAACTTTTTCGCCAAATTGTTGTCTTAAGTGATAATTCCACGAATGATATCTTTTATGATCTATTGTATATGGAAAAGGATTGTTTTTTGTCATTCCTCATCCCTCCCTTAATTTAAGTCAATATTATCGATTTTATCATGCTCTATAAAGAAAACCAAATGGAAAAACCTTTCTTATTTGTAAAGAAATAATTGTACTCTGATTGAAAGGTTCGGAAATACTATCCTTGAGGTAACCTACATATCGGATACTTCATTAAAGTCTGAAGGAGGTATTTTCTTGGGAATAACAGATCGCAATTTCGGACAAGAACAAGTACAAAAAGCAAAAGAAGCTTATGATTACGCAGTAGAGCAATTAGAAATTGGTATGAGACAAGAGCATTATAATGATATTGAATATTCACAAGCACAGGCAGGAATTGAAGAAGCACTTATTGAGCTTGAAAAAGTTGCAAACCTTGCAAATGCAGAAAATAAAGATGAGTTCTATCGATTGCGAAGACAATTAACACAACTACAACATCAGATGATTATTACTCCGCACTAAAGGAGATTAGAATATGCAAGAATATGTACAAGAATATGCAATCCTTGGGAGGAAACCAAAAATGGTAAAAAAGAAGTCAAAAAGTAATAACCCTGAGCAAACAACAAAGAATAAAGCGAATACAGAATTCTCAGGTGAACTTTCAGCAGTAGATCAAGTAAAAATAAATAACTCTAAAAAAGGTCAACCACAGAGATCAAAGCAAGGTTAAGGCAAGAAAATAGGGAATAGGAAGAGCAAAAGAAAAGGAAGGCATGCCTTCCTTTTTTCTTTTCACCTGGTAATTTTAGGATTCGTATATTGCTTTTCTTATACTTTCTAGGTTTTTTGTCTTTCTTATCTTTCCTCACTTAATGCGTGCCTCTTGAAACTAGGAAGATTCTCCTCTACAATTAATGAGTTAACGAGATAAAAATAGATAAAAAGGGACAGCTTTGAGGGGAGTAAGGGATGCCAAAAAAACTATGGTTTTTGTTAATCGGTATGATTTTAAATGTAACAGGTAATTCTTTTTTATGGCCATTCAATACAGTATACATCCATATTTATTTAGGAAAGTCCTTGTCTGTTGCAGGGCTTATTTTAATGTTTAATTCATTGGCCGGTGTATTTGGTAATATGCTAGGGGGCTGGCTTTTCGATAAATTTGGGGGATATAGGTCAATCCTTACTGGTATTAGTATTACGTTTTTGTCGATATTAGGGTTGGTTATTAATCATTCTTGGACATATTACAGTTTTTTCTTCGTAATATTAGGATTTGGTGTTGGCATTGTATTTCCATCAATGTATGCAATGGTTGGAGCGGCATGGCCAGAGGGTGGTCGTAAAGCTTTTAATGCAATTTATGTAGCTCAAAATCTTGGCGTGGCGATTGGTACGGCTTTAGGTGGCGTTGTTGCAGCTGCTAATATTAATTATATTTTCTCCGCTAATTTGCTATTATATATTATTTTCTTCTTAGTAGCTTTATTTGGATTTAGAGATATTGGTGAACCTAAGCAATTAAAAGAAACTCATTTAGAGAAAGCAGAGAAACAAAAATTTTCATTTACTCCTTCAATGAAGGCTCTGATGATTGTTTGTGTTGCGTATGTTTTATGTTGGTTAGTTTATGTTCAATGGCAAACTACGATTGCTTCAGAAATGCAAAATCTACACATTGGATTAAAAAAATATAGTCTGTTATGGACTGTAAATGGTGCGCTTATTGTCTTAGCTCAACCAATCGTATCAACTGCGATACGTAAATTTGAGTTAAGTATGAGAAAGCAAATGTTGTTTGGAATTGGATTCTTTATCGCTTCGACTATTCTTGTAAGCACTGCCGATCATTTCTCAATGTTTATGACGGGTATGGTCATTTTAACGATCGGAGAAATGTTCGTCTGGCCGGCAGTACCAACTATTGCAAATATGCTTGCTCCAAAAGATCGTATAGGGATGTATCAAGGGATTGTAAATAGTGCAGCAACGGTTGGAAGAATGCTTGGACCAGTTATTGGAGGAGCACTTGTTGATACTTTTAATATGAGGGTATTATTTATCATATTAGTTATCTTTTTAGTAATAAGCATGGTCTTCTCTGTGCTTTATGAAAGATTAGCAAAAAAAGTAGTAAAAGCTGATAATCAAACTTTTGCTTCTTAAAAATGGGCAATGTATAATTGACCTTTTTCTTTGGTTATAATAAAATGGTATAAATTAAATCTAAATGATCGGCAATGATTGGGAATAGTAGTGAATATGAAGAGGTTTAGAGAGTTGACGGTTGGTGAAAGTCAATCCATTCTATTCATGAACTCGCCCATAAGCCACATTTGTGAACGGTTTTTACCAAGTAATAAATGTCGTGTTCCACGTTACGGAAACAAGTGAATGTATTTTTACATTAATTTGGGTGGTACCGCGGGAAATCCTCTCGTCCCTTTTGGGATGGGAGGATTTTTTTATTTGTAGACCGCTAGGGCCACAGCCGAGCCATTTATACATGAAAAAAGGAGGCAGTAATATGAGTTTTAATCATGGTTCTATTGAACAGAAATGGCAGAAGTATTGGTTAGAAAATAAAACGTTTAAAACAACTGACGATACAAGCAAGCCGAAATTTTATGCACTTGATATGTTCCCTTATCCATCTGGAGCGGGATTACATGTAGGTCATCCAGAAGGGTACACAGCTACTGATATCCTTTCAAGAATGAAAAGAATGCAAGGCTATAATGTACTTCATCCAATGGGGTGGGATGCATTTGGTCTACCTGCAGAACAATATGCATTAGATACAGGTAATGATCCAGCTGAGTTTACTGAAAAGAATATTAATACTTTCCGTAATCAAATTCAGGCTCTAGGATTCTCATATGATTGGGATCGTGAAATTAATACAACTGATCCTAATTATTACAAATGGACTCAATGGATTTTCGTAAGAATGGTTGAAAAAGGATTAGCTTATGTAGATGAAATTCCAGTTAACTGGTGCCCAGCTCTTGGTACAGTTTTAGCTAATGAAGAAGTAATCAATGGAAAAAGTGAGCGCGGAGGACATCCGGTTGAGCGTCGTCCAATGAAGCAATGGATCTTAAAAATCACAGCTTATGCTGATAGATTATTAGAAGATCTAGAAGAATTAGATTGGCCAGAAAGCTTAAAAGAAATGCAACGTAACTGGATTGGCCGTTCTGAAGGTGCAGAAGTTTACTTTAATGTTGATGGATTCGATGAAAAAGTAACTGTATTTACAACACGTCCTGATACATTATTTGGTGCAACTTATGTAGTATTAGCTCCAGAACATGATTTAGTTAATCAAATTACAACAGCTGATCAAAAAGATGCTGTAGAAGCATACATCGATTCAGTTAAATCGAAAAGTGATCTAGAGAGAACTGATTTAGCGAAGAATAAAACGGGTGTTTTCACAGGAGCATATGCAATTAACCCTGTAAATAACGAAAAGCTTCCAATTTGGATTGCTGATTATGTACTTGCAAGCTATGGAACTGGTGCAGTTATGGCAGTACCAGGACATGATGAGCGCGATCACGAATTTGCAGTTGAATTTAAATTACCAATCGTTGAAGTTGTTGAAGGTGGAGACGTTCAAAAAGAAGCTTACGCTGGAGATGGCAAACATGTTAACTCTGGTTTCTTAAACGGTTTAAATAAAGCAGAAGCACTTGAAAAAATGATCGAATGGTTAGATTCTTCAAAAGCAGGTGAGAAAAAAATTACGTATCGTCTACGCGATTGGTTATTCTCTCGTCAAAGATATTGGGGCGAGCCAATTCCAGTAATTTTCTGGGAAGATGGTACTATGACAGTTGTTCCTGATGAGGAATTACCATTAATTCTTCCGAAAACAGAAGATATTCGCCCAAGTGGTACTGGAGAATCACCATTAGCGAATATTTCTGAATGGGTTAATGTAGTTGATCCAGTAACAGGTAAAAAAGGAAGACGTGAAACAAATACAATGCCACAATGGGGCGGAAGCTGCTGGTATTACTTACGTTATATTGATCCAAATAATAACGAAGCAATCGCAGATTCTGAATTACTAAAGCATTGGTTACCAGTTGATGTATATATTGGAGGAGCAGAGCATGCAGTTCTTCACTTACTATACGCTCGTTTCTGGCATAAATTCCTTTATGATTTAGGTGTAGTTCCTACAAAAGAACCATTCCAAAAGCTATTCAACCAAGGAATGATCTTAGGGGAAAATAATGAAAAAATGTCTAAGTCTAAAGGGAACGTTGTAAATCCTGATGATATCGTTGCTAGCCACGGTGCTGATACATTACGTTTATATGAAATGTTCATGGGGCCATTAGATGCATCAATCGCTTGGTCAGAAAATGGATTAGATGGTTCTCGCCGTTTCTTAGACCGAGTATGGCGTTTATTTGTTACAGATAATGAAGAGCTTTCAGATAAAATTGTTGATGGTGTTACTTCTAGCAGTCTTGAAAAAACATATCACCAAACAGTAAAGAAAGTAACAGAGGACTTTGAAGGTTTACGCTTTAACACTGCAATTTCACAAATGATGGTGTTTATTAATGAAGCATATAAAGCTGACCAATTACCTAAAGAAATGGTTGAAGGTTTTGTAAAATTAATAGCACCAGTTGCTCCTCATATCGGTGAAGAACTTTGGAGTAAGCTAGGTCATAGTGATTCAATTGCATATGCTACATGGCCAGCATACGATGAAGCTAAGCTTGTAGAAGACGAAATTGAAATCGTAGTACAAATTAATGGTAAAGTAAAAGCGAAATTACTTGTTGCAAAAGATGCTTCTCGTGAGCAAATGGAGCAAATTGCATTATCAGACGATGCAGTTAAGGAACAAGTTGAAGGTAAAACTGTTCGAAAAATCATTGCTGTACCTGGTAAATTAGTAAATATCGTTGCTAACTAAATAGTTAATTCGAAAAAACCTCATTTGAGGTTTTTTCTTTGTTTATTATTGCTTTTTTTACCACCCAAGTCCCTTTTAAGGGTAAGTAAATTTCGAGTTTTTGCTTTTTTACTAGCTCATCCCCCAGAAAAAGGTGGAAAGAATTAAACTTACTTTTTGCATAGAAAATAATTAGTTGTTAAGATGTTGCTATAAAGAAAGGGTGAGCAATGATGAATACGATTTCTGCAAATGAAGTTAAAGAGCGTTTAGAGTCAGGAGAAACGCTATTTTTAGTAGATGTACGAGAGGACTATGAGGTTGAGTATGGAAAAATTCCGGAAGCAGTTCATATTCCTATGGGGCAAATTCCAAGCAAATTAGATGTTTTTAATAAAGAATTTGAATACATTTTTATTTGTAAGGCAGGCGTTCGTAGTGAGAATGTTTGTGAGTATTTAAATGAGCTAGGCTATAAGGCGATCAACATGGAAGGTGGAATGATGGCCTGGGAAGGCGAGATCAAATAAAAAAATTTTATCTGTATCGATATTTTGTCTACCTACTGAAATCCAACGTTTTTGTTGGGTTTTTTTATTTAATTGGTTTAATTTAGGCTAATGTTTTTTGGCATAATGAATATTAACAACGTGAGTTATGACATATATTAAAGTAGAACCTCATATATTTTTTCATTGAGGTCTTTGCTTGTTAGAAAGGAGGGGGTTGATTTGCCTAAAACATTAAAAATTGATATTACCGATAAAATAATTGGTAAATTTAAAGATGGGCATATGGAGTTGTATTCTTCAAAGTATTTAATTGGAAAGTTTTACTTTAAAGACTTAAAACAATCTTTCCAATTGGCAGATGGGTATGTTGAAGAGGATGGACGATTCTATTTATTAGTGAACTTGCAACACGAACAATCGAACGCTCGCCTTTGACCTTAAATTAGGGACGGTGGATTTGTGCCAAAGAAAAATATAATAAGCGAAAAGCATAAGTTAAAACTAGAAAATCAGTTTGATTGTTTTTCGAATACAACTATGGCAATAAGTTTGGGGAATAACAGTTTAACTTTTATAAATTTTCTTAAGAATCAATCCTTATGCTTTTCTATATGTAAAGTTTATAGGACCTAGCGAAAAAATGTATTCGTTCGGTCCTTTGTTTATTTCTTAGAAATTCGTTTGAGAATATTCTGCAGCTGATGCTCCTGCTAATCTACCAGTTACCAAAGCAGCGGTTATGTTATAGCCACCAGTGTAACCATGAATATCTAATATTTCTCCACAAAAATAAAGACCATTCATGATTTTAGATGACATTTCTTTTGGATGAACTTCCTTTGTTGAGACGCCACCGCCTGTAACGAATGCTTTTTCAATAGAAAGAGTTCCGTTTACTACAAATGAAAAGCCCTTAAATAATTGGACAAGCTCTCTTAATTTCAAAGTAGCAATTTCATTACAAGGAGTTGCCTCATCAATTTCGCATTTTGAAAGCAGAAATAGTAAATATCTTTCAGGTACATAACCTTTAAGAACGTTCTTAATCGCTTTTTTAGGTTCTTCTTTTAGAATACTGTTTACGTCTTGGAATAGTGATTCCTCGTTTTGCTCTGGGAAACAATCAATCGCCATCGTTACATTTTTTGTTTTAAACTTCTGTTGTACTTTATATACAAATTGGCTACATCGTAGTGCGGCAGGGCCTGAAATTCCAAAATGAGTAAAGAGCATGTCCATTTTATGGGCTATTACTTTTTTGCCTTTTGGATTTAATACACTTAATTCTATGTCTCTTAAAGCAAGGCCTTGTAATGATTTATTTTGAATAAAATCTTCACTTGAAGTAATAGGTACTTCTGTTGGAAAGAGTTCAGTTATTGTATGACCAGCTTTTTTTGCCCAAGCATATCCGTCACCTGTCGAACCTGTGTGTGGAACAGATTTACCGCCTACCGCAAGGACAACACTTTTTGAGTGAATGACTGTTCGATCATCCAATATGATTCCTACTACTTTACCATCTTCATAGAGTACGTCTTTAACAGTTCGATTGGTCTGAATATCTACATGATGTTTTTTTAGTTTTTGCATTAATGCATTTAATACTGATTTTGAGTCATTTGATACAGGAAACATTCTCCCGTGATCCTCTTCTTTTAATGCAACCCCCATGTTTTCAAAAAACTGTATGATATCCTCGTTATTATATATAGAGAATGCACTATATAAAAATCGGCCATTTCCAGGTATATGTTTAATAACTTCCTCTATAGGTAAGCGATTTGTTACGTTACAACGACCACCACCTGATATAAGGAGTTTTTGCCCTAATTTAGTTCCTTTTTCAAGTAAAAGTACTTTAGCTTTGTTTTCAGCAGCGCTAATTGCAGCCATCAGACCAGAAGTTCCGCCACCAATTACAATCACGTCATAAACCATTATTTCACTACTTTCGTTACAAATTTCTTTTAGTAAGTTTACCATTATTTCAAGTAAGCTCCAACTTCTTATCATTTTTTAATTTTTTCTTTTTATATGATATGGTAAGATAGATTAGTTAGTTTGATCGAGAATTGGTAGGAGGCAGTTTATGTCAGATTCAAAGTTGCTACGAGGTACCTTCATATTAACTGCTGGTACGTTTTTAATAAAATTTCTAGGAATGATCTATACATTCCCTTTTTATGCGTTAGTTGGTTCAAAAGGGTCTGCATTATATAATTATGGTTACGTTCCATATACATTGTTCATCAGTATAGCTACTGCAGGTGTTCCGTTGGCTGTAGCAAAGTTCGTTTCGAAGTACAATGCTATTGAAGAATATGAAACAAGTAGAAGGCTTTTTCATGCAAGTCAGCTACTCCTAATATGTACAGGTATATTTTCGTTTTTAACGTTATATATCATAGCACCTTATATCGCACCTCTTATGATTCCAAAAGATACAAAAGGTAATAGTGTAGAAGATGTAGTTTCAGTTATGCGAATAGTAAGTACTGCATTAATATTAGTACCTTCTCAGAGTTTATATAGAGGTTTTTTCCAGGGGCATCAATCAACAGGCCCAACTACTGTATCTCAGTTAATTGAACAAATTGTACGTATTGTATTTACTCTAGTTGGAAGTTATATCATTCTAAAAGTTATGGGTGGAACCATTACTCAAGCAGTAGGGTTATCGACGTTTGCAGCTACAATTGGTGCTGTAGGTGGTATTTTAAATTTACTATGGTATTGGAGAAAGCGAAAAGTTCATTTAGATGAACTTCTTCCAAAATCAAAAGGATTAATCTATCCTACTAAATTAGAAATGTTTAAAGAATTATTTTCTTATTCAATTCCATATGTCTTTGTTGGACTTGCTATCCCGTTATATCAATTAGTGGATCAGTTTACTTATAATAGAGCAATGGAAGCAATAGGATTAAAAGATATTGCAGAGAATACTTATGTAATGTTTTCATACACAAGTCACAAACTAGTTATGATTCCTGTTTCATTAGCAACGGCATTTGGTTTAACACTTGTTCCTGCTATAACTGAAGCATTCGTAAATAAAAATCATAAAAAGCTACAAAGTCAAATTACCCAAACCTACCAGGTTGTATTCTTCCTAACTCTTCCTGCTGTAGTAGGTATCTCAGTTTTGGCTGAACCAATTTATAGTGCATTTTATCAAAAAAGTACACTTGGTGGAAGTATACTAGGCTTTTATGCTCCAGTAGCTTTATTGTATTCACTTTTCACAGTAAATGTAGCCATTTTACAAGGGTTAGATAAACAAAAATATGCGATTATTGGTTTAATAGGTGGAGTAATATTAAAAATTATTTTAAATGTACCATTAATCCATTTATTTAAAACATATGGCGCGGTATCAGCGACCGCATTAGGCTATTTATTTTCAATCGTATACAATTTCTATTATATTCGTAAAAATGCGCAGTTCTCTTTCAATAAAGTATTTAGAAGGATCATCTTTATGATTATCTTATCTGGCTTAATGGCTGGAGCGGTTTATGCTGTAGAATACGTATTAGGATTCTGGTGGACTTATAAAGATGGTCGAATGATTTCAATGTTCCTTGTCATAATTGGAGCAATTGTAGGGGCTATTGTTTATTTAGGGGTTGCATACAAATTAAACTTATTTGAAATTATTTTAGGAGCGCGTTTAAAGAATCGTTTTAAGTTTGGAAAAAGAGGATAAAAATATATGGTGAACCTTCTTTTTAGTGGTTCACCTTTTTTTACACATTAAGAGTGTTTAAATTGACAGCGGAGAGGAAAATGACGTAGAAGCTGATTTCACGAATTAAGTATTAATGCAACTACGCCTCTGACTTCGCTAAAAAAGCTCGCTAATCGGCGAGTTTTCTTAAACTTTTATTTAGAAAGAAAAGGTGCTAATTAATGAGAATTGATAAAATTTTAGCCAATATGGGATATGGCAGTAGGAAAGAAGTAAAGTCTTTATTAAAACAAGGTGTTGTAAAAATTGGTGATAATGTTGTAAAAAGCCCAAAAGAGCATGTTGATATTGAACAGCAAGTTGTAACGGTTAATGGTGAAGTAGTAGAGTATAAAGAGTTTGTTTATTTAATGATGAACAAACCACCAGGTGTTATATCTGCTACAGAAGATTCGGAGCATGAAACTGTAATCGGATTATTAGAATATGAAGATATCATTTTCGAGCCATTTCCAGTTGGACGTTTAGATAAAGATACTGAAGGATTGTTATTAATTACGAATGATGGTCATTTGGCACACCAATTACTTTCTCCTAAAAAACACGTACCAAAGAAGTATTATGCAACGATTGATGGAGTAGTAACTGAAGCTGATATTAAAGCATTTGAAAAAGGCGTAACACTAGAGGATGGTTATTTAACAAAACCTGGTTATTTAACAATTCTTAAATCCGGAGAAGAATCTGAAATCGAATTAGTTATTATGGAAGGTAAATTCCATCAAGTTAAAAGAATGTTTGAAGCAGTAGGAAAGAAAGTTACTTACTTAAAAAGACTTGAGATGGGTCCTTTAAAGTTAGATGAAGATTTAGAGTTAGGTGAATATCGAGAATTGACTGATGAAGAGATTGACCTATTAAAGTCGGTTAACGAAGAGAAATAAAGCGTTACGTATAAATTAGGTTAAGATGAATCAAAATGTAAGCATAAAGTTTAAACGGATATCAACTAATATATTCTTAATTGAGAGCCAAAAGAAAAACAAAAACCCTTGATTAGACGTCAGACAAGACAATCATAGGTTTTTGTTTTTCTTTTTTTACGAAGAAGCTTTTACTTTTTTCCCTGTTACGGCCCATTTTCCCCTACTTGGACTATAAACTAGATTATTAAACTCTAAAATGTTTAAATCTCGTTGGATTGTTCTAGGTGTAATACCAAACTCCTCCACTAGGTCTTTTGTAGAAACGGTGCCATTTTCACTAATGTACATGTAAATGGCTTTAATTCGAGTCAGCATTCGAGAAGTTCCAGAATTCAAAAAACCACTCCTTTACCTACCGCATTGTTTCATAACAGGTTAGTTAAGTATATTACTAGTTAAGCTTATATTTTCATTTTACTCTTTTTCAGTAGTTTCATAACGAAATTTATGAAAATAATACAAAAATTTAATGAAAATTTGCGCAAACGTAATCATTTTGCAAGTTTAAGGTAATATATTCTACAAAGAGTGTCATATTCCTTCTTTTTTCGTTCCATTTATTAATAAATTATGTTTAAATTTTAAAAGGTGATAAACTGTTTATATTAAAGGAGGTATTTCTATGACACAAATTAATTGGATGGAAGAAGTTTTAAAACGTAAAGAAGATTATTTAAAGCAAACGATTGAACTTCTTAATATTGAAAGCGTTTATGATGAGGCGACAATTACAAAAGAAGCACCTATGGGTAAAGGTATTAATGAAGCACTTACATACATGTTAAATTTAGGTGAAAAAGACGGGTTTATTCCAAAAAATGTTGATGGATATGCTGGTCACTTAGAAATGGGAAGCGGCGAAGAACTAGTAGGAATTCTTTGTCACTTAGATGTTGTACCTGCTGGAGATGGCTGGTCTCATGATCCATTTGATGCAATTATTAAAGATGGAAATATTTATGCACGAGGCGCAATTGATGATAAGGGTCCTACAATGGCCGCTTATTATGCAATGAAGATTGTTAAAGAATTAGGTTTACCAATTAATAAACGCGTACGTATGATTCTTGGAACCGATGAAGAAAGCCAATGGCGTTGTGTTGATCACTACTTTGAAAAAGAAGAAATGCCAACAATGGGCTTTGCACCTGATGCAGATTTCCCTATTATTTACGCTGAAAAGGGAATATTAGATATTAATTTCAAACAAATGCAGTTAAATGAAGATAACGAGAGTGAATATAAATTAGTTTCATTCTCTTCAGGTAGAAGAGTAAATATGGTACCTGATTATGCAAAAGCGATCGTTTCAGGACCAAACTTTGATCAAGAAGCATTTACAAAACATGTTAGTGAGCTAGGATGTAAAGCTCAAGTTTCTGAAGAAAATGGACACCAAGTTTTAGCAGTAGAAGGCGTTTCAGTACATGGAATGGAACCTGATAAAGGTAAGAATGCGGGTATTGCATTAGCAAGCTTCTTAAATCAATTTGAATTTAATGTTAATGCTGATCGTTTCTTAAAGTTTATCGTTGAAAACTTCAAAGGTGACTCTCGTGGTAAAAACATTGGCGTTGCGTTTAATGATGATATTACTGGAGATTTAACAATTAATTTAGGAATTATGCAATACGATGAAAATAATGGTGGTTCATTTGGATTAACTTTACGTTATCCAGTGACAACTGATATTGACTTTGTTATTTCAACACTTACTGAACGTGGAAGTAAATATAGCTTTGAATTTAATGAAATTAAAAATTCTAAGCCTCACCATGTTCCAAAAGATCACCCATTAATTCAAACTTTACAAAAAGTATATGAAGAGCAAACGGGTGAGGAAGCAACATTGTTAACAATCGGTGGTGGCACATACGCACGTTCATTAAGTGCAGGTGTAGCTTTTGGACCATTATTCTTAGGGAAACCGGAAGTAGCTCATCAAAAAGATGAATATGCTGAAATTGATGATTTATTAAAAGCAATTTCAATTTATGCACAGTCGATTGCTGAATTAGTTAAGTAATTATAGTTTTAGACTGATTAAACGACTCGATTTTTTGAGACAATAAGGTAAAGCGAGCGTTTTTCGTTAGTAAGGGGAGAAAATTTCCTCCCCTTTTTTATGTATTTTTTTAGGAGTTGAGAATTTTTGAACACATTACAAGCACGTAAAAATAGTATCTTACTTATTTTTAAGGGCTATTATTTTTGTTTATTTTTTGCAATAGGATCGCTAGGACCTTTACTTTCTTCTTACTTTAAAAATGTGTTGGATTTATCAACTTCACAAATTGGAATATTAATGTCTTTAACACCAATCGTTGCTATTTTTTCACAGCCTCTATGGGGAATGGTTAGTGACATGACGCTTAATCCTAAAAAAATGTTGCTTATAGCGCAAATCTCCACAATCGTAATTGCACTTTTCTATTCTACAATCACTTCGTATGGCATGCTTTTATTTGTTGTTATCATGTTATCGATGACACAAAGTGCTTTAATTCCTCTTTCAGATAGTATTGCACTGAATTTTGTCCAAAAAATTGGTGGGAATTACGGAGCTATTCGATTATATGGCTCAATTGGTTTTGCATTTGCTGTATTAGTTTCGGGAAGATTAGCTGAAGTTTTTGGTTTAGTCATTATATTTTTCGTATTTGCTTTTTGTATTCTAGTCGGCTTAGGTATTTCAATTTTTATTCCTAACGCTACGACAATCAGCAAAAGGGAGCCAATCTTAAAAGGAGTCCCGATTTTGTTATCTAATAAAAGATTTTTATTATTTTTAGTTTGTGCCTTTTTAGTTTTTGGACCAATTAGTGCAAATAATACTTATTTCGGTTTATATATTCAATCTTTAGGTGGAACATTAACGGGTGTTGGTATTGCATTTCTAATTTCTGCAGGTAGTGAAGCACCATTTTTGCAAGTAGCCAAGAGATTAATTGATCGTTTTGGGATATATAATATATTAATTGCAACCGCTTTAGTATCGGCTTTAAGATGGTATTTTTATTTTACAAATCCTCCGATTTCGATTCTTTTTTTATCTTGTCTTACACAAGGACTATCGGTTGGATTATTTATTCCAGCAGCTCTCCAGTTTGTAAGAGATCAAGCACCGGATTCTTTAAAAGCAACTGCTGTTACAATTTATTCTGGTTTAGGCTTAGGGTTGGGAGAGTGGTTCTGTACTTTCATAAGTGGATTTATATCAGAGGCATTTTCAATTAAAGCAATTTATATTTTATTTGGATCTCTTAGTATAGTTGCAGTTGGAATCATGCAATACTTAAAAAAGGATTCTAACATAAAAGATAAAAAGGAGATTGCGTAATTTGAGTGAACATTATTTTCTTGCTGTTCCTTTGCCAATACAAATAAAAGAAATTTTAGATGATTATTCAAAAAGATGGTATACAAAATTACCTTTAAAGAAATGGACTTTTAAAGATGATTTTCATATTACTTTATCATTTTTAGGTCCTGTTACATATACAAAAAGTGTAGAGCTTATGGATCAACTACAAAAAGAGCTTATCGATTTTAAAAGTTTTGATTTGTCGATTCACCAGTTAGGTATTTTTGGGAGTACAGTACAGCCACGTGTATGGTGGTTTGGTTTAGAAAATAGTGTTGAATTATTGGGATTACAAAATAGAATTAGTAAGATTTGTGAAGAAAGCGGTTTTTCAATTGATAAACGACCATATAATCCTCATATTACAATCGCAAAGAAATATAATGATAGGTTCGATAAGGAATTTGAAATCCCACTTAGTTGGGAAGAAGAACCTTTAAAGTTTAAAGTGAATGAAGTCATTTTATATAAGATTCAACCTTCCCAAAAACCAAGTTACCATATTGCTGAATCCATTTCATTAAAGTAAATAAATATTATTTAAAAACTTGAACAAATTGGTTAGATATAAGAAATATTTGAAGAAACTAACGAATACTTTCAGAAGAAGCATGAAAACGGAATGGTAACATCATTTTTGTTTTGAATCCAATTTAACTCTTTGTGAATATACTAATCATATCGATTTAATAAATAATGAAAATGCGTGTTTTTATTTAAAAGTTTTAAATTTATAGTCTGGATGGTGAATAGCGTTGTTTCATATTAAAAGGGCTTTTGAAGCTTATATAGATGGATTTCAAGAAATAACAATGATTATTCCCAAAACGAACAAACATACAGTGCAGTCATATTTTGAACTAATTGAAGTGGATGGTCGGAAAACTAGGCTCCCTGTCGTATCTCGAATAGAGTTTGAGCGTTTTTTTAAATATACTGTTTTGACTACTGAAGTAATTTTGTTAGAAAAAAAGTATGAGATTGAAGATGAATTTGGTATTCGCACAGATTTACAAGTAGGTGGAGTTATTCGTTCGAAGGACTTTGATGAAAAATATGCCTATGATGGAGAGGATTTAGGTGCGGTTTACACAAGTAATTCTACACAATTTAAATTATGGGCACCTACTGCTTCTAAGGTTAAGTTAAGAATTTATCAAGAATACGGTGAAGAAGAAAAGTTTACTGAAATGTCTATGGAGCGAGAAGGAAAAGGGACATGGAAAGCAGTAATCGACCGTGATTGTGACGGTTTAGTTTATAATTTTTTAGTATGTGTGAATCTGATTTGGCGAGAAGCTGTCGATCCTTATGCAAAAGCAGTTACTGTAAATGGTAAACATAGTGTAGTAATTGATTTATCGAAGAGTAGCAAAGTTAGTAAGGTAAATAGTAAACCACCAAATAAGTATACTGATTGTATTATTTACGAAGCCAGTATTCGAGATTTTACTTCACATCCACTAAGTGGGATTCAAAAAAAGGGGTCTTTTCAAGGATTTCATGAAAAAGATACGATGTACAATGGTTTTTCAACAGGTTTAGATTATATATGCAGGTTAGGAGTTACACATATTGAATTATTACCATTTTTTGATTTTGAAGGAATAGATGAAAATAACCCTTTCCAAAGCTACAATTGGGGCTATAATCCATTGAATTTCAATGCACCAGAAGGTAGTTATAGCTTAAAACCGGATGAACCAATAGAAAGAATAAATGAATTAAAGAAACTTATTTCAGTTTATCATGAGCATGGTTTACGGATTATTATGGATGTTGTTTACAATCATGTTTATGAATTACAAACTAGTCAATTCGAAAAAATTGTACCAGGATATTATTTTAGACAAGATGAACGTGGTTTACCATCGAATGGTACAGGAGTTGGGAATGACTTTGCATCTGAAAGATTGATGGCTAGACGATTTATTCTACAATCAATAAAATATTGGACTAAAGAATATGACATCGATGGGTTTAGGTTTGATTTAATGGGAATATTGGATACGGATACAATGAATGAAATAGTAACTGAACTGACAATCTTAAAACCAGAAATAATCATTTTTGGAGAAGGTTGGGATTTAAATACAGCATTAAGTCCATCTTCTCGAAAAGCAACAATAAACCAAAGTCATCAACTATCAATGGTTGGGTTTTTTAATGATAAATTTCGCGATGGAATAAAAGGAAGTACTTTTTCATTTCAAGAAATAGGGTTTATACAAGGCAATAATATTCATAATGATTACTTGTCTGATTTACTTTTAGGAAGCGTTGGGATTAATAAACAAGTAAATTTATTTAAAGAGCCATATCAATCAATAAATTATGTTGAATCACATGATAATCACACTATGTGGGATAGATTAAAGCTTTCCAATCAGAAAGAGAATGAGGAAATACTAAAGAAAAGGCATTTACTTGGAACAAGTATTGTATTATTTTCGTTTGGTGTACCGTTTCTGCATAGTGGCCAGGAGTTTTTTAGAACAAAAAAAGGGATCGAAAACAGTTATAATTCAGGCGACACAATAAATAGTATTGATTGGGCAAGAGCAGAACGTGAAGCGACATCGATTGAAATTATAAAAGAATTTATCACAATTCGAAAGCGCTTTAATAGTTTCCGTTTTTCTTTGAAAGAAGAAATAGAAAAGTATGTAACGCCAGTCAATATTCATCGAGATCTAATTGGTTACCGAATTAGCGGGTTAGAAGAAATCGACCAAGTTAAAGAGATTATGGTGTTATTTCATAATGGTCTCTCTGATATTTATATTGATTTAGGAAATGAAGAAGACAATTGGGAATTTATATGGGATGGTCATAATCATTATGTTAATAAAGGGATGAAAGTGGATTATAATAAATTACCAATGCCATCGCTTTCGACCGTTGTATTAGTAAAATACTAGCAACTACTTGCAGATTCTAATTAAACAATGTAAACTTGTAAAAGATGGCTTATTACAGCTGATTGTAATAGGCTATCTTTCTTTTTGTAATAAAATAATAGTAAATACAAACATATATAACAACAAGGAACGGAAGAACAATGGATAATCATATACAAGAAATACTCGGAAAAGAATGGACAATCTCGCCAGCCGGTGGTTTTACTGGTGAAGCGTATATAGCAGAAAATAATGATAAGAGATTATTTCTAAAAAGAAATTCTTCTCCTTTTTTAGCAGTTTTATCAGCAGCTGGCTTTGTTCCAAAATTAGTTTGGACTAGAAGACTAGAAAATGGTGATGTACTTACTGCTCAAGAGTGGGTGATTGCACGTAGTTTAGAACCTTATGAGCTCTCTGCGAAAGGGGTTGCGCAATTTTTATATCGTATCCATTCTTCCAAAGAATTGTTATATATGTTAACGAAGCTAGGAATTAATCCTTTAGAACCTCAGGATTTACTGCAAACAATTGTAGGTAATCTTACTGAAGAGTTTACACAAAGCCAGATAATTGTAAAAGGCATCGAATATTTAGAGGAAAATATGCCATCTTTTGATTCAGAGGATTTAGTCGTTTGTCATAGTGATTTAAATCATCATAATTGGTTACTTACTGAGACAAATAATCTATATTTAATCGATTGGGATGAAGCAATCATTGCTGATAAAGCATTTGATTTGGGCATGTTTTTATTTACCTATGTAGAACAGAACGATTGGGACAAATGGCTTCGAAATTATGGAATAAAATTAACCGAAGACCTATTAAATCGAATGACATGGTATGTAGTCGCTCAAACAATTATTTGGATTAAATGGTATACTCTTCGTGAAAATGAAAAGCAGACTCAAAAAATGAAGAGCCTGCTAGAGAAGATATTAGATTAAATAAAAATTTCCTCGGAAATTGTCATATAGATTAAGAATAAGTATTGAAATCAGTCACCCATTGAGAGAGTTGATTTTGGTGGTTTGTAATGTGCTGATCTAAATCAGCAGAATACTTTCCAGACTGACTATAAAAATAAACGTCATTTAACATGCTTTTCACATCATCTGTTATTTGGTCGTTCGTTAATAAGGATTGAACAAGTCTTTCCAATTGTTCACATTCTGATACAGTTCCACAACAGTCAGATTGGTGATTCATTAGAATATCTCGTAAAATTGTTAATTGATGTTCATGATTTAAAGGCATAAATTCACATCCTTTTGTTATTAAGTACACTTGAAATAGTTTGTGTTATAAGAAATGATTTTATACTATACGTGAATAACCGAGTGCCATCGTGCTTGGTTTTTTCTTTGAGTAAATATAAATTGCAAAATCGAGAGGGAGTAATATCTTATGAGATTAAGACATAAGCCAGGTGCGGCAGATCAAGTTAAACAAAATGCTCATTATGTAATTCCAAATCCGTCAGAACAAAAAGGGAAATGGAATGAGGTTTTCCAAAATGATCAACCAATTCATATCGAGGTTGGTACTGGTAGAGGTCGTTTTATGGTCGGTATGGCTAAAGCCAATCCTCATATTAACTATATTGGCATTGAGAAATATACAAGTGTAGTTTCTGATGCATTAGATAAATTAATTGAAGCTGAAGTTCCAAATTTAAAGCTGTTAAATGTAGATGCACAAAAATTAACGGATTTCTTTGATGACGGAGAAATAGATCGAGTATATTTAAACTTTTCTGATCCATGGCCAAAGGTTCGTCACGAAAAGCGTCGATTAACACATAAAACATTTTTAAAAATGTATCAACAAATCTTGAAAAATGATGGGGAAATTCATTTTAAAACAGATAATCAAGATTTATTCGAGTTTTCAATCATGAGTATGGCCAACTACGGAATGACTATGCATTTCTTAAGCTTAGATCTTCATAATAGTGATTTTGAAGGAAATATTATGACTGAATACGAAGAGAAGTTTTCTTCAAAAGGTAACCGTATTTACCGAGTTGAAGCTGCTTACAGAAACTAATCTAATCAAAAGATTATCGTGATATATTTATCATGATAGTCTTTTTTATTTGCTATAACACACGAAATTTTAATATGATTGTTGATTTTTAGGCAATCTAAAACGAATTTTCATTTCATATTCAGTATTGTTCCCTTTCTTTTACCTATTCTTGATCTTAAAATATTCTGTAAATTCGTAAAAGTGGTATAATATTTAAGTCTAGTAAAAAAGAAGGGGGATAAGTATGGAACAGTTAAAAATTGGAACTTGTACAATTCAGTGGCTTACTGGAGGAAATACCCATTTAGATGGTGGAGCAATGTTTGGAGTTGTTCCAAAGGCGCTTTGGTCAAAAAAATATATTGTTAATGAGAAAAACCAAATTCCTTTACGTACTGACCCGGTATTTATTCAAACAAATGGTTTAAACATGATCATTGATAGTGGCATTGGTGTTAATAAATTAAATGAGAAACAAAAAAGAAATTTTGGCGTTACCGAGGATTCAGCGTTAGAAGAATCATTAGCGAAGCACGGATTAAAACTAGACGATATTGATTATGTCATTATGACACATTTGCATTTTGATCATGCAAGTGGATTAACGAAATTTGAAAATGGTGAATTCAAACCTGTATTTTCGAATGCAAAAATTATTACGTCTCAGATTGAATGGGATGAGATGAGAAATCCGAATATTCGTTCAAGTAATACATATTGGAAAGAAAATTGGGAAGCAATTCAGCACCAAGTAATTGCATTTGAAAAAGAATATTCTTTAACAGATGAAATAACAATTATTCACACAGGTGGACATAGCGATGGGCACAGTATTATAAAAATTGAAACAGAAGATGAGCTATTATTGCATATGGGGGATTTAATGCCTACCCATGCACATCAGTCACCATTATGGGTTATGGCATATGATGATTACCCAATGGCATCTATTTACGCAAAAGAAAAATGGGTTAATTTTGGTCTGCAAAAAAAATCTTGGTTTACGTTCTATCATGACGATGTATTTAGAGCAATAAAATGGAGCGCTGAAGGACAAGTATTACAGTCAATCGAACGCTCCAAATAATTTGGCTATTGTTGTTAAACAATTTGAGCAGAAATTAGCTCACCATTTACAGCATTAATGATGAATGAATAGTTTGTAGTGTCATTATCTGATTCTACTACTGTAAAACCACCTTCATAAACATCACCTTCATAATCAGGTAAATCTGCCCACTTTGGTTCTGAATGAATCCAAGTTCCAGTTACATTACCATATGAAAGAAATACTGGTTTAATTGTTTTTAATGCTTTTTCTGCTGGAATATATTGTGAAGATAATTTTTTTTGTAAATATAGTCCACCAGCAACACCTAAACCTAAGCCAATTAAGACGCGTTTAAGTTTCATTTGTACCACCTCTATTTATGTATTATGCGCTTGAAATAATATTCTACTACTTATCTTAGTCAAACCGGAGCAACATTTCAACGGTTAGCATTGGTATTATGTGTTATTTTTAGATAAAATAAAAAAAGAAGATATGTTTTGTACAGAGAGGAACTTTAATTATGAATCAAGACACTCTACAGCTTTTTAAATTTTTAACAGAATTACAAGGTGCACCAGGATTTGAGCATGAAGTGCGTCACTTCATGAGAAAAGAACTTGAGAAATACACAAATGAGATTGTGCAAGATCGTTTAGGAAGTATTTTTGGAGTTAAACGTGGAACTGAAGATGGACCTACTGTAATGGTGGCAGGTCATATGGATGAAGTTGGTTTCATGGTTACTCAAATTACAGAAAACGGGATGTTAAGATTTCAACCACTAGGTGGCTGGTGGAACCAAGTATTGCTAGCTCAAAGAGTACAAGTAATGACAGATCAAGGACCAGTTATTGGTGTGATTGGTTCAATTCCACCTCATTTATTAAGCGATGAGTTAAGAGCTAGACCAATGGATATGAAAAATATGCTAATCGATATTGGTGCAGATAACAAAGAAGATGCACTAAATATTGGCATTCGTCCTGGTCAACAAATTGTACCTGTTTGTCCGTTTACTCCTATGGCTAATGAGAAAAAAATCATGGCAAAAGCTTGGGATAACCGTTACGGTTGTGGACTTGCGATTGAATTATTAAAAGAAGTTCAAAACGAAACATTACCAAATATTTTATATTCAGGTGCTACTGTTCAAGAAGAAGTTGGACTAAGAGGGGCACAAACAGCTGCAAATATGATTAAACCTGATATCTTTTACGCATTAGATGCAAGCCCAGCTAATGATATGTCAGGATCGAAATCTGAGTTCGGTCAATTAGGTAAAGGTGTTTTATTACGAATTTTAGACCGTACGATGGTTACTCATAAAGGAATCCGTGAATTTATTTTAGATACTGCAGAAACGAATAAAATTCCTTACCAATATTTTGTTTCACAAGGTGGAACAGATGCTGGACGAGTACATGTTTCAAACGATGGCGTACCATCTGCTGTAATTGGTATTTGCTCTCGTTATATTCACACTGCGGCATCAATTATTCATGTTGATGATTATTTAGCTGCAAAGGAATTACTTGTTAAGCTAGTTAAAGCGACTGATAAAACGACTGTTGAAACATTACGTAATTATTAAAAGTAGGAAGCCTCGAAAAGGGGCTTCTTTTTATTTTGAAAATCTTTATAGGATTTCTCTTACCTCCTCGATCCCATTAATGTTGAAAACCTCATGATTCCACACAAAACCAAATTTTTAACACGAATAAATAATTGCTAAAAAATTTTGGAACATCAAAACTATTAATAAGTTGAAATAGTCGTTAACAAATTCTTAACATGCAGTTAATGTGGGTTTTACGATAGTATCTTATGATTAAACCGTAATAAGTAGTAAAAAGTGTTAAAAAAACCACATTTATTACAGGGGGATATGACATGAAAACCGAAATTAAAAAGAAAAGTTACAAGACAATTCAGGTTGTCCTTATGGGGATGACAGTTCTTGGATTAGCAGCATGCGGAAAATCTGTGGATACGAAAAGTGAAATTGTATCAAATCCAAATTCATTAACTCCTAAAGAAATTGAAACAAAGGCTAAAAAAGAGGCGGAAATTAATAGTGTTGGAATGCCTGACTCATGGGCCAATTGGGGTGAAACTTGGAAAGAAGTTAATGATAAATATTCTTTGAAGCATAGTGATACAGATTTATCGAGTGCAGAAGAGATTGCAAAAATGGAATCTGAAAAAGAAAATGCAACAGCGGATATTGGAGATGTTGGAATGTCTTTTGGACCAATCGCGGAACAAAAGAAGTTAACGATTCCATATAAAACATCATATTGGGACGAGATACCAGATTGGGCAAAGGACGATAATGGCGATTGGATTGTTGGATATCAAGGAACAATTGCTTTTATGACAAATAAAGAATTGGTAGATAACCCTCCTAAATCCTGGGACGATATTTTAAAAGGAGATTATAAAGTAACCGTTGGAGATGTTCAACGAGGAACACAGAACCAAATGGCCGTCCTTGCTGCAGCTATTGCATATGGTGGAGATGAAACAAATATTAAACCAGGGATCGACTTTTTTAAAAAGTTAGCTAAGCAAGGTCGTTTAAGCTTAACTGATGCCAAACCAGCAAATATCGAAAAAGGTGAAGTAGAAGTAGCTCTTGTATGGGACTTTAATGCACTTGGATATGCTGAAGCAATTAACCGTAATCAATTTGATGTATCTATTCCAACTGAAGGTTCGGTTGTCAGTGGATACACAACCATTATCAATAAATATGCTAAGCATCCTTATGCTGCTATGGCAACAAGAGAATATATATTGAGTGACGAAGGACAAATTAATTTAGCTAAAGGGTTTGCTCGTCCAATTCGTGATGTAAATCTTCCAAAAGAAGTAGCAGAAAAAATGGTTCCAAAAGAAGAATACAAAAATGCAAAACCAATAAGTGATTTTAAAGCTTGGGAAAAAACTGCAAAAACTTTACCACAAATTTGGCAAGAAGAGGTGTTAGTAAATGTCAAATAAAGTAATAGCAATTGTTGTTGATGGTATGAGATATGACAAAGCTTGTGAAGCTCTTGGATTTCTTCAACATTTAGTTGAAATAAATAAAGCAGCACTATACAAAATGAAATCTGAGCTGCCAAGTCTCTCTCGTCCTTTATATGAAGTTTTACTAACTGGTACACCTGCATCTGAAAACGGAATAACGTCTAATCAAGCAGTTCGTTTATCAAAAGAAAAAAGTCTCTTTCACATTACAAAGGAAAATGGATTGAGAAACGGCGCGGTTTCTTATTACTGGGTAAGTGAACTATATAATCGAGCACCATTTAATTATATTGAAGACCGTGAACAGGATGATGACTCAAAGGCAATTCAGAATGGAAAATTTTATTGGGATGATGACTATCCTGATAGTCATGTTTTTATGGATGCAGAAGCTTTACGTAGAAAATACGATCCTCACTTCTTATATATTCACCCATTAGGTGTAGATGTAAAAGGAGAAATATACGGTTCGGAATCAAAAGAATATCGTGAACAAATTTTAAAAGTAGGGAGCTTATTAGCACAACTTCTTCCGATTTGGATAGCAGAAGGGTATCACATATTAATAACATCTGATCATGGAATGAGTGAAACTGGAAATCATGGTGGAATAACAGCAGGTGAAAGAGATGTTCCGCTATTTATCATCAGTCCAAAAGTTGAGCCTAGAATTTATGAGGAAGTAATCCCTCAGTTGGCTTTTGCACCACTCATTTGTGAACTCTTAAATATAGAGCCATCAATGAAAATGATTTCATATCAACTTCCGGGATATAAAGAAGTTAATCCAACTTTTAACTGTTAATAAAGAATTTTAGGAAATGAGAATTGGTTTTAGCAAAAAATTAACCAATTCTCTAATGAATTTAAGGGAGCGAGAAGTTTTGCTAAAAATAAAAAAACATAAAATTTACTTATTAGCTCTTCTATTGCCATTTGTGTTGTTTGTAATAGGTTTTGAAATTGGGCCATTAATGGCAATGATTAAGAATAGCTTTTATGCTGATGATGGAACTCATCTAACAATTAATCAATATCTAACTATATTTAAAAGTAAATTTTACTTACAAGCTATTAAAAATAGTATAGTTATTTCCATTATTTCAGCTGTGATTTCAATCATAATTGCTGTTATAGCAGCTTATTCCTTTACAAAGTTTTCACGTAAAATACAAAACCGTCTATTAATGATCGCTAATATGACTTCAAATTTTGAAGGAATTCCCCTTTCATTCTCATATATTATCTTACTTGGTAATAATGGTCTGTTTACTTTGCTTTTTGCAAAACTTGGCTGGGATTTATTCGCAGACTTTAATTTATACTCTTGGACTGGCCTCATACTTGTGTATATTTATTTCCAAATTCCACTTGCGATTATGTTGATCTATCCTTCATTTCAAGGAGTAAAACAGCAGTGGAAAGAAGCGTCTGCTTTATTAGGAGGAACAACAATATCATTCTGGCTTCGAATTGGAATTCCAGTTCTTTTACCAAGTATAGTTGGTACATTTAGTATTTTATTTGCTAATGCTATGGGGGCATATGCTACAGCTTACGCACTAGTTGGTAGTAATTATAATTTATTGTCATTACAAATTGCTTCTCTAGTTGCGAGTGATGTTACATTAAAACCACAACTGGGTAGTGCACTAGGAGTCCTTCTAGCTACAACGATGATTAGTGCGATGTGGATTAATGAAAGAATGATGCGTCGCATTAGGAGGGATTTACGATGAAATCATCTGCAACATTTTTTAAAATAATTGTTGGATTACTTGTAATCTATTTATTAATTCCACTTGTGGGTACATTTTTATTTTCAATTGCAGGTAAGTGGGATCATACAATCTTACCCGAAAGCTATACGATAAATTGGTATATTGAATTATTTCAAGATGGACGATTTTTTGATGCCTTTCAACGAACATTGTTTTTAATTGTCATAACTGTCTCTCTAAGTGTGATCATCATGCTTCCAACGATTTTTATCATTACGGTTTATTTTCGAAAATTCGAAGGGATACTCCAAGCAATTGCAATGCTACCGTATGGTATTCCACCTATAGTAGGAGCGGTTGGATTAATAAAGCTATACTCTAATGGTCCATTGCAAATTTCAGGAACTCCGTGGATATTAATTGGAGCTTATTTTATAACAATCCTTCCATTTATGTATCAAGGTATTCGTAATAGTTTTAGAACACTAAATGCCGTTCAACTAGTTGATGCAGCAGAATTACTTGGCGCAACAAAATTACAAGCCTTTTGGACTGTTGTACTTCCAAATATTATATCGGGAATTTTAGTCTCAAGTTTATTATCAGTAGCGCTTTTATTTAGTGAATTTGCATTTGCTAATTTACTAGTAGGCGGAAGATTTGAAACCCTTCAAATCTATCTTGGAGATAAACTTAATAGCAGTGGACATTTAACAAGTGCCATCGTTATTACTTATTATTTAGTAATTTTACTTTTAACTGGAACAGTCTTAAAACTCTCGTTTAGAAATAAAAAAAAGCCGATCCTTTTAAATAAAAAGTTGCCTAATTTAAAAAAACAAAATCATTTAAAAAATACTGCATTAGAAGGTGAAATTAAATGAGTTATGTAACGATTAATCAAGTGACTAAGAAATATCAAAATCAAATTGTCTTAAATAATATTTCTTTAACATTAAATAAAGGGGAGTTTACGACACTTTTAGGACAAAGTGGATGCGGAAAAAGTACGCTATTACGTGCTATTGCTGGTCTTGAAGACGTCGATGTTGGAAATATATTAATAGATGGGAAAGATATAACTAACTTATCTCCACGCCAACGTGAAGTAGGAATGGTATTTCAGTCTTATGCACTTTTTCCAAATATGACAGTATTTGAAAATATCGCCTATGGACTAAAAATGAAAAAAGCTAAAAACATTCATTCAAGAGTAAAAAAGATGATTGAATTAGTCGATTTAGTAGGGAAGGAAGAATCGTACCCGCATCAATTATCGGGAGGACAGCAACAAAGAGTTGCCCTTGCTCGCGCACTTGTTATGGAACCAAAAGTACTATTGCTAGATGAGCCATTAAGCGCATTAGATGCAAAGATTCGAAAAAGCCTACAAAAAGAATTAAAAAGAATTCAACAAGAATTAGATATTACGACTATTTTTGTAACACATGATCAAGAAGAAGCAATGACAATGTCTGATCGAATTTTTGTGATGAATAATGGGAATGTAGTACAAGCAGGAACACCTTCCGAAATATATACAACACCTGTAAATAAGTTCGTTGCTAAATTTATTGGAAACTATAATGTTTACGATATGAACGTCTTCCATAAACTTGTTCGTAGTACAGAATTAATTGGAAATGATGTAGCGATCCGTCCAGAAGTATTAAAATTAGTACCTACAGATGATCATCAAATGGATTCACAAAAAAATTGGGGAATAAAGGGAATTGTTTCAGATGTTACGATGGCAGGTAATGTATTGAGGTATGAAGTTGAATCAGAAGGAAACTCATTCCTTATAGACTATCTTCACCATCGAGGACAAATGTTCCAGCAAGGGGCACATGTTAACATTATTGTACCAAAGCAAGAATGCGTTATTTTATAAATTATGGAGGTCTAAAATGTCTGTTTTACCTGAAGAGAGAAAAAACGAGATTTTAAAAGAACTGAATAAAAAGGGCAAAGTTAAAGTGGTCGAATTAGTTGAGCAGTTTAATGTTTCAGAAGAGACAATTCGTCGAGATTTAATGATTTTAGAGGAAAAAGGACTTTTAAAAAAGGTGTATGGTGGTGCAATAAAAAGCGTTTATCAAAATGAAGAACCTCCTTTTATGCAACGAACGACTGTAAATCAGGAAGCGAAAGTTAAAATTGGTAATAAAGCCGTAGATTTAATTTCAAATGGAGATGTAATCGCAATTGATGTAGGGACAACGATGCTTGAATTTGCTCAAGGTATAGAAAATAAAAAAGACATTACAATCATAACGAATTCACTACCAGTATCATCTTTGCTAACTGAATCATTAAATCAAAATAAATTTACAGGACAAATATTATTACTTGGAGGAATTATTGACCCAAAGCAACAATCGATTTGTGGAAGTATGACAGAACAATTATTAGATCAATTTAATATCGATAAAGCATTTATTTCAGCTGGTGGTGTTTCAACTCAAAATGGAGTGAGTAATTACCATTTACATGAATCATTAGTCTCTCGAAAAATGGTGGAAGTATCTAAGCAAGTGATATTATTAACAGATTTCTCAAAAATGGGTGTCGACACATTTTGTAAAGTATGTGCTCTGGCAAAAGTCGATGTGATTGTATGTGATCACGAATTTCCAGATGAATGGAATGGTCATGCAAATTTAGAAGAAATCGAATGGATTTATGCATAGCCATTTAATGTTGAAAGATCATCGTAGGGTCATACTATTTTAAAATGGGCAACGACGTAATGAGTACAACGTTAATGTCCTTTTAAGTTTGCAACCCTGTGAATTCTCATTATCGAAAACTACTAAACTAGATGAAAAGCAAATTAGAATAAAGGAGCTATGAATAATGAGTTTCATTGCAATAGATTTAGACGGCACTTTGTTAAATAACGAAAATGAAATTAGTGAAGAAAATATCAAAGCAATTCAATCTGCCTTGGAAAATGGTATTGAAGTAGTTATATCGACAGGTCGAGCGTATTTTGATGTTCAAAAAATTTGTGAAGGATCTAGGCTATCACCATATGTAATCGGAACAAATGGGGCAACGATCCATTCTAAAAATGGAGAATGTATCTCATCAATTACAATTTCAAGTACTAATGCTGAACAGATTATTAAGTGGTTGGATGAACGAAACTATTATTTTGAAGTTTTTACAGATAAAAGTATTTATTCTCTTAAAGAAAGAAGAGAGAGCTTCCAAAATGAAATTAATAGTCTTAAAAGAGATAAATTAGAAAAAGAAATGAAGGAACTAGTTGATGTTGCACAAAGACAGTTCGATCAGTTTGGGTATGTTTTAGTCGATCATTATAATGAAATATTACAACGAAATGAAGAAGTGAATAATATTTTAGTTTGTACGTTTGATAAGAAAAAATTAGCTGCAGCTAGAGATTGGTTTAATAAATGTAATGAGTTAATGGTTGTGTCTTCTGCTGAGCATAATATAGAAATTACGAGTCGTTTTGCGTCAAAAGGAATCGCATTAGAAAAATTAGTTTTTTTACTGAATGGTTCATTAGATCAGGCAATGGCTATTGGAGACAGTAATAATGATATTTCGATGTTCGAAAAAGTCAGATATAGTGTTGCAATGGGAAATGCAAAAGAAGATATCAAAGCAATTTGTACACAAACAACTTTAAATAATGATGAAAATGGTGTTGCCCACGCTATATATCATTACATTGATACTTTTGTAGTTCAAAGATAAATGGTTTGAAAGCTCTCGAGTAAATAGAATATTATCATTCTTTTAAAGAGTAGGTTATCACTTTAAGATGCTTTCATTTTGAAAGTGTCTTTTTTATTGTATATTAAAAATATATTTAAATAACTTAATAAAACATTAGACCAGCGAATGGGAGTTACAGCAATGAAAATAATAATAGGTTCTTTAAATCCGACAAAAGTAGGAGCGGTACAAAAAGTCTTTAATCAGTTTAAAGTAGAGGGATTAAATGTTCCGTCCGATGTTTCAAACCAACCGATGACTGACCGTGAAACGATGGAAGGTGCGATTAATCGAGCACATAATGCCAAACGGGAGGGGAAATCTGATATTGGCATAGGTTTGGAGGGTGGAGTAATCATTGAAGGTGATCGATTATTCCTTTGTAACTGGGGCGCACTTGTATATGAAAATGAAGTAATACTAGCGAGCGGAGCAAAAATTTTATTACCTAGCGAATTTATTAATGATCTACGAAATGGAACTGAGCTTGCTGTATTAATGGAACGATATACGAATGAAAAAGATATACGTAGTAAAGAAGGGGCAGTAGGAGTATTTACAAATGGCCGAATTACTAGGACAGAAATCTTTGAACATATTTGTGAATTACTTTTTGGACAATATGAATTCAAGAAACGAAAAGAAGAAGACGATTGAGAGGCGTCCTTTTTGCATATCGATAAAAATAAGATAAAATAAAAGAAAACGAATTAAGCGAGGGAAAAAGAATGGAAAAAATTACATCAGTTGAACAATTCGAACAAGCGAAACAAGGAGAAAAAGTGGTTTTCCAATTTTCAGCAGATTGGTGTCCAGATTGCAGATTTTTAGATATGTTCTTCCAAGAAATAATTGATGAAAATAAAGATTTTACGTTTTATTATGTAGATCGTGACCAATTTATTGAGTTATGTCAAAATCTAGATATTTTTGGCATACCAAGCTTTGTAGCGTTTAATAAAGGTGAAGAAATTGGTCGTTATGTAAATAAGGATCGTAAAACAAAAGAACAAGTAGAAGAGTTTCTTGAAGGATTAAGAGGCTAATAAGGTAGGTAAAACAATTGGCTAAAAAAACAACACTAGACTTAAAAAAAATGATAGAAAACCGCCTTGGAAACGAAGATTGGCGTTTTATCTATGATCGTGAAAAAGAAGACCTTCGAATTGAAGGGATTGAAAGTAATAAGGGGATGAGTGTCTCTTTAAATAGTGCAGTAGCAAAGTATGAAGCTGAAGGTGAAGAGGCATTTAATGAATTAATTTATTATATAAAAGAAGCACTTTCTGCTATGCACTCTGAAACTGTATTTCTTGAAGAACAAATTCGACCAGTTATTCGAGCTACAT
Organism: Gottfriedia acidiceleris; assembly: GCF_050457485.1. Classification (GTDB taxonomy): domain Bacteria; phylum Bacillota; class Bacilli; order Bacillales; family Bacillaceae_G; genus Gottfriedia; species Gottfriedia acidiceleris_D. The sequence continues at coordinate 83,146 of NZ_JBCMJM010000010.1, forward strand.
CGTTTCCGACTGAAAAGGAAGAAGGAAATTTATTTGTAACTGATGAGCATACTGCAGAAACTAGAATTTACTATGCTATTGATTCAGAAAAAACGTATCAACTTATTGATGAAAAATTATTAGTAAAGTCAGGTTATACAAAAGAGCAACTCCATTCTATTGCTTTATTTAATTTAAGAAAAATGCCTGTTCAAGTAAAAGAAGATATTGTTGCAGAAAATACTTTTTATTTTGTACGTACAAATGATGGATACGATGCGAGTAGAGTACTAAACAGTACTTTTATAAAAGAAATTCAATCAAAAGTAAAAGGTGAATTATTAGTAGGAATTCCTCATGGAGATGTACTAATCCTTGCAGACATTCGAAATAACATAGGTTATGATATAATGGCGCAAATGAATATGAGTTTCTTTGCAAGTGGGAAAATACCAATAACATCATTGTCATTTGCTTACGAAAATGAGAAGCTAATGCCAGTATTTATTTTAGGGAAACAAAAGAAGCAATAGAGAGGAAGAAATAAGTGAATATTTTTTATAACAAAGAAGGAATCGGCGATACGCTATTAATTACATTAAAACAAATTCCATCAGAAGATCGTAAAGTTGAACGTAAAGGGAATATTGCACGCGTATATAGTGCAGTTACGAATGAAACAGTTGCTATTAATGTGTTTGAGGCATCTACTTATGTAGATGTTCAAGAAAATGGTATCGTTACGATTACTGAACACATTGTTAATACGGTAAATGAATTACTAGCAAAAGAAGGATTTGAAGATACATTAGTATTAGACCTTTCACCTAAATTCGTTATTGGATATGTAATCGAAAAAGAAAAACATCCAAATGCTGATAAATTAAATATTTGCAAAGTTGACGTTGGAACAGATACATTACAAATTGTTTGTGGTGCACCGAATGTTGAACAAGGACAAAAGGTTGTTGTTGCAAAAGTTGGTGCAGTAATGCCATCAGGATTAGTCATTAAGGATGCTAATTTACGTGGAGTGGATTCATTCGGTATGATTTGCTCTGCACGTGAACTTGATTTACCTGACGCTCCACAAGAAAAAGGAATCTTAGTTCTTGAAGCTGATACTGAAGTTGGAAAAGCTTTTTTTAACTAAATAATATATATTCGTATAAATGCTAGGCCATTAATTGGTCTAGTATTTTTTATTTGCCCTATTTTCATAAAATGAGTATATATACAAAATTCAATAAAATTGATGTCAGGCTGAATGCAAGCGCTTGTCTTTCGAGGCGCGAAGCCAGATGAGGAGCGGATGTACCTTAGACGGTAATGAGCACCACAGTAAGGCGAAGCAATAAAGAAAGCGAGCGTTTGTCAACAGTCTGATATATTTGATATCGAAATATGATTGAACTAGCGCAATTTGTAATAATAATGTGTTTTTTGTCATTATGTCACATGGTAAAATAAAAGGTATGAAAAGAAATAGAGAGAGTGAGAAAAATGAAAAATTGGTTAAAAAGCCTTTTTAAGGCGAATAGCCTTAATGAGATTGAAGAAGAGTTTGAAGAAGCTTTTGAGGAAAAGCCTGTTGAGGAGAAAGTATATCAATCACACTCTATCGAAAAAAAGAGAAACGCTTTACATGAGCGTCCAAAATTTAGATTTCCAATTGAATTAGATGAAGAATTACCATCACCAAAGCCGATAAAGGAAGCAAAAATTGAACCAGTTTTTAAACAAGAAAAAAATAATGTTATTTTGAATAAGTCACCAAACAAATTAAATAAAGAATATAAACCTACATATAACCAGAGTAATAACTTTGTAAGCAATACTTTTCAAAATAATCAATTCGATAAAAGTAATTTATCTAGTCGACTTGAAAAAAATCAGGTCTCAAAAAGTGAAGAAGAACTAGTAAAAGTAGAAAAAGAAGAAAAAGAAGAAAAGGTCGATATTGTATTTCGTCCAAAAAGAAAAACACCATTTCGACCAAGTGAATATATTTCACCAATTTATGGTTATCAAAAGCCTCCGATAAAGGTAGAAAATGCTACAGATTCTGACATTTCTTCAACTAAAGAAGAAATGAGAGTTGAAGCTTCTCAAATTAATAATGTACTTGAAAATTCGTTTGAAAAAGTTGAAATCGACACTTTGGAAAAAGAAAGTATCGGCAATCAAAATCAAGAAAAAATTGAAGTGTTAAATCTACTAGAAAAAGAAGAAATTCAAGCTGCAGCTAATCAAGTTGAAAATGAATATTTACAAGCTGTAGTACATCATAATGAAATAGAATCTTCGTTGAAAGTTGAAGATATACAACTTGAAACTCATGAAATTGAAGCTGAAGAGAAGAAGATTGAAGATTTAGAAGCTGAGGTTGAAGCGAAGAATGAAATTGTACAGCATGATGTCCATCAAATTGAAACAGCAGTAGAAGTGAAAGATGTAGAAGTACAACTTGAAACTCATGAAATTGGAGTTGTAGAGAATTATCAAGATTTAGAAGCTGAAGATGACAAGACGAATGAAGTTGTACAGCATGAAGCCCTTCAAATTGAACCAGCAGTAGAAGTGAAAGATGAAGTTGTACAGCTTGAAACCCTTAAAATTGAAACAGAGGCTGAAGTTGAGATTGAAGAAGCACAGCCTGAAGTATTTATTCATGAGTCGGTTCCAGCTTCCATTAAAGAAGATAGAGAAAACGATGAACAGAACCTTGTTAATCTAAATTTGGAAGACAACATTGAACAAAATGAGTCGAATGATCACAATGTTGAAACTTTGGTCCAAGTTGATGAAAACGAAGACAAAGGTATTGATCTCGTTCAAAATAATGAAGAGAATGATGTTGAGTCGGAATTGACATACGAGTCAGATGTGAATCTTAAAGAGATTAAGGAAGAAGCGGTACAGCATGAAAATTCAACTGTAGAATCTAAAGTAGAAGAATCCGTTGAAATTAATCAACATGCGGTTACAAATTCTAATGAACAGATAAAGACTGAAAATGAAGCTAATAAAGAAGAATCTGAACCTAATCCAATCGAGAAACGTCAGAAAAAACGCCATTTTCCTTTTAATGTAATGATGCTTCGAAGTGATGTAGAGGCTTCAAGAAAAGCAAATATAATGAGACAACTTCGTGAATTGCAAAATGAATCTGCTGCAACAGTAGAAAAGGTAAATGAAGAAGTCGAGATAAAACAAAATGAACAGTTGATCGAGAATGATAGTTTATCTGAACAAAGTGAAATCTTATCTTCAGAGAAAGTTCAACCAAGTAAAATAATTGCTGAAGCAAATACTCATGAACATACTTCTGAAGTAATTCATGATCAGCCAGTTCTCGAAACTGAAGAAAGTAATACAGATACGAATTTAACTTTAGAGACTAAAAATCAGATTGTTCAAACTGATGAACCTCAAAGTTTAGATGAACAACCACCAGTACTTTATGAATTGCCAGAATTAGATTTATTAGTTGAACCCCCAATAGAACAATTTAATGATGGGGATTGGGTTGAAGATCAAAAGCAACTACTACAAGAAACATTACATAATTTTAATGTAGGAGCTAGAGTAATCGCCGCAACTCAAGGTCCAACAGTAACTCGTTTCGAAGTACAGCCTGAGCCTGGCGTGAAAGTAAATAAAATAACGAATTTACAAGACGATATTAAATTGAGCTTAGCAGCTAGAGATATTCGAATTGAAGCTCCGATTCCTGGTCGAAGTGCAATAGGCATTGAAGTACCGAATAAAGAAAGTAAGCCTGTTTACTTAAGAGAATTAGTTAGTCAGGATAAATTTTTGCAAAGCGAGTCACCTTTAACTGTTGCACTAGGACTTGATATAGGTGGAGAGCCTGTCTATGCAGATATTTCAAAAATGCCACACGGGTTAATTGCCGGGGCAACAGGATCTGGAAAGAGTGTATGTATTAATTCAATTTTAGTTAGCATTTTATACAAAGCGAAACCTCATGAAGTGAAATTAATTTTAATCGATCCTAAGATGGTTGAGCTTGCACCGTATAATCATATTCCACATCTTATTTCGCCAGTTATTACTGACGCTAGAGCCGCTACTGCTGCTTTAAAGTGGGCATGTGATGAGATGGATCGACGTTATGATTTATTTGCTCATGCTGGGGCAAGAGATATTAAGCGATTTAATGATTTAGCGAAGAAAAAAGGTGCTTATAATGATGAGTTACCATACTTAGTCATTATTATTGATGAATTAGCGGACTTAATGATGGTATCTCCTGGGGATGTAGAAACTTATATTTGTCGTATTGCCCAAAAAGCGAGAGCATGCGGAATCCATTTATTAGTTGCAACTCAAAGACCTTCAGTTGATGTCATTACCGGCATAATTAAATCAAATATACCGACACGTATCGCGTTTACAGTATCTTCACAAGTAGATTCTAGAACAATTATTGATATTGGCGGAGCTGAAAAGTTACTTGGACGTGGAGATATGTTATTCTTAGATAATGGAAAATCTCAAGCAATTCGATTACAAGGCGTTTATGTTTCGGATGATGAAATCGAACATGTTGTAGAGATTGTTAAAGACCAACAAAAACCGAATTACTTATTTAACCAAGAGGAACTTGTAGCAAAAGCGGATGCACAGGATGTTGATGATGAACTTTTCGAAGAAGCGGTAGAGTTTGTCATTGATCAAAAAGGTGCCTCTGTTTCAATGTTACAAAGACGTTTTCGAATTGGATACAACCGTGCAGCTAGATTAATTGACCTAATGTTTGATCATGGGATCGTATCGAATCAAAATGGAAGTAAACCTCGTGAAGTACTGATTACATCATTTGAGGAGTTTCGTTCTGAGCGATAAATTAAAAATTCGATAAAAATTAAGTAACGAATGTTAAAGTTTTTTTAACCCATACTAGAAAAAAAAGAACGATACTTTTCAGCAGGTGAAGATTCATGGAAAAAGAATTAGATTTAAAATTAAGAGGTAAAATAAGCCGATTAACGAACCAAACATTTAAATTTGATGAGAGAATCGGAGAAGGCTGGTTTTCAGCTGTATATTTTTTAAAAACTAGAGAAATCATTCGAAAAAAGAAGCCAGATACTGAAGTAACTATGCAATTTTTCCAAAGAGAAAGTGCGGTACTATGTGGCACGGATGAAGCAATTGCGATTTTACAAACTTTTGCAGATCATCCAGAAAATCTTATTGTTCATTCATTAAAGGATGGAGATATGATTGAACCATTTGAAACTGTCTTAACTATTAAAGGTAAATATGCTGATTTTGGCTATTTAGAGGGAATTATTGATGGTATTTTAGCTAGACGTACTTCTGTTGCTACAAACGTATACAATGTAAAACATTCTGCAAAATCCGCAGGCATTAAAAAGCCTGTTATTTTCATGGGAGATCGAGATGATCATTTCACGACTCAAGCAGGTGACGGTTATGCTGCATTTATTGGTGGTGCAACTGCACAGGCAACTCATGCAATGAATGAGTGGTGGGGCAATGAAGGGATGGGTACAATGCCTCATGCACTAATTCAAATGTATAATGGTGATGTTGTGGAAGCTGCTCGTGCATATACAGAAGTCTATCCACAAGATGATTTAATTGTCTTAGTAGATTATAATAATGATGTCATAAACGACGCTTTAAAGGTTGCACGAGAATACGGTAGCAAATTAAAGGCTGTACGTGTTGATACATCGAAAACAATGATTGATCAGTATTTTATTTGTAATCCAGAATTATTAGGAAGTTTTGACCCTAGGGGGGTAAATCCTCCATTAATTTTTGCTTTACGAAATGCACTAGATCAAGAAGGGTATCAGCATGTGCAAATTGTAGTAAGCGGTGGATTTACTGTAGAAAGAATCTTAGCTTTTGAGAAACAAGGTGTACCAGTAGATTTATATGGTGTAGGTGGAAGTTTATTAAAAGTTAACATAGGCTTTACAGGTGATAATGTCGAGTTAAATGGTGTGCAACAAGCGAAAGCTGGAAGAAAGCTTCGTGAAAATCCTCGATTAGAAAGTGTAGAAATGAGCCCTAGACTATAAAGGGAAAAAAATCAATTTAAGATTGATAGTATTTTAATATAAGCAGATGACTTAAAGTATTTACTTTTCCATCTATTACCTCATAGTGCGACTTAAAATAAATAGTCCTATGGGAGTTAAAGTGATATAATACTAATTGCGTAAAAATTTAAGTTAGTTATCATTAAAAAAATAACTAGACTCGGCAAAGTAACAATGCATCAAATTTATAAAATATTGATGCCATTTCTTTTATTCACACATATACTGTCTAAGAGATAGGCCGTTGTATTAGTGATCGATTTTGGAGGTTCTTTTAATATGACAGTTTACCATTTTGTAGGGATTAAAGGTACTGGAATGAGTGCTTTGGCACAAATTTTACATGATTCTGGTTTGACCGTACAGGGATCAGATTATGAAAAGCACTTTTTCACTGAAAATGAATTACGAAAAAAAAATATTACGATTTTACCATTTGATAAAGCAAATATTAAAGAAGGTCAATTCGTTATAGCAGGTAATGCTTTTCCTGATACTCATGAAGAAATTGCAGCTGCTATTGAAAAGGGAATTCCGATGGCACGCTATCATAAATTCCTAGGGGAATATATGAATAAATTTACTAGCGTCGCAATTACTGGAGCACATGGTAAAACCTCTACGACAGGTTTATTAGCCCATGTAGTTTCTGGTGCGCGTCCAACTTCTTTTCTAATTGGAGATGGTACTGGTAAAGGTGAAAAAGACAGCGAGTATTTCGTGTTTGAAGCTTGTGAATACCGTCGTCATTTTCTTTCATACTTTCCAGACTATTGCATCATGACTAATATTGATTTTGATCATCCGGATTATTATAAGAGTGTAGATGATGTATTCGATGCTTTCCAACAAATGGCTGATCAAGTAAAGAAAGGTATTATTGCATGTGGAGATGACGAACATCTTCAACGAATTTATGCAAAAGTACCTGTAATGTATTATGGATTTAACGAGGACAATGATTTCCAAGCTCGTAATATTGAAAAACATACAAATGGTACGACATTTGATGTATTCGTCCGTAATACGTATTACGCTACTTTTGATATTACTGGATATGGTGATCATAGTATTTTAAATGCTTTAGCAGTAATTGCGCTTTGCCATTATGAAGATATTGATGTTAATATTATTAAAGCTAGATTATTAACATATGGTGGCGTAAAGCGTCGTTTCAGTGAAAAACGCTTCGGAGATCAAATGTTAATTGATGATTATGCTCATCATCCAACTGAGATCCAAGCGACGATTCAAGCAGCACGTCAAAAATATCCTGACCGTGAAATCGTAGCAGTGTTCCAACCGCATACATTTACACGCACAAGTAAATTTTTAGATGAATTTGCTGGTACATTAGAAAAAGCAGATAAAGTTTACTTATGTGATATTTTTGGTTCTGCACGAGAAGATAAAGGTACTTTAACAATTGAAGACCTTTCTTGTAAAATTGCAGGTGCTGAACTATTGACTGATGACAATATCAGCAATTTACAAAACCATAAAAATAGTGTATTAATTTTTATGGGTGCTGGTGATATTCAAAAATACCAAGCAGCATACGAAAAACTATAAAAACTATTGAACCCGTTTATGAATGATCATAGACGGGTTTTTTGATATTTTAAAAAAGCTTGTTTTACAAAAAATGCTTATATAAGAAGGTAAATTGTAAAGACAAAAAGAATATGTCATACGAATGAACAGGGTAAGGAGTGAAATGATTGAATAATCACTATGATGTAATTATTGTTGGAGCGGGCTCTATGGGAATGGCAGCAGGATACTATTTATCAAAAGGAAATCAGAAAGTATTATTAATAGATTCTTTTGATCCACCACATAGCTTTGGTAGCCATCACGGCGATACTAGAATCATTCGTCATGCATATGGAGAAAGTAGAGAATACGTTCCTTTAGCATTACGGGCACAAAAATTATGGGAAGAGTTAGAACAATTGTCTGGAAAAAAATTATTTTCGAGAACAGGCGTTTTATGTGTTGGTGCACCCGGCTCGACCTTTACGAATGAAGTAATAAATAGTGCAAAAGAATTTTCGTTGCCACTTGAAATAATGGATAGTAATGAGATTAATGCAAGATGGCCCGGCTTACGTTTACCGGAAGGATTTATAGGTTGTTTAGAAACGTCTTCCGGAATTCTTTTTAGCGAAGAATGTGTTCGAGCATATAAAGAACTATATATCGAGAAAGGAAATAGTCTTAAAACAAACTCGCCTGTTGTGGATATTGAGGTAGGTACTAATAAGACGCAAGTGCGTACAGAGAATGCTGTTTACACAGCGGATAAACTTGTAGTATGTGCAGGCGCATGGTCTGGCAGAATTCTTGAAAAGACAGGTATTCATATACCTGTAAAACCTACTCGTAAAACAGTTGCTTGGTTTGAATGTGATCATCAACTATATGATTCTAGTTTGCTACCAGCATTTACGATTGATCTAATTGATCGACATTATTACGGCTTTCCAAGTCTTCATAATAGTGGCTTGAAAATTGGTCGACATGATGGAGGACAAATTGTAAATCCTGATCAGTTTAACCGAGAATTTGGAGAGTTTATTGAAGATGAAACGGATCTGAGAAATTTCTTAAGTGAATATATGCCACTTGCAAATGGAAGTTTAGTAAAAGGGAAAACATGCTTATATACAATGACTCCGGACGAGCACTTCATTATCGATCAGCATCCAGACTACAAAAATTTAATCATTGCTACAGGTTTCTCTGGTCATGGCTTTAAGTTTGCAAGCGTTGTAGGCGAGATTATTGCTGACCTAGTAATAAATCAGAAATCTGCATTTGATTTGAGTATGTTTTCATTAAATCGTTTTATAAAGTAAGAGATGGCCGATATGCTATCTCTTATTTTATTGAAAAAAAATAACCTCATCTCCTGACCGAACATTTCAGCAATATTGTGCTAATAATCCGAAACTTTATCTAGAGATAATTTAAAGAGTAATAATTATAATTTATTAAAAATACTGAAAATTTTGGAAGCGCTTTAGGAATGGTTAAGTAAGTAGTTATTTTATTACTAACAATTTTTAACTGAAAAGTAAAAAAAGGGGGTATTCTTTTGAAGGAAAAAAAATTTATGATGGATGATGCACCGCTTAATAAATTTCACATTCGGATTACGGCACTTACTTTTGGATCGAATTTTTCGGATGGCTATGCTTTAGGAATTATAGGCATGGCACTTTCGCTACTAGGTCCTCAAATGAAATTAAATTCTGTATGGGAAGGATTAATCGGTAGTTCCGCATTAATCGGACTTTTTTTCGGTAGTTTGTTTCTTGGCGGATTATCAGATCGCATTGGTAGGCAGAAAATCTACTTAGCAAACTTTGTTATTATTACAATCGCATCTGCATTACAGTTTTTTGTTCACGATCCATATACGCTTTTTGCATTAAGGATTTTAATCGGTATTGCACTTGGAGGAGATTATGCCGTAGGATCTACTTTACTAGCTGAGTTTGCACCTAGAAAATATAGAGGTATGTTATTATCTTCATTAAACGTTTTATGGACAGTCGGATATGTAGCTTCAAATTTAGTTGGTTATTATTTAGGAAAAACAGGGCCAGACGCATGGCGTTGGATGTTAGTTAGTGCAGCAATTCCTGGTCTAGTTGTCTTGCTTTTACGTTTTGGAACACCGGAGTCTCCACGTTGGTTATTAAAGATGGGCCGTGTTGAAGAAGCACGTGCTATTGTAAGAAAGTATATTGGTGAAAATGCTGTAATGGATGAAGCAATCGATGCTAATTCTAAACATGCATACAAGGTTACAGATTTATTCAATAAGCAGCTTTGGAAACGTACTACATTCGGATCACTTTTTTATATGTGTCAGGTAGTTCCGTATTTCGCCATCTATACATTCCTACCAACTATTTTAAGTAAATTGGGATTTGAAGAAACATTTGGTGTAGACATGGTTCTAAACCTGTTCCTTCTAGTAGGAGCGTTAGCTGGTGTATGGTGTACTGAAAAGTTAACTCGTAGAGGGTTTACAATTAATACATTTATTATTTTAACGATTTCATTATTCGCATTAACAGTCTTACCACAAGGTCTACATACAATCGCAATTATTGTGTTTGCAATCTTTACATTTGTAATGTCGGCAGCTTCTAATTTAACATTAGTGTATCCTGCTGAACTATTTCCTACCGAGGTACGTGGTACTGGAGTTGGCTTGACAACAGCAGTTAGTCGAATTGGCTCAGCTGTTGGTACATTCCTTTTACCGATAAGTGTTAGTTCAATGGGGATGGCACCTTCTATGATCGGAATGTCTATTATTCTATTCATTGGTACAATTGTTTCGATCGCTTGGGCTCCGGAAACAAAATCACTTTCATTAAATGAAGCTAGTAATCCATTGCTTGAAGAGGATTTAGTAGAGCCAAACAAACAATCAGTTTCAAGTCACTAACTTAAGATATTCAATGTAAGAGGTGTTTTGATGACAATGAACGATTTTATTCATCCAAAAAATATAAAAGAGGTTATTCTTGGAGACCATGAGTTATCAATTAATGAAGTAATTGCTGTTGCAAGATATGATGCAAAAGTATCATTTACAGAAAACTATTATCTTAGAATAAATAAGTCTCGTAATCTAATTGAAAAGTTTCTTGAAGAAGAAAGAGCGGTATATGGGGTAACTACAGGATTTGGAAGCAATGTAACCGAAGTGATTTCAAAGGAAGATGCTCATACTCTTCAACGAAATATTGTCCGTTCTCATGCTGTTTCTGTAGGTGAACCACTTGAAAAAGAAGTGGTAAGAGCCATTCAATTAATGGTTTTAAATAATATAGGTCAAGGTTATTCAGGCGTTAGAATAGAAGTGTTAGAGCTAATTGCAGCCATACTTAATCATGATATATTGCCGTTTGTTCCAGGCGAGGGATCTGTAGCATATTTATCACCTGAGGCTCATATGGCGCTAGTGTTAATGGGCGAAGGAAAAGCTTGGTTTAAGGATGAGTTATTAAGCGGCCACGAGGCGTTGGAGCGGGCCGGTCTAAAACCAGTAACCTTCGAATGTAAAGAAGGTCTTGCACTATTAAGCGGTACTACATCAGCCACAGCATTCACTGTACTTTCGATATATAATGCAATTCAAGCTGTTAAAACAGCGGATGTTACTGGTGCTATGTCATTAGAAGCATTGAAGGGAACGATAAAAGCTTTAGATCCTCGACTGCACTCGGTAAAAAAACATACGGAACAAGCAAAGACAGCTCGAATCGTTTCAAAAATTCTAGATGGAAGTGAGATTGCCAAACAATATAAAGACTATCGATTACAAGATGCACTAAGTCTTAGATGTATACCGCAAGTTCATGGGGCAGTTAAGAAGGTATTTAAAAATGCATTGGAAAATATTCATAATGAAATGATGTCTTCAAGTGATAATCCGATTATTTGGCCGGAGGAAGAAGACGGGTTTGCATTAATGGGCGGAAATTTTGATGCTTCCTATGTGGGAATTGATGCAGACACGATTTGTATAGGTATGGCAAACTTAGCAAAAATAACAGAACGTCGTATTGATCGATTAGTAAATTATCATGTAAGTGAGCTTCCTAGTTTCTTAGTTGTCAATCCTGGTTTAAATAGCGGGTATATGATTCCACAATATACCGCGGCAGGATTACTGAATGAAATAAGAGTTCTGTCGCATCCAGCAACGATTGATAATACATCTACATGTGCAAATCAAGAGGATGTTGTTAGCTTTGCTTATTTCGCTGCTAGGAAAGCCTATCAGATTTCAAAAAAACTTGAACATATTTTAGCAATCGAACTAATGGTTGCCACTCAAGCACTAGAATTCCATGATTCACTAAGACCGTCACCGGTAACGGCAAGTGTATATCAGTTAATTAGAAATCAAGTTCCATCAGTTGTAGAGGATCGCTATTTTTATCATGATATTGAATCAATTCGTAATCAAATTCATGATGGAGTAATTGTTGAACTTGTTGAAGAGAAAATAGGTGTCATGGAATTATGAAATTTTTAATGGAGCAGTTATACTCTAAGAGTACGACAGCTTCTTTTTTTATGGCTCAATCATTTTAATACTTACTACCAAACGTTCAACTAAGAAAAATCATAAGCTAAAAAGGAGAAATTAAGATGAATCGAGATGCTACTCAATCAGCTTTTTCAAATGTGTTACTTTCTGGTACGCTCGTCCATATAGGAACTTTTGATGAAGTTCAAAAAAGATGTGGCATTGATACTTATCCAAATGTTGTAATGTTGATTTCAATCGATCGCTATCCTGATTTAGCAGTAGAGAACCCGAAGCAGTGGAAACAAGAAATTGGCCATGAACTAATCAATCAAATTGATCAGACGATCGGAGTTTCGTATTTGTGGAACTGGGTAGAAGAAGGTGTGCTTGCACTTCTAATTGAGCTAGATGATGAAGATAGTGAAATCGAGTTTAATAAAAAGATTTATAGAATAGCAGAAGAAATTCAAAATTCATTAGATAGGGTTCAGATTACAGTTTCAATTGGAATAGGTAAAAAATATAGTGATCCTTATTTGTTATACCACTCTTTTGAAGAGGCTAGAAAGTCAATGTCAGGTCGCTTTTTTCAAGGGAACAAACTGATATTTCATAGTGGTATTAAACCGGTGGAAGAAAATACACTAAGAGCATTATCAACCGAGGATCGTATTGAATTATTAGCACTTGTACGAATTGGTGATGAAGTAGGTGTAGTCGATCAATTAAAAAGTTTCCTTGAAAAGGTAGCAAATGCATGCCGATTAAATGAAGACGTATTTAAGACTGAGGTAGTCGATTTAATTATGTTAATCTCTAGGGTTGTAGTAGAGTCAGGCGTGAATGCAACACTCATCATGTCAAAAAATGCTCAAATGATTCAGGAATTATATCATATTATTCGCTATGATAAATTTGTAAAAAAGGTTTGCGAATATGCTTACTGGCTAACGATTCAAATAGCCAATTCATTTAATAATCAGATGAATCCTGTTATTCGTAAAGCAACTAAGTATATACGAGAAAATCATCAAACTAGTATAACACTGGAAGAAATTGCTCAATTTTGTTGTGTAAGTAAATATCATTTCAGTCACCTTTTCAAAAAAGAAATTGGCACTAGTGTGATCGATTTTTTAAATAGAATAAGGATTGAAAAATCAATGTTTTACTTAGAAATGACTGATTTAACTATGCAAGAAATAGCAACACGAATTGGTTTTCAAGATTCGAATTACTTTAGTCGTATATTTAAAAAATACACAAAAAGTAGCCCTTCTGAATATAGGGCTACTAAATATCCACATTTAAATTTAGTGTTAGAAAATTAAAATTAGGATGCAGTGTTTAAGGTTAAGGAACAGGTTTTAACTTTCCCTTAATCCTGCCTTTCTAATCTTGTTGCATAAGGGTAAAGTGGATCTAATAATTGGAATTCATAAGTAATTCCATCAACTTTTCCAACCACCTTTTCACTGTCATAAAGGTCCAACATGAATCCGGCCATTTCTTTTGCAGTATGGTATTTTGGAAGAACGCCTTCAAATTTAATGTTTTCTTCTAAATCATAGGATACTTTTGCAAATTCTGTTTCAGTTGCAGCTGGTGCTAATAATTTTGCTTGCATTTTTGCACCTTTTTCTTTTAATTCATGAGCCAGCCCTTCTGTAAAGGCACTTACATAGAATTTAGTCGCACAATATGTGATGGCATTACCAATAATTGTATACCCTCCACCAGATGAAACATTGATAACTTGTGTACCCTCGACTGTTGAATAATCACGTACATATAGTGAAGTTAAAATCGTTAAAGCTTCAATATTCAAATTAAGCATACTTTCAATTTTTGCTAAATTTTGTTCACCAACTGAAGCGAAATTACCAAAACCTGCATTATTAATCCAAGTTTCAATATCATATTCTTTAAGTTCTTCATATAAATTATAAGCATTTTTAACGACAGATAGATCAGCCGTTTTTATGACGACATCAAGATTTGAATTCAATTTACCGATTTCTGATTTTAATTTTTCAAGTTCTTCCGTTCTACGAGCAACAATGATTAGGTTTTTTCCACGTGCGGCAAATGCAACAGCTGATTCATAACCAATTCCTGAACTAGCACCTGTAATGACAGTATATTTTTTCATCTTAATTCCTCCCGATAATTTGGTTTATACTAAAATTAAATTAATTGTGTATCAGTTACGGATTCATTATACTGGTTAGAGTAAACTCTAAGTCAAACAGTTTTTATTTTTGACTCAAACTGGAGGTCTTATGTATTCAATTGGTGAAGTCGCTCAGATGTTAGGAATAAGCACACATACATTACGTTATTATGAAAAAGAACAGATCATTCTTCCTGATCGAAATGAAAATGGTGAGAGGCTGTATTCTGAATCACACATCCAGTGGTTAAGATTTGTCCTTAAGCTAAAAGAAACACAAATGCCAGTTAATAAGATTAAAGAGTATGCACATTTATATACAGAAGGTGAGCAGACATCTTTGGCTAGGTTGGATCTATTAGTTGAACATAAACAGTCTATTGAACATCAGCTTAAAACATTAGCGGAAACGAATAAAATGTTAGAGCAAAAAATCAATTTTTATAAAGATGTAATTCATAATAAAAACATAGTCCATAAATAAAACCTTATTGGGGAATGCCCCAATAAGGTTATTATTTTTATTCAACTCTTTCCTTTTTTCGAAGACCCGCAAATCCTAATAATCCAAGAAGTCCAAGCCAGCCATAATTGAAATGATTATTATTTGTATTGTCAGTAGTATTTAATGTGTTAGTAACAGGTGTAGGCGTTACATTTACATTTCGTCGATAATAATTTCCGTCATTATTTACTGGGTTATTTACTCCATTGTTATTTAACATGTCATTTGTTGTATTTTTTATATTATTTTTCGTATTATAATACCCTTCTTTAACTGTATTCTTCGTATCATAATACCCTTCTTTTACTGTATTTTTCGTATTATTTACAACATGGTTTGGATCATTAAAATCATTGTTAAAATCCCTTTTTATATGTTTACCATTATGATCATAGCTTGGATCTAATTGTGTAGCATCAGGTCCCGGTGAAGCAGCATGAACATTAGCTGAAATTATAAATGATAATGAAATAGTGCATAATGTAAGACAAATTTTATTCATCTTTAACCCTCCTTCTTTATGCATTAATATTTTGTGCATCTTTTGAGGGATTATATGTGGCAAAAAAGTCCATTAAATTATGGTTCTAGGCTTCTTAAGAGTTGCTGAATTATACCAGAGAAAACAAAGTACAGTAATAATGACCATATCAACAAAGTCCCCTCCATAAAACATTAAGACTGCACCGAGTTGAACATCATTAAATGCAAAATTGTTTAATGAATTCGCAAAAAGAAACTTCGATAAAATATCATGACCTGCTAATGCAAGGATTATTACTATTGAGCGAAACAAATAACTGTATTTATGTGAGATCGGTTCAATGGCAATGATTGATATTGTAAAAAAATACCCTGCAAAAAACAAATGGATATGTACTAAAATTAACAAAAAGATGTTCTCATGAATTAAATTAAACACTGTAGAATTGTAAAGTACCCAAAGTCCTCCAATATTTAAAAGCAATGTACTAATAGGATGAGTTAATAGACGAACAGGAACACTTTTTAATAGACGTGTTACTCGCCTTGCATGTTGAGTTTTTAATGATGTTAATAATAATGTAATCGGTCTAGATAAAGCTATAAGCAAGGGAGCTAGCATTCCTAGTAATAAATGCATTATCATATGGAAAACGAAAAGATGGTGACTTAGTTTTGCAATTGGTCCAATTACAGAAACTAATATGCAAAGCATTCCAACTATCCATAATATTGAGCGCGATTTAGGCCATGCTACTTTTTTATGATTCATTGCAGCAACTAAATATCCACTAATAAAAACTGAGATTAATAAAATAAAGAATAATTCAAATACATTGAAGTAAAAGTATTGCATAAAATTATCTTTCAAAATGGACACTTCTATTTCGAGTTTTAAAAATTAGAATGCAGCCTATTAAAGTCATAATAGAAGCAGTAATATTCCAAGTTAAATCATAGGGCATAATATCGACGTTATATCTAATTTGATGAAGCTTTAGCCATTTATGCTGAACTGTTCCATCATAAAGTTGAAACAAACCTGCTCCGAGTAAAACTCCGCCGATCCATCTTTTAATATAGAGAGATTTTTTTCTCCTTAAATTCGCAAACATAAATAAGGAGCCAATCGTTGCGAACCAACTAAAGGCATGAAAAAGACCATCAGAAATAAGTCCTAAACTTGTTGTAGACTTATCGTAAAAATGATGCCAATGAAGAAGTTGATGAAAAACTACTTCATCAAAAAATGCTACCAATCCAAGGCCAAATAAAATTCCAGACCATAAATTTAAAAGAAAATAATTAGTTGAATTCTCTAGAGTAGTCATAAAGACTCATCCTTTCGAAAATAGTATATTTTTCATTTTGCCCTTAATTTTAACTAATTAGTAAAAATTACAATTCAACCAAAAAAGATACTTGGGAAATATAAGGATTGTGATTATTTTTAGTTACACAAAAAACGGAGGTTATATGGATAAAAAACAAAAGCGGAGTTTATGGGCGCTATCTGCAGTACCTCTTGTAATGACTTTAGGTAATTCAATGTTGATTCCCGTACTTCCAAAATTAGAACAACAATTAAATATATCTGGCCTAAAAGTTTCAATGATTATTACTGTTTATTCAGTTTTTGCAATCATTCTTATCCCTATAGCAGGTTATTTATCGGATTTATTTGGAAGAAAAAAAGTAATCATTCCAAGTTTAACTATTGCGGGAATTGGAGGAGCCTTAGCTGGCTTTGTTTGTTGGAAATTAGAAAATCCGTACGCGTGGTTAATTGTTGGGAGAATCATACAGGGGGTTGGTTCTGCTGGGGCAATGCCTGTTGTTATTCCGTGTGTGGGAGATATGTTTAAGGATGAAAATGAAGTTAGTAAAGGATTAGGGTTAGTTGAGACATCAAATACTTTTGGAAAAGTACTAAGCCCAATACTAGGTTCTGCATTAGCAGCGGTTGTATGGTATTTACCATTTTTATCAATACCGTTCCTTTGTTTAATATCCATTATTTTAATTTTAATTTTTGTAAAACCTCCAAAACAGCCCATGAGATCAAAAAGAAAAGATAAAAGAAAGAAAAAGTTTAAACTGTTCATCAGATCAATTCGGAATATATTTCGAAATAATGGAAAATGGCTTTATACCATCTTTATACTAGGTGCTATTATCATGTTCATTTTATTTGGTATGCTTTTTTATTTATCAAAAATTTTAGAAAAGCGCTATCACATAATTGGAATATGGAAAGGATGTGTGTTAGCGATCCCACTCGCTGCTTTATCCTACACATCATATAAGACAGGTAAAAAAATTGGAAATCAAAAAGGTACAATGAAAAAATGCATTGTCATTGGTTTTATCTTCATAAGTCTTTCTTTTGTGATCCCTATTTTTAACAAAGATATTTATATGATTATTACGAGTTTATTGATAAGTGGGATCGGGATTGGTTTGTCGCTACCAAGCTTAGATGCCTTAATAACAGAGGGAGTTGAAAAAGCAGAAAGAGGAACAATTACATCTCTTTATAGTTCTTTACGCTTTGTAGGTGTTGCAGCAGGTCCACCTACTTTTGCATACTTAATGAAAAAACCAGATAATTATATGATGTATTTTTCCATTATATTAGCTGTAATAGGTCTTTTTTTGTCTATAAAATTTATTAAGCCTAAACAAGAATCAATGCCAGAAACAAAGAAAAAGTTCACTTAATCGAGAGTGAACTTTTCTTTTTATCAAGACTTATCCAGTATAAATATCTAATAAGGAAAATTCCCTTTTTGATTAACTTCCTTACTATTAATTAGGACGAACTAGACATACAAATTGAATTAAACCCACTATTTTAACAAAAGCTACTTTTAAAAAATACAAAGGTGTGAAAGAATGCATACAGTTTGGAAAGGCACGATCAGTATGGGATTAGTTACAATTCCTGTAAAGTTGTTTTCAGCAGTTGAGGATAAGGATATAAAGTTTCGTCAATATCATAAGGATTGTAAAACGCCGATTTCCTATAAAAAAGTTGCTAGTTGTGACGATGAAGTTACTCCTGAAGAAATTATTAAAGTATTTGAAACACCAAATGGTAGAGTTGTAGAAATAACAGAAGAGGAAATGAATAAATTAAAAGAAGAATTTGAACTAAAAACTGTATCGATCATTGATTTCGTCAAACTTTCAGAAATTGATCCAGTGTATTTTGATCGAACATATTATATTGGTCCGGATTCTGGTGGAACAAAGGCTTATGCTTTACTTTCCGAAATATTGAAAAAAAGTAAGAAAATCGGTCTCGCAAAAATTACAATTCGTAGTAAACAGCATTTAGCTGCTATTCGGCCATATAAAAACGCGATTATTCTTGAAACATTACATTTTCCAGATGAGATTAGAGCAATTGAAAATCTTCCAGGTGGTGTTCCTGAAAAGGCTGGATTGGCGGAGCGTGAATTGCAGGCTGGTATGATGCTAGTTGAACAATTAACGACAACGTTTAATCCAGAAAACTATACCGATACATATCGTACAGCGTTAGAGCAATTAATTTCGGAAAAAGTTAATAAAAATGATTATATCGCGACAGGGCAAGAGAAACCGGCAGAACAAAAAAATGTTGTTGATTTAATGTCTGCATTACAAGCGAGTATCGATCGAACAAAAGGACAAGCGACACCTCCGAAAAAGCCTAAAACAAAAGCGCCTAAAAAAGCAACGAGTTAAATAGGAGGGTTACAACAGTTAATTTTAATTTATTAAATTTTATAAAAATATCACAATTTGTTCTAATTGAAAGTCACCCATTGTGTTTAAATGTACATGAGGTGAGTAATTTGAAATTTGATTCAATAGGTGGAACTGAACAAACTATTCAAAGTTGTTTCAAGACAATGATACTAGCGAGGAGAGTCAGATTAAGGCCAACTAAAGATCAAGAAATACAATTATGGAAATCAGTTGGCACAGCTCGGTGGGCATATAATTGGGCATTGGCTAAGCAAGAAGAAAATTATAAAACAGGTGGGAAATTCATTTCTGATGGCATATTAAGAAAGGAATTAACTGTATTAAAACAATCAGATGAATTTTCATGGCTTTATGAAGTATCTAATAACGTTACAAAACAAGCAATAAAAGACCTCTGTGAAGCGTATAAAAAATTCTTTAAAGGGATATCTGATAAACCACGATTCAAAAGTAGAAGAAAGTCCAAATCATCTTTTTATAACGATAATGTGAAGATGAAAGTAGACGGAAATAAAGTATTGATTGAGAAGGTCGGTTGGGTTGTCGTTTCAGAATGTATACCGGATGAAAAATTCTTTAATCCTAGAATTAGTCAAGACGGAAAATACTGGTATCTTTCTGTAGGAATTAAAGAATTAAGACCAATAGTTGAACTGACAAATGTCTCACTTGGAATTGATGTAGGAATTAAAGAATTAGCAGTTTGTTCAGATGGCACTAGGAAGAAAAATATTAACAAAACAAGCATTGTAAGAAGGGCAGAGAAACGCCTACGTAGGTTGCAACGTCAAATTTCTCGTAAATATGAAATGAATAAGGAGGGAAACCGTTTCGTCAAAACAAGCAACATTATAAAAATCAATAAGAAGATACAACACCTCTACAGAAGATTGACAAATATCAGACTAAATCATCTTCATCAATCCACGAGCGAGATCGTGAAAACCAAACCTTATCGCATAGTAATGGAAACAATAGATATCAAGGGAATGATGAAGAATAAGCATCTTTCAAAAGCAATTGCGAAGCAGTGTTTATTTAAATTCAAATGCCAAATGAAATATAAATGTGAAAAATATGGTGTTGAATTTGTTGAAGCTGATAGATGGTACCCATCTTCTAAAACATGTTCAAGTTGTGGACATAAAAAAAATGATTTAAAATTATCCGAACGATTATTTATATGTGAATACGGTCATGAAATTGATCGAGATTTAAACGCAGCGATCAACTTGTCACAATATAAATTAGTTAGTTGACACCTACACCTCATTACTAATATGTAGGATTCGTTTTATCCGAATTTACGCCCTCGGAGTGTTGTATCAAACGAAAGTAACCTAGTTAGGTAAAATCGAGCACGTAGAACTGGGAAATAAACAAAATCTATAAAAATAATAGGTTTTTATTGGTTTTTATAAGTTTTTGGCAACGGTAGTAATGGAGCTAAATCCAATTTTTCCTTTTGAGCCTATTTCTTCAGATATTGTACCAAATGGTCCTGAGTGGATTTCGCAAATTAAATGGGACGGTGTTAGAATCCTAACCTATTTTGATGGGAAAGAAGTCAAATTATTTAACCGTAAATTAAATGATCGTACAAATATTTTTCCAGAGCTAACGGATATAAAATCTTATTCGGCTGCTCAATCAATCATTTTAGACGGGGAGGTCATCGCTCTCGATCAAAATGGCAATCCATCGTTTCATGAAGTAATGAGAAGGGATGGAATTAGGCGCATGGATCGGATTGATTCCGCTATAGAAGCTGTACCTATTTTCTATATGATTTTTGATATTCTTTTTTACAATGGAGAATGGGTTACGCAATTTTCTCTCCAAGAGAGACAAAATTTATTAATAGAAGCAATCCAACCAAATAAGCAAATTCAGTTAGTTCCAAATAATACTGATGGGGTTGCCTTATTTGAAGTTGCGAAACAACATAATTTAGAAGGCATCGTATGTAAAAACTTAAATAGTAAATACTTGATCAATGGAAAGCACAATGCGTGGCAAAAAGTAAAAAATTATAAGGACGTTATTGCGGTTATCGGTGGGGTAACGTATCGCTCTGGAATAGTTAATTCTATTTTAGTAGGACTTTATAATGAAACTAATCAACTCGTGTTTATAGGACATGTTGGAACTGGAAAATTAACGAAATCAGAATGGAAAGACCTTACTACAGTCATTAATACGATAAAAATAGAAAACAATCCATTCAGCAGTCAACCAAAAAGAATTAAGGAAATTCAATGGATTCAGCCATTATTAACTGTTAAAGTACAATTCATTGAATGGACTGAAGGTCATTCATTAAGACAACCAAGTATCCAAGCTTTTATCGAAAAAGATCCTAAAGAATGTACTCTTACAGATTAGGGGAAGTAAGATATGAATCATTACTTTTTTCAAAAACGTAATAAAATTTATTCAGGCTTTTTCTTTATTTTAGGTTTCAATTTAAAAGAGGAAACCTTTTTAGTGGGACTTAAAAAAGACAATGATATTTTGCAAATGGGGTCCTTTTCAAATGGACTTAGCGAGGAAGAGAAGGGTATATTGATTAAAGCAATCGAAGCAAATAAAAAAAGCAAAAAAGGTAGTATAAAATTTGTTGAGCCTGGGATCTGTATTGAACTTGAGTTTCAAAGTATAGAAAACAACCAATTAACAAATGCAAAATTTATATCCTTTCAATTAAAGCATGCATGGAATGAATGTACTTGGGATGGCTTACTATTGGGTAATCTTAATTTGGAGGAAGAATTAACACTTACCAGTCCTGAAAAAGTAATATGGAAGGATCCATATATAAAAAAAGAGAGCTTTGTTTCATATTTAGCTCAAATATCCACATATATGCTTCCATTTCTAAAAAATCGTTTATTAACAACGATTCGTTTTCCGAATGGAATAGACGGTGAATCTTTTTTTCAAAAAAACCGTCCAGATTATGCTCCGAGTTTTATTAAAACCGAAGAACATGAGGGAAATAATTTTATTATTTGTAATGATGTATCAACATTGCTATGGTTAGGAAATCAATTAGCTATTGAATTCCATATTCCTTTTCAAACATATGAAGCAAACAACCCAATTGAAATCGTATTCGACTTGGATCCACCTAATACAGATGCATTTCCTTTAGCAATAAAAGCCGCGTTGGAAATGAAATTAATCTTTGATTCTTTTCAAATAAAAAGCTACCCAAAAGTATCTGGAAGTAAAGGCATTCAAATCCATATTCCAATAAAAGAAGATTCTCTTACCTATGATGAAACAAGAGTATTTACATCTTTTATTGCACATTATTTAATTGAGAAATTTCCAGATGATTTTACGATTGAACGTTTAAAGAAAAATCGAGGCAATCGTCTTTATATTGACTATATCCAGCATGCAAAAGGAAAAACCATTATTTGCCCATACTCTACAAGGGGAAAGGAAAAACCAACTGTTGCAACGCCTCTATTTTGGGATGATGTTAATGATGAATTAAAAATTGAAACTTATACAATCCCTTTCGTACTAAACCGGTTAGAAAATAGTTCATGTCCAATGGAAACCTATTTTGATCAAGAAAACAGTTCTTTAGTGGATTTAATTTCTAAAATTAAAGAAAATCAATCAAAGTAAAAACTCCCTAATTAGATTGATAAGGGAGTTTTTTGTTTTTATATTTCAATGATTATTGGCAAAATCATTGGTTTTCTTTTCGTTTTTGTAAATAAAAATTGTCCTAGAGACTTTTTAATATTTTGCTTCATAACTCCCCATTGGAGCTTGTTTTCATCAAGTAATTCATTTACTGAAGATGTAACTATTTGGTTTACTTCCTTCAGTAAACTTTCAGAGTCACGCGCATAGACAAATCCTCTTGATATTGTATCAGGACCAGAGATAATCTTTCTTTCCAATTTACTAATAGTAATGACGATTACTAGCATTCCATCTTCTGCAAGTTGTTTTCGATCTCTCAGGACAATGTTACCGACATCTCCAATGCCCATTCCATCTACATAAATATTTCCTGCTGGAATTCTTCGGCTTTGAATCGCTTCTGATTGTAGAATATCGACAACATCACCGTTTTTAATAATAAAAATATTATTTCGTTTGACACCAACAGATTCAGCAAGAGAACGATGATGATGAAGCATTCTGTTCTCACCATGAATTGGAATAAAATACTTTGGCTTCATTAATGTAAGCATAAGCTTAAGCTCTTCTTGATAAGCATGACCAGAAACATGCATACCAGTCGAACTACCTGAACCATAGATAACAATTGCTCCAAGATTATAAAAATTATCAATAATTCGGGAGACATTTCGTTCATTCCCAGGTATAGGAGAGGCAGCTAAAATAACTGTATCTCCTGGATAAACATCAACACCTCTAAAACTAGAATTAGCTAGTCGAGCAAGAGCTGCCAGAGGTTCGCCTTGACTACCTGTACATAAAATTGTAACTGATTCTGGTGCAAAACTATTAATTTCATCAGTATCAATCAACATACCTTCAGGAATTGATAAGTACCCTTGCTCCATTGCAACTTGAACAACATTCACCATGCTTCTCCCAAGTAGGGCTAATTTTCGATTAGTTATAATAGAAGCATCAACAATTTGTTGCACACGATGTACATTCGAAGCAAAAGTTGAAATAATCACTCTCTGTTTTGCCTTCATAAAAGCATCTATTATATGCTCTCCAACAATCCGTTCCGATGGTGTTGAACCTGGCCGTTCGGCGTTCGTACTTTCTGATAAAAGTAATAAAACACCTTTACTACCTATTTCGGCCATTTTATGAATATCCGGATATTGATTGTTAACAGGTGTTAAATCAAATTTAAAATCTCCAGTATGTACTACAGTTCCTTCAGGCGTATCGAATACGATGCCTAAGCAATCAGGGATACTATGATTTGTTTTAAAAAATGAAATCGAAAAATGTTCAAATTTAATAACTGAATCAGAATCTATTAAAATTAGTTCAGTTTCACCTAATAATCCATGCTCTTTTAATTTAAGCTCAATTAATCCGAGCGTTAATCTCGTTGCATAGACAGGAATATTCAATTGCTTCAAAAGATAAGGGATTCCACCAATATGGTCTTCATGACCGTGCGTAACAAATAAACCTTTAATCTTTTCTTGATTCTCCAATAGATAAGTAATATCTGGAATGATTAAATCAACACCTAATAAACTCTCGTCTGGAAACTTAGAACCGCAGTCTATTAGAATAATTTCTTTTAAGTATTGAATAGCATACATATTTTTTCCAATTTCATTAATTCCACCTAGGGCAAAAACCGATAGCATACTTTTTGTTGGACTCAAAATCCTATTCCTCCTAGTACATTGAAAAGTATAAACATTTTCCTTAAAGAAATTGCCATATATTTCTTAGTATGTACGTAGGAGTTAAATTCATTCAGTCGACTATTTTGGGTAAAAAAAATGAGCCGGTGAAGCAAACCGGGCTCATTTTTCTGTTACTCTTCGAAATAATTTTTAAATGGTTTTTTAGGTGTATGTGTTTCGTTACGATAATAAGGATTATCCTCGGTAGAATCTTTAGGATCCAAATTTGTTTTAATAACTAAAGACGGTCCTGTTGTACCATGCTCAGCAATAATCCGATCGTTTAATTCATTAAAATCAGGAAGTTTTTTATTCCCTGGTTGTAATAGTTCAGACATAAAACCACCGTTGCCATTAATCTATAAAAATCAATAAATTGATGTTTGCTTCCCAGTTCTACGTGTCCGATTTTGCCGAAGCTACTTTCGTTTGGTCTAACACTCCGAGGGCGTAAATTCGGATACAACGAATCCTACATAGTTGAGTAATCTTTTGCGTGAATATTCTCAACTTTGTTATTGATTGACTTGGTTTTCGTCAGTTATTAAGTCTACTCACTATCATGGTTCTACCCAATGCCGAAGTCACTTTCGCGAGCATCCTAGATTCACAGTAGGTATAATAATTATATCATGAATTTATCATTTCATAGCAAACAATTAGGCAACGTTACCTCCTTTCTTTTTATAAAATTAGTTGTAGAAGTTTTTTACAGAATTTTATTAATTCTTTTTATCTGCTACTTACCTCCTGACAATAGGATGGTTTCTTCAAGAAAAATTTATGTATTCAGGTTAGACTGATTTGTTAATAAAAAAGAGATAGGACTTAAAATAAGAATCCTAGGAAGTGTACTTGCTTTTTGCAATGTACATACTGATTAAAGAGTTAGGTCAAATAAAAAGGTGGAAGTATGAATGACAGTAATAGAGAAATTAGCAAGTTCTATAGGTCGTAGAGATGAGGAGCCTAATATAGAATTAGCGATTAAAGTTGTGGATCATAATGATGAAAATGCTGTAAAAGAGCTGATCGAAAATCTATCTAATAAAAGTAAAAGCATTCAAAATGATTGTATTAAAGTTTTATATGAAATCGGTGAGCGTAAACCTTCTTTATTAACCGAGTATATTGATCAATTATTTTTACTCTTAGATAGTAAAAATAATCGACTTCAATGGGGAGCGATGACTGCAATAAACAGTATAACAAATGTAGCCCCAGAGAAAATCTTTTCTAAAATCGAAAAAATCATTGAAGTTGGTGACAAAGGTTCAGTTATTACGAAAGATCAAGTTGTAAACATCCTTATTAAATTATGTTCGAGTAAGGTATATGAAAAACAGGCATTCAAGTTGCTTATTGAACAATTAGTTAAAAGTCCGACGAACCAGCTACCGATGTATGCGGAAAGGTCGATGCCGATTATTAATGGAGAAAATAAAAAATTATTTGTTGAGATACTTACTTCTAGGTTGGATGATATTGAAAAAGAGACGAAAAGAAAACGGGTCGAAAAGGTCATATTAAAGGCAGGAAAAACGTGAAGGATGTAAAAATAGACTAGGATTATGTTGAAACTTTATCCTTTAGAAAAAAGCAAACGGATTAGTGTACTACTGATCGTTTGCTTTTTTTATTTGAATTTCCTCTACTTTTTTATCTTTTTTTGTAGAAAATATTCGAATTATAAAAAAATTTGTATTTGATAAAATTTACGAAAAATAAAATTATGTCAAATCTAAATATAATAAAACTATCAAGAGAGAGAGGAAGATGGGGATGAAAAAGAAAATGAAAAAAAATGTTACGACCTTGGCAATATCAACAGGTCTTGTAACAAGCGTATTTAATCCGATTTCGATTACACACAATGTTCATGCACAACAAGTGTCAAAGGTGGAACAAGTTTTATCAGCACTTACACCAGCTCAACGTGAGGCAATTAAACAATTAAAAGTGAGTGACAAAGAAGGGCTTCAAGTATCACCTGATTTAGATTTAACAAGTGATGCACCAACTTCTGTCATTGTTGAATTTAAGGACAAGCCAGCACAAACAGCAGTAATGGTAGCAGAAACTAAAGGAACAACTGTTTCTGAAGCAGATGCACAAGCAAAAGTAGATGCTTCACACGAAACGTTTGATAAAGATTTAAAGGGAATTTTTAGTAAAGAGTTAAAAGAAAAGAAAAACCCATACAAAATTAAACGTGCATACAAAAAGGCATTTAATGGAGTATCAATGACACTCCCTGCTAATAAAGTAAAATCATTACTTAAATCGAATGCTGTACAGGCAGTATGGAGTGATTTACAAGTTCAGTTGGATGATCCAACTACTAAAGAAGAAAGTTCTGATCAACAAGGTCCAACTCATAACATGGTAACTTTCCCTGGTGTTGAAAAACTCCATGAAGAGGGTTATACAGGAAAGGGTGTTAAAATTGGTATTCTTGATACTGGTATTGACTACAATCACCCAGATTTAAAAGGTGCATTTAAAGGTGGTTATGATTTCGTCGATAATGACAATGATCCAATGGAAACAACATATGCTGATTGGAAAAAGTCTGGAATGCCTGAAACAAATGGTGGAGAAGCTTATTATACTGAGCATGGTACACATGTAGCTGGAATTATTGCTGGACAAGGTAAAAATAATGCAGATTACGCGGTTACTGGTGTTGCACCAGATGCTGACATTTATTCTTATCGTGTTTTAGGACGATATGGATCTGGTCAAACGTCAGCAATTTTAGCTGGTATCGACAAAGCGGTAACAGACGGAATGGATATTATCAGTATGTCTCTTGGAGCAAATTACAATGATCCGTTATATCCTACGGCAATTGCAGTAAATAATGCTGTACTTTCAGGAGTAACAGCAGTTGTTGCAGCAGGAAACTCAGGAAATAGAATGTATTCATTAGGCTCACCAGGTAATGCTCCTTTGGCTATTACTGTAGGTGCAAGTGATACTTCTGTTACGATACCACAATATACAGCAACAGCTCATTTATCAACAGGTGATTCACCATCTGATCTAAAGTTAGCTGCGCAAGGTAATACTGATAATGTAACGGATTTCCAAGGACAAACATATCAAATGGTAAATGTAGGTTCTGGAGCTGATACTGTTTATTACAAACGAGATGCAAATGGTCAATATACAATACCATACGATGTAAAAGGTAAAATTGTCCTTGCTCAACGTGGTAACTTAGGTATCGCAGATATCGTACGTATTGCGAAATCACATGGAGCAAAGGCTGTTGTTTTAGTCAATACTACTGGCGATACATTACAAGATGTATTTTTAGGTAACACATATGGATATCTTCCAACATTTTTAATCAACAACAAACAAGGTAGTGCTATTGCTAATCAATTACCTTTAACTGAAGCTAAGAAAGGTTCTACAATCGACTTCACATTCGGGAATATGAGCCAAACGGTTACAACAGGTAATAAACTAGCAGACTTTAGTTCTCGCGGTCCTTCACGTGTGTTATATGATATTAAACCAGAAGTAACAGCACCAGGTGTTTCAGTCTTCTCAACTGTACCTGCTTATATGCATAAAGATGATAACGGCAATGCATTGTCAGATTATCAAAATGCGTATGAACGTTTATCTGGTACATCAATGGCTACACCAAACGTTTCTGGGGTAGCGGCATTACTAAAACAAGCTCATCCAGACATGACGCCAGCGGATATTAAGGCTTCTCTTATGAATACAGCTGATCCGTTAAACGATAAATACAGTGTATATGAAGTAGGGGCAGGGCTTGTAAATCCATACAAAGCTGTTCATGCACAAACAGAAATTCAAGTGAAAGACAAAACGAAAACGTATACTGGTAGTTCTAATGATGCGATTACACTTGCAAGTAAGGGAATCAAAACAATTAAAAACATTACTGGTGCATTAAGTTTTGGCGAACAAGCAGTTGATAGCAAAGATCTTTCAGATTCGCGTTCAATGACGTTCTTTAATAAGAGTTCTGAGGATAAAACATTTGATGTAAAAGTTCAATTCCAAACATTAGGTGCAAGGTTCACAAATGACTCTAGAGCAGACCAAGATGCTGCTGCTAATGGCGTTACATTAGATGTTAAATCATCTGTAAAAGTGAAACGATACAGTAGTGCTAATATGGATGCGACAATCAATGTTCCTAAATCTGCAAAACTTGGAACATACGAAGGTTATGTAATTTATACAAATCAAAAAAATCCAGATGAAACATATAAAATTCCGTTTGCTATTCATACAGTAAAAGAAGGTATTGAATATGTAAAAGGTACTCCAGAAGCATTTACATTACCGTATGAAGCAGGAAGTAATGCGACAAGATGGTCAATTGGTACAAGCTTTAAACTAAATTCTCATATGCGTACATTTGACTTCTTCTTAGTAGATCCAAAGACAAATGAAGAAATCGGTTACCTTGGTACTGCTGATGGAATGGGTGCAGATGAAAATATCGAGTATTATTTCCAAGGTGTATTAAATCAGGGTCAATATAGCCCATTAACAGGAGATCCAGATAACCCAATCGCATTTGATTATAAAGAAGTTGATCCAGGACTATGGAAAATTAGATTAGTTGGTACAAATGATAATGGTGAAACATTCACGAAAGATGCTCCGGTTTATTATGGAGAGAAAGAACCAAAGGTTACAATGAACTACGAGGCAGGTCAAATCGTAGAAACTGCTAATGCAACAGATAAAAATGTTACAGTAACAGGTAATGCATTTGATAAAAACATAGCTGAAATGCAAGCAGCAGGCATTACTGCTTCACAGGGCGATAATAAAATGTATTATTATAATCCAAATAATTCTGCTGAAATCAATATTCCAGTAGATCAAAATGGTAACTTTAATTCAACTATACCATTGGCAACAGCTGGCCCTATATCATTACCAATTACAGAGTATGATTTCTATGATAGAGATAAATCAACTGTAGAAAATTATGGAAGCTTTAAAGACGTATACTTTGTGAAAAAAGGAACTGCTTATACTTCAGCAATTTCGGATAAACAAAGAATCAACATGGGTGATTCAACAACCGTAACATTCTCCACTAAAAATGTAGCAACTTCAGTGAAAAAAGCTGAATATTCATTCTTATATCCAACTAAGTTCTTAGACGTTACGAATGTAAAGGCGCATGGAACATACGATGGTAAGTTAGATGTTAAATATACATCTACACCGTTTAACGGTACTTACACTGTAATGACAATCACTGCAACAGCTCTTGGTGACCTTGCGACTACTGGTATTACGGGAGATACTTCTTTAGTAGATGTAACATTTAAAACAAAAGACCAATACTACAAAGGACCAATGACGTTTGAAGATCCAACTGGTTCATCAAGATTCTTTAAAGCTGTCTATACAAATGTAGATAATAGCACAGTAACAACTCAAGGTATTCAACCTTATTTCTACATCACTCCTACTTATTCACTAATGAGAGGAGCAGTTCAGGCAGAAGGATTAGCTTTAGGATTTGACAATACGGGTGCTCCGAATATGAAAAAGATTGACTATGCTAAAGCTGGCTCAAAAATAAGTGTGAAGGATGCTGATGGAAAAGAATACGGAGTATCTGATCCACTTGGATATAGTTCAACTGCTCCATTTGGTTTTACAACTAGACTACCGATTACAGATAAGCCATTTACATTATCAATTGACGTACCAGGACATTTCACATTCAAGAAAGACTTTACAGTTGGTATAAAAGAAGACGGTAAAGTGACAGCTGGTTCTAAACCAGTTGACTATAGTTATATCCCTGGTGGAGATGTAGATAAAAACAATGTAATCGACGTAAAAGATGCTTTATACATCGAAACATATTGGGGCACGAATAAGCGTGATGCGGATATCAACTATGATGGTGTAGTTGATGAAAAGGATATGCAATATGTAATTGATAACTACTCTATGCAAAATCCATGGGATGACAATGCAGGTAAGCCAGTTAAGAAATATAAAGGTAAAACTTTAGATGATGTTTTAACTGACCTTGGTTTAGAGTAATTGAATAATAGATTTATAGTAAATCGGTGACGACAACATGTCGTTACCGATTTTTTTATAGTCCCGTTTAGAGAGGATATTTTTAATTAATACTAATAGGAACACAATCAGACCTTCATTCATAATACTACGATAAAGGGTCCTTTTAGCAGGTTGGTGGTTGAATTGGGAGGCGAGTCAAAAGCAATAGTAGGATCTGTAATCGTATCAATTGGAACTATAACAGCTGCAATTGGTTCTACACCATCCAACTTCATAAAAAGTAGTGTTCGTGATGACTTAACTCTAATCGGAAATGTTTTGCAGGCTACAGGAAATGGTATTGATGCTGGAGCAGAGGGGACTGTACTTAGGGCAGTTGGAAAAGAAATAACAGCAATTGGGAATGTTACTGTTGTTTCAGGACTTGTTTTAGACATTCGGAAAGAATCATCCTATAAATTATTCATTGCAGGTAATTTGTTACAAGCTCTTGGGTTAGGTGTTAATGTTGGAGATGCGATTGAGCTTACCCCATTTTCTGGCCAATCCGAAAACATTGTAGGAGGCATAACACAAATTATAGGAAACACCATGCAGGCAATAGGTTGGTCAGACGCACTATTTGAAATTAGAGAAGATGAGAATAAGCAAAAAAATATTGGCTATTATGAGGACTATCTAAAAAAAAGTAATGGCCAATCCGAATCCGAATCCGAATCCGAAATATTGGTAGCGACGGGAAGCTGGATCCAAGCAATAGGTTCTGTTATTTCAGTCATTGGAGCAATAAAAGAAGTAACAGAGGCCAATTAATCGGAAAGAAAGCAAGACTTTATTTATTAAATATCAAATATAGACTAAAAGCGTGGATAAATGATTCACGCTTTTTTGTGTTGTTAGATATTTTCGTAATTGTGTTAAAATGCATTAAAATAGAAAATGAAGGATAAATTTAGAAGAGTTTTGGTTTAAATTACATAGATTAAATAAAAAACTTTTTGACCCCGTATCTTTTTAAACTTCTTTTGCGTTTATAGGTTAGAGAGTGTTAATAAAGGAGTGAACAAAATGTCTAGTAAGTTTAGCCTACACAGAATAGAAAAGGGAAAACAGGATGAAATGACTGATGAGTTCGTTTGGAAGGAGTATTATCCAAAACTGCAACGCTATTGTCGTTTTCTAGCCCAAAATGAGTGGGACGGTGACG
The DNA here is from genome assembly GCF_050457485.1 of Gottfriedia acidiceleris. Lineage (GTDB taxonomy): Bacteria > Bacillota > Bacilli > Bacillales > Bacillaceae_G > Gottfriedia > Gottfriedia acidiceleris_D. The sequence goes on from NZ_JBCMJM010000010.1 coordinate 114,846, forward strand.
ATATTGCTCAGGAAGCATTTTTTAAAGCAGTAAAATATTATAACAAAGAAAAAATGAATTCTGCTTTATTAAATAAAATAGCTTACAACCATTGGATTGATACTTTACGAAAAAGAAAAGAAGAAACGATAACTCCTGATTTTGAACTTTCTAAATATGTAGCTAGTCATCCGATTGATCATAAAATGAATAGTGTGGAGCTCTTACTTAAACATTTTACTCCAAAACAAGCGGTTATCTTTTTTCTAAAAGAAGCATTCCAATATAAATCTAAGGAAATTGCAGACATTTTAGGAACAACAGAAATAGCCATAAAATCTAGCCTGCATCGAGCGAAAAAGCGTTTGGATAAATCGAGCAATGAGGCGGAATCCCATTCTTTAGAATATTTTTGGAATGAGGAAGAACGCGAGAAGCTTGAAGAAATTTTTCAAATAGCTTTAGAAGCGCAAGACCCTACCGTCTTAATTCAAGCGATCCCTTCCCTTGATCGTATTGTTGAAAGCCCTAAAATGGTATTCCGTAATTTCCAGCCAGCTCGAACTCAATCTCCTTCAAGCACTCTCTGCATGGCTGCATAGCCAATTAACGCTTTTAAGGAGGATTTTTAAATGACGACAATTCCTTATGTAATTGAACAATCTAATCGTGGTGAACGTTCATATGATATTTATTCCCGTTTGTTAAAAGATCGAATTATTATTATCGGTGATGAAATAAATGATCATGTAGCAAATAGTGTAGTTGCACAATTGTTATTTTTAGCTGCAGATGCACCTGATAAAGAAATTTCACTTTATATAAATAGCCCTGGAGGGTCGACTTCAGCGGGATTTGCGATTTATGATACGATGCAATTTATAAAACCCGATGTTAGAACTATTTGTACGGGAATGGCAGCATCATTTGGTGCGATGCTTTTGCTGGCAGGAACAAAAGGTAAGCGTTCTGCACTACCTAACAGCGAAATCATGATTCACCAGCCATTAGGAGGAGCAAAAGGCCAGGCAACAGAAATTGAAATATCAGCTCGTCGAATACTAAAACTACGTGAGCATATTAATCAAATAATTGCCGACCGAACTGGTCAGTCAGTTGAGAAAGTAGCAAAGGATACAGATCGAGATTATTTTATGAGTGCAGAAGAAGCGAAAGAATATGGAATCATTGATGAGATTCTGTATCCTAATAATTAAATAAATTATCTAATGAAAAAGGTTAGCGGTGCTAGCCTTTTTTTGCATGCTTAAAAATCTTATCAAATTAAACTGTATGTTCCATAACAGAGGACTGTAAGACAAGGTTAAGCGCTATTTATTTAAATTTATTAATCTATCAAAAGGAATGTATAAGCTAATTTTCTATGAATAGCATTAGTTAGTAGGTTAATAGTTCAATCTAAAAACTAAATACAATTATGTAAATCTCAAATGAGGGGGATCAAAATGACTTTCGAACAAAAGGGTATGGCAGGTTTTATGCACCGAGGTATTACAGAAGAGAATACTTACTTCTTTCTAAATGATTTTACTTCCATATTAGTAAGTGGGGAAGACACAAACGGGACTTTTTGTGTCTTGCATTGCAACGGTAAAAAAGACGGTGGCCCTCCTCTGCACGTACATGAATTAGAAGATGAAACATTTTATGTATTAGAAGGGGAAATTACTTTTTTTATTGGGGATCATACAATTTTAGCAAAGGCTGGAGATTATGTATTTGCTCCTCGAGGGATTCCTCATACATTTAAAGTATGCTCTGAAGAAACACAATTCATCGTTACTGCTTATCCATCAGGTTTTGACCAATTTGTAAAAGAACTATCTGTGCCATTTCATAAAGGATTCAAAAAGCCTGAAGCCCCTCCTTCGGTTGAAAAAATACAGAAGTTGATTGAGGTGTCAAAGAAATATAAAATCTCTTATCCAACTATCTAATTTTTTTCCCTAATATCTCACTGGAAATTTTTTTAAAGGATCAAACGCTTGTAAATTTAGTCGAAATTTAAGTTACTTTGAATAAAAATTTATTTAATTAAATAAAAGGTAAATTATGGGAAATATAGAATACTTTATGTTGGAAGAATTCAGTGGGAAATTAAGGAGGAAGATCTAATGTCAAACGAAAATTTAAATATCGGGATTATTTTAGGAAGCACTCGTAAAGGTCGAGTAAGCCCTCAAGTAGGAGAGTGGGTAAAAGAGATCGCCGACAAACGTGGAGATGTAAATTATGAAATTGTAGACATTGCTGATTACCAATTACCGTTTTTAGGAACAACTGATGGAACAGAGCCTGGAATTGCAGCTTGGAATGGAAAACTTGCTAGTTTAGATGGATTTGTATTCATAGTATCTGAATACAATCACAGTATTTCAGGAGCGTTAAAAAATGCACTTGATTTTGCGCGTGAAGCTTGGAACAACAAAGCAGCCGGAATCGTAAGCTATGGTTCAACTGGTGGTGCTCGTGCAGCAGAACACTTACGTGGAATCTGTGGTGAATTATTAATTGCTGATGTGAAAACTCATCCAACATTGTCTTTATTTACGGATTTTGAGAACTTTTCTACATTTAAACCTGCAGATCTACATCTTAATAATGTCAATTTAATGCTTGACCAGGTTGTTGCTTGGAGTGGTGCATTGAAGGTTTTAAGAAAATAAAAAAGTTTTTAATCTGAAAATCGGCTAAAAAAACGTTTATAGTATTTAATACTTAGCTACAAAAAAGTAATTATAGCAGTAGACTAAAAAAGTTTGATTTTAGTAGGTTAAGAGCAATTCCTGATTTTCCAGGAGGTGTTCTTTTTTTTGCTAAATTTGATGGATTACTCAGTTTGTTACAAGGAATTTCTGATAACTTGATGGGAAGCGATCAATAACAACATCAAGCGATTGTCCTTTGAAATATTAAGTATACTTAAATTAGACGATGTTTAAAAATGAGGTGATGAAAATGGGTTATTTAAATAAGTTAGACCATATTGAAGCGGCAAAATATTATATTCATAAGTATTTTCCAAACTGTCAGGGGGCATTATTAGCGGGTAGCGTAGTTCGAGGTGAGGCAACCGAAACATCTGATCTTGATATTGTTATTTTTGATGAAAGCCTTAACTCTTCTTACAGAGAGTCGTTAAAAGAACTTGGTTGGGACATAGAAATTTTTGTACATAATTTATCATCTTATAAACAATTTTTTGAAAGTGATTACAAGAGAGCTAGACCTGCATTGCCGAGGATGGTTTCTGAGGGATTCATCTTAAAAGATGAAGGAATAATTGAGGATATAAAAAAAGAAGCAAATGAATTATTAGATAAAGGGCCAGAAAGATGGACAGGGGAAACGATCAAAATAAAGCGATATTTTATAACGGATGCACTAAATGATTTTATAGGTTCCTCTAATAGAGCGGAAGAATTATTTATCGCTAATACAATAGCCGAGCTAGTAAGTGAATTCGTTTTAAGAACAAATTGTAAATGGATTGATTCTTCAAAATGGCTTGTTCGCTCTTTAAGAAATTATAATGAGGATTTCGCTAACAGTTTTGTAGAAGCTTTTGATTCGTTTTATAGGACTGGTGAAAAGAATCGAATAATCAAATTAGTTGATGAAGTTTTGCAACCTTTTGGAGGACAGTTGTTTGAAGGCTTTTCTTTAGGAAAAATGTAAGTTTCTTAATTTAATCGTAAGTTAGTAAAGGAAAAAGAGTCATATTTATTGCTCTTTTTTATTTTGGAAAGATTTAAAAGTCAAAGAGTACCTATTTTAATGATTACGTTCCTATTTATGTGTAAAATTCAAAATTTTTCGACATTTATACCACTTTTGATAGGTCATTTATCCTGTTTTTTTCGTCAAGGTTATAGAATTTTTGCTAAAAAAATACGTTTTTTGTTTGATTTTTCCCAATTTTCAGTTTAATAACTCGGACAAAAACATAAAAAATCCGACAAAAAAATATATTTTTTTCCATGTTATAACATATTTTTGTGTCTATTTGACATTGTTGAGTGTGAATTTGATAAAAAAGTTTGTTAATGAAATAAGTAGAATTCCCCCAATACACGTTCACTGGGGTTGGATGTAAAATTTGAATGTATTTAATTAACAACCACGAAAATCAGATGAATAGGAAAACTTAAGTCTGTTATTATATTTAACTATTACTCTATGGATCCAAGGTGGATTTAAGTAAATACGAATAAAATTGTAGGAGTGTTGTTATGAAAAACGGAAAATTTAAAGCGTTTAAAGTTATGTCTACAACTGCTTTAGTTTCATTACTTTTTACATCACTAGCTTTCGCGGACAATGATAACGTTACACCTCAAACTGATTCAACTGAAGGAATGGTTGAACAAGGAGCATTTACTAAGAATAATTTAGATTTATCTCAAGAAAATTCAATGTATAAAGAAAACAACAGTCAAGAAGTTACAAATACGTTTAAACCTGATGATGAAGTGCATTTAATTGTTGAGGTAGATGAGCCAGCTGATAGCGAGCAAGCGACACCTGAGCATAAAAAAGCAATGTTTAAACAAAAGCAAGACAACGTAATTGATGAAATCTCCAAAGAAAAAAATTCTAAATCAAATGCAGCTTTTAAAGTAAAGCACCGTTACTTTGAAGGTTTTAATGGATTCAGTATTGAAACAGAATATAAAAATTTAAAAGATATCCAGTCGATCCCTGGCGTTAAGCATGTTCAAGTTGCTAGAACATTCCATGAAACGATGGCAGCAAGTAAAGAATTAGTACAAGCTCAAAAGGTTTGGGAGCAATATGGTTATAAAGGGGAAGGCTTAGTAGTAGGAGTTGTAGATTCTGGTATTGATTGGACTCATAAAGATATGACATTATCAGATACTGCTAAAGCGAAAGAAAAATGGACAAAGGATAAATTTGACCAGTTTGCAACAACAACAGATGTAAATGAAACTTGGTATTCAGATAAAGTACCATCTGGATATGACTGGGCAGATAATGATACGAATGTTATTCCTGGGCCAAAAGGTAGCTCACATGGTACACACGTTTCTGGAACAATCGGAGCAAACGGTGACGATTCTAAAGGTGGAGTTGCTGGTATTGCGCCGGGCGTACAGCTATTAGCAGAAAAAGTATTCTCTGATAATGGTGGCGGTGCTTATGAAGATGATATTATTGCAGGAATCGAACATGCTGTTACAATGGGTGCTGATGTTATCAACATGAGCTTAGGCAGTGACGCTGGTTATGTAGATGAAAATTATGATCCAATCCAAAAAGCAATCAGAAATGCGACTGAAAAAGGTACCTTAGTTGTAGTAGCAGCTGGAAATTCAGCATTCAGTTCACAAGCTCTTTTAACGCCTGCAACAGTAAAACCATTTGCAGAAAATCCTGATATTGGAACAGTTGGATCACCAGGAGTCAGTCCATTCGCAGTATCGGTTGCTTCCTATGAAAATTCTAAAATGCATATGAATGCAATTTCGGATGGTAGTCTAGCGGTACCTTTCAAAGACCATTCTCAATATGGACAAGCATTTAATGTATCTAATAATCTATTACCGAATACAAATTATGATTTGGTATATGTAAATGAAGGGAAAACAGCGGCTGATTTTCCAAAAGGTAAAACGAACTACATTGCCGTTGTTAAACTTTTAAATTCATATAGTTCTGTTTCGAGCATTCAATTTACTGCAAAAGCTGCAGGAGCAAAGGCTATCATTATGATACCATCTTCAAACACGCCTGATTATGCAACTCTACCTGTAACTGGATCTGCAACACCGACTGCTTCAACAAGTAAATCGATCGGACAAGCATTATTAGATAAAATGAGTAAAATGCCTACAGGTCAATATTTAAGTATGAAAAATATCGGCGATTATTGGGTAGATAATCCTGCTAAAGATTCGATGTCTTATTTTTCATCAATGGGTACAACTCCAACATTAGATTTTAAACCTGAAATTTCGGCTCCAGGTGGAAATATTTATTCAACAATACCTGGAAATAGTTATCAGGTGATGAGTGGTACATCGATGGCGACGCCACATGTTGCTGGTGGTTCAGCTTTAGTATTACAATCACTTTATGAAAAAGGTCTACAACACTCAGAAGATACAGTTTTAAAAGCAAAAGTTGCATTAATGAATACATCTAAGGTCATTATGGATCCAAGAACAAATAGTGAAGTTCCATATTCACCACGTATTCAAGGGTCTGGTTTAATGCAAATTCAAAATGCTATTAATACACCAGTTGTTGTAACAAATCGAAACGCTCCTTTAGAACAGGCTGGTTCGGTAGCTCTAAAAGAAATCGGACAAAATACAAGCTTTAAATTAAACGTGGATGCTTTTGATGCACCTAAAGGGAAAAATAATAGTGCAGATATTGAATACAATGTATATGTTGATTTATTAAAAGATAAGACAGAAACAAAGCAATTTGATTTTGATCATGATGGCCAATTAGATTCAAAAGATTATTTAACTTTATCGAGTGAACAAATTAAGGGAGCAAAGGTCACTGTAAATGATAATATCGTAACAGATGAAATAGGGTCTACATTGAAAATCAAACCAGGTCAATCAAAAATGTTAACGGTTAATATATCATTACCAGATTCATTAAAGAAAAATAGTTTCGTAGAAGGATATGTTCGTCTTGTACCGGTAGCAAAAGACCAAGATAAAGCTGTACCGTTAACTATGCCTTATATGGGCTTCTATGGAAAATGGGATGAGCCACGGAACATCGATGCTCCAGCTTGGGAAAAGGAATCATTTGCAGGACATACTGCACTTTGGAATGATGCTACAGAGGGAGGAGCACCTTTAGGATACAATGGGGCAGGCTTTGACCTTAACCATATTGCATTCTCTCCAAACTTTATAGATAAAGGGATCTTTGGAGGAATGGCGGTTTTACGTAACCTAGAAAAAGCTGAGATCTCTATTGAAGATTCAACAGGAAAACAGCTTAAATATCTAGGTAACTACAGTGAATATACTGGTACTGGTGAGCCTTGGAAATTTAATAAAAATATAATGTTTAATGCAGATTATGGATATAATTTATATCAATGGGATATGAAAGACGAAACAGGAAACTTTGTTCCAGATGGTACTTACTATTACGTAATTAAAACAACATTGGCATATCCAAACGCTAAACCACAAACGGTTAAAATGCCGATGATCGTAGACTCAGTGTTACCAACAGTTTCTGATATCAAAGTAACGCCAAAAGACGGAAAATATGAAATAACATTTAACGCGACAGATAATGCAACTGACTTTCACTATGCAGATGTTTATGTAAACGGAAAATTTAATGAACTAAGACCTGGACAAAAATCTCTAACGGTTACTACTGAACCAAAAGGTATGGTAATTCAAGCTACCGATTATGCAGGAAACAGGTCTTGGACTAGATGGGGAGATCAAAGCTATAATTCACAATCAATGGTAATGCAAACTTGGGGGATTTCTCCTTCTACAGGAATTAACGAATCTAAACCAGCAAAAATTAGTGTTTTTGGTTATAACAGAGCAGACTGGACGATTAATGTTAAAGATGCTAATGGAAAACTTGTAGATTCAGCTACGTTTGAAAATGAGCATACATTTAGAACACCATGGGCACCAGATAAAGATCTTCCAAATGGCACATATTACGTTACAGTAGATGTTGTTACGAAAGACGGTTTTAAATTTACAACAGCACCTAAAACTGTTACGGTTATTCAATAATATTAAAATTGAAAAGTAGACATAACAAAAAGGCTCAGTGAAAACTGAAGCCTTTTTGTTATGTCTATTTATTCGTTAATTGTAATTCAAGTCTTCTTTATTACTTTTTAGTTTCCCTTGGAAAAGGAGAACTAGTAATAAACTAACTGGAATAATTATTTGAAGTGGAATGTGAAGTAAATACGGGACTAAATCGGTCCCCTCTTTATGATGCTCAAGAAAGCTTGAAGCCACCCATATTGAAGTAACAACAGTAATTATGCCTATAGGATAGACCAACTGGTCGCTTTTCTTTACATTAAATAAATCTGCAGCTCCAGCTACTGCACAATAAAGGTAAATTGTAATTTTTACAAAGGAATTGCATACTGAAATTACAACAATGAAAGTGTCCAATCTTTGAATGAAATCGGCAATATTAATATAACTAACGGATGTTAAAAGAGGGTAGGTCGTTCTTTCAATAGTGGATGCTCCTAATATTGCTGTATTTAATACTGTAAATAAGGTTAATATAATTCCCGAAAATAAAAAGGCCGGTATTCCTACCTTTATTGCTAAATCTTGTTTATTTAATTGTGGCATAATCATTGTAAATGTCAGAATCTCACCAAAAGGTACTGTTAAAAAAATGGGAAAAGCCTTAAAAATTGGTTTCCATCCGTTTTCTAAAACGGGTCTTAAATTATCCATTTTTATCAAATTTGAAATGATTTCAAACCCTATAAATATAACAACAAGAAACATGATCATGATAAATATAAATTCACATGATCGAGCGAATGTTTCTAGTCCTTTAGAAATTGCATACATGATTAATAACATCATGATTAATCCAATTGAAATTAGAGAAGAAGCATTATACAAAGTGATTGTTAATAAATCCTCAAAATCACGTAAAGTCCGTGCAGCAATATAAAGAAAATATAAAATGTAAAATAATGCTATTATTTTCCCAACATATTTCCCTAAAATAATTTGAATATATTTTGTTAAGGGTAAATCAGGAAATAACGAATATAACTTAATATACACAGTAAATAGTAAACAAGCTACAAAAAGTCCGACTAATAAACTAATCCATCCATCTTGTTTAGCCCTAGTAAATATTTCGATTGGTGGTGAAGCACCAACCCCAAATATAAAAATCATGCAAAAGAATTGAAAACCACTTATATTTAATTTACGATTCATTTGAATTCCTTCTTTTGACTTCTAATTTTTCTTCTAGATAATTATTTTTTCCATAAAATTCTATTTTATTAAGGGTTTAGATAAATAATCTAGTCAGGAGTTTGAAAAAAATTTAGTATAATGAATGCAATCATAAAAAAGAGGAATGAGGTGGTCATGGCATGGAAATTAAAGTTGATGATTTAACTGGAACTGAAGTTGCTAAGCTAATTAGTGAGCATCTACAAGGTATGACACAGCATTCTCCACTTGAAAGCATACATGCTTTAAATCTTGAAGGATTAAAGAAACCGGAAATTACGTTTTGGAGTGTATGGGAACATAGTGAATTAGTTGGATGTGGGGCTCTAAAAGAACTTGATCCTTTGCATGGAGAAGTAAAATCAATGAGAACTTCTTCAGCTCATTTAAGAAAAGGTGTGGCAAGGCGGATGCTCCAACACATCATCGAAGAGGCGAAAAGTAGAGGCTACAAGCGAATAAGTTTGGAAACAGGTTCAATGGAGGCATTCGATCCAGCAAAAAAACTATATGAACTCTTTGGTTTTAAGTATTGTAAGCCTTTTGCTGCTTATAAAGATGACCCAAGTAGTGTTTTTATGACACTAGAATTGTAATATTTTTTAAGTAAAGTTGCTGTTGTAGCAACTTTATTTAGTTTAATCCCCAACTAATTAACCCCCTAAATTAAAAGAATGAAAAAAATTTAAAATAAAATTAGTACCTAGTGTTAATATCTGGTGATATAATATTGGAAAGATATTAAAAAATATGACTGAGGTGACCAGAATGCAAAATTCGAAAGCACGTATCACTGCAATAGGTTCATATGTACCAGAAAAAGTATTAACAAATAAGGAGTTAGAAAAAATAGTTGAAACAAATGATGAATGGATTGTAAAGCGAACTGGCATAAAAGAGAGAAGAATTGCAAATGGAAATGAACATACAAGCGACTTAAGCTTTAAGGCAATAAAAGATTTGATGGGAAAATACAATAAGTCTGTTGAAGATGTTGATATGATTATCGTTTGTACTTTAACACCAGACTTCAAAACCCCAAGTGTTGCTTCAATTATCCAAGCAAAGCTTGGGATAAAAAATGCTGGGGCAATTGATTTAAATGCTGCTTGCGCAGGTTTTACTTACGGTTTGTATATGGCAAATGGATTAATAACATCCGGACTAAATCGAAAAATATTAGTAGTTGGAGCAGAAACCTTATCTAAAATAACCGATTATGAAGATCGCACTACTTGCATTTTATTTGGCGATGGCGCTGGTGCAGCTTTAGTAGAGTATGATGAAGAACAACCTAGCTTCATTTCCTCATACTTAGGATCAGAGGGTGAAAAAGGGAAACATTTATATTGTTCAAATTTATCAAATCAAATGTTTGGTGAAGAGATAATTAATAACAATAATATCATTCAAAATGGACGCGAGGTATACAAGTGGGCAGTTACGACAGTACCCAAAGGAATGCAAGCTGTATTAAATAATGGATCCACTTTATTAAATGAAGTCGATTGGTTTGTTCCACATAGTGCAAATTTAAGAATGATTGAATCAATCTGCGAAAGAAGTGAATTTCCAATCGATAAAACATTAAATAGCTTAGTAGATTGCGGAAATACATCATCAGCAACGATTCCATTATCTTTAGTTAAGGGAGTAAAAGAAGGAAAACTTAAATATGGAGATAAGGTTTTATTGTATGGATTTGGTGGTGGATTAACTCATGCAGGATTACTTATTAATTGGACTTTGTAATCGAAAACTCATTAAAAGCGAGAAGGTGAAAAAAGGTTCCTCATGAGCGGTTTATGAGGAAGTAAAAAAGCAAAAAGAAGAAGGTAGGTTCCTCATGAGTGGTTTATGAGGAAGTAAAGAAGCAAAAAGAAGAAGGTAGGTTCCTCATGAGTGGTTTATGAGGAAGTAAAGAAGCAAGAAAATGAAAATAAGTTCCTCATGAGTGGTTTATAAGGAAGTAAAGAAGCAAGAAAATGAAAATAAGTTCCTCATAAGGGGTTCATGAGGAAGTAAAAAAGCGAAAAGAAGAAAATAAGTTCCTCATGAGGAGTTCATGAGGAAGTAAAGAAGCAAGAAGATGGAAATAAGTTCCTCATGAGTGGTTCATGAGGAAGTAAAAAAGCAAAAGGAAGAAAATAAGTTCCTCATGAGGAAGTAAAGAAGCAAGAAGATGGAAATAAGTTCCTCATGAGCGGTTCATGAGGAAGTAAAAAAGCAAATAGAAGAAAAAAGGTTCCTCATAACAGGCTCCAGTAACAACCGACTTTAATTAAGAGTCTAATTGATAAACTAATTTTTCAGCAATTCGAAGAAGTCTAATAGGTTACCTAATTAGACTTCTTATTTGTTTTTTTGTTTAGTCGAGTTACTCGATAATAAATTTTGGAAGGAAGAGTAATATATGAATGTATCTGTCTTAGGATGCGGTAGATGGGGAACTTTTTTAGCTTGGTACGCTAATCGAGTTGGCCACGATGTAATTTTATGGGGAAGAGAAAGCTCTAGAAATTTTATAGGCTTAAATCAGACAAGAAAAAATGACTATTTAAGTCTACCAGATGAAATTGAGTTAACGAGCTCTTTAGAAGGTGCATTATCATTTGCAGAAGTTATTATTATATCAATTAGTTCCCAAGAGCTAAGAACATTTGCAAACCGCTTAAGTCAATATAATGAAATACAAGGTAAAACTTTTATCCTCTGTATGAAAGGCATAGAATCTACTACTGGAAAAAGGCTTACACAAGTCTTTTGTGAAGAGGTTGGGAAAAATAGCAATGTAGCGGTTTGGGTAGGACCTGGCCATGTACAGGATTTTGTAAGAAATATACCAAATTGCATGGTTATTGGTTCGGAGAATATTGAAGTAACAAAACAGATTGCTAAAGCATTTAACAGCGAGTTAATACGATTTTATTACGGCCAAGATTTAATTGGTAATGAAATTGGAGCTGCAACAAAAAATGTCATGGGAATAGCTGCAGGAATGCTAGATGGATTGAATTATAGTAGTTTAAAAGGCTCATTGATGGCTAGGGGTACTAGAGAAATTTCTCGTTTAATAAGAGCGATGGGTGGAAATGATCTAACAATTTACGGTTTAGGTCATTTAGGAGACTATGAGGCAACACTCTTTTCAGCGCATAGTCATAATCGAAAGTTTGGACAGGCATTTGTTGAAGGCAAACCGTTCGATAAATTAGCGGAAGGGGTTTCTACAATTAAGGCTTTAAAGGAACTTTCTGATCAGTATAATGTTGAGCTACCAATTTGTAACGCATTGTTTGAAATTATGTATGAACATAAAAATGCGAAAGACACTTTAGAGGAACTATTTTTAAGACCAATAAAATTTGAATTCTAAAAAATGAAATTTTATTTCGGTTGTTTCAGAAAAAAACAACAGTACCATTGTTTTACATAAGTTAAATCTAATAACCCTCTTAAAATACGAACATTGTTATATATTTTATAAAAAAAGTTCATGTTTTATATTGAAAATATATTTCAAGTTTGATATATTAGCAGTGTAATCATTCATAAACATTACTCGTATATGCTCAGTAATATGGTCTGAGCGTTTCTACCTGGTTCCCAATAAGAACTAGACTACGGGTTAAAGTATAATTGGTTTCATTTTTTGTAACCAATCATGATGGTTAGCATTAAATTTTATTTATTGCTGATCTATACTTTAACTTTCGTAGGTCTAGAAGGTAGAGATTGTTCTACTTTTTCTAGACCATTTTTTTTGACTAAAACATCGAGTGTGATCATCATCAAGGGGGAAAAGACATTGTTAAAAAAATACGGTTTATTAGGAATCATTTCTACACTATTAATCTCTGTATCTGTAGGTTATAACTTTAAATCGAACACGGCAGAAGCGAAAACTAAACATCTTAAACCAATTATTATTGAAGGACCAATGCCAATTGAGGCTGAAAAGTTTGCAAGTCAGCTAAAAAATGTAAAAGTTGAAAAATCAGGTAGTTTCGTATTTTACAAAGGTACTTTAGATAATTATCCAGTTATTGTAGCAAAAACAGGTAAAGGTATGGAAAACACTGCTGCTGCTACAGCGATTGCAATTGAAAAATATAAACCAATCGCAATTATTAACCAAGGTACATCTGGTGGCCATGATGCAAATTTAAATGTTTTTGATATCGTATTAGGTAAAAATACAACGAATATTGGTTCTTTAAAAACAGAAACGAAAGACGAAAACCAAGGCATTGATGCAACTCAGTGGAAACCAATGGACTTAATGGCTTCAGAAGGTAGTGCAGGTGAAGATCCAAATGCTGAAAAACCACGTTTTTATGAAGGAAATAAAGATTTATTAGCAGCTGCAAATGCAGTGAAAAACAAATATACTAAAGGTAAGGTTGTAGAAGGTACAATCGGATCTGCAGACGTTTGGAACAATGAAGTTGATCGCATTAAATGGTTCCATACTAAATACGGAACTTCAGTAGAAGAAATGGAAGGCGCAGCTGCAGCTCAAATCTCTCAAGCATATAATGTAGCTTTCTTAGGAATTCGCGTATTATCAAACAATAAAACAAATGGCGGTAAATATGATCCAACTACAGCTGATGCTTGTCAGGGGTATGTAATGGAAGTAGTTAAGAAATATATTTCTACAAATCCAAGTAAATAATTATTTAAAAAAAGAGATATTTTAAAGTATCTCTTTTTCTTTTTTAGGTTCTGTTCATAGATTTTATTTTACCTAAATGCTACTTTTTCTCTTCTTTTTTACCTATTTATTTTAACCACCATAATTCAACTGGATTTAATTCATACTGATTATTTTCGCGATACATGTATTGACACATAATGAGCTCTCGTCTCAAAGTAGCGTAATCTTCATGAAACTCCTTCAAATATTCATTGATTTCTTTTTCTTGATAAACTCTACCAAATTCTAAGCCTTTAATCATATGCGCTAAAACGACAAGCTTTTTCTTTCGCTGTGCAGGATAAATTTTAAGTTTGCCTTCCTTAGTAAAGAAATTATTGATAATACTTGAACGTTCACTTTCAGTAACTGACATTTCCATATTGGAATCTCCTCCTGTTCCTACTGTAAAAATTGCTTTGGCATTCATTTCTAAAATTTTTGTATTTAGAGAGAAATAGATTGTATTTTTATCTCGGCGCTCTTTAATCAGACCAACCTCTCTAAGCTTTGACATATGATGTGTAATTGTTGGGGGTTTAAGATTTAATTTACTGGCAATTTCTTGCCCACTTAAATGACCTTGCTGAAGTAAAGCAATAATGCGTACACGAGTAAGATCACCTAAAGCTTTATGGAAATCTACAATTTTACTTAATTGCACTTAATATACACCTACTTTTATATTTATCTAATTAGATAATAGTCTAATTAGAGATTCGTTTCAATAAGTAGTATTCACGATAAATAAATTTAGTTATTTTTTACTAAAATGTATAGTTAAAATAGATACAAAATTTTGTTGGGCAGTATGTGAAAGAATCAGGAATCTTACTATTTTACTTCGATTGCACTAAGGGAAAGAAATGTGGTGAAAATAGTGAGGCTGCTATCTTATATGAACTAGGATCATTACAAAACAATACTTATACAGGTTTTTAAAACAAGTCAAATTGGTTTGCTTAGGCATTCCAATTTTTCTCATTTATATAGGGAAAAAGTATTAGGCTTGCATATTGGCATATTCGGTAATAACTGCTATGCTAATTATGTGAAAAATTTAAAAAGGGGGAATTTTCATGCAAATAATTGAAGTATCTGGTACAAGTTTAAAGCGAAGGGGATTCAATAGATAAAGAGAGGTTGTAAGAGCATGGGGATACTTAGTTTTCACAAAAATATAAAAATTAGATTGCTTGAATCGTTCTTAAGTTCGTCAATTGGAAGTATGGTTTTTCCATTTATGGCGATTTATTTATCTAAGCATTTTGGGGTAAAACAAGCAGGATTACTTTTGCTTGTAAATGTATTTATAGGCATTATTATGAACTTTTTTGGCGGATATTTTTCGGATCAGTTTGGCCGAAAAAAAACGATGGTGTTTGCAGAAACTATTCGGTTAATCGCGTTTATTACGATGATGCTTTGTAATTCACCTTGGTTTTCATCACCTCTGATTACATTCTTTATGATGACTTTAAATAGTATTTGTTGGGGGCTAGCAGGGCCAGCTAATCAGGCAATGTTAATAGATGTGAGTAAGCCAGAGGAACGAAAGTTAATGTACTCAATCATGTACTGGTCGAACAATTTATCAATTGCAATTGGTGGCATGCTTGGAGGATTTTTATTTAAATCATATTTATTTGAACTATTATTAGCACTATCGATTGCTTCACTTGTTACATGGGTCTTAATTACGTTCTTTGTTGAAGAAAGTTTAGTTACTGAAAAGACGGAAACAAAGACGATTGCTCATCATGCGCAAAAAATGATTTCAAATTATCGTGACGTTTTTCAAGATAAGCTCTTTATTCTTTATGTACTGGCAGGTTTGCTAGTGCTTTCAATGGAATTCCAATTAACAAATTATATAAGTATTCGTTTAGCGAATGATTTCCACACACAACATTTATTGAACTGGACATTTGGTGGAATCGAGATGAATGGTTTCCTACGTACAGAAAATACGATACTAGTAGTCGTAATGGCACTTTTCGCTTCTAAAATTGTAGGGAAATTGGATGATCGAAAAACGTTAATTTGGAGTTGTATTGCTTTTGTTGGTGGATATGCAGTGATTTCATATAGTAACTCTATTTGGCTATTATTTATAGCAATGTTCATAGCAACAGTTGCGGAAGTATTAAGAGTACCAGTTCAACAAAACTATATGGCTAATTTACCAGCTGACGAAACAAGGAGTTCCTATATGGCAGTTGCAGGTTTAACATTTAATCTAGCGATGTTTATCTGCTCAATAACTGTTTCACTAAGTGCATACTTATCGAATTTCGCGACATCATTCTTTTTAACAAGTTTAGGTGTAATCGGTATTCTAATATTTGTTCGAATTACCCCTGCATTAGAAAGAAGAATTAAAGGTGAAATAGTGCAGGAACAGGCAAATACAGCTGGAATAAATTCTTAATTTACAGAGAGTTGCTTTATGCGACTCTCTTTTTTTTTGTGGAGAAGATGAATAGGTAAATCCTATAGCTTAAGGTTATATTTTCCATATTAGGACACTTTAATTGGTAAAGGTGGTGTCTCGATGAACCGAGGTTTAATCATTGTTTTAATCAGTACTTTTACATTTTTTACTTGTTCATCCGTAAGTGCGCGACAAGCGGAACGAGTAGTGATGAATGGGATCCCAAGTGATGTGTGGCAGGAAAATATCTATTTAATCGCTGACCGAATAGATGGGAAAGAATACCGGAATTTTGATGTTCAAATTGGAAATGAAGGATTTTTATATCACTTTCCAACATGGAAAAGTGGGAAGTATGGAACGAAAATGTTTAGTGAAGATTTAAATAAAGATAAACAAAATGAGGCTATTATCGTATTGGATAATTTCAATGATCCGATTCATTTAATGCAAATTAGTACTAACGAAGACAAAAGTGAAGAATATAAGGAAGTGCCAATTGAATCGGTGCCTGAAGCCGTTAAACGTCTTGTAGAAATGGAGAAAAAAGGGGATATAGTAACCATAACAACTAAACAAAAAACTTATAAAGTTAATTTGAAATCGTTAGGGTTTAAAGATACGTCTTCTGACGATAGTGTATATACCCACGTACCAGTGGACTATATTGTTGAGAAGAAAAAACTAGTTGCCGATGCTGTCGTAATGATTTCAAATAATGGCGGAGGAGCGATTGGAAATTTGAAGCTTTTTTATGATTGGAACGGAAAGAAATATGAGGTTCAGACGATTTCTTTTGAGAAGTATAATCGGAAAAGATCGTAAAGAGCACCAGTGGAGGTGCTTTTTTTTTTTGTTAAGAATAGAGAATCACAATTAAAAATAGAGATTCGCAATTTAATTAGTTTAATTAGGAAATTAACTACTTTTTATGTCACTACAAGGAAAATTCAAGAAAAATTGAAGGACTTTTCGTCACTTTGAAAGTATATATATTTTTAAAAAAGAGTGATGCGAGGTGGAAGATTTGATTATAAGGAAAGCTACAATGTCAGATGCAAAAGGCATCGCTAAAGTTCACGTTGATAGTTGGAAAACTACTTATCGAAATATAATTCCTAACGAGTTTTTAGAGAAGTTGTCATATGAACAGAGAGAAAAATTGTGGAATCATAATCTTTCAAAAGATGGGGATTATGTAGTTGTTGCTGAAAATAATGACGGGGAAATTATAGGCTTTGCAGATTGTGGAAAAAGAGAGAGGAATCAAGTCGATCACTCTGGTGACTTAACATCTATTTATCTTCTTGAGGAACATCAAGGTAAAGGAGTAGGTAAGCAATTAATGAAACAATTATTCCTTCAGTTTCAAAAATGGGGGTATAATCGGGTATTCGTTGAGGTTTTAGAAGACAATAAAACGCGCTTTTTCTATGAATATTATGGTGCTGAGTTATTGAAATCAGATAAGATTACATTTTCAGGAACTGAATTGAATTTACTTATTTATGAGTGGGCAAATGTAAATGAAGTATTAACTAAATTGTAATCAATCGAATTTTATTATTGAACAAAACACAATAAAACTAACGATTTTAAGAATAGTTCGTAGTTTTCATATTATTTTGCAGTATAAAATTGAGTCATAATGTCTTTATAAATATCAAAAAAAACTGTAATAAAGTAATAGCCTTATTACAGTTTTTTAATCATGTTATACCATTTTACTCCACCATGTGTTGAGCTAGAAATACCGTTATTGATGAAGTCATGGTTTTCATAAAAATGAATTAAATTTTCTTTACATGTAAGAGTTATTGAATCACGTTTATTTTCTTTTGAAACTTTTTCGATATGAGAAAGCAATTTTGATGCGATCCCTTTATTTTGGTTTTGTGGAGCAACTGCTATGCCTAGGATACTTTGATGGCCACCAGTAGATGGATTTTTTTTAATTTCGATAAATAAATCATCTGTAATGAAAGTCTCATTTATAACAGGACCGTTTACTAAACCAACTAATTTACCATTTTCCTCAGCTACAAAAAAACTATCGGGAATTAATTTAATGCGTTTTTCGAATGCCTGTTTTGTTGCTGCCTCTTCTTTTGAAAAACAAAGATGTTCAATTTCTACCAGTTCAGTTAAATCTTCCAATCTTACATTTCGTATGTTTAGCATGATTTGATTCCCTCCATTTTTCTTAATTATATTATATTAATTTCTTAGCTTACAAACTATTTAAACTAGCATTTTGTAAAGTTGTTGAACAAAATGGTATAAAAAGATGTTGACAGAATTATGAAATAACCCCTATAATACAAAACATATTAAAAAAAGAAACAAGCTACTAATGTTAGATTAATATAGTTTTAAGCAATGAAGGGAATTTAAGTAGTACTTATCTCAATGTAATAGAGAGCTGATGGTTGGTGGAAATCAGTACAAAGATAAGGATGAATTTCGGTCCTGGAGCTATTTTTTTCGAAGTAAAGTTTAATCTTTACTGAGGGAAAAACGGTCAAATTTGATCGTTATCAAATTCTTAAGAGGCAGAATATTTCTGCAACTAGGGTGGTACCGCGAATAATTCGTCCCTACTGATACAATCAGTAGGGACTTTTTTATTAGTTTAAAACTGAATATAGAAAATGCAATGAAGGGAATACAGTAATGTTTGTTTCACTGTTTAAGAGAGCTGGTGGATGGTGTGAATCAGTACAAAAACAAGCATGAATTACAATCCTGGAGCTTCTTTTTCGAAGTAAAGGTCGACATTTACTTTGAAAAAGACGGTCATCGATCGTTAAATAAAACAAGTGGCAGATTTAATTCTGCAATTAGGGTGGTACCACGGTGAAAATCGTCCCTGTCGTTAGTGGCAGGGGCGATTTTTTTTTATAAAATTACAAGCTAGAAAGAGGAGATAGAAAATGGAATTACAAAAAAATTTACTACCAAGACATATCCGTTTCATGGCACTCGGTGGAGCAATTGGCACAGGTATTTTTAAAGGAACATCAGAAACTGTATCGATTGCAGGACCAGCAGTTATTTTTTCATATTTGTTTGCTGGATTATTACTTCTTGTTGTGATGAGTGCGATTGCGGAAATGGCTATTGCGTTTCCAGGTTTGAATATGAAAGGATTTATTCGTAAAGCGTTTGGTACAAGAGTGTCTTTCGTAATTGGTTGGTTGTACTGTTTTATGTGGTTAGTTGTTTGTGTTATTGAAGTAATCGCAGCCGGTAGTTTTCTACAATATTGGTTTCCTTCAATGTCGTTATGGTCTTTAAGTTTAATTAGTGCAATTTTTATTGTGGCTGTTAATTTTATGAATGTGAAACGATATGGTGAAATAGAATTCTGGTTTGCAGGAATTAAAATTACAATGATTGTTTTATTTATTGCGTTAGGCGCTGGAATTTTATTTGGAATTATTCCAAGTGATCATAGCGATTATGTACAAAATTATGTTCAGCATAAGGGATTTTTCCCACATGGTTGGTCAGGAGTATTTTCTGCTTTATTAATAGTCATCTTTTCTTACGGTGGTTCAGAGCTAATTGGATTGACGTTAACAGAAACAAAAGACGCAGAAAAAGTAATACCAAAAGTTATAAAAGGGGTAATTTGGAGAATTGTTTTATTCTACACCCTTCCAATTCTGATTATTTGCGGATTAATTCCATGGAATGAAATTGGTAACCAGGAAAGTCCATTTGTTCAAGTTTTATCGACAGTAGGTTTTCAAGGTTCAGCTCATATAATGAACTTTGTATTAATTACGGCGGTATTATCTGCTGCAAATTCAGGTATTTACGGCTGTACACGTATGATGTATTCGTTAGCAACTGAAGGTGAAGCTCCAAAGGCTTTTGCAAAAATTTCTAAAAATGGTGTACCAATTTATACTGTTATTGTAAGTGCAATAATTTTAATTGGAGGCACATTTGTTGCTTATTTTTCTCCAGATCGTGTATTCGGTTATTTAATGGCGATTCCTGGATTTACTGTTTCATTAGTATGGATCAGCATTTGTTTAGCACAATTAAAACTTCGTAAAACTTATACTAAGATGCCACACTATAAAGTATGGGGATTTCCATACGTAACATCATTTACAGTAATTGCATTAGGTGTGAGCTGTGTAGCATTTGCATTCAGTGAAGAGAATAGATTAAGTATTTTTGTTTGCTTAGGAATGTTAGTTGTATTGATTTTATGTTCATTTATAAATGGTAAAAAACAAACTCAATAAACAAATAAAAAGGGCACCTTATTTGGTGCCCAAATTTACTACAATAAATTAATGATTATTAGCCAATGCTAAAAGCTGTTCATTTACATTTTCATTTACAACTCCACCATGGTAACAAATGATTGTTTCAATATCATATTTTGTTAATTGTTTAATGGATAAAAGAGCTGTTTCCATATCAGGTGTAGCATTTGGATTTGGACCCATAATTACGCCATCAGCTGCGACAACTGCATCACCTGCAATTAATGTCTTGCTTTTTTGATGATATAAACAAATGTGACCAGGAGTATGGCCAGGTGTAAAGATCACAGTGATTCCACCAGCATATGGTAAAACTTCTTCGTCAGATAAAGTTGTATTAACTTTAGCATTTAGTGGTGTATCATAGATTGCTTTTATTTTTTTTCCTATTTCTTCAGGGACAGATTCAATCATTTTTGCAATTCGTTCAGGATTTACTTTAATTAAAGCTTTATCACCTTCAATATATGGCTTGTCTTCTTTATGTGATAGCACTTCAATTTCTTGGTCAGCAGTTTTTAAAAGCTCAGCAAGGCTCCCGATATGATCAATGTCTTGATGTGTAAGAATGATTTTAGACAGCTTGTTAAACTCCAATCCCGCTTTTTCTATCGCTTCACGAATTTCCCCAGTTTGCCCTGGCATTCCTGTATCTACTAAGATCACTTCTTGTTCATCCCAAAGTAATGTTGGGTTAATAATATTTACCTGTCCTGTAAAGTTCATTTCTAATTCAATTGTTTCAATGCCTTTAGCTATTTTCATTCAAATGGTAAAAGCATTTATTGCCTTTACCACACCTCCCTTTGTTTTATGTGAGCACTAAACTAGACATCTAAAGAAAGTTGCCTAGTTTAGTGTTCACTTTTTTTTTTGCTACAAACTTATTCTACTTTTTGAGTTTTTGAAACAGAAGAAATAAAGTCATCAATCATAACGTCAAAGCTGTCATCTACATTTACAGGATGTTGGAAATATCCAAGGAAATTCATCGAGACAAATCCGTGTAAAATGCTTCTTAATGCCCGGCCTTGGTGAATTAATAAAGTAGGGTCCGTAATATAAAACTTTAGAATTTGATGAATAATTCCAGTTGTTTCCCTAGCAAGTCGTTTAACATCATCATTTTCCGTACTCGGGATATTCATAAAAAGTCCATAACCAGTTCTATTATCAAATGCAAAATCACGGTATACATAAGCAATTTCTCTAATCGCTTGTTCACCACTTTTACCGACTAATCGTTGCATTAAAGTCGAATTTAATTTATTTAAAAGTGAAATCGTCATTTTCAATTTTAAATCGTCCATATTCGCAAAATGGTTATATAAAGATGGATATTTAATATCCAGCTTCTCTGCAATTTTTGGAAAAGTAACTTGATTAAGTCCGATTTCATTAGCCAATGAAAAAGCCACTTCAATAATTTTTTCTTTTGTTAAATTTCTTTTTTGAACCATTTTTTTGCTCCCGTCTCATGTTTAAGTAAATTGTTTTTTTAAGAATATTTAGGCTGATTTCCACTACCAATCAACTTATGTCCTTAAAGATACAATACCTAAATACAAAGTATTTTTAAAGAGAGACTATATTACTGAAAATAGTTTAACACTTCTGATGATAATTAGTAAACTATATAATATAATTTACAAACTATAAAATATAGTTTAGTGTTATGTGTATATTAAAACTTATTGTTATTTTTTATTTGTCTCATTCTCGAGACTTTTTTATATTGATTTTATTTTTATCAAAAAGGAGGGGGAAATCATGTTATTGTGGAAGAGAAATTTGATTGTTTGTTGGTTTGGAATGTTTGTAACAAGTATTGGGATGAGCCAACTTGGTCCAGTATTACCCCTGTATATTGATAAACTTGGTGTTCATAATTCTGCATTAATTAGTCAATTTTCAGGGATTGCTTTTGGGGTAACTTTTATTATTTCAGCCATTTTTTCTCCTATTTGGGGTTTGGCAGCGGATAAGTTTGGACGAAAACCAATGCTGCTAAGAGCAAGTCTTGGTATGTCAATTATTATTTTTTGTATGGGTTTCGCACATAATGTCTATATTTTAATTGGTTTAAGACTTTTACAAGGTGTCATTACCGGTTACGGTACAGCTTGTACAACTTTAATCGCAACGCAAACAGATAAAGAGCATGCGGGATCGGCATTAGGTACACTTTCAACTGCAAGTATAGCAGGTTCATTACTTGGTCCGATGATTGGTGGTTATATTGGAGAGACTGTAGGCTTACAAAATGTGTTTTTTGTAACAGGTGGACTTATGATGGTTGCGTTTGTTACAACAGCATTATTTGTAAAAGAATCATTTACTCGCCAAGATAAAAAAGTGCTTAAGTTTAAGGAAATATGGAGTATTATTCCGGATAAAAGCTTAATGATCACAATGTTCATTACTTTTTTTGTTTTAACAATTGCGCTTTATTCGATTGAACCAGTTATTACTGTCTACATTTCGCAGCTATCTGCTCATTCTACACATGTTGCATTGTTAGCGGGTATGGCATTTTCAGCATCAGGATTGGCAAGCATTATTGCTGCTCCGAGGTTAGGTAAGATTTCAGATCGAATTGGTCCACATAAAGTTATATTCGTTGCACTAATTGTTTCAGGTCTAATGGTTATTCCCCAAGCATTTGTAAAAAACGCTTGGGAATTGATGGGACTACGATTTATTTTAGGTTTGGCAACAGCGGGCTTAACCCCGTCTGTTAATACGTTAGTTAGACGAATTACACCAGATGCTATTACCGGTCGAGTATTTGGATTTAATATGTCAGCTGGCTATTTAGGTGTATTTGTCGGTTCCATTTTAGGTGGGCAAATTGGAGCATATTTAGGTGTGAAATACGTATTTTTTGTTACAAGTGCATTATTGCTACTTAATGCAATTTTGGTTTATCTTAAAGTTAATAAGAAATTGAATGTAAAAGACGATTTTAAATTATCGATGTGAAAGTTATAATTTTTGGGAGCTACTTAATGTGGCTCCCTTTAATAATAGTACCCTACATAACTTAGCAAGAAATGTCGGATTGGTTAATTTCGTTCCTGTTATTCTATTGAAGAAGGAGGTTATAAAATGGATTTGTTAAAGAATATGAATGATGCACTAGTATATATTGAAGAAAATCTGACAAGTGAGATCGACTATAAAGAGCTTTCTAGACGGGCTTTTTGTTCTGAGTATCACTTTAAAAGAATGTTTTCGTTTCTTGCTGGAATTTCTCTTTCAGAATATATACGTCGCCGCCGTCTTACCGTTGCAGCATTTGAACTTAAAGATCATAACAAGAAAATAATTGATATTGCTTTAAAATACGGATACAATTCTCCGGATTCCTTTACGAGAGCCTTTCAAAACTTGCATGGAATTACTCCGTCAGAAGCTAGAAATAACGGCAAATCGCTCAAAGCATTTCCACGAATGACCTTCCAATTATCAATTAAAGGGGGAAATGAAATGAATTATCGTATTGAAGAAAAGGAAGCATTTCAAATCGTAGGGATAAAAAAGAGAGTTCCGATTATTTTTAATGGAGTTAATCCGGAAATTGCATCGATGTGGAAAACTTTAACGATGGAAAAAATAACGAAACTAAAAGCACTCTCCAATGTTGAACCGAATGGCATAATAAGTGCATCAACAAATTTTTCTGAAGGTAGAATGGAAGAAAAAGGAGAGCTTGATCATTATATTGGTGTTGCCACTTCAAATGACTGTCCAAAAGAATTCATTCAACTTGAAGTTTCTGCATCTACATGGGCAGTTTTCGAAGCAATTGGAAAATTTCCAGATGCATTGCAAGAAGTATGGGGACGAATTTATTCAGAATGGTTTCCATCTTCTAATTACCATCAAGTAGAAGGTCCCGAAATATTGTGGAATGAACAGAAAGACATCACATCACCTACTTTTAAGAGCGAAATATGGATACCAGTCTCTAAAAAATAAAAAAAGAAAGAGACATACGCTCTTTCAGGTTTCTGAATTATTGTTATTAAAGTGATCTAGTTTATCTGAAATACTTTTAAGAATTTGATTTTTCTCTTGTTGAATTTTTAGGAATTTTAATAGAAACCAAACCATAAAAACAAAAGGTGCTAAGTAAAACAAGATCGGTAGGATTGAAAATAGAGGAAAAAACACGTTATGCATATTAATTTCACTCCTTTTGGAAGATTATACCATAAGATTTAAATTGAAACCTTCTAATTATTGAAGGTTTTTTTATTTATAACTTATTCAGTTAGATTCTTGGTTAAGAATGATTTTAAAAGGAAAATAGCGTTATTTAGAGAATGTACTATTAATTAAGAAATGCTATAAGTCGAATATAATAGTAGGAGAAATAAAAATGAAAATAGTAAAACAATGGGTACAAGAGGATAGTGATTTTATTAGAAAGAAATTAATTGAATTTAATGCTAAAAACCTTCCTGATGAGAGGAAAGCACCGTCTGAAAATATAAGCTTTGTCGTTCGAAATGATCAAGAGGAAATAGTAGGTGGAATTACAGGAAGGATGTTTTGGCACCATTTATCTATAGATTTCTTATGGGTGTCAGAGGAATATAGACATGAAGGTTTTGGTAGTCAGCTAATCAATCAAATGGAAGAATTTGCAATCGAAAATCGATGTCGCCTTATTAAAGTAGATACTTTTAGTTTTCAAGCTCCAAAATTTTATAAGAAGCATGGTTTTAAAGTGTTTGGAGTAATTGAGAATCATCCAAAAGGGTATAATCAATATTATTTTGAAAAAAGATTATAAGAGACAAACTAAATTTTTGACGGCATGAAGTTGCTTTTGCAGCTTATTTTTTTAGCTAATAAACTTAAATGGAATGATTAATTAAAATGTTGATGTGACAGGAGGAATCGTTAATGAGCGAGCTTAGTTTATTGTTTCGAAAAAGAATCGGATTACGTGATAATGAAGTGATTAACTTTAATAATTTAAATGACGTTCTTGAAAAAACGGCTAAAAATATACCTTTTGAAAATCTTGGTATTATAGGAAATAAAACGAATGAGATCAACCGAGAAAATTTAATTAGTAAATTATTAGTAAAAAACGAAGGTGGTCTCTGTTATGAATTGAATTCATTACTTTATTTATTTCTTCTTGAAAATGGGTTTAACGTGAAGTTAGCAAGAGGAGTTGTTTATGACAATATAGCTCAAAAATATCCTACTTTTGGAAGAACACATGTCACAATCTTATTAATACAAAATAAAGAAACATATTTAATTGATACAGGATTTGGAGCGAATCTTCCTTTAAAAGCAGTTCCCTTATCCGGTGAGATGATTACTTCTAGTAATGGTGAGTTTCGAATTAAAAAAGAAGACACAGAATTCGGGGATTATGTATTGATGTTAAAACTAAAACATAAAGATTCCGATTGGAGAATTGGATATGCATTTGATTCATGCGATGTCATTTCGGATGTGTCCGAATTTAATGAGATTCAAACAATTATTTCTGAGCACGAGGAATCTCCATTTAATAAAAACCCTTTAATGACTCAACTGACAAATGAGGGGAATAAAACTTTAACGAATACTTCTTTTACACAATGGATTAACGGTGTAGTCACGAAAGAGGATATTGATGAAATGAGATATAAGGAATTAGCAAAGCAACATTTTGGGCTCTAATAAAAAATAGATTTACTATATATTAGTAAACTTCTGAATAATTATTGGTAAAAATTGTTAATAAGTTTCTTCTAACCATTCTATTGCCTATGAAAATTTAATGTTCTATCATTTGCTTAATAAGTAATCAACCAAGTAATTTTAGGAGTGAAAAGCAATGAGTAGTGCAAATAGAGGTGTCAATATTGGTCCACCTCGTTTTAAAATAGCAGTTCATGCAATAGTTTGGTTGGCAAATAGTGGTGGAATGTTATCAAGCGCAATGATTGCAGAGCAAGTGGATTCTCATGCGACATTCATGCGAAGAGTAATGCAATCTTTATCCTCAGCAGGTATTGTAGAATCTAAAGGTGGCCGTGAAGGTGGTTATATTTTAAAAAAGGCGATTGATTCGATTACCTTAGGTGAAATCTATACTGCCGTTAATAAGGTTCCCATAGAACAAGAAATGTCAGTTGACTGTGGTGAAGCTGCAGAACAGCTAGATTTAGAAATAGAAAGAATACTATTTGAAGCGGAACGCCAGGCTTTAGATTATTTAAAGCAATTTACAATTGAAGATGTTATGAATCGAATTGATTTTTTTAAGGATTAAAATGTAGTTTAATAGCTAAATAAGGAATTATAAGTAATAAATAATATAGCAGGTAACACTGCTTTTTATTTTGTCTAAATTGTATTTTTTAAAATCGATTCTTTATAAAAAGGCTCTGTTAAAGCAGATTGTTGATATTCTTATGTAACTAAATGGCAGTATAGTTGAAGAAGGAAAAGCCTGACTATTTAGTGAAACTTATAAACTAAGAGGTGATTTCAAGTTGGAATTATATGAAAAAGTAGATACTGTTAAAAGTCAAGAAGATTTGATAAGTTTCATTATCCACTTGAGAATGGATTAAAAAAATAGTCTATTTTCGTAGGTATTGTTGCTATTAGACTATTTTAAAAGACACCTAATGGGTGTCTTTTAAATTTACATTTATTAGATTTTAACTAAGGAAACTGTGTTAATTCTGAATTCAAAACTCGTTGGGCAGTAATAATTATATTGTTAGCTGTTCTTCCATAAACTGAAAATAATCCACCGTTTTGATCGGGAGCAATTTCAACTTCGTACTGAGCTGCTCGTCCTAAAATAGGATGAACTAAACTTAGAGTTAAAAAAGTAGATGCATTAGGTGCCACATTAAAGCTTTGTTGCTGAATTAATGTTCTTGTGCCGTTAAGTCTAAAAGATCTGACTACTCCAGTAAGTCGACCCGTAGTACGATTCAGTATTTTAACACGAGCGTTAGTTGCATTGCTAGGTTGGTTTCCAACATTTTCAATTGGACCAGTAGTGAATGGCATGTTAAATTCACCTCCTACGAATTAATAGATTAAAATCTAGTATATTACAATTGCATAATATTCAATATTCTATTAAATGTTCTAAACGGATTATTTAATTTACTTATATTGAGGGCTATTATTACGATTAAAAATAAAGATAATCCCCTAATAGAAGACAGCTAATATTGTATTGTTTACTATTATTTTTTTAATAGGTTGTATTCGTAACTATTGTTGCTATTAAACTATTTTAAAAGACACTCAATGAGTGTCTTTTAATTAATAAAGAATCATAAAATAGTCTGATTATGGTAGTTTTAAGAAAAAGTAAAGATCACAAATTATGGTCTTTTTTCATTCCCTTATTCAACATAATGGCAGTTTAGTTGAATAAGAATAAGGTCTTTTTTTTATTGAAGCAAGCAATTAGCAGCATTTGTGAATAAAAAAGGTTTCTATCATTTATAGTGGAATATAATAATGCAAATGGAAATTAATACCATGAAAAAAACAAATAATTTGAAGGAATTAGATGGAGGTATGTAAGTGCATATTTTAATATATTTATTAGCAGCTTTGGTGATTTTTGCATTTGCTTATATGATTTGGAAAAAGAAAATGCTATTTTTACTCATTGGTTTTAACGAAAAGTCGTTTTTGGGTGATAAAGAGAAGCTTGCCAAAAGAGTAGGAATAATCACTACAATTATTGGGCTTGGCACTTTTTCCCTTCCCATCTTCACTTATATTTTTGGTCAAAATGCTATAAGTTTTTATGGGATTTTTGTTTTATTATTTGTTACATTAGCAACCTTTTTTTATACTATTCCTTACTTCTATTTAAAATAATAAGAAAGACCCTCCAGTTACGCAGCTGTGATGGAATAAAGAGATTTTTACACTCTGAATCATTAAAATTGTGGAATCATCTTGATGACTTTTGGAGTGTGAAAACTGAATACTTTGGTTGACCAAAGAAATAACCTAATGCAACTAACGCATGCATTAGTTGAACAACGTGATCGACGATTTGTCGGTCCTTTTTTATTGAACAAAATGGCAGATTAGTTGAATAAGTTGAATGAAATATATGGATATTTTTGGTAAAATAGTTAATAAACTTTTTTACTAGCGAGGGGAAAGTATGTTATTACATAAGATAGATGAAGATGTTTCGTTAAGAATGTTAAATATAGATGATGCTGAAGAATTTTACAATCTAACAATCAGTTCAAAAAATTATTTGAAAGAATGGTTAGGTTGGCTCGATAACATTGAAAGTGTAGAAGATACGGCTCAAAATATAAAAAAGAGATTAAAAGAATTTGTAGAAAATAAAGGATATCCAAAGTCATTTGCCATTATTTACAGAGGGCAAATAGCTGGATCAATTGGATTTAATGTGATAGATAAAACCAGCAAGATTGGTGAAGTAGGTTACTGGTTAGGAAAGCAATACCAAGGAAAAGGCTTAATGACAAAAGCTCTCAGAACATTAATAAATTATGGTTTTGAAGAGTTGGATCTAAATCGAATTCAGATTAAAGCAGCAGTTGAAAATAAAAAAAGCAGAGCACTTCCTGAACGCATGGGATTTAGACATGAAGGAATAATTAGACAAGCAGAATGGTTATATGACCATTATGTAGACCATGTAATATATGGACTTTTAGCTGTGGAATGGAAACAATTTAAAGTAATTGTATAATTTTCTTTCTAATTTAAAAATAGAAAAAAACTGAATTTCCTTAAGCAACTAACGCACTGCATTAGTTGAATAAGGTTCCTAAGGTTGTCTAATTAGACAACCTTTTTTAGTTCAAAAATCAATATTTAAATTTAAACAGAGCCTAAAAAAGAAGAATAATAGAACAAATTAAAAATTCTCTTACCATTATTACTGATTTTAGTAACCATTCTAATCAAAATTTTAGATTGAATAGTTACTTTTGTAGTAATATGTGCTTTTTTCAATTGCATATATATTAGTAAAGGGGTGATAAAAAAATGGATATTTTATCAATTATCTTGCAAATTTTATTAGCTCTTATGTTTTTAATTGCTGGTTTAGGAAAAGTTTTTGGTTCAAAAACGAGTGTTGAAAGTTTTAATCACTTGAAATTAGCACAATGGTTCAGAGTAATTACTGGATTAGTAGAATTGGTTGGAGCAGTTGGATTAATTATTGGATTTTGGGAAGAAAGTTGGGTTCCAGCGGGTGGTTTATTATTAGGAGTTGTGGCAATAGGTGGAATAATATCACATATTCGTGTTAAGGATTCGTTTAAACAAACTTTTGCAATATTATTATTAGGTATTATTGCTTTTGTACTTTTATGGATTAATTATTCTGATCTCTCAAGTTTCCCAGGATTTAATTAATTTGCGATCATTTTATGCAGGGGTTAATAAGGCGACGACAGAACAATAGAGACAGTACTAAAATCAATCTTGTCATTTGTCAATTAGATGGGAAACGATATGTTGATCAAGATGTTTTTCAAAATTTATGATTAAATAGATAATTTAGCATTACTTCTATTGAAGTAATGCTCAGAGTGTTGAAATATAAAATGGTCAATAGGGAAAACGGACTTTAAATGAACATTTATTAGTGATGAAATTATCATTTTTTTGGATGATCTTTTAATGTTTTTAAATGTTAATATGTTTGAGTAATTTTATGATTCGAATAACACTAGAAATGTTTTTTTTTCAGATGTTAAAAAATTATGATCTAATTTTTAGAAAAACAAATTCAATTGATTTAGTTTTAGTTTAATTAGTGTTCGATATTAATTGACCTACAATTTGATTAATAAACAACTATTGGGTTACTCTAAGTAAAGNNCAAGGTTGTTTTTCAACAGCGTGAGCATTACTTCTATTGAAGTAATGCTTTTTTTATAAACTAATTTTAAATTTTAGTAGACTAATAGCTAATCTAGTTAATAAAGATGTATCTGTAATAATTTATTTTTTCATCAATATATTAGAAAGTGATATGAATTATGTTAGGAGGGATCCGATTGTCGGATGCATTTATAGCACGTTCTTTAGATGAAATTCTGTTTTGGTCAAGGATCATGAAAGAGCATTCACTATTTCTTAAATTAGGATTTAATTGTGATGATACCGAGTTAATTCAAGAAGCAGATCAATTTTATCAAGTTTTTGAAGCAATAGGAAATAAAGCCCAATCATTTTCGCTTCAAACGGATCCTCAACAAATTAAACAGTTTAATAGTGAAGTTCATCAAGCAGCTTCTATGATTTGGGCTTATAAGCGGAAAATCCTTAATTTACTCCTTACTTGTAAAATAACTGGAAATAACTTTCCTTTATTAGTTGATCATACTAGTAGGGAAGCGGCTTATTTTGCAAATCGCTTGACTGAATTAAATAATGGTCAACTCCAACCGCTACCTGCTGCAATTATCCAGGAAAATGTTTTCTTTTTAAGAATTATGGCAGACCATGCAAAATTTATCGGACATTTATTAGATCCGTCAGAAAGAAAATTAGTAGATCAAGCTAGGGAATTTAGCCATGATTTTGATCAACTTTTATATCAAGCCGTAGATTTAGAATCAATGAGACCACAATCGGAAACAGTTCCGATACTTGACCAATTCCTTGATGAAAACCGTGTATCGGTAAAATCGCTTAGAGACTTTAAGAAAACAGCTCGCGACTTAATAGAAGCTTGTAGAATTAAAAGTATCATTCATCCACTGCTAGCAGACCATGTATTTAGAGAAGCAGATCGATTTTTGCATATAATTGATGCGTTCGAAGCACAGTTAACAGGGAATGGAAACAGAAATATTGTACTGGACGACCATTAAGAATAACGCAAGTTACCAAAATAGACACGAAAAAAGAATCTGATTAAAGATTCTTTTTTTATTGAGCGTTGATATGTATTAGTTACTCATGAGGGGTTCATGAGTAAGTAGAAAAGGGCTTATAGAATTGACTACATCCTTTTTTTGATAGAAATTATTTTCTCTGACTATAACTCTTTAACAAATCCTCAATTAAAATGCCATTAATTTTCAATCCTGATAAATTGCAATTATTGATTTCGACATGACTTAAATCACAGTCCGTGAACTGACTATTTGTTAAATTGCATTTCTCAAATTTAATAGAATTAGAGTGATCGTCAAGATTTAGATCTTCGGGAATGACAATATTGCGGAAGCTTGTTCCAGCTAAATGAACATGATCAATTACTAAGTCTCTTAAATTACCATTTGTTATTTTTGTATTAGATAAATTAACATCTGAAATTCGAGTTCCGAATAAATTCACGTCATTTAATTCGAGGTTCTTCATGTTTGCATTTGTAAATTTCGAATTCGCCAAGCTTACATTATTAAAGTCTAAGTTTTCACCTCTTACTTCATTAAATGTTGAAAAAGACATATCTGTTTTTTGTAACTCAAATAATGCAGTCTTCCAATTTGACATTTCTTCTCCTCCTAAAGCTTTGATAATTGAATATATTTAACTTTATTCCTGAGAATCCCTTCACTCTATTTCATTTTTATTTTCGACAACTAACCATGTAAATGAAAAAAGGTAATAAAATAAAGCATTAATAATCAGTGTGATCATTAATGCTTTTCTTATGGGAAAATATAAAATAATTGCTAAAGATTTTAATATAGAACGCTGATAAATTCAAAGGCTGTAAATATAAAAGATCCAAAAATAATGGTTGCTCCTGTTGAAGTGAAATATTCATCAGGATCGATGATTACAGATGTTTTATGCCATCCATCAATATCAGGTGTTGCTTCACCAGTTGTTCGTGGGGCAAATTTAATAAAAAGCATAAGTAATAGAGCAAATAGACCAACAAATGGTGCAGTAGATGAAAATGGCATATCAAAATAAAGTGCAATTAAAAATGATATAAAATATAAAACTATAATTGATATACCTAATTTTAAGAATTGTTTAAGCCAGTAATTGCGTCGATTCATTGGTTGGTTACGCAATACTTCTTTCATTTTCTGTGCATCCTTGTATTGAAAATATAATCCGACTGGCCATGCAATTAAGAAGCAGATTAAGGTAAAGACTAAGCAAAGTAAAAGTTTTCCTCCGAAAGCTGTTATGAATAATGACATATTTTCCTCCAAATTTTAATGAATAATATTATTTTATCAAACTTTTAAAATTAAAAATATTGGGAAAATGTATTATCATATAGAAAATGTAATCGTTTTATTTAATTAGTTTAATAATGTATATTATTAAATAATTGAAGATAAGGCACTACTCTAACAATCTCATAAAATTAGTTTTATTTTTAAATTGATAAGTAGAGAATTGAGTTACATAAAAACAAAATGAGGTGAGAAAATGAAAAATATTACTGTATACCATTACGACGCTTTTAGTAAAGAACCCAATAAAGGAAATCCAGCTGGAGTCGTTTTAGATTGCGATTCTTTGACTGAATATGAAATGCAGGATATTGCGAAACAAGTCGGATTTAATGAAACTTCATTTCTATTAAATTCGAAAATTGCTGATCATAAAATTCGTTATTTTACACCAGGTCATGAAATGGATTTATGTGGTCACGGGACAATGGCAGTAATATATGCTTTGGTCACTAGAGGGATAATTGAGTTTAAAAGTGAGTTAACGATCGAAACAAAGGCTGGGATTTTGCCAATCAAGATTCATAATTCGAATAATGAAATCTACATAACGATGAAACAAAAAACACCAGAATTTGTAGAGTTTAAAGGCTCCATTGATGATGTAGCGTCCTCAGTTGGTCTTAGTGTAGAAGAAATCGATAAAAGCCTACCAACTCTTTATGGAAGTACAGGTGCCTGGAATTTACTTTTACCGATAAAAAATTTATCTTCATTTGAAAAGATGAAACCTAATAATCTACTTTTTCCAAGTATTTTGACCGAAATTCCAATAGCGTCCGTTCATCCGTTTTGCTTAGAAACATTTGATTCAAATGCAGATTTTCATGCTCGCCATTTTTCCTCTGCATTTTCAGGAACGATTGAAGATCCGGTTACGGGTACTGCCTCTGGGATTTTAGGAGCTTATTATGCTAAATATATTCATAATGATGTTATTGATACACTTGAATTAATTGTTGAACAAGGAACGGAAATTCAGAAAGACGGACGCGTAAAAGTAAATGTAAAAAGAGTAAAGTCGACTTATGATATAGAAATTACTGGAAATGCTGTTTATGTTAAGGAGATGGAATTTCAAATATAAAATGAAAAGGAGTACAGTATGTTTTTGAGAGATAGACTATATGGACAATACAATATTGATCAAGTTCTTGTTGAATTAATCGATACAAAACCGATTCAACGGTTAAAAAAAATTCACCAAGCCGGTGCTACCTTTTTAGTGGATCATCATTTTAATGGAACTCGATATGACCATTCTATTGGCGTTATGTTGTTAATAAAAAGTTTAGGGGGTTCGATCAAGGAACAAATAGCGGGTTTATTACATGATGTTTCTCACACAGCATTTTCTCATGTTATTGATTTTGTTTTTGATAATAGTGAAGAAAATTACCATGAAACAATCTTTGAAAAAGTAATTTTAGATTCGGAGATTCCTTCTATACTTGAAAAATATCATATCGATATTAAAGAAATTTTTGATATAGATAAATGGGAAATACTTGAAAAAGAGCTTCCGAAGCTATGTGCAGATCGAATAGATTATACATTAAGAGATATGCATACATATTTTGGAACACCTAAAAAGGAAATTGAAGCATTTTTAAATTCATTAGTTATTGTAAATGGAGAAATCTGTGTAAACTCTATTGAAATGGCGGAGTGGTTTACAGTGATTTATTATAAACTTGCTATTGATTATTTTTTAGGTCCGATCAGCATTTATTCATATGATTCACTTGCAAAAATTATTAAACTGGCACTACAAAAAGAAATTATTAAGCTAAACGATTTATTATTGGATGATATGCAGTTAATGACAATAATTCAAGAAAGCAATGATGAAGAAATTCAAGAATTAATAAACAGTTTATATGCAAAAGTTGAGCTTGAAGAAAATGACCAGGATTATGATATTCATCGAAAAGGTAAAAGAAGGATTATCGATGTGCCTGTATCATTAGACGGAAACACTGTTCAACAGTCATCTCTTTTATCAGACAACATTGCAAAAATGAATAAGATCGCAATTGAAAAGTCTGAAAAAGGAACATTTGTAAAAATTAAAAGATAGAGTAAAGAGAACTTTGAAGTATGTAAATTAACTAGTTTGAAGCTAGGGGGAATCCTTTTGAAATCAGAGCTAGAACTTATGGAAATGCATATTAACGTATTATTTAAACATAATGAAGTTGGAAAAATAACACAAATAAATGAACCTCCATATACAAAAGCACCACGATTTTATATAGGAAGTACCAAAATGGGAAATGTGAAAAGGTTTTTAGATTGTCTTAAAAATGAGGAACTAATTGAATTAGAGCAAGCCTTAGACATGAACTCTAGTATACCTTTAGTAAATATTTTGCAGATTTTAAGTAAAACTCATCAGATAGATAATGTATGGATGGGGCCGGCATATGTATTTCAAACAGTCGGTATAGCATCATCGAAGGCAATAAAAATTACCCAGTCAAATAAACAATTTTTATTACCAAACTTTCCTTATACATATGAGGAGCTAGAATTTAAAGAGCCTTGTTATGCAATTATTGAAAATGACATAGCCGTGTCGATTTGCTGTAGTGCCAGACAATCAGCCGAAGCTGCTGAAGCAAGCGTATATACACTCGAGGATTTTCGTGGAAAAGAGTATGGGTTAATCGTTTCAAATGCATGGGCTACGGACATCCAAGGTCAAGGACGAACTGCTTTGTATAGTACCTCTTGGGATAATTATGCATCTCAGGCAGTCGCACGAAAATTAAAATTAGTTCAATATGGCACGGATTTACATTTTAGTTAAAAGCATCTATATTTTAGTGCAAAAGCATTACTTCTCAAATTGAAGTAGTGCTTTTTAATTGAAATATAAGTGTATTATTAATTGAAAGCTTATATAATTAATGAATGATATTTAATCAATTTAGTGTAATAAATCTGTTTGAAAGAAGGGAAAGTGATGGAGAATCAATTTTCAGTTAAACAGGCAAGTTTCCTAATATTCGTAACTTTGATTGGAATTATTAGTTCCGTCATATTACATATCTCGCTCGTATTTGGAATTTTACCAGGATTAATTTTTTTAATTGTATTAAGTTTAAAAAGAGGATATGAAGTTAGAAATATTATGAAGTTAAGCTATCAAGGGATGGGAAAAGTTAAAATTGTTCTCTTTATCTTATTTTTAATTAGCTTTTTACTTCCATCTTGGTATTTATCAGGAACGATAACATCGATGGTTTCGATTACTTTACAGGCAATAAATCCACATCACTTTTTTGTGTTTTGTTTTCTAACGACGATGATTTTTTCAATGATTTTGGGTTCGTCGATTGGAACATTGAGTGCCTTAGGAGTGCCTCTTATTAGTAGTGCGATACTACTGCATATACCTGTGGAAATATCGGCTGGAGCGGTTATTTCGGGTGCATTTGTTGGTGATCGAACGTCACCTTTTTCAAGCGCGCATCAACTTTTAGCTAATATACTTGAAACAACTGTCAAAAAACAAGGTAAAGCGATGCTTTTTACATCAATTACTGCTGTAATCGTAACAATCTTATTTTTTAGCGTAATGGATTTACAGTTTGCGAAAGGAATTACCCAGACACATCATGAAATCGTGAGCAATAAAGATATTTCATTCATTCAATTTATTCCACCGATTTTATTAGTTGTACTTGTTTTATTTCGAATCAATATTATTTACTCGTATGTCATTAGTATTTTGTCTGGAAGTTTAATAGCTTTGTTTAATGGAACTTCTTTTAGTAAAATTGTGAATGCTTTTTGGCACGGAATAAATGGACTTGGTGGAGGGCTAAGTCATATGTATAGCTTGTTATTGTTTATTGCAGTAGCAGGAATTTATAATGCGTTATTGGAGGAGCTTAATATCATTCAACCTATGTTGGATAAATGGCTTCAAACTTCAACTTCAATGCTATCCGATTCTTTGAAAACAATTGGTGCTACAGCTGTTATATGTGTAATAGCAGGTAACCAAACGATGCCAATTATTTTAACAGGCCGCTCTTTTTTAACGCATTGGTCAACTAAATATAACA
This sequence comes from Gottfriedia acidiceleris, assembly GCF_050457485.1. Classification (GTDB taxonomy): domain Bacteria; phylum Bacillota; class Bacilli; order Bacillales; family Bacillaceae_G; genus Gottfriedia; species Gottfriedia acidiceleris_D. Next base: position 151,519 of record NZ_JBCMJM010000010.1, read on the forward strand.
AAGAAGAATTGGCTAGGTTAATGGCAGATACAACTTTATTATTTCCAGCGATGATCCCTTGGAATGTTCTTGCAATCATGAGTAGTACAGTCATTAATATGAAGCTACATGAGTATTTACCTTATGCAATATTCTTATGGCTTCTTCCATGCTTAACGATTTTCATCAATGTATTTAAAAAAGTTAAGACTTACGAAACGAAGTATGAGGTCAGTTCTTAATCAGGAAAATTGCAATTCAAGGGTAAAAACATAGAAAAAGAGATAAATAGCTATTATGCTATTTATCTCTTTTTTTCATACAACACTAGCAGACTGTATTTCCTTTAATTGTCTAACAGTAATGCTGTATTTTGTACGTATAGCTTCTAATTCCATAATAGCCACATCAATGTATTCGGGATCGGCATAAATAAAATTAATTTCTTTTAGCTCTAAAAGTTTTTGTAAGCTTCTTAACTCATTATGTAAAAGTTGTGATGGCGTTTCATCAATTAACTGGTTTTTAGTAAAACGTTGAAAGAATGATTTAAAATTGACAGTTTTTCTTCTAGTTTGTTCTTGACCCGTTATTAATTTTGACATTCAGTAATCCTCCCTAAATATAGAAAATATCTACTATTTGAAGATATAGGCTTGTCCACCTTAATAAACTTGAAAGAAACTTAAGAATTGGTTGTTCTAAATCTTATTACAGCGTTGTTAAAAATATTCATGTTAATTTTTAAAAATCAATTTTTTTTACAAAAATTGATTCTCCAGAAAAAGTTGGTTTAAAAGTAGAACGATTTAGAAAAGCTTTAAGTGTATTTACAATTTAACGTTTTGCATCATTCTGTTACACTATAGGAACATAAAGGTTTTTCTTTATGCAAAATGAATTTGAAATAAGTGAGGTCAAGATTTATGGAAAAGATTGAAGTAGGCGAAATTCTTACACTTAGCTATGATGAAGGAGACGAGCAAGATTACGAAGTACTAGGCTCAATTACGATTGAAGGTCATGAATACATAGCAGTAGGTTTACTAGAAGAAGTAGAAAAAGAAAGTGAAGAGGATATTGACGTTTTCTTCCTAAGAGTCGAAGAAGATGGCGAGTTTTATGATATAGAAACAGAAGAAGAGTTTGAAAAAGTTTCAGCTGCTTTTGATGAAGTCTTGAAATAATAAGATCAAAAAAAGTAGGATTAAAGGATTGGAATACGGGCAAAGGTATAGGAAGTATTTCATAATTTTAATAAAAATAGAACACTTGTAGATAATACAAAGTGTTCTTTTTTTGTATGTTTATGTAGAAATATGTAGGTTTTATTAAAAAATTGGAGTACAAACGATTAAATTTTCGGTATACTACAAATAGCAATTATATTAGGAGGAAGCTTATGCAATTTTCATTTAGAAATTACGCTTTCCCTTTGATTTTACTTAGTTGTATCATCATTGGTTCAGTCATCGGTTATACTCATGAAAGCGTAGGAGTTGCCCTTAAGCCAATAGGGGATTTATTTTTAAATTTATTATTCGTAGTAGTTGTACCGCTTGTGTTTTTCTCTGTAGCTTCAAGCTTTGCAAATGGTGGAGGAGAGAAATTCGGTAAGATTATGCGAAATATGTCAGGGGTATTTTTATTTACAGGTATTATTGCAGCGATCATAATGCTTGTTGTTATGAAAGTTTATCCACCTGCACATGGGGTTCATATCCCAATTGTTAAGCCAGATGCAACTGATAAAGTATCAGTAGCGGAGCAAATTGTAAATACATTTACAGTAAATGATTTCTCAGGCTTGTTTACAAGAAGCAATATGTTAGCAATTATCGTTTTTGCTGTATTAGTTGGTTTAGCAACGAATAAAGCTGGCGATAAAGCAGACATTGTTAAAAAATTATTATCAAGTGGTAATGTAGTGATCATGAATATGGTTAACTATATTATGTATCTTGCACCGGTTGGACTTGGAGCTTATTTTGCTTATCTTGTTCCAACATACGGAAAGGAATTACTAGGTTCATATGAGCGAGTTTTTGTTTTATATTATGTAACTGCTATTCTATTTTATTTTATTGTTTATAGCATTATTGCTTATATGGCCGGAGGTAGTTATGGATTTAGAATTTATTGGAAAAATGTATTACCTTCAACGTTAACATCTTTAGGAACTTGTAGTAGTGCAGCAACGATTCCAACAAATTTTGAATCAGCGGAAAAAATGGGCGTATCTAAAAATATTAGAGAGACTGTTATTCCTTTAGCTAGTGCATTACACAAAGATGGATCTGTTATGGGTGGAGTCGTAAAAATTGCTTTTGCCTTTGGTGTATTTGGAATGAATTTCTCTGGTTTGAATATTTATCTTGTAACAATCGGTATTGCATTACTAGTTGGTATGGTAATGGGGGCAATTCCGAATGGTGGAATGATTGGGGAAATGTTAATTCTTTCTCTGTTTGGTTTACCGGTAGAATCTTTACCAATTCTTGCAGCAATTAGTACGTTAATTGACCCACCTGCAACAATGTTAAATGCAACAGGTGATTTATCTGTGAGCATGTTAGTTGAGAGATTGACTAACGGGAAAAAGGCTGCATAAAAACGAAGACTGGGAATCTCCCAGTCTTTTATTTTTGTATGAGTTTCAAGTTTCAGTCATAATACCTCCATTTACATGAAGTACTTGGCCAGTTACAAAAGAAGAGTCATCAGAAGCAAGGTATATATAGGTTGGGGCAAGTTCGAATGGTTGACCGGCTCGTTTCATAGCCGTTTCTAAACCAAATGTTTTCACATACTCTGCTGAGTAGATTGAAACGATTAGCGGAGTCCAGATTGGTCCAGGGGCAACTGCATTTACACGGATTCCTTTTTTAGCTAATTGAAGTGATAAAGAACGAGTGAATGAAACAATTGCGCCTTTTGTAGATGAATAATCGATGAGTAATGGAGCACCGGCATAGGCTGTAACAGAGGCTGTAGAAATGATTGAACTACCTTCTTTTAAATATGGTAGAACAGCTTTCGTTAAGTAAAACATAGGAAAAATATTCGTTTGATAAGTAAGTCCTATTTGCTCATTGGAAACATTTTCGATACTTTCCTGAGGAAATTGGACACCTTGATTCATAATCAGAATATCTAACGTGCCATATGTTTCAATGGTTTTCTTTATGACATCATTACAAAAATCGGGACTTCTGAGATCACCTTCGATTAATAAACATTTTTTTCCATAATGTTCGACCATCTTTTTTGTTGCTTCTGCATCCTCTCGTTCGTATAAGTAGGCAATTACTAAGTTAGCGCCTTCTTTTGCAAATCCGATCGCAACAGCACGACCAATTCCACTATCACCACCAGTAATAATAGCCACTTTTCCTGTCAACTTTCCGCTCCCTTTATATTCGGGATTATCTGATATTGGCACAGGATTCATTAAATATTCCAATCCAGGCTGTATATCTTGATGTTGAGCTGGAAAAGTATGTGGAACTTGTTCACATTTTTCTTCGTAACTATAATATGGATATTTTGGAATCAAGTAAAACCCGTTGCCAAAAACTTATAAAAATCAATAAAAAACTATTATTTTTATAGCTTTTGTTTATTTCCCTTTTCTACGTGTCCGATTTTGCCTAGTTAGGCTACTTTCGTTTGGTCTAACACTCCAAGGGCGTAAATTCGGATACAACGAATCCTACATATCAGTAATGACGTCTAGGTATCAGTTACTAATTTATATCGTGACAAGTTGATTGCTGCGTTTAAATCTCGATCGATTTCATGACCGCATTCACATTTGTATAGTCGCTCTGATAGTTTTAAATCATTTTTCTTATTTCCACAACTTGAACAAGTTTTAGAAGATGGGTACCATTGATCAGCTTCAACAAATTCAATGCCATATTTTTCACATTTATACTGAATTTGACGTCTGAATTTAAATAAACACTGCTTTGCAATTGCTTTTGAAAGGTGCTTATTCTTCATCATCCTTTTAATATTTAGAATTTCCATTACTACGCGATAAGGTTTGGTTTTCACGATCTCGCTCGTGGATTGATGAAGATGGTTTAGTCTGATATTCGTCAACCTTCTATAGAGGTGTTGTATTTTCTTTTCGATTTTTAGTATGTTACTTGTTTTGACGAAACGGTTTCCCTCCTTATTCATTTCATATTTACGAGAAATTTGACGTTGTAACCTACGCAGGCGTTTCTCTGCCTTTTTAACAGTAATTGTTTTGTTGATATTTTTCTTCTTGGTTCCATCTGAACATACGGCTAAATCTTTTATTCCAACGTCAATACCCAGTGAGACATTTGTATGTTCAACTGTTGGTTTTAATTCTTCAATTCCTACAGATATATACCAGTATTTTCCATCATTACTGAATCTAGGATTATAGTATTTTTCATCCGGTATCAATTCAGAAGTTACAACCCAACCGACTTTTTCAATTAACACTTTCTTTCCTTTTACTTTCAACTTCACATTATCGTTATAAAAGGACGGTTTTGATTTTCTTTTACTTTTAAATCGTGGTTGATCTGCTAACCCTTTAAAGAACTTTTCATACGCATGACAAAGATCTTTTATCGCTTGTTTTGTAATATTATTTGATACCCCATACAACCAAGAAAACTCATCAGTTTGTTTTAAACCAGTCAATTCTTTTCTTAATATGCCATCAGAAATAAACTTCCCATTGTTTTTATAGCTTTCTTTCT
>NZ_JBCMJM010000011.1:0-147696 GCF_050457485.1 Gottfriedia acidiceleris
ATAGGAGTCGAGCACCCCTTTCGTTCCAATCAACTTATTCAATCTAAAGAAGTCTGCAATAAATCCTAATCAAATAGCCTCTACTTAGAGTAACCTAACAGTTGTTTATTAATCAGTTTGTAGGTCAATTAATATCAAACATTAATTAAAATAAGCAATTGAATATGTTTTTCTAAAAATTAGCTCATAATATTTTTAACTTCTGAAAAAAAACATTACTAGTGTGATTAGAATAATAAAATTGCTCAAACATATTAACATTTAAAACCATTAATAGAACATCCAAAAATGATAATTTCATCATTAATAAATGTTCATTTAATGTCCGTTTTCCCTATTGACCATTTTATATTTCAACACTCTGAAGCGATTCTTTATGAGAATCGCTTTTCTTATTTATAAAAATAAAAATGGACCCCATAATATGAAGTCCACCAATTTTTGCCTATATTTGTTTCTTTTTATAACCATAAAAATACATACTTAGAGGCCACCAAATAACTGCAAAAATTGGATATACAGCCCAAATTGTATCTGGGGACGAAATGATATTTACAATGATAAAGAAAAGACTAATTAGTATGCTAGCTGTAAAAGAAAATGCTACAAACGATTTTCTATTCGCATGATAAATGGATAATGGCCACCAAATAATTGCAAATGCCGGATAAATGACCCAAGGATAACCTGGAGAAGCGATAAAATTTAAAAACGCATAGTACGCGATCGTAATGATAGTGCCAAGGAGAGCAATCGGTAATGTTCTAGCATTCTTACCTAAATGCATGAGAATTGGCCAACTAATAATTGGAAAGGCAGCATAGAAAAACCAAAGATAATCAGGTGAGTGAACTAAGTTCTCCGTTAACAAGAAAGCTAGGAGTACGATACTACTAAAGAGTGAGAATTGCTTCATCGATCTTTTTCCTATGAAATATAAACTTATTGGCCAAAATAAAATGAAAAAACATGGGTAAATGAACCAAATCGTGCTAGGAGATGTAATAAAATTAACGAGCATAAAAAAGACCATCGTCATAATACAGCCTGCAGTTGCAAATCCGATATAATTTTTCACTGTGCTTCACCTCACTTTTTTCGTTGCCAGTAGAAATACATTGAAAGAGGCCACCATAATAGACCAAACGTTGGGTACACAAACCATATTGTTTGTGGAGTGTAGTAAAAATTAATAAATAAGAAGAAAGCGATTAGTAAGCCACTGCCCCAAATTGAATAGGATAAATTTAGTTTTGCAAAATTTGCCTTCTTGCTATCTAGTTTTTTAACACCAAGTTCACTCTTTAATTCCTCAATGTCCCCAAATTCTACAATTGCTTTGTTTATAGCATCTTCTTCTTCCTTACCATTTTCCATTAAAAACATGACTTTTTCTTCTAAGTTCTGAATAATCTCTTGTTTAACTATTTCTGATTGTTCAGTTTTAGGAACATCTTTAAATAGTTCTTCAATATGATTTCTTATTTTTTTCATTATATCTCCTCCATGAATAGATCAATAATTTCTTTTACTTCCTGCCATTCTTTTACTAATTCACTTAAATATGCTTTGCCTAATGAAGTTATTTTGTAATATTTTCTTTTTCCACCGTGTGTAATATCGCCGAAATAAGCTTCCACTAATTCCTTTTTTTCTAAGCGCTGAAATACAGCGTATAATGTTGCTTCTTTTATTTGAAACCGATTGTCTGTCCGTAATCCAATTTCTTGAGAAATCTCATATCCATAGCGGTCTTTCTCAGAAATTAGTTTTAATATGATTGAGTCAAGATGTCCGCGTATGATGTCACTTCTAACCATAATTCACCTTCTATAATATTATTCTATCTGATAGAGTAATGTTAACAATAATTACTCTATCTGTCAAAGTAATTTTATGTGATTTTGTTTACGACTATTCGAGAGAAGTGAAATAAGCCCGTCCGAAGCCAAAATAAAATAATTCTTTTCTGTGTACTGCTTTACTTTATGTCACATTTTTTGTATTTCATTCGTCTTAATTAGTGAAGAAAAGGAAAGGGAGAGATAATATTATGAATTTAAATCAAATAGATGTTAGTCAAAAATGGGATGTTACTGTATTAGGTGGTGGGATTGCTGGGTTAACTGCATCGATCTACTTAGCTCAAGCAGGTAAAAAAGTACTTCTATTGGATAAAGCATCTAAATTAGGAGGGAGAGGTATTTCGAATACAATTGGCGATGCACATTTAAATCTTGGAGCACACGCATTATATATAAACTGTATCGAAATTTTAAATGAAGTAGGTGTAAATGTTTCTGGTAAGCTTCCAAAATTTGGTGGTGCATTTATTCTTGGAAATCAATCTAATCAATTGAAAATAATCGAGTTTTTTAATTTATTTTTGGGTAATCATTTAAAATGGAAAGAAAAAATGGAATTTATTCGATTTTACCGACATATTCGTAAAATGGATTTGGATGAAATCAATCATATTAGTTTAGAAGAATATTTAAATAGAAAAATAACAAGTTTGAATGTAAAGAATTTAATTTTAGCCTTTATACGTGTAGCTACGTATACAAGTAATTCTGAAATAATAAGTGCCGGAGTGGCAATTGGTCAGCTTCGTAGTGCTAAAGTATTGTATATAAACGAAGGATGGCAATCAATTGTTAACGACCTAATTAAAAAGGCGAATCAACTTGGAGTTACGATTCAAAATAGTACAGTAGTATCTAAAATTACTGGCTCTTATCCAAACATAAATCTTATTTTGAAAAATGATACTAGGATCAACACCAGCTGTTTGTTATCGACAATTAATCCAATTGATTTAGTTAAGTTAATAGATGAGCCAATCTCAGATTCATTTATACAAAAATGTAATCAAATGATTCCAGTAAAAGCTGCATGTCTTGACCTTGTAATGAATGGTTTACCAAATCCAAAACTCAACTTTGCATTAGGTGTTGATCAACCATGGTATTTTTCAAATCATTCATCAGTGGCTAAATTATCGAAAGAAGGCGAAAGTGTAGTCCATGTAATGAAATATTTAAACTCGGTCAACGAAACAGATTCCTCAAAAGATGAGGAAGAGCTAGAAAGTTTACTTGATTTAGTTCAACCAGGTTGGAGAGAGCATGTCATTTCACGTCGCTACCTTCCTAAGCTTGTTGTTTCTAATGACATAAAAAAGCCATTTAATAAATTAGACAATCATTTTTCAAATAGTGAAGTTGGCTTAGAAGGTATTTATATTGCAGGAGACTGGGTAGGGGAGACAGAACTTTTATTGAATGCATCGCTAACGAGTGCTAAAAATGCTACTAAACTGATAAATGAGAAGCTTGCATTTCAACTAATTTAAAAATAGAGGAGAAGATACTTCATGGAAGTAGATCATCTATATTCTCAATACAAACCACTTCTATTTTCAATAGGATATAGTATGCTAGGATCGGTTGAGGATTCGGAGGATTTGGTACAGGATACTTTTCTCACAGTTCAAAAGATGAATCAATCCGCCTCAAAAGAAGAGCCGAATAATATAAAAGCATTTCTATGTAAAATAATGACAAATCGTTGCTTGGATTTATTAAAATCCTCAAAAAATAAACGCGAAGTTTATATAGGACCGTGGCTTCCAGAGCCGATTATTCAAAAATTACCTGAAGATTTAAATGATGATCCGATGGAAAAGATGATTTTAGATGAAACGATAACCTATGCGTTTTTAGTTTTACTTGAACAGCTAAATCCAACCGAAAGAGCAGTATTTGTATTACGTGAAGCCTTTCAGTTTGACTTCCGTACAATCGCAAATATTTTAAATAAGACCGAATTGAATTGCCGTAAAATATTCAGTAGACTTAAGCGAAAAGTTCAAAGTAAGGATGTAGTTGAAAAACGAAATCTAAATCAAGAGCTAGCCATTGCAAAACGATTTATTGAAGCTGCGGAAACAGGTAATTTAGATATGCTAATATCACTTTTAACGGAAGATATCGTACTAATTACAGACGCGGGTGGCAAAACGAAGGCTGCTCTTCGTCCAATCAATCTACAGAAAAATGTTATTGCATTCCTTATTGGTGTAAGGAAGAAAATTAACTCTCCATCCGAAATCGAAATTGCTTTGATCAATAATCAAATAGGTTTAGTTGTTAAAAGTGAAGGGGAAGAGCCAACCGTAATTTGTTTTGAAACAGAAGGAGACCGTTATCGAAGTATATATATGGTTCGAAATCCTGAAAAAATAAGATTTTTAAGTTGAGGTATTAGAACATTTTAAACCTTAGAACAGGGTCTCCCATTTTTTATGGGATTCCTTGTTTTTTTTATGCAGTTAGATGAGATTCAGTAACTCATAAGGTGTTCATAAGTAGGAAAAAGCAAAAATTCTTATATATTAAAAATCTGCTGAACGTCTTAAAAAATACGTAGGAGCTAATTTGTCAGTTAGCCTGGGTTATGAGATAGCCCCTTTTTATTTTTGGTTTTTTTCACAAAAAGCTTTATAGTTTTAGTAGTCACTATGTTTAGATTAAAAATTATAGGAGTGTTTATGGAAACGAAAGAGTATCTAATTACGCAGCTTAATGAAATTGAAAAATGGGAAAAGGATCAAAAAAGCGTATTTTTTTGGGAGAAAATTGGTAGAATTCCATTTATGATCTTGGATAAAATTACACCTAAGTTCATTCACGATAAGATTGGAGTTATTTTAGATGAGCTATCTAAGTATGTGAATGCTGGTGGTCAATATTTAGTTAGTGTTCCGGCAACTCTTTCTAGGATGAGTAAGGAGCTTTCTATTCAAGAATTAACCGAAATTGAAATGGTCAATCAACTTAGTCTTGAGCAAATGGATCGCGTTTCGAATGATTTTATTGCTAGTCGTAAACAATTTGCAAAGGTCCAAGGAGCGACCACAGGTTTTGGTGGAATGTTTACGATTGCGATCGATATCCCAATCTTATTAGGACTTACATTAAAGACACTTCAAGAAATTGCGATTTCTTATGGTTATGATCCAAACGATCAAATGGAAAGAGTATTCATTATTAAATGCTTACAATTTACATCAGCTGATATAGTTGGTAAAAAAGCGATATTAGAAGAGTTAACAAATATTGAAGGAAAAAAAGCCTTTTCTCAAATTGAAGGTTGGAGAGAAGTATTTTATACATATCGTGATAACATGGGATGGAAGAAGTTGTTTCAAATGGTTCCAATTGCAGGTTTAATATTTGGTGCATATGTAAATAAACAAGCAATTGAAGATGTTGGCGAGGCTGGTAGAATGCTTTATAAAAAAAGACGGATCATGGAAAGATTGCATGATTTAAAATAAGCATAAAAAAAGATGAATTTAGTTTTGAGCTAAATTCATCTTTTTTGTTAAATTCACAAATCAAACGTTTGTTTAATTTTTAAATTTATTTGGGAATTGCTTCATAATGCCTGATGACAGTGCATCTGCTAGAACGATAATGTGGTGAAGACCGTCATCAAATGCTTTTACATTTCCGTCCCAGTCCATTTTAATTCTAGTTACAGCTTCATTTGTTACCATTTTTAAATGCGTATATAGCAAGTCTTTTAATGCTTGATTTGTCCAATTTGGATTTGCTTTACTTAAGAATGCAGCAATATCATCTGCATTTTTAAACCATTGGTCGTTTAAAGTTTTTAAGGTTGCCATATCATTTGCTTTGGCAGCATCAATAATTTTACCAGCGAGTACAATATGGTCGGTTAATAATTTAGCAAGTTGATCTCCTGCGGCAGCACCATAATAAGGCTTAACAGCATTTCCAATGTCTTGTTGATTTCTTAAAAGTCTAGCAAGTACTTTGTCCTTATCTGGTAAACCAGCAACCGCGCTAACAATATATTTGCTAGTCCAAATTGTATGATCCATCCAAAGCTTTCTCATATCACCTTGGAATTTGCATGCTGCTTTACTTATGCATTTTGCATGAACTCGAGTATCTACTTGCTCGGCACTGGATTTAATAGGGGATAAAATTAGTGCAAAACATAAAAATAGTGACGTAAATTTAAGTAATTGTTTCTTCATCTAGATGTCTCCTTTGAGATGTTTTCAAAATGTACCAGTATTATTTTGGTTTTTTTTAAAAGTATTATTCAAAGTTTTTACTATCACTTCATTTGGAAAGTTATTATTCTGAAGAAAAAACCTACTTATGTGGAAAACATCAAAAAGGATAAGATGTACTATATAAAAAATAGAGATTTTGATATAGCATATTATCTATTGGTAAAAAATGTAAAAATAATTCGAGGGAGATACATATTCCTTGGTAGGTGAAGGGGAGGAAAGCTTTGTTAAATTTTTTATATCCTAGTATCTTTAACATGACTTTAATCATTTTATTTTTTGGTTATAGATTCCTTAAAGGTTATATTACTCTAGTAAAATATTTATATTGGATTATCTTTGGAATCTATATTACTTGCCTCGTGGATTTTACTTTATTCCCATTTCCTTATCAGAAATATCTAATTCAAGTCATGGTTGAGGATCACTTGGGATATACAAATAATTTTGTCCCTTTTAAAGTAGTTGTAGATTCAATAAGATATGGATCATTTTCAATTGCTCTAAAGCAAGTTGGAGGAAATATTTTATTATTTATGCCATTAGGGTTTGCTTTGCCAGTTCTATATCTGAAGATTACGAAAAGTAAAGCGATATTAGTTGGTTTTACTGTAAGTTTAGGGATTGAAATAATACAAGGATCCACGGGTTTTTTCCTAGGATACAATTATAGATCTTGTGACATTGATGATTTATTATTAAATACATTTGGCACTGTGTTAGGAGTTATAGTCTTTAGTTTAAGCGCTAAATTTTCTATAAAGAAGAAAATCGATAATCAGTATATAAAAAGACAAGGAGCATAATGCTACTTGTCTTTTTGTAACTTCTGAAGCTCTTTCACTGTCACGAATTTATATCCATCTTTCGATAATAAATCCAAAATTCCCTTAATTGTCTCTAATTCTTTGCCAGTTTTATCATACATCGGATGAATTAAAATAATTGAGCCTGGTTTAATATTGTTCTTTACATAGTTTAATTTGTCTTGAGGATTTGTGTAAAATGTATCTGGCTCTAAATTCCATGTGATCGTTTCTCGGTTATGTTTATGCATGTAATACGGTAACCCAAATAGTTTCTTCCCATTTGGTGGACGAAACTCAATTTCCCCTTTATAGCCAGCTTTTCGAATTAGTTTATCTGTCTTTTCTATTTCATTTTTGATAAATGAAGGTGATTTTAGCACCATTCTGTCATGAGAATATGTATGGTTTCCAACTTGTTGTCCCGCATCTACAATTTTTTTAGCTTCTTCGGGATTCTTTTCAATTTCATTACCGATTAGAAAAAAAGTAGCCTTTGCATTGTATTGATCTAAAAGTGGTAGAATGTCATCAACATTTTTAGTTGGACCGTCATCAAATGTTAGAGCTACTACTTTTTGGTTAGTATGTACTTCGTTTGTTAATCCTCCAAAAAGCTGAAAAGATCTCGCATTCATTAGCTTGTACAATCCAAATAAGATAAGAAATAAAATTAGAATACTTGCACTTATTTTCAGTAGTCTCTTTTTCATCTATTTTACCCGTCTTTCTAGTTATTGAAGTTAAACATAATTATATCATCACTAATTTAAAAAAGAATAAAAGAAGGAAATTAAAGGAATTTTAAGTCTGTTGAAAGAAATAGTGAAAGAGGGAAGAATGTGACGAGGAGACGTAGGACTCGCCACAAAGATTGCATCCTAAAGTGGAGATCAACGTTCTTCTTTTTGAGGGGCATTTTTTTTAAAATAAGTTTTTATTTAGCTCAAACAATCTACTTGCAAAGTTATCAGTTTAGTATTAAACTGATAACAAGATCGATCAAAGAGGTGCAAAAATGTTAAATAGTCATAATGAAGCTTCTACAAACAAATCAAAAAATTTAGCAGTATTACTTTGGTTTCGATTAGCTCGTTTTTATCTTAAAAATGTTAGAGAATCAAATAATCAATTGAAAAAATGGGGACTGACGACTGCTCAATTTGATGTAATTGTACATGTGGGGAGAAATAAGCGTCTTACTCAGCAAGAATTAGCCGATAAATTAGTTGTTACAAAAGGAAATGTGACTCATCTATTAAAGAAAATGGAAGAGCTTCAGTGGATTAAAAGAGAAGTAGAATGGAAAAACAAATATCTCTCTTTAACAGAGATAGGTCAAAAAATGTATGAAGAAATCGTACCTTCACAAGATGAGTTTCAACAAGCTCAATTCAGCAAATTAACCGATGAAGAGCAATTACAATTACTTACTTTATTAAGGAAATTAAATAAAAAATGACTTAGAACGGGGGAAAAGTTTATGGAGAAAATGAAAGGCATACATCATATCACTGCGATAGTTGGTGATCCTCAAGAAAATATGGATTTCTACGCTGGGATTTTAGGTTTACGCTTTGTGAAAAAAACAATTAATTTTGATGATCCAGGTACGTATCACTTTTATTTTGGAGACGAAACTGCAAAACCAGGGACGATCATGACTTTTTTCCCTTGGGCAAATGCGTATAGAGGAAAAGTAGGTAGTGGGCAAGTAGGAATCACAACATTCTTAATCCCAACTAACTCAATGGCATTTTGGGAAAACCGTTTAGCATCTTTTAAAATTCAAACAAAAAAAGTAAGTCGATTTGGAGAAATATTTCTTCAATTTGAAGACTTTCATGGCTTACAACTTGAATTAGTGGAAAGGGAAGCTGGCCAGGAAAATACTTGGGAATTTAATGGTGTTACAAAGGATGTAGCAATTAAAGGGTTTGGTGGTGCAGTTTTATATTCTGGAGCACCAAATAAAACAGCTGAACTGTTGGAAAACGTAATGGAATTAGAATGCCTAGGTCAAGAGGGTAATTATTTACGTTTTAAAGCTGCTAGTGAAATCGGAAATATTATCGATATTGAATTAGCAGCAGTAGGAAGAGGCGTTATGGGAGTTGGAACTGTCCATCATATTGCTTGGAGAGCAAGTAATGATGAAGAACATATAAAATGGCAACATAAATTATATGATAATCATTATGGAGTTACTGAAATAAAAGATCGAAATTACTTTAATGCAATTTATTTTCGTGAAAATGGTGGAATGTTATTTGAAATTGCAACTGATCCACCAGGATTTACGATCGATGAGAATAAAGACCATTTAGGAGAACAGTTAATGCTACCAAAATGGCAGGAACCAAATCGTGAAATAATAGAAAATCACTTACAACCTATTGTTGTTAGAGAAGTGAAAGGAGAATGACGATGAAGCACGTATTTAATAGAGGGAGTAATCCATCGAAGCCAACATTTTTATTATTACATGGTACAGGTGGGAATGAACTTGATCTATTACCAATTGCAGGTATGATCGATGATGAAGCCTCTGTATTATCAGTAAGAGGAAATGTGAGTGAAAATGGAATGCCACGTTTTTTTAAGCGATTAGCTGAAGGTGTATTTGATATGGAAGATTTAGTTTTCCGTACAAAAGAATTAAAAGAATTTATTGAATCGGCGTCGGCAGAGCATGGATTTGATCCAAACAATATGATTGCAATTGGTTATTCAAACGGTGCAAACATTGCTGGAAGTCTACTGTTCCATTATGAAAATGTATTTAAGGGCGCAATGCTATTGCATCCGATGGTACCGATTCGTGATTTAGAATTGCCAAATATGAGAGATGTGACGGTCTTCATTGGAGCAGGAAAAAATGATCCAATCTGTTTACCGCAAGAAACAGAAGAATTAGCATCATTGTTAGACGGTGCCGGTGCAAAAGTGGTTATTCATTGGGAAAACATGGGGCATAGCTTAACTAGATCGGAAATTGAAGCAGCAAGTGATTGGTATCAAAAAAACTTTTAGGGGGTAATTAATAATGATGAAATCTTTTTCTCCAGCGGATATAAGTGAACGTGATAATTATAAGTTCTTAATTGGTGGGATTATTCCAAGACCAATTGCTTTTGTGACAACAGAATCAAATGAGAAAGTTTTAAACGGGGCACCTTTTAGTTATTTCAACATTGTAACGTCTAATCCACCTATGATATCTGTATCTGTTCAACGACAAAATGGCAAACAAAAAGATACAGCTAAAAACGCTATTGAGAAAAAAGAATTTGTCGTTCATATTGTTGATGAATCAAACGTAGAAGCGATTAATAAAACAGCAGCAGCTTTGCCATCTACCGAGAGTGAAGTTGAGTTAGCAGGATTAACCCCTGTGGAAAGTGTAAAGGTTTCAGTACCAGGAGTGAAAGAGTCAAAAATTCGAATGGAATGTGTTTTAGAACAATCAATTCCATTAGGTAAAGATAATGAAGCTTGTGACTTATTAATTGGCAAGGTTGTTTATTTTCATATAGAAGATGAAATTTATGAAAATGGACGTATAGATGCTAATGGCTTAAAAGCAGTTAGTCGATTAGCAGGGAATGACTATGCTAAAGTTGGGGAAATGTTTACGATTGATCGTCCTAAATAAGTTTAATAAAAGTGAAGGGTAAAGTCGAATTTACCCTTCATTTTTTTTTTTGAAAAAATTAAAGAAAAATGAACGATTTGTAGAACCTAATCGTATAACAAATGAAAACTAAATAATTATTGTATAAGTTAGCTAGGAAGGAGGAAGAAATGGCTGCTTTAGATGAATTAGAAATTATTAAAGATGCTCAGCAAGGTGACCAAGATGCATTTGCTAAACTTTTTCAAATCCATTATTCCTTTTTATATAAATACGTTTTAAAGATGACCCTAAATCAGCAAACTGCAGAAGATTTAGTGCAGGATACGATGTTGAAAGGTTATGACAATATAAAGAAATACAACGGACAATCCAAATTTTCAACTTGGCTAATTACAATCGCTACTAGACTTTATTTAGATCAACAAAGAAGGAAAAAGCGCGAATGGTTTTGGCAAAAAAATGAGTCTGAAAAGTTATCGCGCTCCTTAAATTGGCAGTTAGCCTATAAAGGGTTTGAGTGGCGTGAAATTATGGAGGGCTTTGAAAAGCTTAAATCAGACGTGCGAACGGCTATATTATTAAAGCATTACTACGGCTATACGAACGAAGAAATTGGAAATATGATGGGAATTCGAGAAGGAACAGTTAAATCAAGAATTCATAATGGAATGAAGGAATTAAGAAAGGAGTTAATGCAAGATGGATAAAGAAGAAATTGTTTCAGCATTTAAGCAGTTTGATGAATTAACGAATGTACATGTACCTTCAATCAGTACGATTACAGAAAAACTTAGTATTCATCAGGAAAAAAAGAAAACCATTTTTCTTAAAGAACTAATCGTATTCATTTGTGTAGCATGCAGTCTATTCATCGGGGCACTTCTTATTGCTTTAGAGGCACCAGTAAGCATTGTTATTATTCAAGGTTTAGGCTTTATTGCACTACCGATTATTTTTAAACGAGATAAAAAGAAAATTGAAAGTGAGTTGATCTAAAGTGGAATGGACAACAGAAAATATTATCATATTAGTTTTAGTCTTTATAATTTTAATAACTCAAAGTATCACACTTTTTACAAACGCTAAAAAGAGAAATCGTTCAGCCTGGTTATGGGGGCTGTTAGGAATGATTCAATTCCCTTGGCCAAGTGTCTTCTTTTACTTTTTAGTTGTTCGAAAAGATCGAAAAAAACTAAATTAAGGATCGTGTAGGAATACTAGACTAATTGGAATGGTTCAATTTTAGTCTAGTATTTTTAAATTTTGTGTTTGACAATTTTGGTGTACTACATGTATAGTACACGTATAAGGTGTATTAATTAAGTAATACACGTCGTTACGTACTGAGTGTATGAACTAAGTAGTACACACATATACTACAAAAATCGTATAAAGAACGAGGAGGTGGATTGATGGAATTTATAGTGAATAACCGTGAACCGGTTTATCTACAGGTAGTTAGGCATTTTAAACAACAAATTGCCAAAAGACTATTAGAGGCTGGTCAAGAAATACCATCAAGAAGAGAATTAGCTGTTCAATTTAATATAAATCCGAATACTGTACAAAAAGCATACAAGGAAATGGAGGAACAAGGATTGATTACGACTGAACGAAATTTCCCTAGTAAGATTACGACTGAAATAAAAGTGTTAAATGGTGTACGAAATGAATTGATTATGGAAGCTGTCAATGAATTTGTCGATTCAATTAAAGTAATAAATGTTCCGGTTGAAGAGTTACTTACAATGGTCAAACAAAATTATGAACAAAAGATAAAAGATGAAGGGAAAGGAGAGGCTTAAATGATACAAGTAAAGAATGTTTCAAAAAAATATGGTCGGAAAAATGTTTTACGTGATATTTCTTTCACTGCAAATAAAGGAGAAATCACTTGTTTAATTGGTATTAACGGTGTTGGTAAGTCTACAACAATGAAGGCAATTATGGGGATTACGCCAATTGATCGCGGTGAAATATTAATAGATGATAAAAAAATGAATCATACAATGTACGAAAATATCACGTTTATTCCAGATACACTTACAATGCTTCCTAGTTTTACAGTTGGAGAAGCAATGCAGTTTATGAAGGATTTTTATGTAAATTGGAATTCAGAGCGTGCAAAAGAATTACTTGGTTTTTTCCGTTTAAAGGAAGACGAGAAACTAGGTGAGCTTTCAAAAGGGAATGCTGCAAAAGCAAATTTACTTTTTGGTTTAGGACTAGATGTTGATTATGTTCTGATGGATGAACCTTTTTCTGGTATCGATATGTTTAGTAGAGAACAAATTGCAAAAGTGTTTACGAGTCACTTAATTGAGGATCGAGGCGTGATTATAACAACGCATGAAATTAGTGATATTGAGCATTTAATCGATAAGGTCGTTTTATTAGATAACGGCGAAATACTAAAAGAGTTTTATACAGAAGAGATCAGATTAGAAGAAGGTAAATCAGTTATGGATGTAATGAGAGAGGTGTATGAATCGTGAATCGATATTTAAAACTAGTTAATTTTGAAGTTAATCGATTTTTTAAATTATATATAGGGTTATTAATTGTAGTAGCTATTTCACAGTTTGTAAGTTTATTTGTAGTAAAGTCCAACTATATGGAAGCTGCTAATGATGCAAACTATGCAAGTTCTTTGAAAGCAACAGAGGAGTTTATCTCTTCAAATGGATTACTTAACTTTAATCAGGTTGCTAATCATCCGTTATTTATTGGGCCAATTATAATCTGTATCGCTTTAATGATGTTCTATGTTTTTATGATTTGGTACAGAGATTATTTCGGGAAAAACACATTTATTTACCGTTTATTCATGTTACCAACTTCAAGAATGACAATTTACTTTGCGAAAGCGACTACAATCTTAATTATGGTATTGAGTTTGCTCGCTTTTCAACTAATACTTTTACCGATTGAAATAAACGTATTTCAACAAATAGTTCCAAGTGAACTTTTAGGGAAAATGAGTACGATAGACCTTTTTATGAGTCCTACTATTTTTCAAATGATTTTACCAAGTAATTTTGTGGATTTTATTTTTAGGTATCTTATTGGAATGGGCTTAGTATTTACTCTTTTCACATTCATTCTTTTAGAACGTAGTTATCGATGGAAAGGCATATTATTTGGGATTTTATACGTGGTTGCAATTGTAGGTTTACTTCTTATACCAGCTTTTATTCAATCCTACATGTTTGAAGATGACTTTTCATTTTATCCAAGTGAAGTGATCTATATGGAATTAGGCCTTTTTACAATTATCATTATAGGCTCAATCTTATTTAGTAAATATTTATTAAAAAACAAAGTATCGGTGTAAGGAGGAGTTAAGAATGAAGCGATATCGTAATTTGGCAATAATAGCTGTTGTCACGACGATCAGTTTAGGTACGTTTTTTACGAAAGTAGCAATGTCAGAAAGTAAGTTACCTAAGTTTTACTTAAAGACTGAAAATGGAGATTCAAAATACGTTAAAGATTTAATTATTAGCGCTGGATATGATCAAGGTAGGAGCTTAAGTATTACTACTGATGGAAGTAAATATAAAGACAGTAATTCAATGCTTAACGAGCTTGATAGTGAATACTATGATTTAAAGAAATTAAATGATTTAAAAAAGAAAGAAAGAAACTTTATGCGCGGAAAAATTTCTTCTTCTCAATTTTATATCGATAAAGATTATGCATGGCATGCTGATGTAAAAGGTGGAAAACTTGGTGGTATTTATGAGAATAAAAATAATCACTTTAAAATGTATATAGATGGTCTTGATCTTCAAAATAAAGATCGTTATAAATTTAAACTTGAAATCCCAGGTGAAGAAAACTTCTCATATATTAATGTAAATGATGTACAGCTAATTGGAAAAGATTTAGTTGTCATTACTTCTCAAAATAAAACGAATGTAGTGAATAATAATACTACAAATTCAAGTGTGTATGTCGATCAAAATGAGCAAGTAATGTATCGAATTAATGTAAACCAAAAGAAAATTGTTGATCGTACTGTTATTAATAAAACAACAAATGATCAAAAAACTCATACACATACTGAAATTCAAAATTCAATCAAAGAATCAGATGAAACAGTTCCTTCTATATACAATGTTTACAAAAAGGTAAAACTAAAAGATACGGTTCAATCAAATGGAGAAACAACAACTGAAGAGATTAGTAATGAAGTAGTTGTATTTAACTTAGAAACTGGTAAAGAAGAGACTTTAAATTTATCGAATGAACAAAAAAAACAAGTGATTCAGAGTAATGTCATACATGAAAAAGATAACTTGTATTTTATAACGCACGGAGATAAAGCTATTTCAGTTTTAAAGTATAATCTAAACAATAAAAAAGTCGAAGGTGAACCAGTACTTATTTCTAAAGTAAATAGTAATAACCTTTCAAACTATACTATCATTAATGGAAAACTATATGTAATTACGAATAATGTAGAAAATCCAGGGAAGATCAATAAAGAATTCATTATTGCTGACTTAGTAAATGGACAAAGTGTTTTCGAAGGTAAGATTGAAGTAAAGAATATTAAAGGAAATGCTAGTAAAGCATTAAAAAAATTACAGATATATGATTTTAAGGTTGAATAAGTAGGGCAGGAAAAAGAAAAGACATGGGTTATAGGAAAAGATTTTATAAAACTTATAAAATCTTTTCCTACTCCTTCTTCTTTCTTTATTCCTGGTCTTTTTTCTTTACCTCATCCTACACTTAAGGAATATACGTTCTAGTTTGATTACTTGATTTCGTACTTGAACATCGATAATATGTAATGATGATTAAAATTTAAAGTACGTTTGTTCTGTTTTTGATTGATTTTTGAAATTTTGTGGTAAAATAGAAGGATAGGTATGTTTTGGAAATGGAGGCGGGGAAGATGGAGCAGGAATTCGAGGTAGTTTCTAATTATTCACCTCAAGGTGACCAGCCAAATGCGATTAAGCAATTAGTTGATGGGGTTAAAAATGGTAAAGAGCATCAAGTTTTGTTAGGTGCAACAGGTACGGGAAAAACGTTTACCATTTCAAATGTAATTAAAGAAGTAGGAAAACCAACATTAGTATTTGCTCACAATAAAACATTAGCAGGGCAATTATATAGTGAATTAAAAGAGTTTTTTCCAAATAATGCAGTTGAGTATTTCGTTAGTTACTATGATTATTTTCAGCCAGAAGCTTATGTACCTCAAACGGATACTTACATTGAAAAAGATTCAAGTATTAATGATGAAATTGATAAATTACGTCACTCTGCGACTTCCTCCCTTTTTGAACGTAAGGATGTCATTATTGTAGCGAGTGTATCTTGTATTTACGGTTTAGGTTCTCCTGAAGAATATCGTGAATTAGTTTGTTCTCTTCGTATTGGAATGGAAATTAGTAGAGACGACTTATTACATAAACTAGTAGATATTCAGTATGCGCGTAATGATATTGACTTCTCTCGTGGTACATTCCGAGTTCGTGGTGATGTTGTTGAAATATTCCCGGCATCACGTGATGAGCACTGTATTCGTGTGGAATTTTTTGGTGATGAAATTGAGAGAATTAGAGAAGTGGATGCTTTAACAGGTGAAATTTTAGGTGACCGTGAACACGTTGCAATTTTCCCGGCTTCCCACTTCGTTACACGTGAAGAAAAAATGAAAATTGCCATTAAAAATATTGAAGTTGAGTTAGAAGAACGATTAAAGGGAATGAGAGATAACGGTAAGTTACTAGAGGCTCAAAGGCTTGAGCAGCGAACTAGATATGATTTAGAAATGATGAACGAGATGGGATTTTGTTCAGGAATTGAAAACTATTCCCGTCATCTGACGCTGAGACCACCAGGTTCTACGCCTTATACATTATTAGATTATTTTCCAGAAGATTTCTTAATGGTGATTGACGAGTCACATGTTACGGTTCCGCAAATTCGAGGAATGTTTAACGGTGACCAAGCCCGAAAGCAAGTATTAGTAGATCATGGATTCCGTCTGCCGTCAGCATTGGACAATCGACCATTAAAGTTTGCAGAGTTTGAAGAAAAAGTTCAACAAACTATTTACGTAACTGCTACACCTGGACCATATGAGCTAGACCTATGCCCAGAAAAAGTAGAGCAAATTATTCGTCCAACAGGTCTATTAGATCCGACAATTGATGTTCGCCCGATTGAAGGTCAAATTGATGATCTAATCGATGAAGTTCGTAACCGTATTGCTAAAAATGAGAGAGTGCTAATTACTACACTAACGAAGAAAATGTCTGAGGACTTAACAGATTATTTGAAAGAAATCGGAATTAAAGTTAACTATTTACATTCTGAAATTAAAACACTTGAACGAATTGAAATTATTCGTGATCTTCGTTTAGGTAAGTATGACGTTTTAATTGGTATTAACCTTTTACGTGAAGGTATTGATATTCCTGAAGTTTCATTAGTCGTTATTTTAGATGCAGATAAAGAAGGATTTTTACGTTCTGAACGTTCTTTAATCCAAACAATTGGTCGTGCTGCAAGGAATTCTAATGGTCATGTTATTATGTATGCCGATAAAATGACGAACTCAATGGATATCGCGATTAATGAAACAAAACGCCGTCGTGAGATTCAGGAAGAATATAACCAAAAATATGGAATCACTCCTAAAACGATTATTAAGCAAGTTCGTGATGTAATTCGAGCTACTTCTGTTGCCGAAGAAGAAGAAGTTTATGAAAACGGCATTAGTGCTAAATATAAGAAAATGAACAAAAAAGAACGTCATTTATTTATTCAATCAATTGAAATGGAAATGAAGGACGCAGCGAAGGCGCTTGATTTTGAACGAGCAACAGAACTTCGTGACTTAATATTAGAATTGAAGTCTGAGAGGTGAAGAACTTGAAAAGTATGAATGAAATAATTATTAAAGGAGCCAGAGCGCATAACTTAAAAAATATCGATGTTACGATTCCTCGTAATCAATTAGTAGTTGTGACTGGTTTATCTGGATCAGGTAAGTCATCTCTAGCATTTGATACGATTTATGCAGAAGGTCAACGCAGATATGTAGAATCACTATCTGCGTATGCTCGTCAATTTTTAGGTCAAATGGATAAACCTGATGTTGACTCAATCGAAGGGCTTTCACCCGCGATTTCAATTGATCAAAAAACGACTAGCCGAAATCCTCGTTCGACAGTTGGTACTGTAACAGAGATTTACGACTATTTGCGACTTCTTTATGCTCGTATAGGAACACCTATTTGTCCAAATCATGGTATCGAAATTACTTCTCAAACAGTTGAACAAATGGTAGATCGTGTAATGGAGTATCCTGAACGAACGAAAATTCAAGTGCTTGCTCCAGTGGTATCTGGTCGAAAAGGGACACATGTAAAAGTATTTGAAGAAATTAAAAAACAAGGCTTCGTTCGCGTTCGTGTTGATGGTGAGCTATTTGATGTATCTGATGAAATAGAATTAGAGAAAAATAAGAAGCATTCAATCGAAGTTGTAATTGACCGTATTGTTGTAAAAGATGGTGTGGCATCTCGACTAGCTGATTCTCTTGAAACAGCATTAAAACTAGGAGAAGGTCGAGTAATCATTGATGTTATAGGCGAAGAAGAATTACTTTTTAGTGAACATCATGCATGTCCTCTGTGTGGTTTCTCAATTGGGGAATTAGAACCGCGCATGTTTTCATTTAACAGCCCGTTTGGAGCATGTCATTCATGTGATGGATTAGGAACCAAATTAGAAGTAGATTTAAACTTAGTTATCCCAAATGATGAATTGTCACTTAAAGAAAATGCAATAGCACCTTGGGAATCAATTAGCTCGATGTATTATCCTCAATTACTAGAAAGTGTTTGTAATCATTACGGAATTGATATGAATATTCCATTTAAAGACATACCAATAGATCAACAAGATAAAATTCTTTATGGTAGTAATGGAGAACAAATCTATTTTAAATATGATAACGAGCAAGGTCATGTTCGTGAAGCAATGATTGAATTTGAAGGTGTTATTTCCAATGTAGAAAGACGTTTTAAAGAAACATCTTCAGATTTTATTCGTGAGCAAATGGAAAAATACATGGCTCAACAACATTGTCCAACTTGTAAAGGGCATCGTCTAAGAAAAGAGGCACTTGCTGTATTTATTGGTGGCTTGCATGTCGGTGAAGTAACAAAAATGTCAGTTAAAGAAGCGTTTGATTTCTTTGGATCGCTTGATTTAACGCCAAAACAAGAAAAAATTGCAAATCTAATCCTTCGAGAAATTAGAGAGCGTTTAGGCTTTTTAGTAAATGTAGGTTTAGATTATTTAACATTGAACCGAGCTGCTGGTACATTATCTGGTGGAGAAGCTCAAAGGATTCGTTTGGCGACTCAAATTGGTTCGAGATTGACCGGTGTATTATATATTTTGGATGAGCCATCAATTGGATTACACCAACGAGATAATGATCGTTTAATCTCAACATTGTTAAATATGAGAGACATCGGAAATACATTAATTGTTGTAGAACATGATGAAGATACGATGCTAGCAGCAGATTATTTAATTGATATTGGACCGGGAGCTGGTATTCACGGTGGACAGGTTATTTCACAAGGAACGCCAAATGAAGTAATGAATGATCAAAATTCATTAACAGGGAAGTACTTATCCGGTGAGAAGTTTATTCCTGTACCTCTTGAGCGTAGAAAAGGCGATGGACGTGAAATTAAAATTGTTGGAGCAAAAGAAAACAATTTAAAAAATGTATCAACTTCATTCCCATTAGGTACGTTCGTTGCAGTAACAGGTGTATCAGGATCAGGGAAAAGTACATTAATTAATGAGATATTATATAAATCATTAGCTCAAAAATTAAATGGTTCGAAAGTACGTCCAGGGGAGCATAAAGAAATTAAAGGGATTGAACAATTGGAGAAGGTTATAGATATTGATCAATCACCAATTGGTCGTACTCCTCGTTCAAATCCAGCTACTTATACTGGTGTATTTGATGATATTCGAGATGTATATGCTGCTACGAATGAATCAAAGGTTCGAGGTTATAAGAAAGGTCGTTTTAGCTTCAACGTAAAAGGCGGTAGATGTGAAGCATGTCGAGGCGATGGAATTATTAAAATAGAAATGCATTTCTTACCTGATGTTTACGTACCATGTGAGGTTTGTCATGGTAAACGATATAATCGAGAAACTTTAGAAGTTAAGTATAAGGATAAATCAATCTCTGAAGTTTTGAATATGACAGTTGAGGATGCAGTTTCATTCTTTGAAAATATTCCTAAAATTAAGCGTAAACTTCAAACGTTAAACGATGTAGGTTTAGGGTATATTACATTAGGTCAACCTGCTACAACTTTATCTGGCGGAGAAGCTCAGCGTGTAAAACTAGCTTCTGAGCTCCATAAACGTACGAACGGAAGAACTTTATATATACTAGATGAACCTACTACAGGTCTTCATGTTGATGATATTGCACGATTATTAGTTGTTTTACAAAGACTAGTAGATAATGGAGATACTGTACTTGTAATTGAACATAACTTAGATGTCATTAAAGCAGCCGACCATCTAATCGATTTAGGACCAGAAGGTGGAGACAAAGGTGGTACGATCGTAGCAACTGGTACACCAGAGAAACTATGTAAAGTCGAAGCGTCTCATACAGGTAAGTATTTAAAAGCTGTATTAGAACGTGACAAGGCTAGAATGGAAAAAAGATTAGCATTGATGGAATCTTAAAAAAGTCTCTTTTTATAAGTATATAGTTATTGAAATATTGATGTGATAGAGTAGTTGATTGAACGAAAAGGGTGCTCAACTCCAGTTGAATTAGCTGGAAAGCGAGCATTCTGCAACGGAAATCAACTATTCTTCTTTTTCTTTGTTAATGTCATTCATAGTTCCTTTTACTTGAAAAGTAGTCCACATTTCTTTAATGTTTTAACATAGAATAAATAATGAAATAGATAAATTTGTAATGATAAAAAAATGAGGGCGTATCGATAGAGAGGAGATTTTTGTGAAAAAACTATATCGATCTTCTAAAGATTCTATGCTTGCGGGTGTTTGTGGTGGATTGGGTAAATATTTTAATTTGGACAGTACATTAATCCGTTTACTATTTGTTATATTATTCTTCGTAGGATTTGGAGCACTTCTATTCGTGTATCTAATTTGGATATTTGTTGTTCCAGAAGAAGGTGACGTGAAATAAATGAGATGGTTATTTTCATTAGCTATTAATAGCTTAGTTTTTATTGTAGTAGCAGGATTTCTGCAACCAGATTTTTATGTAAAAAATATTCCAACGGCGATCATTGCTGCGTTGGTGTTATCAATTTTAAATACAATTATTCGTCCAATCTTAATTTTAATAACTTTACCTGTAACCATTTTTACAATGGGATTATTCCTGTTTATTATTAATGCATTTACGCTTGAAATTACTGATTATTTATTAGGGGATGCCTTACGAGTAAATGGTTTTGGAACTGCTATTATCGCATCGATTTTAATTAGTACATTCAGTATGTTAATTCAATATTTTGTGTTTGGTTCAAAGGATAAAAAAAAGAATAGTCATCGGTAGAAAAAGAGGAGTCTCTTAAGTTAAAGTACTTTTGAGAGTCTCTTTTTTGTTTTTTAGATTAATTGGATTTTCGAACATTATGTGAACTCCGTTGTTATTTAACTGATTATCATTAAATGCTAAAACTGATTGAAGTTACTAAATATCGTGATAAATTCACTTTTACATTAATGATTTTTAATCGTTTTAGCGCAGTTAGTGACTTGTCGACATTTTCCCACAAAGTTTAAAAATGGTACAATATGAGAGATAATATATAATTATTAATCCTTAGGAGGCTTGTATGGCTAAATTACGTACAAAGAATTTAGTTGAGTATTTTAAATTAGAGGTCATTAGTGGAAGTGCGGGTTTGAATCGTTCGATTAACACGACTGACTTATCTCGCCCAGGTATAGAAGTTGCTGGTTTTTTTACATACTATCCATCTGATCGAGTACAAATATTAGGGAAAACAGAATTAACTTTTTATCATAGCTTAACTGACGAAGAAAAACATAATCGATTAAGAAAACTTTGTGCAGATGATACACCTTGTATTATTGTGACACGTGGTTTAGAAATTCCATCCGAATTAATTGAAGCGGGTGAAGAAACTGGAGTACCTATTTTACTCTCAAACAGTAAGACAACTAAAATGTATAGTAGACTTACGAGTTATCTAGAGGCTAAACTTGCTCCAACTACAGCATTACACGGTGTACTAGTAGATATTTATGGTGTTGGCGTATTAATTACTGGTAAAAGTGGAGTAGGTAAAAGTGAAACGGCTCTAGAGTTAGTAAAACGTGGTCATCGATTAGTAGCAGATGATTCAGTAGAGATTCGTCAAACTGATGAGGATACGCTAATTGGTTCATCGCCAGAATTAATTGAGCATTTATTAGAAATTCGTGGATTAGGAATTATTAATGTAATGACCCTTTTCGGAGCAGGATCTGTGCGTAATTACAAGCGTATTACGTTGAACATTGATTTAGAGACTTGGGACTCCCAAAAGGTTTACGACCGAGTTGGCTTAGACGATGAAAAACTTAGAATATTAGATACAGATATTTCGAAAATCACATTGCCTGTTCGACCAGGTAGAAATTTAGCTGTTATTATTGAAGTAGCAGCGATGAATTTCCGTTTAAAAAATATGGGTGTGAATGCTGCGCAGCAATTTGCAGATCGTTTAGAGAAAGTAATTCAAGGCGGTAATAATGTTAGTGATTTAATTTAATGAAAAAGTGGGGAAGTTGAAATGGAGTCAAATATTCAGCCATTAGATAAAGTATTTTTACACTTAGGTCCTCTTTCTATAAAGTGGTATGGGGTATTGATCGGTTTAGGTGTTGTATTAGGTTTATGGTTGGCAATTCGTGAAAGTAAACGACGTGGAATACCTGATGATACATTTTTGGATCTTATTTTAGTAGCTCTACCTTCAGCAATTATAGGGGCTAGAATTTATTATGTGCTCTTTGAGTGGAGCTACTACTCTAAGCATGTTAGTGAAATACCGGCTATTTGGCATGGTGGATTAGCTATTCACGGTGGTTTAATTGGAGCATTTATTGCTAGTTACTTCTTTTCAAAGAAAAGAGGCATTTCTTTTTGGAAGCTTGCCGATATAGCAGCACCAAGTATTTTAGTAGGTCAAATGCTTGGACGTTGGGGAAACTTCATGAACCAAGAGGCTCATGGAGGACCAGTAACTAGATCATTTTTAGAAAGTCTTCATTTACCTAATTGGATCATTAATCAAATGTATATTGATGGAACGTATTATCATCCAACGTTTTTATATGAATCTTTATGGAGTTTATTAGGGATTATTTTCTTACTAATTTTAAGAAGAGTGAATCTAAGACGTGGTGAAATGTTTTTAACTTATTTAATTTGGTACTCAGTTGGTCGTTTCTTTATTGAAGGACTAAGAACCGATAGTTTAATGTTAACAAGTACAATTAGAATGGCTCAATTTATTTCAGTCGTCATTATCATACTATCTATTTTCATTCTTGTTTATCGTAGAGTTAAAGGGTTATCGAATGAGCGTTATTTAGACGCATAAGTTTGTAAAACAGGAGTGGGGAGCACGTTGGAAACTTTAAAGAGAGGGTTACTAGTTGGTTTACAAACTTCTTGGAAAATAGGGAAAATAATTTTCCCTATTTCTTTCATTTTAACGATTATTAAAGAAACTGCACTAATGGACTGGTTTGTTAATATTCTTGAACCATTAATGAGTTTTATCGGTTTAAAGGGAGATGCAGCATTAGTATTAGTTTTAGGGAATGTTTTAAATCTATATGCAGCCCTTGGAGCAATGCTACCGATGGATTTAACTGTTAAGGAGGCATTAATCCTTGCAGTTATGTTAAGTTTTTCTCATAATCTATTTGTTGAAACGACAGTAGCTACTGCTGTAGGGGTTCGAGCATCTTTTGTTGTGTTAGTAAGGATAGGATTTGCAATTATATCTGCTATTTGTATCCATTTCTTTTGGTCTGGTGGAACAGAAATTGTTCATAAAGGCATTGCAGTTGCAGAAAGCGTTAACCAGTCAGGATGGGATATCGTTTATAATGCCATCATTTCGTCATTAATAGGTATTTTAAACCTTATTAAAATTGTCTTTCCATTAATGCTAGTTATTCAAATTGCAAAAGATTTTGGGTGGATGAATTATATAACAAAAGCATTATCTCCTTTTACTAAATTAATCGGTGTTGAAGCTAAAGCTGGAGTTACATTGGCTGCGGGATTGTTTTTTGGATTAGCTTTTGGAGCAGGTGTTATGATTCAAGCCGTTAAAGAAGATGGTGTTTCGAAACGAGATTTATACCTCGTTTTCTTATTTTTAGTAGCTTGTCATGCTGTTGTTGAAGATACACTTCTCTTTATTCCTTTAGGGATTCCAGTTTTATACTTATTTTTAATACGTTTCTTTGTCGCATTAGTTGTTACTTGTATAGTTGCAAGAATCGTAGGAAGAGTTGGTAGAAAAACTGAATCAAGTTTAAAAGCTGAAGTGAAATAGAAAGGAAATTCTTATGAAAATAAATACGATACTATTTGATTTAGATGGTACTTTAATTAATACAAATGAATTAATCATTGCTTCATTCTTGCATACTTTGAATAAATATTATCCTGAACAATACAAGCGTGAACATGTTATACCTTTTATGGGTCCAACTTTAACTGAATCCTTCTCTACGGTAGATGAAGAAAGAGTTGAAGAGTTCATTTCTGAATATCGACGTTTTAATATGGAGATGCATGATGAGTTTGTTGAGGAGTATGAAACGGTTTATGAGACGATAGAAACTTTACACAAATTAGGCTATAAAATTGGGATAGTAACAACAAAGGCGCGAAATGTTGTTGAGATGGGCTTAAGTTTTAGTCGATTAAAGCAATTCTTTGATACTGTTATCACAATTGATGACGTGCAAAATGCAAAGCCACATCCAGAACCGATTCAATTAGCTCTTAAAAAATTAAATTCTATTCCTGAAGAGAGTATAATGGTGGGCGATAATTACCATGATATTGAAGGTGGTCAAAATGCTGGAACGAAAACAGCAGGGGTTGCTTGGTCACTAAAAGGAAAAGAATTTTTAGCTACTTTTAAACCTGATTTTATGCTTGAAAAGATGAGTGATCTCTTACCAATTTTAGGAATTGATGAGAATTGAGGAAAACGAAGCGCTACCTAATTGAAGGTGAGAATTCACTTTGGCAAGTGTACAAGACTGTTTCATTTTGGAAAACATTTCGAAATACTATTGTCATTGAAATAGCTCGTTATATCCCTTTCTTTAGACTGAAAAACTGGATGTATAGGAATCTCATTGGAATGAAAGTAGGAGAGTATGCAGCCTTTGCATTTAAAGTAACGCCTGATTTAATGTTTCCAGAACTAATTTCAGTTGGAAGGAATTCGATTATCGGCTATAATACAACAATCTTGGCGCATGAATATTTAATTAATGAATATCGATTAGGAGAAGTCATTATTGGTAATAATGTGTTAGTTGGTGCAAATACGACAATTCTGCCGGGTATCACAATAGGTGATGGTGCGAAAGTTTCGGCTTCAACACTAGTCAACAAGGATGTTCCAGCCGGTGCATTCGTTGGAGGTAATCCTATGATTATTATTTCATTACCTCAATCTGAAACTACTATTTAAAAAGTGGTTTTCAATATTTTTTGTTTCGGTTAAAATAATACTTTGACAACTTATTTAGATAATGTGGAAATTGTACGTTCGTCTAAAATTCTTATAATTTGGACGGCGACTATTTCCTCTTTTTATGTGATATACTGTGATAAGCTTGAAAAACTGGAGGATCGAATGTCTGAAAATTTGGGGAATCAAACAAATCAATTTCATAATGTCGTTTCGTTCTCGTTACCGAAAGATTATTTCTACGAAAAAGGGATGAAAGCTTATAATAGTAACGATTCTGAGCAAGCGATTTATTATTTGAAAAAAGCTGCTGAAAATGAAGAAAATCAAACAGTTCTTATAGATATTTCTAGAAAGCTTTTATCATTACATCAATATCAAACTACAATAACAATTTTAGAATATATTTTAGATAAATATCCGACAAATGAGGATGTATATTATTTATTAGCATTTGCATTTTTTGAATTAGGATTGTTCCAAAAAGCAAATTTGTATGCTCAAAAGTATTTAGAAATTGGTACGGATGAAGAGCAAATAGAGGAACTAGAAGACTATTTAGATATTATTCATAGTGAAGAAGATGATGATTTAAGTATTAATGATGATTTATTAGTGCTTCAAGAGCGAGTTACAACCTATTTGGCAAATCATGATTGGAAATCTGCTAAAACAACTTTACTTACAATTGTTGATAAGTATCAAGAATTTTGGCCAGCTTATAATAACCTAGCTTTAGTTGAGCTTCATTTAGGTAATCCTGAGGAAGCTGAAAGAGTATTACAATATGTTTTAGAACAAAATCCAGGTAATTTATCAGCTTTAATTCATTTAACAATGCTAAAAAGAATATTAAACGAACAAGAAATTGCTCTGCAATATCTTGAAGGCTTATCAAATATTCTTCCAATCTCTGAAGAGCACCGCCACAAGCTTGGTGTACTTTTTTATCAATTCAAGAAATATGAAGAAGCTTATAAGTTATTTAATTTACTTTATATGGAAAGACCAGATCGTGAAATACAGTTTTATTATATGTTCTGTGATGCAGCTTATCAATCTGGAAGAATTGAAACAGCGGAGCGTATTTGGAATTTTGAAATGACAAGTGAATTTGATGATCATGAGGAATTGGCTCCATGGGCTGAAAAGAAACATTCATCGAATGAAATTGAACAATTAATGGCTGAAACAGAGTACCAAGCAAAATACTCCAATTCGAATAGTGAGAGATGGGGATTAATCTATTTTATGAAGGAATATTATTATGAACAGAAATTCAGTTCAATCCTTCAAGATTTAAATCCATTAGAAAATATTGGCCTTGATGAACAATTAGAACAAGTTCTTTTGAATAATATGTGTTATCTAGAGCCTCATCCATCATTGAATATTGCAATTAACGGAGCAAAGAAAGTACAGACAACTTGGGAAGAAGATTATATAATACTACGTAATCATCTTCAATTATGGTTTTTCGCTATTTGTGAACTTACATTAAAATATAAAGAATTACCTGTACATGAAGATGTTTTATTAGCTGCTACACATTATCTTGTTGAAAATGAAGTAAAACGTGTATCACAAAAGAAAATTGCAGCAAACTATAATATCTCTACCTATTTATTAAATAAAGGCATTAGCGCCATTCGAAGCTTGTTTTAATACCAGATGGTGTTAATGCAAGCTTTCTTTATTTCTCATCAAGGTGAGTATAAATTGGCAACAAGGATTTGTACCCAGTGTGGTAGCCGATTCTAGGAATTAAGTATAAGTGCAACTACGCCTCTGACTTCGCCTAAAAGGCTCGTTAGTCGAAGAGTTTTCTTTATCATGAGCATATGATTTGTTGTTTTATGTCATCGCGTATTAGGATAGTGATAGTTAATGAAGTAGGGCAATTAGCCATTTAAGTACAAGGAGTGATTAAGAAATGGAAGAGAAAATTTATGATGTTATTATCATTGGAGCTGGTCCTGCAGGGATGACTGCAGCTGTATATACATCTCGTGCAAATCTTTCTACATTAATGATGGAACGTGGTATTCCAGGTGGACAGATGGCAAATACTGAAGAAATTGAAAACTACCCAGGTTTTGATAGTATTTTAGGTCCAGATTTATCAAATAAAATGTTTGATCATGCGAAAAAATTTGGTGCTGAATACGCTTATGGTGACATTAAAGAAATTATCGACGGTAAAGAATATAAAACAATCATTGCTGGTAAAAAAGAATACAAAACACGTGCAATTATTATTTCAACTGGTGCAGAATACAAAAAAATTGGTGTTCCAGGTGAGCAAGAGCTTGGAGGACGTGGTGTATCTTACTGTGCAGTTTGTGATGGCGCATTCTTTAAGGATAAAGAATTAGTTGTTATAGGTGGCGGAGATTCAGCAGTAGAAGAAGGCGTATATTTAACTCGATATGCTTCTAAAGTTACAATCGTTCACCGTAGAGATCAATTACGAGCTCAAAAAATTCTTCAAGACCGTGCATTTGCAAATGAAAAGATTTCATTTATTTGGAATTCAACAATTAAAGAAGTTAACGGAACTGATGGTAAAGTAAGTAGCGTAACGCTTGTAGATACTCAAAATGGTGAAGAATCTGAATTTAAAACAGATGGTGTATTTATCTATATTGGAATGCTGCCATTAACAAAACCATTCTTAAGTCTAGGTATTACGAATGAAAATGGATATATCGAAACAAATGATGTAATGGAAACAAGAGTACCAGGTATTTTTGCTGCTGGTGATGTTCGTGAAAAAACTTTACGTCAAGTTGTAACGGCTACTGGAGACGGAAGTATTGCTGCTCAAGCAGTACAACATTATATTGAAGAATTAAAAGAAGAATTATCTAAAACTAATTAATCCTGATTAAAACCGATAAAATTAAGTTTTAGAATTGTGAACAAAATTGTAATATTCTGAAACTTATATGTAATTAGGGTGTAACTCTCTTGAAATATAGTTACTGTAATATAGACAATAACCAGAGAGCCCCCTAATATATATAGGAACATGGATATGCGCTTGTCCATGTTCCCTTTTTTTGTGCATTAAAGTATACAACCACAAAGGAGAACTGACGTTTTGCAAATTTTAGCAATCAATTATAAGTGTAACTACACTCCTTTAGTCTTCGTTTTAAAGCTCGTAAATCAGTTAGTTTTCTTTTTTGTCTCCGAAAATGATCGGTTTTGTTCCTAAAACCGTTGTTCGAACCCACAAAATTTTTTCCTTTAGTCAGGACCTTTCTACCCTAATTCCCACTCTTAACAAGTTGTTGTCTGACTAGTTTAACGGTATAATATAGATTGGGCAGTTTCAACCAACTGCAAGTCCAAATTGTAAGTGAGGTATAAGAAATGCAAAGAGTTACACATTGTGTTTTGGTAAATGAAAATAATATCCTCTTGCTACAAAAACCTAGAAGAAACTGGTGGGTTGCACCCGGCGGTAAGATGGAGCCAGGTGAAAACATTAGAGAAGCAGTTGTTCGTGAATATCGTGAAGAAACAGGTGTATACTTAAAAAACCCAAAATTAAAAGGTGTTTTTACAATTATTATAGAAGAAGATGCTAAGGTAGTGAATGAATGGATGATGTTTTCATTTTTGGCTACCGAGTTTGACGGTGAAAATCAAGATGAGTGTGAAGAAGGAATTCTTCGCTGGCATGCAATAGATGAAGTGAAAAACCTTCCTATGGCAGCAGGTGACTATCATATTATTGATTATTTACTAAAGGGTAAAGAAATTTTACATGGTACCTTTGTATATACACCGGATTTTGAATTATTAAGATATCGTTTAAATCCTAGTTAACCTAAATTATAGAAAGGGTTGAGTTAAATGCCTACAAGATCACATGTAAAAATGGTTATTATAACTGGAATGTCAGGTGCCGGAAAGACTGTCGTTGTTCAAGCGTTAGAAGATATCGGTTATTTCTGTGTCGATAATCTTCCTCCTGCTCTACTTCCAAAATTTGTAGAGCTATTAAAGGACCCTGATCACAATACAACAGATAAAGTTGCTCTTGTTATGGATTTACGAGGAAGAGAATTTTTTGATCAGTTAGGGAATTCATTAGATCAATTAATGTCTACTCCTTCAATCATCCCTCAAATTTTATTTTTAGACGCAACGAATGCTGCACTTGTTACTCGCTACAAAGAAACTCGTCGTTCACATCCACTTTCTCCAACGGGTTCTCCATTAAAAGGAATTGAGTTGGAACGTACTCTTTTAGCCGAGGTAAAAGGGCGTGCACAATTAATTTATGATACATCAGATTTAAAACCTAAAATATTACGAGAAAAAATAATTGAAC
The DNA here is from genome assembly GCF_050457485.1 of Gottfriedia acidiceleris. GTDB lineage: Bacteria > Bacillota > Bacilli > Bacillales > Bacillaceae_G > Gottfriedia > Gottfriedia acidiceleris_D. The sequence continues at coordinate 29,702 of NZ_JBCMJM010000011.1, forward strand.
AATTTAGAGAAAATGAACAAGAAGGTTTTTCAGTAAATATTCAGTCATTCGGTTTTAAGTACGGAATACCGATTGATGCGGATTTAGTATTTGACGTCCGATTTTTACCAAACCCATTTTATATTGAATCAATGCGTCCTTTAACTGGCTTAGATGAAGAAGTTTCCTCTTATGTTCTTAAATTTAATGAGACAACGGAATTTATGCTGAAATTAATTGATTTAATTAGTTTTATGTTACCTCAATATAAAAGAGAAGGTAAACGACAACTAATCATTGCGATCGGATGTACGGGTGGTCAGCATCGCTCTGTTACTTTAGCGGAGTATTTAGCTAACTACTATAAGGATCAATATGATACGAATGTTAGTCATCGGGACGTTGAAAAAAGGAGTCATAAGTAATGGTTAGTCAACGTTCGAAAATAGTAATAATTGGAGGCGGAACGGGACTATCTGTTTTAGTTCGTGGGTTGAAAAAACATCCCGTTGATATTACCGCAATCGTAACAGTCGCAGATGATGGTGGTAGCTCTGGACGATTACGTGATGAGTTAAAAATTCCACCGCCTGGTGATGTACGAAATGTACTTGCTGCGTTATCAGATGTGGAACCGATGTTGGAAGAATTATTCCAACATCGATTTGCAACATCTGGAGACCTTTCTGGACATTCTCTTGGTAATTTAATGCTAAGTGCAATGACTGCGATTACAGGTGATTTTTACCGTGCAATCATTGAAATGCGAAGGGTATTAAATGTTAGAGGGAAAGTTATACCAGCAGCTAATCAAAGTGTCGTATTAAAAGCTGAATTAGAAGATGGCACAATTGTTTCAGGTGAGTCGAAAATTCCTTATTCTGGTAAGAAGATTAAAAGAGTATTTTTAGCACCAGGAAATGTTGAGCCTTTAAAAGAGGCGCTTGATGAAATTAATCGTGCTGACTTAATTATAATTGGACCGGGTAGTTTATATACGAGTATCCTTCCTAATCTATTAGTTACTAAAATTGGGAAGGCTGTTGTAAATTCAAAAGCTAAAAAAGTATATGTATGTAATGTGATGACTCAAGCGGGTGAAACTTTGCATTATACAGCAAGTGATCATGTAAAGGCTCTATACCAACATTTAGACTCAAGTTTTATCGATACAATTATTGTAAATGAAGGCACAATGCCTAAAAATATTTTAGAACTTTATAAAGAAGAACATGCCCAACAAGTAAAACTAGATATAAATGAGCTTAATTCTTTAAATCTAGAAATTGTTCATAAGTCGATCGTTAAGTATGATGATAATGTGATTAGGCATGATACAGTAAAGTTAGCTGAAATCTTATGTGATCTAATCCCGACAAAAATAAAAGAATAATGGAAAAATATATAGAGCTAGAAGGAGGGGGTGATTCAAATGTCCTTTGCATCTGAAACGAAAAAAGAATTAACAACGATTGAGATCAAAGATTGTTGTTCAAAATCTGAGCTATCCTCTTTAATTCGAATGAATGGTTCATTATCAATTGCGAGTCGCCAATTTATTGTAGATGTAGTTACTGAAAATGCAGCAATTGCGAGAAGAATATATGTATTAATTAAACGTGTTTATGATGTGGACGTTGAATTGCTCGTTCGTAAAAAAATGCGTCTTAAAAAGAACAATGTATATATTGTTCGAATAAAAGAAGAAGCGAAACATATTTTAAATGATCTTTATATAACTGGTGAAGGATTTACCTTTACGAATGAAATAGCGAAAGAGCTAATTGGAAAGAAATGTTGTAAACGCTCCTATTTAAGAGGTGCTTTTCTAGCTGGTGGTTCGGTAAATAATCCAGAGACATCTTCATATCATTTAGAAATTTTTTCACTATATAAAGAGCATACGGAAGAAATTTGTCGTCTAATGAATGAGTTTGGATTAAATGCTAAAACACTAGAGAGACGTAAAGGTTATATTACGTACTTAAAAGAAGCAGAAAAAATTACAGAGTTTTTAAACGTTGTTGGTGCACATTCAGCTTTATTAAGGTTTGAAGATATCCGCATTGTAAGAGATATGAGAAACAGTGTTAATCGTCTAGTAAATTGTGAAACTGCGAACTTAAATAAAACGATCAGTGCAGCCTTCAGGCAAATTGAAAATATACGTTATATCCAAAACTCAGTTGGTTTAGATATATTACCGCCAAAGCTACGTGAAATTGCAGAACTTCGAGTAGCGTATGAGGATGTAACATTAAAAGAGTTAGGTGAAATGGTATCTAGCGGAGCGATTAGTAAATCAGGAATCAATCATCGACTACGTAAAATTGATGAAATAGCTGATAAACTAAGAGCGGGAGAACCAATAAAAATAAAATAAAAGTTAAGAGGGAAGAAAAAATGATTGAGAAAAAAGGGAGAGTACTATTAGAAACTGGAATACAGGCTCGTCCAGCAGCACAATTTGTTCAAGTTGCTACGAGATTTCGTTCAGAAGTATTATTAGCTTACAAAGGTAAACAAGTAAACGTTAAGAGTATTATGGGTGTTATGAGTTTAGCTGTACCACATGGAGAAGAAATAGTAATTACTGTTACTGGCGACGATGAAGTTGAAGCGATGGAAGCCGTAATGGACTTTATTGGAGAAGAAATCTGATGTAATTGGACATTCACAAGTTGGATGTCCAATTTTTTTCTATAAAAAAACTAGCCGAAAAATTACGGCTAGTTTTTTATTATTATTTAATAGCTGCAGTATTAGAAATTACTTTATCAATTAATCCGTATTCTAATGCACGGTCTGCAGTCATAAAGTTATCACGCTCTGTATCACGCTCGATCGTATCTAATGGTTGACCAGTACGATCTGCAAGAATTTTGTTTAATTTATCACGTAAGAACAAGATTCGCTTAGCTGCAATTTCGATTTCAGTAGCTTGACCTTGAGCACCACCTAATGGTTGGTGAATCATGACTTCTGCATTTGGAAGAGCATATCTCTTTCCTTTTTCCCCAGCAGATAATAAGAACGCACCCATTGAAGCCGCCATACCAATACAAATTGTAGATACTTGAGGCTTAATAAAGTTCATCGTATCATAAATAGCCATACCAGCAGTAATACTTCCTCCTGGACTATTTATGTATAATGAAATATCCTTATCTGGATCTTCTGCTGCTAAAAATAAAAGTTGTGAAACAATTGAGTTAGCTACGTTATCATCGATTGCGCTACCTAACATGATGATGCGGTCTTTTAATAGACGAGAGTATATATCATACGCACGCTCACCACGACTTGTTTGTTCAATAACTGTAGGAATTAAATTCATTTTTTCTCCTCCTTGTTTAAAACAAATGAATGATTAATACAATAATACCTTTAAGGTCAGAAAAGGTCAAATAAAAGAGATGCTATATTTAATGTATTATTTAAACTAAAAAATATTGACCTTTTATAACATATCTATTTATCTAATACTTCAACATCATTAACGACTTTTCCTATTATTAAACGTAACTTTATGTAGTTTTTCTTTTGATAAGTTAAAAAACTAGTAACTAAGTGATTGAGGCTTATTTTAGGCATATGGACTGAACGTAGTTCTTCCAAGATGAGAACGAAAGAAAGAAGCAAATCATAAAAAAAGTCCCCTATAAACAGAGGACGTCATGAATTTATATTTTTTTGTTTAAATTAAATTTTTGCTTAATTTTTCTTATTAATTTCATACATAAATAAACTATACCACTTAAAATACCAAGTATAATTATTAAATTTAATAAATTTATAGACCCCATTTTTTATCTCCTTTAGTTTTAAAAAGCATACAAATTAAAACTACCTAATGTGGTATTAACTGTAATATACGCATTTGTATATGTATATACAACTAACGCAGCACTATATTTTTTAGTTTTATCCATAGCTATACTTTTTCCAGTTAAACTAGTACTAAGATTAGAATCGTGTACTAATCCAACATAAGTACCCCCACTACCTACTACTCCATAAGCAGAGTGTGTTGTAACCAACTTCATACTTTTTACTTTAGAAGAACCTGATGCAATACTAGCCTTAATATTTCCTTTATACGAATTTGTTAACAAACCTGAAGTATAATATACCTTGCCTGAAAAATTAACATTTACTCCTTGTGATGTTTTAGATTTATTAAAGGATTTATTAACTGTGCCTCCCAATGGCACCCATTTTATAGAACGGCCTTGTATAGTAGGTTCAGCTGAAATTTGAGCATAATTTTTTATAAAATCTGTATCAGAATTATTAAATGGTTCCCCAACCTTATAAGTAGAATTAATTAAATTAAAACGTTCATCAATTTGTTCAGGAGTCAAATCAAGATTTTCAGAAAAAAGTCGCAAATCTACTGAGCTATCATTATTTTCTGCATGAGATGAGTTAGGAAACAGGAAGAAAAAACCACATAAAATTAAAATAGGAAATAAATATAATATTTTTTTTATACAAAATCTCCAATTCAATTAATTTGGAAACGTTCCCTAAAATAATTTTAGCAAAATTTAACAAGAAAAATGGAGGTAAATGTGACAATATATCAAAAACGAAACTATTCGTTATTAATGAGTGCTAGGGGTAATGAAAAAATGATAAGTATATATTCTAGTCAAAGACAACGAAGGAAAGGCATACTAAAACGACTCAAGAAAAAATGCTTTTACAGGTATCAACAAGTCATCAAAAAACGGAAAAAACCTATAAAATAATGATCATCAAAGATAATTTCGTACTCAAAAAGAAACCTAAATCATTGCGGTCAGAACATTCTAACGATATAATAAAACATAAGATTTTCTTGTAAACCTACCAGTAGGCTACATTGCAAAACTACAGCGCACCAATCGAGCCACTCCTTGCATTAACCTACTGAGATTGGGGCGACAGATACACAATACATATTTTAACTTTTTATTAAAAATACGTTCGTAGCTCAGTGGATAGAGCACGAATGAATATGCACCCATGAAACTACTTCGAGCGCACTTGCCGAGCCGCTACTTGTAATTACATACTGAGGCAAGGGTGGGACAGAGTAAACATATTTCTGGTGCAAAACCAATCGAGCTGCACCTTCAACTACCTCCTGAGATTGGGGCGACAGATACGCTATATTTATTTTAATTAGATATTATTATGCGTTCGTAGCTCAGTGGATAGAGCACGACCGAATAAGCTACAAAGCGAAACATCAGCGCACCAATCGAGCCACACCTTGAATTAACTTACTTAGATTGTGGCGACCAATACGTTACACTTATTTTTAAAATTTATAATTTTGCGTTCGTAGCTCAGTGGATAGAGCAACGGTTTCCGGTACCGTGTGTCGCAGGTTCGAATCCTGTCGAGCGCGCTAAAAGAATAAACCGAGTGATAAGATCTGTAAAATAACAGACATATCGCTCGGTTTTTATTATTCCTTTTGTAACCCTTGAATCCTACTTTTACCCTACAACTAAAGATGTATTAAAACTCCACCCAATGAAGAATGGGTTCCCTTAACTTAAAATCATATATTTAAAGTAAATAATGGGAGGTCATTCAAATGGATATGAATTCTTGGTTTCTTGAAGAAATGGCACAAATCAATAAGGATGAAATAGAAAGAGAATTAAAATTTAATGAAACTTATAAACTGTACTCAACATCTAAAAAGAAAAAATACTGCATCGACTTAAAAATCATTAAATTCTGTATCTAAACTAGAGAATGTTTATAATCATTTTAAATTTACTAAAAAAAGAGCCGAGTAATTTCATACTTATAAAAATTATTCGGTTCTTTTCGTTCCTTCTATTTTTTTCCTCTATCCTTTTTCCTAAATATATGATATATTACTCTTTGCGATGAGCTAATTTGAGTAAGACGAGAGATATGCGCAAGCTAAACGCGCGGATGTGGCCGCCCGGTCTCTCGCCTCAAACGCATCAAGACGTCTGCTGCGGCAGGCGTCTTTCTTTTTGTCCATTCCTTTGTGTATAATAGTACATATTAATATTGAAGGGAATGTTTTTGTGTTAACGATTGCAGAATACACTGTAGAAGAAATAAAAGATCCATTTGGTATCATTGAAGGTGATCGATATGAGTTTATTCTTTATATCAATGTACCAGAGGATGATGAATTATTTAATGAAAAAGGTATATATATAAAAGTACTTTTTGGAGTAAATGGTGACGAATCGAAATTAATTAAATATGACTTATATGAAGCTGAGTCAAATCAGTATTTAGATTTTGATTTGGAAGAAGATGAAGAAAAAGAAGTATTTGAATTTTGTAAAACTCATTTAACAATTGAAGAGTAAACTTAATGTGTTGTCGAATGACACACTTTAGCTAGGAGATATCCTATTTTGGGTATTTCTCAACACACTATTGTGTAATTGTAAACACAGTATCAATTGTGCCTACACACTTATAAAACACTAATATTTTAAATAAATGTTACGTTTTGAAAACCTTGATAAATCAAGGTTTTTTTGTTGTGTTTTTAAATAGATAGATTTTTTAGAATATTGGCACAGTATTTGCAATATTTAAATTGATTACACAACTTGTCCTTGTAACGCGTAATTCTTTTGTCATTATTTGTAAAAATGTAAGCGTTTCATCGACAGGGATAATTGAGGAGGTGTAGGATGAAAATCTTATTGGTATGTTCTGCAGGAATGTCGACTAGTCTGCTAGTTACAAAAATGGAACAAGCAGCTAAGGCAAAAGGAATTCAGGTAACAATATGGGCTGTTGCTGGTGATGAGGCAAAAGAAAATTTAGCCAAAGCGGATGTATTACTACTTGGTCCACAGGTTCGTTATTTAGCCTCAGAAATGAAGAAGCTGGCTGAACCTAAAGGGATACCAGTTGATACGATTAATCCAGTTCATTATGGATTGATGAATGGTGAAGCTGTTTTGGAAATGGCTTTAAATTTGAAAAAATAAAACGGGGAATTAAAAATCTAGAGAGAAAAGAAGGTGTATTAGAATGATGCGTTTTGCTGAGAAGTATATAATGCCTGCTGCAGCGAAGTTTGGTAATCAACGTCATTTATTAGCGATCCGTGATGCGTTAATTGGAATGATTGCTATTACGATGATTGGAGCTTTTGCTGTACTTATTAATAATTTAGGTGGAGCTATCCACGGCTACGATAAAATGATGGAAACAGTCTTTGGTGCAAACTGGAAAACACTAGGCAGTGATATTTGGTGGGGAACATTTGCATTTATGACCGTATTTGCTGTAGTAGGGATCGCGCATAGATTAGCTCGTTCTTATGGTGATGAAGGTTTTGAAGCAATGCTTGTTGCATTAGCGTGTTACTTTGTACTAGTTCCACAATCATTAGCTGCAGTATCAGTTACGTTAAACGGTGGTAAAACAGCTACAGGTGGAACTTGGGGATTTATTAGTTGGAATTCATTAAACTCAACGGCTTTATTTACAGGAATTATCGTTGCGATTGTTGCAACTGAAATTTTTGTACGTTTAGCTAGAGTGAAACAATTAGTTATTAAATTACCAGATGGCGTTCCACCAGCAGTATCAAAAGCATTTGCAAAGTTATTACCAGGTATGTTAACAATTTTTATCGTTGCATTAGTTGGCTTATTGTTCAGATTATACATTTCGAATGGCGTATTCTTTAATGATTGGTTAAATTCAGTTCTTGTAAAACCATTAACCGATGCAGCAGATTCATTAGGATTTGCAGTTGCAATTGCATTTTTTGTACATTTTTTCTGGGCGCTTGGATTACATGGTCCAAATATTTTAGGGGGGATTACAACTCCTTTATTAACAACACTAGGTAACCATAACATCGATTTATATGCAAAAGGTGTGACAGATCTAGATAAGTATTCTGTTTTAGCAGGTCCATTCTTAGACGCATTCGTATATATGGGTGGATCAGGTACTACAATCGGTTTACTTATTGCTATGTTCTTAGTTAACCGTAAGCGTCATAAACAGATGATTGCTTTAGGAACACCTCCAGGATTATTTAATATTAATGAACCAATTATTTTCGGTTTACCAATCGTATTAAACCCAGTATGGTTAATACCATTTATCTGTACTCCAATTATTTTAACTATTATTTCTTACTTAGCTGTTCAATCACATATTGTTTTCCCAGTTGTTTCTACAATCCCTTGGGTAACTCCACCAGTTATAGGTGGCTATTTAGCAACTGGTGGTCACTGGAGCGGTGCAGTTTTATCGCTTGTTAACGTAGTGATTTCAATCGTTATTTACTTACCGTTTGTTGTAGTAGCAGAAAGAATGGAAGCTAGAAAGTCGACAGAAACGACAAGTAGTAATTCATTAAATGTATAAAGAATGTGAAGGAGAAGAGTGAAAATGCCTACCGACACAAATAATGAACAAATTGCATTTCAACTTATATTACATTCCGGTAATGCTAAGAGTTTATTAATGGAAGCAATGTATAAAGCTCGTGATGGGAAGTTCGAGGAAGCCCGTAGGAAAGTAAACGAGGCGAATGTGGAACTTAAGCTGGCTCATCATTCACAAACTTCACTTATACAAAGTGAAGCGGGTGGGCAACAATACAAAATTAATATTCTTTTAGTACATGCACAGGATCATTTAATGAACACTCTTACAACAAGAGATTTAGTAGTGGAAATTATTTACTTACATGAAAAAATTTCACTTTAATAATTGATAAAAAAAGTGGTGTAGACTAATTCTACATCACTTTTTTTTTAGATTACATAGAACAAAATGTATAATTTAAGTAAGAATCCTAAAAGTGTTTTAAAACACTACAATATAGTTTATATAAATTACGACACACTAACAGGGTAATAACACACTAAAACAATTTAAGAAGGTTGAGGAACTATATTTAACACACTAGACGTTTTAAGTTACTTTCCTTTTAAAGCAAAGAAAAAGATTTAATGACGATGATTCCTTATAGGACAAGGCTTCAATTAGTAAATTATATATTTTTCAATATACCAGAAAAAGTTGGCACGCCATTTGCTATATAAAGAGTGTACAAAATAAATTAATTAGTAGATGCTACAAGGAACAGTTTCTTTCTATCAAACAAACCTGTAAGCGCTACACTAATTCTAAAACTGGAGGAATAACAATGAATATTTTATTAGCTTGTTCAGCAGGAATGTCTACTAGTTTACTAGTAACTAAAATGGAGGATGCAGCAAAAGCAAAAGGGATTGAGGTAAAGATTTGGGCAGTTTCAGGTGATGCTGCAAAAGAAAATTTAGATAAAGCAGATGTTCTTTTATTAGGACCACAAGTACGTTATTTAGCTTCTGAAATGAAAAAAGTTGCCGAGCCAAAAGGGATACCAGTTGATGTAATCAATCCAGTGCATTATGGACTTATGAATGGTGAAGCTGTTTTAGAATTGGCACTTAGTTTAAAAAAATAGTCATGATCGTTGCATACATTTTAAACAAAAGGGAGTCTTAAACAATGATGAATTTTGTAGATAGATATATAATGCCAGCTGCAGCAAAGTTCGGTAACCAACGTCATTTATTAGCAATACGCGATGCGTTAATCGGGATGATTGCCATTACAATGGTCGGTTCATTTGCAGTTTTATTTAATAATTTAGGTGGAGCAATCAAAGGTTACGACAAAATGATGGAAGCTCTTTTTGGAGTAAATTGGAAGACATTAGGTGGAGACATTTGGTGGGGAACATTCGCATTCATGACTGTTTTTGCAGTTGTAGGGATTGCTTATAAATTGGCTCGTTCTTATGGTGATGAAGGATTTGAAGCAATGCTTGTCGCATTAGCATCATATTTTGTACTAGTGCCTCAATCATTAAATGTTGTAACAGTTACATTAGAAAATGGAAAAACAGCTACTGGTAGTGTTTGGGGATTAGTGAACTCTACTTATACTAATTCAACTGCACTTTTTACTGGAATAATCGTTGCCATTATCGCAACAGAAATTTTTGTTCGCTTATCAAGAGTAAAACAATTAGTAATTAAATTACCAGATGGTGTACCACCAGCAGTTTCAAAAGCATTTGCAAAGCTATTACCAGGTATGCTAACAATCTTTGTGGTCGCGATTGTCGGATTACTATTCAGATTATATTTATCGGATGGAGTATATTTTAATGATTGGTTAAGCTCAGTACTTGTTAAACCATTAACGAATGCTGCAGACTCTTTACCGTTTGCAATCGGTATAGCATTCTTTATTCATTTCTTCTGGATGCTTGGCTTACATGGACCAAATATACTAGGTGGAATTACGACACCTTTATTTACAGCTTTAGGAAATGAGAATATTGATTTAGCAGCAAAAGGTGTTACAAAGTGGAGTGAATACAATGTAATGGCAGGCCAGTTCTTTGATGCATTTGTATTCTTAGGTGGATCAGGTGCTACATTAGGGTTAATCATTTCAATGATATTAATTAATCGAAAACGTAATAAACAAATGATTGGATTAGGTGGGGCACCAGGTTTATTCCAAATTAATGAACCAGTTCTTTTCGGATTACCAATCGTGTTAAATCCAATGTGGTTAATTCCATTCATTGGTACACCAATTATCTTAACAGTTATTTCATATTTAGCGATTTCTTTAGGTATGGTTCACCCAGTAACGACGAATATTCCATGGGTAACACCACCAATTTTAGGTGGGTGGTTGATTACAGGAGGACATTGGACAGGTGCAGCATTAGCAGCATTTAACTTAGTTATCTCAGTGGTCATCTATTTACCTTTCGTTGCACTACAAAGACGTATGGAATCTAAAAAAATGAGAGAAGCAGCAAATAATCAAAGTGCTGCTATGTAAGGCAGTTTGAGGAGGATACGAAATGAGTACTTTAACGACAATCGAGCAAACAGCATTCCAATTAATCTTACACGCAGGAAACGCAAAAAGCTCATTAATGGAAGGTATGCAAGCTGCTCGAGCGGGTAATTTAGAAGAAGCAAATAGTAAGATTGAAGAAGCAAAGAAAGAATTAAATCTTGCGCATCAGGCACAAACATCATTAATTCAAGGTGAAGCACGTGGAGAGAATGTTGAATTAAGTATCTTATTAATTCATGCTCAAGATCATTTAATGAATGCATTAACGATGAGAGATTTAGTAACAGAAATAATTTTCCTACATGAAAAATTAAATAAATAAGAAAAATAGAAAAGTAGTTTCCTAGAATGACCGGGCTACTTTTCTCCTATCATTTAGAAGGAGTGAAGAAAATGAGAAACGGTATTAAAATAGCAACAATTGGTGGCGGTTCAAGTTATACTCCAGAATTAGTTGAAGGATTTATTAAACGTTATGATGAACTACCTGTAAGAGAATTATGGCTAGTTGATATTGAAGAAGGTAGAGAGAAACTTGAAATCGTTGGAAATCTTGCAAAAAGAATGGTAGAAAAAGCAGGAGTACCGATGGAAATTCATTTAACACTTGATCGACGTGCTGCTCTTAAAGATGCTGATTTTGTCACAACACAATTTCGTGTAGGTTTACTTGAAGCTCGTATGAAGGATGAGCGTATTCCTTTAAAATATGGGGTAATTGGTCAAGAAACAAATGGTCCAGGTGGTCTATTTAAAGCACTTCGTACAATTCCGGTTATTTTAGATATCGTTAAGGATATTGAAGAGCTTTGTCCAAATGCTTGGCTAGTAAACTTTACGAATCCTACAGGCATTTTAACAGAAGCGATTTTAAGATACACAGATTTCCGTAAAGTAGTAGGTTTATGTAATGTACCAATTCATATTCACATGAACATTGCAAAAGGTCTAGGGGTAGAAGCTGAGCGTGTGCATATTGATTTTATGGGATTAAATCATATGGTTTACGGAACGAAAGTATTATTAGATGGTGAAGATGTAACAAGTCGTGTTGTAAGTGAGTTTGCGCGCCCTGCTGAAAGTATGACGATGCAAAATATTAAGGCAATGGATTGGAATCCTGATTTTATTGAAGCACTTGGAGCGATTCCATGTCCGTATCATCGTTACTACTATCAAACGAAAGTAATGCTAGAGGAAGAACTTGAAGCAGCGAAAAAAGATGGTACTCGTGCTGAGGTTGTAAAAAAATTAGAAGAATCATTATTCGAATTATATAAAGATCCTAATTTAAATATTAAGCCACCACAATTAGAAAAACGCGGCGGAGCTTATTATAGTGACGCTGCATGCCGATTAATTTCATCTCTATATAACAATAAAGGTGATATCCAACCTGTTAACACAATGAATAATGGTGCTATCGCATCAATTCCAGATGATTGTGCTGTTGAAGTAAGTGCCGTTATTACAAAAGATGGTCCAAAACCGCTTACGATGGGTGACTTGCCGGTTGCAGTACGCGGCTTAGTTCAACAAATTAAATCATTCGAACGTGTTGCTGCGGAAGCTGGAGTAACCGGGGATTATAAAACAGCATTACTTGCTATGTGTATTAACCCTCTAGTTGGATCTGATAATTTAGCAAAACAAATTCTAGATGAAATGTTAGAGGCTCACAAAGAGCATTTACCTCAATTCTTTAAAAACGAAAAAGTAGTAGCAAATTAACGATTAAAAAGAGGGATGTAGCTCGATTGAAAGAGTGCATCCCTTTTTATCATACTAAAAGAAAAAGGGGAATGAATGATGACGAAGCTAATTGTAAATGCAGATGATTTCGGCTATTCAAAAGGTGTAAATTATGGCATTATTGAAGCGCATTTGAATGGAATAGTGAACTCCGCGACTATGATGATGAATATGTATGCGGTAGAGCATGGAATTGAATTAGCAAAATTACATCCTACATTAGGATTAGGTGTACATCTTGTATTAACTGCGGGCAAACCTTTATTAACAGGTCTACAAACAATCGTAGATCAAAATGGGGATTTCCTTAAAAATAGTTACTGGTATGACAATCCAGTTATTAATGTTGAAGAAGTTGAAAAGGAATGGGATGCTCAAATTCAAAAGTTTCTTTCTTATGGATTGAATCCTTCACATCTAGATAGTCATCACCATGTACACATGTTCCCAATTCTACATCCAGTAATTGCAAAATTATCTCAAAAGTATGATCTTCCAGTCCGTATTTCTCCAAAGAGTCAAATAGACGGAATCACACCTTTTACGGATCAATTATTAACTGATTTTTATGGTAGTGATATTCCAATAAACTATTTTGAGACAATAGAAGACAGAATAAATAAGAGTGTTGAGTCAGTGGAGGTTATGGTACATCCTGCATTAGTCGATAATCATTTAAAAAATGGTACATCCTATTGCTTTGAGAGATTAACAGAACTAGATATTTTAACGAACTCAAAACTTCCTGATGGAGTAGAGTTAGTAAAGTGTTAATATAGAGTAAAAGTAAAAAGCCAGTTTCTTCAACCGAAGTAACTGGCTTTTTTGACTAAATAAATTAATTTATATAAAAGTCTTCATCTAACCTACTTATATCGTTTCTAGAATAAAATTCCATTAAGTAACATATTTCATCATCAGGTATGATAATGTCACATGCATCCTCAATTTGTTGCATTATTTTTTTGATTTTTAAATATAGCATGTAATCACTATTTATTTTATCTTCTTTATCTTTAAATGGGATTAGAGGCTGTGAGTTTTGAATTCGATCGATCATGCAACTCATATGAATAACAATTCCCATTAGATCCTCATTTTTGAAAAATTTGTCTGTTTGGACTTGTATATCATTTAAGGCACGTCTAATCACACTAATTACTTTTTTAGCATCCTTTAAAGAAATAGTCTCCTGTAGTGTTTCAGCCATTTTTAAATACGTTTCTTCATAAGTTATCAATTCTTGTATTGTCTTTGTTGCCTTCATATTTAATACATCCTGTAAATGAAACGTATTAAATGGAACATTTATATCAAAATTCGAAACAATACAAACGATACTTCGTTCTTTAGATATATCATTTAACATTTTTTGTAATTCGTCTTTATTTAAAAGGCTAATTGGTACGATTTCAAGCATCTCTTTATCATAGACCAAGTTATTCGCTAGTATATTTTTAATGGCTATTGCACTTCCCTGACCAGTCAGACATGCAGTTAAAATGACAGAACGATTAAATTCAGGCTGTTTCGTTTTATTCGAATGAGAATTGATGAAGAAAGTAGTTAAGTTTCGTACATCTTGATAAAGCTCGTCTAAATTATAACCTAGTGTCGCTTTTCTAGAAGCTTCGATTACATGTGCAGTACTTACCATTTGAATCACTCGTACAGGAATTGAAAATTCAGCTTCAATTATGTCGCCGATATAAGATAGTGATCCCATATCGATACAAAGTAGAATTCCATTTAATTTACCTAAAGATTTAATATAATCCTTTACTCGAATTAAAAAATCTTGTGGTGGTTCACTTAATGGCATATCGATTCCAATAACTTCCTCATTTTCTAACAGTTCATTTGTTACATTTGCCATTTCTCTAGCAATACCGTTACCGTGAGCTAATACAATTACTTTTACATTGGAGCTAGTCACTTTAAAATCTTCATTTCCATATACAAAAAACATCGTTATAAATGCTACTTCATCAAATGGGATTGAAACATTTGAGAAATCTTCAATCATTTTTACACATTCAATTGAAACGGAAAACTCATTCTTATATTGCTCTCGGATTTGCGTTATATTTGGATGATAAATTTTCTTGTTTGACTGTATACGTTGTAATAAGGTTTGTATGTGTAGGCTTAGTGCAACGAGTATTTTTTCATTAAATCTCTTACTTAATTTTTCTTCTGCTAGCTTTAGTACCTTTTCACTTAATGTAACGATTTCAGGCTTGATTATTTTTGAGACATTTTCTTTACTAGATAGTTTGCGATTAATAGAAGTTAAATAATGCGTAAAATAACTTTCAATATCGTTTTCCATTAGTAAGGATAACTCGTCCTGAGCAACGCCACGTTGTTTCAGTTCTTCATACTTCGTATCAATTCGGTCATAAATTGTATCTGCAGAATGATCCAATTGGTGGTTACTGGTTATACCCTTTGTTGGTGAAAATTCAAAATGCTCGTTTAAAAGTGTAACTGCATGCTTCACTTTTTTTTCAATGAATAAGCCTTCCTTCACATACCAGTTCAAATCAGTGCTATAAATTCGTATTTTGTCATGTTTATGAGTAATAAAATCTGCGTAAGCCTTTGCACAAGCTAATTGAATGTCGGCTTTAAGTTGTCCGATATTGTTTTGACACGGATAAAATAGAAATGAGCGAATCGTATTTGCACTTACAACGATCTCTTTTCCTAGACGAACACTTTCTTCCGTGAAAAATCGTTTAATCAGTGTCAATCTTTCTTCATATGTTCGATCACGAAGAGCTGGCAATGTAATGACCATAGGGATCCGGCGCGTAAATGTAGATAATAAAGTGGACCCGGGATCCTCTGTTGTTGCTGAAATGATTAATACATTCGATGTTCGCTCGTTTTCTGTCTCTCCTAGTCTTCTATACAACTTATAATCAATGAACGTAAATAACATTTCTTGACCTTCAGGAGTAAGACGATGAACCTCATCTAAAAATAATATTCCATTATTTGCTTTCTCGAGTAGACCTTTTTGTTCTGTAGCACCTGTATAAGCACCTTTTCTTACACCGAAAAGCTGACCTAATAATAGTTGTGGATTATTTGCATAGTCTGCGCAATTAAAAATAATGAATGGAGAATCCTTTTCTAAAACATTCGAACGAATTGCGTAATCATGCATTCTTTTAGCAAAAGCAGATTTACCAACACCAGTCTCACCGAGTATTAATGTATGCATACCATTAGGTGGGTAAAGAATAGCTGATCTTGCTTTTTCGATGGCAGGTCTTAAACTAATATTTTCTTCATAAAAATATTCATATTTATAGTCTGAACTTGCTATCTTAATTTGAGATTGATTCGTTTGTTGTAAAGTATGAGATAAAAGCTTAAATACGACAGGTCTAGAATTTGTTTTAATTAATAATTCTTCTTTAACTAATTTATTTAAATCACTGCTAACGTTTGCTCTATCTAAACCGAGCTTTTGAGCAATCTCATTAGCAGTAAAACCTTGCTCCTTACTTTGAAGAAAAACTTCATAAATCTGATTTTTTCTGTTCATAATGGCCCACCCATCATAAAGAGTTGTATACTTTTACTATACAGGAAAAAGTAAACGTTTTCACTATATTTAAATTAGTATAACAATTCGTCAAGTACTATGAAAAAGTTAAATATCGAGTAAAATAGTATTAAGGGAGTGAAGTAGTATGGAAATGAATTTAATGCAAAAACAATCATTGAAACTTGCGATGACTCAGGAACTACGACAAGCCATTACAATGCTTCAATTTAATGCCCAAGAACTTACTGATTTTTTATTTGAGCAATCATTAGAAAATCCTTTAATTGAAGTTGAAACTCCTCATAACGATTACACTTCTTCAAAAATCAAACAACAAACTACTGTAGGCGGACAAGGAATGGAGTTATATACTCGAAGAACAGAAACATTACAAGAAGAACTTGTTAGTCAGTTAAATGAGTTGAAAATTGATAATGAGGAATATAAAATTATAAAATATTTAATTTATAACTTAGATAAAAATGGATTTTTGATGGAATCAGATGAAGAGCTCATACACGAATTAAATATTTCATTCGTTCAATTACAAATCTGCATTGATACACTTCAACGTTTTGAACCCTCAGGAGTTGGAGCAAGATCCGTTAAAGAGTGCTTATTAATTCAACTAAATGGCCTTGAAGTTGATACAACAATTGCAAAACAAGTCATTAAAGATTATTTTGATCTATTTGTTAATAAAAACTGGAAAGAAATAGCAAAGAAACTTAAGATTAGCTTACCCGATTTACAAAAGCAAATTGACTTAATTTTAACCCTTCAGCCAAGGCCAGGTTTAAATTATTTCCAAGACCAAGTAAATTATGTAGCACCTGATTTAACTGTTGAAAAAATAGGCGGGGAATTTGTTGTACTGATTAATGATAAAATTATGCCGCGTTTAAAAGTACTTAATGAATATTCTTCAATTTTAAATGGTCAACATGAGAAGGAAGTTTCAACTTATTTAAAGGATAAAAATACACAAGTTAACTGGTTAATGAAAAGCTTGGAAGAACGAAAATCAACAATGTTAGCAGTAATGAATTGTATTCTTCGAAAGCAAATTGCTTTTTTTGAAAAAGGTCCTGCAAATTTAAAAACTCTTACTTTAAAAGAGATAGCAGAAGAACTTTCATTACATGAATCGACAATTAGCCGTACATGTAAAAACAAATATGTACAGACACCGTTTGGTTTATATGAAATGAAGAAATTCTTCCATCAAGGTGTAAGTGTAGATGGTGAGGAGCTTGCATCAACGAGTGTACAGGTATTCATCAAGCAACTAGTTGATGATGAAAACAAAGAAAAACCATATTCAGATCAAAAGCTAGTAGAATTATTAGCTGAAAAACATGGAGTAGAAATCTCAAGAAGAACTGTAGCTAAATATAGAGATATACTTAGGATTCCTGGTTCATCAAAACGAAAGCGCTTTAGTTAAAAAGGAGAATGGGATGTCGATTAAGTTAACCTTATTTACAAAAGAGAATTGTGGATTATGCGAAGAAGCAAAAGATGCAATTCGTTTGGTCCAATCTGAATATGAAATCGATGTAAATGAAATTGATATTTATTCTAATGATGCATTATTAGAGGAATATCAACTGATGATTCCTGTTATTCAAATTAATGGGGAAACTGTTGCATACGGAAAAATTCATAAGATTGACATATTAAATGCCATAAATGGGTAGTTATCAGTTGAAAGAAATGAATGACCCTGTTACAATATAAATGTAGCAGGGTTATTTCACTTCTGGAGTAAGTCTTGTTCAAAAAAACAACGTTGCAAAACGCTGTAATTTTTTTAAAACAAGTGGGACATAATATGTCATAGTGGGACACATTTAGACCCAAGTGAATACTCTGTGAAAGAGGAGATGAAAATGAACCATATTTTAAAGCTACAACAAAAATTATTACCTGATCTAATACCTGTTATCCAAAAGAGATTTCAAATCCTACAATATATACGAATTATGCAGCCGATCGGTCGAAGGAATTTGTCTGCTAGCGTAGGATTGACAGAAAGAGTACTTAGATCAGAAGTTGCTTTATTAAAAGAGCAAAGACTGATTAATGTCGCATCTTCTGGCATGACATTAACGGATGAAGGACTAAGCTTACTTCTAGACCTAGAAGAACCAATGCGTGAACTATTCGGTTTGAAAAATATCGAAGACTTGCTTAAGGAAACATTTAATCTTAAGGAAGTAATCGTTGTTTCAGGCGATAGTGACGAGCTGGACTGGGTAAAAAAGGAGATGGGTCGAGCGGCTGTTGGCTGTATAAACCAAAGGCTAGAAACAAATAATATTGTTGCTGTTACTGGTGGTTCCACTTTAGCTGCCGTAGCTGAAATGATGAATGATGATTCTAAAGATCTAAATACCTTATTTGTACCAGCGCGAGGCGGTTTAGGTGAAGAAGTAAGAAATCAAGCAAATACGATTTGTGCAAAAATGGCTGAAATGGCAAAAGGTAATTATCGATTACTTCACTTGCCAGATGAACTTAGTGAAGAAGCCTATGTAACTATGATGGAAGAACCAAGAGTAAAAGAGGTTCTAAATTTAATTCGATCTTCTTCTATTGTCGTACACGGCATAGGAGATGCATTTACGATGGCTAAACGAAGACAATCTTCATCAGAACAGTTAGAAATCTTAACTGAATCTGAAGCTGTAGGAGAGGCATTTGGATATTACTTTAATGAAAATGGTGAAGTTGTTTACAGAGTAAGAACAATCGGTTTACAACTGAATGAATTGGAGAATATACCTTATGTACTAGGAGTAGCTGGAGGGTCTTCTAAAGCAAAAGCAATGGCTTCTTTCTTAAAGAAAGGTCATATAAACATCCTCGTCACAGACGAAGGAGCAGCAAAAGAGTTAATTAAAGGATGTACCCTTTAAAATAAAAAAGCTTCTACCTATTAAAAGGAGGAAATTAAAAATGGCAACTAAAATTGGTATTAATGGATTTGGACGTATCGGACGTATGGTTTTCCGCGCAGCTTTAAACAACCCAAACGTAGAGGTTGTAGCAATTAATGACTTAACAGACGCTAAAACTTTAGCTCACTTATTAAAATATGATTCAGTTCACGGTTCAGTAAACGCTGAAGTAACAGTTAACGGCGATTCAATCGTTGTAAACGGAAGCGAAATTAAAGTAATTGCTGAGCGTGACCCAGCAGTTTTACCTTGGAGCGATTACGGAGTAGAAGTTGTAGTAGAATCTACTGGTCGTTTCACAGATAAAAAAGATGCTGAAAAACACTTAGGTGGATCAGTTAAAAAAGTAATCATCTCTGCACCAGCTTCTAATGAAGATATCACGATCGTAATGGGTGTAAATGATGACAAATACGATGCTGCTAGCCATAATGTAATTTCTAATGCTTCTTGTACAACTAACTGTTTAGCTCCATTTGCTAAAGTATTAGACGAAAAATTCGGTATCAAACGTGGTATGATGACAACTGTTCACTCTTACACAAATGACCAACAAATTTTAGATTTACCACACAAAGATTTACGTCGTGCACGTGCTGCTGCAATGAGCATGATCCCAACAACTACTGGTGCAGCTAAAGCAGTTTCATTAGTATTACCTCAATTAAAAGGTAAATTAAATGGTGGCGCTGTACGTGTACCAACTGCTAACGTATCTTTAGTTGACTTAGTAGTAGAATTAAATGCTGAAGTTACTGCTGAAGAAGTAAATGCTGCATTTAAAGCTGCTTCTGAAGGCGAATTAAAAGGTATCTTAGGATATTCTGAAGAGCCATTAGTATCAATCGACTATAACGGTTGCTCAAACTCATCTACAATCGATGCATTATCTACAATGACTATGGAAGGCAACATGGTTAAAATCCTTTCTTGGTACGATAATGAAACTGGTTACTCAACTCGTGTAGTTGACTTAGTAGCTCACATCGCTTCACAAGGTCTATAATTTTAATAAAAATTAATATGAGGGCGAGGGGATTTTCCTCCCCTCTTTTATTTGATAAAAATCCTCTTTTGTCACTAATCCAACACAATATTAAAAAATACTCTAGAAATAAATTCCAATTGATGTACATAATCTGTTAAAATTGCGGTGACAATATCACAGAATAGATACGACTTTGTATGAGACGGATCGACCAGTGGAATTGAACATGGATGAATAAAAACAGTACTGGAGGCACCTACTATGAACAAAAAATCATTACATGACATTGATGTAAAAGGAAAACGCGTATTTTGCCGTGTAGATTTTAACGTACCAATGGCAAATGGTGAAGTAACAGATGATACTCGTATTCGTGCTGCTCTTCCTACGATTCAGTATTTAATAGAAAACGGAGCAAAAGTTATTTTAGCATCTCACTTAGGACGTCCAAAAGGGCAAGTAAATGAAGACATGCGTTTAAATGCTGTTGCTACACGTTTAAGTGAAAAATTAGGTAAAAACGTTATTAAAGCTGATGAAGCTTACGGTCCTAAAGTTCAAGAAGAAATCAGCAAAATGAACGAAGGCGATGTTTTATTATTAGAAAACGTTCGTTTCTACCCAGGCGAAGAGAAGAATGATGAAGCTCTAGCAAAAGAATTTGCTTCATTAGCAGATGTATATGTAAATGATGCTTTTGGTGCTGCACACCGTGCACATGCTACAACTGCTGGTATTGCTAAACATATCCCTGCTGTAGCAGGCTTCTTAATGGAAAAAGAAATTAATGTTTTAGGTAAAGCACTTTCTAATCCAGAGCGCCCATTTACTGCTATTATCGGTGGAGCGAAAGTTCGAGATAAAATTGGCGTAATTGAAAACTTATTAGAAAAAGTAGATAACTTAATTATTGGTGGCGGACTAGCTTATACTTTCTTAAAAGCTAAAGGCTATGAAATTGGTAAATCTCTTTTAGAAGAAGATAAAATTGATCTAGCAAATGAATTTATGCAAAAAGCAGAAGCTAAAGGTGTTAAATTCTATATGCCAATTGATGCAATTATTGCTGACAAATTCGGTGAAGATGCTAATACTCAGGAAGTTGATATTGATAGCATTCCTGCAGATTGGGAAGCTCTTGATATTGGACCAAAAACAACTGCTCTTTATGCAGATGTAATTAAAAGCTCTAAATTAGTCATTTGGAATGGACCTATGGGTGTATTTGAAATCGATAAATTTGCACAGGGAACTAAAGGAGTAGCACAAGCATTAGCAGATTCTGACGCATACTCAATTATCGGTGGTGGAGACTCAGCTGCTGCTGCTGAAAAATTCGGCTTAGCAGATAAAATGAGCCATATTTCTACTGGTGGCGGTGCTTCATTAGAATTTATGGAAGGTAAAGAACTTCCTGGAGTTGCATTATTAAACGATAAATAAGTCTAATAGCTTTACAACATTTAGTAATTGAAATAGAGTAAGATGTTATGTCTTACCAATTGTTAGGAAGGTGTTTCTCATGCGTAAACCAATTATCGCAGGTAACTGGAAAATGAATAAGACGCTTAACGAAGCGATGACATTCGTTGAAGAAGTAAAAAATAGCATTCCATCATCTGATAAAGTAGATTCAGCAGTTTGTGCTCCTGCATTATTTATTGCACCTATGTTATATAGTGTAAAAGGAACTGAATTAAAAATTGGTTCTCAAAATGTAAGTAATCAAGATAGTGGAGCTTATACTGGAGAAATTAGCCCAGTAGCACTTAAAGATTTAGGTGTAACTTATGCTATTATCGGACATTCAGAACGTCGTGAATATTATGGCGAAACAGATGAGTTTATTAATAGTAAAACAAAAAAAGCTTTCGAACATGGACTTACACCAATTCTTTGCTGTGGCGAAACGCTTGAAGAACGTGAAGGCGGTAAATTTGAGGAAGTTATTCGTACTCAATTAACAGCTGATCTTGCAGGTCTTACAGATGAGCAAGTAAAGAATTTAGTAATTGCATATGAACCAATTTGGGCAATTGGAACAGGGAAATCTGCTACAGAAAAAGATGCACAAGATTCATGTAAATTTGTTCGTGATGTTGTAGCAAGCCTTTATAATGAAACTGTTGCAGAATCTGTACGTGTACAATATGGCGGCAGTGTAAAACCTGAAAACATAAAAGAATATATGGCTCAACCTGATATTGACGGTGCGTTAGTAGGTGGAGCAAGCTTAGAACCAGCTTCTTTCCTTGCATTATTGGAGGCTGTTAAGTAATGAGTAAACAACCAGTAGCGTTAATTATCCTTGATGGATTTGGTTTGCGTGAAGAAACATTTGGAAATGCTGTTGCACAAGCGAAGAAACCAAATTATGATAGATATTGGAATAAATATCCTCACGCACAATTAACTGCTTGCGGTGAAGCAGTAGGTCTACCTGAAGGACAAATGGGTAATTCTGAAGTAGGTCATTTGAATATTGGTGCGGGACGAACTGTTTATCAAAGCTTAACGCGCGTAAATAAGGCAATTCGTGAAGGCGAATTCGAAAAAAATGATACATTCATCGATGCAATTAAAAGTGCAAAAGAAAAAGATAAAGCATTACATATTTTTGGTCTACTGTCTGATGGTGGTATTCACAGCCATATTAATCACATGTTTGCTTTATTAAAATTAGCTGCTGAAGAAGGCATGAAAAAGGTATATGTACATGCATTCCTTGATGGACGAGATGTTGGTCCAACTACAGCTAAAAAATATATCGATCAAACTGAAGCAAAGTTTAAAGAATATGGTGTCGGAGAATTTGCAACAATTTCTGGCCGTTATTATTCCATGGACCGTGACAAACGTTGGGATCGTGTAGAAAAATGCTATTGCGCAATGGTATATGGAGAAGGGCCAACTTATACAAGTCCGTATGAATTAATTAAAGATTCCTATGCGAACGGTATCCACGATGAATTCGTTTTACCTTCTGTAATGGTAAAAGAAGATGGAACACCAGTTGCAACAATAAGTGATGATGATTCAATTATCTTCTACAACTTCAGACCTGACCGTGCAATTCAAATTTCAAATGTATTTACAAACGATGATTTCCGT
Organism: Gottfriedia acidiceleris; assembly: GCF_050457485.1. GTDB lineage: Bacteria > Bacillota > Bacilli > Bacillales > Bacillaceae_G > Gottfriedia > Gottfriedia acidiceleris_D. The sequence goes on from NZ_JBCMJM010000011.1 coordinate 52,956, forward strand.
GACTTTGATCGTGGAAGTAAGTTCCCGAAAAATGTTCATTTCGTTTGCTTAACACATTTTAGCGAAACAGTACAAGGTTATGTGGCATTTAAACCATCAAACCTAGATAACACTTTAGGTGAAGTTCTGTCTCAAAATAACTTAAAACAATTACGAATTGCTGAAACGGAAAAGTATCCACACGTTACATTTTTCTTTAGTGGAGGCCGTGAAGCACAGTTCCCAGGTGAAGAACGTATTTTAATTAACTCGCCAAAAGTTGCGACTTACGATTTACAACCTGAAATGAGTGCTTTTGAAGTAAAAGATGCATTACTTAAAGAGATTGCTGCAGACAAGCATGATGTAATCATCTTAAACTTTGCAAATCCAGATATGGTAGGACATTCAGGAAAACTTGAGCCGACAATTAAAGCAATTGAAGCTGTTGATGAATGTTTAGGAGAAGTAGTTGATGCAATTCTAGCTAAAGGCGGAAAAGCAATCATTACTGCTGACCATGGAAATGCTGATGAGGAAATTACACCAGAGGGTGAACCTATGACAGCTCACACGACTAACCCTGTACCAGTTATTGTTACTGAAGAAGGTATTACGTTACGTGAAGATGGTATTTTAGGTGATTTAGCTCCAACTGTTCTTGATTTATTAAAAGTAGAACTACCAAAAGAAATGACTGGTAAATCACTTATTAAATAAGTGAACAGTTAATATAAAAGTTTTTAATTATGCGTATAACGCAACAAAAGGAGAGATTTTATTATGTCAATGATTATTGATGTTTATGCTCGCGAAGTATTAGATTCTCGTGGTAACCCTACTGTTGAAGTAGAAGTTTATACAGAAGATGGTGGCTTTGGCCGTGCACTAGTACCAAGTGGTGCTTCAACTGGTGAATATGAAGCTGTTGAATTACGTGATGGAGACAAATCTCGTTACCTTGGTAAAGGTGTTGAGAAAGCTGTAGCTAACGTTAATGATATTTTAGCTGAAGAGATCGTAGGATTCGAAGTAACTGATCAAGTTTCAATCGACCGTCGTATGATTGAGCTAGATGGTACTGAAAACAAAGGTAAATTAGGCGCTAACGCAATCCTAGGTGTATCTATGGCAGTAGCTCGTGCAGCAGCTGATGAATTAGGTTTACCATTATACCAATACCTTGGTGGATTTAATGCGAAACAATTACCAGTTCCAATGATGAATATCATCAACGGTGGTTCTCATGCTGATAATAACGTAGACTTCCAAGAATTCATGATCTTACCTGTAGGTGCTGATAGCTTTAAAGAAGCAATTCGTATGGGTACTGAAATTTTCCACAACCTAAAAGCTGTATTACATGACAAAGGTTTAAACACAGCTGTAGGTGACGAAGGTGGATTCGCTCCAAACCTTGGTTCAAACCGTGAAGCTTTAGAAGTAATCATGGAAGCAATTGATAAAGCTGGTTACAAAGCTGGAGAGCAAGTATTCTTAGGAATGGACGTTGCTTCTTCTGAATTCTTTAACAAAGAAACTGGTAAATACGATCTTGCAGGTGAAGGACGCACTGGCGTATCTTCAGCAGAAATGGTTGATTTCTACGAGCAACTTTGCAATGATTTCCCAATCCTTTCAATTGAAGATGGTTTAGATGAAAATGACTGGGATGGTCATAAATTATTAACAGAACGTTTAGGTAACCGAGTACAATTAGTAGGTGACGATTTATTCGTTACAAACACTAAAAAATTAGCTGAAGGTATTGAAAAAGGTATCGCAAACTCAATCCTTATCAAAGTTAACCAAATCGGTACATTAACTGAAACTTTCGATGCAATCGAAATGGCTAAACGTGCAGGTTACACAGCAGTAGTTTCTCACCGTTCTGGTGAAACTGAAGATAGCACAATCGCTGATATCGCAGTTGCTACAAACGCTGGTCAAATTAAAACAGGTTCTGCTTCTCGTACAGACCGTATCGCTAAATACAACCAATTATTACGTATTCAAGACGAGTTAGGCGAAAGCGCAGTATACCAAGGATTAAAATCTTTCTACAACTTAAGAAAATAATTTAATCAAAACTAAGTGCATTAACAAAAAACATAATCCATTATAGACACGTTAAAAAGAGAAGGATCGTCACCTTCTCTTTTTTTTGCATGAAAAACACAGTTTAAAACCTTTTCTTTTTAATTAAAACCCAAATTCTACATGTTCCAACTACAGCAATGAATATACTTGAGATATCAAATATTATTAGTCTTTTTTAATCGTTTGGATGGGCAAAATTTGGTAGGAATTGAATAATAAATACAGTTAAAACGACAGAGATTAAATAAAATATAGTTGCACTAGCTATTAAAATAGTCCTTCTATTTTTCTTTTTCATTGGTTGCTCCTATTTTATGTTGTAAATGGTATTAAATATGGAAATTATTACATCTTAGCAGAGTATTTTGAGAAATAACTGGTTGATATGTGAACATTTTTTTACTATAGATAAATAAAAGAATTTAAATAAATAGATTGATTATTAAAGGATTTTAATGTTAATATAAGAATATATGTTCTTAATTTTCGAGAACATAAGTTCCTGTGTTGATTTGTAATGAACTGTAAATTTTTTATACAATTTTTGATTTAAAGAAAATTAAATAAGAGGAGGAAAAAATGACGACAACAACTTCAACACCTTCAAATCCTTCAATGGCTTCCTTGCTAAAAAATCGCTTTATCCAGACGATTCTCACCGCAGGTTTGTTTATCCAAGTCGGAATTTGGATTCGTAATTTTGCAATTTTATTATTTGTTGTTGAAAAGACGAATGGCGATGCTACAGCCGTGTCACTTATTTCAGTTGCTGAGTTTGCACCTATTTTTATCTTTTCATTTATCGGTGGTACTTTTGCGGATCGATGGAAACCAAAGCGTACAATGATTTGGTGTGATCTTTTAAGTGCGGCTTCAATTTTTGTTATACTTCTAGCGCTAACGTATGGGACTTGGAAGTTCGTATTTTTTGCAACACTGGTTTCTGCAATTTTGTCACAGTTTTCACAGCCATCTAATATGAAGTTATTTAAGGTTCATGTACCAATGGAGCAAATGCAAGCTGGTATGTCTTTATTTCAAACAATGATGGCAATCTTTATGATTTTAGGTCCTGTATTAGGAACATTTGTATTTCAACAAGCAGGAATGTTTGTATCGATGGGTATAGTAGGTATTGCTTTTCTTTTATCAGCTCTAGTATTAACAAAGTTACCTAAAGATCAAGAAGAGGAAAAAGTTGATCAAGCTTCTTCTTTATGGGAAGAGATGAAACTAGGATTTCAATATGTTTGGACAAGAAAAATTTTAGTCCTTTTAGGCGGGGTTTTTGCAGCAGCAGGACTTGGCATCGGTTTTATTCACCCATTAGCAATTTTTCTAGTTACTGAACGATTAGGACTAGATAAAGATTATTTACAATGGTTATTCGCAGCAAATGGTGCAGCTATGATTATTGGGGGTGGCCTGATTATGGTAATTTCTAATAAACTGGCACCGCATGTTTTATTATTGATTGGTATGGCTGTCAATGCTATCGGAATTTTTGTAATAGGTTGGTCTCAATTATTTTGGCTTACACTATTGGCCGAGTTCTTTATAGGGCTGTTTATGCCTGCACTTCATATTGGAATTAATACAATTATTTTAAAAAATACAGATGAAAAGTTTGTAGGTAGAGTGAACGGTATATTAACTCCATTATTTATGGGCTCTATGGTCATTACAATGAGCTTATCAGGCGTTTTAAAAGAACAATTTTCTTTATTCACTATTTATCAACTTTCAGCAGTACTATTCATCATCGGAATATTGATTATGGTTCCGATGTTCAAGATGAAAAATGTGGTAGTTGAAGCAAAATCATAAAAGTAAATCAATTAATAAAACCTGATTACTCTGTTAAAGATAGTCAGGTTTTTTGTTCAATGTAAAAAAGAATCTTAGAGCGGAAATCTGAAGTAGGCCTCTTTATGTGAAAAATTCACATGTTAAATATGCCAAAAGTACCTTTTCACAAAGAGAAGGTTATTACTTACCTATATATTGATATAATGGAGGAACCAAATAGTCTACTAATTATTGAGATAAAGGGTGAGAAGCATGAAGGAGAAATACGGCATCATTGACATTGGTTCAAATACAATCAGACTTGTTATATATGAAAAAAGTAATAGTAGGCGTATAAAAGAAGTTGAGAATATTAAAACGGTAGCTCGTTTACGTAAATACTTAAATGATAAAGAAGTTTTGAATACTGAAGGAAAGAATATATTACTTAATACCCTTCTAATGTTTCAAGAAATCACTCGCCATCATAAAATTGGTGAAATAAAATGTGTAGCAACTGCGACAATTAGGCAATCAGTTAATCAAGATGAGATTATTCAACTCGTTGCTGAAAATACTGATTTTACATTACGCGTTTTATCTGGGCATGAAGAAGCGTACTATGGATTTCTTGCTGTTTTAAATTCTACTCCAATACAAGAGGGAATTACAATTGATATTGGTGGAGGTAGTACAGAGGTAACTTATTTTAAGAATCGTGAAATGCTCCATTTTCATAGTTTTCCATTTGGAGCATTATCTTTAAAGCAAGACTTTATATCAAGTAATATGCCAACTGCTGAAGAAATGAAACAACTTACTCAATTTATACAAAAGCAATTTGAATCTTTAGATTGGCTCAGAGATAAGCAAGTTCCGATTGTCGCAGTTGGGGGAAGTGCTCGGAATGTAGTGCAAATACATCAAAGCTTAGTTAATTATCCGATTTCAGGTATTCATCAATATGAGATGAATTTTGAAGAAATAAACTATATAAAAAAACACCTCTTATCTTTAGAGTTTGATCACATTTTACGAACTGAGGGTCTATCAAAAGATCGTGCTGATATCATTCTTCCTGCAATTGAGGTCTTTAAAGAACTTTATTCAGTTGTTAATGCGAAGAGCTTTATTTTAAGCAATAAAGGTTTGAGAGATGGAATATTTATGGAAGATTTTATATTAAACAGAGATAAGTTGCCTCCTAATGTATTAGACAAAAGTTTTAGTGATTTAGAGATAGACTATGGAATAAATATTAATCACGTAAATTATATTAAGGTTTTAGTAAACCAATTAGTGGAGCAAATTAATTTATACAATTTAAATCAAATAAATTCTGGAGATATATTAGATCTAAATCTAGCAGCACGGGTCTATAATATTGGACAATACATAGACGAAGAATCGAGTAGTCAGCATACATTCTATTTATTATCTAATCGTACAATTGAAGGATTGAGCCACAAGGATCGGATAAAAGTAGCGTTAATAGCTTCATATAAGAATAAAAATAGCTTTAAACAATATGTAAAACCGTTTCTTGAATGGTTTACAACGGATGAACTTAAGAAACTACGCTTTTTAGGGATTCTTTTAAAGTTTACTAATAGTCTAAACGCATCGAAAAGAGAGGTAGTAAAGAATATTGAGCTTAAAATAAACGATGATAATCTGATTATACAACTTAACTGTATTGAGGATGCACCAGTTGAAGAAATTGAATCTGAAAAGCATAAGAAGCAATTAGAAAAACTATTTAATAAAACAATTAATATATATTTTGAAAAGCACAAATCAGAGTAATCAGATTGTGCTTTTTTATTTTAATCGCAAACTGTCAGGAATTAACATTTTTTTCATATCTTTACAATTTATTAACATAGCGTTAATAATAGGTAAATTTTATTATTGTAGGATTATGGTGTAGATATTTATTAAAAAATAAAGAGATCGTATTTCTAGAATATGTTCAAAAAGGGTGTAAATGATGATAGCGACAAAAGAGTATAGTGGTAGAAATATAGAGTTAGCAGATCCACAATATTATAATAATCGAGAATTAAGTTGGCTAGCGTTTAATGAACGTGTTTTAGAAGAGGCATTGGACGAACATAATCCTTTGCTTGAACGTTTGAAATTTTTGGCGATATTTAGTTCGAATTTAGATGAGTTTTTTATGGTACGCGTTGCTGGATTAAAGGATCAAGTGAAAGCTGGTTTTAATAAACCAGAAAATAAGGCTGGTTTAACACCAAAACAGCAACTTTCACAAATATCAACAGCTGGTCATGAACTAGTGAATTTGCAATATAAAACTTTCCGAGAAACATTAATACCAAAATTAAAACAAGAGAATGTTCATTTAGTAAAATATCATGAACTTAGTGATGGACAAAAAAATTATTTAGAAAAATATTTTGAAGAGCAAGTACTTCCTGTTCTAACACCTATGGCAATCGATGCTTATAGACCTTTTCCAATGCTATTAAATAAAAGTTTAAATTTAGCTGTTTATTTAGAAGATCTGGCAGAGGAAGAAGAGAAGCGTAATAAATTTGCGATTGTACAAGTACCTTCTTTATTAAAAAGATTTATATCAATCCCTACACTTGATGAAAAGCATTGTTATATTTTATTGGAAGATGCGATTACTGCATACATACATCTATTGTTTCGTGGTTTTAAAGTACGAGAAGTAGCGCAGTTTCGAATTACTAGAAATGCTGATTTGACGATTCATGAAGAAGGAGCTAGAGACTTACTTCTTGAAATAGAAAAAGAGTTAAAAAAACGTAAATGGGGTTCTGCGATTCGACTTGAAATTGGACCACCAGGCGCAAGCGAATATATTTTAAATTACTTATTAGAGAAGCTAGACGTACATGGAAAAGATATATATGAGCTTGATGGTCCATTAGATTTAACATTTTTATTTAGTTTTTATAAGGAATTAGAAAAGTATAAAGAGGATCTAGTGTATGAAACATTAATCCCACAGCCTCCACATGATCTTGAATCCGATGGGGATATATTTAGCAAAATAATGGAACAAGATATATTGCTTCATCATCCATACGACTCATTTGAACCAGTATTAGATTTTGTATTAGATGCAGCGAATGATCCGGACGTCTTAGCGATTAAACAAACTTTGTATCGAGTAAGTGGTGATTCCCCAATTATCGAGGGATTAAAACGTGCAGCGGAAAATGGTAAACAAGTAACTGTTCTTGTAGAGTTGAAAGCTCGATTTGATGAAGAAAACAATGTACATTGGGCAAAGGAATTAGAAAAAGCGGGCTGTCATGTTATTTATGGAATGACTCATTTAAAAACGCATAGTAAAATCACACTTGTTGTTCGTAAAAAGAATGGGAGAATTGAGCGGTTTGTCCACTTGGGTACTGGTAACTATAACGATGCAACTGCAAAAATTTATACAGATATGGGACTAATGACTGCTAATCGACAAATCGGAATAGATGCTACAAATTTTTTTAACTTCTTAAGTGGGTTTATGGAGAAGCCAGACTTTAGGCATTTATCGGTCGCTCCGTATAGTATTCGTCATGATTTTATTCGAATGATTGATGAGGAAATTGCTTTTCATAAGCAGTATGGAAATGGACGAATAATTGCCAAAATGAATTCTTTAACTGATAAGCAAATTATTATGAAGATATATGAAGCATCTAAAGCTGGGGTAAAGATTGACTTAATTGTACGCGGAACTTGTTGTTTGCGTCCTCAAATAAAAGGTGTCAGCGAAAATATTCGTGTCATTAGTATCGTTGGACGATTTCTGGAGCATAGTCGAATCTATTATTTTTATCATAACGGAGAACAGAAAATCTTTTTATCTTCTGCGGATTTAATGACACGTAATATGGAAAAACGAGTTGAAATCTTTTTTCCAATATTCGCTGATCATTTAAAAAAGCGAATTATGAATATTCTACTTATGATGCTCTTTGATACAGCAAAGGCACGTGAGCAAGATGAAAATGGTATTTATCATTATGTGAAAAGCATTGGAAAAGAGAAATATAATAGTCAGAGTGAATTGTTTAATTTGGCATATAATGTGTGGGATGATAAAGGATAATAAAGAAAAGAGAAGGTTTTTAGTCCTTCTCTTTCCAGACTGTTGACAAACGCTCGCTTTCTTCGTTGCTTCGCCTGTCTGCGGTGCTCATTACCGTCTAGGGTAACTCCGCTCCTCACCAGGCTTCGCGCCTCGAAAGACAAGCGCTTGCAATCAGTCTGAAAACCAAATTTAAAGTGCTTTGTCTACACACTGAAAAGAGAAGGTTTTTAGTCCTTCTCTTTTTTTGTATATTTCATCCTAATTTTTATTTTTTTTCGACCTTCTAGCAAACCAAAATGCGATAATGAGTGCTCCAATTGAGTCTGCGATTATATCTGTCATTGTATCAAAATTACCACCGCCTTGAGTATTTGTTCCAAAGAATTGGTCGCTACTAAATTCCCAAATCTCCCATACGGCTCCACAAAATACTCCAAAAGCAAATACAAATAAAAAAATGAATCCAGCGGACATTTCACTCCGAGACTGTTTTGTTGTCAATTTTCCCATTAAATCAATTGCTAAAAAAGCGACTAGCGTGCCACTTAAAAAATGTAAAAACGTATCCCACCAGCCTAAACTATAAAATCTAAGCATTGAACCAAGACATAGGGACCCTATTAAAAAAGCAAAATAAGAGATAATAAATGAAAATGCAAATCGAATTTTGAAAAACTTATCTAATATGAGTGGCAAAAGTGAACAAGCGAAGCCACCTAGTGCAATTGGATATCGATAAGAATCGTCCTTCATGAAGAAAATGACGAACAAGATAAGCATTACAATCGCAAAGATAATGCATAAAATTGTTTGTATGCCTCTTTTCATTTCGAATCCCCCATTCATCCTGTTTTTATCTCAAATCAAACATCAATATAAAACATGTTTAGTTTAAAATCTAAAAATGGGCTTAAATTTGACATAAAAAGTTCATCAAATTGATGAAAATTTGTTAAAAATTAACCGATAGAATTAGGAAATTTGGATTAGTATTGAATTAAGGATATGAATGGCAATTAGTTGGGAGGATAATTATGAACTTTTTCGCATACTTAAAAGATTTTATTTGGTATACTATAAAAACATATTTACTTCCATTTATTATTGTAATTATTTCAATAGTAATTGTTTTTTGGAGATTATTAGGTGATGAATTTACATTTAAATACATACGATTAGAAATAATCTATTTCACTTGTTTTTTCTTATTAGTATCTTTTACAACATATGAGATGAAGGGGCATAAAAATGAATAATTGGGAAGGATTAATTTCGGCGGAGGATCGAACAAAAATCTATTTGCGAAAATATATTCCTGCTGAACCAATTGCTGTGATTCAAATTGTACATGGAATGGCAGAGCATGGTGGAGCTTATGATAAATTTATTGAATATTTAGTTCATAATCAGTTTGCAGTTTTTATTCATGATCAAAGAGGCCACGGGAAATCAGCGGCGATTGAAGATGATCTAGGATTTTTTGGTGAAGAAATCGGCTGGGATGAAGTTGCTAAAGATATCATTTTTATAAGTAAGATGATTAGAAAAGAAGTAAAAGATATCCCTTTAATTCTATTTGGACATAGTATGGGATCTTATTTGAGCAGACGAGTAGTTCAATTAAAGGGAGGACTCTACGATGGGCTAATTATTTCTGGAACTGGATACGATCCAGGAATACTAAGAAAATTAGGGGTCTTTATATCAAGCGCAGAGGCATTTTTGTTAGGTGCCAATAAGAGAAGTAAAATTTTAGACTTTTTAACTTTTGGAAACTTCAATAATCATTTTAAGTTTCCTAAAACAAGATATGATTGGTTAACAAGAGACGAAACTGAGATTGATCGCTATATAAAAGATCCATTTTGTGGTTTTATATGTTCCTCTAGTTATTATCGTGAGCTGTTGAAAGGGATCGGAATCATACATCGTAAAGAGGAAATTAAGAAAACACCAACGTCACTTCCAATTTTGATATTTTCTGGAGATAAAGATCCAGTTGGTCAAAATGGTGACGGTGTTAAGAAAGTTTATGGGCTATATAAAGATATGGGATGTACAAATGTAAAGTTGAAATTATATGAAGAAGGCCGCCATGAGATGCTTCATGAAACCAATAAAGATGAAGTTCATCAAGATGTAAAAACTTGGATAGAAGAAACTATACTAAATCATTAAATAAGTGTTGTACTCTCATATTGAAGTATAGTATTCTTCATAGTAGAATAGGAAGTAACAGTCTTTTTACTGTGGAGGTGAAGAAATGCATACGTTTTTATCTGTACTTTTAATTATTGTTTCAGTACTTATGATTGTTTTAGTTCTACTTCAATCTAGTAAAAGTAACGGCCTATCAGGTGCGATATCTGGTGGTGCTGAGCAACTGTTTGGCAAGCAAAAAGCTCGTGGTTTTGAACTAGTTTTACAAAGAATAACAGTTGTTGTAGCAGTTTTATTCTTCATTCTAACGATTGCTGTAACATATTTTAAACTGTAATAAACAAGCTGCCTAAAAGGGTGGCTTTTTATTTTGTTAAAATTATAATAAATAGAACTTCCAAAAAAATACAGCCAGGTTATTGGCTGTATTTTGGTATGTAGATTATGTTCTAAATATTAACCTTTCATTGCAGCCCATTCTTCTTTACTTGGACCGTACATTCCTGGAATAGCTAGCCCAGCTTGTCGCATTAATACAGTCATTTGGCCACGATGATGCGTTTGATGCGAAATTGCCATACGTAGTAATGCATGGATAGGCATTTCAAGGAATCCAAAAGCGTTAATGATTTGATTTAAATCTTTTTCTTTCCATTCTTTTTGTGCAGCTTCAATCATAGCTTTACTAGCTTCCGCGTATTTTTCAGTAATTTCCTTTGCAGTTGCAGGCATTTCTTCTTTGCTCATAGATGCTTCGAATTGTAATCCTGATTGTGAAATGATCGCTTTAATTGCAGTAGTTATATGCCAAGCTAATTCTCCTAATGAGCTAAAATCTTCACCAATTGATTGATCAAGTGAATCATCTGTCATAGCATTTAGTAATTTGATTGTGTTTGCTTCTTCCATTTTCCATTCAGTAATAAATTCTTCAACATTATTAAACATAACGTATCCTCCTTTTGTTGGTTAAATGACCAACATTATTATTACCACACCTTTCATTAAATCATAACTAGTTAATTAAAAAAACTGTTTATTGGTAAATTATTGAATTGAAAGGTAAAATAAAAGAACAATTTCTTTACGTAAAACTAGTTAAATATTATTATTCATTATTTATATTGAAGATGTCGATTATTAATTTAAATAAACAAAATCATTAATAGATAATATAAAAGTAACGAAAGAAAAATGGATAGAAAAGTTTTGGAGTGAGTATATATGAGAGTAACAATGCCGAAGCCATTTACGTTTGAAGGTGGAGATCGAGCAGTTTTATTATTACATGGGTTTACAGGGCATTCTGCGGATGTTCGTATGCTTGGACGTTTTTTAGAAAAACAAGGATATACTTGTCATGCACCGCACTATAAAGGTCATGGTGTACCACCAGATGAGCTTGTTCATACTGGACCAGAGGACTGGTGGAAGGATGTAATGGAAGCTTATCAATTTTTAAAAGATAAAGGACATCAAAAAATTGCAGCGGTAGGTCTATCTTTAGGAGGAGTATTTGCACTAAAGCTAGGTTATACTGTTCCTTTGAATGGAATTGTCACAATGTGTTCGCCGATGTACATAAAAAGTGAAGAAATTATGTATGAAGGTGTCTTAGCTTACACAAGAGAGTTTAAAAAACGTGAAGGGAAATCTCCTGAACAAATTGAAGTAGAAATGGAAGAGTTTAAAAAAACTCCGATGAATACATTAAAAGCTCTTCAAGGATTAATAAAAGAAGTGCGTGAAAATGTTGATACTGTATATGCACCAACGTTTGTCGTTCAATCGACTGTAGACGAGATGATTAATACTGACAGCGCAAATATTATTTATAATGAAGTGCAATCTGATCAGAAAAAATTAAAGTGGTACGAAAATTCAACACATGTTATTACACTTGGACAGGAAAAAGACATGTTACATGAAGATGTACTAGCATTTCTTAATGAATTGGAATGGTAGAATGAAATCTTTCTGGACAAACTGAAAATAAATACCCTTAAACAGTAAGAAAAAGGAGGGAAAAGTATGAATCAACAATGGAAAGAAAAATTATTGGAATTGATGAAAAGTGAAGATTATAAGCCTTTAAATATCCAAGGGATTGAAGAGGCTATGGAGTTGACTGATGCAAGTGACTTTCGAGAAGTAGTAAAAACGCTCGTTATTTTAGAAGATGAGGGTTATATTGTACGTTCTCGAAATAATAAATACAGTTTACCTGATCAATCTAATTTAGTTAGAGGTAAATTAACTGGCCATGCGAAAGGCTTTGCTTTTGTCATTCCAGAAGAAACAGGGGCAGAAGATGTATTTATTTCACCATCAGATTTAAATGGTGCTTTACATGGAGACATCGTTTTAGCTCGTATTACAAAAGAAAAAAGTGATGCACGTAGAGAAGGGACAATTGTAAAAATTGTTGAACGTGGTCAAACGAAAATGGTCGGTACATACCAGGCTCAGAAAAGTTTCGGTTTCGTAATTCCTGATGATAAGCGATTCGGAAGTGATATATTTATAACAAAGAGTAATTCTCAAGGCGCTGTGGAAGGTCACAAAGTTGTTGTAGAACTTACTCAGTTTCCTGAGAATGGGAAAAATGCAGAGGGTATTGTAGTCCAAGTACTAGGACATAAAAATGATCCTGGTGTTGATATTCTATCTGTTATTCATAAGTTTGATTTACCGCAAGAATTCCCTAAGGAAGTAATGGATCAAGCAAATGCTGTACCGGATGAGATTGACGAATCAGCAATTGGTACTCGTCGCGACCTTCGTGATGAACAAATTGTAACGATAGATGGAGCGGATGCAAAGGACTTAGATGATGCTGTTACAGTAACAGCGCTTGAAAATGGTCATTACAAGTTAGGGGTACATATTGCAGACGTTTCATACTATGTGACAGATAACTCACCGATTGATCAAGAAGCTCATGATCGTGGAACAAGTATTTACTTAGTTGATCGAGTTATACCGATGATTCCGCATCGTTTATCCAACGGAATTTGTTCATTAAATCCAAAAGTAAATCGATTTACACTTTCATGTGAAATGGAAATTGACCAAAAAGGTGAAGTTGTTAAGCATGAAATTTTTGAAAGTATCATTAAAACAACTGAACGAATGACATATAGCGATGTAAATAAAATATTAGATGAGCAAGATGCCGAATTACGTGAACATTACGATCCGTTAGTCCCAATGTTTGAGGAGATGGCCAAGTTAGCGAAAATCTTACGTAATAGACGAATGACTCGTGGAGCAATCGATTTTGATTTTAAAGAATCAAAAGTATTAGTTGATGAAGATGGTCATCCAACTGAAGTCGTCATTCGTGAGCGCTCAACTGCTGAAAAACTAATTGAAGAATTTATGCTAGTAGCGAATGAAACAGTTGCTGAGCACTTCCATTGGCTAAATGTACCATTCATGTATCGTGTTCATGAGGATCCGAAAGAAGAAAAGTTACAACGATTCTTTGAATTTATTGCATCATTTGGTTATACAGTAAAAGGTGCTGGAAATGATATTCACCCGAGAGCGTTGCAACAAGTTCTAGATATGGTCCATGGGCAACCAGAGGAGACAGTCATTTCAACAGTTATGCTTCGTTCAATGAAACAAGCGAAATATGAGGCTGATAATCTTGGCCATTTTGGATTAGCAGCGGAGTATTATACTCATTTCACATCGCCAATACGTCGTTATCCAGACTTAATTGTCCATCGATTAATTCGTAAATATTTAATTGAAGGAAAAATGGATAATGAGACAAAGCGTGAGTGGGATGACAAATTACCTGCTATCGCTGAGCATGCATCTAATATGGAGCGTCGCTCTGTTGAAGCAGAAAGAGAAACTGATGATTTGAAAAAAGCAGAGTACATGCTTGATAAAATTGGTGAAGAATATGAAGGTATTATTAGCTCTGTAACGAATTTCGGTATGTTTATTGAACTGCCAAATACAATTGAAGGTTTAGTTCGAGTTGCTGATTTATCAGATGACTACTATAACTATGATGAGCGTACGTACGCGATGATTGGTGAAAGAACTGGGAAAATCTTCAGAATCGGTGATGAAGTATCAGTTCGAGTAGTTAATGTTAATAAAGAAGAACGAGCAATCGATTTTGAAATTGTTGGCATGAAATCGAACAAACCTCGTAGAAGTGGCGGTAGAGGACCAGTTAACCTTGGTGGTGGCTCTGGCGGTGGCAGAGGACGAGGTGGACGCGGCAGAGGGTCTTCAGATCGAAATGGGGACAGCTCTCGCAGTGGCCGTTCTCGAGGAGGACGAGGAGATAGTTCACCTCGAAATGAAGAGAGAGATAGTGGACGTGGCGGTAAATCATCGAGAAATAAACGCGATGATCGTTTTAATCCAACGAAAAGCAAAAGTAAGAGCAAAAAGAACAAGCCTTTTTACGAAAAAGTAGCAAAAGGTAATAAAAAACGATAGTAAGTAAAAAGCAGTGGACAAAATTGTCCACTGCTTTATGTATACAAACATAATTTATGGTAAAATAAGTAAAGATAGAGAGGTGTTATTTATGCCAAAAGGTGAAGGGAAAGTAATTGCTCAAAATAAAAAAGCTTATCATGATTACTTTATCGAAGAAACGTATGAAACAGGTATCGTTTTACAAGGTACTGAAATAAAATCATTACGTGCTGGAAAAGCTAATTTAAAGGATTCCTTTGCACGTGTTCAAGGCGGAGAAGTGTGGCTTCATAATATGCATATTAGTCCATATGAACAAGGTAATCGATACAATCATGAACCATTACGTACTAGAAAGTTACTACTACATAATAAAGAAATCGTGAAATTGATTGGTTATACAAAGGAAACAGGTTATACTCTTGTTCCATTAAAAATCTATTTAAAAAATGGCTATGCTAAGCTATTACTTGGATTAGGTAAAGGTAAGAAACAATATGATAAACGTGATGATTTAAAGAAAAAAGAAGCAAAACGCGAAGTAGAGCGTGCATTCAGGGATCGTCAACGAATCTAATTGGATAAATGTTGAAGCATTGGAATTCTGTTTTACTTTTAGAAACAATTGTTAATTGCAACTTGGACACATTATGCTATAATAAGTTTGTAAGTTAATCAGCAACACAAATTGCACGATGTGCAGTTTTTATAGATTATGAAGCCTTTGCTTTATGCTTCGTAAGTCACTCATAGCGAACAGAACTGAATAAGTTTTGTGAGCATTTTATATGGGGACGTTACGGATTCGACAGGGGTAGTTCGAGCTTAAGTTGCGAGTCGAGGGGTCGGCCTCGTTAAAACGCAAAAGCCAATAACTGGCAAAAACAACAATTTCTCTTTAGCTGCTTAATTGCACTAAAGGCTCCTCCTATGTATCGCCCATGTGCATAGCTTAGAGGGGTTCACTCATTAGTGGGCTACGCCGGACCTCGCCGTCTGAGGGGAAAGGAAGAGATTAATCAGACTAGCTATCAGGAAGCCTGTCATTGGGCTGAATGGTATGCGAAATTCTAATACAGTGACTACGCTCGTAGAAGCTTAAGTGCCGATATTCTTGGACGTGGGTTCGACTCCCACCGTCTCCACCAATACATACTGTTTGGTGGTTTTTTTATGTTTTGTGGTTTGAACCATAATTTTGCCTATTCGGCAAAGATATGCTTCAAAAAATGCAGAAGCAACTTTGAAAGTAGTTAATTAATAAATTATATAGACAAATATAGATGAATCGGCCCCCTTTAAATATAGTATCGAATTTTACAGAAATTAATTTAAGATTAATTCACTTTTGTGAAGTTTTTCACTTAAACTAACTGAATAACTTCACAAATATGTAAGTGTTTTATAGTTCATAAAGAAAAGAAGATTGGAGTCGTAGTGTTCGAAGTGATCTTGTATCTAGGGAATTAGAGAAAAAGTTGAAAAAAGAAAAAATGGTGATGGAATTTTGTTTCCATTTCGTAAAAACTCCCACTACAAATTATTTATCTGTGATGAATAGTTTTAATAAAGTCCTTTCAAACAAAGGAAATAGAACCCATGAAGCAGCACAGTACTCTGAAGACAGAGAATATATTAAACAGTAAATAAGAAATCACTTTACACCAAAGTAACAAACTTTAAATAATAGCCTTAAAACAACTCGTCACAGAATTGGCGAGTTGTTTTTTAAAATCATTCAACTATTCGCATTTACTCGACACTTGGCTACTTAAGCCCAATTATATATAAACTTGTTCACCTTAAGAAGGTCTAATTAGTATTGACATCCATATTAGCTTTTTGGTTAGATTGCTTCCGATAGTCAGCTTTGTATTATATATTTATTTAAATCTTTGGTTACTTCATTTGTTTTCCATCAATCTTTATGTTCTAATTCAAGTTGGATTGCATTTTAAAATAATCATCTGTCTTATGCCAATCGGGATACAATGGTTTAATCGCATATTTCTTTTCCATATAGACTCCTCCCTATATATATAATTAAGCTAACTATCGAGATCGTAATACAAAAACTTGGTTTATGCTTATCACTAAAGAAATAAATTCTTATTAATTCTAGATATCCTTTTTTGTTTGTTTCCTAAAAAGATTGACCTTCCTATTAAAATATCAAATTATTATACTATATTTGCAAAATATGAATTTATATGTAGAATATTGTGAATACATTTGTTTTCTTAGAATATTTTAAAAGGTAGGTTTTTAATTTGGCTAAATTTATTTCTGACGATGTACGTAAAAAAATAGTAGAGTTGTTTTATAAAGCTGATTCACTTACTAGAAATGACTTATCTCTAGATGAAAACTCATATTTAACTGATCTTACTTCTAACTTAAAAAGAGAAAAGGAAAAAATGAGCATTTCCGATTTTGGCATTTACACTGTAAAAATGCCTGCTGGCCCGGAAAGGACTTTAGGTGCCGATGGCATAATTATTTTTGAAAATCAAAATTTAAAAACTGTTAAAATTGGAATGTTCGAAGCAAAATGGTTAATTGAACACAATGGGAAATATCGCGATAGTTGGGATGAAAATAATTTAAAAAAAGCTTTCTCTAGATATACTAATGAATTAATTAAACAGCTGAAAATTCCCAGTCAAGTTGCTGTGTTTACAATGTTTCAATCAATGCAAGATTTAGATGTTAAAAATATAGATTTTCCTAGTTTTTCTTTAAAAGGTACAACTAATGTTTGGTCTGACACTGTATTAGACTATGTTTTTAATAAAAATAATAGAAATAGGCTGCTGAACAGTAGTAGTTGGAAAAAAGAGGATGCTCAGTATCTTGTGAAGAAAGGTGTAAATTTAGGTGACGTTATAAATGAAATTCTTTTATGTCACAAAGGCAAACAAATAGATATAACAGATGTTAAGAAGGAAAATATAGGTACCCGTTTTGTTTCAGTTAAAGACGGAGAAAATAAGTTATTAATACCTATACCAAGCATTGATATTTACAAAAATTATCACACCTACAGTTACAAAAAACTTGAAAAATGGATGCTAAAAAAATCACTGTCAACATTTATTCACGTTAAAACAGGAAGGCGTATTGATTAATTTTTTCGGTAAAGGTGGAACAGACTCAAATGTTACAAAAGTGCAGATTATGTGGTGAAGAAAAAAAACTTATTAAGTCCCATATAGTTCCCGAAGGATTTTATAAGAATATTTATGATGATAAAAGAAGATTGTTTTTAACATCAAAGTCTAGAGACGCTTTTACTCTTATGCAAAAAGGACAGAGAGAAGAACTATTATGTACAGAATGTGATAGTAATCTAATTGGTAATAAATATGACAAATATGGTATTGAAGTTATTAGGGCTCGGTTGCATATTCGAACATTTATCGATTATGAAAAGGAAATTTGGGTAGGATTAGATTACAATAAATTCAAAATTTTTCTATTATCTGTCTTATGGAGAGCACATATTGCTCAAAATTTTCACACGGGTATTACTTTAGAGAAAAGTGTAGAAAACCTGATTGTTGAATCAATTAAAAGTGGACAAGCACCGAAAGAAAATGTTATTCCGGTTGTAGGCATTTCTTTAGTAAACCCACAAGACAGTGATTTCAAATGTGATGGAATAATTTCTAATGGAAATACATATAGAAGAGTTGGACAATTTAATAGTAAGACTTACATAATTATATTTGGAGGTTACGCTTGGACATTTATTGTACCAAGTGCAGAAAAAAATGATCCTCAAGCATATTTTTTTCTAAAAGAAATTGGTCTTATGGCTTTTTCAAAACAAAGTATATATGATTTCACTCCTTTAACACAACTTATGACAAGCATTCATCATGCAAATGACAACTTTAATAGAATTAATCGCAATAATAAGTAAAGTAATTGTTTTGCAAAAAAGCTTTTTAAAGGGTAACGTGTTTTTCAAAAATAAAAGGACGGTTTGGCCCAATATAACTCCAGTCAAAGACTTTTTTTGGAGTTCTAGTATGCAGCTGTTTATTTCTCAGTACCAGTCTAACATTTATTTTTCCTCGGACAAAAAAACTTTAACTTATGAGTCCTTAATATTTATTATTTATTGTTGGATATCCCCACGAAAATTAAAAGAATTGATTATTATTCTGAAAAATTGCGAAATAATATACTTAAAGTAACGCATGCGTTAGCCAACCATGAATCGATTATTCACCACAGTGAATGGAAGTTTATAACTTACTTCCATAGTAGTTATATAGTCGCAGGTGTCGAATAATCGAATCCTATTTGATGAATAATCGTTTAAAAGATAAAAAAGTTGTTTAAATATGGAAGTTCAACATCCATTCACTTATAATAAAATAATCGAACGGATGTTTTTTTAGGGGGATATTAATGGCTAGCACTATTAAAATAAATCGTAGAAACATAACTATAAAAAAATCTTATAATGAACCCCAGTTTAATAGTAAGAGTATCTTGGTTAGTGACCCTTGGGAATATGTAGAACTATGGCTTAAGAGAAATAATAATAGTAATGATGCACTTTTTTATTGGCAACAAGCTAAACAGTTTTATGAAGCAACCTTATCTTTACCGTTAACTTCAGCCCCTTTGACCTCTTACTACTGCTTCTTAAATGCAACTAAAACTTTACTATTGATTCGAGGGATTAATTTTTCAGATATGCATGGGATTTCAGGCTATCGGAAAAAATCTAAGCTTGCCTTGAGTAATGAAATGATTATTTTGAAATCAGGTGGCATTATGCCGGCTTTATGTAGGTGTTTTGACGATGTTACACCTTCAGGAGACTCTAAAGTTGAATATACATTGAAAGATTTATTGAGAAATCTCGTTTATATTCATCGTACATACTGTTTAACGTATACATCTGAGGCGAGTAAAGAGTTATTTATTCCTTTAGATGATGTATTCTTTGTTAAGAAAGAAAAATCGAGTGAATGTTGGTTTAGTGCCGAAATAGATGATAAATATGCAACTCAACATACCCTAAACAAAATAGATAATTTCTTTGAAAGAGATGTCAATTTCGAAGATCAATTTATAGTTCGTTTTAAAGGTCGCTCTAAATGGAAAGGTAATCAAACTGTTACAACTACTAAGTTTATAAACTATCATAAAAAAGTTAGAAAGAATGTACAATACATTGCTGGCTCATCTAGTAGGTGGTATATAAAACGAACAAATATCAAGGAGAGTATCCCTTTGAGTTCGTTACCAATTACTTTTGCAGCTATGCATAGATTGAGTGAATTATCTAGATATGAGCCAATTACTTTATCAAAACATTTAAATAGCCAACAAAATTGGTTGTTATCAGAATTTATAAAAAGTGCTCCTTATCAATTTATTCATGAAATTGCTTCTGAAATTACAGGGGAAGAATTTTTAGTTCCACGTAGAGGAATCTAATGATTATTTAAGAAGTGATTCCATGCCAAAACGCCAATTGACTGAAAAAAAATCTCTAGTTATTTCAAAGAGCTACATACTTCAATTTATTGTTAGTTTAATACTCATAATCTTTTTTTCAAAAGAATAACTAAAATTTGAAGGACATTAAAAGCAGTGAGAATTCGTATGTGAATTCCACTGCTTTTTATATTGTTTTTATACGAACTTGCTTTTATAGTTGTGGTACCACAAAAGAGAACTGTTTACAGATAGTGAATGTTCTATTTTTTTAATGTACATCTTATTTTATGCAAACATGGATAATTTATAGATGAGTTTGAATTTAAATAATCGATATTATGATAAGCGTACTCTTTTTTGCTTATTTGGAAATTTGATATAATGTATTGGAAGTTATATCCAAAATGTATTTTATATAAACCAGTAAAATTATATATTTGTTTTAATTTTTTATAAGGAGGAACTTTATTTTGATAGATTTAGATTTTTCTAAAATTAGAAGCTTTGATGGAAGTCAGGATAATGGATTTGAAGAATTAATCTGTCAGCTTGCGCACTTAAAAAAACCTGAAAATGCCTCTTATTTTGTAAGGAAAGAGGGGGCCGGAGGGGATGCAGGGGTTGAATGTTATTGGAAGCTCCATGATGGTTCAGAACACGCGTGGCAGGCTAAATATTTTCCAGATAGGATGGAAGATGACCAATGGAGTCAGATTTCTAAGTCAGTTACTACCGCTTTGGAAAAACACCCTAAATTAACAAAATATTATGTTTGTCTGCCGAGAGATTGGACAGATAGTAGAAAGTTATCTAAATCTGGAAAGCTAGTACAATCTGCCTGGGTAAAATGGGAAGAACATGTAAAGAAGTGGAATTTAAAAGCAAAAGCAAAGGGGATGGATGTTGAGTTTTTATACTGGTGTAAGCATGAGATTAGTCTAATGCTTCAGACCGATGATTCACATTTTGCTGGAAGATCTTTATATTGGTTTAATGAACCAGTAATTCACCCACAATTACTTAATAAATTAGCTTTAAATTCAAGAGAAGCTTTGGGAGAACGTTTTACACCTGAAAATCACGTTCATTTATCGATTTCTGCTCAGTTTGATGGTTTGGGGCTAAGTCCAGAATGGAACAATCGATTAATGGAAAATAGAAGTATAATTGAAAATATTTTAAAAAAGCTTGATATGGATTTTTTTAGCAATAGAAATTTTCCTAAAAATGAGGTTTTTTGGACTGAATTATATGAAGAACTCGAAAAAATGAGTAACGAGTTACTTATTTCGTTAGAACGAGACTTTACTAATTTTAATAATATTAAAGAAAATTATAGTAAGTTAGAAAGTATTTTTAAAAAATGTAGTTCTAGTATTTATAGCATTTTGGAAAAGGAACAGGGGAAAGAACTAAAAAATCAATGGAGAGAATTTAATAATAAATTCCAACAAATAGAGAACAAGTTCGTTGAAATGAAGTCTTTTTTATTTGGTAAAGCTGCTCAAGCGATGACAAGTAAAGCAGCAGTCCTTTTAGGAGAAGCTGGAATTGGGAAATCTCACTTGTTATGTGATCTTACTCTTAAAAGGCTAGAAAATTCATTACCTACACTTTTTTTACTAGGACAACAATATTCCGGAGGTAACCCATTTAATTTTATTTTAGATCAATTAGATATCCGAGGAGGATCATATAAACAAGTGCTAGGTGCTTTAGATGCCGCAGGTGAAGCTAAAAAAACTAGAACGCTAATAATAATTGATGCAATAAATGAAGGTAACCACAAGGATGAATGGATACATCATCTTTCTCCTTTACTTGCAGAAATATCTAATTATCCTCATCTTTCTATATTACTAAGCTGTCGCAGTACATATGCAAATTATATAATTCCTGAATTATCGGAACACCGATTAACTCGAATAAATCATACAGGGTTCAAGGGATATGAACACAGGGCAGCAATGATTTATTTAGCTAATCAAGGAATATCGAAGCCAAGTGCTCCAATAACATTACCAGAATTTAGTAATCCGTTATTTTTAAAAACTTGCTGCAAAGCATTAAAAGTAAATGGATATACATCTTTTCCAAAGGGATTACATGGGCAGAGTAAGCTATTTGATTTTTATTTAGACAGTGTTGAAAAAATAATAAACAGGAAAAAGAAATATATCTCTGGTCAAATGGTAGTTAAAAATGCCTTAAATGAATTTGTGGAATCACTGTATCCTAATAACTTGTTTGGGATTACTGTTTCAGAGGCGTTAATGAAAATTAATAAGCATGATACCAATCCTCAAAGTGATGATAGTTTGACTTCCTTATTAATTGATGAAGGACTATTATCATTAGATATAATTCCAGAACCAAATGGACGTGGAGTAGAAGTTCTTCGTTTTACTTATGAAAGATTCAGTGATCATTTCATTGCGCAATATATTATAGACCAAATTAACAAGAATGAAATAGAAATTTGTTTTGTGGACGAGGGCCTTATTAATGAGTTGATAAAAAATGGTCCAAATAAATCGGGAATTATTGAGGCACTAGGTTTAGGTTTCCCTGAAAAACTACAAAGAGAATTTATTGATTTTATTGACGAAGATTCATTTAACTATGATTGGTTATTTTCTAGTTCATTTACAGACGTTATTCAATGGAGAGCAATTGATTCATTTACAGATAGAACTGTTGAACTACTTAACATGATCCCAAGTTATGGAGTTCATAAAGAGTCGATTGATAAGCTATTAATGTTATCTACTGAACCAGCTCACCCATGGAATGCTGACTTTTTGAATAAAAACTTACAACGTATGAAGTTAGTCGAGCGAGATGCGTTTTGGTCAACGCATGTTGCCGTTAGTGATTGGGAAGAAAATGAGGAGAATTCTGAGTCTATAGTTAGAACAATAATTGATTGGTCTCTTAAGGCAAATTTAAATGAAGTGGAAACAGAAAGATTACGACTTACTGCAATAACATTACTGTGGTTGACTACTACTACAAACCGAAGAGTTCGTGATCAATCTACGAAATCATTAGCAAGGATTTTATCGTATTCACCTCAATTAGTGGAGTATCTAATAACTAATTATAATAGCTGTGATGATCCATATTTAGTTGAAAGGTTATATGCTGCTATCTACGGGGCTGTTTGTGCTATAAACAATGAAAAAATAATTAAAGAAATTGCAATGTGTGTATTTGCAAATGTATTTGAAAATAGAAAACCATATCCACATATTTTAATGCGAGATTATGCAAGGGGGGTATTAGAACTTGCATTTAATAAGGGGCTTTTCCTTAGTGATATAAACCCAGAGGTGTTTAGACCTCCCTATAGTAGTGATTGGCCAATTGAAAATCCATCTAAAAAGGATATAGAAAAATTAGTAGTCAATGAATTATCATCTGCAATCAAGAACTCAGTAATTGGTTATTTAGGTGATTTTGGGAAGTACTCTATGGGTTGTGTACATGATTGGTCACCAACGCCACTTGCTGAAGAAAAGCCTGAAAGTTCATATGAGATACATCTCAAATTCGCTAAAACACTACCTGAGGAACTAAAAGATAGATACATAAAACACATAAATAAACAAATAGAAAAAAATATGAATGAACAGTTTAATCTTAAAGAGTTTTTGGAGTCTCTCAAAGTTAATGAAAATAATTTTGAAGATAATAAGATAAAAATGGAAGATGATTGGGAAGTTCTAAAAGAAGATGTAAAAGCTAGTTTAGATGAAAATCATTTAGAATATTTCAGGTGGGTAAGTGGGTTAGGTATTAATGAAAGGCCTGCAAAGTTTAGTCGAAAATGGGCACAAAGGTGGGTATGTAAAAGAGCGTATGAATTGGGGTGGGAATCAAATTTATTCGCAGATTTTGAGAGATTATATTTAAAAAATAATGATAGATCATCTTCAAGGGTTGAAAGAATAGGAAAAAAATATCAATGGATTGCTTTTCATGAATTATTAGCTATAATGTCTGATAACTTGTATTGGGTAGACAGGGGTTATAGTGATGTTGATGATTCAAAGTATTGGGGTCCATGGCAAATTCATCTTCGTGATTTGGATCCAACCATGTGGTTACGTGAAACTGGTGATTCCGGTTGGGATGAATTCAGTAATATTTGGTGGCAACCTTTTAATTTTCCATTTGTTGATGATAATTTACAACACCAAAAGTCTTGGCTTTGGGATAAGACAAACATTCCTTCATTTAAAGAATTAATAATAAGGACAAATCCTATTGATAATAAAAAATGGACTGTTTTAAGAGGTTTTGCTAAAGGGAGTAAGAAAGCAGAAAAAGACGAAAACAACATACCTGGTCAAGATGCTTGGTTTAGGATTAATACTTGTATTGTACACAAAAATGATGTAAATACACTTATTAATGAACTTAAAGGTAAAAATTTATGTGATCCAGATATTTCAAAACCAAAATCGACAGGACATCAGGGATTTATAAAAGAATATCCATGGCATCCATGTTATGAAGAAATGATTGATTGGAATCAGCCGAACTCTAATGATAATTGGAGAGAATTAATAAACGTCAAATTTTTAGTTCCAACAAATGAGTATGATTGGGAGTCTGGCAGTACAGATAAATCTATAAAAAAATCAATTTCATTATACTTACCAAATAAATATTTATTAAGTGAATTAGATTTAAAATTAAAAAAGAATGAATTTGGAGAATGGGTAGATGGAAAAGGTAATTTGGCTTTTATAGATCCAAGTGCAAAAAATACTGGGCCATCATTTGCACTAATAAATTCTGAGTTATTAAACGATTGGTTAGAAGAAAATAACTTTCAATTGATTTGGCTTATTGGGGGAGAAAAACAACTTTTTACTAGTATGGCAAGCAAATTCTTTGGTCGACTAGTTTACAGTGGGATATTTACCCATATAGATAATAGGATAGATGGCGAGATGTGGTTTATAGAGGAACCAAATGATAGGTTAGAAGAATAAGTAAATAACATCTAATCACGTCATCCTTTTGATATATAATTAATATTAGAAGTAAAGATACAATAATATTGTCAGACGACCTCTCGGAAGCCAATCTAAATAACTATCAGGGAGTTTTTACTAATACCTTTCAACTTAAAAAACAGGACATGGAGGAAACCAGGTCCTGTTTTTTATTTAATTTATTTATAGTACCTCCCTCGCTTTACTTCCCTCGTAAGATCCAATAATATTCAATTGTTCTAAACGATCGATAAGTCGAGCTTTTCTTGTGTATCCAATCCTAAATCTTTTTTTATAATAAAGACACAGAAGCTCCTTTTTCTTCTTTCACTAAATTAATTGCATCTTCCAAAAGTTCATCATTCCCATTTGTCTTTTCTGCATTTTCCACTACTGTAAGTTGTAATATCTTTTCAGCTTCATTTATTTTTTGAGTAATTTTCTGTTCTTCAATTAAAGTGAATGATAATAATTTGATAGGAGATATTACAGTATATTTTGATGGTGAAACTAGGAAAGTAAACGGTAGAGGTATTAGAGAAGAAAAGGATAGGAAACTCCTTAATTATCTAACTCTTTAAACTAAAAAGAACCGTTTCCTATTTGTTGTTCAACTAATGAGAGCTTTATTTGAACAATGTGGTCGGCTGAAAAGCCGATTTTGTTATTGGGGCAAGATAATTAACTAAGACATGACTCTTTGATTAGTAAGTAGAATAAATATGGTTAGGATTTTACTAAGTAATTAAAAATCAGAGGGGGATACCACCATGAAAAGAATAGGAGTATTGTACTTTGGAGTTACGATTTACAATGCATACATTGTTCATTCATATCTCTTGGAGTATTTGTGAGATTTTGCAAATATTCGCTGCGGTAGTTGAACAATTCCTGAAGTTAATGTTGATTTTTTTTGTAATCGGAAGGGTTATTTAAATAATATAATCCTAGAGATAATTAGTAAGATTCTTTTTAATAGGTTGTTTTGATTTTTTTGCAATAGCTTTAAGCATTAACATTTTGGTTATTAAGTGGAAATAATAAAGAAATTGGCGCAGTTATTATTCGTAATCGATTAACTTTTATACAGAATAAAGTCGTTATTGAATAAAAAGTTCTTTACCAAATGTAATAATTAATTAATAATTAAATAGACCATTAATGCAAAAATCTTTATGTATTAGTGGTTTTTATTATGTTACGAGTATTCTATTCGAAATAACAAATAATCTAAAAAAAAAAATATTAAGAATAGTGTAAATATTTAAATTAGGTAGTTTGAATGAGAGGTATCTAATAGTGAAATTTAACAAACTTGTTAACTCAATTAAGGAAGGGCAAAATAATAAATCTGCACTCCTTACTCATGAAGGAAATATCGTAGAATTAATATATAATGTAATTAAAGAACGAATTGAATTTTATTCAAATGAGGGTTTGCTAGGTTCAACTCCATCAAAAGAAAAAGTTGAAGGGTACGCTATTGTAAAAAAAAGGGAATCATTATTTAAAGGTTATCATTTTACTATGGAATATATACCTGAGTTAACAAAACAAGATTTTGATGCAGACCAAAAGAAAAAGGAAAAATTAATTCAAAAAAGCTTAGAGGAAAGACAAGCAATAGATAAGAAATTAAAAGACTCTGGTATTTTTGAAAAGATGACTAATTTATATCAGGAAGGTAAAATACGAAATACTAGATGTTGGAGTTGTGGAGCTTTCTTGAATTCTTTTATTTATAGTACATGCTCAAATTGTGAGTGGCTTATATGTTCATGTGGCGCATGTAGATTCGGATGCTCAAAAGAAAGTCAGTCAAAAATAATTGATAAGAAATATCCAGCGTTAAAAATGAATGTAAACGATATTGTTCATAAAAGCGAAACACAATCAATTACTACGGATAAAAAATACATAAAATGTATTATGGATGGTTGTATTGCTAAAATACCATACAGTAAGTTAAAGGAATGGAATAGTCGTTGTCCTCGTCATCAACATTAATATAAGTAGACCACTCATGCTACATGCATTAGTGGTTTTTTGTATGAAAAAATAATTTTTAAAAATTCATTTACATTCTTTTGTATTCTTATATACTTTAATCGTAGTTATCAGATGGTAAAATATTGTAAATAAATGGAGGCTTTTAAGTGTTTGAAAAAATAATATTCAATAAAAATACTTTATTTTTTGGTTTACTGGGGACCTTTTTTATAGTAATGGGTACTTTTAATCTGTATGTATCATTATATGATTATATTTATCATACTACTTCTGAAGAAATTAACCGATTAACTGAATCACCTCTTCAGTTAAAACAAATTCCTATTATTATTGCTCTAATGTATCCAATACTTATATTACAATTTAAAATATTACGTATAAGCAAAATAAATTGGATAAGAGTGATAATTGTAGGTTACATTATACCTACTTTGGTTATATGGGTAGCCGTTTACTTTGTTTTACCTTTTATACAAGGGTATTTTAAAATTACAGCGTTTGCTCAAATGATTCCATTTATTTTTGCATTAAGAGAAGTGTTCATAAAGGTTTTCCCGAAATTTATACCCGAAAAATGTTTAAATATTGGTTCTTTCATATTGTATTTAATAATTTTCATTTCATTTTTTACAGGAACTTCATCAGAAGTAAAATATATAGCTGATGCAGTGAATGATGGTATTACTCAGTTGTCTTTTGGTTTATTTATTCTTGTATTAGTTTCAGATAATATAAAGAAATCGACTTTTGGTGAGGTTATTAGCTTTACCTTATCAACTAATAATATTTTTTCGATTATCAAGTTTGACTATAATTTAAAAGAGATTGACGAAGAAGATATTATTAAAAATCAATTATGTGATATGGTCATTGGATTAGGTTACTTATCTAGCAACATAAAAAACTTCAAATATTTTAAACGACCTGATTCCAATTATGAAGTTTCATGTGCCATAGACCTGTCTAATTAAGTTTATTTATTGTCTAAATTAGTAAAATAATAACAATTCCTTGGGAGCTGATCTGAATTAACAAATAGAAAAGATATAGGTTTTTTAACGTTGAATATGTGGAAGGGTTTATTTTCAAGCAACTTAATTAATAATTACAGAAAATGGTGTACATCTTGTTTAGAGGAACTAAAAATCAAAGGCGATGAGATATATGAACCACTTATCTGGTCCATTAAAGATATTGAATTTTGCGATAAACATCAGGTTAAGTTAGAAGATCGATGCCCGAAATGTGATAAAAAATTACAATTCTTACATAGAGATTATTCAGTTGGTCATTGTCAATATTGCTTTACGTGGCTTGGTAGCAATTACGAAAAAAATACTATTAATTTAACTGAATATCAATGCTTTTTGATAAATTCATTTAAGTCTTTATTAACAAATGCACCAAAAATAAATGTGTTGCCTACTAATTTGAAAATAGGGGCAGTATTAAAAAAATTATGATAGAGAACAATTTTAGAAGCAATATCCAGTTTGCTAGTTATTTAGATGTGAATAGAGCAGTGATTCAATTTTGGATTAAAGGTACTAGAAAACCTACTTTGCAGTCACTATTTCAAATTTGTAAAAAATTAAATCTATCAATCTATGAGTTGGTTTGTTTAGATCTCGATATAAATATTAACTTTCAAAAACCCTCTATGGTGAGAAGTGGAATAAAATTAAAAGATTTAGAATATGTGATAAACAATAATTATAATAATGGACTATTTAAACTTTCAAGAGAACATAGTTTTGATGAAAGAACAGCAAAAAAAAATTTTCCGATTTTATCTAAAAAGATTAGTGATATTTATTTAAAGCAAAATGAAAAAATATTAAACCATAAAAAAACAAGATAGAAAAGAGCCTATTAATTGCATTGGAAATATTACCACCGATAGGTTTACAACAGTTTTCCGATAAATTTTTATTAGTATTAGTGATGCAAAAAAATATTATCCTGATTTATCATTGAAAGTTGTAGAAAGGTATTCTTCTTATAAAAAAGAATTAAAAAGGAATAATGATGAAAGACTCAAGAATGAAGTTAGAAATGCTGTTTTAAAATTGCATAAAGAAGGGATATACGCTAGTCAAGTAGCTCTTATTAAAATATTACCTTCTCCAAATTGTCTACGTAATCCGGTACTTAGAGAAATCTGGAAAAAAGAAATAGAACTATTTTATTGAATCATATAATTGCCTAAAGTTTAATAAATTATCAATTAAATATATATACTTGATTATTAAATCCAATCAAATTGAATTAATTACATATTAAACCACTAATAATATTTTTAATACCAAGGGTTGGCAAAGTTATGGGTAAATAAATGGCAAGATTATGGTTCAAATCACATGTTTATAGGTATAAAATAATCCACTTAAAACATTGAATCAGTGTTTTAAGTGGATTTTTATTATTTATTGTTCGATATTTTTAAATTATTTCTCCCTTCTTAATAACAGGACAAGCAAACAAACGTTTATATTTTAAGGCTATAAATAAATTATTATTGTCATTAGTAATTTTTAATAATGGAAAAAATGTTGAACCCATAAGCTAAGTCGAAAAGTTTTATAAAATATTGAAAATTCCCCCAAATTTGACTTGGAACTAATTATAGGATGAAAACTGATCTTCTAGCCGTTAAAAACTATTAAATTAGTTTCTTTTTATAGATAATGAGACGTTTTTTTTCGCCAGTTGATGACATTTTACTGCAAATTCCCCCAATATAGTTTACTGATTTTTTACAGTATGATTAATTTGTAGATTAGTGTTTGAATATTTTAAATACTTAAATACTTATTCGGAATCAGTACTTTTGTAGGGGGAGAATTATGAGCAAGAAGAAAAAGAAACGAACGTTATCGGCTGTTGCTTTAAGTAGTGCAATGTTACTAAATGTTGTATTACCTCAAAGTGCTATACTTGCACATGCAGAGTCGAATATCGATCAAAACAGTCCATCGAATGGAAAATTTACAGCAGATGAAGTGAACCGAATTCTGGCAGGCTTGACGCCAGAACAAAAAGCAAACATTAATAAGTTAACTGGAGCGGATAACACACAAAAAATCCGTGTTGATCAAAAGGATTTACGTAAAGGTGGAAACATTGATGTTATTGTTCAATTTAAAACTGACCCAGCAAAAATCCAAATCATCAAAGATTCGTTAGAAAAAGGTGGAGCGACAGCAAATACACAAGCTTTCGCATCTGAATTTTCAGCAGCAAAAAATAAAGTAGAGGCATCACATGCGAACTTTAAAAAGTTTGTAAATGCACAACCAACTTCACAAGTTATCAGTGGAAAACCAGTAAATTTGGATATAAAAATTAATAAGGAATATAAGGATAGTTTTAATGGGGTTTTATTATCTGTACCAACAAACCTCGTGACGAAGATAGCGGAGAATCAAGAAGTGGCTTCTGTCTGGCCAGTGATGGATTTTAATGTAGATGAAGGAGCGGCTACACAAGCAGAAGCAACAACTGGAAAAATGACTGAAGGTCTGAAAACAGTCGGAGCAGACAAACTGCAAGCAGAAGGAACAACTGGAGTAATCAAGTCTGGTCCTCGTGCTGGGCAAAAAGTAAAAGTAGGCGTCCTTGATACGGGGATTGACTACAATCATCCTGATTTATATAAAGTAACACATGATGCGAACGGTCATCTTTATGAAGGACACGATTTTGTCAATTCAGAAGTAGATGGTGATGGAAATGTCACGTATGTTGATGACCATGATCCAATGGAAACAACCTACCAGGATTGGTTAAATGATAAAGAAAATCCAAATCCACTAATAGGTCCGCCACCATCAAACTATAAAAGTTATATAACATCGCATGGAACGCATGTTTCTGGAACAATTGCAGCGAACACAACGTCTAACAATGCAGGGTACTCGGCAAATGGTGTTGCGCCAGATGTTGAACTCCATGGTTACCGTGTATTAGGTCCAGGTGGACGTGGAACAGCAGATTCCGTACTTAATGGGATTGATCAAGCGGTAAAAGACGATATGGACGTAATTAATCTTTCACTAGGTGCAAACGTTAATGATCCATTGTACCCAACAAGTGTTGCAATAAACAACGCTACATTACAAGGAGTTGTTTGTGCGGTAGCTGCAGGAAATGCAGGACCAGGTCAAGCGACTGTTGGATCACCAGGAAGTTCTCCATTAGCGATCACAGTTGGTGCAAGCTCGATTCAAGAAGAAATTGCGGCATTAACAGTAAAGTTTGGAACAACTTCGTACCCAGCGCATTTATTTGGAAAAGACTTTTCACAAGCAGATAATGAGTTTAAAGGCCAAACATTACCAATAGTTGATGTTGGTTCAGGGACGCCAGATGATTACTCAGGTAAAGATATGGCCGGTAAAATTGCATTAGTTAAACGCGGTGGTGATTATTTGTCAACTAAAATGGCAAATGCGAAAGCTGCAGGAGCTAAAGGAATGCTGATTTGGAATGATAGGGATGATACTGAAACGAGCGGGTACATTCCAAGTTTCCTAGGTGTGAATATGGATAATATTTATTCAATTTCCTTAACAAATGCACAAGGAAAAGCACTTGTTGATGCAATTAAAGCAAAACCAGAAACGGCAAGTATTACATTCCCTACAATTTTAGATGCTCCAACGATTGTAAAAGGGGATGAACTTGCAAGCTTTAGTTCAACAGGACCAGTAAGAGACTGGACAATTAAACCGGATATTGTAGCACCTGGTGTAGATATATTTTCAACTGTTCCATATGATGTGTGGGAACCAAATGAGAAAAAAGATTATAAAAATTCATACGAATCGATGTCCGGTACATCAATGGCTACGCCACATGTAGCAGGTATTAGTGCACTAGTGTTAGCAGCACATCCTGATTACACGCCGGCAGATGTAAAAACTGCGTTAATGAATACAGCAAAAGATATTAATACGGATTCAAAAACATACAGTGTATACCAAGTTGGTGCGGGCCGTGTTGATGCATACCGAGCAGTTCATGCTAATATCAAAATTCAAGTTTTAGATAAAACCAATACTGTTGATAGCTCAGATGGTCCAGATCAGATCGTCCAAGTTGACGATATCACTGGAAGTCTAAATTTTGGATTTAAGGGACGCGGAGAAGGCGCAACAAATGGTTCGGATGATGTTGTTCAATCAAAGGACTTTAACGTGAGCAATTCAGGAACTGGAAGCAAAACATTTAAAGTTAGCACTGAGTTTCTATCAACAAAATTTGCTCAATCAAATAAAGTTGGACCTGGAACTGGAAATGATGTGAAAATTGATGTGTCAGTAAATGGTTCAAACGCACAAAGCATTACAGTTGATGGAGGAAACACAGTTAAAGCATCGGCAAAAATTACGGTTCCTTCAAATGCTGAAGATGGGACGTACGAAGGATATGTAAATTTAGTCAATGCAAATGATGCAACAGAACACTACCGACTTCCATTCACGATTACGATTTCTGAAAAAGGCCTTAATTTTAAAGTTGATATTAAGGCAATGACTGGTTTAGAAAGATACACAGGAAACTATAACCCGAATATGGGCGCACCAGCATCAGGTTATACATTCTCTGTGAACAGTGCAATGGAAAGTCTTTATATCTTATTAAAAGATCAAGACGGTAAATATTTAGGTGTTATTCAAAATGCTATGCCGATTAATGGAGCAGGGCCAGGAGTTGTATATGGTCCTTACTACATGTTAAGTGGAGGAAATTACCTACCGTTTACAAAAGACTACAATGGCTCGTTGGATCAATCAGGTATTTCATCAACACCAGCTGTCATCAAAGATGGTGCTTACTCCATTGAGATGATCGCGACAGACGCAAATGGAAAACAATACAAAAAAGAAGATACTCTTTATGTCGATTACCAAGCACCAACACTTACAATGGATCAAGATTCTCAACCAGGAATTTATGAAATTGATCCAACAGGTTGGGAACCAGGACAAGAAATCAAAAAATTCTATGGTAAGGTTTATGATTCAAACGTCGATCGAATGAAAAATAATGGTGAGACATCGGTACGAGACATTGAAGATCCAAATAAACAAGCTCCTGTTGACCAAGGGTTGAATTTGGTTTGGGGATACCAAGATGGACCATTTGTGAGTAAGATTTTCCGTACAGATGCAGAAGGTCGTTTCAATTTTGGTATTTCTAAAGAAGATATTACGCCACAAGGAAGCGAATTTTGGCTCTATCCGTCAGACTATGCACAGGCTGGCGATGTTAACTCGACACAACAAATGTATTACTTTATTAAAAAAGGCTCCCCATATCTGACGTTACAATCAACAGGTGGAGTAGACCAGTCGCTTGAAGGCCAAGGAAAAACAGTTGTTCAAAAGGATAAGCCATTCAATGGTAAAATTGCGGCAAAATATGCTTTAGGTATGACAGGCGGAAGTTTAACGTTGAATAGTAATATATTTACATTTAGTAATATCCGTCTTTCACAAGAATATAAAGATTATTTAAATAGTAAAGGAATAACACCTCCTACTCTAACGATTGGAGCACCGTATGATGATAATCGAAATGGTGGAACATCAACGGATGTAACGATTCCAAATGTTGGAGCAACAGGAGCACTCGATGCTGACCATCAAAACATCAACTTATTTGACATCGATGTAACGTATTCTAGTTCAAACTCTTCACTTGTTGGACCAATAGGTTATTTTGTTTATAATTCAAAATTAAACTTATCTGGCGTCGATTCAAAAGTTCCGACATTTATGAAGAATTGGCCATATGTGAAAGCAGCAAAATCAAGTATTACAGGCGGTATGTTCGCTGAATCCTTCAAGGCAAACAGTTTAAGTGGAAGCTTCACAGGAATCACGAAAGAATCATTAGGGAAAGTAACTGTAACTGATGACAAAGGAAACACGTTTACAACAGATTCACCAAATTCAGATAATAACAACAGTATTCAATATCAAGGTAATCAAACTGGTACGTATGGGGTAGTTGCAGATGTAAGTGACAAACCTTATTCAGTAGAGGTTTCGATGCCAGGTCATTTTAAAGGTTATCAAAAAACACCTGCAATTGGGAATAGCCGATATGGGTACCAATCCGGAAGTAGCTATGATTTCCCATCAAGTCAAACACCTCTATTATTAGGTGGAGATGTAAATGGCGATGATGTCATCGATATGAAAGACTTGGTTTCAGAAGTCACAACATATTATAATTGGAAAGATTTAACGTCTCTAAGCAATCCAGTACCAGCAGGTACAACTGCTAAAAATGCATTCCTTGCTGCGAACCGCAATGCGGATATTCGTTGGATAGCACCGGGTGGTTTTGGACAGGCAGTAATTGATTATAATGACTTCTACTTTATTTTCAAAAACTTTGGAAAACAAAATCAAAGTGCAATCAGTTCAGGAAAATCTGTACCATCACCACAATTAACGATTGATAAAGATACAGATATTACAACGACATATGGTGGTTCGATTAGTTTAAAAGCTGGTGATAACTTATCTGCTGTAATGACTAAATTAAATTTCGCAGGACCATTACAAACTACATCGTCCTCAACTGTGCCAATGTTACAAGACTTAAAAAATGGTGCTACGATTTCACTTGTACCAAATAATAGTTACATCTTAGATGATGAAGTATGGAGAAAAGCAATTACGAAAGTATTACTTGGATCTACAGATGTAACAAGTAACATAACGATTAAAGAGGGTTATACGTATTTTGACTCACAAAAAGGTTACACTACAGTTCCGTCAAAAATTACGTTCCCAGGTTCATTATTCGCAACAGCAGGAACGTACAATGTTACGATCAAAGCAACTGGGTACCAAGATGTAACGAAAAGCTTTACAGTGTCTGAAATCCCAATTTCAACGCCTACAATTTCACTTGTACAGGACGGAGCAAAGGCGCATATCGGACAAGATTTAACGGTTACATTTACAGATGATGCAAACTGGCGAAACGGTATTAATCGCATCACGATGCGTCAATATAATGCGAGTGCAGGAACAATTGATGTACCGAGTTCGTATTATGACATCACACAATCAGGTAAAATTATTTTTAATAAAGAGTTATTTAAAACAAATTCGGCAGTTGGTACGTCAGCTCAAATCAATACAGCGCTAATTAATCCTGGTGGGGCAAACTACTTACCGCAAACGTATCAATTTGTTGTGTACTCAACAGGTACGGATGGTACGATTTATCCAGGAGTAACGATCGGGAAATATACTGGTGATACAAGTAGTACACCTACCGCTGCACAACCTGTCGGATACGCATTATCATTCGATAGTCAAGGTGGTTCAGCGATTCCAACTACGGCGGTCTCATATAACCCAAGTCGAAACAAAACTGGACCTAATAGTTCTGATTTTTATATTTCATCTTCAACACCGACTCCAACGAGACCGGGATACAAATTTATGGGATGGTACAATGACTCAGCTTATACGAGTGTGTTTGATTCAAATGCTATGTTAACTGGAGATAAGACGGTTTATGCAAAATGGCAAATGAATGTGACACAAAACTATTCACTTGTTGACCCATCAAATCCTAACGGGCCAAAATTTGACGGAAATACATCTAGTGTAAGTGGTAAAGGTTGGATCCTTGGTGAAGGTGACCTACAAGTCACAATTCCAGATTACACGAAGAATGTTTCTTGGTTAACAAGTAAAAATGATATTCAAAAAATCGAAAAAACGTATTATAAATTAAAACCAGATGGAGCGAGAGAAGCGACAACAACAACAGAGCAAATCGATCCAAGCACGTATACATTCACAGGAAATGGTAGTGGAAATGGAACATTTTCATTCACAACAGCAACAGAGAAGTATGCAGCAGATCATCCAACGGAGAAGTTTGCGTTTAGTGCAGCACCGTATATCAATTTCACTCCAACTGCTGGATACCAAATCACAATCACATCAATTAGTGGTCAAACGGTTACAATTCCGGACATAAAGTTAGGATACAGACGTCACATTGATTTAAACGGTGGAACATTAAAGAATCTAAACGACACATTCTTCTACGACAGTATTATCAATGGAAAAATGTACGGAATTAGTATGGATTCAGCTGCGGCTAAATTAGTAAATGGCGATCTGACAATTATGCCAAAATTGTATTCAAACGCTTCAGGTACTAGCGGAGCGGCTTTAGATATTGATCAATCAAAAGCATTGGTTATTACGGATAATACGAATGTATATATTTCGTGGGTAAAACCAGCACCAACAGTTTCAAAAGATGTGTTAGGAAATGTAATTGGAAGCGACATCACATTACCATTCACGGACGATGGAATTTGGAAAAACAATATCAAACAAGTAAGTATTGGTTCGAAAAACTTAGTACTTGGAACGGATTACAAAATCACTTATGATTCAAATACTCATAAGGGTTCATTCACACTTGATAAGTCGTTATTCAAGGCTGGTCAAAAATTTAATGTGACAATTACGTCTGAAGGTTATAGAGATGCAATTGTCATCGATCAATTGATCGGTTACCAAGTAAACTTCGAATCAAATGGTGGTGATTCTGTTGCACCAGTCATCGTTGACTCTCGTGTAACAAAACCAACTGATCCTACTAAAGTAGGCTATAAGTTTATGGGATGGTACAGTGATGAAGCATTAACAACACCATACGATTTCGCAAGTATTGTAACAAAACCAATCACACTTTATGCTAAATATGCATTGGCAACATCAATCGTATCACCAGATACAACTGATAATGCTTTAGGTAATGATATCACACTAGAATTTAGTGATAAAGATTGGGCAAATGCGATTACAAGTATCAAAGTTGGCGGTTCAGTTATTGATTCATTAACATACAAAATCGATGCAACAAACGGCACTCTGACAATTGATAAGTCTGCCTTCAAAAAAGTTGGAGACTTCAATATCACGATTAGTGCGAAGGATTATGCTGATGTATCAGTTCAACAAAAAGTTTTGAATGGGTACAACGTTCATTTCGTATTAACAGGTGATAAGGCACCATTTGAAGTAAAAGACCAAATCGTTACACG
Organism: Gottfriedia acidiceleris; assembly: GCF_050457485.1. Taxonomy (GTDB): domain Bacteria; phylum Bacillota; class Bacilli; order Bacillales; family Bacillaceae_G; genus Gottfriedia; species Gottfriedia acidiceleris_D. Next base: position 90,103 of record NZ_JBCMJM010000011.1, read on the forward strand.
TCGTATTACAGAACCAGTAGTTTACGGTTACGATTTATCATGGTTTATTGATAGTGATCACACAATTCCTTGGGATTTCACAAACTCAATTTATTCTGCAAAAACAATTTATGGAAAATGGTCAGTTCATAAGTTCACAGTAGAATTTAACAAGCAAGATGGAGGCTTAGTAGAAACAAAGAAAGTGGATTATAACACAACAATGACAGCACCAACAGCACCAACAAGAACTGGATATACTTTTGTTGGATGGTATAAAGATGCTGCAGGTCAAACACCATGGAATTTTGCAACAGATAAAGTAACAGCAGATACAGAGTTATTTGCTAAGTGGAACATTAACTCGTACACAGTTAAATTTGATAGCCAAGGTGGAAGTGCAGTAGATGCTATAAAAGCAAATTATAACACTATGATTGCTCAGCCAACTGTACCAACAAGAACTGGTTACACTTTTGCTGGATGGTACAAGGATGCTGCAGGTCAAACACCATGGAATTTTGCAACTGATAAAGTAACGAGTGACACAACAATGTACGCAAAATGGTCTCTAAATAAACCAATCGTTAACAAAATCGATGAAAATGATCCAAAGATTTCAGGAACAACTTTAGCAAATGCAACAATTACTGTAAAAATCAATGATGTTGTAATTGCAACAGGAAAAGCGGATTCTAAAGGAATATTTAGTATTCAAATTAAACAACAAAAAGTAGGTACAGAGTTATCTATCTATGCAAAAGATTCAACTGGAAATGAAAGTTCTGCAACAAAGGTCAAAGTATTAGAACATACACAACCAAAATGAAATAAAATATAATATAATTGATGACAATGATTCGAAATAATTTGAATCATTGTCGAAAATTCAAACATTTGCTGGATGGTACAAAGATTCTGAATGTAAAGTTCAGGTGCAACAGGATATGAAATTGTTAAATCAACTTCAAAAACAGGTTCATATACTCACCTAAGTAGCGTGATAACAAGCTAATACACAAACAAAGGATTAAGTAAAGGTAAAACATACTATTACAAAATTCGTTCTTACAAATTGATTGGATCGAAGAAAATCTATAGCGACTGGTCAAGCGTTATGGTCATTAAAATGTAAGTAAAGAAATACAGCAATCAGCATGAAAAATTTTAGATTGGGTGTTTAAGATATTGAGAAGATCGATAAACACCCTTCTCTCAAGTGATACGATTAGATTGACTTTTTTCAAAAAACTTTCCCTTAAAAATAATAAAAGACAAGAATAAAATTAAGTATTCTTGTCTTCTTTTTTTTGTAAAAGTAAATCGCAACATAATAAAAGCCTTAAAACAGTTAAATAAAAATAAAAAGCCGGCACTCAGGAAGAGGCCAGCTATCCAAAATATATAAAATATATATAAGTTCTTAAGCATTGACAATTAACTGCGCAATTTCCATTGCCTGTTCATTTAAATTCATCTTTTTATAATAATTAAATAATTCCTTCTTAGAACGCTCCACTAAAAAAGTAAAACCATTTTTAATAAACATTGGTAACGCTTTATTATTTAAATAATTATGATACTCTTTTTCTTTGGATTTTAATAAATAAAGTAAAAGTTTAAATAAATGGATATATAAAATATAATTATTCTTTTTCGCTACGAACAATCCAGCTTCAGCATCTTGAACTAACTCTTCTACGTTTGAATAATTTTCTTCAAAAGAGCTACGGATATAGCCTTCTAATGATAATAAATAAGATAAAGACTCAGGATCTTTTAGTAACATAGAGTCTTTATAATATTTTCTTGCTTCCTTATATTTTTTACCTCTTAAATATTCATAAGCTAAATTATGCAAAGCTTTTGCTTTTCGATCAGGTGCATTACATAGTTCGCAGCTTCTAATCAAATTTTTAAAACGGCTGATAATCTCTTCATCTAATGTGTCACCTTGAACTTGAATGATCATTAACATTTCAGCATCAATAACTCTGAGATAGTTATTGATTTGTTTAAAAAACAGATGAGATTTTTCAGCATAATAATATGCTAACACAGGTGCACTTAGAGTATGGTATGCCGTAGCTAAATGGTAATAATATTCAGGATTTTTATAAACTGTATTATCGATCGACTTTAAAATCTGGATTACTTTACCATATTCTTGCTTTGCCAAATAATAGATGCCTAAAATATGCTTCAATAGATTTCTTTCATATGGAGCTAATTTGTCTTCTTTCTTTTGTAGCTTTTTTATGATTTTAAATGCTTCATTACATTTAGCATGTGCAAGAAAATATTTCGCTCTTAGTAACTGATACATATCATTATATTCTGAGATTTGGATTAATTCTTCCATTTCAAATTCATAATAAATTTGATCCATCTCTTCAAATAACTGCATGATAATCACATCATGCCAGTGTAGTAATCGCTGTTTTATATTCATAAAATTAGCTACTTCTAATTCCATGTCAATTCCGAGTCTTTTGGATAATAAATTTATAATTTCAGGTGCGTACTTTGTTTGTGCACATTCTATTTTACTAATATGGGTAACGGAGCAAATGTTTTTGCCTAATTGTTCTTGTGTTAGTTTGTACTTTTCACGATAAAATTTAATGATTTTTCCTTCATACATAACTAAGTCCTCCTCCCATTCCATGATGTTAAAAATAGTACCTAATAATAAAATTCTACATTTAACAACAAAAATAGTATATTTAGAAAACCCGTGTAGTATGTGAAGTAATACTTAAAGATATGTTAAGGAAAGGTAAAATAGGAAAAAGAAGGGTAGATAGTCCCTTCTCCTTTTTTTATTATTCGACCTTATTACCAATTCTAAAAAGTAAGGATAATTGTTTCGCAAGATATTGAGGAGTATAGGGCATATCATTTCTTAACCAAGATACGATTGTACCGATTAGAGCTGATGAACCGTACCAGATAATAATATCCTTTTGAATATCCGTCTTAATGTGCAAAGAATCAATTTCTCTTCGTTTTGTGATTGTTTCAGTAATGATTTTTAATAATTGTTCCGTGAAGATCGGAGTTTTCTTAGAAGCAAGAACTACTTTATAAAACTTTGCATTCTCAGCTATATGTTCAAGCAGGTTTAAAAGTCTCACCGAATCAGTTTCTTCAATAGATTTAATGTTTGTTGACCCTCTCATAATGTGTCCAAGCTTTTCTCCCATTTCGTTTGCCATATTTTCCATCATATCTTGTATGTCTCGATAATGTAGATAAAATGTAACTCGATTAACTGTTGCACGATCGGCTATTCGATTAACCGTAATTTTGTTTAGATCCATCTCTTGAAGTAGATCGATAAAAGCGTCTTTAATTAATTGTCGCGTACGAATGATCCTAGGATCTATTTTTGTTTTATCCTTCAAATCAAATCACCTTTTCCATGAAATTTACAATTCTTTTAAATGTGTTTATTAAGTTTGGTTTTAACTACAGAACTAAAAAGTGTGATAACTACAATACATTTCTTCAATTATTGTCGGTTGTAAGAATGAACTAACGAATTATAATGTAATTTATATCATGTTAATTATTAAACACTTTGTAAATTATGTCCATGATAAAGAGAGAAAGGAATGATGGGGGATTGAGTAAAACTTCTGTAATTGACACAAATTCGATAAAAAAGGGACCAATTATGTTCATTTTGATTTTAGGTGCCTTTCTGGCAACATTAAACCAAACGCTTATGAGTGTTGCCATACCTGAGCTAATGGTTGATTTTCATATCAAGGCAGCAACAGCACAATGGTTAACAACAGGATACATGCTAGTAAATGGTGTGTTAATCCCGATAACTGCTTATTTAATGCAGAGATTTACTACACGTGAACTATTTCAAGCATCTATGATTATATTTTTAGCGGGGACCATTGTTTCTGCACTAGCGACTGATTTTCCAGTCTTGTTAACGGGACGCTTAATACAAGCAGCAGGTGCGGGGATTATTATGCCATTGCTAACAAACGTTATTTTGACACTATTTCCACCAGAAAAACGTGGAGGAGCAATGGGGATGGTAGGTTTAGCGATTATTTTCGCACCGGCGATTGGTCCTACACTTGCAGGCTATATTATGGAAAATTACAAATGGGAGACGATGTTTTACGGGATGATTCCATTTGCTATTCTTGTGATTGTACTAGGATTCATTTATTTACGAAATGTATCCGATCGTATCAAAACAAAATTTGATCTTCTTAGCGTTACACTATCTACAATTGGTTTCGGTGCAATGCTTTATGGATTTAGTCGTGCTGGAAGTCTAGGTTGGTCAAATTCAGAAGTGATTAGTACGATTGTTGTTGGCGTATTATCACTTGTACTCTTCGCATGGAGACAAATGGTTTCGCAAAATCCTTTACTTGATTTGCGTGCATTCAAGTTTAGTATGTTCTCTTTAACAACAGTTATTAATATCGCAGTAACAATGGTAATGTATGCTGATATGATGTTACTTCCTCTTTATTTACAAAATGCTCGAGGGTACACACCAGTTGAGTCTGGTCTTCTACTATTACCAGGTGCATTAGTAATGGGATTCCTTATGCCAGTTACAGGTAGACTATTCGACCGCGTTGGTGCTAAATGGCTAGCAATAGTAGGAATGATTATTACAATCGCAACAACGCTTGGCTTTACAAACCTAACGGACTCGACGAGCTACACTTATCTAGTTCTAATGTCCACAGGACGCCGAATCGGTATGGCATTAATGATGATGCCAATACAGACTGCTGGTTTAAATCAACTACCAAAGCAATTAAATGCACACGGTACAGCCATTACGAATACAATTCGCCAAGTTGCTGGAGCAGTTGGTACATCACTTCTAGTTACAGTTATGACAGACCGTACAAAAACACATATACAGGAATTAATTCCTACTGCAGCTTCTAAAGGTTTAACTCAAGCTCAACTTATAAAAGAAGCTTCAATAAATGGAATTAACGATGCTTATCTTGTGATTGTCGGAATCGGGATTATCGGCTTACTACTTTCCTTCTTTATCAAGAGAGGTAAACAAGCAGCTTCTGAAGAGACGACAACTCATTTAAAAAAGGTAACAGTAAAAGCTTAAGTACAATACAAACTAATTGGAGGAATAAAGATGAGACTTCAAAATAAAGTAGCGGTAGTAACTGGAGCAGGTTCAGGAATGGGAAAAGCGATTGCTGTCCTTTATGCAAAAGAAGGTGCAAAATTAGTCGTTTCTGATATTAATGTAGAAGCAGCAAATGTAACCGTTGATGAAATTAAATCAAATGGTGGAGATGCCATAGCTGTTATGGCCAATGTTTCAATCGAAAATGATATTCAAAACTTAATCGATACTGCCGTAAATACTTTTGACACAGTAGATATTCTAGTTAATAATGCCGGAATTATGGATAACTTTGAGCCTGCTGGTGATATTGAAGATGATAAGTGGGAAAGAGTTTTTGCGGTAAACACAACAAGTGTAATGCGCTCAACTCGTAAAGTCCTACCGATCTTTTTAGAGAAACAACATGGAGTGATTATTAATGTAGCTTCAGCAGGTGGGCTTCAAGGAGCTAGAGCAGGAGCAGCTTACACAGCTTCTAAACACGCCGTTGTTGGTTTCACAAAGAATACTGGATTCATGTATGCAACGAATGGAATCCGATGCAACGCAATTGCCCCAGGTGGAGTCGAAACAAATATCGGTTCTTCCATGACAAATATCAATCATTTTGGTATGGGACGTATTCAAACAGGATTAGGAGTTAATCCACGTGTAGGTAAACCAGAAGAGATTGCAGAGATTGCTTTATTCCTTGCTTCAGATGAATCTAGCTTTGTTAATGGTACTGTGATTACTGGTGATGCAGGTTGGACTGCTTATTAGGTTAATACAAATTTTATATAAACAACAAAAAACCATCATTCGCAAATGAATGATGGTTTTTTTGTATTATCCAACGTTTTTCTTTACGTCCTTCTCATCAACCCAAGCCTCTAACTGATCACGACCTGGTAAGTTATCGATTTTATCAGCAGAGAAAACAGGATCCAAACCTTGTTTCTTTTGAGAAACATAATCTTTTAATAGAGCTTTTACAACTTTAGCTAAACGCGTAATAGCGTAAAGATTAACTAATACCATTAATCCCATGAAGATATCTGCTAAAGACCAAATTAATTCAGCGCTATATAATGCTCCGAATAACACCATTCCAATTACAGCAAAACGGTATACATAAATTGATTTTTTCGAATGCTTCATGAAGCTTATATTTGATTCACCATAATAATAGTTACCCATAATTGTACTTAATGCAAATAAGAATACTGAAATTGCAACGAATGTTGCAGCGAAGTCTCCAACACTTACACGTAAAGATTCCTGTGTTAAAGGAATACCAGATAGCTCAGATGTTTTATAAACGCCTGAAACTAATACGATCATTGCTGTAGACGAGCAGATGATAAATGTATCAACAATTACACCTAATGCTTGAATAAAACCTTGTTTTACAGGGTGCGTTACGTCAGCTGTTGCAGCTGCATTTGGAGCAGAACCCATACCAGCTTCGTTAGAGAATAATCCACGACGAATACCGTGAAGTACTGCAGCACCCATTACACCGCCAAACATTTGTTTAAACGTAAAAATACCTTCAGAGAAAATTGCACCAAATACATTTGGTAAAATATCGAAATTTGAAATCATAACCCATAAAGCTAAAATAATATAAACCCCAGCTTTAATCGGTACTAAAACAGTTGAGAATTTTGCAACTCGATGTACGCCACCAAAAATAATTAGTGCTGTAATAATAGCCAGTACAATCGCAGTTGTTTTTGTATTTACACCAAATTCATTATTGATAGAAGCAGCAATCGTGTTTGCTTGTACTGCGTTAAAAATAAGACCAAAAGATAAAGTAATTAAAATACTAAAAATAACACCTAGTTTTCGGTTACCTAATGCTTTTTCCATATAATAAGCCGGTCCACCGCGCCATGAAGAACCATCTTTCACTTTATAAAGCTGAGCTAAAGTACTTTCAACAAAAGCTGAAGCTGAACCAATTAATGCCATTAACCACATCCAAAAAACTGCGCCTGGTCCACCTAATGCCACTGCTGTTGCAACACCGGCAATATTCCCCGTACCAATACGTGCAGCCATTCCGATCATAAATGCTTGTAATGAAGAAACAGTTTTTTTGCTTTTGTCTCTGTTTCGACCATCACCTAATAATCGAATCATTTCAGGGAAGAATTTAAACTGAATAAATCCTAAATAAACTGTTAAAAATAGGCCAATTGAAACTAATAAAATAACAAGTAATTTAGCCCATAAATAGTCGTTGAGTACTGAAACCAATTCCGTCATGAATCCCTCTCCTTTGTAAGAATATTCGCAAAATTATCCGATAATTTTGACTACAAAGTGTAATAATAAATTATTCTGCTGACAAAGGCAACATTTTTTTAATTATTGTTGATTAAAAAAAGATAACATTAAAAAAAGATTAAAAAAGTAAGTGTTCACTTACTTTTTGTTGACGAAATCCGATTTGATTCATATACTAGAAAAGTAAATAAACACTTACTTTTTTGTTTCATGCTAAACCGAAGAAATTTGTTTCCTTTTTAAAAACGGTTTTTAAGGAGGTAAATAGTGAATAAAGGAGAAAGAACAAAACATCATATTCTAGAAAATTCTATACAACTATTTGCGAAAAATGGCTATGATGGTACGACAATTAATCAAATTGCAAAGGAAAGTAAAATTTCCGAAGCGACGATTTATAAGTATTTTAAAAGCAAGCTAGATGTATTGATTACTTGTGTAAAACCAGATATTCAAGACGTTTGGATGGAAGAGGACTTTAGTAAACTTTCAATTGAAGAATTGCTTAGATTATATGTTGAGAAAAGGATTAAGTGGGTGGAAAAAAATCGAAATCAAATTGAGATCTTGATTAGCGAAACTTTACGACATCCTGAATTATCAGAAATTTTCTTCCAACAGATTTATCGTAAAACACCAATTGAAGAAGAAATAGAGTCAAGAATGCTTGCGAAAGAAACGAATTTTCATTTAGAAATTCCGATACTAAGTTTAAGTATGATTACGACGATTATATCGATTCTAAATCTACAAAAAAGTGTTCTAGATAAAGATCCAATGCATATTACCGATGACGCTATTAATAAAATGGTGCAATTAATTTTATTTGGATTAATAGGAAATAAACATCCTGAATAAACATGAAAATGAGTTTAACGGGAAGATGGTTTAGTATGACCTTTTATTTTTTATAAAAGGGGGTATTAAACTATTTAATTGCAGTAAATTGACCAAAATACACATTTGGTCAATTGGTCTAAAAGGGGAGTGAGAATGTGTTTAAACAAGAATGGAAAAATATTTTTAAGAAGCCAATGACAATTGCAACAATCATTGCGATTGGTCTTGTACCAATGCTTTACTCATTAATTTTCTTATCAGCTTATTGGAATCCTTATAATAAAACAGAAAAACTTTCTGTCGCAATTGTTAACAATGACAAGGGTACTGAGTTTAATGATAAAAAGCTTAATGTAGGGAAAGATTTTGTAGAAGGATTGAAAGATAATAAGTCATTCAAATGGAAAGTTACAAGTAAAAAACAGGCAATGGAAGGATTAAATGACGAAAAATATTATTTAGTCATCGAATTACCTTCTAATTTCTCTAAAAATGCAGCTACGCTATTAGACGAAAAACCGCAGAAAATGAAATTAAATTATTACACGAATGCGGGTAAAAACTATGTAGGCGCACAAATTGGTACAAATGCAATGAAAGAAGTAAATGATACTATCTCAAAGGAAATTACAGAACAATATGCTAAAACAGTTTTTGATAATTTCAAAGATATTGGAGATGGCATGACAAAAGCATCTGATGGTGCAGGTAAAATCAATGATGGTGCAGCAAAAATAACAGATGGAACAGATGTTTTAAATAAAAATTTAAAAAAATTAAATGACAGCATGATCACATTTGAAAATGGAAGTACAAAACTGAAAAGTGGAGCGACACAATTATCAGATGGTATTAAACAATCAAATGATGGTGCTAATAAATTAAATACTGGTTTAAACGCTCTTCTAGAAGGAACTGGTACATTAAAAGCTGGTACTAGTGATTTAAATAATGGACTATCGCAACTAGCTGAAGGCGGTAATAAAATCGAAGCTGGCTCTTCTAAGCTAGAAGCAGGAAGCAACCAATTAAATGCTGGACTAAAACAATCTTATGCTGGCGCAACTCAATTGCAAAAAAATGAAGCAGGATTTAATAAGAATCTTGGTGCTACTAATGATGCTCTTAAATCAATTGTTAATGGATTGCAAGATGGTTCATTAAGTAAGGAAGATTTACAGAAATTACAAGCAATCTCGAATAGCTTAGATCAACTTTCAAAAGGAAGTAATCAAATTAAAACTGGTGTTGATCAAATTGCAGCAGCACAAGGTCAATTATATGAGGGTTCAAATAATCTAGTTGCTGGACAAAAAGAATTAAATACAAATTTAAGTTTATTTAATAGTAAATTGAAAGAAGCATCTAATGGAGCAAATCAATTAGCTCAAGGAAGTAATGATTTATACAATGGTACAAAGGAATTAAGTGAAGGAAGTTCGTTACTTTCATTAGGCCTAGGTAAATTAAATACAGGTGGGGACCAATTAGTCCAAGGGATCAATCAATTAAATGATGGTTCTAAACAACTATCTAATGGAACGAATAAGTTATATAGTGGGTCTGGAGACTTGTTAAAAGGAGCAACTGATTTAACAAAAGGAACAACTGAACTTCATAAATCCCTAAAAGATGGTGGCGATGAAGTAAATAAAGTTAAAACAAGTGATGAAACTGATAAATTCTTTGCAGAGCCAACAGAGCTAGTTTCTCATAAATTAAATAATGTAAAAGAATATGGTGTAGGATTAACACCTTATATATTATCTATTGGACTATTTGCAGGTGGGTTAATGTTCACTTCAGTTTATCCAATGAGAAAGAACTCTATTGCACCGACTACTGGTTTAGCTTGGTTCTTTAGTAAATATAGCGTTCTAATCTTCGTGGGAATCATGCAATCGATCGTAGCAGATATGGTTTTAATTTATGGTATGGGTCTTGATGTGAAAAACGTGTGGTTATTCGTAGTGTTTACAATTATCACTAGCTTGACCTTCTATTCATTAATACAATTCTTAACTGTTACATTAGGAAATATAGGGCAATATTTAGTGTTTGTTATGATGTTATTACAAATTGGAGGAACTTCAGGTACTTTCCCAATTTCATTAACACCAACATTTTTCCAAACAATTCATCCATATTTACCTATGACGTATGCGATAAAAGGATTCAGAGAATTAATCTCTAGTTCTGTTAGCAAAGGGTTTGTATGGGATCAAGTCTACTATTTATGTGGATTTGCAGCGTTATTCATTATCCTAACAAATGTAACTTTTGCAGTTCGTGTCAAAATATCAAAGAAAAACCAATTAAGTGAAATCGAGGCTTAAAACGGTAAAATAATAAAAAGGATTGAAGTCTAATAAAAAAAGATTTCAATCCTTTTTTACTATTTAATCAGTCCTAATATACAGAAGCAAAAAGGTGACGACTATTTTATCATAAAAAAAGAACTTCAACAGAAAATGTGAATTATGTCACAAAATAGACAATTTATAGACACGATTTAGACAAAAAAGATTAAGTCAAAAACCCCTTTGGAAAAGTAAACTAGAAGTAACAACAGGTACCATTGAATGGTTCTCTGAAATTTACTTATTGAATTATTTGTGAAAAAATGTTCAAAGTTTTGCTCGAGCTTAATGAAAATTTTTTTGAAATGATTTTTATCCTAAGGAGGATGTACTGTGAGTGTGTTAGAGCTTGCAAGAATACAATTTGGTTCCACTACAATTTTCCATTTTTTATTTGTACCACTTTCAATAGGCTTAGTATTTATGGTAGCAATTATGGAAACATTGTATGTTTTTCGAAATAACGAAGAATATAAAAAGTTAACAAAATTCTTTGGGCACTTATTTTTAATTAATTTTGCAGTTGGTGTTGTGACAGGTATTATTCAAGAGTTTCAATTCGGAATGAACTGGTCTGAATATTCCCGTTTTGTTGGGGATGTATTTGGGGCACCACTTGCAATTGAAGCACTTTTAGCATTTTTTATGGAGTCTACATTTTTAGGAATTTGGATATTTGGTTGGGAAAAACTTAATAAAAAAATTCATTTAATGTGTATTTGGTTAGTTGCTTTCGGAACTTTAATGTCTGCGTTTTGGATTTTAGCAGCCAATTCTTTCATGCAGGAGCCAGTAGGTTTTGCCATTAAAAATGGTCGTGCAGAAATGACCGACTTCTTAGCAATCATAACAAATCCACAACTTAAAGTTGAGTTTCCTCACACAATTGCTGGAGCATTAGCAACTGGAGCGTTATTTGTTGCTGGTGTAAGTGCGTATAAAATCTTAAAAAAACAGGAAACAGAATTATTTAAAAAAGCGTTTAATCTTGCAATGGTGTTCGCGCTAATTGCAGGAATTGGTGTCGCATTTAGCGGACATTCTCAAGCAAAGCATTTAATGAAAACTCAGCCGATGAAAATGGCTGCAAGTGAAGGTCTATGGAAAGACAGTGGTGACCCTGCAAGCTGGATGGTCTTTGGTCTGATTGATTCGAAAAAGAAAGAAAATAAATACGAGGTAGAAGTACCATATTTATTAAGTTATCTAGCTTATGAGAAGTTTGAGGGTAAAGTACCTGGTATGAATACATTACAAAAGCAGTACGAGAAATTATATGGTCCTGGAAATTATATTCCACCAGTTAATACAACTTTCTGGAGCTTTAGAATTATGGCAGGAGCAGGAATGGTTATGATTTTAATGGCGATGCTAGGTCTATATTTTAGCTATCGTAAAAAATTAGAATCAAAAAATCTATTCTTAAAAGCATCAATTTTACTAATTTCTTTACCGTTTATTGCAAATACAGCTGGTTGGGTTATGACGGAAATAGGTCGCCAACCATGGACTGTATTCGGTTTAATGACTACTGCTGCATCTGTATCACCAAATGTTTCAAAAGGATCACTCATTTTTTCAATCGCAACTTTTACAACTATGTATGCAATTTTAGCTGTTGTTTTAGTTTACCTGTTTGTGAAAGAAATTAAAAAAGGAACACATCATGTTGAAACTGAAAAGGTTCCTACGGTCGATCCGTTTGAAAGGGAAGTGACAATTGTATGATTGAGTTAAATGAATTATGGTTTTTACTTGTAGCAGTTTTATTTATAGGGTTCTTCTTCTTAGAAGGCTTCGACTTTGGTGTAGGTATATCTACGAAGCTACTAGCCAAAAATGATACTGAAAGAAGAATCTTAATAAACACAATTGGACCGTTTTGGGACGCTAATGAAGTATGGTTATTAACGGCAGGTGGAGCAATTTTTGCAGCATTCCCAAATTGGTATGCAACGATGTTTAGTGGATACTATATTCCGTTTGTATTTGTACTAATGGCATTAATTGGACGTGGTGTTGCTTTTGAATTTAGAGGCAAAGTTGAAAATGCCAAATGGGCAAAAGCTTGGGATTGGGTCATTTTCTTCGGAAGTTTATTACCACCATTTTTATTCGGTGTATTATTCTCGAGTATCCTTAGAGGTATGCCAATCGATCAAAATATGAATATATCTGCTGGTTTTACAGATTACGTAAATTTATTCACAGTAGTTGGCGGAGTAACGGTGACACTACTGTGCCTCTTACACGGATTAATGTTTTTAACATTAAAAACGGTTGGAGAATTAAGAAACCGTGCACGTTCTCTAGCACGTATGGTAATCATGCCAGTGTTCTTATTCTTAGTTGCCTTTACTGGTATGGCATATTTTGAAACGGATATGTTTAGAGTAAAAGCATATATAACAGTTCCACTAATTTTATTAATCGTAGTCTCTTATATTCTTGCTACAATATTCATTTTTAAGAAAAGAGATGGCTGGTCATTTACGATGACAGGACTTGGGATTGTACTAACAGTCGGGACAATGTTTACTTCTCTGTTCCCAAGAGTCATGATTAGTTCAATCAAAAGTACGTATGACTTAACTGTTTATAATGCTTCGTCTGGTCCTTATTCGTTAAAAGTAATGACAATAGTTGCATGTACATTATTACCATTCGTATTAGGTTACCAAATTTGGAGTTATTATGTGTTTAGAAAAAGAGTGGATGAGAAGGATTTGACTTATTAATGGGAAAAGATCTTATTAAATATAAAGGGATAAATCGTTTATTAATGATCCTATCTTTTTTAACAATTATACAAGTAACGGCAATTATTATTCAGGCATATATGCTATCACAAGCTATTGTCAGATTGTTCAATGGAAAAAATAGTAGCGATATTTTATACGCTACTATTTTCTTCATCCTTGCATTTATCTGTCGTTATATTATTTCGACTATAAAGCAGAAATGTTCAGAGCATTTTGCAGATAATGCTTCATCCGAAATGAAAATGAAAGTTTTAGAAAAGCTTTTTAAACTTGGACCTAGATTTGCAAGGAAATCAGGAACAGGTAATATTGTTACGCTTATTATGGAAGGAACTACACAACTAAGAAATTACCTAGAAATTGTTCCATTGAAAATGATTAACTTAGCAATTGTCTCACCAGTTATCGTGATCTATATTTTCTTTGTTGATAAAGTTTCTGCACTTATACTAATCGTAACATTTCCAATCATTATTATTTTTATGATTTTACTCGGTTTGGCAGCTAAAAAGAAATCAAATAAACAATGGAAGGTTTACCGTATATTATCGAATCATTTTACTGATTCATTACGTGGTCTGGAAACATTAAAATTTCTTGGATTAAGTAGAAAACATATAAAGAAAATAGAAAGTGTAAGTGAAAGATACAGAGAAGCAACGATGGGCACATTAAAAGTAGCTTTTTTATCATCATTTGCACTAGATTTATTCACAATGCTATCAATCGCTACAGTTGCAGTATTTTTAGGACTTCGTTTGATTGATGGAGTAATTTTATTAGGCCCAGCACTAACAATTTTAATTTTAGCTCCTGAATATTTCTTACCAGTTCGTGAGGTTGGAGCTGATTATCATGCTACATTAAATGGTCAAGAAGCTGGGAAAGCAATGCAAGATATTTTAGATGAGCAAGAATTTAAGGTTCAAGAAATTGCTCCTATTTCAGATTGGAATCATGCTAGCGAAATTAAGTTTAAAGATATATCAGTAAAACCCGAAAAAGATGGTCAAACGACCTTAAAGAATATAAATATAAGTATTAAAGGGTTTCAAAAAATCGGGATTGTTGGAGAAAGTGGTTCTGGTAAGTCAACGCTTATTGATTTAATAGGTGGATTTTTAGAGCCAGCAAACGGGACTATCCAAATTTCTGGTGAAGAGGTTTCGCATCTGCAAATACAAGATTGGCATAAACAGTTAATCTATATTCCACAAAGTCCTTATATTTTCTCAAAATCATTAAATGATAATATAAGCTTCTATAAACCTAATGCTACTAAAGAAGAAATTGAAAATGCAGCTGTTCAAGCTGGCTTAACATCTTTAATAGAAGAATTACCAAAAGGATTAGAAGAAAAAATAGGTGAAGGTGGAAGAGCGTTAAGTGGGGGGCAAAGTCAACGCGTCGCGCTTGCTAGAGCTTATCTAGAAAATCGTCCGCTTCTTTTGTTAGACGAACCTACTAGTCATCTTGATATTGAAACTGAGTTTGAATTAAAACAAACAATGCTTCAGTTATTCTCTGGTAAATTAGTGTTTTTGGCTACACATCGCTTACATTGGATGAAAGAAATGGATCAAATCATTGTGATGAATGAAGGTAGCATCATTGAAGTAGGTACCCATGAAGAACTATTAATGAAAAAGGGACATTATTATCGATTAATTCATAGTTAGAAGGTAAATAGATGATAAATAAAAATGGATGGATCTTACCATATATAAAAGAAAATCGTCGTTTATTTATAGGTGTGATTTTTTTAAGTTCACTGACTATATTTGCAGCGGCATCTCTTATGTACACCTCCGGCTATTTAATTTCTAAAGCAGCAACTAGACCTGAAAATATTTTAATGATTTATGTACCAATCGTAGCTGTACGTACTTTTGGTATTTTAAGGTCGGCTTCTAAGTATGTTGAAAGATTAGTCGGACACAATACAATTTTAAAAATCTTATCTAGAATGAGAACAAGATTATTTAGTAATCTGGAACCATATGCACTTACGATTAATTCGAAGTTTAAAACAGGAGATATTTTAGGTCTTTTAGCAAATGACATTGAATATTTACAGGATATTTATTTAAAAACTATTTTCCCTGGAATTGCTTCATTGTTTATCTATTTTATATCGGTGGTAGCACTTGGATTCTTCTCTGTTCCATTTGCAATATTAACAGCAGTCATTTCCTTTGTTTTAGTAGGTGTCTTACCGTATTTTTCATTATTAGTTGAAAAGGCGCGAACTTACCAAATAAAAAAGGAAAAGAGTCATTTATATGAAAATTTAGCTGATGCAGTTATGGGGATTAGTGATTGGCTTTTTAGTGGTAAACAAAGTAGCTTTATTAAAAATTATAGAGAAATGGATGAATCGTTAAGAAATATCCAAAACAAGGAAAAAAGATTTAGAAGACGGCGCGATTTAATTGCTCAATGTATTGTAGCGATTTTAGTTTTAATAATGCTATATTGGGCGGGGAATGAAAGTTTAGCTGGAGAAATTCCAAGAACTTTTATCGCTGCATTTGTTTTAGTTTTATTTCCTTTAACAGAAGCTTTTATTCCACTATCAAATTCTCTTGGAAGTGTTCCTTTATATGCTGATTCAATTAGTCGTTTAGAAGAGATTAAAGAAGTGAATCGTGATCAGAATTTAACTAGTATAGAAGGTAATATCGATGATTATCGAAAAATCGAATTTAAAAATGTATCTTTTCATTACTCTGAAAATGAAACGATCTTAAATAATGTTTCTTTTACAATTGAGGAAAACAAAAAAACTGCTTTATTAGGTCCGAGTGGTTCAGGAAAATCAACTATTCTTAAACTAATTGAAGGAGTAGAGACCCCTATTGAAGGAAGCGTTAAAATAAATGAGATTGAAAGTATAGTTTTAGGAGACCAAATTTCGAAAGTTGTATCTGTACTTAATCAAAAGCCATATTTATTTGATACTACAGTTATAAATAATATTCGATTAGGAAATCCAGCAGCAAGTGACGAAGAGGTAATCGAAGTTACGAAAATGGTAGAACTGCATGATTATATAGCATCACTTCCAGCAGGCTATCATACACCTATGCAAGAAACCGGTGTAAGATTCTCAGGTGGAGAACGTCAAAGAATTGCCTTGGCCAGAATACTTCTTCAAAATACACCAATGGTTATTTTAGATGAACCAACTGTCGGATTAGATTCAATTACAGAACGAAAACTTCTTCATACAATCTTTAAAGTATTAGAAGGAAAGACACTATTATGGATCACACACCATTTAATCGGTGCAGAAATGGCTGATCAAATTCTCTTCTTAGACAAAGGCAAAATCGCTATGAAAGGCTCACATGGAGAACTTTTCAAAACTGAGGACCGATATCGCAACCTTTTTGAGCTAGATCGACCATTTAGTGTAATTGAATAGATGTTTATCCGGAAACTCTGGCATAATTGCCAGAGTTTTTTTAGATATTAAAAACAATTTGACGGTAAATGATTTACATGATATATTTATCTCGAATTCGAGATATCTTGAATTCAAAATAATTTTTAATAAATTTTTTTCAGTATTCTTCATCAATAGATTCACAAAATAAAAAAGCTTATCTAAATAATTTATATGGAGGAATTAGTATGAACGGCTTAAAAGGGATCCATCATGTAACAGCTATAACTAGTAGTGCAGAAAAAAACTATGAATTTTTCACATATGTTTTAGGGATGCGTTTAGTAAAGAAAACGGTCAACCAAGATGATATTCAAACATACCATTTATTCTTTGCAGACGATAAGGGAAGCGCTGGAACGGACATGACATTTTTCGATTTCCCTGGAATTCAAAAAGGAGTACATGGAACAAATGAAATTTCAAAAACATCCTTCCGTGTACCAACTGATGTAGCATTAGATTATTGGGTGAAGCGTTTTGACAGATTAGAAGTAAAGCACTCAGGAATAAAAACACAATTTGGTAAGAAAACATTATCATTCGTAGATTTCGACGACCAGCAATATCAATTAATTTCAGATGAGCATAATAAAGGGATTACTTCAGGCACACCATGGCAAAAAGGACCAATCCCATTAGAATACGCAATAACAGGACTTGGACCAATTTTTATCCGTGTAGCTAATTTCGCATTCTTTAAAGAAGTAATTGAAAAAGTACTTTTATTTAAAGAAATTGATAAAGAAGGTTCATTCCATTTATTCGAAGTCGGTGAAGGAGGAAATGGAGCTCAAATTATTGCGGAGCATAATGAAATATTACCACAAGCTTACCAAGGCTTCGGTACTGTTCATCATGTAGCATTCCGAGTAGAAGATACATCTGTATTAAAAGAGTGGATTAAACGTCTTGATTCGTTCCGTTTACCAAACTCTGGCTATGTAGATCGTCACTTCTTTGAATCATTATACGCAAGAGTTGCTCCACAAATCTTATTCGAATTTGCAACAGATGGCCCTGGATTTATGGGAGACGAACCTTATGAGACACTTGGTGAAAAGTTATCTTTACCTCCATTCTTAGAACCAAAACGTGATGAAATTGAAGGAATGGTACGTCAGATTGATACTGTAAGAAGTACGAAGGAATTTGTGAAAGAATAATGTCCGAAAGCACTCACTCTTTTGAAGTGAGTGTTTTTTTATTAAAGAACTCTTAATCTAATTGTAAAAAATTTCCTGAAAAAAATAATGCATAAAACGATTTGTTATTCTAATGAAATATTCCACTGAATAAAAATCTTATGAACTAAAATAATTTTTTAGGAGAGGGAGCATGAATAGTACATCAGGTAGGCGTTTATCGAAGGATGAAATGGTTACTTTAATACAAAATGGACTAGAGAGTACAAATAATCCGAAAAAGATTGTTATAGTAGGAGCAGGAATTTCGGGATTAGTGGCTGGTTCTTTATTAAAGGAAGCAGGACATGAAGTGACGCTTTTAGAAGCAAATGGTCGAGTGGGTGGACGAATTTTTACGAAAAGAGCACCTTTTATTAATGATCAATAGTTGGAATTGGGTGCAATGCGTATTGCTTCTGATCACAAACTTGTACTTGAATATATAAATAAATTTAACTTAAAAGTAAATGAATTTGTAAATGGGAAGTCAGAGGATATTATCTTCGTTAACGGAATAAAAACAACACAGAAGCAATATGAACAAAATCCTGATATTTTAGGTTATCGTGTAGCGGCCAATGAAAAAGGGGTAAATGTTGACCAGTTAATTGAAAGGTCTCTAAAGTCCGCAATGGATTTTATTAAACAAAACCCTGATGAAAATTGGAAAACTATTATTGAAAATTATGATCAGCATTCGATGGATTCATTTTTAAGATATAATCCGATCGGAACACCCTTGTCGCTTGGTGCTGTAGAGAAAGTAAAAGTACTTCAAGGGATGGAAGGATTTCCTGAGCTTGCCTTTACGGCTATTTTAAGAGAGTTCATTGTGTTATTTTCAAAGGAAATTAAGTTTTATGAGATTACAGGTGGTAATGATCAACTACCTAAAAAGCTTTTAACACAATTGAAGGATAATCTATTCTTTGGACAAAAAATGAATAAAATCGTGCAAGAAAATAATCAAGTAACGATTCACTCAGATCATTATACAAGCCATCTGCCTTATCAAACTACTGCTAACTATGCCATTATTACTATCCCCTTTTCGTTATTAAACTTCATCGAAGTGATTCCAAGAAATTCATTTTCTTATGATAAATGGAAGGCAATACGCGAATTACACTATGTTCCGTCAACAAAAATTGGGCTTCAATTTAAAAGTAGATTTTGGGAGAAAGATGGGACATTAGGTGGGAAATTAACCACAGATTTACCAATCCGATTTGCATATTATCCAAGTAATCATAATGGTAAAAATGGATCGGGAATTGTTTTAGCTAGTTATACTTGGGAAGATGATGCATTAATTTGGGATAGTATGTCTGAAAATGATCGGATAATGAATGCTTTAAGTAATTTGGCCACGAACCATGGTAACCAAGTTTATACAGAATTTATTACAGGTTACACTCATAGTTGGGCTCTTTATCCATACTCTGGGGGAGCATTTTCTATGTTCAAGCCAGAACAAAATAGAGAGCTAACGCCTTATATTTCTACTCCGGAGGGGAGAGTTCATTTTGCCGGTGAACATACATCTTCTGCGCCTGCATGGATAGAAGGTGCAATCGAATCTGGCATTCGGTCAGCATTTGAAGTAAATAGCAGAACTTTCGTTGAACGATAAAAATTCATTTTTCATATTTTCGTTGAATATAGTGAAAATAGTGGATGTCTTTTTATTTGAGGGAGTGATCAGTTTGAACGAGAACAATCAAGGACTTCAATTTACCCCTGTGAAATCATGGAATGTTTTTCATGGCCCAAATGACCCGTGCCCACCAATTGGTACAAAATATTATTCTACACCTCCACACTTATATTTAGGATTTCAGCCACCAGGACTAGAGCAATTTTCTTACAAAGAAGCATTGAAAAAAGGTACTTTATGGAAAGTGTTTTATGACTTTTATGAAAATCCATATAAATCTAGGAGGGATTAAAAATGACTGAGCAACTTCCTCCAGAGTATTATCAGGATTTAGAGGAACTGCAAGCTGTTGATTTTGTACTTGTAGAACTAACCTTATATTTAGATACTCATCCAGGTGATCAAAATGCAATTAACCAATTTAATCAATATGTTCAATATAAAAAACAAATTGAAGCTAATTTCGAGTCAAAATATGGACCGTTATATCAATTTGGTGGCAGTTATTCAGATCAAAACTGGAACTGGCATAAGGGCCCATGGCCATGGCAGGTTTAGAAGGAGGGAGTATAAATGTGGATTTATCAAAAAAAATTACAATATCCAGTTAAAGTAAGTACCTGTAATCCTATGCTTGCCAAGTTTTTAGTTGAACAATATGGAGGAGCAGACGGTGAGTTAGCGGCTGCCTTAAGGTACTTGAATCAGCGGTATTCAATACCTGATAAAGTTATTGGACTTTTAACGGATATCGGAACAGAAGAATTTGCTCATTTGGAAATGATTGCTACGATGATCTATAAGCTAACAAAAGACGCAACTCCAGACCAAATGAAAGCTGCCGGATTAGATACTCATTATGCATCTCATGATAGTGCATTGTTCTACCATAATTCAGACGGCGTGCCGTTCACTACTGCTTATATTCAAGCAAAAGGAGATCCAATTGCGGATTTGTATGAAGATATTGCAGCTGAAGAAAAGGCTAGGGCAACCTATCAATGGATCATTGATCTTTCTGACGATCCGGATTTAAATGATAGTTTAAGATTTTTAAGAGAACGTGAGATTGTTCATTCACAGAGATTTAGGGAAGCTGTAGAAATTCTGAAAGAGGATCGACAACAGCGGAAGATTTTTTAGTTGATTGATATTATTTTGAACCTGTTCCTTATATTTAATCGGGAACAGGTTTTTAATTTTATAGCAGTGTGAGGTATTTGAACAGTGCTTTTTATCAAGTTTTAAGGTCATAATACCTTTACTAGTATGGGTAATTATTAAGTTTATTTGCGATTTTTTAAGGTGTAATCGCAGCTGAGACTTGATTCGTCATTCAGTATAAAAAAATAAGGGGGCTCTAGGGCACCCTCATTTAATGATTGTATCTACATCTTATTTCTTCTTAAGAATCGCAATCAGTAAAGCAATCACTGATAGTACAGCTGCCCCAATTGACAATACTAAAGAGGTATTACTAGAATTTGATTTGTCAGTATCTTCCTTAACCGCTTCATCTTTCGTTGTTTTAACAGTTTCACCTTTTACAATTGTGTCTTTTACGATATTCGTAATCGAGTGTGGTGCTTCTGATTTTTCGTCACCAGTCCACTCAACAATACTGCCATCTTTATAATATTGATATGCATCCCAAGCTCCATTTACTTCAGCGTCTGGGTTTTTGGCCATAAATACGAATTGTTGAAATTGTCCCGCTAGAATACCATCATTTTCTGCACTCCAAGTAACAGATGTAACAACACCGTTTGCATCTTTTGTTTCGCTAAATTTCCATCCTGGGACAGGTTGATATGAAACAAATTCAAATGTTGAAGGGATTTTAAGTGTAACTTTTGTTGTAGCTATTTCTTTTTCAGATGGTACTTTCATTGTGTATGTTTCCCAAGCACCAGGAGTTGAAATTTTAGGATTAACTACAACATGCGCGCTCGCAATCCCAGTAAAGATCATTGTCATCGCAAATGCTGAAGCGATAATTTTAGACGTTTTTAAAATAAATTTTTTCATTTTTTGTTAGTCTCCTTTTAATGTAAAAATCATTTACTACCTACTATATATTTAAAATCTACATCTATAGAATCGAGAGAGTTCGTTAAAATGTGGACTTTTACATCCCAATGCCCTGCCATATCAGTATAAAATCCTTGTGTTTCATAAACACCTGCCGAAGTTTTCTTAACTTGAGTAGTGTTATTTCCCATATTCATGTCAGTGTTTTTAAAGGTAAGTGTAACTTGTTGAATAGTAGACACAGGCTTATTATTTTTATCTCTTATATTAATGTTAAATTTGTTTTTACCGACTATGTTCGGAGTAGCGTGTAATGTAACTGAATAACCTTTATTTAGCTTTGTGTTACTAAAAGGACCAGGTGATTCCATTGCGGTTGGTAGGTTTGTTAATAAGGATGAAAGGATTAGAACGATTACTCCTATACTTATTTCAAACCCAACTGACTTTCCTAATTTGTTTTTTCTGCGTTTTCCTTTGATAAAATGAATCAATCCTAAAAGTAGCATGACTAGAAATAAGATAACTTTTCCGCATAAAACCTTGCCATAGGTTGTATGTAATAAAGAGTAAAAGTTAGGTATATACTTTAAGCTTGCGTAAATACCAGTTGCCATTAGTAAAACGACTGATATTGTTGCCCAACTAGAATATCGTTGGATCGTTTTCCAGTAAACCTCATTCCCGTCATGTTTCTTATGCGTTTTAGGAAGTATATAGCTTATGCCTATTAATCCTCCTATCCAAATCGAAACAGAAAGTAAATGAATAAAATCAAAGAAAACTGGTAAAAATTCATTTTGCATAGAAGCATGCCCAATAAAAGCTTTTGAGATTAGTAAGAAAATGCCGATTAATAAAGCACTTAACCACCAATAGAAAGAACTTTTTTGTTCACTTCTCCAAGCCATATACAGTGAATTAGCTAGAACAATAAGTAGAAGAATTTGGATTACCCATACACTTCCGAATTTTGTACTGTTTATTGTTTCCAATAGCAAATCTTTGTGAAAAATACTTTGCCATGAACCATTTGTATAGTTTTTTGTTTCAACTAAAAGGCTTAAAAGAACACTAAATAAAATTCCAAAATAGAAGATTAACACTAAGGCTTTGGAATTTTTAAAAGCAATCGTTCTATTGTTCTGATCGCTTTTGTAAATAAATAAACAAAAAAATAAAAGTCCAACAAATAAAAGTAAACTCATATATTCAATCCAGTAGGTTCCCATTACGTCTGTGTTGGGTAGGGATTGGCTTGCTTTATTCGAAATTGTTGATGAACCATCAACTTTTCCTACTCTGAATGGAATTACACCATTTACTGAATGGCCATCACTAGAAATTACCTTCCAAACAATATGATAATTTCCATCTGGTAAATTAGGTTTTAAGCTTCCTTCTAAAATTGAATGATTTTTCTTATTTATATTGCCATTTCGCAAATCAACTCGATTCCCTACCTCATCTAAAACTTGTAAAGAATGAAATGCAGACTGTACTGATTCATCAAATTGTATTTGAATACGTTGAGGAGATTTTATAAAAACTTCATTCTCTTTAGGTGTAGATTTGATGATATAGGCATGTGCTGAAGCTAAGGACGGAAAAAAAGCGGCAGCAATCAATAATATTAAGAAAGAAAACCCCATAATTCGGATTTTCATTTTTTTACGTCACCTCATATCTATTGGAGTAAATTAGAAAATAAAACAACTTCTAAATTCTAAAGTAAAATTGTGATAGAAATGTGATAAATTTTAAAATTTTATTAGGATTAGATAGTAAGATTATTCAACGGTGTATTACTCTTTATACAAAAAAAAATCCACAAGTAAAACCAATTACTTGTGGATTTCAGTGTTAGACAAAGTTCAAAAAAATGATTTTCAGACTGATTGCAAGCGCTTGTCAACAGTCTGAAATATTTATTTAACAAGCAACTTACCAACAGATTTAGAAGGCTCCAAAGAGATGTTATATTCTCCTTTTAATGGATTATTTAATAAAAGAATATTTTTTCCAGTTTTCAATGGAATGTTAATACCTAAGTCAGCAGAGGCCAATCTTGCATTGCCCCCGACATCTGGATCAACATCAACAATAATTTTAGTCATTGTCGCAGGTTTAAAGATTGTATTTTTCGGACTAAAACCTGATGGTGTTACATGAATTGTTGCGTATTGAAGGTCATTTTGATTATCTTGTTTTGCAGTTTGCTTTTGTGGTTGCCCAATTACACCAACTTTTACTTTATTCAAATTAACGGTAAAGATGATGACAAATATAAGTAAGATTGAAGTTAATACAACAGTACTGTTCGATGATCTGGCATGAACACTCTTATTCTTACTCTTTTGATTTGAAACTAGCTTTCGATCAACGAAAAATAACAATAGATAAATAAAAATAATAAACAGAATATCCACAATAACAAACGTTGTATTTGAAATGAATGTCATATATCCGATGACAAACCCGATAAACGCTCCGAGTAGAGATGCTAACATATCTGTAATGCCTTTACCAAATAGTTTCTTCGATAGAACAAAAATTAAAATGGCTAACAATAGGTTCAAAATGAAAACCAGTAGTAAATTATAATTTGTAGTTAACATGATTAAGAAACTAATAGTAGCAGAGGATACACCGACCAATAAAGAAATCGATGATTCTAAAGTACTAGGAAATCTCTCTTTATTTCGATAAAAATGATGAAAGCTATAAAATGTAAGAAGGAGTACTAAGAAAAGACTTCCATACTTCAATACCATATAAAAAACACCTCTAAATTAGTTTTTAAGCTTCAGCTTTGATTCGAAGTTCCAATCGGGATAACATATTGAACACTTGGAGATTTAGCTGGCTCTGATTGTTGAACGTTTATTTTAGTGACTGTCTGACCATTAAAGCTTGTTTTTCCGATTACTCTTGTAATTGTTACCCAAGAATCATTCACAAATTGCTGTGAAATGGTTGATTCTGCAACTTGTTCTCGCATTTAAATTGGCTTGTAGCTATTCTTCGCAAAGGTTTCACTCTTCCTGTTTAAGATATGATCCGTTCAAATAACCAAATTCCACCTAATATAAAAGCAATCGTAGAGGTAGATATAATGGCATTCCTCGAATACTTCGAGCGATGTAATTGTGTTAATAGTGGTAGTAATAAAAGTACAATCGAAAGCTGAACGACTTCAATTCCAAGGTTAAAGCTAACTAAATCAGCTGCTAATTCACTTTTTGAAAGATGCATTGCTGTTAATAAATCTGCAAAACCCATTCCGTGAATTAATCCAAAAATAAAAGTTAATACCCAACGATGACCTATGTTTTTACGGAAGATATTTTCAATCGCTACATAACATATACTAATCGCAATTGCAGGTTCGACGATATAAGAAGGAATTGAAATAATTCCTAAAACAGTTAGTGTCAAAGTCAAACTATGTGCGACTGTAAAAGCAGTAATTACTTTAGCAAACTGCTTAAAGCTTTGTCTTGCAATCAGTAGTGAAAGTAAAAATAGTAAATGATCATAACCGGTAAGTATATGGTTCATACCAAGCTTTAAAAACGTTACCCATCCTTTAGATGATGTATTTGTAGTAGAGTCCGAATGGGATTCTTTTTTTATTACGGCCTCTTGCTGTTGTTTTGCAGGTTGGATTGTATCCGGATTATTGCTTAATCCCTCATAAGCACTATCACTAAGAATCATAGACCACATACGGCCTTGATCTGAAAGAGCGGCAGTACTACTATCATGTCCGTAGTTCACTTTCAACAAATCCACATAGGTTGTACTTGTATTTTTATCATTTTCATACAAATGATCAACAAGACTAATAGATTGAGAAGGTTGAATTGCAGGGTAATCAACCTCAAGGATAAACTGGGTAGCATCACCTTTGCGGTTGAGCTCCAATTTATTTACCTTTGTCCAATTTTGTTTTTCTCCATTCATTTTCAGAATAAGATTACTCTGGATCGTGGATTCTATTTTCTCTTTTATTGCCTCAAATTCATCTGGATCTAACATTCCGTTCTTATTAATATCCCCGCCTGTTAATTCCATGACAGAAACTTCATCTAAAGCAAAGTTCATTGTAGTTTTTGATTTTAAGAGATTTAGTGTAGTGTAACTAGCACTTAATGAATGAGCTTCTGCAGTTCGAAAAGATGTACTTAAAAAAATGAGAAAGCAGAAAAATAGGGGAAAAGCACGACTGAATCTATTTTTTGGTAAGTAAAAAATACTATTATTCATTTGTTTCCTCCGGGAAATAAAAGTAAGAAAGACATAGTTATCGTACAAAGTAAATGTTACAGAATTGTTTTTGAATTGTAAAGAGTTCGTAAATTCAGACTAGTATTGTAGAATTATCTATGATATACATTATATAGTTAACTGGCGTTAACTAAATTCAAGTGAGGAGAGGAGAGAATTCTGTAATTATTTCCCGATAGTAAAATAGTCCTGTGTTTCCGAGAAAAGGTTTTGGTTATTTAGAAATAACTCAATGGTAAAATAGTCTTGTGTTTTTGAAAGAAGGTTTTGGTTAATTAGAAATAATAAATTAAAGTGGGGAAATTTTCATGCACAAAATAATGCATAAGTACAAAAGGTATTTTGGTCTTTTTGCAACGATACTATTGCTATTATCAACAATTAGTCCACAAATGGCTAAGGCAGCCACTTCAACTACTTTAGCAAAATGGGATTTTAGTAATGGACAAGTAACAACACCATCTGCTGGAATACCTGAAAATATGAATAGTAATATAACAACAACTGGTTCTAAGATTACTGGTTATAATGCCGGCCCTTCTGGGAATACAGTTATTAACGCAAATACATGGTCAAATAATAGTTCATTTTGGGAAGTTTCGTTATCAACAAAAAACTATGAAAATATAACTCTTTCATCTAAACAATATAGTTCTTCAACGGGGCCAAAAGATTTCAAACTTCAATATAGTTTGGATGAAAATTCATGGGTTGATGTACCGGGTGGTTCTGTTTCTACGGGAAGTGCTACATGGTCAAGTGGGGGACAATTAAATAATGTAGCGTTGCCAAGTGAGGTAAATGACAAGAACTTAGTTTATTTAAGATGGATTGTCAATTCATCATTAGCTGCAAAAAATGACGGCACTAATTTTAGTACTACAACTGGTACAAGTCGTATTGCTGATATTGTTATTAATGGTGAGGCGAACGGATCTCCAGCTTTAGAAAAAACCGCTACACCTGATGCAACAAAAATCAATTATTCTACAAATTCAACAGTAACTGGAAATGCTGGAGCAGTCGCAAGTAATTCCATTGTAAAGGTTTATGATGATAATAATAAACTAGCTGGTACGACTACGGCTTCAGCGGATGGTGCATTTACCGCTACAGTTACCAATTCACAATCGGTTGTATATGTTACTGCACAAGAAAATGGAAAAGCTGAAAGTGATAAAGTTTCAGTAAATTTCTCAGGTTCTGTCGTTCAGAAAACATCCGCTCCAATAGCTACAAAAATTACTTTTAATTCATATACAAATGTATCAGGTACTGCAGGAGCAGTTGCTGGTAATGCAATCGTAAATCTATATTTCGATGACAATACAATAGTAGCAACTACAACAGCAACAGCAGATGGTTCATTTAACGTGACATTTGCTAATCCTGGGTCGAAATCAGTAGTTAATCTCGTTGCTCAAGAAGCAGAAAAGACTCCGAGTGATCGAACTGCTGTAAACTATACTGGTCCAACTGAAAACCCAAAAGTAATTTCACCAGGTGACGTAGTATTTAGCCAAATCTATGTAAATGGTGGAAATGGGGGAGCATTCTACAAAACAAAGTTTTTTGAACTTTATAATAATACAGATAAAGACATTAATTTAACAGGCTGGTCTATTGCTTATACTTCAGCATCAACAATGAACTTTGGAGCAGGGCAAGCTTTATCAGGCATTATTAAAGCGCATAGTTACTTCTTAGTAGCAGGTAGTACAGGTACGACAGGACAAGCACTTCCTGTGATTCCAGATAGTACGACTACTTTAAACCCAAGTGGTTCAACTGGTGGTGCATTAGTACTTGCAAAGAAAACGACAGCTGTTACAGGAGTAGATGACCCAGACGCAATTGATTTACTAGCGTATACAAATGGTACAGCCGTTTATAAAAACCCTTTATATTGGGGAAGTCCAATTTCAGACTCTACAATTGGTGGGGGTACAATTCAACGTAAAACAAATATCGGCACAGACCCACGTTCAGCATATGGACTTGGAAATGGCTGGTTTACAAAAGATCCTTCAAAAGATTTCGTCCTGAATAAACCATCAAGTGCGAACTATTCTGATGAAATGGTTGTACATAACTCAAAATTTATGCTTTCTCCAGATGGATCTAAAATAACTTATACAAAATCTAATGGTACATCTACCGTTAAAGGGCAAGCTGGATCGGTACCTGCTTCATCTACTGTAAAAGCTTATTTTGAGAGTGAAGGTAAATTAACTAACGAGCAACAAGTAACTGCAGAAGCTGACGGTTCTTTTACATTAAGCTTTACGGATTCTAGTGATCAGACATCTATCTACTTAACAGAAACTGATTCCACGCAACCTACTCCAAAGGAAAGTTACTACGCGAGAATAGATGTTGCTGGTAAGGATAAATCAGTTACTTCAATTAGTGAATTAAGAAAAAATGATGAAATAGGATTTCCAATCAACAATGGTTACTCCACTACAATTGAAGGAGTAGCAACTACAGATAATCAGCCTAATGGCGATGTAAGTACAAATTTCTTTATTCAAGATCAGACAGGTGCAATCAATGTTATCAATCATATGAATCCTGCTACTACGATTCAAGCTGGAAATAAATATAGCATTGATGGACGAGTAGTATTTACAGCGGGGATGACTCAGTTTATTCCAACGGCGATTCGCTTTGTTGGAAACGATCATTTACCGGCAGCTACAAATATTACGATCGGTGAGCTAAATGAGGCAACTGAAGGTAAATTAGTTTCATTTACTGGAAAAGTAACAAATGTTCCTACAGAAGGTCCAAACTATGATATTACTGTAAGTGATGAATCTGGTGAAAAGTTAGCAATCGTACGTATTCAAGGATCTTTAGGTAATATTGAACAAGGTCAGACATATACCTTTACAGGTATTGTCAATCAATATAAAAAAGCTGCACCTTTTACGAGTGGATATCTACTTTTACCAAGAAAAGCAAGTGATGTAAAAGGTCAATTAGTTTTAAATCATACTCCAATTACAAAAGCTTATACGGGAATGGATGCTGCTTTTAATGCTGTGGCGAAGAATGCAGATTCAGTTACGCTTTATTATAAAGGAGAAAGTGACACTACTTATCGTTCAGTGATTATGGACACTGCAGACCATATTAATTACAATGGGAAAATTTTAGAAGCAGATGTTCCAAAAGTAAAATTCTACTATTATATCGAAGCGGAAAATGCAGAAGGCAAACAAGCTGTAGGTAGTTCTTCAAAGCCTTTAGCTGTAGAAGTAGTAGATGATCAAGATGGCCCTAGATTTTTTAACGAGGTACCAGCAAACGGTGATAAAACTGATTCAAGACATCCTGAAATAGTCGTGAAAATGGATGATCCAAGTGGAATAAATCTATCATCAGCTGCTATTTCAATCGATAATCAAGATAAAACATCAATCGCAACAATTAATGAAACAGAAATGAAAGTAAACCTTACAACTGCTAATGAATTAACTGAAGGCGAGCACACAATAACGGTGTCTGCAAAGGATAAATTAAATAATCCTTCTAGCTATACATGGAAATTCACAGTTACAGAAAGATTTACTGGTGGAAATCACTATCGTGGAACGACACATAACCATACGAATATTTCACATGATGGGGCAGGTAGTCCGGAAGAAGCGCTAAAAGCTGCTGAAAAGTATCATTATGATTTCTTTGCGTTCTCGGATCATTCCCACGATATCGATTCAGACCTTGTTAATAAAGATACTGTCGATCGTAAAGGCTTTAAAGAGAGAACAGGTGGTACCGATTGGCAATTAACAAAGGATTTAGCAAAACAATATACGAAAGACGGTCAATTCGTTGTTTTCCCTGCTTTTGAAATGACTTCAACTACATGGGGTCACTCAAATGTATTCGGAACTGAAAATTTCATTGATCGTGTTGTAGATGGTGGTGCTTATCAAAATTTACAAAAGTATTATGGTTGGGTACTAACATATGATAATATCGTAGCGCAATTCAACCATCCAGATATGTCTGCAAATGCGTTTGATAACTTCATTCCTTATAACAAAAATTTAGACAAGCTATTTACAATGCTTGAGGTAGGGAATGGATCAGGGAAGTATTCATATGCAAACGTTGAAGATAAATATTATAGTGCTCTTGATATCGGCTGGCATGTTGCACCAACTTATGGTGAAGATAACCATGATGCAACATGGGGTCAAACGAAGAAGCGTACTGTAATTGTAGCAAAAGATTTAAGTCAAGATGCTTTACTTGATGCAATGAAAAACAAACGTGTTTATATGACAGAGGATCCTAACTTTTCATTAGATGTATCGGCAAGTGGCTTTTATATGGGATCCACAGTAGATACTGATACATTAGATTTCAATATATCAGGTAAAGATCCTGTTTTAGAGCAAGCTAGTGATCCAGATTATAGCTATATAAAAACTGCTTCTAACGATGCAATCGCAAAGGTAGAATTAATTACAAATCACGGAACAGTGGTTGATAAGTATGTTCCAACAGATGATTCAACTTCATTTAATTGGAAGCCTAGCTTTACCGTTGTAGGCGGGCAACAATGGTTTGTTGTAAAAGTTACACAAAAAGATGGAGACCAAATTTACTCAGCACCAATTTGGTCACAACAGAAAGACTTAGCGGTAAAAGTAAGTGATGTTACGACGAAAGATGGAGCGATTATTGGTGGACTTTCAGCTAATTTAACAGCGGGAATAAGTAACCAAGGAACTTTAGATGTTAAACAAGTAACTGCTCATTTCTATTATGACAGCATCGATGCAAACCATTTTATTGCGGATGCTTCAATCGATTCACTTCCATCTAACTCATCAGCAAGTGCTAGCGTTACATGGACGGATCCAGTTCCTGGTACACATAATATCATTGTTGTTTTATCAGCAGCTGATGGACATGATCTCGGTAATAATAAATACGAGCAATCATTTACAATCAAAGCTCCATTAAACAAAGTGGTTATGATTGATGGTTCTCACAACAATGAGAATTCAAAACAAGACACTGGCACATATAAAGATAATTTCAAATTATTTACAACCTTAATGAAGCAACAAGGTTATACTGTTGCAGAAAATTCTTCACCACTTACAGAACAAGTATTAAAGAATGTTAGTGTATTAGTCGTTACACACCCAGCTACAGCATACTCTGCTAGTGAAATTTCAGAGATTAATAATTTCTTGAAAAATGGTGGTTCTTTATTACTGACAGAAAAGAGTAATTTTGGTGCTTCAAATCAAAACATAAATAGTATTTTATCAGGTGTAGGTTCAAGTATTTTAGTGAACAATGATGGGATATTTGATGAAACACATGACGGTAACTTCTGGGGAACACCACTGACAGCTAATTATGCGGTTAGATTACACCCAACGCCGAATCAAAAAACAACATTAACGGATTTCATTCAACCGATTGAGTTTTATAGTGGATCTAGTCTTGCTAAAAATGATGGTTCAGGGAATAAAGTTCCATTAACAGACAGTGATACTGTAAAAGTTCTAGTTCAAGGAAATGAATCTACGTTCCAAGATACAACTAGTATTAAATCGGATACTGTAAAATACAATGTTCAAACTTCTAATGGAAAAAATGGTCCAGCATTAGAGCAAGTCACTGGTGGCTCTAGCATTCCGGTCATTGCTTCTGAACAAGTTGGAAATGGTAGAGTATTCGTATCAGGTATGAATATCTTTAATGATAAACAAATGGATCAAACATATAATCCAAAAGGTAATGACCCGTTTGCAGTAAACGTTGTAAACTGGTTGTCTCATCTTGATCCCGAAGTAAAGTCAATTGGTGATGCCCGTAAGCTTGCAGAAGGAACGAACGCTGTTGTTGAGGGAACTGTAACAGCTACTTCATTCTTTGATGCTGCTTACATTCAAGATGATACTGGTGGAATTATGGCCTTTAATGATGTGCCAGCAGGAAGTTTACAAGTTGGCGATAAGGTACGCATATATGGTCATATAAAAATATTTGAAAATAACTTCGAATTAGAGTTTGGCAGTTTTACAGAAAGTGTTGTAAAACTAGGTAAAGGAACGCCAATCGAAGCGAAGGTTGTTAGTACAAAGGATTCAAATAATGAAGAGAATCAAGGTCAATTAATTAAAGTAACTGGTAAAGTTGTTTCTAAGTATGATGATAACTCTTATGTAATTGATGACGGTTCAGGACTAACATTAGTATTTACAGATGGATACGTTGTGAACCAAAGCGGACCTGTACCAAACCTGAATATTGGGGATACATTAGAAGCAACAGGTCTAGCAGGTAAATTCTCAGAAGGAAATCGTATACGAGTAAGGGATACGAAAGAATTAGTTGGAACTCATACTGCTGTTCCAAAAGCTCCTGTAGTAAATGCTATTTCTGATCAAGATGAGAAAATTACCGGTACATCTGAAGCGGGTGCAAAAGTAATTGCAAAAGTAAATAATAATGAAATTGCTAATGTAATAGCGGATAATACTGGAAACTTTGAAATGAAAATTACAAAACAAGCAGCTGGTACGAAAATTGTAGTAACAGCACTTGGCTCAGCAAATAATGAAAGTGATGGAGTAGAAGTAATTGTAAGTGATAAGACTGCGCCAAACGCGCCTGTTGTAAATGAAGTACAAGATAATAGTACTTATGTAACAGGAAAAGCAGAGCCAGGGTCAACAATCACAGTTTCAAAGGGCATCGTCATTCTAGGTCAAGCAGTAACAAATCAAGATGGCAACTTCAGCGTTTTATTAGCTACAAAACAAAGTGCAGGAATAAAATTATCAGTTGTTTCAACAGACAACGCAGGTAATAATAGTTCAATAACTGAAGTAATTGTAGAAGATAAAACAGCACCGAATGCTCCTATTGTAAATGAAGTACAAGACAATAGTACGTATGTAACAGGAAAGGCAGAGCCGGGAACAACAATCACAGTTTCAAAAGGGATTGTCATTCTAGGTCAAGCAGTAACAAATCAAGATGGTGACTTCACTATTTTATTATCTTCAAAACAAAGTGCAGGAACAATATTATCAGTTTTTTCAACAGACAACGCAGGTAATAATAGTTCAATAACTGAAGTAATTGTAATAGATAAAACAGCTCCTATCAAACCAGTTGTTAATGTAGTGGGTGATTCTGACACACATGTGACTGGGACGGCCGAAGCAGGATCGACAATTAGCGTTTCTGTAGGAAATAAAATTATTGGTTCAGGAAAGACAAATAGTAATGGAAGTTTTGACGTATTAATTGCAAAACAAGTAGCTGGAACAGTATTAACGATTTTATCGACTGATTCAGGAGGAAATAGTAGTGAAAAAGTTGAAGTAAAAGTAATAGACAAAACACCTCCAACAGCACCAACTGTTAATACGGTAACGAATAAAACTGATGTTATTACAGGAACAGCTGAACCAGGATCTGAGGTGGTTGTTAAGAGTGGTTCTACTAAATTAGGGGAAGTAACTGCTAGTAGTAGTGGTAAATTTACCATTACAATTAATTCTCACTTAAAGGCTGGAACGATATTAACAATAACATCCACGGATAAGAGTGGAAATGTGAGTCCTACGACTACTATAACTGTTGTCAAATTCAATAAAGTTTAAAAAGATTGGGGCTGTCTCATAAGTCAGGATAACTGACATAAGGGCGGCCCCCTTTTAATTGCAAAAGTAACTGATATTAAATATGTAATGAGGTATCCTCATTTGATCTTGCAATCCATTAAGCTAAATAGGCGATCTACCAGACTAATCAAGACAAGCTCACCAACTGTTTTTATGACAAGAAATTGTAACATATTCCACAAATCACCAAGTTGTTGATAGTATTTCCAAAGTTTATATGATAATATGAAACTATAAATCACGCAAGCGTGATTAATACATGATAAGGAGTGTTAATAGCATATGGCAATTTCTTTACAAAAAGGTCAAAAAGTCGACCTTACAAAAGGAAGAGCGGGACTTTCCTCTTTAATTGTAGGTTTAGGTTGGGATCCGGTGAAAAAAAGTGGTGGTTTCTTCGGATTTGGTAAACAAGAAAACATTGACTGTGACGCTTCTGTTTTAATGTTAGATGAAAATGATAAGTTAAGAAGTGCAAGTGATGTAATCTATTTTGGAAACAAAAAAAGCTTATGCGGTAGCGTAATACATTCTGGAGATAATCTAACAGGTGATGGCAACGGTGACGATGAGCAAGTATTTGTTAATTTAAATAAGGTTCCATCTTATGTACATAAACTTGTATTTGTTGTAAATATCTATGCTTGTGTTCAACGTAAGCAAGATTTCGGTATGATTAAAAACGCATTTATTCGAGTAGTAGACAAGTCTGCAAACGCTGAGTTAGTAAACTACAATATCACTGATAATTATTCAGGATTAACTGCGTTATACCCTGGTGAGATTTATCGCCATAACGGGGAGTGGAAGTTCTCTGCAGTTGGTGAGGGAACAAAAGATATAGCATTAGATAAAATTGTTCAACGTTTTCAATAAATAAAAAACATAATTGAAAAGGAGTGCATTTAAAATGACAGTAAATTTATTAAAAGGACAAAAGGTAGATTTAACGAAAACAAATCCTGGTTTAACGAACATTGTTGTTGGATTAGGTTGGGACACTAATAAGTACAGTGGCGGCAATGACTTTGACTTAGACTCATCAGTATTTTTATTAAATGGAGCTAGTAAATGTGCTACTGAAAAAGATTTCGTATTTTACAACAATACAGTAGGTGGAAATGGATCAGTTGAACACCACGGCGATAACAGAACTGGCGCTGGAGATGGTGACGATGAGCAAGTTACAGTTAATCTAACAAACGTTCCTGCTACTGTTGAAAAGATCGCATTTGCTATTACGATTCATGAAGCTGATGCACGTAACCAAAATTTTGGACAAGTCAGCAACTCTTATGTTCGTATTTTAAATGAAACGAATGGTGAAGAATTAATTCGTTATGATCTAGGTGAAGATTTCTCAATTGAAACTTCAGTAGTAGTTGGTGAATTATATCGTCATAACGGCGAATGGAAATTCAATGCGATCGGTAGCGGCTACCAAGGCGGTTTAATATCACTAGTTAGAGATTACGGCTTAGACGCTTAATTTTACTTAACTAAAAAGTAGGTTAATAGTTAAAAGGGGAAAGTGTTTATATTTCCCCTTTATTATTGTTTAGTA
Organism: Gottfriedia acidiceleris; assembly: GCF_050457485.1. GTDB lineage: Bacteria > Bacillota > Bacilli > Bacillales > Bacillaceae_G > Gottfriedia > Gottfriedia acidiceleris_D. The sequence goes on from NZ_JBCMJM010000011.1 coordinate 125,317, forward strand.
CATCTTTAGAAATTGGTTTCTAAAGATGTACTAGATTGTAATTTAAGTTTAAAAAGTTTTCCTAATGTAATGTTGCATTATTTGGAAGTTCGGGGTGGGATTTTGAATAAACAAAGTAATACGATAAATTTAAATGATCCAAGTTTACTTAGTTCGCGTCAAGCGTGTCAAGAATGGGGGATCAATGACTCAACATTACGGAAACGAATAAATGATTTTCCAGACGGTACGATACGCAAATTTGGTTCCTCTTGGGTAGTAACTCGTGAAGGTATGTTAGCAGTTTTCGGACAACCAAAAATGAAATAATGACATCGGAAAGGAGTATCTATATGTCTGCGATCAACCCAAAAGCAATGGATATTAATCAACATGAGTGGTTGAGTATCTTGAAACAACCTTCTAAATTAAGACAATCTTATCAAGTAGAAGGAGAAACCATACAGTTTAATCAAATTGCATGGAGAATTTTAGGAACAAACATTGATGAAGATGAGTATTTTGAATACTTATATGAACTAGTACATGACGAGTCTTTAAATGTCATTCTATTAAGCGAAGATTTAAACAAGACAATTTCGAATGAAATGTTACAAGCAGTTCAAAGAATAGTAACAATAAACACTGCTGAAAATGGATTGTCAGTGAACAGACTAATTGCATTCCTTGAAGGTGAGCGATTAATTCCGAAGCACGAAAATCAGAACATACATAGACATATTCGAGAGAAAATTAAATACGTATTATCTATCTTTAAAGATTCACATAAAAATGGATTCCTTGATAGTGATTTTAGAAGGATCATAGTTGATCTAGTGAAATGGTTACATAACCATGTAAATAAATGGATTGAGGGTTTTCCTAATAGTTCTCCACTTATCTTATGGTATGGTGACACAACGTTAAGTGAATGCTATTTCCTTTACTTACTAATCCTTTTAGGTTTTGATGTTGCTATATTTCATCCTGAAGGAAAAGATTCATTATCGCATTTATTAGGTACCAATAGCGAAGGAATTAAGATACTACCTTCAACTACATCTTTCGTACCTTTTCCATTAGAAAAGCCAGTTAGGAAGAGTACAGTTGCCCATAGAGCAACAAAGGAAATTGAGAAATTATTGCATACGGAGGATTCACTATTATTTAAACCATGGCAATTTAGAAATTATGCTCCAAGATCAATTACGCTAAAAACAACCTTTGATGAACTATTCATTTTACATAAAGAAAGAGCAATGTTACGTCCTAATTTCCAAGTAAAAGACAATAATGTTGAAATACCGGTGTTCTTTATGAAGATTTTAGGTGTGACGAAAAATCATCGTGAATATTGGGAAAAGGTTGGCCAACTAACTGAAAGCAATTTAACACTTAAAATAGATAAATTTCCTTTTACCCAATTAGTTAAAGGAAACCAACAATATCATTATCAAAATGCTTTAGGGCGTGATGGGCTACTTGACCCCCAAAAGATGTTGGCTAGTAACTGGTGGAGATATAAAGAACTTCCAAGCGGATTACAGTTTGGTCTAGCTTCTGCTATATCTAGATATGTTGACCGAGCAAATATTAAGTCACTACCAAATGAAACAAAGGCTCAGACACAACTATTTTTATTTAGCCAATCTATGAATATACCAAATGAAATATTAAGATTACTACAACAGTTTGATTATACACAACAAGTTCCAAAATTAATTATTTACAATACAGAAAGAGATGGTGAACTAAATAGAAACGACGCGGCACTACTGCTATTATTAAATGAGTTTGGAGTGGATCTAGTTTTACTTAATCCGACGGGTCAGAACGATATTGAATTATTCGTAGATGAAAAATTATTCGATTCTCATTGGCTAGATGAAGTTACTTTTGATACTGAATTTCAAGTGTTGCGAGCATCAGGACAGTCACTAATTAAAAATCTATTTAGAAAAATAGTTAAATAAAAGGGGAACTTAAAATGTCGATAAATACACTTACTAGTTTAGAAAAACAAGATGAAATTTTACAAGTGAATGCAAATGATATGAAATTGCAATTAAGAAATGAACCGGAAGTACACCGTTTAGCAAGTTCAATAGACCATAAAAACCAAATAGCTTTATTGGAGTACGGGAAAGAACCAGCGACTGAAATTTCAACCTTTTCAGGTAAAATATTAAATACAATTAAGGCTTCAAGTATGGAAGAGTCTAGCGTTCTATTAAAACAATTAGGGAAAATTATGGACCGCTTTGATGCGAAAGATTTTGCAGAAGAAAAAGGGTTTCTTTCAAAAATTTTTAATCGTGGTCAAAAGTTAATTGATAAATTATTTGATAAATATCAATCAATGGGTACTGAAATTGATAAAGTCTATGTAGAAATTACAAAGTATGAACACGAAATGAAAACATCTACAAATACATTAGAACAACTTTACGAGCAAAACGTAGCATATTATATGGAGTTAGAAAAATATATTGTAGCTGCAGAAATGAAAGCAGAAGAGTTAAAAGCACAGCTACCTGCTTTAACTGAACGAGCTGGATCAGGTAATCAACTTGCTATGATGGAGTTAGACTCCTTAAAAAATGCGATCGAGTTACTTGAACAACGTACTTATGATTTAGAAATGGCAAAACAAGTTGCTTATCAATCAGCTCCACAAATTCGTTTATTACAACGTGGTAATACTAAACTGATTGGTAAAATTAACTCAGCCTTTGTAACAACAATTCCAATATTTAAAACTGCATTAATTAATGCAATAGCAGCTAAGCGACAAAATTTAGTAGCTCAATCAATGAATGAATTAGATAAGAGAACAAACGAATTATTATTACGTAATGCCAATACAATTTCACAGCAAAGTGTGGATATTGCTAGATTATCAGGATCTCCTAGCATTAAGATCGAGACGATGGAAGAAACTTGGAATATCATTATGAAGGGTATGCAAGAAACGAAAGCAATTGAAGAAGAAAATAAAATTCAACGTGAACAAGGTAAATTGCGATTAGAACAGCTACAAGAAAACTTCATTAAACTTAAGCAAGGTAAGTAATGATAATAAGAATTATTCAATAGTTTTTAAAAGTCAGTGGCCGATAAGCTACTGACTTTTGTGTTTATTGCGTTTTAACTGAAAGGTTCTTAATTATTTACTTAATACTAAATTAATTAATGTTTTTTATTTAGATAATCGGAGGCCGTTTTAGCAAATTTTGATTCTTTTATTTTAAAAAAATGTTATTATAATATAATGAGATAAAATGAAAAAGTTAATGCTAAAGTACATAGCGTTGTAAATAAATGGAAGATAAGAATAGTGGCACTTAATTAAATGATTAAAGTTGATAAGTGAATAATTCTGAAAGTTCTGTAACAATGATGGAAATATATTGACATTAAAAGTCGCTTTAGTATAATTAATGATTGAAAATGATTATCAACTTCAATGTTAATTAAGGAGAGAACGAAATGATTAGTAATATCAAAATGCCCAAATTGCTTGGGATTTTCATGTCTTTATTTTTATTGATTGGTCTAGTTGGCTGTTCATCAGATTCAAGTAAAAAGTCTGATAAAAAGTCTTCAAATGAATCCGCTGTCACAGTTGATACTAAATTCGGCAAAGTGGAGATCAAAGGGCATCCGAAACGTGTTGTTGCTCTAGGTTGGGGAGATGCGGAGACGGCACTTAGTCTTGGAGTTGAACCAATTGGTGCAAGTGACTGGCTTGCTTTTGGTGGTGATGGTGTAGGACCTTGGTTAAAAGGTGCATATAAAAAATCACCAACTATTCTTGGAACAATGGAACTTGATTATGAGAAAATTGCTTCTCTTAAACCAGATTTAATTCTTGATGTAAAATCTTCAGGTGATGAAGAACGATACAAACGCCTTTCAGAGATCGCTCCAACTGTCGGGGTTCCTAAGGGTGGAGATAATTATTTAACGACTACTACAGACCAAGTGCGAATGATTGCACAAGCCCTTGGTAAAGTTGATAAAGGTGAAGAACTACTTAAGGATGTAGATGTGGCATTTGATAAAGCGGCTAAGGCAAATCCTGAATTTGCAGGTAAAACGGTTGCAGTTGGTGCTTACGATTCTTCAGGTTTTGGTGCATACGTAAAAGGTGATTCTCGTGTTGATTTTGTAACGCGACTTGGATTCAAAAACAAGGAAGAGATTGAAAAATTAGCTAAAGGTAATTTCTTTATTAAAGTTGCTGACGAAAAGTTAGATTTATTAAATGCTGATCTTACGATTGTTTTACCTATTTTTGTAGATCCAAAAGAGATAACAAATAATAAACTTTATCAGAAGATTCCTTCTGTTGCAGATGGAAGATCAATTATTCTTGATAAAAATTCATCAAACGCATTTTCAACAGGAACGGTTCCTGCATTATTATGGGCAATCGATAATTTACCACAACAATTTAAAAAAGCATTAGAAGGCGGGGAGTAGTACAGTGACAGCGATGAAGCAACCAAAAAACAAAACGACTCAAGTAGTTGGGGAAAATAAAAAGACAATTACTTCAATGCGGTTGCAACGATTTTTGGGCTTCATCGTAGCACTATTACTTTTGGTAGCTGTAGTGTTCTTAAGTTTAATGATCGGGGCTAAATCCATACCTTTTGGAGTTGTATGGGATGCGTTGGTTTCACCAAACAATAGCTATGATCACACAATCATTCATAATACAAGGATACCACGAACACTTATTGCTCTAATCGTTGGTCCTGCATTTGGACTAGCTGGAGCATTAATCCAGGTACTGACTAGAAATCCACTAGCGGACCCTGGTATTCTTGGTGTAAATGCTGGTGCAGCCTTCGCAGTTGCAATAGGTGTTGGTGTATTTTCTTTTACATCGATGTCTGCCTATATGTGGTGTGCACTTGCCGGTGCATTAATTGCGACAATTGCTGTGTATGTTATAAGTGGAGGAGCTGGTAAAAAAGCTCCCACACCTGTACAAATTACACTTGCTGGAGTAGCACTTGGTGCCACTTTAAGTGGGATTACTACATCATTGACATTAATAAATAGTAAGGCATTTGCACGAATGTTGAACTGGAGTGTTGGGACATTAGCTAGGAGAAGTCTTGATGACCTTTGGCTTGTTCTACCCATTTTAATCGTTGGTGCATTATTAGCTTTTGTCATTACTCCTGCATTAAACGCGATTGCCTTCGGAGATGATCGTGCATCCTCTTTAGGAGTAAATGTTGGTGTGACTCGTGCAATAGGTTTGATTGCAATTACGCTATTAGCTGGCGGGGCAACTGCGATAGCTGGACCAATTGGTTTTATAGGTTTAATGGTACCACATTGTGTGCGATGGTTCGTCGGTCCAGACCAATTCTGGATTTTTCTATACTCAATAGTAGCAGCACCGATCATACTCATCCTTTCAGATATTATTGGTAGAGTTGTATTGTTACCTTCAGAAGTTCCAGTGGGAATCATTACGGGACTAGTTGGTGCACCGATTCTACTGATTCTTGTTCGTAGACGAAAAGCGAGTGGATTATAAAATGAAAATGATTTGTGGCAAAGGTTTGAATGTAAGAAGGAGTGAGTATTATGCGCCCCATTAATTATGGCAGGCAATATCTACAACTGAAATGGCCTGTAAAGGCGCGAATTGATGTGAGGAGCATGATTGTTACGGCAATCCTTCTTATAGCCACGATTGCAATTGCAATGTTTGCATTAATGGTAGGCACACTGAAATTGAGTGTTCATGAAGTTTTTTCTGCTTTAATTGGCCAAGCGACAGGCATGACGAGAACAGTTGTGGTTGAATGGCGGTTACCACGGGTGGTGGCTGCGATTGTTTTTGGAGCAGGTTTAGCAATAAGTGGCATGATTTTTCAATCAATTACTCGGAATCCATTAGGGTCTCCTGATATCATAGGATTTACCTCAGGCTCTTATACTGGAGCACTTATTGTGCTTCTTGTCTCTAAGTCGACTTCTAACATTAGTGTAGCTGGTGGGGCTTTGATTGGTGGATTCGCAACGGCTCTCCTTATCTATTTGCTTGCTTTTCGTAAAGGCACGCAGAACTTTCGCCTTATTATCGTCGGAATAGCAGTTTCGGCGATCTTAGGAAGTATTAATTCGATGCTCCTTATTAAAAGTGATGCAGAGGTTGCGTTAACTGCAGCGGCTTGGGGAGTTGGATCATTAAATGGGATTGATTGGAAACAAGTAGTTCCTCCAGCAATTGCTGTCATTATTCTCATTATTTGTGCTGGGATCATGAACAGACCATTGCGTGAAATGGAGTTTGGCATGGATGCTGCGAAATCTCATGGTGTTCGAATTGAACGATCCCAACTATTACTGATTCTAATTGCAGTTGCATTGACAGCTGCTCCGACAGCGGTTATTGGGCCAGTTAGTTTTGTGGCGCTTGTTGCACCACAAATTGCTAAACGTATCACCAAATCAGAGGAGAGTATTTTACCAGCAGCAATGATGGGAGCGTTTCTTTTACTAGGGGCGGATGTTCTTGCGCAAAGAGTAATTCCAGGAACAATTTTTCCGGTAGGGGTGGTAACTCTATCATTAGGTGGAATATACTTAGTGTGGCTATTATTTCGTCAAGGACGATCAGCAACATAAACGAAATAAAAATGTACAAGGTTTAGTAGGACCTTTCTCACAAGGGGTTTCAAGTATTACGATATTCTGATTGAAAGAAGTTGAAAATGAATTATGAAGTTAACAGCGGCAGAAATTCAAAGCCAAAAGACAATACAAACAGAGTCTAGACTTTGGACAGAAAACATTACAATCAAATACGATAATCGGGTAATATCCAGAAACCTTTCAGTACAAATTCCAGACGGATCATTTACAGTAATTGTTGGTCCAAATGGATGTGGGAAATCAACCTTACTTCGAACACTTTCAAATTTGTTAAAGCCTTCTGAAGGGCAAATTTTACTAGATGGAAAAGCTATTACATCTTATAAGTCAAAGGAAGTAGCTCGTAAACTAGGTCTATTACCTCAATCTTCAACTGCTCCAGACGGAATAACGGTAGCGAATTTGATCGCACATGGTCGATATCCATATCAGAGTCTTATAAGACAATGGACTGATGAAGATGAAGCAGCAGTAATATCTGCGATGGAACTTACAAATACGAGCGATTTGTCACATCGATACGTAGACGAACTATCCGGAGGACAAAGACAAAGAGTTTGGGTCGCGATGGTACTTGCCCAACAAACACCAATGCTCCTACTTGATGAACCAACGACTTACCTTGATATTGCTCATCAAATTGAGTTGTTAGAGCTATTTAAAGATCTAAATCAACAAGGAAATACATTAGTTGCTGTTTTACATGATTTGAACCATGCTGCGAGATATGCAGATAATATTATCGCTATGAAGGATGGCCAAGTGATTGCACAAGGTGATCCCCGGGAGATTATCACTGCAAAACTAGTCGAAGAAGTCTTCGGTTTAAAGTGCATAATAATAGATGATCCAGTTGCCAATACACCACTAGTTGTTCCATTAGGTAAGGGATAATTAACTTGTGATTTTAGTCTAAAATCACTCATAAAAAAATANNTTTTTTTATGAGTGATTTTTTGTTTAGTTAATTTTCCTAGCAAACTACTCATATTTAAAAATCAATTTACTGTCAATAATTCATCTATTTTTATATCATGTTTTTTATTAAGAAATTTTAATTTGAACTAATTGTATTTGTTTGAAATAATCATAGTGGGATAAAAAAGTATTTAATACAATTGTTCTAGTAAATGACAAAGCGGAGAATTCATATGAATAAAGAAATGGAAGTAGTCGATCATCTTGAGGAACTGCGTAAAAGAATTATCATTACAGCAGTTACTTTTATTGTTCTATTTATAATTGGACTCGTTTATGTAGAACCGATTTATAAATTCTTAACAAAGGATTTAACATATAAACTAGTCGTGCTAAGTCCTGGGGATATATTATGGGTATATTTTTTGATATCTGCAGTTTTTGCGGCCGTATTTACGATACCGGTTGCAACTTGGCAAACTTGGTTATTTGTTAAACCGGGTTTACATCCTTCTGAACAAAAAGGAATAGGATTTTATATACCCGCGCTATTTTTTCTGTTTGTTTTTGGATTAGTTATTGGCTATTATTTTGTTTTTCCTAATATCCTTAGATTCCTAACGATAATGGGACAAGGTATGCTTGAACAAAACTACACTGTTGATAAGTATTTCTCCTTTCTTTTTAATCTAGTCGTTCCATTTGCTGCATTTTTTGATATGCCAGTCGTGATTATGTTCTTAACAAAAATCGGCATTGTAAAGCCTAGTTATTTACAGAAAGTGAGAAAATATGCATATTTTATCTTAGTAATCGTGGCGTGTTGTATTTCACCACCAGACTTTATTTCACATATTTCTGTCTCGATTCCTTTAATATTATTATATGAACTAAGTATATTAACATCTAAATCGGTATATAGAAAAAAAGAGGTAAATGAGTAAAAGCTCATTTACCTCTTTTTGTTTTAAAGCATTTTTATAAGGTTTATTAAAAAGTCTATACTCTCATAATCTTTTTATTAGTAAATTTTTAAACTTTGAACAAGTTGACTAATCATAAATTCTTCATAGGTTATAAAAAGCTAGGCAAATAGCTTTTGTCGGAAAAAGGATGAAGTAAGGAGCATATACTATGCATTATTCAATTTGGATTACTGTTTTATTTCTTGCCTTTTCATCTAGTATTGATAATTTTGGAGTAGGAATAACTTATGGAATTCGAGGTATAAAGGTTGGTTTATTAGCGAATTTAATTATTTCAATCATAGCGTTTATTTTCAGTGAAGCAGGTATTGTTTCAGGTCAATATATTTCAAAAGTGTTTCCAGGAACACTTTCGAATGTAATCGGTGCATTTTTTTTACTGGTAATTGGACTTAGAATTGTTCTACTTACTTTTCCAAGAAAAGATAAACAGACCATAATAAATAATGATGACGAATCAGTTTCAAATATCGTTACAAATTATTTAAGTTCACCGGAGAAAGCCGATGTTGACCACTCAGGAGATATAAGTAGTTTTGAAGCAATCATACTAGGGACTGCTGTATCAATGAATGCACTTACGAACGGCTTAGGTGTTGGATTAATTGGACTTTCACCATTTGCAATATCGATAGCGGCCAGTATTTTTAGCTTCTTGGCAATCTGGTTAGGCGTCCTGTTAGGAAAAAAAGTCGCCAATGTGAAAATTGGTGGATGGTCGCTTGGACAATTTAGTTCCATTATTAGTGGAATTATATTGGTGTTGATTGCGATACACAATCTTGTTTAATAGATAATTGAAAAGAGCTGATGACAGTAATTCAACATCAGCTCTTTTCTTTTTTAGTTACTATGCGATTGTAGATTGGGAGAGATCCTCTTGTTCATTTTTTACATCCTTCTTTGAAAAAGAAAGATATCCAACTAGAATAATGATGATAATCGACAATACTAGGGTAACTGGACCACCACCAAATCCAAGTCCACCGTGCTTTTGAGATACAGAGCTCCAATCAGAAAATGATGCTCCAACTGGTCTCGTCATAATGTAAGCAAACCAAAATGAGAAAATTTCATTTAGCTTGAAGAATTTTCTTCCTATAACCGGTATTGCTAATAAAGCTGTGAACAGCAGACCTGATGAAAAATAACCTAAATGCATAGTTGATGCAGTCATATCACCAGCAGCAGTTCCTAAAGCGAAAGTTCCCATAACAACTGACCAATATAATATCTCGCGGCGTCGTGTGTATATACTATGGATAGAAAGAGTTTTCTCCATCTTATACCAAATCATAAAAATAATTGCCAAGGAGACTGCAAAAAATACCGTTGATATCACATATGGAACTCCAAGACCAACGTGTACAACGTCTGCGGCTACGGTACCAAATACACTAATCATTACAACAACCAACCAATAAATACTAGGTACATATTTACGGACTTTAAACTGTAAAATTAAAGACAGAATTAGGACAATTAATGCTACTGCAACACCTATTACTGGCGTTAAAGTTTTTACGATATAATCGGAAAACACTTCACCCATACCAGTCGTTAATAACTTAGTAATCCAAAAAAATATTGTTACCTCTGGAACTTTTTTTAACATAGTTTCTATTGGTGGACTTATTTTCTTATTTATATGTTTTTGTTCAATTGATTCCATTTCATAATCCTCCTTACTGGATTTAAATATAATGTAAACAAGTTTTATGAAAGTAAAATGAAAATGGTATGTAATTTTGTAAAACCCATAATTTGGAAATTATTGTTGTCTAACCAATCGTATTCTATTAGAATCAATTAAAAGAAAATGGGTGATAAAATGATTAAGTATCCAGTTTTAAAAAGTGGTGCAACGATAGGAGTGACCGCACCATCATCAGGCTTAAAAGAACAATTCCATGAATTGATGAAGCAGTCCATTAACCGCATGGAAAAAGACGGATATAAAGTGGAGTGTGGAGAAGTTGTTTGGACGCAGGACAAAGCAAAATCAGCGAATGCTAACAAACGTGCAAATGAATTAAATTTAATGATGAATGATGAGAGAATAGATTTCATTTTTCCGCCGTGGGGTGGAGAGCTTGCAATCGAGATTCTTGATCAATTGGCATTTGAAAGTTACAAAGAAAAATGGATTTTAGGATATTCTGATACGAGTATCATTTTATTAGCATTTACTTTAACAACAGGAATTGCTACTGCACACGGAACGAATTTAATCGATTTAAGAGGAGAATATTCTGATGACACAACAGCTATGTGGCAGAAGGTGTTAGCAACTAAATCCGGTGACTCCATCACTCAAACTTCATCCGAATTATTCCAAGCAAAATGGCAGCATGAAAATCCAACACCATATGTATTTCATTTGTCCGAAAAAACAAAGTGGAAAACTATATCGAATAAAGATGAGAAAATCAAAGGAAGATTGCTAGGTGGATGTATTGATGTGATTAGACATCTTGTCGGAACTCCTTATGGAGATGTACGTTCATTTAGAAGTAAATACATTGAAGAGGAACCAATCATTTGGTATTTCGAGAATTGTGAATTAAATACAACAGATTTAAGAAGATCCTTAGTACAAATGAAACTTGCAGGATGGTTTGAAAATTGCGCTGGGATATTAATTGGACGTAGTGCGGCAAATCAAGCTGTAGATAACTATACAATAGAAGATGTATATAATGAGTTAAATGAAGAATTAGCAATTCCAATAATTTATGATATCGATTGCGGGCATGTACCGCCTCAAATTACATTTATTAATGGAGCTTTTGCAGAAGTAGAAGTAAGTGGTGGAAAAGGGGTAATTGTTCAGTCTTTTATTTAGTTCAATCAAGAAGCGTTTTTTTATAAAAAGAACGCTTTTTAATTTGTTTTATTTACTGAAAAGTTTGAACTTTGATGTTATAATGGCATTCCGTGTCTCAAAAAATTCTAATTAAGAGAGGATGGATGTTATGGAAATAGTATTAATTCGTCATGGGCAATCTGAAGCAGATCTATTAAATGTACATGAAGGTAGAGCAGATTTTGCTTTAACTGATTTAGGAATTAAACAAGTAAACAAAATGGCTGAAAGAGTAAATACTGAATTTGCTCCAGAAGTAATCTGGTCTAGTACGTTAAAAAGAGCGAAAGAAACTGCAACAATACTTTCGGATCTGACTGGATGCGAAATAAAGTTTGAAGACGACTTAATGGAACATAATAATGGCGTTCTAGCAGGAGTATCATTTGAAGAAGCAAAAAAGATTCCTACGCCTAAACATCCTCATGAATGTGTCGAAAATGGGGAGTCTTCAATCGAATTCAGAATGAGAATAGAAATGATTTTTTCGAGAATTTTAGCAAGCTCAACTAATTTAAATAGAATCGCAATTGTAGCCCACGGAGGCGTTATACATAATTTAATACATTCATTTTTAAAAATGCCAATTCATTCAGACTTTGGATTTTTTACTGGAGATACAGGAATTCATTTATTAGAGATTAATGAAAAGGGTAGATTTATCCGCTTTCTAAATGATACGAACCATATTAAAAATCTAGTAGAGGTGCCAAAATGAAAAAGGTCAATGTAGTTTATACGCTTATCTATAATGAAGTAAATAAAAATGTTTTAATGGTACAAAATGAAAATGAAGTTTGGACATTGCCTGGTGGTGCTGTTGAAGAAAATGAAACGCTAAAACAAGCAGCAGTACGAGAGGCGTTTGAGGAAACTGGATTAGAAGTGGAAGTAGGCAATATTGTTGCGATTAATGAAGCTTTTTTTCCTGAAAGAGGGCATCATGCAATATTAATTACATTTAGTGCAAAGATAATCAGTGGAGATCTAATTATTTCACATGAAGAGGAAATCCTACAAATTAAATGGATGGATCTCCAAACGGCAAATCAATTAATGCCCTATCATAAGGAGGGAATCGAAAAATTATTAGAGTCATCTGTTCCTTATACCTTTCAAGGGTAAAATTAGATAATTTTTATAGAGATTAGAGGGAATCACTAAGTCCTTTAGTCTTTTAAAATCGTTCATGTCTCAATACCTCCGCATTTAATCCTGCCTTTTTTGTCTTGTATAAGTGCTTAAAAGACTATAACATAGTAATATTATGGCATAATATAAGAAAGTCAAATTATTAAATAGAATCAGGAGCAGTAAAATGATTATCAATAATGAACAAGAATTAGAAGCTTTAAGAAAGATAGGTCGTATCGTAGCGTTAGCAAGAGAAGAAATGAAGGCAAGAGCTGTCGTTGGAATGACAACAAAAGAATTAGATGAAATCGGAAGACAAGTTTTAGAGGAGCATGGTGCAACTTCAGCCCCACAAAAAGAGTATGATTTTCCTGGCACAACATGTATTAGTGTAAACGAAGAAGTAGCTCATGGAATTCCAGGCGACAGAGTACTTCAAGATGGCGATTTAGTTAATGTTGATGTGTCAGCAGCATTAGATGGATACTATGCAGACACTGGAATCTCTTTCGTAGTTGGGAAAGGTGACTTACTAAAAGAGAAGCTTTGTAAAGTTGCAGAAGATGCATTTTGGGCTGCAATGAAAAAAACAAAAGCAGGTTCAAAGCAAAACCAAATTGGAAGAGCAGTATACAATGAAGCAAGTAAAAATGGTTTAAATGTAATTGAAAATCTAACAGGCCACGGTATTGGAAAAAGTCTTCACGAAAGCCCACAACATATTTTAAGTTATTTCGATCCAATGGATAAAGCCTTATTAAAGGACGGCCTTGTATTAGCAGTAGAGCCATTTATCTCTGCAAATGCAGACCACATTATCGAGTCGGGAGATGGCTGGACATTTGTGACGCCAGATAAGAGTTTAGTTGCTCAATGCGAACATACAATTGTTGTAACAAAAGGCGAGCCAATAATCTTAACTCAGATTTAAAAAATAGGCAAAGCGAAGAATTTAAGTTCTTCGCTTTTATTTTTCCGATTACTATTGCTTAGAATAATTTAACTCCCAAGTAAATCCATTTTTATCCTTAACTACAGCAAATCTTGAATTCCAAAATGTGTCTTGAAGCTCCATATGAATTTCTCCGTCTTTTGATAACTTTTCATAAATTGAATTAATTTCATCTTCAGAACTCATGTCTAGGGTTGTCCAAACATTGTCACCTTTTATTAACGGTCTAAAAGCATCTGCAAAATAAATTACACAGTTTTCATTAATATGTAATTCTGCATGTATATATTTTCCTTCATGTCCTTTAAACATTTCCATACCATCGCCGGTTTGTGTGTTTTTAATTTCTCCACCAAAGATTTGTTTGTAGTACTCCAGCTCCTCTTTACAGTTTTCAACGTAAATATGAGGTAAAATATTTCTCATTTTTTTCTCCTCTTTCTTTTGAATATTTATATATGAATTGCGAACAATATCTCACAGTTTTAAGTATAGCCAAATAGAATAGGTATTGTGCTAAAAGTTAAAATATTTTATAATTTAAATAAATTTATGTTCGAAAAGGAGGTGTAGAAAAGATGTTACGTTTTCAAATGGTTTGCGCACAAATGATAGAATTTTTATATTATTGTCGTGCAAAATTTGCGTTTTTAACTGCTAGCGGGATAGGTCTGTCCATTTTTAACAATTTAGCAACTCAAATAAAACGAAAACGTACTCTTTCCTACGACTTCTATTGATAAAATAATCGTGTGATTACACACTTCTATTTAAATCATTATTTAAGCCATGGATGGGTTCATTAGTCTATGGCTTTTTTCTATGGATTGGTACGGAAATAGAAGGAGAATTAATCATGATCGCATGTAGTATAGATAACATTTCAAAAATGTTTGGTGGAAATTCACTTTTTACGGATTTATCATTTCAAATACATCAAGATAGCCGTGTAGGTTTAGTTGGAGCAAATGGAAGTGGTAAAACTAGTATTTTTAAACTTTTAACGGGTATAGAATCACCTGATACTGGTTCAATTCATTTTAAAAAAGGATTAAAAACAGGGTACTTAGCTCAAATTCCTGTTTTTCCAGATGAGATGACTAGCAGGGATGTATTATTAACGGTTTTTGAAGAATTACGAAAAATAGAAAATGAAATGAAGCAATTGGAAATAAAAATGTCTAATACGGTAGATGAACGTATTTTAGAACAAATGTTAGTCAGTTATGGATCATTACAAGAGAAGTTTAGTAATAACGGTGGTTATGAGATGGAAGCTTCACTTGCGAAAATTGCTAATGGATTAGGAATCACTGACTTACTTACTAAACAATTTGCTTCTTTAAGTGGTGGAGAAAAAACAAAAATTGGATTAGGAATCGTCCTTTTACAACAACCTGATTTACTTTTACTTGATGAACCAACAAATCACCTAGATTTATCTGCTATTGAATGGTTAGGTTCATACTTAAAAGAGTATGAAGGAACGATTATTGTTATATCGCATGATCGTTATTTTTTAGATGAGGTAGTCAATCATATTTTAGAATTAGAAGATGGAGAAATTAACGTCTACCATACGAACTATTCACAATTTGTTATTCAAAAAGAAGAAAGATTATTAAAAGAATTCCAGGCTTACGAAGAGCAGCAAAAGAAAATACAAAAAATGAAAGAAACGATTAAACGCTTAAGAGAATGGGCTAATCAAGCAAATCCACCAAATGCTGGTTTGCATAGAAGAGCTAGAAGTATGGAAAAAGCACTAGAACGAATTGAGAGATTAAAACGCCCTGTCTTACAGAAAAAGAAAATGGCATTTCAGCTAGAAGAATCGGGTCGTAGTGGAAAAGATGTAATTGTTGCAGAAAATCTTTCAAAATCATTTGCGGATAAAGTTTTATTTAATCAGCTTAACTTTTCATTATACTATGGCGAAAGAGCAGTTATTGTAGGAGATAACGGGACGGGTAAATCAACTTTGTTGAAGATGATTTTAGGTCAGTCATCGATTGAGGAAGGAAAAATTAAACTGGGTAGTAACGTGAAAATCGGTTATTTATCACAACATTACGAACCAGTTCATTCGGATCACACCGTAATTCAGGAATTCAGAGAGGAAGTACATGTTACAGAAGGTGAAGCACGTAATATATTAGCTGGATTTTTATTTTATGGCTATATGGTCTATCGTAAAGTTAGTCAACTTAGTGGTGGAGAGAGAATGAGGTTAAGATTGGCTCAACTTATGTACCAAGATATTAATTTATTAATCGTAGATGAGCCTACTAACCATTTAGATATTGAATCTAGAGAAGTATTAGAAGACGCTCTTGAAAAATTCAAAGGAACGATTCTTTCTGTCTCGCATGACCGTTATTTCATTAATAAGCTATTTTCAAAAATTTATTGGCTAGACAATGGTGGGCTTTTCGAATTTATTGATGAATACCAAATTGCAAAAGAAAAAATGACGATTTACCGAAATAATAGAGAAAAAGAAATAGTAATTAAAACAAATTCGTATTCTAAACCGATAAAAGTAAAAACAAAAATGCGAAAGATCGAAGACATTGAAAATGAGATCTATTCTTTAGAAGAAGCAATCAGCGAGATCAATAAACAAATGTTGCTTGAAAATGATCTAATTATTTTACAGAATTATCAACGAGAACTTGAAGAATTAGACTTAAAAAGTATTGCTTTATATAAAGAACTTGAAGAATGTCTTGAATAAGAAATTGTAGTAAGTATTTAATATAGGATTAATTTTAACTTATAGGCAAAAACATCAATTAAATAAATAAGTTAGTTAAATGTCTTAGTACTTGCTCATGCCTTTATCAGAATTAATAAGTTATAGGGATATGATTCTATCTAGGTGGTGAGTACATGATTATTGATGAGCTGTATAGTCGATATCCTGGACCAGGATATGTTCAGCCAGGACATGGACCAGGTCAAGGACAAGGGCATGGGCCAGGATATGGACCAGGTCAAGGACAAGAACATGGGCCAGGATATGGACCAGGACATGGACCAGGACATGGACCAGGATATGGTCCGGGACATGGACCAGGACATGGACCAGGATATGGTCCGGGACATGGACCAGGATATGGTCCAGGACACGGACCAGGGTATGGACCTGGACATGGATTTCCTGGACCAGGAGGTTATTGGTCAGGAGGGTATTATATCCTGAATGGTATAAGATGGTACTTTGTGCCAGGGGTTGGATGGGTTGTTGTATAATTAAAAACAATAAAGCTGATTAATTTTTTTAATCAGCTCTTACATAATTTATCGGAAAAATTACTTAAGGTAAAGATCAAAATGGGAAAAGTTATTAGATTTGAGCTTCAAGTGCCAAATATTGAACAAGCAATCGATTTTTAGGACTTTTAGAAGAGGACATTAACGCTTAAATAAGTAAAAATACCAGTATCCAATGGACGGATAACTGGTATTTTTATTAATTTCACTAGAAAGTATAAATTGGCAGCGGAGAAGGAAACTCGACGTAGTCGCCAATTTTAGGAATTAAGTATATGCGCAACTACGCCTTTATCTTCGCCTAAAGGCTCGGCAATCGGCTAGTTTTCTTTATTTTCTACTCCAAAAACAATTCCGCCTTGCTTTCTCGCAGTTTCAGTTACTGTTAATACTAGCTTGCTAAGCTCTTTTAATTTTTCATATTCAGTTATATTTGATTCTTTTATTATGCTAGTAATATTTTGGATTTCATATAGCATATCATTTGGTACTTGGCTAACTTCCAATGAATCTCGTTGCTTTGATTTATGGTTAATTAAAGTAATTTTTGAAATTGGAGATGGTTTATCAAGAACTAAAGTTCCGATTTCACCCGTAATTTCACTTTCAATATATGATTGAGAGACTTTAGAGCATTGGATGCTACAAGTGAAGTTTTCATAATTTAATACTAATGTTCCACTACCATCAACACCAGTGCGTAATTTTACAGGTGTGTAATTTACTGAGGCTGGTTTTCCAAATAAACCAATCGCTACATAAATTGGATAAACACCTAAATCGACTAATGCCCCGCCAGAAAATTCGGGAGAGAATACATTTGGATTCTCTCCTCTAAGGAATGCATCATATTTAGAAGAATATTGTAAATAATGCAGATTAGCACTTCTAATTTGGCCGATTTTTTCTAGACCTTCTTTTAAAGCTGTAAAGTTTGGTGAGTGGAAGTTACGAATTGCTTCAAATAAATAAACTCCATTTTCTTCTGCAACTTTAAAGGCATGATCTAACTCATTAATTGTTGAGAAAATTGGTTTTTCACATATAACATGTTTTTTATTCTTTAATAATAAAATGCTTTGTTCATAGTGCAGTGAGTTTGGTGATGCTATGTATACTACGTCAATATCAGGGCTTGTTGCTAATTCTTCAATATTAGTAAAAAACTTAGGAGCGTTGTGCTTTGTAGCAAATGCTCTCGCAGTTTCTTCATTTCTAGAATAGATCGCAGTTAAATTAAGCAATTTACTATCCTTTGAAGCTTCGATAAAACTTTCTGTAATCCAGCTTGTTCCAATGGTACCTAAATTCATTTTTTCAACTCCTAAAAAATAATTAGTTAACTTTATCTTTACAATCCTAATCGAAAGATATGTTAAAATAAAGAAAAATACATCGAAGGAAGTGACATTTTATGAAGAAAATTTGTGTTTATGCTGGTTCAAATCTTGGGAATAGAGAGTCATTTAGTCTTCAAGCAAAAAAACTAGGTGCCTTATTTGCTAGTAATAATATAGATTTAATATATGGTGGATCAAGACTAGGGATTATGGCAGAAGTCGCAAATGAAGTATTAAAACAAGGTGGAAATGTCATTGGCATTATGCCTGGTGGATTATTTCGTGGAGAGGTTGCCCATAAAGGGCTAACGCAATTCATTGAGACAGAATCAATGCATGAGCGTAAAGCTTTAATGAACGAGATGTCCGATGGGTTTATTGCACTGCCGGGCGGAATTGGTACTTTCGATGAATTATTTGAAATTATTTGTTGGGCTCAAATTGGAATCCACAATAAGCCAATCGGTTTATTAAATGTTGATAACTTCTTTAGCCCTTTGTTAGATTTACTTAAACATGCTGTAAAAGAAGGATTTATGAACGAGAATACACTTTCATTATTTGTTGTTGCAGAAAATGCAGACAACCTATTAAAATTAATGCAAAACTATGAACCACCTGTTATGCAAAATAAATGGAAGCAATTAGAAGGCAAATAAGTTTTTCATACTGCCTGCCAAACGATCGCTTTCTTATTTGCGTCGCTTGCCTTCGGTGCTCATTACCGTTTAAGGTAACACTGCTCCTCGAAAGACAAGCGCTTGCAATCAGTCTGAAAGTCATGTTTGTCTACCCACAATTTTGTGGGTTTTTTGCGTTTTATTATCAGTTTTAATGAAATTCTTACAGATTTAGAGGGTTACTAGATCAACGAAGTTCACAACTTATCAACAATGTTCGATATAAATTCGTACTTTTTTAGTCTGAATTCACTAGTTATCAACATACCAAATACATCTGAATTTGAATCCTATGAATTTATGAATAAAAATCACTACTTTATAAACATTATTCACAAATTTATCAACAAAGTTAACATTTTGTTGCATTCTATCCACAACCAATATTTTGCAAAAAAAAAAGGGCTCTTATGAGAGCATCCCTTTATCCATCAATTTTCTTGCTTTCTTCTATTTTTAAACCATTTTGCCGGGCTCAATTTTTTACGATAGTTCGTCATAACATCTTTACCTACAAATACTCCACCAATCCAAAACATTCCTTCTCCAAGAATAACTAATAGAGCAATCAGACCAGCTTTTAAGCTCCCAGAAACAGGTAAAAAAGGTAAAGCAAAGATTAATAAATATGGGATAAATGAGCCAAATACTAAGTAATATGGTATTCTTTTCATAAAGTTCTCCTTTCAATTCCTTCCATGAGAATAGCATTAATTATTGAGAAAAGGAAGGGGAAAACTTTATAGTTAGTAAGAGATTATTGCACATATAGGAGGCCTCAAGATGAATCGAGATATTGTTCTTGAGCTAAAAAGCGTAAATAAGACGATTAGTAATCAAAAGATTATTAAAGATATTAGTTTTGAGTTATATAAAGGTGAAGTTTTAGGTTTACTTGGACCAAATGGTTCAGGAAAAACTACGACAATGCGAATGATTGTTGGACTTATGAGTATCACGAGTGGTGAGATTTATATCCAAGGTAATTCGATTAAGGAAAACTTTAAAGAATCGATCAAACATATCGGAGCAATGATTGAAACTCCTGCATTTTATCCTTTTTATAGTGGGTATAAAAATCTAATGTATTTTGCTCGAATGTTAGAAGGTGTTTCAAAGGAGAGAGTTCTTGAGGTTATTGATTTACTTGGACTTTCAAATGCCATACATAAAAAGTTTTCAACCTATTCCTTAGGGATGAAGCAAAGATTAGGAATTGCTCAAGCGTTATTACATAATCCTTCAATTTTAATTTTAGATGAGCCAACTAACGGATTAGATCCGGCTGGAGTAAGAGAAATCCGTGATTATTTAAAACGTATTGCTGAGGTCGAACAAACAGCAATTCTACTTTCTAGTCATCTATTATCTGAAATAGAATTGATTTGTGATCGCTCAATTATTATTCAAAATGGTCAATTTGTTGAATCAATTGATCTCAATGATAAAAGTGGTGAGAAGTTATTTATTGAAATAGTTGTAAAAAGCACGAAAGCTTTTGAAAGTAGTTTTACAAATAGAGATAAAAAGTACAAATTTGACATTATTAATGATCGCTCAATTATTTTTGAAATTGATGAAGAAGAGATTCCTTCATTAATGAAAGAGTTGGTACTGGCAGGAATAGAGATTTATTATGTAACTCGAAAAAAAGAAAGGTTAGAAGATTTGTTCATTCAATTGACAGGAGGAAATGTCATTGAGTAATTTTATTCGATTAATAGAGAACGAGTTACGTAAAATATTCGTTCAAAAATCATTTATCATAACGTTAATTTTACTATTTATCCCGATTATTGTTCTAGGAAGATGGGATTATGTAGAAAAGGAAAGCGGAGCAGCAAAAGCTGAAAACTGGAGAACAGAATTAAAAATAGAAAATAAAAAGATAGAAGAAGTATTAGCAGGACAAAACTCTTCAGACTTACCAGCATTTGCTAAAGAACAAAAAGAGACATATGAGATCAATAAGTATAGACTTGCACATAATATTTCACCAATTCAACAACACACTGTGTTGGACTTTATGAAAAAAGGTGCGGTCGTAACGAACTTTATAGGAATCCTTCTTATTTATTTTGCAAGTAATATGATGTCAAAAGAGCATCAATGGAAAACGATTAATTTCTTGCTCGTTAAACCATCAACAAGACGAATGATCTATTATGCAAAATTTTTAAGTTTGGTAATCTTATATTTCATCTTTTCTTTTGCAATCATCATCTACTCATTTATTATAGGTAGTGCATTAAACGGATTAAATTTTAGTGCTCAACCGGTATTACAATTTGTAAATAATCATGTAGTAGAGCAAGGTATTTTACCAAGTTTACTAAACGATTACTTAATAAATCTACTACCATACTTGTTCTTTGTTGCAGTTGCTTATTTCTTATCAACTGTTTTAAGGACAAGCAGTATTTCTTTATTAATAAGCATAATCCTACTAGCAACTTCAGATGTAATCGCAACATTATTAAGAACAAAAAGTTGGTCTAAGTTCTTACCATTTATGCACACTGATTTAACGGTTTACACAAAGGGGATTAATATAGAAAACGGTATGAGAATTGAATTTTCTATAGCAGTACTGCTCATTTATATTTTGTTATTTCTTGTTACTGCTGGTGAGCTCTTTAAGAAGAGAGACGTAGCTGGACAATAGAAAAAGGATAAGGTGCATGCCTGATCCTTTAAGTGTGTAGACAAAGTCCTAAAAACCTGAGTTTCAGACTGATTGCAAGCGCTTGTCTTTCGAGGCGTGAAGCCTGGTGAGGAGCGGAGTTACCCTAGACGGTAATGAGCACCGCAGACAGGCGAAGCAACGAAGAAAGCGAGCGTTTGTCAACAGTCTGAAAGGATAAGGTACATGCCTTATCCTTTTTCTATTCTTATCTCTCCTTCACCATTGAGCCGTATGGAATAGTGTTAGTAGTAGATGTTTTATAAATCGAGCAGACGTTGACTTGTGCAGATTTGTTATATTCCCATTTTAGACATGCTTTTTGGTTATATTCTACAGATGAATCAGTTGTGAAAAAAATAGTTGCTAGACTGAAAATGGTAAATCCACCAATTAGGCCTCGCTTAATTTCGTCGCAATTTTCTTTAAACCATAGAATAGTTTTGTGCATATACTCCTCCAAGAGTTTAAAATATAGATAAGTAATTCATTGTATGAACAAAAACAGTAAGATAATACAAATCTATGGATAAGTTTACCTAGAAGAATATTCCAAATAGAAAAAGCAACTTTGCCTAAGCAATGCTTTTCAAGGTGATGAAATATAAAATGGTCAATAGGGAAAACGGACATTAAATGAACATTTATTAATGATGAAATTATCATTTTTTGGATGTTCTATTAATGGTTTTAAATATTAATATGTTTGAGCAATTTTATGATTCTAATTACACTAGTAATGTTTTTTTAGAAGTTAAAAATCAAACTGATTATTATACAACTGTTAGGTTACTCTAAGTAAAGGCTATTTGATTAGAATTTATCGGAGGCTTTTTTTGATGAATAAGTTGATTGGAATGGAAGGGTGCTCGACTCCTATGG
>NZ_JBCMJM010000011.1:147712-179980 GCF_050457485.1 Gottfriedia acidiceleris
TCCTTTTACGAAAATTTGATAATTTAATTGACAAGGTTGTTTTTCAACAGTGTAAACAGCATCTTTGCCTAAGCAAAGATGCTGTTTCTATAGCTATTCTATTTTAGTCCTCTTGTTTCAGTAATCCATATAAGAATATATTCATAATTTCATCTACTACTTCTTTTTGTTGGATATATTGTGAGGTTGTTTGGTCCATATTTAAAAAAGCTTGGCTCAAGACTTGGATATAGATTAATAATGTTTTGTTTTGAATCTCATTTCGAACTAAACCTAGTGAACGTCCTTCATCGATTAGGGAAATCAGCAATTTGAATGATTTGTTCATTGTAAAATCTAAAACTAATTCTTGTAGTTCAGGGTCTTTTTTCATTAATGCCGTAAACATTTCAAGATTAATTATATCGAGACCATTTTTCTTACGAATAAATAATTCCTTAATTTTTTCATTAAAAGGAATATCACTTGAAAGCATTTGTTTTGTTTCTTCGTATTGATGATCCATTAATCGAATAATTGTAGCTTTTAGTAGGGCTTCTTTACTACCATAATAATTGTAAATTGATACTTGTGATACATTCGCTAACTTTGCAATATCTGCTATTTTTATATCATTTAATGGTAATGACAATAATTTAGTTGTACTTTTTTCAATGCTCTCCATCTTCTGCAGAGTTCGTTTTTTATATCCGTCCAATATCGATACCTCCGTCATTATCTATACAATAGTATATCATGTTTTGAAATATTTTATTAAAATTATTTCAAAACATATTCTCTTTTTTAGGATTGAGGTATATACTAGTTTTGTAATAATAACAATGAAATATTTCAAAACAAAGCGGGAGGTTCATTTATGTACGCGATTGAAATTAATAATTTAACGAAGACCTATGGCAATTCAAGGGGAATTACAGATATAAGCTTCAATATAGAAGAGGGAGAAATATTTGGATTCATTGGTCCAAATGGTGCAGGTAAATCAACTACAATTCGAACTTTACTTTCGTTAATTTATCCTACGAGTGGAAGTGCAAAAATATTTGGAAAGGACTGTGTACAGTTTGCTCCAGAAATAAAAAAAGAAATCGGTTATTTACCATCTGAAGTTTTTTATTATGACAATATGAAAGTGATGGATTTGTTAAAATACTCTGCTAGTTTTTATAAAAAAGATTGTACGAAGCGAATAAAAGAATTAGCGGAAGTAATGGACCTCGATTTAACGAAGAAAATTGATGATTTATCTTTAGGTAATAAAAAGAAGGTAGGGATTGTCCAAGGATTACTTCATGAACCGAAGCTAATCATATTGGATGAACCGACAAGTGGTCTTGATCCTTTAATGCAACAAAGATTTTTTGACTTATTAGAGGAGGAAAACAAAAAAGGAGCAACGATTTTATTTTCATCTCACATTTTAAGTGAAGTTCAGCGTTTATGTGATCGAGTTGCAATTATTAAAGAAGGTAAGATTGTGACAGTAGAAAAAATAAGCACATTACAAGAAAACAATTACAAACGATTTAAAATAGATATTCAAAATAAACTGGATCCAAATTACTTTAATATGCCGGGTGTAAACAATATTGAAATCAAAGGGAAAACGATTAGCTTTATTTTTAAAGGTAATATAAATAAAGTTTTAAAGAAAATAGCAGAAATCGAAATTGAAAATTTATGGATTGAAGAGCCTGACCTGGAGGAGATTTTCTTACATTATTATGAAAAGGAGGCCTAATAAGCAATGAATATTTTTTTACATGAATTAAAAGCTTATCGGAAATCCACCTTTATTTGGACAGCTTCTTTAATGGCAATCGTCGTTTTTTTCTTATCTTTATTTCCAGCTATTGCAAAGGATTATGTACAATTCTCAAAAGTGTTAGAGGGTTATCCTGAGGGTGTAAGAAAGGCACTTGGACTTGAAATTGAGAGTTTTGGGAATGTTTTAGGGTTTTATTCCTATGTGTTTATTTATATTTCTCTTTGTGGAGCGATTCAAGCCATGATTTTAGGTACTTCTATTATTTCAAAAGAAGTACGTGAAAAAACAGCTGATTTTCTTTTAACAAAACCAGTAACTAGAATAAAAGTTATGACATCAAAGATTTTTGCAGGGGTTGTTTCTTTAGCGATTACAAATGTATTCTATCTAGTCGCAACTATTATGATGGCTCAGCATGTAAAAACAGCGGATTATAGTAGCAAGTCAATTATATTACTCTCTGTATCGTTGTTTATTACGCAATTACTATTTTTTGGAATGGGCATTTTAATATCAGTTGTATTTCCAAAAATTAAAGCGGTACTATCAATTTCTCTTGCGGTTGTTTTTGGATTTTTCGTAGTTGGTATGGTAGTAGCTACAGATGAAAGCAATGCCAAACGTTTTCTATCACCTTTTAAATATTTTGAACCGAAATATATCATTGCTCATTCAAAATTTGAATCACAATTTTTGATTATGTCGATTGGGATGATCATCGTTTCAATCTTTGCAAGCTACATGATTTATAAGAAAAGAGATATTCACGCAGTATAACTTAAAGGAAAGGGAGGGTGGACATGAATCTATTTTTAAGAGAAATGAAAACATATCGTAAATCGATTATTTTTTGGTGTATCGGAATTGTTTTTTTAGTAGGTAGTGGAATGGCGAAATATAAAGCTACAGCTTCAATTGGCCAAATAACTGACCTTTTTAATCAAATGCCGAAATCTCTTCAGGCTATAATGGGCTCAGGAGCACTGGATTTATCAAAGGCAAGCGGCTATTTTGGCATCTTAGTTTTATATTTATATTTAATGGCAACGATTCATGCGGCAATGCTAGGTGCTAATATAATTGCTAAAGAAGAGCGAGATAAGACAGCAGAGTTTTTATTTGTTAAGCCTATTTCTAGAATTAAGATCATAACTTCTAAATTAATGAGTGCTCTAGTAAACATCCTTATTTTTAATGGTATTACGTTGATATCCAGTGTTCTAATAGTAGGAAAGTATAGTAAAGGTGAGAATGTAAATGGTGATATAGCCGTGGTAATGGCTGGGATGTTTATTTTACAGCTATTATTTTTAGTAATTGGTTCGGCTATAGCTGCAGTTTGTAAAAATTCCAAAAAGGCTGCCTCTTATGCAACTGGTATTTTATTAATTACATTTATATTATCAATCGCAATTGATTTGAACGATCGGATTGAAGGCTTGAAATATCTTACACCGTTTAAGTACTTTGAAGCGAAAGATATTATGTATGGTGGAGGATTTGATGGTATTTATACAACTATTTCGATCGGATTAATCATTATATTAACGATTGTCACGTATGTTTCGTTTAAGAAACGGGACTTACATTTGTAGGGAAATGAAATTAAATAGAAGAATAAATTGTGTCAAAATCCAAGATAGGAATATTTTGGATTTGTTGACACTTTTTTTATTAAATATTATATTCAGAAAATATTGACATATATTATTAATCGCAATACCTTTAATATAGTAGGTTATTTCTTGCAAGGGGGTAAAACAAGGGGATGTTTCAACCAACAAAAGAATTTGCAGAATTTCTAGATCAAAAAGACTCATTATCAAATTATCGAGATGAGTTTTACTTACAACCCAATACTATCTATTTAGATGGAAATTCGCTAGGACTTCTTTCAAAAAGAGCAGAACAAAGTTTACTAGATTTATTAGATTCATGGAAGACGCTTGCAATCGATGGATGGATGCAGAGCGATCATCCATGGTATTATTTTGCAGAAAAATTGGGAGCATTAAGTGCACCATTAGTCGGGGCCAAAGAGAATGAAGTGATTGTAACTGGTTCAACAACTACAAATCTTCATCAATTAATTGCATCTTTTTATCACCCAAATGGTCAAAAAACGAAAATATTAGCGGATGAATTAAACTTTCCGTCAGATATTTATGCTATTCAAAGTCAATTAAAATTAAAGGGCTTTGATCCAGCAACTCACTTAATTCAAGTTAAAAGCCGTGATGGTCGAACAATTAGAGAAGAAGATATCATTGAAGCAATGACCGATGAAATTGCCTTAATTATTCTTCCAACTGTTTTATACCGAAGCGGACAATTATTCGATATAGAGAGATTAACAAAAGCTGCACATGAGCGTGGAATCATTATCGGTTTTGATGGATGTCATTCTGTTGGCGCAATCCCTCATCAGTTCCATGAATGGGACGTGGACTTCGCTTATTGGTGTAATTATAAGTATTTAAATAGTGGACCAGGTGGAGTTGGAAGCCTATTCGTTCACGAAAAGCATTTTGGTACAATGCCTGGATTAGCTGGTTGGTTCGGTTCAAATAAAGAAAAACAGTTCGATATGAAGCATGAATTTGTTCCGTCTGATACCGTTGGTGCTTATCAAATCGGTACCCCGCATATTTTAAGCATGGCACCGCTTGTTGGCTCACTTGAAATGTATAAAGAAGCTACAATTGAGAGAATTCGCGAAAAGTCTTTACAGAGTACAGCGTATTTAATGAGCTTAATCAATGAAGAATTAAGTGATTTTGATTTTACAATTGGTAATCCACTCGAGGATTCAAATCGAGGTGGACATGTTTGTCTTGAACACGATGATGCTGCAAGGATTTGTAAAGCATTAAAGTTAAATGGGATTGTTCCAGACTTTAGAGCACCAAACGTAATCAGATTAGCACCAATCGCATTTTATACTTCTTATGTAGATGTTTGGAATAGTGTACAAATCTTAAAGAAAATCATGGTTGAGAAACAATATGAACAGTTTAAGAATGAACGAGAAATCATCGCTTAGGAGTTGTTTGCCAATGACATTAATTGATATATCAAGAAGACTTGAAGATGGTATGCCTGTATGGCCAGGTGATACGAATTTTTCATTCCAATTGAGTTGGACAAAAGAGGAAAGTGGCTCTGTTAACGTTGGGAAGTTAACTTTAAGTACTCACACAGGAACGCATATTGATGCGCCATTTCATTTTGATGAAAATGGTAAGAGAGTCATAGATTTAGACCCTAATTTATATGTAGGCATTGCAAAAGTAATCGAGCTGATTGAAGTAGATAGCATAAAAAAGTCGGATTTAGAAGCTTTTCAATTCGATGGTGTAGAACGTTTATTAATTAAAACAAATTCATGGAAAAATGATAGCGTTTTCCCAGAGAGAATTCCACATATTGAAAAGGATGCAGCAGAGTTTTTACATGAAAAAGGCGTTAAATTAGTTGGGGTAGATGTACCTTCAGTTGACCCACTTGATAGTAAGGAACTAGAAGCACATCATGCTCTTCATCATGCCGGTATTCATATTCTCGAATCAATTGATTTGAGAAATGTAACTCCAGGTGAGTATGAGCTTATTGCATTACCGCTACCATTAACAGATGCAGATGGTAGTCCAGTACGAGCAGTTTTACGTAAATTAGTTTAGGGGGAAAAGGGAAATGACACAAGAGCAAAAAAAACTGACAGATTACGAGAAGTATATTCGAACAGAAGAATTATTAAGTTTACAAAAACCTGATGAAGAATTATTTTGCCCAGATGAATTAACGTTTCAAACAGTTCACCAAATTGCTGAGTTACATTTTAAATTAATCATCCAATCTATTCATTTTGCAGATAAACATATGCGTGCAAAAGAGGTTACGAAAGCAACACATCACTTACAACGCATTAATAATCACCTAGTACATTTACCGGCAGTTTTTGATATGGTAAAACTAGTAAGTCCAAGTGACTATCATATTATTCGTCTAGCATTAGGAAGAGGTAGCGGTCAAGATTCTCCAGGATTTAATGAAATCTTAAAATTAGGTCCAACACTTTGGCAGCCTTTTAAAGATTTATTAGATGAAAATTTACTTACACCTGTTCAATTACATCAAGATACAGCTAAAAACTTTGAGTTATTCCAATTAATGCAAGAATTAACTTGCTTCGATGAAAGATTCCAATCATTCCGCAGACAGCATATTCAACTTGTTCGTCGCATGATTGGTATGAATACAAAGAGCTTAAAAGGAGTACCAGCAGAAGCTTTAGAACGTGCTGTACGATTTGAATTTTATCCTGAATTATGGCAAACGGTTTGTGACTTAACAGATTTAACGGGGTCAAGCTATAATCCAAAGCCACTTTAATTAAATTGTTATGATAGGAAAAACAGATTCGATTATTCGATTCTGTTTTTTTTTACTTAAATTTTTAACTTAAAATGGAAAAATTGCATTATGGGTATGATAAGCCCATATGATTTTTTATTAGAGCGGGGTGAGTTCATGGAGAAAAATCTTCAAAAGCAATTAGACTTTGCTGCTTTTTTAAGTGTTATTTCCTACTTAATTCTTGCGACTGTAAAAGTACTCGTTAGTTTTTATACAAATTCTAGTGCTCTTTTAGCTGATGGGCTTAACAATGTGACTGATATTGGTGCGACTTTGGCTGTATTGATCGGAATAAGAATCGCAAGAAAACCGAGAGATTTAGACCATCCTTATGGACATTCAAGAGCAGAGCAAATAGCTACTTTAATTGCATCTTTTATTATGATGTCGGTTGGATTACAGGTTATTATTGAAAATATTCGATCACTTTTCGTTGGGGAATATGAGACTCCGAATAGATTAGCAGCTGTGGTGGCATTTGCTTCTGGAATTTTTATGTTTGGCATTTATTTTTATAATAATAAAGTTGCCAAGAGAACGAAGAGTAAAGGGCTTGAGGCCTCAGCAAAAGATAATTTTTCTGATGCGTTAGTTAGCTTCGGAACGACGATTGGTGTTCTTGGTGCTTCGATTGGTTTTCCTATAATCGATCCGATCGCGGCTATTTTAGTAGGTGCGATTATTTGTAAAACAGCATGGGAGATTTTTTATGATGCAACCCTACTATTAACGGATGGATTCGATCCAGAAGAAATGAATCTCTTTACTGAAACAGTTGATAAAGTACCAGGTGTACATAAAGTTGTAGATTTAAGAGCAAGAATGTACGGGAATACAACAATCGCAGATGTAGTCATTGAAGTAGACGGCGGAATAGATGTGAGTAAAAGTCACGGCATCACAGACCAAATCGAGATGATCTTAAGCGAACAACATGGAATTCAATATACACATATTCATGTTGAGCCATTAAGGTCAGGGAGAGCCGGAAAGGATTAAGGCTGTTAAAAACGGGGATCAAAAAAGAGTTTAAACTTTTTCGATCCCCGTTCTATTTAATTCATATCTTGTTTAATAAATACGATGAAAGAGATTAGTAATGCTGATATTCCCCATATTGATAAATTCATAAGAGAGAAGTGCATGTTTAATCCCTCAATGGAAGGGAGTTGACCGGCTAAGTAGTCAGTTAGGCCAAGGTTTACACTAAAGAAGTATTTTGCTCCTGACCATGATGTAGCTAGTCCGCTTAGAACGCTTCCTGTTATTAAAGCGGCTAGCATAATGCCCATTGCAGCAGGTGTAGTTCGAACTAATACGGAAACCATAAATGATAGAGTTCCAATAATAATACAAACAAACCAAGCAAGTCCAAAGGCCATTATGATGTATTGCCATTGGGGAATCAGTTGAACTGAATCAGTTAGTAGTTGGTTATTTTTGATGACAAATCCTGTTAACACAGGTACTGTCCAGCCTTTAAAGCTAAAAACAAATCCTGAAACGACATATGCCAATACGCCGTATAGAACGAGAAGAAAAGAGATTAATAAACAAATTGATATGTATTTACTAAGTAAGACCTTCCATCTTTTGATGGGACGGGTTAGTAGTATTTTTATTGTACCGTCGCTTCGCTCACCAGATATAATATCGATTGTGATGACCATGACCAATAGTGGTAGAAGTAGCCACCCAATACTTTGTTCAATTAATTTTCGTATAAATGTAGGTGCACCAGGCGTTGTAGGATTTATGTCGTTATCCAAATAATATTGCTCTTGATCAATTTGAACCTTTAACCAACTTTTCCATTCTTCAGGTATACCTGATGAGTTTAATCTATTCTGCTGGTCGACTATTTTTTGTTGAAGTGCTACTTTCCAATTATCAGTACCAAGTCTTTTAATTGTTTCTTCCGTTTGCTGCAGTTGAGCATATACAAAAATAGGGATTAGCACTGCTAATATGAAAAAGATAACAAGTATTCTTCTTTTCCTAACCATTTTTTCAATTTCATTAAAGACGAGTCTAATTAGTTCAGCCACGAACTTCGCCTCCAGTCATTTCCATGAATAAATCTTCCAATGTTTCAGACATTGTTTTAACGCCATTCACTTGCACATCTACTGCTACGAATTGTTGAATGACCTCATTTATTTTGAGAGGCGACATTCGGCACAGTATAAGCTCATCTTTTACCAAGATATCTTGAATGGTAGAATCCTTTTTTAATAAATCTAGCGCTTTATGTATTGGAGAAACTCGCCATTCAACTCTTTCAGCAGCTTCCTTTACTAATTCTTTTACTGTTGAAACTCTAACCATTTTCCCTTTATTTATAATTCCTACGCGATCACAAATCATTTCGATTTCACTTAATAAATGACTTGAAATAAAAACACTTATATTTTGCTCTTTAACAAGCATATGAATAAATTCACGTAATTCACGAATACCGGCTGGATCTAATCCATTAGTAGGTTCATCTAAAATAAGAAGCTTAGGGCCTCCAAGTAAGGCTTGAGCAATTCCCAATCTTTGCTTCATTCCGAGTGAATACGTCTTTACTTTTTCATGAATTCGATCGGTTAATTTTACTAAATTTACAACTTCACTTATTTTTTTCTCATCTTTAATCCCTAACATTCTCGCAAATTGATTTAGATTTTCCCAGCCGGTTAAATAACCGTATAATTCTGGATTCTCTACAATACAGCCAATTTGTCGCATCGCTTCTTTGAAGTGAGTTTTAACTGGATAACCAGCGATTTCAATTGTTCCTTTTGTTGGTTTAATTAATCCGACTAGCATTCGAATAGTAGTTGTTTTTCCAGCCCCATTTGGACCTAGAAAGCCAAATACTTCACCTTCATAAACTTCAAATGAAACTTTATCGACAAGTACTTTTCCTTTAATACTCTTTGTAACACCCTCTAATTTAAGAACTTTATTCATTCGACTCACCTCGAAGCTGACTTCCTATTTTACTAGTTAAGCGATTGGCCATTTCAATATAACCGTCTCTATTCGGATGAAAATGGTCAGTGTACAAATATTTCTTTTCTTCGTTAAAAAATAAATCGAATGTTGGAATGACGTATGCATTATTAGTTTGAAGTACTGATAATTCAAGTAGATTGTTCCATCTAGAAACAAAGCTTGACGATGCATCTAAACCTTGAACATTATGGAATGGGTTATAATAACCGAACGCATAAATAGATGCTGTAGGATTTTTTTGACGTATTAGTTTAAAAATTGATTGTAGATTATTTTTAAACGTTTTTTCATCTGGTCGATATGTCTTTAAAAATTGTTCGTTTAATTGATTAGCGCCAGGAAATAAATCATTACTTCCTATGGAAAGAACGATTATGTCCGCAGAGCCAATTGTTTCTTGTATATTTTTTTTCTTTAAATCGTTAAGTAAATTTGATGTTTTTGCGCCACTAACAGCTAAATTAGTGATTGTTGTTGGCTGTTTATACTCTTTTTGTAGACTAGTTTTTAATCTTCCTACATAACCTGTTCCTTCATCATCACCGACACCACGCGTAAGTGAATCTCCTAATGCAACAATCTTCAGTTTATTGTTTTTGTGAACACTGTCATTTTGATTATTTTTCTGTGCATTATTATTCACGATTAATTTGCTTTTTTGAGGATTTAAAACAGAATAAGCACCTTTCACGAAGCCATATGATAATAAAAGAAAACAAAGCAATGAAATGAACATGATAAACCGAACAAAATGATTGTATTTCAATTTTCACACCACCAAAAAAGGAAAAATTTTCATTATAAAATCATTATTACCATAATAAAATTAGATTTGCACGAAAAAACCTGTCCTCAAAAAAAAGAAGACAGGTAGATTAGTTTTATGAAGCACGTTTTAATTCTTTTACTTCTAATTTTTGTTCATTATTTAAGAAGTAATATGCCATTCCGACACCAACTGAACCACCAATAATATTTCCAAGTGTAACTGGAATTAAATTATGCAATACATCACTAAAAGAAAAGGCTACATCATGTGGCATAATATAAGATAATGTAAAGACTGCAATATTTGCGATACTATGTTCATAACCAGAGAAGAAGAAAGCAAATACTAATAAAAAGATCAGGAGTATTTTTGCTAAATCATCTTTAAATCTAGTTGGTAAAAAACAAGCAAGACAAACAAGCCAATTACATAAAATACCTTTAAAAAATAAGTGGATAAATGAGGCGTGAATTTTATGGTCAACTACACCTGTTAAAAAATGATCGGTAGGAAAATCCTTAGCTAGACCTGTAAAAAAATAAATAATCGCAAAAATAAATGCTCCAATAATATTACCTGAGTAACATGCAATCCAGTTTTTTACTAAATCTAATTTTGTAGTTTTTTTAGCTAAAGTTGAAAACGTAAAATACATTGTATTACTAGTAAATAATTCTCCACCACCATAAATAATCATAATTAATGCTGTAGAGAAAACTAGTGGATAAGCTACAGATGAAAATGGTGAATTTTGCAATCTAAATAATTCGGCTAATTTTAAACAGACAATGAGAATAAAGCTTATATAAATAGAAGCTAAGGCAGCACGAGTTAAATATTTAATTAAGCTTTGGTCTAGTATTTTCTTTTTTTTAAGAGCTAAATCAATACAATATTGGATACTATCTCGTTCCAAATGGTTTCACTCCCTATGCGCTCTTTGATTAACACATACATAGTATACAGACAAAAAACGACGGTAAGTTTGTGAAAATATGAACAAATTATGAAATTGAACAAGTTATATACGATTTATTATTTTTACTTTACATTTTTAAATAATCACCTTAAAACTGGTTGAAGATATAATATAATTTCATAGTAAACAGGTTTAGGTAAAAAAAGGAAAGATTCAAATTAGATTTTGAAAACTTAATAATAATATGGAGAGGTGATTTCGTTTGGAAAATGAATTTGAAGCAAAATTTGATGCGTTACTAAAAAAATATACGGAATTGTTATTAGGAGATTGGTCCGAGGAAAAACAAGCAAAAGTGGAAAAGTGGGTTATGTATACTTACATATCAAAATCAATGCCCGCATTAGTAAAACATTGGAATGATACATATCCTCAAGCTAAAGATGAAGTTGTTAATTTAATTAAAGAGATTAAAACGTTAAATGACCAGTATAGAGAAGCTATGGCTAACAAAAATAAGCAATAATATTTATCCATAATTTTCAAAGATGACGATAGATATAAATTATGATAATATAATATTAAGTAAGGGCATACATTTTTCAATAAACAAAATTCGACAAATTATTAAATAATTGTTTTAACAAATTTCAATAGATGATACATTAGTAATATATAGAGAGAAAAGTAAAGTTTAATTTTGGGGGTAGAGTAATGGAACAAGTTATGAAGAATGCTTTTTTATTTATGTCTAAAAATAAGTTTTTGACTAAAATGGCTAAAAAATATGGCCTAAGATTTGGTGCAGGACGTTTTGTTGCAGGCGAAACAATCGATTTAGCTACAAAAGTTATTAAGGACTTAAATAAAAAGAATTTAAAAGTAACAATTGATTATCTTGGAGAATTCGTTGACACGGTTGAAGAAGCAAATGAAATGGCTGATCACTGTATCGAAGCAATTGAAGCGATTGGAAAAGAAAAATTAAATTCACAATGTTCTCTAAAAATGACTTCGATGGGTCTTGATATTTCTGACGAGTTAGTTTTATCAAACATGCGTCGTATTTTAGAGGCAGCGAAAAAGAATGGTGTATTCGTTACAATTGATATGGAAGATTTCACTCGTTGTGAAAAAACAATTCGTATCTTTAAGCAATTAAGATCTGAGTACGATAATATCGGAACAGTTATCCAAGCGTATTTATACAGAACTGAAAACGATATTACAGATTTAAACAGCTTAAAACCAAATTTACGTTTAGTAAAAGGTGCTTATAAAGAGCCTGCTGAAGTAGCATTCCCAGAGAAAAAAGATGTGGATGAAAACTTCAAAAAAATCATTAAAATGCACTTATTAAATGGTAACTTTACTGCAATCGCTTCACATGATGAAGCAATGATTGAGTATACAAAACAATTAGTTAAAGAACATAACATTCCAAATGATCAATTTGAATTCCAAATGTTATACGGAATTCGTACAGAGCGTCAATTAGAGCTTGTTAAAGAAGGCTATAATATGCGAGTTTATGTTCCTTATGGTACTGACTGGTATGGATACTTCATGCGTCGTCTTGCAGAACGTCCTGCAAACGTTGCGTTCGTATTAAAAGGTATGTTCAGTAAATAATTTTAAAATTAAAGGCTGACTAAAAAGGATTGAGTGAAGATCCTTTTTAGTCAGCCTTTTTCTCTTTATACAGGATTTTTTTGTGATAAGTAATTATTAGTAAAACAACATTATTCTTATAATTGCTTTAGACAGCAAGGTCCTAATTTTAATATTAAACTTGAGTGAAAAAGCTTACTGACCCATATTTTTTTTACCGTACTGCTGATTGTTACTTTGTCTACCTTTTTCTTCTTTTTGATCTCCATGACTTGCATTACCTTGAACGCTTGCTGCACTAACTCCACCCTTTGATGGATTTCTTTCACGTTTCATATCTTATCACCTCCATTTCTTAGACTAACCTATTTAAATAAACTTATTAGTAAAAAATGGAGTGTGATAAAAAAAGAAGAGGGAGGATTTTACATCATAAATAAAATTTTATTAATTTGAACTTTTTGTTTATTGCGAAAAATAAGAATTTATCATATAGTGGAAGAAGAGGGCTCATTGATAATGGATTGTTTTATCCAGAAAGTGAATGAGTATTCATTCAAGATATGAGGAGGAGAAATGCATATGATCCAAAAAATTAAAAAAGCCGCTGTACTCGGCTCTGGTGTGATGGGATCTGGTATCGCTGCACACTTGGCAAACATAGGTATTCCAACATTACTACTTGATATTGTCCCAAGAGAACTATCTGAGGAAGATGCTACAAAAGGTCTTTCTACTGACTCCAAAGAATTTCGTAATCGATTTAGTCAAACGGCTATTCAGAAATTATTGAAACAAAAGCCAGCTCCTCTTGCATCTAAGAAAAACTTAACGTTAATCGGGCCAGGTAACTTTGAAGATGACATGAGTCGTTTAAGCGAAGTTGACTGGATTATTGAAGTAGTTGTTGAAAATTTAGCAATTAAAAAACAAGTATTAGCTAGTGTTGATGCATACCGCAAACCAGGCTCAATCGTGAGCTCAAATACATCTGGTATTTCAATTGAAGCAATGTCTGAAGACTGTTCAGATGACTTCAAGAAACATTTCTTAGGCACTCACTTTTTTAACCCACCACGTTACTTAAAATTATTAGAAGTTATTCCTACTAAACATACATCTGAAGAAGTACTTACATTTATGAAAAGTTTTGGAGAAGACGTTTTAGGTAAAGGCGTTGTATTAGCAAAAGATACTCCAAACTTTATTGGAAACCGTATCGGAACTTACGGATTACTTGTAACAGTACAAGAAATGCTAAAAGGCGGATACAGTGTTGGAGAAGTTGATTCAATTACAGGTCCAATGATTGGGCGCCCTTCTAGTGCTACATTCCGTACATTGGACGTAGTTGGATTAGATACGTTTATCCATGTTGCAAACAATGTTTATGAGCTAGTAGAAGGCGAAGAGAAAGAAGTATTTAAAGTTCCAGAATTTATGAAGGAAATGGCTAATCGTAATTGGCTTGGAAGTAAGTCTGGGCAAGGATTTTTCTTAAAGCAAGGCAGAGAAATCTTAGAATTAGATCCAAGCACATTTGAATATGGAGAAAGAAAAAGCTTGAAAACGGCTTCAACTGAAAGCATCAAACAAGTTAAAGGTTTAGCGAATAAGTTGAAAGCGCTTGTATACGCAGATGATCGTGCAGGTAATTTCTTATGGAGCATTATTAGCCCGGTATTAGTCTATTCAGCAGAATTGTCTGGTGAAATTTCTGATAACATCGTCGGAATTGACCAAGCAATGAAGTGGGGATTTGGCTGGGATTTAGGACCATTTGAAATTTGGGATGCAATTGGTGTATCTAAATCAGTCGTACGAATGGAAAGTGAAGGCTTAACTGTACCGAATTGGGTTAAGAATATGATCGATAGTGGCAACGAAACATTTTATAAGCAAGATAATGGAGTGACTAGCTTCTATCATAATGGCCAATTTGAAGAGTTAGTAAGAAATGATAAAGAAGTTAAATTAAGTGTTTTAAAAGAACAAGGCCGAATTATTAAACAAAATTCAGGTGCGAGTTTAATTGACCTTGGAGATGGAGTTGCATGTTTAGAATTCCATACAAAGAGCAATGCAATTGGCATGGATATTACGCAAATGATTAACTTCGCAGTTGATGAAGTTTCAAAAAATTATAAAGGCTTAGTTATTGGTAACCAAGCTAAGAACTTCTGCGTTGGTGCTAATTTAGCAATGATTTTAATGGAAGCGCAAGATGACAACTATTTTGAAATTGAAATGGTTGTTAAAGGATTCCAACAAGCAATGATGAAAATTAAGTACTCCGATAAGCCGGTAGTTGTAGCTCCTTACGGTATGACACTAGGTGGCGGTGCTGAAATTTGTTTACCAGCTGCTAGCGTAGTTGCATCTTCTGAAACTTATATGGGCTTAGTTGAAGTTGGAGTAGGCTTAATCCCAGGTGGGGGCGGTAGTAAAGAGCTTTACATTAAACAACTAAAACAGTTCCCAGAAGGTGTTGAGTTTGACTTGCAAGGTCTTGCAAATCGTGTATTTGAGACAGTTGCAATGGCAAAAGTATCGACTTCTGCTCAAGAAGCATTTGAAAATGGATTCTTAAATCATGATGATCGCAAAGTATTCAATGCAGATCACTTAATTTATGAAGCAAAACAACGAGTACTTGAGTTATATGAAGCAGGTTATAGTGCTCCAATTCGTGAGAAAGTACCAGTAGTTGGTGAGTCTGGTTATGCAACATTATTAGCTGGTGCAAACTCAATGTACTATTCTGGCTATATTAGCGAACATGATTTAACAATTGCTAAGAAACTAGCTTATGTAATTGCAGGTGGAAAAGTACCATTCGGAACGTTAGTAGACGAAGAGTATTTATTAAATATTGAACGTGAAGCATTTTTAAGTTTAATTTCGGAAATGAAATCTCAAGCACGTATGCAACACATGCTTGTAAAAGGAAAACCGTTACGTAATTAATCGGAGATGGAGGGAAGAACATGAGAGAAGCTGTTATTGTATCGGGTGCGAGAACACCTGTAGGTAAAGCGAAAAAAGGATCACTAGCAACAGTTCGTCCAGATGATTTAGGGGCATTAGTTGTAAAAGAAACATTAAAGCGTGCGGGAAATTACGATGGTCCAATCGATGATATTATTTTTGGTTGCTCATCGCCGGAAGCTGAACAAGGATTCAACATGGCGCGTAATATTGGAGCACTAGCTGGATTACCGCATTCAGTTCCAGGAATTACAGTGAACCGTTATTGTTCTTCAGGTCTACAAAGTATTGCTTATGCAAGTGAACGAATTATGTTAGGTCATTCTGAAGCTATTATTGCAGGTGGAGCAGAATCAATGAGTTTGCTCCCAATGGGAGGGCATGTTGCTCGTTTAAATAGTAGATTAGTAGAAAATGCACCAGAGTATTATATGGGTATGGGGCATACTGCTGAGCAAGTTGCCAATCGCTATGGTATTTCAAGAGAAGATCAAGATGCTTTTGCGGTACGTAGTCATCAGCGCGCTGCAGCGGCTATTAAAGAAGGGCGTTTTGTAGACGAAATCGTTCCAGTTGATGTAACGCTACGTTCGGTTAACGCAAACAATAAATTAGAAGAAAAGAATTTTACTTTTTCTCAAGATGAGGGTGTTCGTGAAGGGACATCTTCTGAAGTATTAGCTAAATTAAGACCAGCATTTAATGTGAGAGGTTCAGTTACAGCTGGAAACTCTTCGCAAACAAGTGATGGGGCAGCAGCAGTTTTAGTAATGGATCGCGAAAAAGCAGAAGCTGAAGGACTAAGTCCATTATTAAAATTCCGTTCTTTTGCAGTCGCTGGTGTAGCTCCTGAGGTTATGGGAATTGGACCTGTTGAAGCAATTCCAAAGGCTCTTAAATTAGCAGGTTTAAGCTTATCTGACATTGGAATATTTGAATTAAATGAAGCCTTCGCTTCTCAATCAATTCAAATTATTCGTCACTTAGGTCTTGATGAAGAACGTGTAAATGTAAATGGTGGAGCGATTGCATTAGGGCATCCACTTGGATGTACTGGTACTAAACTAACTTTGTCTTTATTACATGAGATGAAGCGACGTGGAGAGCAGTTTGGTATCGTAACGATGTGCGTTGGTGGCGGAATGGGTGCTGCTGGAGTATTTGAATTAGTTTAATAGATGTACTGAAATAGATTGTTAGAATCATGTCTTTAGATGAAGAGACAACAAGTAAATAGAAAATGGGAGGAATTTTCGATGGAAAAAACAATCGGTAACTTACTTAAAGGCGGAAGCTTTTTAACAACAGAAGTGACTTTTGATAAAGTTTTTACACCAGAGGATTTTACGGATGAGCATAAATTAATTGCAAAAACAACTGAAGATTTTGTAGTTAATGAAGTTTTACCTGAATTAGAATATTTAGAGCAACACGAATTTGATCGCACTGTAAGATTATTAAAACAAGCTGGTGAGTTAGGATTATTAGCTGCAGATGTTCCAGAAGAGTATGGCGGAATCGCATTAGATAAAATTAGCTCAGCATTAATTACAGAAAAAATTTCACGTGGAGGTGGATTCTCACTTTCTCAAGGAGCTCACGTAGGGATCGGTACACTTCCAATCGTATTATTTGGAAATCATGATCAAAAGCAACGTTATTTACCAGGATTAGCATCAGGTGAGAAATTTGCAGCTTATGCATTAACTGAGCCAGGTTCAGGATCAGATGCATTAGGAGCAAAAACTGTTGCTAAATTAAATGCTGAAGGAACTCACTACATTTTAAACGGTGAAAAACAATGGATTACAAACTCTGCGTTTGCTGATGTATTTGTTGTATATGCAAAAATTGATGGAGAGCATTTCTCGGCATTTATCGTTGAGAGAGATTATGAAGGTGTTTCGACTGGTCCAGAAGAAAAGAAAATGGGTATTAAATCATCTTCAACTCGTACATTGATTTTAGAAGATGTAAAAGTTCCTGTAGAAAACCTTTTAGGTGAAATTGGAAAAGGTCATGTTATTGCATTTAATATTTTAAATATAGGTCGTTATAAATTAGCTGTAGGTACTGTTGGTGGTTCAAAACGTGCTTTAGAATTATCTGCAACGTATGCTAACCAACGCCAACAATTCAAAACACCAATTGCAAAATTTAGTTTAATTCAAGAAAAATTAGCAAGTATGGCTACAAAAATTTATGCAAGTGAAAGTTCAGCATATCGTACTGTAGGACTTTTTGAGGATCGCTTTAGTCAATTAACTGAAGAGCAAGCAAAAGATCCAAAAGCAGTAGCAGCTGCTGTAGCAGAGTATGCGATTGAATGTTCTTTAAATAAATTCTTCTGTTCTGAAGTATTAGACTATGTAGCTGATGAAGGTGTACAAATCCATGGAGGATATGGTTTCATGGCTGAATATGAAATTGAGCGTATATACCGTGATTCACGTATTAACCGTATCTTTGAAGGAACAAATGAAATTAACCGTTTAATCGTACCAAGCACTTACCTTCGAAAAGCAATGAGCGGAGAACTTCCATTACTTCAACAAGCTCAACAAATTCAGGAAGAATTAATGATGTTAATGCCTGAAGAAGTTGGAGATGCACCTCTAGAGCAAGAAAAATATTTAGTTCGTAATGCGAAAAAGATCGCAATCATGATTGCTGGATTAGCCGTTCAAAAATTCGGTAAAGCATTAAGTAATGAGCAAGAAATTCTAGTAAATATTGCAGATATCGTAAGCAATATTTACGCGATGGAATCTACAGTTCTACGTACTGAAAAAGCGATTAATAAAGTAGGCTTAGAAAAATCAAACCAAAAATTACTTTATACTCAAGTATTCTGCCAAGAAGCATTTAATGAAATCGAAGCTCATGCGAAAGAAACACTTGTTGCTGTTGAGACTGGTGATACATTAAGAATGATGACTTCAGCACTTCGTAAGTTTACACGTCATACGCCAATTAATGTAATTGCGAAGAAACGTGAAATTGCAGCTAATGTATTAGCTGATGAGCGTTATACTGTATAATCTAAAAAAACTGCCGATCTAATGATTGGCAGTTTTTTCTTAATTCATTCGATAGATAGGATATTTTTCCCATGAGTTGTGCCATACTAGTATAAGTTGAATAATATTTAACTATATAGTGGGAAATTAAGGAATTACTCAGTATTTTTAAAAAAAGTAAAATTTTTGTTTAAATATACCGAAAAACACGAACGTTCTACTGGTTTAGTATTATTAATATTGCTATAATGGGTTGGACGACAAATTATTACAGAATTTTCGAACGGAACTATTTTAACTAGCTTATTCCCTGTGATAAAATAGAATTTGGGAGGAGTTGCTAAATGAGTATCATTTTTTATACATATCCAAAATGTGGAACTTGTCGTAAAGCTGCTTCATGGCTTAAAGAGCATAATATTCCAGTAGAAGCAATTGATATTACATTAAATCCACCTTCAAAGGATTTACTTGCTGATATTTTTAAAGCGAGTGGAATTTCAATAAATAAATTATTTAATACAAGTGGCGTTAAATATCGCGAGCTTGGGTTGAAGGATGTTATTCCAACAAAAACAGAGGACGAGCTTTTAGAATTATTAAGTTCAGATGGTAAATTAATTAAAAGGCCTCTACTTTTTAATGGAGATCAAGCGACAGTTGGTTTTAATGAAGAAGTATTTGAAAAGGTTTGGTTATAAAATAACTATATAATTTAAGGTAATTAATCAGAGGAGGATTTCACAATGTCAATTCCAAATGAACTACGTTATTCAGAAGAACATGAGTGGGTAAAAGTTGAAGGTAATAAATACTATATCGGTATTACTCATTTTGCTCAATCAGAGCTTGGAGATATCGTATTTGTTGAGCTACCAGAAGTAGGCGATGAACTTACTATTAATGAGCCATTCGGTAGCGTTGAGTCTGTAAAAACAGTATCTGAACTATATGCTCCAATCAGTGGTAAAGTAATCGAAGTAAACTCTGATCTAGACGAAAATCCTGAATTCGTAAACGAATCTCCATACGAAAAAGCTTGGATGGTAGTTGTTGAAGCTACAAATGCTTCTGAACTTGAAGAGTTAATGACTGCTGGTCAATACGAAGAAATGATTAATCAAGATTAATTATCTAATTAAGCGTCCTATTTGGGCGCTTTTTTATTTTATGTGTATAATATAAGTAATAAAGCTTAACTTATTTACATAAAACATAATTTAAAGGGACATTTTCATTTAGGGAAAAAAAGGAAACAAGAAAGGCAAAATCGAATATACTATATACAAAAGATTTTTAGTCAAAAGTTTTTGAGTCCTATACATTAGGTGATGCCCAGTGAATATTGAAGATCAAAGAAAAGTTATCATTGTCGAAGGTACTACTGATAAGAGAAAAATACAGACGATCATAAAGGAGCCTGTAGATATTATCTGTACGAATGGTACAGTTGGTACTTCAAAGCTAGATGAGCTTGCTGAAATGTTAGATTTAAGAGAAATCTATGTGCTAGTAGATGCAGATGAGGCCGGTGAAAAGCTTAGAAGACTGTTAAAAAGAGAATTTCCACAGGCAGAGCATCTGTACATTGATAGAAGTTATCGAGAAGTGGCAACAGCTCCGAGTCAACATTTAGCTAGTGTATTATTAGGGGCGGATATTTTAGTATTTACAGATTATTTACGTACAAATTAAAGAGGAATAAAGATTATGCAGCAATGGACAAAGAATGAAATAATGCAAAGAATTCAATCAAAAGAGACTACAGTTATTTACATCTATACCGCAATGTGTGGTACATGCCAAGTAGCTTCTAAAATGCTAGAAATTGTAAATGAGATTCTGCCAAATTTACCTATAAGCAAGGTAAATATTAATGAAATAGTGGAAGAAGCTCAAAACTGGAAGGTTGAAAGTGTACCTTGTTTACTTATTTTTGAGAATGGGGAAATGAAACAAAAAATCTATGCGTTCCAGTCTGTACCATATTTACATGAATTGTTAAAAAAATATAATTTATATATTAAACGATGAGTGCATACTGTATGTTGCACTCTTTTTATATGGCTTAAAATATTTCCTGATATTAGACATATTTCTCGGGAAATGAGTTGAATGCTGTAGAAATAAAATTAAAATATAGATTTTTATCAAGGTAAATGTCGAGCGAAATATAAAGAATACACCTCTTATCTATGAGAAAATAAGATTAAAGAATCCGGAAGAGGTGTTTATTATGGAAATCAAGGAGTGGATTGGACAAGCTAGAAACTTATTTATAAAAAAGGAATATTTACAAATCATTTTGCCAATCGAAGAAAGGATTGTAGAATTTAACTGTTTAAACGAAAAAGTTTTTATAAAGTTAAGTAAAAAGGCTCCTTTTATCGAAGTAATTGATCGTTCGATTCCGCAACTTAGAGTTAATTTTTCAAAAGATGGATGGGAATATCTAAATTCAGGTTCGCAAAGGTTAGGACTTTTATTAAAATTGAATGATGCTTATTTCGAAGGGAACTATCGATTATTACTACTAATGGAAACGATTTTTCAATATACAAGTGTTGAAAACGAAAAAAAACTTTTAGAAAATTGTTGACAATTAGTGTCTAACTTTGTAGAATTGGACTTACGTTAAAGAAATTACGTTAAACAACTTAATAGATCGTAAGTTAACTCTTATCGAGAGAGGTGGAGGGACTGTGCCCTGTGAAACCCAGCAACCGTCAATGATCGTCATTGAAATGGTGCTAATTCCTGCAAAGCAAATGCTTTGAGAGATGAGAGAAAGGAATACTTTTTGTATGTTAAACCTTTCTGCTCATGTGAGTTGAAAGGTTTTTTTGTTTTATACGACTAAAAAAGTACTTACTTACAAAAAATTGAAAGATAAGTTGTTAGAATGTTTTGAAAGGAGATCAAGTGTATGATTCAAATAAATAATGTAAGTAAAACATACAAAGGTAAAAAGGGCTCAGTTACCGCAGTGCAAAATGTTTCGTTAACGATTGAAGCAGGTGAAATTTTTGGCATGATCGGATATAGCGGCGCAGGGAAAAGTACGCTATTACGTATGCTAAATGGACTTGAGTCACCTACATCAGGTGAAGTAATTATTAATGGACAATCGATTTCTAAATGTTCATCTAGTGAGTTAAGAAAAGCAAGACAGAAAATAGGAATGATTTTTCAGCATTTTAATTTATTGTGGTCGAGAACAGTATTAGAAAATATACTTTTCCCACTTGAAATTGCTAGAGTTCCAAAAAAGGAAAGCATTGATCGTGCGAAAGAATTAATTAAACTTGTAGGTCTTGAAGGTAGAGAAAATGCTTATCCTTCTGAACTTAGTGGGGGTCAAAAGCAACGTGTTGGAATTGCAAGAGCACTTGCTAATAACCCAGATGTACTTTTATGTGATGAAGCGACTTCTGCATTAGATCCAGAAACAA
The DNA here is from genome assembly GCF_050457485.1 of Gottfriedia acidiceleris. Lineage (GTDB taxonomy): Bacteria > Bacillota > Bacilli > Bacillales > Bacillaceae_G > Gottfriedia > Gottfriedia acidiceleris_D. Next base: position 169,659 of record NZ_JBCMJM010000011.1, read on the forward strand.
CAGATTCAATATTAGCTTTACTGACAAATATTAATAAACAGCTTGGTATTACAATTATCCTGATAACTCATGAAATGCATGTTATTCAAAAGATATGCCAACGAGTAGCTGTAATGGAAAACGGAAATGTAGTAGAAGAAGGCCATGTTGTTGATGTATTTACTCGTCCTAAACAAGCAATTACAAAGAAATTTGTGACGCAAATCAAAGGCAATGATGAAGAATTAGACAGTGAAGTAATTTCTGATGGAGATGGAAAGGATAATACTTACAAGCTAACCTTTAAAAATGGTCAAGCAGATCAGCCGCATATTTCAGAAGTAGTTAAGCACTTTGACATTGAGATTAACATTTTGCAAGGAAAAATTGTTCAAACTGCTGAAGGCTCTTATGGGACAATGAAGATTCAACTTGTTGGAGACATAAATAACATCAAAGAGGCAATTGCTTACTTAGAATCAAAACAAGTTGAAGTGGAGGTAGCATAAGATGACACAACTTTTTCCGAATGTTGATTGGGATGCAATGCTTTTAGCTACTCAAGAAACATTATTCATGACAGTTATAGCTGCGCTTGCAACGTTCATTTTTGGACTAATAATAGGTTTATTCTTATTTTTAACTAGTAAAGACCAATTACTTGAAAATAAATTTTTTAATACAATCCTAGCAGCGTTTGTAAATATTTTTCGTTCAATACCGTTTATCATTTTAATTATTCTATTAATTCCATTTACGATCTTTATACTTGGATCTATGCTCGGAGCAAAAGCAGCATTACCTGCATTAATTATCGGGGCTGCACCATTCTATGCAAGAATGGTCGAAATCGGATTACGTGAAATTGATAAAGGTGTAATCGAAGCTGCAAGAGCAATGGGAGCTAGTACATTTACAATCATCGTAAAAGTATTAATACCAGAAGCATTACCAGCTATTATTTCAGGTTTAACTGTTACAACAATCGCAATTGTTGGTTATACAGCAATGGCTGGTGTAGTAGGTGGTGGTGGACTTGGAAACTTAGCATTTATGGAAGGATACCAACGTTCTAATAACCAAGTTACTCTTGTTGCGACAGTAATTATTTTATTAATCGTATTCATTCTTCAATTTATTGGTGATTTAGTAACAACAAAAATAGATAAAAGAGCTTAACATATAAGGGAGGAACTGACAGTGAAATTCAAAAAAATCGTAGGCATATTAGGAGCAGGTGTTTTAGCATTATCTTTAGCAGCATGTAATAAAGGTGGAGAAGATAAAAATAAAGAATTAGTTGTTGGTGCATCAAATGTACCGCACGCAGTTATTTTAGAACAAGCTAAACCGCTTCTTAAAAAAGAGGGAATTAACTTAAAGATTGTTAAATTCCAAGATTATGTACTACCAAATAAAGCATTAGCTTCAAAAGAATTAGATGCAAACTATTTCCAACACATTCCATATTTAGAGTCTCAAATGAAAGAAAATGGTTATAAATTTGAAAACGCTGGTGGGATCCACATCGAGCCAATCGGAGTTTACTCTAAAAAATATAAGAACTTAGATGATCTACCAGATGGAGCTAAAATTATCATGAGTAGCTCAGTAGCTGACCATGGTCGTATGTTAAGCTTATTACAACAAGAAGGTTTAATTAAACTTAAATCTGGAATTGATCCAACTACAGCTCAAATTAAAGACATTGCTGAGAATCCAAAACACTTAAAATTCCAAGCTGATGTAGACGCTGGAATGCTTCCAAAAGTTTATCAAAACAATGAAGGCGATGCAGTTTTAATTAACACAAACTACGCGATTGATGCTGGGTTAAACCCAATGAAGGATGCTATTGCTTTAGAAGGTAAAGAATCTCCATATGTAAACATTATCGCTGTTCGTAAAGGTGACAAAGATAAAAAAGAAATCAAAGAGCTTGTAAAAGTTTTACACTCTAAAGAAATTCAAGATTTCATCATTAAAAAATACAAAGGTGCAGTAGTACCTGTAAGTCAATAATAAGAAAAGAGAGGGGATCCCAAGTGCTTTTGAAATGTACCCCGAATAATAAAAAAGGGTGTTTCATAAGTTAGTGTAACTAACTTATGAAACACCCCCTTTTTATTTTTAATTATTCACAAGGATTTGATTTACAGATGAGATTGGTGGTCGTTCAGCCATAACCTCAATAATATTTTTAGCTGCTATTTCTGACATAGCATCACGAGTTTCAAATGTTGCATTACCGATATGAGGTGTTAATACAACATTTGAAAGTGATTTTAGTTCTTCTGTTATTTTTGGTTCGAATTCAAATACATCTAGGGCAGCACCAGCAATAACACCTTCCTTTAATGCGGCTACTAATTCCTGTTCGTTCGCTAAAGGACCTCTAGCTGCATTGATAAAAAACGCAGTATCTTTCATCTTGTGAAACTCTTCTTTTCCAAATAAATGGTGTAGTTCAGGTTTGTAAGGACAATGAAGGGTAATATAGTCTGAAGTCTGTAAAAATTCATCCATTGATACGTAAGTGGCATTTAATTCTTGTTCAAGTTCATTACTTAATCTTCTTGGTTGATGATAAATAATATTCATATTAAACGCCCTAGCTCGTTTAGCAACTGCTTGTCCAATATTTCCAAAACCAAAAATACCTAAAGTTTTTCCTGATACTTCTGTTCCTCTAAAGAATAATGGAGCCCATCCTTCAAAACCTTTTGTACGGCAAAGTTCGTCTCCTTCGACTATTCTTCTGGAAACAGTTAAGAGAATTCCAAAAGTTAACTCTGCAGTTGCATCTGTAGAAACAAGAGGAGTGTTTGTAACATGAATGCCCTTACTAGTTGCATAATCAACATCGATATTATTAAAACCCGCTCCGTAATTAGCAATAATTTTTACATTTTTAGCAGCATCAATTACTCTTTTTGTGATTGGAGTGGATAGTAAGCTTAAAATTGCATCTACTCCACCTACAAGCTCACACAATTCATCTTCTGTAATTAATTGCTCATTTTCATAAACAATGACATGATGATCTTTTAATAATTCCTCAGCCTTTTCTGGAATTTTTCCCGCTACTAAGATATGTGCCAAATTAGAAACCTTCTTTCAACAGTTTAATGATTGAATGTTAACGTTTTTATTATAAATGAAGTTTCAAGTTTTTGTTTAATTTAGTATTTGGTAGTTTAAAGAATATATTTATTTTTAAAGTGTTTTCAGAAACTTAATTAACTTTTATTTATCAAAATAATGAAATGTATTTTATATTACTTTTTTACAGAGTGTTCAAATATAAAACGGTATAAAGGGAAAATAAAATTAAGTGGAACATTATAAATTTGATAATTAATTGAAAGGGTTGTTTTTCAACAGAGTAAAAAAAGCAGACACCAGTCTGCTTTTTTCATTGATATCTATGATTTAAACTTGCGGTAAGGGGAGTACGATTTACTAAATAAAACTTATTTAAAGATTGATCTATATATACCCAGCCCTTCCAGCCTAAGTGAATTGTATCTTTTAGGAAAAACTCATCGTATTCATGTGAAGAAAAATCAGCTACTTGGAATCCGGCATCTTCAATTTGTTTTTTTACTTTTTGGTAATAAACTTCTCGACCTTCTTTAGGGAAACCAGCGTAATCATACCATGGTCCGTTTACTGGAACGGAGATAAACAACGCTTGTGTGTGCTCTTTTTTTAATAATGCTAATACCATTTGAAGGTCATCATATTCTGGCGATACACCATAGTTACTATCGTGTTTATAATTTTTTAATGCTAGAAGACGGTTTTGAATGTGCTTTTTATAATATTTATTATTTATACCGAAATGGTTTGAAGTTGATTCACGTTGGCCCATTTTATCGGCAACTTGGGCTACTCGATCCCAGGATAAATCTTCATATTTTGATTTTTTTAATCGGAAGTTTTTATCTGGATCCATTATAACGGTCTCAAAAAGATCTTTCTTTTCAAGTATTTTTAAATATGTGTAAGCTAACGGTTTTTCAGCCATAGCCTCGAACTTAATTTTTTTGTCATTTGAAATAAATGATTTTAGTTGAGTTACTAATAAAGAGTCTTTTTTGATAATTGATAGCGTTAAAAGTCTCTTTGCAATTTGTCTTTTTACTGAATCATCAATTGTATTATTAAAAACGAATGAATAAGTTTGAAGCGCAGAATAATTAGGTGAAAAATGAGTATCGTCAATTCCATGTGGAATAAACCACTGTGGAGATAAAACAAACACAATTTTTCTATTTTTTATTCCATCACCTAAAGATGCTAAATCAAGAAAATGAACGAGACTTTGTGATCCCCCTCGACCAATTAGATAGGGAGTAAATTCATTTTTTTCTCCCATAAAAAATCTAGAAGGATGGAAGGGGTCTCTTCTAGCAAGTTCTGACGACCCAAAAATAGGTAGAAATTTTGGGTCTTTTAACATTTTGTTTTGAAGTAAAGTCCCTTGAAATGTTTCAGGATTTAAAGATGCTGCTGTATTATTTAATCGTTCTTTTGTAATAAATCGTTCGTAAAAAGAATTTGGAAGATACAAAGCTAGTAAAAAAATGAAAATAGCTGCTATCATCCCAAAAAATTGAACTTTTTTCATTTTCTAGCCTCTAAAATCGAAATGATTTTATTTGGTGTTGACCACTCCTCACGATCGAAGTCAGAAATTGTTACGTTGATACCGATTTGTTCTTCGATTTCAACTAATAAGCTAACTGTACCAAATGAATCTAATAATCCTTCTTCAAAAATCAGAATATCTGGGTTTTCAATCACTTCATCTGTATTACATAAATCTGCTAAAATTTTTAAAACTTCTGCTCTTAAATTTTCCATTATACTAATTCTCCTTTAGTTAACTAGATGTCCTGAAAATATTAAAAATCCGAAACAAATAAAATGGAATGTAATAATAACCGCTAATACATGTGTCAGTTTAGTATTTTTCCAAATCTTTTTTTTCTTATTGAATTGTTCAAACCAATCAAAACTACACATCAATATGGCTTGGTATAAACCATAAAGTAGGTAATTAGTTTGCATCCCATGCCATGCACCCATTAGTAAAAATAAAGTAGTGTAACTGATATAAGAAATATTTCTTCTATTTTTAATCATTTTTTTCTTAGTCAGTAAGAATACCATTCTCATATATACATAGTCACGAAACCAAAATGATAAGCTCATATGCCAGCGATTCCAAAAGTCTTTTATATTCCGACTAATGAATGGCATATTAAAGTTTTCAGGTGTTTTAATTCCTACTAAATAACTAACGCCGATTGCAAATGCACTATAACCAGCAAAATCAAAAAATAAGTACAGACTATATGCATACATATACGTTAGATTTGAGACAAATGTATGCCCTAATGCAAACTGTGTTTCAAGTATATGAACGTTAATTAAATAACCAATTATATATTTATAGAGAAAACCAATAAAAATTTTATGAACACCAATTTGAAAATACTCCCTGTATTCAATTGCCGTTAACTTTTTTTGACAATCCTGTTGAAATCTCCTAAAACGATCAATTGGTCCAGAAGAGATCGTTGGAAAAAATAATAAAAACTTCAAGAAATCAGCAATCTTTAGTTCCTTTATACTGTTGTCGCGAATTTCAATAATGACTTGTGTTGCTTTAAATGTTAAATAGGAAATTCCTAAAAAGCCTACAAGTGTAGTACTTTCAAAAAGCGGTGAAACCTTTACCATCAATAAAGGTAAAATTGATAGAAAAACACTTAAGTAATAAACAGTTGAATCGTTAGCATTCTTCCGATAAACACTATAACCTTTTATTAAAATAACTATCCAAATTATATAAGCAACTAGATAGAAGGTTTGTATTTTAGAAGAGGAAAAGACTATTAATAAAAACACAAAAGAAAGAAATGTTGTGTAGTTAGTTGATTTTCTTCCTAAAAACCCTAATATGACTGCTGGTATTAGCAGAACAAATAAAATACCGAAAAACGTAAAACTACTGTATGGAATCATTGGTAAGTTTGCTCCAATAATTTTTTTCGATCTACTTTACCGTTCGTTGTCATTGGTAAAGTTTGTAAATAACTAAATTTTCTTGGAATCATATAAGTCGGCATATATTTATTTAATTCTTGCTTTAAAAAACGTGTTAAATGATATTCCTTTTCGAAATCGTGTTCTTTAACGACTACTAAGCAATGTAAATCTATACACTTACCATCCTTCATCTCCGGTAATATAACTGCAGAATGAACTAATGGTAATCTTCTAATGTTATTTTCAATGTCCTCAATTTCAATCCGATAACCATGTAGCTTTACTTGGAAATCGATCCTACTTTTATAGAACAATAGTCCGTGATCAAAGTAACCAGAATCACCTGTTTTATAGGCGCGCATGCCATTTATTTGATAGTAGGCTGCATCAGTTTTTAACTGATTATTAAGATACCCTTTACTAACGCTTGGACCAGCTATAATAATTTCCCCTGTTTCACCATCTGGAAGTGGGTTCCCCAATTCATCCATAATGTAAATGATTGTATCGTCTTTCGGTGTACCAATCGGTAATGGGGAGTGTTGGTTTATGACTTCCTCAGTAATCTGGACGAATGTTACAGCAACTGTTGCTTCTGTTGGACCGTAAGTATTATAAATCTCTGCTTTAGGAAATCTAGATAAAAGCTGTTTAGCACTATTATTCGATAGTACCTCACCACAGAAAAGAAAAGTCTTTAAGTTTGGTAGTAACAATTCGCTGAAATTTGGATTCATCATACACATTTCTATAAATGACGGTGTAGAAGTCCAAACCTCAATTTCACTTTCCATTAAATAATCGAATAATGCTTTTGGTCGCTCGATTAAAGATTTTTCAACAGCAATGAGTGTGCCACCGGATAATAGCGATGGATATAAATCCATTACTGATAAATCAAAAGAGAAAGGAGCTTGATTCAAAAAGCGTTGTCCATTGTGTATATTAAAATCTTTCAATATCCAATTGGTAAAACTACGTAAGTTATTTTCAGTAATTTGTACGCCTTTTGGATCTCCAGTACTACCAGAAGTATAGATAATATAAAATGTTTCATCGTCTTTAACATTGAAATCAGTTAAAGATTTGACTAGATTTGTAGAATCAACAATCTTCTGTAGTTCTCCAAAATTTATGATTTTAATGGATTCAAACTCTAAAGTGATATCTTTTGGTGTAATTAATAAAGTTGCTCCAGAATTAGTAATCATTTTTTTGAGTCTTTCAAAAGGAATAGACTCATCAACGGGAATATAAGCACAACCTGCTTTTACACTTCCTAAGAAAATGGAAATCATTTCTGCCTGCATATGTCCATACACAATAATGGGCTTATTCGTAAAATTATTTTTAATCATCCAGCTAGCAATCGCATCTGATTGTTGCTTTAAAGTTTTATATGTTAACGAATAATCGCCGCTATTTTGAAATGCGATTGTGTCTGGGGTGTTTATTGCCCAATAATCTATTTGTTCAATAATTGATTTCATCAGTTCACGTCCTAAAAATCGTTATATATAAAAGTCCCTGTAAATGAATCTTTAAATCCATATAAGTAGAGTAGTGCAAGTAAAATTGATAAATAAAACGCAGTATAAAATAAAAATCTTAAAGTCTTTGAACGGAAAATATGGATTTTACCCATTTGTTTTCACCTTTCTTAATTTTTAGCTAGACGTATTATAACACCGAAAAAAAGATGAAAAATTAACCAAACACCTTTTAAAATTACAGTTGGATAATAAATTATTAAAGGTTAAGTAAATTTTTTCTAATTAAAATCTAAAGATTAATGGACAAGATTGTTCATATAATTAGGAAAAGGTAGTAATAATGAACAAAAAAATAAGGGTAAAGTAAAAATAATGGGGAAATGGGAAAATTCTATTGGCCCTGCTCTATGGGAGATTGTAAATGATGAAAAAGATTTATTTGTTCTTGATTCCTAGTTTCTTAACTGTTTTAATAATGTCTCCATTTTGTAGTTTTATCTGGAATAAAAACGCTACGAAAGGGACAGTTTCGAATTACCCTACTATGAATAAAGTTAAAGTTACTAATGATCAAAATAAGAATACTAGAGAGATTGATCGCTACTTACAGCAAATTCATTTTAATGGAGTTGTTCTTGTTAGGAAGAATGAAGAAAATATCCTTAATAAAGGATACGGTTATCGAGATATCCAAAATCAGTTACAGAACACACCAAATACGTATTATCCAGTTGGCTCAATTTCTAAATTTTTTGTTTCAACGTTGTTAATGCAATTAAAAGAAAAAGGCAAAATATCGTTTAACGATCCGATTTCAAAATATATACCAGACTTTCCAAATGGGTCAAAATTAACATTATTTCATTTAATTTCACATACTTCGGGGATTAAGAAGCAAAAAGAGTTATTTAATCCAATTTCATCGACTAATTTAATAAAGGAAATAGTTAAATCAAATGCTCAATATAAACCTTTAAACAAATGGGATTACAATGACACAAATTATATTTTACTTGCTTACGTTATTGAAAAAGTTACTGGAATTCCTTATGGAGAATATATAAAAACACATATTTTCGATAAAGCGAATTTGACTGAAATTGGACAAGGTACTAATTTTTATAAAAAAGGGAATCATGCACTAGGTTATTTATTAATTCAATCTAAAAATAATCCGAAGCAATTACGAATCCCCAATTTTAACTATTTATTAGGCTGTGGAGATATTTATTCAACGGTTTCAGGGATACAAAAAATGGACGAGGCACTTATTTCGAATAAACTTATTATAGGTAAAAGTTTTACTCAGTTTACTAAGCCGTATCAAAATCATTATGCATTTGGAATTTATAATAAAGGAAAGTATTTATACAATCATGGGGTAGTTCCAGGAATTAATTGTATGAATGTATTTGATCCAGTTTCAAAAACATATGTAATTGTGTTTTCTAATAGTCAAAAGGTGACACCAAACACTTTTAAGATAGCAATGAACTTATTTAAACTAGTTAACAAAATGAGTTGAGAACAGTTAGCTATAGAATCTAGACTCTTATAAAATATTTCATAAATAATTTAAAAGATACTCATACTATTTTTTGATAAAGAAAATAGGAGGAGTCTAGTGAAAAAGTTTCTATATTATTTCTTATTAATCATAATGACTAGCAGTATTAATTTGAGTTCTATTAAAATTGTTAATGCGGAAACCAAAGCCGGCATCAATGAAAACTCTTTAACAAGACATATTAAAATTACTGAACAAAAACTAAATGATGCGCCGATTAAGTATCCACAAATAAGCGGAGCATCTAATTTAACTGCACAACAAAAGATCAATAGCATCTTAAAACAAGGTGCTGATTTAGCGAATAATAATCGTTTAAAGCTATTAGAAGACGAGAAAGAAGCTAAGTCAAAATGGGATGCTAGCCAAGGACCGTGGAGACCTTATGAATATGTTTTTACTTATAAAGTACTATACAATAATCTTGATAAATTGAGTGTTATTTATAATGAGTATTCATATACAGGTGGGGCACATGGGATGACGGTGGGAACTACATTTAATTTTGACGTGAAAACAGGTGATGTAGTTCCACTATCTAAGTTAATAAACGAACATACAAAATCCGTACAAGAATATGCATATCAGCAATTACAAAAGAAATATAAAGGATATGTATTAATAAAATCTCCTAACGAAATTGACTTAAGTGACAAAAATCGACTATGGGCATTTGACCATGCGGGAATTAAATTAATCTTTAAAGAATATGAAGTAGCTGCATATGCTGCTGGCATGCCTGAAGTCTTTATTCCTGTGCAGGTTTATCAATAATAATGTAATTTGAACATCAATCTAATATAGTGAACAAATAGGCTAAATAAAGTCTGATTTGTAAGAATAAGTGATTATTATAAGTTTTATTTAATGTAAACCTATTAGATGAAATGGTGATTAGAGCGAATGTTGCAAGACGTAATGTTTTTGTACAAGAATTGAGGGGATTTACTTTGTTTTTTTGATTTTCTAATGAAATTTCTTCTGTTTTGTTTATTTTACTCTATTTCATCATGTCATTATTACAGTTCGAGTTTCCTTATTTACATATACCCACAGGAACGAACGTGAAGAGGAGGCTCAGGTCTCGCCCCGCGGAAAGCGAGCATCCTGTTGTGGAAATCAACAGATACAACTTTATTTAATTGACTAAAATCCTTCTTCAAAAACAGAAAAGAACCTTCATTATATAAAAGGTTCTTTTCTTTATTTATTTATTTATTTAT
>NZ_JBCMJM010000012.1:0-210245 GCF_050457485.1 Gottfriedia acidiceleris
ATGATTTAAACAAAAAAGTTATCCTTTAAGTAGGATAACTTTTTTATGTTTTTGAAAAACAACCTTGTCAATTAAATTACCAAATTTTCGTAAAAGGAGTAGAGTGATGTTGATTTCCACTACAGGATGTTATGAGGAAGTAAATTAAGCAAACGAGCAATGATAGTACCTCATGAAGCTGTTATGAGGAAGTAAATTACGAAAACGAGCAAAGATAGTACCTCATGAAGCTGTTATGAGGAAGTAAATTACGAAAACGAGCAATAATAGTACCTCATGAACCAGTTATGAGGAAGTAATTTTGGAAACCGAGCAGTTATAGTACCTCATGAGCCAGTTATGAGGAAGTAAATTACGCAAACGAGCAAAGATAGTGCCTCATGAAGCTGTTATGAGGAAGTAAATTACGCAACCGAGCAAAGATAGTGCCTCATGAAGCTGTTATGAGGAAGTAAATTACGAAAACGAGTAATAATAGCACCTCATGAACCAGTTATGAGGAAGTAAATTACGCAAACGAGCAAAGATAGTACCTCATGAACCAGTTATGAGGAAGTAATTTTGGAAACCGAGCAGTTATAGTACCTCATGAACCAGTTATGAGGAAGGAATTTACGAAAACGAGCAATAATAGTACCTCATGACCCCATTATGTTTACCAAGATTCAAATAAATCTCTACCATTTAATGGCTGAACGGGGCGGCTATTAGGTTCGAAATAATTTTGATAAGAATGGATTTGTTCTTCAGAAAATTGTATAGGTTTGTTAAAGATTATCCATTTAATCCCTTCAGTACATGGAGGAGTTGTAAAAGAGCCAGTGTATGAAAATTTTTTACTAGTATACGGAATAAATGACTGCAAGCTTATTTTTACAACCTTTCCCCCAAGATCTTCATCTATAGGATTTGCATTTAGGATTTTTTGGAATTCTTTATTTAATCTCCCACTATCAACAAGTACTCCGATTGTAATAATAGATTTATTTTTATTTTCATTTATAAAATGAATCTCTAAATCACTTTGATTCCCATTTATTGTATGCTCGCTTGGAGTATGGAAATGAAATTGTAGTAATGTATAGTTTGTTCCATTTAAATTAATTGAGTTGGAGTGATTAACTGGAATGAATTTTACCGTGTACTCCGACCTTTCTATTTTAAAAAGATCATTATGATAGTTTATTCCTAAAGGAAGTGATTTTTTTATAGCTTGATCAATATTAATTGGAGATTGCTGTTTCCCATTTGAACAAAGTGCATATTTTTTATTGATTGTACTCCAATAATTTGGTCCAGTTTTTCCTGTGTAAGACCAGTCTTCATTACTTGCAGTTGCAACTGTTGTTTTATTTTGATGAACCTTATGTACGATCTGATTATTTGAACAAGCTGAGAGTGTAAAACTGAATAGTATGATGAATAGAAAAAAATAGTTCATTATATACTTTCCTTCCTTGATATGTATGATAGGATACATTTTAGACAACGATGTTACGGAACAAACCTTTATTAAGGGGGCAGAAGATGATGACATTAGAAGAAGTTATGAAATCATTAGAGGAAATGGGAACTGAGCAAACGAAAAAAACTTTTTTGCGTCATGGTGCAAAGGAACCATTCTTTGGGGTTAAAATTGGTGATATGAAAAAGCTTGTTAAATATGTTAAAAAGGATCAAGAATTAGCATTATCACTTTTTCATACAGGAAATTCAGATGCGATGTATTTAGCGGGTTTATCAATCAATCCGAAATTAATGACAAAAGAACAACTTCAAAAATGGGCGAAAGAAGCTCACTGGTATATGATTTCTGAAAGTATTGTAGGTGCTGTTGCAGCAGAAAGCCAGTATGCAATCGAATTAGCTAGAGAATGGTTGAAGTCAGATGATGAATTGATTGAAAATTGTGGATGGAGTACTTATAGTCATTATTTATCAATTGCACCAGACGAAGAGATTGATAAGGAAGAAGTTCGTGAATTACTTAATTATGTTGAAAATAATATACATACTTCAAAAAATAGAGTTCGTTATACAATGAATGGGTTTGTAATTTCAGTAGGTAGTTTTGTTCCAAGTCTTACAGTTGAAGCAATGATGGTTGGTCAAAAGATTGGAAAAGTACACGTGGACGTAGGAGATACTGCTTGTAAGGTACCTCTAGCGACTGATTATATTGAAAAGGTCGAAGCTAGGGGAAAGCTTGGGGTTAAGAAAAAAACATGTATTTGTTAATTTGATAAGTCACCTATATTAATAGGTGACTTTTTATTAGAAAGAAACGGGAGATAACCATGATTATGAAATCAAATAGACTATATTTAAGAAAGCTAAAAATGGAAGACTTAGAGCATTTACACCAACTTCAATCTAATGCGGAAGTAATGAGATACATAACAAATCGTCCCAAAACACTAGAAGAAACTGAAAATGAATTAAATAAGATACTTCAAATATATAAAGAGAAAAATGCTGATTTTGAAGTGATGGCAGTTTGTAAAAATGAGACTAATCAATTGATTGGAACATGTGCTGTCATAAAAAATGAAGCGGATGAGTTTGAAATAGGCTATCGATTAGTTGAAGAAGAATGGGGAAAAGGTTTTGGTTTTGAAATTGCTAGTTTAATAGAAGATTATTGTTTTTCATTTAGAAAGTTAAATTTTATAGTAGCTTCTGTTGAAGCAAAAAACATCTATTCAGTAAAAATCCTGGAGAAAAAAGGATTTAATTTAATTTTAGAATCAATTGATGAGGAAAATGGTGAATTAACTAAATATTATCGTAAAGACCGTCATAATTATTAGAAACCATCAAATTATCTAAAAGGAGAATCTAATGGACGTTAATACCCATTTTGATGAATATCATTTTGTTTCTACCATCATTATTACGCTAGTAAATTATATTACTCTTGGCATTTTATTTTATAGGGTCTATAAGACAAATGATTTGAAGCCTGAAGTATGGAAGGCTATTCTTGCAATGCTTATTGGTTTATTTGTATTTAGTATTAATTTGAATTTCGATCAATACCGTATTGAAATACCAATTTTACCACTTGGATTCTGGATTTTAATGTGGATCTGTAAACGTAATGATAATCTGGATCGATGGGAAAAATATAGACGTTTTGCATGGGCTGGTTTTTTGATAAGATTTTTCTTTTTACTTACAAGTTTATTGCAACCGCAGATCGACTCAGTTTTTTATTCATAGTTAGGTTCAATCATTGGTATCAGATTTAAATATCATTTGTTTTCCACTCCAATAATTATTAAAATATGATTAACGTGTATATATTGGAGGAAATAGATGAAACGGAAAACAATTCATAATGTACTTTCAGCTTTAATGATTTCCATTTTATTTACAGGATGCAGTAATCAACAAGCTGAAACGAATACTACAAAGAAACATGAAAATCATGCCGAACATATTCAAACAAGCGATATTAGAGAACAAACAATCAATAAAGAAACTTTGCCGAAGTTTTTAGGCGATAAAGAACAACAGATTCAACAAATTTATATGGTGGCAGCACAGCATGCTGATTTACTTAAAAATATTCCGTGTTATTGTGGTTGCGGTGAAAGTGTAGGACATAAAAGTAATTTAGATTGCTTTATTCATGAAGTAAAAGAAGATGGTTCAATCGTGTGGGATAGCCATGCAACTTCGTGTGTCAACTGTATGGAAATTGCAGTTGAATCAGCGAAATTACAGCAAGAAGGAAAAACACCTTTAGAAATTCGAAAAGTCATTGATAATAAATACAAAGAAGGATATGCCAAGCCGACAAATACCCCTATGCCAAAAGAACAGGGATAAGGATATAAGACAAAATTAAAAGTCAGAGAGTTACTGAGAAATTCCGGTAACTGTCTGACTTTTGTATTTTTAAAGTTTATTCCTGTACTAAAGCTCGATCTATCTTCGTAATTTCTTCAAATAATGCTTGATGTTCAGTTTTATAAGGAGGAGTTGTTCCTAATTTTTTTTCGATTAAAAAGGTAAATATTACGGCTACTAAGCAAATTCCCCAAAAAAGATATCCGATTAGAGTCATTAAATTTTCTCCTTTTGTATGCATTACTAATCATTTCTTTATCATATGTAATATTCCTTTAAATTTTACAAATAATATTTTGACACATATGAGCAATCACTCATATAATATACATATAGAAAACATATGAATGATTGTTCATGTATTCATAGGAGGACAGTTTATGATTGAAGAAAAGAAGAAAGTTGACGAAGTTTGTGATGAAGCTTGTCAACAAACGGTTATGCATGAGGATATAATTCTTTCAGTAAAAGAAAGCATGTTAAATATTGAAACACTGACAGGAGTAGCAGAACTTTTTAAAGTTCTTGGAGATAAGACGAGAACGAGAATATTACATGCACTTAGTCAATCTGAGATGTGTGTATGTGACCTAGCTTATTTATTAGAAATGACTCAATCATCTATATCACATCAGTTACGTGTATTAAAACAGGCGCATTTAGTAAAAAATCGTAAAGAAGGTAAAGTAGTTTATTATTCGTTAGCAGATGAGCATGTTACGCAAATTTTCAACCAAGCACTAGAACATATTTTAGAGGATTAAAATAGGTGTTTCTTAAAGAGAGGAGTTGAGTTTGTTGAGTAGGGGACAAAGACAAGTAAATAGTGAATTAAAATTAGAAGGTCTTGATTGCGCTAATTGTGCAATGAAGATTGAAAAAGGAGTTTCCACACTTGAAGGCGTTGATGCATGTTCAGTAAATTTTGCAACATTGACGATGACAATTACGACGAGTGAAGAACAAAAAGAATCAGTTATCGAGAGCGCCAAAGATAAGATTCGTGTATTAGAACCGCATATTAATCCTGTTTCAAAAATGGATTCAAAACTTGGGCAAGAGAAGCAGCAGGGAATGAATGCTGAAACAAAGAAACTTATTGTTAAATTAGGGATCGGTACTACTTTATTAATTTTAGCTCAATTACTTAATGTACCTATGCTCTATCAATTGATTATTTTTATAGCTGCCTATTTAATAGCGGGTGCGGACGTTGTTTTAAAAGCGATTCGTAATATTTTTAGAGGGCAAGTATTTGATGAGAATTTTTTAATGGGAGTAGCTACAATTGGTGCATTTATTATTGGAGAATACCCTGAAGCTGTTGCCGTAATGCTATTTTATCAGTTAGGTGAATTGTTCCAAAGTATTGCAGTAAACCGATCACGGAATTCGATTTCAAAATTAATGGATATACGTCCTGATTATGCTAATTTAAAAAATGGTGATAAAACTGAACAAGTATCTCCTGAAAAGATTCAAATTGGAGATACGATCATCGTTAAACCTGGGGAAAGGGTTCCGTTAGACGGAATTGTAAAAAGTGGATTTTCAAGTGTTGATACTTCTGCATTAACAGGTGAGTCATTACCAAGAGAAATATTTGAGGGCGATGAAGTATTAAGTGGATTTATAAATGTTCAAGGTTTACTTGAAATTGAAGTCACGAAGAAATTTAATGAATCGACAGTATCAAAAATATTAGAACTTGTTCAAAATGCAACAAATAAAAAGGCTCCTACTGAAAATTTTATTACAAAATTTGCAAAGGTTTATACACCTATAGTTGTAATCACAGCAGCAATAATTGCAATCATTCCACCAATTTTTATTCCAGGTGAAACACTTTATGATTGGGTATATCGAGCATTAATTTTCCTAGTTATTTCATGTCCTTGTGCTCTAGTTGTTTCAATTCCTTTAGGATTTTTTGGAGGAATCGGAGCAGCATCAAAATCGGGAGTATTAGTAAAAGGAAGTAATTATTTAGAAGCATTAAATGATTTGAAATATATTGTGTTTGATAAAACTGGAACGTTGACGAAAGGGCAATTCCAAGTAAGCTCGATTATACCTACTCGTGGTCATTCGAAAGAGGAGTTATTGGAATTAGCTGCTTATGGAGAGTTTTATTCTACTCACCCAATCGCATTATCAATTCGTCAAAAGTATGGTAAAGATATTGTTGAAGCAAAGCTATCAAACTATACTGAAATTGCCGGACATGGAATTAGCGTTACGATTAATGGAGATGCTCTGTTAGTAGGGAATTCAAGACTAATGGAAAGTCATTCAATTTTATATGAACCAACCAGAGAAGTAGGCACAACAGTTTATTTAGCAAAAAATAATCATTATATAGGATCAATTGTCATTGCAGATCAACTAAAAGATGATGCAAAAAAAGCGATACTTGAGCTTAAAAAAGTTGGAATTAAAAAGACTGTTATGTTAACCGGTGATTCTAACTCAGTTGCGAAAAGTATTGGTAAAGAATTAGCAATAGATGATATTTATTCAGAGCTTCTTCCACATCAGAAGGTAGAAAAGCTTGAATTGATAGAAAAAATAAAATCATCGAAAGAAAAAATTGCATTTGTTGGGGACGGTATTAATGATGCGCCAGTTTTAGCACAAGCAGATATAGGTATAGCAATGGGAGGAATTGGTTCCGATGCAGCGATCGAAGCTGCTGATGTTGTATTAATGTCGGATGAACCTTCAAAAATTGTGGATGCAATTAAAATCGCTAAACGTACAAGACAAATAGTATGGCAAAACATCTTTTTTGCTTTAGCAGTGAAAGGATTTTTCTTATTACTAGGTGTAATCGGAATAGCTACAATGTGGGAAGCAGTAATTTCAGATGTTGGAGTTACTGTATTGGCAGTATTGAATTCGATGAGAGTACTTAGATATAAATAAAGCTAAAAAACTCAGACTAAACGAAATTAGTCTGAGTTTTTTTCTTCTTATTTAGGCAGAACGTTTTCTTTTTTTGATAAAAAGGAAGATAAAAATGACCAATCCAATCGCTAAAAATCCATAAATAATACTTGAATACACATCCATATACCCAACAATCTTTTCCCAGGATGCACCGACTGATGCACCAACTAAAACTAAAATTGTATTCCATATTAATGAGCCTAAAGTTGTAAATAGCAAAAAGATCCAAAAATTCATTCTAGCCATTCCAGCTGGTATAGAAATTAAACTACGTATTAATGGAATCAGTCTACAGAAAAAGACAGTCCAAACACCGTATTTTGAAAACCATTCGTCCGCTTTATGGACATCCTTTTTAGTTAAACGTAAAAAATGCCCCCAGCGTTCTACGATTTTTTCTAACGTATTTATATCTAGTAATGTACCAATCCAAAAAAGTATGATTGCTCCAATTACTGATCCTAAAGTTGAAAAGAAAATAACACCTATTTTAGATAGTGAAGATTCAGTAGTCATGAACCCACCAAACGTTAAAATTACTTCGGAAGGAATTGGAGGAAATATGTTTTCTAATGCAATTAATAAAAAGATACCTAAATAGCCAAATGTATCCATTGTTTCAATAATCCAGTTTTGCATGAAATTACCTCAAGATTGATTTTTATTTTTAAGAAATAATTAGAAGTTTTTAATATTCCTTTTGAAAAAATATACTATGTAACTATTAATTAGGCAAGTAATTGTGAAACTTGTTCCAAAAATATATATATAAAAACAACTAATAAAATGTAGATTTTATGTCTTGAGAACAATGGATTAAAATATTTTTTTTGAAAGTCAGAGGATTTAGATCCGTTTGTAGAGAATTAAAGTAGATTAATATAAAAGCAGAAATTAGATTTGGTTACAATACTTCTCCTAAATCTGAAGAAATGTAATTAGCTAATTAGAAATAATGTCTTAGTAAAAAAAGGAGGATGGACATGTTTAAGGTTCAAATTAGTGAGGATTTATCAATCAATTTATTAACACCGAAATATGCAGCAACATTAGTAGAGGCACTGAAGGGAAATCAAAATTCCTTAAAAGAATGGTTGATTTGGGCTGAAAATATTCCATTGATCGAGGATTATCAAAAATCAATTATACCTATGTGGCTACAAAAATTTGCAGATAATAATGGTTTTGAAGCGGGCATTTTTTATAAAAATGAATTAGTAGGTATGGTAGGATTACATTATATAGATTGGTCGAATCAAACAACTGAAATCGGCTATTGGTTAAGTGAACATGTACAAGGTAAGGGAATAATGACTCGTGCTGTAGAAGGTTTAGTTTCATATTGTTATGATGAACTTAATCTGAATCGAGTCGTGATTAGAGCAGCTGTTGAAAATGGAAAGAGTAGGGCAATTCCTGAACGTTTAAGTTTTAAACAAGAAGGTATTCAAAGGGAAGCTCAGCAAATTAGAGATAAGTTTTATGATATTGCTGTTTATAGTATGTTGAAAAATGAATGGAAAAAGTAAATTGATAAATTTGCGTTAGCTAAAAATGCTAACGCTTTTTTGTGGAGTAATAATGATGGAGGACAAAATAATGACTTATAATACAATCTTGTTTGATTTAGATGGTACATTAACGGATCCAAAAGTAGGGATTTTGAACTCGGTAAAGTATGCATTACAGAAATTGAATATAGCTATTCCATTAGAAGCAGAGCTTTTAAAATTTATTGGGCCTCCGATTCAACAATCTTTTTCTGAAATTTTCCAATTAAATGAAAAAGATATATTAAATGCAGTTCGTTTTTATCGCGAATACTTTTCGCAGAGTGGTATGATTGAAAATAATGTATATGATGGGATACGTGAACTTCTAAGCGATTTGCAAAAAGAGAAAAAAAGATTATATGTAGCAACTTCAAAACCAACTATTTTCGCAAAGAAAATATTGAGTCATTTCCAACTCGATGAGTATTTTATTCAAATTGTTGGAAGTGAACTAGATGGCACAAGAATCGATAAAGGCGAGATCATTGAGTATATTTTTGAAATGAATAATAATCTTTCTAAGGAAGATTCGGTAATGGTTGGAGACCGACTTCACGATATAAAGGGTGCCAAAATCGCTAATATTGATGCAATTGGAGTAACTTATGGTTATGGAAGTGAATTGGAATTAACTGATGCAGGAGCGAATGCAATTGTTAGTAGTGTAGATAAGCTTAAAAAAATGTTATTAAATGAGAGAAAGATCATGGTCTAATAATGAAGGAGGAGTTTGATTGAAGAGTGGAAAAATACATTATGCTTGGATTATTTTAATTGTTACATTCTTATCCGTCATTATTGCCGCAGTAACAAATACGATGTCTGGAGTGATGATGATTCCTTTTGAAAAGGAATTTGGTTGGAGTAGAGCATCAATTTCTGGTGCGTTTGCGATTTGTATAACTCTTGTTGGATTCTCTGGTCCATTTATTGCTGGCTTATATCAAAAGTTTAGTGTAAGAAAAGTATTGTTAGTAGGTATGGGAACATTATTAGCTGCTATTTTACTAACAACAATTATGACACGAATTTGGCATTTATTTATCATTTGGGGAATCATTATTGGTTTAAGTGCGGGGGCATTTTTGACGGTGTTAAATGCGTATGTTGCCACTACTTGGTTTGAAAAAAAGCGTGGTTTAGCGCTAGGTCTTTTAACCTCCAGTTCAGCAGCCGGTCAACTTGTTTTCTTGCCGCTTATGGCCTATATCGTTGAAAATTATTCATGGAGAAATGCCGTTTTAACCATATTTTCTTTTGGTGTATTCATTTATGTATTACTTTGGATTTTTATGAAGAATGATCCAGCAGATGTTGGGATTCTACCTTTAGGGGCTGAAAAAAGTAATCAGAAGCAAGCGAAAAATGTAAATCCAGTGAAGGCAGCTTTTGATGGGTTAAAATTAGGTGCTAAATCGAAAGTTTTTTGGTTATTGGCGGGAAGTTTCTTCGTTTGTGGCTTTTCAACTAGTGGTTTGATCGGTACTCATTTTATCTCACTTTGTATCGATTATGGATATAAAGAGGTAACGGCTGCTAGTATTTTAGCGTTCATGGGAATATTTAATATTATAGGAACGACTTTATCCGGATATATTTCCGATCGCTTTGATAATCGTTGGTTGTTATTTTGGTATTATGGTTTAAGAGGATTATCATTACTTATTCTTCCTTTTGCTTTATCTACTAATTCAATCATTTATTTAAGTGCTTTTGCCATTTTCTATGGGATGGATTGGATTGCTACAGTTCCTCCAACTATTAAACTAGCGACGGATCATTTTGGGAAAGAGAAGGTAGGGGTAATCTATGGATGGATTTATACCGCCCATCAATTAGGTGCTGGAGCTGCAGCATATGGTGGAGGTTTAGTTTATTCTTGGTTAAATGCCTACCAATCGATTTTTATTGCAGCAGGTATCTTTTGTTTAGTTGCAACATTATTTGTACTTAATATTAAAAAAAGAGCGGTATTAAATCAAAATCTTTCTGCGTAGAAGGAAAATTAAGAAACGAAATATTTAAAAATTGAGGTAGAATAGATGACCTATCTTTATAAAATAACAAAAGAAAAATATAAAATAATGCGCGAGAAAAATTGTTTTTGGGAAGGTAAGATTCGTAAAATTTGTGAGTTAGAAAAGATCGATTATGAGAAGCTTACTCGATTTTCGTACGGTGGGAATATTGTTTTTAGTATAGATGGTGAAATTGTAATTAAATTATATCCTTCTTATGTGAATGACGAGTTCATAAAGGAGAAGCAGGTTCTTGAGTTTTTAAACAGGAGAACTCTGTCCGTAGATGTTCCTAAATTAATTTCAACTGGTCAATTTGAAGGCTGGAGCTATTTAGTAATGAGTGAACTAAAAGGGACTCTTTTAATTGATGTCTTTGATGACCTGACTTTTGAGGAGAAAAAGCAAATTGCGTTTGATTTAGGAAAAATCATAAGTGAAATCCATGACGCAACGATCTCCACAAAACAAGATGATTATGATCTTTGGAAGCATTTTATTACGAATCAATTAGAGCAAGTAGAGAATCATCATAAAAATAACGGAATGAATGATGATTTATTTAATCAATTAACAAGCTATATAGATGATAAAACATTGCAAGGAAATGTGGAGATTGTGTTATTAACAGGAGAATACACGCCATTTAATTTAATCATGAATAAATTGGATGGTATGTGGAAATTTACTGGTTTAATTGATTTTGCTGATTGCTTTGTAGGAAACTCAAAATATGATTTACTTGGGCCAATAGCGTTTATGTTTTATCCATTTGAAGGACTAAATAAAATTTTTCTAGAGAGCTATGGCTATAAGAAAAACGAATTAAACGAGGGCTTACAAAAAGAATTAATGACTTATTTATTACTTCATCGTTTTAGTAATATTAGTTTCTATCAAGAAAAGTCTGAAGTAGCTAAAAAAGCTACTACGTTAAAAGAATTAGAAAATATATTTTTTAATATAAAGTAATTACCAATAAAAAGTGCATCGAGAATTTTCGATGCACTTTTTGTATTTAATTTAATGCAATTAAAAATGGATATAGTTCAGCAGTCATTACATTTTTTTTTACAGCCGGATCATTTTGCATGATTTCTTTTGCGTGCTGTAAGTTTTCTGTTTTTAAGATGACAATACCAAATTCAGCTTGTTCGGTTCTTCCTGCTAATGATACTGTCTTTTCTTTATTTAAGTTCTGTAGATAATGAAAATGCTCTGATACAATATTTCGTTCTTCTTCCGTTGAATCATGTAAAAAAGTTGATCGAACTGGTTTTAAAACATAAATAAAGTTTTCCACTTAAGCCACGTCCTATCGGATAGACTAGTTAAAATAATGATGGAATCTAATTAAATCATTGTATTTTTCTCTCATAATATACCGAAGGAGTAAATCTGACAAATGCCATTTGGAGCAATTTAATTAAGACAATCAAGAGTAGAAGATGGAGTAGATATTAATGTACAGTTGGAGAAACATCCTTCAAGTTATTTTATAGAGAAAATTTCTCCAAAGTTGGGAAATATAAAATGAGGTGAATAAATGATGAATAGCGATGAAAAATTAGAGATAATCACAGAAGTAGTTAATCAAATAAAATCTTTCGTAACTAATGATAATTTTAGTACTTACCCTAAAATGGAAATACTTGAGTTAATTCAAAATGAAAATGAATATAGGGTTCCGATCGGAACATCTATTACATTTAATAAAAATGATAATAATTTACATTTTGATAGTGAAGATGGAGAAGTAAATTACTTAGAGGAATTGAAAGCAGAAGATATTACCTCGCTTGAAGAAAAGTTAAAATCAATATCAACCTATATAAATTACTATTAAATTGAAGGGCAGTTATAACTGTCTTTTTTATTTTAAAATCAGAATTTAATGATCCGGTTTTAGCTTTAAATATCGTTAAAAAGTCATACGGAGCCTACTTTAAACCTTCTGTTCGAATTTATAATAAATTCAAGAAACTCCTTGAGCAGATATAATAATTATTATTATACTAGTTATACTATAGCATTTCATGACGCGGTGTAAGGAGATAAATATGAAGGAAATAATTGTAGAAAAACTAAAACAAATAGAAACCGAACATGACGTAAAAATACTATTTGCAGTTGAGTCTGGTAGTAGAGCGTGGGGATTTCCATCTAAAGACAGCGATTATGATGTACGTTTTGTTTATGTTCATCGAAAAGATTGGTATTTAAGCATCGACCAAAAACGTGACGTAATTGAATATCCTATCAATGATTTACTTGATTTTAGTGGGTGGGACATAAAAAAGGCACTTAATCTTTTTGCAAAATCAAACCCGGCCTTATTAGAATGGATAAGGTCTCCAATTGTTTATCATGATGATTTAACGATTTCAGTAGAATTAAGAAAAATCGGTAATGACATTCTTTCTAAAAAGGCATGTATTTACCATTATCTCCATATGGCCAAAGGGAATTACCGTGATTATTTGCAATGGGAAGAAGTTAAGATTAAAAAGTATTTTTATGTATTAAGACCACTATTAGCTTGTATATGGATCCAAAAATACAATAAAATTCCCCCAATTTTGTTTGATGAACTTTTAGAGATGGAAGGGTTAGAACAGGAATTTTTAGAAGAAGTAGACAAGTTATTAATCCGAAAAAAACAAGGTGAAGAAGTAGATCTTGAGCCTAGAAAAAAAGTATTAAACGATTTTATTGAAAATAAAATTCAGTTTTTTGAAGAGTATGTGAAGGGGATTTCTGAGTCAAACAAGGTAAATACTGAGAACTTAAACGAACTATTTCGAACTACAATTGAACATTCATGGGAAAAATAGAATAGACTGCACACTTTTTGGGAAAAATTTCTTTGTATGTTACAAAGAAATTGGAGTGTGAATGAAGTTGGCAAATTTAGAAAGTCTATTAAATCAACAACTGGCGAATTGGAATGTGTTATATGTAAAATTACATAACTATCATTGGTATGTAAAAGGACCGAATTTTTTTACTCTACATGAAAAATTTGAATTGTATTATGACGATGCAAAAGTAATGGTAGACGATTTAGGAGAACGTATTTTAACAATTGGCGCAAAACCAATAGCTACACTTCGTGAATACTTAGAAACGGCTACGATTAAAGAAGGTAATCATACGTTTTCTGCAGAAGAAATGGTGTCCGATCTGATTAAGGACTATGAAAAAGTTGTACAAGAATCGCGTGATGTAATCTCAATTGCTGAAGAAAGTGATGATCAAGAAACAGCTGATTTATTCCTAGGTAAGATTGCTGAAATTGAAAAGATGCTTTGGATGTTAAAGTCATTTCTTGGTAAATGAATAAATATTTAAAAAGGTGGATTGACCTATCATTACATATGATTGGTTAGTTCATCTTTTTTTATTTTATCCGTTTTTTTTTATCTTGTTTATTAGTATAAAACGAGTGTTTATAAGGTTTTTTGTGATGCGTTAAAATTATTTATAAAAAATTACCAAAAAAAACTAAAAAACCAATTGTATAATTATTTATATTTGTGTATAATCATTCATTATATAAGAATCTGAACTTCTAAAAAAAGGGGATGGATTTATGAGTAAAGTATTGAAAGAAAATCATGTAAAGAAAAATGGTTATATTCAAAAGACAAAAGGGAATGTTACAAAAGGAAATTTCAGCTCTGTAAAATGGTCGGATTTTAAAGGGAAAAATTTTCTTTCAATAAGTGAGTTTTCATCAAGTGAATTATTATTCTTACTTGAAAAATCTTTAGAGATGAAAAATATGCAAAAGGCGGGAGAGGCACATCCGTATTTAAAAGACAAAGTACTAGGGATGATTTTTGAAAAGAATTCTACTAGAACGAGACTTTCATTTGAAATTGCGATGATGCAATTAGGTGGTCATGCAATCTTTATGAGTAGTAAAGATTTACAGATTGGTAGAGGCGAAACTGTTCATGATACATCGAAAGTATTTTCTCGTTATGTAGATGGGGTCATGATTCGAGCAAATACTCATGATATGTTGAGCGAGTTTGCTGAACACTCGTCAATTCCAGTTATTAATGGATTAACAAATCTGCACCATCCTGCTCAAATCATGGCTGATTTCTTAACAATTCTTGAGCATAAAGGTAGATTAAAAGGTTTGAAGATTGCTTATGTAGGAGACGGAAATAATAACATCTGTCATTCATTAATTGAAGGCGCAGCTAAGCTTGGTGTTTATTTAACAATTGCATGTCCCGTTGGGTATGAACCGAATAAAGTTGTAATTCAATCGATGAAGCATGTTGCAAAAACAACTGGAAGTGTTATTGAAGTAGTTAATAACCCTGTAGATGGTGTAAGTAGAGCTGATGTTGTAATAACGGATGTTTGGACCAGTATGGGGCAAGAGGAAGAGGCTGAAATTCGCTTAAAAGATTTTAGCCCGTATCAAGTAAATGATCACTTATTAGAAAACGCTAAAGATGATTATTTATTCATGCACTGCTTACCTGCACATAGAGGGGAAGAAGTAACTGCTTCAGTAATTGATGGTAAGCATTCGGTAGTATTTGATGAAGCTGAAAATCGACTTCACGCTCAAAAAGCAATCTTAGTTGCCTTAATGGGTAATTTATAATTCTAAAAATTTATTATATTTCTTAATAATCTAATCGGGGGTAATAACATGGGAAATGAAAAAATTGTTTTAGCATATTCAGGTGGTTTAGATACGTCAGTTTGTATCAAATGGTTACAGGAGAAATATAACTACGATGTGATTGCACTTTGTCTTGATCTAGGTGAAGGAAAAGATGTTGAAGCTGTTCGTCAAAAGGCTTTAAATTTAGGAGCAATTAAGTCATATATGATCAATGTTAAGGACTTATTTGCAAATGAATATATTGTCCCCGCTCTAAAAGCGAATGCATTATATGAAGGGAAGTATCCACTATCATCTGCTCTATCAAGACCTTTAATTGCAAAATTATTAGTCGATGTAGCGAAGCAAGAAGGTGCAGTTGCAGTAGCGCATGGTTGTACTGGAAAAGGAAACGATCAAGTTCGTTTCGAAGTTTCAGTAATGGCATTGGATCCGAATCTTAAAGTAGTGGCGCCCGTTCGTGAATGGGGCATGACTCGTGATGAGGAAATACAATATGCACATGAAAATGGTGTACCAATTCCTGTTGATTTAGATAATCCATTTTCAATTGATGCAAATATATGGGGAAGAGCTTGTGAAGCAGGTGTATTAGAGAATCCATGGAATGAAGCACCTGAAGAAGCTTTTGATTGGACGAATGCTATTGAAAATACTCCGGATGTTCCTGAATATATTGAAATTGAATTTTCAAAAGGTGTACCTGTTAGCTTAAACGGTCAGCCTATTGAACTAGTTCAACTAATTGAACAATTAAATGTACTTGGTGGAAAGCATGGTGTTGGAAGAATCGACCATATTGAAAATAGATTAGTAGGTATAAAATCACGTGAAGTATATGAAAATCCAGCAGCGCTAATCTTAATCAATGCTCATAAAGAATTAGAGTTCCTTACATTGCCTCGTGAAGTGACAAATTTTAAAGTAAGCATTGAACAACAATTTTCAAAAATGCTATACGATGGCTTGTGGTATTCACCTTTAATGGGTGCTTTAGATGCGTTTGTAAATACAACACAAGAAACAGTAAGCGGTATTGTTCGTGTGAAATTATTTAAGGGCACTCATACAGTAGTAGGTAGAAAATCAGAAACTAGTTTATATAATGAAGAGCTTGCAACCTATTCAAAGGGTGATTTATTTGATCATAATGCAGCGGTAGGCTTTATTAAACTATGGGGATTACCAACAAAGGTATATAGCGAAGTTACACAGAAAAATACAGTTTTAAGTAAATAAAATATAGAGTGGATTAAGGAGGCAGTTATGTCAAAACTTTGGGGCGGACGTTTTACGAAGGAGACAAATCAATTAGTAGAAGAATTTACGGCATCAATTGAATTTGATCAAATAATGGCTAAAGAAGATATCGCTGGTAGTATCGCACATGCAACGATGCTTGGAGAATGTGGCATAATTGAAATCAGTGAAGCTGAACTAATAATAGAAGGTTTAAATAAGATATTAAAAAAAGTTGAGAAAAATGAGGTTCAATTTAGCGTTGAAAATGAAGATATTCACATGAATATCGAAAGCATGTTAATTGAAGAAATCGGTCCTGTAGCAGGAAAACTACATACAGGACGCAGTCGAAATGATCAAGTAGCAACGGATATGCACCTTTTTTTAAAAAATAATACGTCCTCCATTATTGATTTAATTGAAGAAGTTCAAAATAAAATCGTGACGCAAGCAAAAAAGCATGTAAATACAATTATGCCTGGATATACGCACTTACAAAGAGCACAGCCTGTTTCATTTGCACATCATTTACTTGCGTATTTTTGGATGCTAGAGCGTGACAAAAGTCGATTCAAAGATAGTTTAAAACGAGTGGATATTTCACCATTAGGTGCGGGTGCATTAGCTGGAACTACATTTCCAATTAACCGTCAACGTACCGCTGAATTACTTGGTTTTAGCGATATTTATCATAATAGTTTAGATGCAGTAAGCGATCGTGATTTTATCGTAGAGTTCCTTTCTGATTCGTCATTACTTATGACACATATTTCTAGACTATCAGAGGAATTTGTTATTTGGTCTAGTCAAGAATTTCAGTTTATTGAATTAGACGATGCTTTTTGTACCGGCTCTAGTATTATGCCGCAGAAAAAAAATCCAGATGTTCCAGAATTACTTCGAGGTAAAACAGGCAGAGTTTATGGCAGTTTAATCGGGTTATTAACTGTTTTAAAAGGACTACCTTTAGCATATAACAAGGACATGCAAGAAGATAAAGAAGGTATGTTCGATACTGTTTATACAGTCGTAGGAGCCCTGCAATTACTTTCGGGAATTATCGATACGATGAAAGTAAACGAAAAACGTATGTACGAAGCTGTTAAAAATGATTATTCAAATGCTACTGACCTTGCTGATTACTTAGTTCGAAAAAATATCCCATTCCGACAAGCTCATGAAATCGTTGGAAAAACGGTTCTATATGCTATAGAGAATCATAAATTTCTTGGGGAATTAAAACTTGAGGAATTTAAGAGAATTAATGAAGTGTTTGAAGGAGATATTTATCATACATTAAATCCAAAAACAGTTATGGAAGCAAGAATTAGTGAAGGTGGAACTTCAACGAATGAGGTTTGGAAACAAATTACAAAGGCAGAAGAGTGTTTAAGCTTTTCAATAAATATGGTATAATTTTCTAATTGAAAACGTCCAATTATTTGGACGTTTTTTTGTGCTTCTATTTATTAATAATTTTCTATTCATTATGCAAATACTAGAAGTAGTTACTAAAAAAAGGTAGGTATCATATGAGCACGCAAGAAAAAAGTAGGATATTTAGAGCATCAGAAGGTATAGCACATGCTGTTTTTGTCATGATCGGTATCGGTTCTTTACTTGAGAGTATTGGGAAAATCTTTCATTTTGAATCTTTAATGACGATTGGATTTTCGACTAAGTTATTAATGGCACCTGCTATTGGTGCAGGTATAGCTGTTTTATTGGGTTCAAGTACGTTAATCATTTTTTCTGCAATGGCTGCTGCAATAATCGGTTCCGGGGCATTATTGATGGTGGATACTGCAATGACCATTAAAATGGGTGAACCAGTAGGAGCGTTATTATCCGCTTTAGTTGCAATCCTTATTGGAAAAGCCGTTCAAGGGAAAACGAAATTAGATTTAATGGTTGTGCCGTTATTTGCCATCTTAATTTCAGGTTTAGTTGGATTATATTTATCAAAATGGATTTCACCAATCTTAATAGCAGTTGGGAATTTTATTAAAGGTTCAACTGAAGGTTCGCCAATTATTGCTTCGATTGTATTAGCAGTAGTGTGGGGGATATTAATTGTTTCACCTGCTTCTTCTGCAGCATTAGCCATTGCATTGAATTTAGATGGATTAGCCGGAGGAGCTGCATTAGCGGGTTGTGCTGCACAATTTGTAGGATTAGCAGTTATCTCTGCACGAGAGAATGATCCAGGAAGTATCCTTGGTTTATTAATTATCACGCCAAAATTACAGCTGCCAAATGTAACTAGGAATATAAGGATACTTATACCAACCATAGTTGCAAGTGCTGTGGCTGGACCGATTTCTGCATTCTTATTTCATATTGAAGCACCAAAAGAAATTGCAGGTTTAGGATTATGTGCACTTGTTGCACCAATGAATTTATTAGCTACCTATGGAAGTGCAGTTATTATACCGATGATTGTTACATACGTATTAGTACCTGGGATCGTTTCATATATTATGTACTTATTCTTAAAACAAGCAAATATAATTAAAGCTGGAGAGTTAAAAATATTATAAATAGAAAAATGAGTACTAATTAAAGTACTCATTTTTCATTGTATTGTCATTTTAAAAGGGTACACTTTTATCGAACCATAAAAAATAGTTCTAAACCTATTCCTATAATAATAATGCCTTGTGCTAGATTGATAATTTTAGATGATTTCTCATTTTGTAACAATTTTTCACCCAAGCTGCCTGCAAAAATCGCTATAATTGAAAATACAATGAGAGTTAATACCATAAAAGTTAAACCTAAAATGATCATCTGTAGAGGAACTGCCATACCGCTATGAGGTAATCTAGCGAGAATTATCAAGGACATTAAGAAATAGAAGCAATAGTCTTTTTTAGAAAAGCTCAGCGAGTAGGTATTTCTTTTAATGCTGGAAATGGAGGGCTGTATGATTTATTTTTTCATTTGTATCTTACTAGGTTTTCTGCTGTTAGTTTATATGTTCATTGAGGCTCATCTGAATATAGTAAGAAAACATGAATTTTCTTTCTCAAATACTCCACTTGAAAAGCCAATTAGACTATTTTTTATTTCAGATATTCATAGAAGAGAAATTAATTCTTCTATTATAAAGCGAATGTCTAGCAAAGTTGATTTGGTCATAATTGGCGGAGATTTATTAGAGAAAGGAGTACCTCTTAAAAGAATAGAACAAAATATTCAAAAGCTAAGTAGTCTTGGGAAGGTCTACTTTGTTTGGGGAAATAATGATATCGAAATAGAAAAAAATGAACTAGAGACTATATTTAATAAATGGAATGTAGTTGTATTGAAAAATTCATCTGTTACGGTTAATCATTTACAAAAAGAATGGGCATTAATTGGAGTAGATGATTTGAAAACTGGGAAGGTGGATCTTGACCTTGCCTTTCAAGGTGTTAAACAAAATGCATTTAAACTTGTAGTTAGTCATAATCCAAGAATTTTGAAGTTTTTAAAGAAAGAACATGGGATATCTCTCGTTTTAAGTGGTCATACACATGGAGGGCAAATAAGGATTTTTGGTTATGGTCCTTATGAAAAAGGTAAAACGCATGTGTGCAATAATATAACCCAAATAATAAGTAATGGTTATGGAACAACGACTATTCCACTTAGATTAGGTGTTAGACCTGAAACTCATTATATAGTAATTAAAAATATATAAAATATGTATCACTATTCTGGATAGTTATTTTATTAATATAATACAAAATTTTAAAGCTGTTTGGAAAATTTCGACAGCTTTTTTGTTTTTACTTTATTAAATAATGATTAAAAATAATGTAAATATTTGGGAGTGTTAAAAAAATAGTTAAAAAAAATTAATGAAATCCTCATATTCCCCCAAATTTAAAACCTAATTATTTTCTGTATATTCAACGTAATAAAAGAAACTTTTAGTAATTAAAGTAGTTTTTGTAAGTTTTTTAGAATGGATATCAAAGGAAAAAGTGCGAAATTCCCCCAATACAAGAGTTTTGTCGATTTTAGTAAAATGTTTGTAACGTTTAAATCTTATGAAAATTTGTAAGATTCTAATAGTTTTAGAGAAATAGTTTTATTAACTGACTAAAATTAAAGGGGGACAACAACTTGGGAAAGTACAAAATTAGAAAAGTGCTTGCAAGTGCCACAATTGGTGGTGTATTACTTTCTACAGCGGTTCCTTATAATGTTTTGGCGGCAAACAATGTCCAAAACACTATTGCTGGAACTAGTACAAGTAATCAATCTAATGCTTCAAAACTAACGACTGAACAGATAAATGTTCTGAACAGTTACAGTACAGAAAGTGAAATTAAAATCGATCCAAAAATCAACGTAAACAACGCTGCACCAGTACGAGTTATTGTACAATTTAAACAGGTTCCTGCAAAAGTAGCAGTCCTACAACAACAAGTAGCGGGCAATGAGCTATCATTAAAAGAAGCGACTCAAGATGTAAATGATAGTCATAAACTGTTTAGAGATTTTGTTGAAAAAATGGTTCCAGCAAGAGCCGGAGCTAATGCTATTAGTACTTATTCAATCACACCTAATGAAAACACTTCATCTAAGTCTACTAATCAATCAGAAATTCAAATTACAAATGAATATAAGAACGCATTTAATGGAGTATCAATGATACTTCCAGGAACTTATGTGAACCAATTAATAGAGTCAGGTTTAGTAAGTAAAGTTTTTAAGGATGATGTTGTAAAGCTTGATCCAAGTGAACTAGGTGGTACGGACAAAAGTACTTCAACAAACTTTACTGGAAAATCAACATCAACTTCAACATCTGTTAGTCAACAAAGTACAGTAGGTCCAAATGATTATCCGAACACAATTCAAGAGAATTCGATTCCACTTCCAGGTATTGAACCCTTACATAAAGAAGGTATTAAAGGTAAGGGAATTAAAGTCGGAGTAATCGACACAGGTATTGATTACAACCACCCAGATTTAATAGACGTATATAAAGGATATCGCAAAGTAAATGGAGTAGATCCAGCTAGTATTGACCTAAGTACAGTAAAAGGTTGGGACTTTGTTGATAATGATGCAGATCCAATGGAGACGACTTTAGATGATTGGAAAAAAGCTGGATCGCCAGTTGTTGAAGGTCATGAATATTTTACGTACCATGGAACTCACGTTTCTGGAACAATTGCAGGACAAGGAAAAAACAATGTTAAATATCCGGTGTTAGGCGTAGCTCCTGATGTTGACTTATATAGTTATCGTGTATTAGGACCATATGGTAGTGGATATTTAGATGCCATTCTAGGAGGTATAGATAAAGCTGTAAAAGATGGAATGAACGTCATTAATTTATCGCTTGGTGCTACAGTAAACGACCCATTATATCCAACTTCGATAGCAATAAATAATGCTACTTTAGCTGGTGTAACTTGTGTCATTTCAGCTGGTAACTCAGGTCCATCAGAAGGTACACTTGGTTCTCCAGGAACAGCTGCATTAGCAATTACAGTTGGTGCTAGCGATTTTCCAATGAATATCCCTACAGCAACGGCTACTGTTGGAACTGAATCATTTAATATGAAGATGTTAGGTATGGGATATAATGATGATGTAAGTACGCTCGTAGACAAATCATACCCTGTTGTCTATGTTGGCTTAGGTGGAGCTGATGATTTTAAAGATGCGAATGGTCAAAAGATTGATTTAAAAGGCAAAGTCGCATTAATTCAACGTGGAACGTATGCACTAGCGGAAAAAATTAGAAATGCAAAAGATGCTGGTGCAGTGGCTGTCGTAATGTATAACAATATAGACGGTGACATTGACAATTATTTAGCACAAGATGTTGGTCTAATACCGACTTACCGTCTTCCGAAAGCAGATGGAGAACGTTTAAAAGCTGCGGCTGCAACTTCTTCTATTAAAGTTACAAGTGTAGGTTCGATTAACACTGAAGGAACTCATCTTGCAAGTTTCAGCTCAAGAGGACCAGTGACTGGAAGCTATGATGTTAAACCTGATATTGTAGCACCTGGTGTATCTGTTTATTCTTCTTATCCAGAGTACGTTCATAGCCCAGAAGATGGAATCGATTATTCGTCAGCTTACGCTCGTATTTCTGGTACATCAATGGCATCTCCTCATGTAGCAGGAATTGCAGCGCTTATTTTACAAGCACATCCAGAATACAAACCTTCTGATGTAAAAGAGGCATTACAGAATACAGCTGATAAATTAACAGATGACTATTCAGTATACGAAGTAGGAGCTGGATTAGTCGATGTGAAAGAAGCGGTTCATTCAGATATGGCGTTTGAAGTTCTGAACCAAACGCTAAACTATGATTCAGGAAGCGCAAGTTATAAGCCGATTGATGATAAAACAGGATCATTCGTTTTTGGTACAATCTATAAAAAAGCAACCGGTTCGAATACTGGCACTAAAAATTTCATAATTAAAAATAAAGGAACACAATCAAAACAATTTGATATTACTTACGAATATTCGAAGGCTAAAACTGGTGTTCTTAATGCAGTAACAAATAATGTAACTATAACGACGTCTGAACAAAATGTTTCAGTTGCTGCTGGTTCATCTTCAAATTTAACAGCGACTATTAGTGTTCCATCTAGTGCTCAATCAGGCAGATACGAAGGTTATGTGAATGTTGTAAACCATGATAATCCACAGGAGAAATATCGTTTACCATTCGCAGTTCGTGTAGTTGATAGAGGGATTGGAAATAATTCAATAGTTAACCCAGCTTCAAGTCAAGTTAGTTGGATTCCAGCACATCCGTTTATGCAACAACCTGGTCTAACATATTTACAATATATATTAAATAGTCCTATGCAGTCAGTTAGAGTATTTCTTTATGACAAAGATGGTCGTCCAATTGGGACAACTACTCCATTTGAGGTAAAAACTAATGCTGCAACAAAATTACTTGATCAAAAAATAAATGTAGGTATAGCTACCCAAGATTATTATCCATGGGCTGGTGATCCAAAAGATGAGAAAGTTGATGTAAATGCACCTCATGGAAAATTAACTGAAGGTCAATATTATGCAAAACTTAGAGCAATCGATGTAGACGGAACAACAAAATACGAGACACCGCTACAATTGTTTACGATTGATAATACTTTACCAAAACTTTCATTTAAAGATCATGCTCCAGGCGTGTATGAATTAAAAGATTCAGACTTCACAACAGAGACGATGAACGGTGAAGCATATAATGGATTTTGGGTTCATACAAATGTGTACGATGAAGGGACAAGTAAATTAGCACCACTTGGAATTTCACAATCAGCTAATACTCTTTGGTATTATTACAACCAGAAATATTTCCCAACCGGAGATTTTCCACTTGATCCAAATGGAGATGGGAAATTTGCAATTGAAAAACAAGATATAGAGAAAGGGCCAGCTACCATTGCTTTGTTCCCAATGGATAAAGCAGGTAATGCCCATCTGTTAAATGAATTTTATCATTATGCTTTTATTAAGGAAGGTTCACCATATATGGTTCCTACCTATGATAAAAAGAAAGTAACTTTAAATGATACACTTACGATGACATTAAGCTTGAATAACGTTGAAAAATTAATGTCAGGTTCATATGATGCTAGTTTCTACAAAGATTATCTTCAATTTGTAGATGTAAAGGTCAATAAGAAATTCCAAGAATATGCAGCAGTACATGGTATGACTGTAAAAGTAGACGACCCAGTAATTTCTCCAAACCCTGAAACACCGAACAGCCAAGATGTAGTAAAAGTAGGCGCTCATTTAAGCGGTGATGAAGGCTTTAGTGGGGATATTCCATTCCTTGATGTAACATTCAAAGTTGTAAACGATGAGTGGAACATCATCTGGAATACAATAAATGCAGACGTAAATACGACAACATTTAACTACACAAAGCAAGGAGAAACAAAGGAAACAGAAATACCGGCATTTAACCAAATTAATAGCTTCCAGATTATGCAAAAACATTCGTATGTAACGTCATTTGCGCGTCTTGAGGGAGTGGGAGCACCATTCGCTAATAATGGTATTTCGAAATTTGTAACAAGTGCTTATGCGCAAGATTCTAAAGGTAACAAATACCCAGGTACAATTGATGACTATAACTATATTGATATTCATGGTATTCCGCTTTCAAACGATTCATACGATATTGTGTACGAAGCACCTGGATATTTAAAGAGCATCCTAAAAGTACAACTAGGTACAAAAACGACTTGGGGCGAGGATATTGGAGAGCTTAAATACGTTGCAGGTTCTCAACCTACAGCTAAAGCTGGAGATGTTAACGGCGATGGCATTATTGATGTCCTAGACGCAAAGCAAGTATATGATAAAATGGGTCAACAGGATAATACGAATTACCTAATTGAAGACTTTAACAAAGACGGCATTGTCGATAAAAATGATATGCAGAAAGTTGCTTCTAATATTTATCTAAAAAATCCAGAAGTAACTGCTAAACCAAAAGAAGTAATTAAAGTTGACGGTAAAGAAATGTACGCAACAGATTTCTTCAATTTGACTAAAGTATATAGCAATGTAAACACTTTTAAAGTTGCGTCGAAAAATAGTACGTCGGTTACACTAAACTGGCTAGCTGTAGATCCTGCTGGAGTATGGGGCGGTGTGAAAATTCAGCAACAATCAAGCAAGGATGGTATTACGTGGCCAGATAACTATACTTGGACAGATGCAAAACTGGAAACACCGATTACAGTTAGCTCAACAAGTGCGAAAGTAACAGGATTAAGTGATAGTACATTCTACCGTTTTAGATTGGTTGTAATGGGTGGGTTGAATGGTACACTTAACGGTGGTTATTCAAATGTTATTCAGATGACTACATTACTTTTAACACCAACTATTGATGTAATTGATGATAATGATACAACAATTACTGGTAAAGCAAATGCTAATGTCAATATTGTTGTGAAAAATAATAGTACTGTAATAGGTTCAGGAAAAACGGATGCAAGTGGAAACTATAGTATCCAAATTAAACCACAAAAAGCAGACAGTGTATTAACAGTAAGTGCAAATGATACAACTGGAAACCAAAGTGAAACAGCATCGATTGTTGTATTAGATCGTACAGCACCAGACGCACCAATCGTTAATACAGTTACGAAAAAAGATCAAAAAGTTACAGGTAAAACCGAAGCAAATGCAACGGTTGCTATAAAATTCAACAATGTAGTGACAGAAGTACAAGCAGATCAAAATGGAAACTTCAGTTTAGAAATACCTCATAAATCGTATGGTGATTACATTGGATTGGTCATCTCTGTAACGGCAAAAGATGCAGCAGGAAATGTGAGTGTTGCTACTGAAACAGTCGTTTTAAACAAATAATAATAAAGACGGGGAGCCTCTGTGGATGAGGCTCTCTTTTTTCGTCCAAATCGCATAAATAGACTACTAGAAAAACGAACTTAGTAATAGAAGTTTTCTATATAAAAAGGTATTTTGAAGTTTAATGGCGAACTAGTAATATGGGTATTTTTTTGTTTGGAGGTTATAAAATGAAAAAGGTTTTAGTATTAGGTGGTACAAGATTTTTCGGAAAACGACTTGTTCATAAATTAATCGATAAAGGCTATGATGTTTCGATTGCAACGAGAGGACTTACAGAAGATGACCTCGGAGATCGAGTTAGTAGATTTATAATCGACCGACGAAATCCTGAAACATTAGCAAGTTTAAGTACTCATAAATGGGACCTTGTTTATGATAATATTTGTTATACTCCAAATGAAGCGAAGGAAATTATTAAACTATTAACTAATCATGTTGGAAGATATATTTTCACTTCATCTTTAGCGGTATATGATACGGGATTAAACCATGTGGAAACTGACTTTGATCCTTATAATTATCCTATTGAGTATAATAAAGATAACGAATATTCATATGCGGAAGGGAAGCGTCTTTGTGAGGCTGTTTTATATCAAGAAGCAAATTTTCCAGTGTTTGCGGCTAGATTCCCAATCGTATTAGGACAGGATGATTATACGAAGAGATTACTTTTCCATGTTGATAAAGTTTCAAGAAATGAAGAAATAATTATATCTGATTTAAAGAAAGAGATGACCTTTATCGATTCTGATGAAACCGCTGAGTTTTTACTTTGGTTAGGGGAAAATGAATCGATTAAAAGTGGTCCTTTTAATGCGTGTTCTAATGGTGAAATTACATTTCAAGAAATTATAAACATTTGTGAAATGGAAACTGGAAAAAAGGCTATTATTAACTCTTATGGTGCAGTCGAACATCAATCTCCATTTGATGCTTATAGCGATCAATCATTGAGTAATGAGAAAGCTAAAAAAGAAGGGTTTCAATTTATAGAGGTACATGATTGGATGAAAAAATTACTTCATCATTATTGTAAACTATAAAAAGTTCATAAAATGTTCAAAAATAAAATTCCGAATTTCTGGAATTTCCAGGTTTTCGGAATTTTATTGAAGTGAAATTCCGAAATTTCGGAAAAAATACATTAAAAATATTGAAAATTGTAAATTAACTTAATATTATTAGTATTATAAAATAAATATTTATTGTGAATACAAGGTCCTAAAAATATTCAAACCAGTTTAAAACTTTCCGTTAATAACTTGGCACACTATTTGCTTGTATTAAAAACAGAAGAACAATCTGTTGAAAGGAGCAAAATACAGTAAATAGTGGAATTCAAATTAAAAAATGAATTTGAATGAAAGCGTTATCAAAAAGTGCCAATACGTAAAGATAACAAGGAGGTTATTATGGAAATCTTAATTATTTTATTAGCATTAGGACTTTTAATGTTTGTTGCTTATCGTGGGTTTTCTGTTATTTTATTTGCACCAATTTGTGCTTTATTTGCAGTACTTTTAACTGAACCAAGCTATATTCTTCCATTCTTTAGTAATATTTTTATGGAAAAAATGGTTGGTTTCATAAAACTATATTTTCCTGTATTTTTACTTGGTGCAATTTTTGGTAAAGTCGTTGAAATGTCCGGAATTGCTGAATCAATCGCAAAAACAATTATTCAATTAGTTGGAGCAAAAAGAGCGATTTTAGCGATTGTATTAATGGGAGCTATTTTAACATATAGTGGAGTAAGCTTGTTTGTTGTTGTGTTTGCTATTTATCCATTTGCTGCAAACTTATTCCGTGAAGGTAATATTCCAAAACGATTAATTCCTGGAACAATCGCACTTGGTGCGTTTACATTTACGATGGATGCATTGCCAGGTACACCGCAAATTCAAAATGTTATTCCAACTACATTTTTCAAAACAGATATTTATGCGGCACCATTTCTAGGTATTTTAGCTGCTGTTTTTGTACTTGCAGTCGGTCTTTGGTACTTAGAATCAAGACGTAAAAAAGCAGAAAAAGCGGGTGAAGGTTATTTAGGATTTAATGGAGAACTAGCTGCTGCAAATGAAACTCAAACAGAAGTTCCTTCATTAACGACAAATACTTCTACACCAGTTTTAAAACAGATTCTAGCATTTGTTCCACTTTTATTAGTTGGATTTTCAAATAAATTTTTTGTTGTTTCGTTCCCAAAATGGTATCCAAATGGATTTGATTTTAAATCAATTGGACTAGAATCTTTTGGGGTTGTTGATATAACTGCAGTTGTTGGTATTTGGTCAGTTGAATGTGCTCTAGTTATTGGGATTCTTTCTGCGATGATTTATGGCTATAAGAATATGCGTACAAATCTAAAGACAGGTATTAATGCAAGCATTGGTGGAGCACTACTTGCTTCTATGAATACTGGTGCTGAATATGGTTTTGGTGGAGTAATCTCTGCTTTACCTGGATTTGGAATGGTAAGTAAAGGAATCTCTCATACATTTACGGATCCATTAGTAAATGGAGCTGTGACAACTACAACTTTAGCAGGTATTACAGGTTCTGCATCAGGTGGTATGGGTATTGCACTCAGTGCAATGTCTGATAAATATATCGAGGCGATTAATAAATATAATATTCCGCCGGAAGTAATGCATCGTGTTATTTCGATGGCATCGGGTGGTATGGATACTTTGCCTCATAATGGTGCAGTCATCACATTATTAGCTGTAACTGGTTTAACACATCGCCAGTCATATAAAGATATTTTTGCAATAACAATTATTAAAACAGTTGCAGTATTCTTAATCATTGCAGTATTTAAACTTACAGGACTTGTTTAAGAATGTTAAACTACTAATCTTACTTTTGAAGGGAGCAAAATAATGGGCAAGAATAAGGTAATTACTTCAGTTGAAGAGGTTGTTTCACAAATTCATGATGGAGCTACGATTATTGTCGGTGGCTTTGGACTTTGCGGTATTCCTGAAAAAATGATTTTAGCATTAAGAGATAAAGGGACAAAGGATTTAACAATCGTAAGTAATAACTGTGGAGTGGACGATTGGGGTCTTGGTCTTTTATTAGCAAATAAACAAATTAAAAAAATGGTTTCTTCATATGTTGGAGAAAATAAAATTTTTGAAAAGCAGTTCTTAAGTGGAGAACTTGAAGTAGAACTTGTTCCTCAAGGGACACTAGCTGAACGTATTCGTGCAGGCGGTGCTGGAATCCCAGGATTCTACACAGCAACAGGTGTAGGTACACCAATCGCAGAAGGAAAAGAACATAAAGTATTTAATGGAAGAACTTATTTATTAGAAGAAGGGATCGTAGGAGACTTTGCATTTGTTAAAGCGTGGAAAGCTGATAAGCAAGGGAATCTAATTTTTAGAAAAACTGCTCGTAACTTTAACCCACTAGCAGCGATGGCAGGAAAAATCACAATTGCAGAAGTTGAAGAAGTAGTAGAGGTTGGAGAACTTGATGCTGATGCAATTCATACGCCAAGTATTTATGTACAACACGTATTCCACGGTGAAACATACGAAAAACGAATTGAACGTAGAATGACTACAGGAGTATAGGAGGCTAATAACATGAAAGATATTCGTCAATTAATTATTCAAACTGCGGTTAAAGAAATTCAAGATGGTATGTATGTAAACCTTGGAATTGGACTACCTACTTTATTAGCAAACTATCTTCCAGAAGGCATTGAAGTAATGCTGCAATCTGAAAATGGTTTACTAGGTATTGGACCATACCCAACAGAAACTGAACTAGATGCTGACTTAATCAACGCAGGTAAAGAAACAGTAACTGCGGCTAAAGGAGCTTCTTATTTTGATAGCGCTGAATCTTTTGCGATGATTAGAGGAGGCCATATTGATTTAGCTATTTTAGGTGGGATGGAAGTCTCAGAAACTGGTGACCTTGCTAACTGGATGATTCCAGGAAAAATGGTAAAAGGTATGGGCGGTGCGATGGACTTAGTAAATGGTGCTAAGAAAATCGTCGTAGTGATGGAACATGCAAATAAATACGGTGAAAGTAAAGTTAAAAAAGCATGTACTTTACCTTTAACTGGAAAAAGCGTAGTTAATAGACTAATTACTGAATTAGCAGTTTTTGATTTTACAGAAAATGGAATGGTTTTAGTAGAATGTGTTGGTGGAGCAACAATTCAGGAAATTACTGAAAAAACAGAGGCTACATTTACAATTAGTCCGAAGCTATTAAATAACGTGAACTAATCTTTAAAAGGAGGCAAACAAATGCAGCAAATGCTTTCTGAGAAGGTTGCACTGATAACTGGTGCCGGTAGTGGAATTGGTTTTGAAATTGCTAAAACCTTTGCAGAGCAAGGAGCAACAGTTGTCTTAACCGACTTAAATAAGGAAAATGTTCAAAAGTCAGCTACTTCGTTACGAGAGCTAGGGTTTAATGCGATCGGTTATGCATGTGATGTTACAAATGAAGAACAAGTAGTTGACACGTTTCATAAAGTAATCGATCAATTTGGTGAATTACATATTTTAATAAACAATGCTGGATTACAATACGTTTCATCAATTGAGGATTTCCCTACTGAAAAATTCGAATTACTGATTAAGGTCATGTTAACTGCACCTTTTATTAGTATCAAACATGTATTTCCTATTATGAAAAAGCAAAAGTATGGGCGCATTATTAATATGGCTTCTATCAATGGGTTAATAGGGTTTGCTGGAAAAGCAGCTTATAATTCCGCAAAGCATGGCGTTATTGGTTTAACAAAGGTTGCTGCATTAGAAGGTGCAAGTGACGGTATTACAGTCAATGCAATCTGCCCAGGCTATGTAGATACACCTTTAGTTCAAAACCAGTTGGCTGACTTAGCAAAATCAAGAAATGTACCAATTGGAAGTGTAATTGAAGAAGTAATTTATCCATTAGTACCTCAAAAAAGATTACTTACAGTAAAAGAAATTGCAAATTATACAGTATTTCTTGCTAGTGAATATACTGGTGGGGTTACAGGTCAAGCGAATGTAATAGATGCAGGATATACAGTTCAGTAGGATCAGAGTGAAAGGTTGTTTGAGCAGGGGGAGATTCCTGCTCTTATCCTTTCTACTTCCTGCTATTTTAAGCGAGGATTGGTATGAATAGTATGTTAGAGAGTCTGCCTTTTGATTGGATTTCCGAGATTATTAATCTTGCAACTGAGTGGATTGTTGTCGTTAACCGTGAAGGAAAAGTTTTGTATATGAACGAATCGTATTGTGAGTTTGTTGGGCGTTCTGCTCATGAAGTGATTGGTATGCCAGTAGAAGAAGTAATTGAAAACTCTAGAATGCATATAGTCGCCAAGACCGGTCAGGCGGAGGTAGCGGAGATCCATCCAATAAAAAATACAGAAATGGTAGCTAATCGTTATCCACTGTATGTAGGTGATGAATTAGTAGGTGCTGTCGGAACGGTAATGTTCCGAAATGCGCAAGATTGGATTGAGTATTCTAAAAAAGTAGAACCTTTAGTAGAAGAATTAAACTATTATAAAAGAAAATTTGAGAAAGAATTAGGTAGTAAATATAGCTTCAATCAAATAATTGGTGATACGCCAATCTTTAACGCTGCAAAAAATTTGGCAGAGCAAGTATCTGCAAGTTCATCTGCAATCTTACTTTTTGGGGAATCTGGTACAGGTAAGGAATTGTTTGCACATGCAATTCACGATGCTAGTCCAAGAAGAAACTTTCCATTTGTACGAGTAAATTGTGCTTCAATTCCAGAGCATTTACTAGAATCAGAGCTTTTTGGTTATGAAGAAGGTGCTTTTACAGGTGCAAAAAGAGGCGGGAAAAAAGGAAAATTTGAGATTGCGAACCGAGGAACGATTTTCTTAGATGAGATTGGTGATATGACTTTGCATATGCAAAGTAAATTACTGCGAGTACTTCAAGAAAGAGAGATTGAAAGAGTTGGTGGAAGTTCTCCTATTTCCATTGATGTAAGAGTCATTGCCGCTACGCATCGAAATCTTGAAAAGATGGTAGTATTAAAAGAATTCCGTCAGGATTTGTATTACCGCTTAAATGTAATTAAAATTGACATTCCTCCACTTAGATCAAGGATAAATGATTTACCTCTCATAGCAGATTCGTTAATAAAAAAACTCGAAAGGAAATTTCATCGAAACGGAATTCAAATTTCAAATGAAGTTTTTCAAATTCTTAAGTCACATCATTGGCCAGGAAATATTCGAGAACTAGAAAACGTACTTGAGAGATGCATAAATGTCCTAAATGGTAAAGTGATTACACCAAAGCAATTACCTCTTTATTTATATGAAAATCCAACCAATCAAAAAAATACAGTCGAATTCGAAATAAATGCATCTCAATTAAACCATCAAAATTCTTTAAAATCTTTAAAAGAAATGATTGAAGAGACTGAAAAGGAAGCTATTAAGAGAGCTCTAATTGAATCTCAAGGTAATAAAATTGAAGCTGCAAAATTATTAGAAATTAGTAAGTCAACTTTTTATGAAAAATGTAAAGCTTATAACATAAAAAGTTAAAAGATTTCATGTCGTTTGGTTAATTAGGATGAAATAAAAAGGGGGAAATAAAATGAGTGAGAACGTTGTAATTGTTAGTGCTGTTAGAACTGCAATCGGAAGTTTCAGTGGTACATTGAAAGATGTAAGTGCAGTAGAATTAGGCGCTAAAGTTATTAAAGAAGCGATTAATAGAGCCGGTATTCAAGAAAGTCAAGTTGATGAAGTTATAATGGGAAATGTACTTCAAGCTGGTTTAGGTCAAAATCCAGCTAGACAATCAGCATTAAAGGCAGGACTCCCAAATACTGTCTCAGCAATGACAATAAATAAAGTTTGCGGTTCTGGATTAAAATCAGTCCATTTAGCGACTCAAGCAATTATAGCAGGAGATGCTGAAATTATAGTTGCTGGAGGTATGGAAAATATGAGTCAAGCACCATATTTACTTAAAGGTGCAAGAGATGGATATAGAATGGGCGATCAAAAGATTGTTGATAGTATGATTGCAGACGGACTATGGTGTGCGTTTAATGATTATCACATGGGAAACACAGCTGAAAATTTAGCAGTTCGTTATGAAGTTTCTAGAGAAAAACAAGATGAGTTTGCAGTAAATAGCCAACAAAAAGCCGAGAATGCAATTAAGGCCGGTAAATTTGAAGATGAAATTGTTGCGATTGAAATTCCACAAAGGAAGAAGGACCCAATCATCTTTAAGGAGGATGAATATCCAAAATTTGGTGCTACAGTTGAGAAAATTTCATCAC
Organism: Gottfriedia acidiceleris; assembly: GCF_050457485.1. Taxonomy (GTDB): domain Bacteria; phylum Bacillota; class Bacilli; order Bacillales; family Bacillaceae_G; genus Gottfriedia; species Gottfriedia acidiceleris_D. The sequence goes on from NZ_JBCMJM010000012.1 coordinate 32,961, forward strand.
TAAGACCAGCCTTTGAAAAAAATGGAACAGTTACAGCAGCAAATGCCTCTGGTATAAATGATGGCGCAGCAGCGGTTGTATTAATGAGTGAAAGTAAAGCAAGAGAACTAGGTATTAAACCATTAGTAAAAATTAATGCAAATAGTAGTGCAGGCGTTGATCCGAGCATAATGGGAATTGGAGCAGCATTTGCAGCTAAAAAAGCACTTGAGAAATCATCGATTGAATTAAGTGAAATAGGCTTAATTGAAGCAAACGAAGCATTTGCTGTGCAATCGATTTCTGTCATGAAGGAATGCGGTTTTGATGAAAATATTGTTAATGTAAATGGAGGCTCGATTGCACTCGGACATCCAATCGGTGCAAGTGGAACTAGAATACTAGTTACATTGATTCATGAAATGAAGAGAAGAGAGACACAGTACGGTCTTGCAACACTATGTATTGGTGGCGGAGAAGGCGTTGCGACAATTATTGAAAATTGTTTTGAATAAATATTAAGAAAAAAGCGGTAGGACTCTTGTAATGAGACCTACCGCTTTATTGTGTTAATCAAAATTCAAAAAAATTGATTATCAGACTGATTGCAAGCGCTTGTCAACAGTCTGAAGGTTAGATGATTCTTACTGAAATAACACCCTCAATATCTCTTAACAGCTGTTCAACTGGACCATTGATTGTTTCATCAAGGTCAATCATTGTATAAGCAAAAGCACCTTTACTTCGGTTAAGCATATCAGCAATATTTACTTGATAGTTTGCTAGTAATCCTGTAATTTGACCGACCATATTTGGAATGTTTTTATGTGCAATCGTAATACGTTTTTTCCCTGTATAAGGTAATTCTACATTTGGAAAATTAACAGAGTTTTTAATATTACCAGTTTCCAAATAATTTTTTAATTGTTTTGCTGCCATTCGGGCACAGTTTTCTTCTGATTCAGTTGTTGATGCTCCTAAATGAGGAATTGGAATGACATTCTTCATACCAATCACTTTTTCATTTGGAAAATCTGTTACATAAACTCCTACAGTCCCGTTATTCAGCGCGTATTCAAGTGCAACATCATCTACTAATTCAGATCGTGAAAAATTAAGTAATCTTGTTCCCTTTTTCATTCCTGATAAAAGTTTTTCATTCACAAATCCTTTTGTTTCAGGTGTTAAAGGCACATGGATTGTTATATAATCGCATGTTGAAAAAATCTGTTCTAAATTATCGATTCGTTGTACATTCCTAGATAATCGCCATGCAGTTTCGACTGATATATAAGGATCATAACCATATACTTCCATATCTAACGCAAGAGCGTCATTTGCTACAAGTGCACCAATTGCTCCTAAACCAATAATACCTAATTTCTTTCCTGCAATCTCTGCTCCTGCAAATTCTTTTTTACCAGCTTCTACAATTTTGGTAACATTTTCTTCACCAAATAAAGAACGAGTCCACTCAATTCCTTCAATAATTCGTCGTGAAGAAAGGAATAAACTTGTCAGAACTAGTTCTTTAACTGCATTTGCATTTGCACCAGGCGTATTAAATACAACAATTCCTCTTGAAGTACATTCATCAATAGGAATATTATTTACACCAGCGCCAGCCCTTGCGATTGCTTTAACACTGCTTGGTATGTTCATTTCATGCATACTATGGCTTCTTAAAAGAATTCCATCCGGTTCATTTAATTGATTGTTAATCGTATAATTTTCCAAAGGAAATTCTTTCATTCCGTGCTCAGAAATATTATTTAATGTTTGAATTTTTATCATCTTACAATCTCCTCTACTATTTTCTTTTCAAATTGACTCATAAAATGAACTAATTTCTCAACGCCTTCTAATGGCATCGCATTATAAATGCTAGCTCGCATTCCCCCAACTGATCGATGACCTTCAAGATTCACCAAGCCAGCAGAATTTGCCTGAGCAAGAAATTGCTTATTTAATTCATCAGAAGTTGATGTAAATGGAATATTCATAAGTGATCTGCTCTCTTTCTTAACTGGTGAAGAGAACAAGTCAGATTGATCGATAAAATCATATAATAATTGAGATTTTAAAAGATTAGTTTGATAAATACGATTTAAACCACCTGATTCTTTAATCCATTCTAAAACCAGCATCGCTACATAAATGCTGAATGTAGGAGGTGTATTATAAAGTGAAGAAGCTTCTACATGTGTTTTATAGTCAAGCATTGTTGGGCAATTTTTATCTGCATTCCCAATGAGATCATCTCTAATAATGACAATTGTTAAACCTGCTGGACCGATGTTTTTTTGTGCTCCAGCATATATTAAACCAAATTTTGAGACATCAATTGGTTCAGAAAGAATATTTGAAGAAAAGTCTGCAACTAATGGAGAATTTGTTTTAGGGTAAGTAGAGTATTTTGTCCCCTCAATTGTGTTATTCGTTGTAATATGTAAATAATCGTAAGGTTCAAAAAGAGCTAAATCTTCTAAATTAGGAATATATGAAAAATTTTCATCCTCAGAAGAAGCAATAACATCAACATCTCCATATTTTTTCGCCTCGGAGATTGCTTTCTTTGACCAAGTTCCTGTATTAATATAAGCAGCTTTTTTATACTTTCTTAATAAGTTCAATGGAATCATTGAAAACTGAGTTGATGCTCCACCTTGTAAAAATAACACTTTATAATTTGATGGAATTTCTAAAAGTTCACGCAATAAGCTTTCACATTTCCTAATAATTCCTTCAAACTCAGCCGAACGATGACTCATTTCCATAACTGACATACCAGAAGTACCGTAAGAAACAAGTTCTTTTTGTACCTTTTCCAATACTGGAACAGGCAAGACAGATGGGCCAGCAGAGAAATTAAAAACGCGTTCCATAAAAATCATCCTCACTAGTTATTTTTTTAATATTCTAACTTTAAACCACCGATATACGTTGGTCAATAAAAGATGAAATAAAATAATAAAAATTTCACAAAAAATTTTAATTTTCGCATTTATGAAAAGGGAATGTAATTGATTGAAGTACTTAAATTAGTAAGTTTATATGAATACAAATGAAAAATTAAGTCGGTTAATAATTTGATTAATAATTAAAAATGAATAGTTTTAGAAGATTATGGAAAATTTAAATGATTATATTGTTTTTAAGGGAGTTTAAATGTTTTCAAAATGGTTTAACGATCCAGTTTATTTCGTTATGCTTTTTACATTTCTTTTGCGGTGAGTGTATTATTTAATCTAATTTGTTCTGAAAAAAATGATAGTTTTTACCTTCTGTACATGCTTGATACTGTAATATTTGGCTTGGTTTTTACAACTGTTCTAATTGGTTTATCATCTTAGTTTCTACAATAATAGTGCTTTCTAGATACTATTTAATTCCCCAGACATGGCATATTATTAGCTATTTTTTTACATATTACTTAATCACGTACATATCAGTCGGTTTAATGAAACAATATCAGAGAGTTAAAACTGGATCGATCGAGTTAATATTAGCTCTATCAAAGGCACTAGATTCCAGAGACAACTACACTGCACATAACTCAGAATGTGTTGCCAATATTGCTTATAAAATTGCAAAGAAAATGAAATTATCTAAAAGCTATGTGCAGCCATCCATCAAGGGGGGCTATTACATGATATTGGTAAAATTGGAATTCCGGAGCATATATTACTGAAGAATGAGAAATTAACTGAGGATGAATATAATACAATTAAAAAACATCCTGTGATTGGATATGACATTATTAAGCATATTGCTATTTTTAATGAAAATGGCATCTTTGATATCGTTTTATACCATCATGAACGATACGATGGAAAAGGATATCCAAAAGGACTAAATCAGCAAAAAGAGAGTAGCCTTATTTAAATTGGCTACTCTTAATGTTATACCATCTTGGTACTGTTTCATTAAAATTATTATGGTCATCTAATATCGTTCGAACCCTTTTCCACATGGAATCAACTAAATGTGGTGTAGTTTTATAAGACCAAATTATATCTGATGGAATAATCATCGCAGCGTATAAAGAATACAGAGTCCAAAAATCATCAGGTGGATTGTTTGAAAAATATCCATCAATTTGCCCTATTGCAAACGGGGTACTTATATCTTTTGTAAAAAGAGCAATCTTGTGAAAATCATGGTATGGATCTCCCTATTCAAATCGATCAAAATCAATAACAGCTTTTAGTTGCGCATCTTTAAAAAGTAAATTTGATGGATGAAAATCATCGTGTAAAAATGTAATTGGTCGATTTAATAATAGGTGTTTGTTTTCCTCAACAAAATTAAGAATTAAATCAAGTTCTGGAAATGAAATAGAAGATTCTATTAGTAAATCTATGTATCGATTGTATTTAGTAAGTCTCATATCTTTCCAAGATTGATGTTGGTCTGGATTTGTTAAAGAATGAATTTTAAGCAATTCATTTCCAGCTTGAATACCTAATTTATAGTGTTGTTTCTTAGAAATCGTTTGCAAGTACTCCACACCATCAATTCCATCTACAGACTTGACAGCATGTATGGTCACGCCCTCTTCTGGAATTTCAACTAAATGTACAGGTTTTGGGACAATTGACCCTGTTTCATAAAAGTGTTCAAGATATGAATTAAGCAATTTAGCATGACCAGTACGATCAAATTCATAAATTTTAATAAACAAATCCTCGTCGATATTACCTTTAACCATCCACTTTTCTTCAAATGAAAATCCCTTTTTTACTTGCGAAATAGAATTTGCTGATTGTAAAAATGGAACCTTTTGAATTATGTTAACGTTTAATTTCAAAATTACACCTCCAAGTTTATTTCTTAATTTTTTGGGGAGGCTGGCCGAGGAGGCTCAGGTTTCGCACCATGGAAAGCGAGCATTCTGGAACGGAAATCAAACACCAAAAACAACAAAGATTACTAAAAAATTTATAATAATATTTATTTTTATACATAACATATAACGAAATTTATGTAGAACTGTAACGTTTGACTGTATACTTTCTAAATTATATAATAGTAATATTATTTAAAATGGGGAGGGTTGTCACTTGGGATCGAGTATCGCATTGGTGAGTTAGCTGAAATAGCTCAAGTTTCAAAAAGAACAATTGATTATTATACAAAATTAGGGTTACTAGAAGCAAAACGATCTGAATCAAACTATCGATATTATTCCACAGAGGCAATTGAGACTCTCAGATTTATTGAACATTGTAAAAAAATGAGAATATCCTTAGAAGAGATAAAAGATTTACTGCAAACTAATTATAATCAAAAAAATTATGTTTTTGAACAAATTCAACAAATATCAAATCAAATTATTGAGCTTGAAGCTAAATTAGCTCAATTAGTACCAGTAATATCGGGTATGAATGATTGTGAAAAAAATGCTTTAGTAGATTCATTGTCACATCATACATTTCCGTTATTTGAAACATTGAAACATTTTGTAAAATAATGACTAAATTAATTTTAAAACTTAACAATTTATTAAAGCTATAAAATATGTATGTTTTACTAAATTATGGTAATCTATTAAGTAAGTAAAATAATAATTTTATATTTTTGTAGATTGAAATTCTCAGGAGGTGAATACTCGAGTAATATACTCGAGTTCGTCATTGGACATAGTTAACTTGTTTATGATTGCAGTTTTAATCGCACTTACAGCTTTTTTCGTAGCAGCAGAATTTGCAATAGTGAAAGTTAGATCAAGTAGAATTGATCAACTAGTAGCCGAAAAAAAGCGAGGTGCAGTAGCTGCTAAAAAGGTTACGACGAGTTTGGATGAATATTTATCAGCTTGTCAATTAGGTATTACGGTTACAGCTTTAGGATTAGGTTATTTAGGTGAACCAACGTTTGAACATCTTATACACCCAGTCGTAGAATTTCTTGGATTAAACGGAACAATCTCTACCACTATTTCGTTTATTTTAGCTTTCTCATTTATGACATTTATTCACGTTGTAATTGGTGAGCTAGCACCTAAAACGGTTGCTATTCAAAAAGCTGAATCGATCACACTAATACTTTCTACTCCACTTATTGTTTTCTATAAAATAGCTTATCCATTTATTTGGGCACTAAATAGTTCTGCAAGGTTTTTTACAGGATTATTTGGAGTTAAGCCAGCATCTGAATCAGAGGAAGTTCATACTGAGGAAGAATTGAGAATTATTTTATCAGAAAGCTTTGAAAGCGGAGAAATTAATCAGGCTGAGTATAAATATTTAAATAATATTTTTGAATTCGATAACCGACTTGCAAAAGAAATTATGGTCCCTCGTACTGAAATTATCGGTTTATATGCAGAAGACCCAATTGAAGAACAAATTGAAATAATTAAAAACGAAAAATATACACGTTACCCAGTTTTTGGTGAAGATAAAGATGATATATTAGGTATGGTTAATGTAAAAGACTTTTTTATTCGCTATCTTGATGGGAAAGTTGAAAAAACATACGATTTCGCAAACTATACCCGCCCAGTTATTCAGGTAATTGAAACAATCGCAATCCATGATTTATTATTGTTAATGCAAAAGAAACGTATTCCACTTGCAATACTGTATGATGAATATGGTGGAACAGCGGGATTATTAACAATGGAAGATATCCTTGAGGAGATTGTTGGGGAAATACGTGACGAATATGATGATGATGAAAAACCAGCAGTTCAACATATTTCAGAATCACATAAGATTGTAGACGGAAAAGTATTAATTACTGAAATTAATGATTTATTCGGTCTATATGTTGAGGAAGATGATGTTGATACAATTGGTGGGTGGATCTTAACTCAAAATCACGACATCCAACAAGGTGAATCTGTCATATTTGAGGACTTTGAATTCAAAGTTGTTGAATTAGATTCACACCAAGTTAAATTAGTTGAAATAAAAAAAAATGAGTTAATTCAGGCAGTAGAATTATAAAGATAAGATGAAAAAGAAGGTATAATTTTTTATACCTTCTTTTTTTGTTTCTTAAACAAATTAATACTAAAACCTTATAGTGTTATACTTTGTACAATAATTCACAAAAAGTTAACAACTTACAACTCTAATACACTTCATTTTATTATAAAATAAGGTTGTAAGGTTGATTTGAGCAGAGGTTCTAATTCTTCTACTAGTTATTTTATTAACTATTTCAATCAGCTTATTTTTTAATCGTTTCGTACAATACCTCATTTTTCCCCCCTCTACTTTTCTAAAGTAAGAGGCTTTTTTTTGCATAATTTTACCTTTATTGAATACATATAAATTAAATATTTGTAAAGGATTGTCGATAGTTTATAATTTAAAAATTTGTTATAGGGGTGTGAAGTGCTTGTCAGATGCTCCCTCGGGTAAAGGTATAAAAAATTTTTTAAACTTTATTAACCGACTTTTTTTTAAGGAATCTAAGAATCGAAAAAATGTAGATTCAAAAGAAAAACATCTTTTAACTCATACTTATTTATTTGATGTTGTTGATGAAGATCAATTTAACTTGTACGAAGATGAATTATTTTTAAGAACAATCACTTTTAAAGAAAAAAAAGTAAATGACATTTTGACACCCCGAACAAATGTGGTAGCGATTGATATAAATGAATCTATGGACTATATATGTAATTTATTTTTACAGGAACGGTATTCTAGAATCCCAGTTTATGAGCAGGATATTGATCATATAATAGGTGTAATTTCTGAAAGGGAATTTTTAACTCAATTAATACAAAAACAAACAGTTAATATTCATGAACTGATTAGAGAGCCGATTTTTGTTATGGAAACAATGAAAATTTCTGCAGTGCTAAAAATTCTTCAAAAACAAAATGCACATCTTGCTATTGTTATGGATGAATTTGGAGGAACTTCCGGTATCGTCACGCTTGAAGATATAATAGAGGAACTAGTTGGCGAAATTAGAGATGAATTTGACGAGCAAGAGGATGATTTTTTCCAAATAAATGAGAATGAATACCAATTCCAAGCCGCAATTGACTTATCGAGTTTTTTTAATCGATTTAACATAAAAAAACCTAGTAGTAGATATTTAACATTAGGTGGATGGTTATTTGAAAGTTTTAAACATATACCAAAAAATGGAGAATTCCTTCAATATAAAAATTTAACCTTCATCATTAAAGAAGTTCAAAATAGAAGAATACAAAGTGTAATTGTAAAAATAAACCACCAAAATTTGCAAAGTAAACTCGGTTCTTAGGAGCCGAGTTTTTTTATGTTTGTGGACTTAATTGGTTATGCAGTTTGGACTTAAAAGAAATCCACATGACAATATGTACTTTGTCGACTACGTTTTTTACTTTCTTATTTTGGTAATTTTAGGATAATGATAAGTAGTTGTTTTCCTTAGACGCTCGGTTTTTCCAACTTTCATTTTCAATCATAAAAATAGAATTAAAAAGACAAAAAGAAAAATAATAAAAATATAAGATTTTTTTGTTGTAATTTTTTAATACATGCAATATATTTAAGACACACAATTCAAAACAAACAATTCCGATAAGGTTAAGGGAGATTAAAGAATGAATATTAAGAAAATTGGTTTAACATTAGGTTCGTTATTTTTAGCAGCAGGTGTTATGGCAGGCTGCAATACAAATAAAAAAGAAGAAACTGCAAAAGGAAAAGATTTATTAACTCAAGTGAAAGATAGCGGAGAGTTAAAAATTGGTACTGAAGGTACATACGCACCTTTCACGTTCCATGATAAGTCTGGTAAATTAACAGGTTTTGATGTTGATTTATCAAATGAAGTTGCAAAACGTTTAGGAGTAAAACCAAAATATTTTGAAACTCAATGGGATGCAATGTTTGCAGGTTTAGATGCAAAACGTTTTGACATCATTGCAAATGAAGTTGGTATTAGACCAGATCGTGAGAAAAAATATTATTTCTCTGATCCATATATTACATCATCAGGTGCATTAGTTGTAAAATCAGATTCAAAAGTTAACTCATTTGATGGAATTAAAGGCTTAAATGCTGCTCAATCTTTAACTAGTAATTATGGTGATTTAGCTAAAAAATATGGAGCTAAATTAGTTGGAGTAGAAGGTTTTAGCCAAGCAATTCAATTAATTGAAACAGGCCGTGCTGATGTTACGATTAACGATAAATTATCAATTCAAAACTATTTAAAAGAAACAGGCGACAATAAAGTAAAAATCGCTGCTTTAGAAAATGATGCTTCTAACAGTGGATTTATGTTCCGTAAAGATGATGATTCATTAGTAAAAGCAGTGAACAAAGCACTTGAAGATATGAAAAAAGACGGGAAGTATGATGAAATAGTACAAAAATGGTTCGGTAAAGATGGACTTAAATAATATACTCAGTCCAGAGTGGATTGACAATTTAACCATTGCGAAGGATTCTTTCCTTCCAATGGTTAAAACTGCTTTAATAGGTACTATTCCATTAACAATTATTACATTTGTAGTAGGTCTTGTATTAGCATTTATTACCGCACTTTTCCGTCTGTCAGGTAATAAATTCTTAAATGGAGTAGCAAAATTTTATGTTTCAATCATTAGAGGGACTCCTCTTTTAGTACAATTATTTATTATTTTTTATGGTTTACCTACAATACATGTAACAATATCACCTTATATTTCTGCTATTATTGGTTTTTCATTAAGTGTTGGTGCTTACGCATCTGAAATTATTAGAGGATCAATTCAGTCGATTGATAAGGGTCAATGGGAAGCTGCTTATTCAATCGGCATGACATATAATCAAACATTAAAACGAATTATTATTCCTCAAGCGGCTAGAGTTTCTTTACCGCCGTTATCAAATACTTTTATTAGTTTAGTAAAAGACACTTCTTTGGCTTCATTAATTTTAGTAACTGAAATGTTTAGAACAGCCCAGGAAATAGCTGCAACGAACTATAAATTTTTAGTTGTCTATATAGAAGCTGCATTCATCTATTGGATAATTTGCTTCTTCCTTTCAGTCATTCAAGGTCGATTAGAAGCTCGAGTTGAACGCTATGTTGCTAAGTAATGGAGGAAGAACTTATGATAAAACTAGAAAATATTAAAAAAAGTTTTGGGGAATTAGAAGTATTAAAAGATGTTAGTTTAAATGTAGAAAAAGGTACTGTTACTGCTATTATCGGCCCTTCTGGTTCTGGGAAAACTACATTTTTAAGATGTATTAATGTTTTAGAGCATCCGACTGATGGAAAAATAACAATTGATGAACAGACTTTAGATTTTTCTAATAAGGTTACTAAAAAAGAAATTATTTCTTTAAGAAGTAAAACAGGTATGGTTTTTCAACAACATCATTTATTTCCTCACTTAACAGCGTTAGAAAATGTAATGGAAGGCCTAGTAACTGTACAAAAAATAAAAAAAGATGTTGCCAAAAAGAAAGCAATTGACCTACTTATTAAAGTAGGATTAGAAGAGAAAATAAATTTATTACCACACCAACTTTCAGGTGGTCAGCAACAGCGTGTGGGGATTGCTAGAGCGTTAGCCTTAGAACCAACAGTCATTTTATTTGATGAACCAACTTCAGCATTAGATCCAGAGCTTGTACAAGAAGTTCTAAAGGTAATGAAGGAGTTAGCAGAAGAGGGAATGACTATGATTGTCGTTACGCATGAAATGAAATTTGCACGTGATGTTGCCGATGAAGTCATTTTTATGGACGGCGGTTATATTGTTGAACAAGGTCATCCTAAAGACGTTTTAGAGCATCCTAAGCATGCAAGAACAAAACAATTTTTACAATTAATCCAGTAATTCAAGATTAAATATTTTATAAAGTAGTGTAAAAAACTAGTACTAGACGTTGATCTAGTGCTTTTTTTATGTAAAAAAGGAGGTAAATAAATTAAATTGTTTTTTCCAAAATTTACATTAGCTAAACATACATATGTTAATCGATTAGAGTCATACTATCATTACACTTACATAAGGAGGTGAGACAACATGGCAAACAACAACAGCTTAGTAGTAAATGGTGCACAACAAGCATTAGATTCTATGAAGTATGAAATCGCTTCTGAGTTTGGAGTAACTTTAGGTCCTGATTCTACAGCTCGTGCTAACGGTTCTGTAGGAGGAGAAATCACTAAACGTTTAGTTCAAATGGCTGAACAAAGCTTAGGTGGTTATACAAAATAATAACTATGGCCAATAAGGGATGGAGATTAATCTCCATCCTTTCTTAATGAATTGGAGTGAGTTTTTTATGGATGGTATTTGTCCACTGTGCAATGGAATTGAGCATTATAAATTAAAATGTCCTATTTGTGAAAATCATTGTGAAGATAAAGGCAGAGCTGTTGATTACGAAGATAAATATAGTCCATATTTAGATTATGACATTTCAGCAAAAGCCGATGGATTAACTGAGCATAATTCAAATCAGTATTGTACTCATATGTTTAACTGTCCAGATTGTAACGAAGGTTTTCTTAAAATTATTGAGAAAATAAAATAACGCAGTACCAATTAAAATGGTACCGCGTTATTTTAATGTTTAATTCATTATTGAATTATCGGATACGAGATTCTGTTTCTTTATCAAAGAAATGAACTTTGTTCATATCTACTGCTAATTTAATTATTTGACCATGTGTAAATGTCGAACGTGCATCTAATCTTGCTACTAATGTATTACCTTCAAAGTTAGTGTAAAGCATTGATTCTGCTCCTAAAAGCTCAGCTACTTCAATTTTTAAATCAAGAACTGTACCTTGAGATGCTTCGATAAATACTGGTTCGTCATGTAAATCTTCAGGACGTACACCTAAAATAACTTCTTTTCCAACATATCCATTATCGCGTAATGTTTTCATTTTTCCTTCAGGTATCGCAACTTTTTTGCTACCTAAGTTAAAGTGACCATCTTCAACTTTACCAGAAACAAAGTTCATTGCAGGTGAACCAATAAATCCACCAACGAATACGTTTTCTGGGCGATCATAAACTTCCTTTGGTGTACCTACTTGTTGAATAATACCATCTTTCATTACTACTAAACGTGTTGCCATTGTCATTGCTTCTGTTTGATCGTGTGTTACATAAATCGTTGTCGTTTGAAGACGTTGATGTAATTTTGAAATCTCAGAACGCATTGCAACACGTAATTTAGCATCTAAGTTTGATAAAGGCTCGTCCATTAAGAATACTTTTGCATCACGTACAATTGCACGACCAAGAGCTACACGTTGACGTTGTCCACCAGATAAAGCTTTTGGTTTACGAGTTAAATATTCCTCAAGACCTAAAATACGTGCAGCATCTTTTACACGTCGATCAATTTCTGCTTTGTCAAACTTACGTAATTTTAATCCGAAAGCCATGTTATCATATACAGTCATATGTGGGTAAAGTGCGTAGTTTTGGAATACCATTGCGATGTCACGATCTTTTGGTTGAACATCATTTACACGCTTGCCGTCAATAAAGAAGTCACCTTTTGAAATATCTTCTAAACCAGCGATCATTCGAAGTGTTGTTGATTTACCGCATCCAGAAGGACCAACGAATACGATAAATTCTTTGTCTTCAATATGAAGATTAAAATCTTTTACAGCTGTTACGTTATTATCATAAATTTTATAAATGTGATCTAATTTTAATTCTGCCATTAGTATTACCTCCAACTATTTGTAATCGGTTTCATTGATTAAATTGTAAACATTTAAACGTTTTTAAACAATGGCAAAGGTTCACAAAAAAAATAGCCTACTTTGTACAAGGTGCACAAAATAGGCTTTAATTAATTTTCATTCACGATCTCAAGTAGATGAATGGCTAAAAATATAACTAGTCCATCCTCAAAATGCTTTAAATCTATACCGGTTTGTTCCGAAAACTTATCAAGACGATATTGGACAGTATTTCGATGTAAAAAAGCTTTTTTTGAAGTAGCAGTAACATTTAAATTTTGTTGAAGAAAGATTTTTACCGTTGAAAGAATTGGATCATCAATTTTCATATCATTCAAAAATAAATTAGGTAATTCCTTTTGTAAATCATCTGGTAAAAATGAAAGGATGTAATAAAGCATTTCTTTTGAAAACCAAAGTATATTTTTTTGCTTTTTTACGGATAAAGCTTTTTTAAAACATTGATGTTCAATATCAAAATAAAGACTTAGATTCGCTAATGGTGAATAGCGTTTTCCTACAAAAAAGGTAACATCATGGTACAAGTCAGCTGCAATGATTTCTTGCATATGTTCTAAAAATTCTTTGTTAAATGGTTGATCGATTATTTTTTCAATAATAACGCCTTCCTTAGCAGAATTCCAAACGACTATTACTTCTTTATGAAAGAATGCATTGATTGCTTCTTCAAACTCATTTTTACTAGAGAATAACTGATTGCTATAAAAATGAATAAAACGAATTGAAGTAGGGAGAGAAACCTCGGTTTCGAAAGAGAAAGGATTATGTCCTTTACAGAAAAATAAATATTGAAACCATTCGCTTTGTGCAGATGGCATCAGAATTTCATCTGATTCTAATTTTGTAAAAAGACATTCCAATAGATTATTTTGTTCCTCTGATATTGTATTTTTTTTAATCCCGAAAATTTCTTGATTCTCAGTAGAAAACCAAGAATAATCCATATATGTACTTTCATCAGGTGTGACTGAAACAGACTCACTCCCAAATAATGTCTTAATTTTATCGATCATAATCATTACCTTCCGACGCATTATTTCATTTTAGTTTATCACTGTTGGAAAAAATAAAAAAGAACAGTAGCTGAGTAACTACTGTTTAAAATTCGAAAGTTCATAAAATAGTCGAATTAAGTTTTCAAGTCCTTGTTCTTTTATCGCAATTTCGTCAAAGACCATTGGTTTAGAGTTAATTTCAAAAATATAGTAATGATTGTTTTGAATTCCGATATCCATTGAAAATTCATAAAAATGCGCATCGTCCATATTTAAAGCAGTTCCTGTTTGTCTGACTATTTCTTGTAATAATGAAAAATTTAATTCAATCGGTAGTTCTTCAATCGTAATAATGCTACCACCTCTAGGTACATGAGTTGTAATAGCATTAAATGATCCTACTCTTACACCGATACCGGAAAGAATATAATTATTTTCATTTTTATGTGCAAGAATTCGTAGATCAAACTTTCTTCCATCTGGTAATTCGCTCAGTATCCCTTGTTGACAAATAAAATCCTCGCTTAATGAACAAAGAAATTTCCAACAATCACTAATTGATTTCACCAATTCTACATGAAATGCATTACGGATTATGACTTCTTTATCACTTTTCAAGGAGAGCTTAAATACGCCAAATCCCTTTGAAGAATTATGCTTCTTTATATATAGAAATTTCCATTTTTTTAAATAGAAATATAAATCTTTTTCGCTAGTTAAATCGACTGTTTTTGGTATATAACTTTTTAAAAAGTCGTTTGAAGATAATAGTGACGTTGTTTGTATTTTTGAGAGATATGATTCGTTAAAAAAAGGAATGTTTAGTTCTGAGATTTTATCTCGGAAATTTTTATAAGCATCGTTAGATTCGTACTGTACAGATGGGATGCGATTATAAATTACGTCTGGTAATGGGGAATATAGCTTAAGCCATTTTTTTGTTTTAAAACAAAACGTATAACATTTAACCGAATTACCAGAGAGGGCGGTAGGGGTTAATATGATAGGTATACCGCCATCAGTTAATACCTTCTTACAAATTCTTTTAAAGGTCTTAATATTTCCACTAAAAGGTAGCCGATCTTCGTTTGTTAAAATACCGATAATAGGGCCTAAATGTGTTCCGGTTTTTTTTACCTGAAATTGTATGGAATTTAAACGATCGTCTTGGGATGGTAATATAGTAAGCCGATTATGGCCTATGGAATATCTTGATTCACTATGGTCATGCGACCAAGTATTTTTATCAAGATGATAAAAAACAGAGATCATTTCATTGAAACCTCGAGTTCATTACCCTTTTTGGAAAGATGAGTAGCATATTCCAAAAATAGTTTTTTAATCTGTTTGTCATTTTCTTGGAAACTAGGATTTGAAAAGATTGATCTTCCAGGTTTAGAATTTGCTTCGAAAAGCCAAATTTTTTCATCCTTATCAACACCTATATCAAATCCAATTTCTCCGATATGACCATCTACTTGACGATCTAAAGATTCACTAATTTTTAACGCTGCTGTAGTTAATTTATCATGTATTCTTTTCGCTTTTTCCTGATCAAATAATTCTTCAAGAGTTTTCACTCGACCACCGTTATTTAAGTGAGTAGTTGTGCTACCTTTTCCTGCTACTTTTGCGGCAATAACCGTTACATGCCATTTTCCTAAAGCATCCTTGTTTGTATGAACTCGAAAATCGACAGGCTGATGCTCGTAGCGAATTAGTGAAATACCTTGTTGTACAATGAAGTCATGTAACTTGGTGCTACGAAAAACATGATTAATTAAAGATTGGAGTGATGAGAATTTTTGAAGTTTATTTGTTTCAAAATCACGATATCTACAATAATAAATTCCTTCTTCTCGGTGGTAACGAATTAAAATGACTTTTGAACCGAGGCTACCATTTTCGGGTTTAACGTATACAAATTGGTATTGCGATAATAATTCTTCAATCGTGTCAAAATTATGGAACTTTACTGTTTTCGGGAGATAATGTGCAACTGATTCTTCATTTTTTAATTTTACATATAAGTCCCATTTATTGAAGAATCCAGGATTAAACCAAGGGATTTTGTATTCTTTTTCTAATTTATGACGTACCCGTTTAATTGATTTATGAACCTCAACTTTTCGATTAGGTAACCTATTATAAATAACCGTTGGAAAAGGAACGACTTCTTTGGTCCATCTTTTATTTGTAAAGAAATAACCTTGAATGGTTTCAGATTCCCAATCGATTCCGTGAGTACCAAATACAAATATAAAGCTATTTTTCTGATTATTTTCTGCAATTAAGTTTGCAAACATAAAGCTACGATCACCGATAGGGCGAAGTAGTGACTCAGTAAAGCCAGCGGTGAAAATTCCGACTAGTGGCCCAAGCTGTAATGTATTTCCGATAATAATGGGCTCAATAGAACCATCAAAAGGTATACAGAGCATTTCGACTAAATGCTCTGATATCGAAATAATATTGTGAAGTGTATTCATCGTAACTAGTTGACAAGGGTATTTTTTTTGACCAAAAGCAATATATTCAATATTTCTAGAAGTAGTAAGCTCTTCAGGTATACATACTAGATTCTTACTCTGTCGATGAGTAACGATTTTATAAACTTCATTCATTATTTAATTTCACTTCTTTCACTTTTAGATTTCGATTGTAAATGTAAACAATACTGAATTGGTGCTGAGTAAAGCTTTTGCTGGATAGAAGGGTCGGTTTGAAGTAAAACTTTTCTACCAGGCTTTGAATTAACATCTAAAATCCAGATGGCTTGATTTGAATCAATGCCTAAATCTAAACCTATTTCAAATAATGGAAGAAAGTTCTTTTCAAGGGTGACTGGTAATTGTTTGCATATTGTTTCAATATCTTGCTGTAATATTAAAGCAGTTCTTTGATTAAATTGAGTAATCCATTTTTCAAATGGAACTGCATTACTTCCCGCACTTAAATTTGCAACAATTGAATTAGGCTGACCGATGCGAACACCTTTTCCAATAGCTTGCCACTCACCTTTTTCATTTTTTTGTAAAAGGATCCTTAAATCAAATGCTTCATGTGATTTTGTTTGGAGGTCTAGATAATTTTGATAAACATATCCTTTTGATTCAACAATCGGCTGTAGCCACTCAAAAAATTCATCTCGTGTTTCATAAACAGTTTCAATTACTTCCTTTTGTTTTTGTGTTGAAACACTAATTGAATAGGCACTTAACGTAATAAAATAAATATTGATTCCTCTTGAACCATGGATCGGTTTAATGACGAGCTTGCGCGTTTTTCTAAGTTCTTCAAAAAATACAGCTAAGTGTAATAGTTTCTTTGTTTTAGGGATATATGGATTTAAACTTTCATCAGTTGCTAGAGCTTGATAAGTTTCCCATTTTCCTGGCAGTCCATATCCTAAAAAAGTGATGTCTTTACGTTTTTTTAGCCAGTCAACAATAGGCTTTGCCTGCTTACTTTTAATACTTGGGGAATAGAAACAACGATCATAAATAAAATTCGGTATTTCAAATGTTGTTTTCTCCCATTGTTCTGTTTCTGCTATATACTTCCAGCCCATAATTTCTTCAGTAGCTGGTTGAATATTAAAAGGGGTAAATTGAACGAATTCGTAACCAAGTTTACTTGCTTCTTTCGCCATATGCTGAACGTATTCACCTTCTTGTCTTTCTTTAAGAGATAAATAACCTATTCTCATTCTTTTCACTCCTTGTACTTATAAATATGATTGAACAAGAGAAAAAATAGCTTTTGTTGAAGGTCTAATTTTTTGAATTGGGTCTGAAACATGTAAATCCTTAGATGGCTTTGAATTTATTTCGATAACCCAAGGGTTAAATTGATTGTCTATAGCGAGATCCACTCCAAACTCAGCGAATAATCCATCAAAGGAGGAGTCTATACATATACAGCATTCGATGGCTAATTCAATCAATAATTTTTTAAAGTGAATTCGCTCTTTCTTTGGTAAATATTGACTTAAAAACTCATCAATTTTTTGAAGGTCTCCTCCGCGGGCCAAATTACTTACAAACTGCGTAGGGTGACCAATCCTAGCTACAGTTGAAGTTACTTCCCATTTATTAAATTTATTTTTATGACATAAAAATCTAAAATCAACAAGTCGATCATCCTTACTGATTAAAGGTAAGCCTTCTTGGATGATAAAAGTCCGCTTACTTAATTGCTGTTTAATTGGATGAAATAATTGAGAAATTGATTTATATTCAACTTCTACTTCGGAATTTTGGCTGTTTTTTAAACGATACAAATCTTTATCTTTTGTAACCTTAAAAATGTTTCTACCTTGGCTACCGTGAATTGGTTTAATAAAAACCGTTTCATATTTTTGAATAAAATTCTCTAATTGTTCGACTGAGCAGCATTCCTCAGTGTATGGAACGTATGGCTTTATATAGGCTGAATCAATTAGAGCTTTAAAAACTTCAAGTTTATTTAAGAAGCGAGCATTAAAAAAAGGTATTTGTTGACTTGTTAGCGAAGAATTAAGTAATTTAAACTCTTTTGTTCGTTCAAGTCTTCTTGAATGAATTCGATTATGAATGATGGTAGGGGCAGGTACATTCTTTAAAGTCCAGCCATTTTCTGAACGCTTATATCCTTTTAATTCATTCGTTAGTAGCTTTTTAAATGTAGTTACATAGAAATCAATATCAGAGTCTCCGCATAACTCTGATAGTTCCTCACAAAGTGTCGTTATTGAACCGAGCGGATTTAATGACTCCTCATTTATCGAATCAGTTACTACAACAAAAGATTGGGGTTCTTGATTTTTAGGAAAAGATTGCAATGATTCTCCTCCTTTCCAAAATAATTGTCGTTGTATACTATGTGATATTCGCCTAGTTGGTGAATGCCTTTAGGAAATTTTTAGGGAAGAAAGTTTGATTTGTTTTAGAAAGACTGACATATAATAGAATGTTTGCTATAGTGGAGATACAAAAGTTTATAGGAGGTAGTAACATGGCTGTAAATATTTATGATATTGCATACTCACTACAAAACGCTTTTAAGGAGCAACCAGAATTTAAAAACTTACAATCACTATACTCACAAGTATTAGCTGATCCAAATGCAAAACCATTATTTATGGAATTTCAAAATTTCCAAAAGGCAATGCAACAAAAAATGTATCAAGGTGAAGCAGTTACACCTGAAGAAAATGCAAAAGGGCAAGAAATTGTTGCAAGAGTGTCTCAAAATCCTTTAATTGCAAACTTAATGCAAGTGGAACAAAGACTAAACCTAGTCATCCAAGATGTAAATAAAATTGTCATGAGTCCATTAGAAGAATTTTATAAAGCTTTACTTGAACTTTAATTTTAATATTTAAAAGGCAGGATAAGAAGAGGATCATTCATTCTTTTACTTTTTCCTGCCTTTCTTAATCCCTTCTTTACCATAAGAGAGACTTCAACTAAATGGAGTCTTTTTTAGTATAAGAATGGATATAATAACAGCCTATAATGTTCTAATTAAATGAAGCATGTCATATATTCTAGTAAGGTATTTCTTCGCGAAATGGGGGAGATTAAGTGATTTATAAGTTACTTGCAATTAATATAGATGGTACTTTATTGCAATCCAATGGAAAACTCTCAAAAGAATCGAAAGAAGCTGTTGAATACGTTCAAGACAAAGGGATTTATGTAACCTTATATACAAGTAGAAATTTCCAAGCTACAAAAAAAATCGCAAAAGCTCTTAAGGTTAATAACCTTTTGGTCTCTCACTCAGGTGCCTTTATCTCTTCAAAGCTTGATGAACCATTATTTGAAAAGAGAATTGAAGAGGAAGAAGCTTATGAAATCGTTAAAAAACTAGAAAAGTATGATTGTAATATTCGGTTGTCACATGAACATTTTTCAATTGGAAATCGAAAAAAATTACAATCTAATTTAGTGGCAAAAGCAGTTTTATCAAATGCTGATCCTGTCTTTTATCCAATCCAATTTGTTGAATCACTTTCAGATAGCATTCTGGAAAATTCAATATCACCGTTAAAAATCGAATGTTATTTCTCTGATGAAGTAGAGAAAAATAAAGTGAAAAAAGAATTGGATGCAAAGTATCCACATCTTGATTACTTATGCGATGAAGATCGTAAAATTGAAATCGTCCGAAAAGGAATTTCAAAATATTCAGGCTTAAAACGATTAGGTGAACATCTAGGAATTTCTTATCACGAAATGGTTGTAATCGGAGATAATTATAGTGATTTACCATTAATCGAGCATGCAGGTTTAGGAGTTGCTATGTCAAATGCTCCTGTAGAGATTAAAAAAGTTGCAGACTGGATTACAAGATCAAATGATCAAAATGGTGTTCCTTATATGATCAAGGAGCATTTCAGGAAACAATTCCCACTGCCATTCTTAAAAACACATTTAAAAATCGAAAAATAAATAAAAGCCTGGCTTTCAAGAGAATTCTCTTCGAAAACCAGGCTTTTTCAGTGAATTTTAAATAATTGACCTCGTTACTCTTTAATTTTATACTTAAGTGATAACTTAAAAAGGTGATAATAAAATGAAAATATATATTAAAGGCTTAGAGGATATTCGTTTTCAAAGACCGTTAGAGCTATTAGCTCAACTATTTTTTGAAGACTGTGATGTATCGTTAGAAAAAATAGGTGCAGATATAGAAGTAAGTTTTGTGCTAGATGAAGTTAATAAACAAGTATCAGGTAAGTTAGGTACGAATTTCGAAGCAAATACGAGCTATGTAGATGGTAAAGATGATCGAGAATCATTTAAATTTAAAAAGAAAGCAGTTAACTTTGTCTTTTTATCCTTACTACAAGAGCATACTGGAATTCAGCAAAAGTGGGGAATCTTAACTGGTATACGACCAACTAAGCTCCTTCATTCAAAACTTAAATCTGGTATGTCAAAGAATGTGGCGCATGAAGAGCTACGAAATGACTATTTAATCCATGACGAAAAAATTGAATTAATGCAATCAATCGTCGATCGTCAAATAAAAGTAATACCAGATTTATATAACTTGCAAAATGAAGTTAGTCTTTATATTGGTATTCCTTACTGCCCTACTAAGTGTGCTTATTGTACATTCCCAGCTTATGCTATTCAAGGGAAACAAGGTGCAGTCGATTCATTCTTATATGGATTACATTACGAAATGGAAAAAATCGGCGAATTTCTAAAGGAACGTGGAATTAACATTACTACGATTTATTATGGTGGAGGGACACCTACTAGTATTACAGCAGAAGAAATGGACTTACTGTATGCTAAGATGCACGAATCATTTCCAAATATGAAGCAGGTTCGTGAAATTACGGTAGAGGCTGGTAGACCTGATACAATTACACCCGAAAAATTAGATGTTTTAAATAAATGGAATATTGATCGAATTAGTATTAATCCACAATCCTATATTCAAGAAACTTTAAAAGCGATTGGTAGACATCACACTGTGGATGAAACAATAACAAAGTACCATTTAGCACGTGAAATGGGTATGAATAATATAAATATGGATTTGATTATTGGTTTACCTGGAGAAGGGTTAAAAGAATTTCAATATACTTTAGATGAAACTGAAAAGTTAATGCCTGAATCATTGACTGTTCATACACTTTCATTTAAAAGAGCCTCAGAAATGACGCAAAACAAACAAAAATATAAAGTTGCAGATCGTGATGAAGTGCAGCAAATGATGAATGAAGCAACGGTATGGACAAAAAATCATAAATATCATCCTTACTATTTATATCGTCAAAAAAATATATTAGGTAATCTTGAGAACATTGGTTACTCTGTTGATGGTCAAGAAAGCTTGTATAATATTTTAATTATGGAAGAAGAACAAACAATTATTGGTTTAGGTTGTGGTGCATCTAGTAAGTTTGTAAATCCAGAAACTCGTCAAATAACTCGTTTTGCTAATGCAAAAGATCCTAAATCATATAATGAAGGTTATGAGCATTATACAAATGCAAAAATTAAGATTTTAGATGAGTTATTTTCGAAAAGTAATCAATCAAATTAATGAAAAATAAAGGATATTCCCCTTGCGATGTTTAATGTTTAAATTAACCATGAAAACAAGGGGGATTTTTTTATGTCTATTTCAAACACGGCAGAACATGTTTTATTAAGAAAAGAGGGACGAGTTGCGACTGTTGTATTTAATCGACCTGAAGTATTGAATGCAATGAATGAAGATACATTCAGACAATTTCGAGATGTACTGGATGAAATTGCTAGCTCAGACGTTGATGTAGTGGTTCTATGTGGAAATGGAAAAGGTTTCTCTTCAGGTGGAGATTTAAAATCAATGCTAAGTAACACAGATGAGTCTGCTTTTGGTCCAGTAATGGATTTAATTACAGATGTAGTAGTTAAATTATATACTTTACCTAAAATCGTTATTAGTGCGATTCATGGACCAGCTGCTGGAATAGGACTAAGTTTTGCTCTTGCTAGTGATTTCGTTCTTGCTCACGAATCAGGTGTATTGGCAATGAATTTTATCGGAATTGGTTTAATTCCGGATGGTGGTGCACATTATTTCTTAGAAAAAAGACTAGGTGAAACAAAATCTAAGCAACTGATTTGGGAAGGTAAAAAACTAAATGCAACGCAAGCGCTAGAAATCGGTTTAATTGATGAAGTAATCAGTGGGGACTTTGAACAAAAAATTAATGAACGTGTGAAGTCTATTCTTCAAAAACCAGTAAGTGCGATGATCCAAACAAAACAAATCTACAGTAACGGTAACTTAGAGTCCTTAAAAAATGTACTTTTATTTGAAAAAGAAGGACAAAGTGCAATGAGAAAAACAGTAGATCATCAGGAAGGTGTACAGGCCTTTTTACAAAAGAGACTGCCAGTTTTTACTGGTAAATAAGGATTGTGAAATCGACTGGATTCGGTCGATTTTTTTGATTAGAAGAAAAGAAAAGATGTACAAACAAAATTAACAAAAGTAAAATTAAATAACCTGAAATAGTAGATATAATATTTTAATAAATATTGACTAACACACTGCTATTTTCTTTCTGTAATCCTATGTTTTTAATATAAAAAAGAATAAATCATTAAAAATTAGATTGTTTATATTCTATTATGCACTAGTCTTTGTTAGTTAAATTGTGTCTGACAATGAAGATAAACTTAACAGTTGTTTTACGAAATGGTTAATTTTAAAATACAAGACTATAAGTTTTTCTCCACTCGTGGTAGAATGTTGACATTCTCAGTTTTGGGAGAGTGGTTAGATTGAAAAAGATTCAAAGCAATTCACGTACAACCTCAAGAGCGAAAAGAAAAAAAACAAAACTCATTTTATTTGGATCAATTGGAATCGTACTAATACTAATAGCATTTATTTCGTATTCCATTTTTTCGCCGAATGATAATAAGGCAGGATCTAAAAAAAGTGACTATGCATCGGCTAAAAATAGCGAAAAGAATGATGATAATGGTGTAAAAGAGACGTCAACAACGGTTCAAACAATTGATGATGACGATTCAGATGGCACTGCTCCGGAAACACCAGAACAAACGGGTGCACAAACTGGTGCGAAGCATGCTACAAGCTATGATCGAAATTCTCAAGACTGGCAGGCAATGCTACAGACAATCTCTTCTGCTGCTGGAATAGATTCAAGCAATATGACTGTATGGTTTTTAGGAAGTGACAAAAGCAACCCAGGTGGCTCAGTCGGGACTGTATCAGCAAAGACAAAAGGCTCGCAAAAATATCGAGTATATCTCATATGGGATGGCTCTGGCTATAAAGCTACAAAAGTTGAACCTGCTTCATAAAATGTAAATAGGATGTACTTAAAGGTAATCCTACGGCTGTCGAGAAATTCCTGACAGCTATTTCATTAAAAGGACCGTTCCGCGCCAAGCAGAAGTTGGAAAATGTTGAAACTTTGAGTGGTACTTTAAACACTAATTTAGATCAAAAACAAACAAGCTGCGATAAATTTTCGCAGCTTGTTTTATTATGGATGAAATAAAAGAAGCTTACCAGTTTGGTTAATGCAACGGTGTGTTTTATCAAGTGCATCGAGTGTAGTAAGTTTTTCTGTACCAATTTTTTTTGCTTCTAAGTCAGAATTAGCTTCAAATTGTTCATCGACAATTGATTCGCCACTTTTTTCAAAAGCAGTAATTCGATATGTTGGCATGTCCTAGACCTCCCTAAAGTAGTTGCGATATTACTATTTTGGCATAGATTGAAAAGCTGTGTAAAGTAATAATTTGAATTATAAAAAAATTCAGTGCAGATTTAAAATTTTGACATTTGTAGGTTCGAATAGATTTTAAGAATTGTTAGAATATGTCTTAATTTTTTGTATGAACATTGTTGGGCTAAGCATCTATTTTAACGTATAATAGGATAAGTAAAATGACTAATACATAATTTGATTTTCCTTTTTTTATTTTGTGAAATTAATTTTCCAAAATATTTTAAGCTATTTACTTAAGTAGAGCTTAAGGAAGCATATACAATATGGAGGTACTTATGGATAAAAAAGTATATGATCATGAAGTTGGCGAACGTTTTGTAACATTTTTATTTGTCAAAGCTGTTACTAAAGGTGTAGCAAGTAATCAAAAAACATTCTTATCTTTAACTTTACAAGATCAAAGTGGAGATATTGAGGCGAAGCTTTGGGATATTTCTACAGAGCAAGAAGAAGCGTATGTTGAAGGAACAGTTGTAAAAGTAGAAGGGGAGCTTCACGATTATAGAGGAAAACTTCAACTTAAATTACGCCAAATTCGCCCAACTAAAGATACAGACGAAGTTAATCCGGAAGATTTTTTCGCAAGAGCACCAGTTTCTAAAGAAGAATTATATGAGAAAATTACTTCATATATTAATAATATGACCAATGAAAAACTTAAAAAGCTTACAGAGTATCTAGTATTAAAAAATCAAGAGGATTTTCTTGATTATCCAGCGGCAACTAAGAATCACCATGAATTTGTTTCTGGTTTAGCATACCATGTTTTTTGTATGTTGAAATTAGGTGAATCAATTGCGAATTTATATCCTTCGATCAATAAGGATTTACTATATGCTGGAATCATACTACATGATTTAGGAAAAGTAAGAGAATTATCTGGTCCGGTTTCAACAAAGTATACTGTCGAAGGTAATTTGTTAGGTCATATCTCACTTATGGCCATTGAAATTGGAAATGCCTCAATCGAACTAGGTATTGAGGGAGAAGAGGTTACTGTTTTACAGCATCTTATTTTAAGTCATCATGGTAAGTATGAGTACGGTAGTCCAAAACTACCTTTAATTAAAGAAGCGGAAATTTTACATTATATTGATAATATTGATGCAAAAATGAATATGTTAGACCGCGCACTTGAAAGAGTTGAACCAGGAGAATATACAGAGCGAATTTTCCCATTAGAAAATCGTAGTTTTTACAAACCAAAATTTTAAATTAATCATACTTCCTCTTTATTAGCCATATAATGAAGCAAATGCTTGTCTACTAAGGAGGAAAATCAATGCCAATTTTACCATTTTGGATGTATATCGTGATTTTAGGAATTTTTGTAAGTGGATTTATGGTGCTTTACACCTCGAAACAAGAAAGAGATGCTGATGAAGCATTCATTGAAAAAGAGGGAGAAATTTATTTACAAAGAATTAAAGAAGAAAGAGAACGAAGAGAGCAATTACTTATTAACTCTGAGATTTCATCCAATTAAAAAACCTGCCATTTAGGCAGGTTTTTTTATGATTTTTTCTCTTGACTTTCTAAGTCTTTATCTTTTACTTTAAATTTAGCTTTTTTAAGAAGTTCATCAGAGAATGCTTGGAAGTTTTCTTGACTTAGCTTAGACTCAGCAATTTTTTTGCGAGCATCTTTTTCGTTAGCAGTCTTTTTACCAGTTAATTTAATAACATGGTATCCAAATTGTGATTTAACTGGTTGGCTAATTTCTCCAACTTTTAATTTATAAGCAGCTGCTTCGAATTCAGGTACCATAGCACCTTCACCAAAATAGCCTAAATCTCCGCCTTTATCTTTTGAACCAGTGTCAGTAGAATATTTTTTTGCTTCTGCTGCAAAATCTGCACCTTTAGCTAATTCTTCTTCAACTTTTTTAGCTGTAGCTTCGTCTTTTACTAGAATATGACTAGCTCTAATTTCTGGTTTATATTTTGCAAGGTCAGCTTTTGTTACTGAAGCTTCAGCAGCTTTTTCAGTTAATAAATCGATTTTAACACGATCTTTAAATGCTGCTTCATCTTTAAATCCGTACTGAGCTAAGAAAGCTTTAAATTGGTCACCATTTTGTGTTTTATACTCATTGAACTTAGCGTCAACATCTTTATCACTAACTTTGTAGTTTTTCTTTAAATAATCTTCAATAGCCATTTGCTTAAGCATTGCTAATCCTGCTGTATCCTTCATCTTGTTATATAAGTCTTTAGATGTGATATCTCCCGCATTAGATGTAGCAACAACATCGTTACTAATACCAGCAGATCCACATGCTGCTAGTCCGAATACTGAGGTAGCTAAAACTGCAGATACGATTAACTTTTTCATTTAAACATCTCCTAATAAAAATTTAAAATGATTTCTTATAAAGAAAAATTTTACTTATTAAAGTATGGAGCTTAAATCTTAATTTTTCCTGTATTTAGACATACCTTTTACTGGAAATTACTTCACTTAATATAACATATTTTTCTTCAATGTGACAAAGTTTATCCAAAAAAAGAATAATTTGGTATGCTTTTTAATTAAAATATAATTAATTTTAAGGAAACTTGAACTAGTTTTAAATGAAATGTAGGCACTATGAGAGTAAGGTAATAAATGAAAGTAGATATTTTTTTTACATTTTAACTCCTGGCTTTGCCTAAAAATCATGCTTATCCTGCAAATTAAAAACTTGTCAATCGTGACATTCGCCCAATCATTTAAGGCATTCGTCTATATATTATTATGGATTACTGTTAGGAGGGTGGAAAAATGGAGGGGAAAGCATCGCGTGAATTTGTATTAATCGTGATCCTGTTTATTTTGTTAATCATTATTGGGTGTTCATTTTTATAAGTAGTATGAATCTTCAAAAATGAAGGTTATTTATACATTTGCCCAGACCATTTTTTACTACACGCATAAGATAAGATATGTAGCAAAAGGAGGTGTGAATGATGGGCGTAGGATTCCATGGTGGAGGATTTGCGTTAATCGTTGTATTGTTCATCTTATTAATTATCGTAGGAGCAGCTTGCATCTAATTTGTAAATAAGACAAATATTCGACCGGAGGTATTGTACCTCCGGTTGAGTTTTTATTCCAGATTAAAATAGTTAATGAAATACCTATGCTTTGTTAATTGAAATTTAGAAATAAATGAAAAGGAAATGAGCCTGAAGGTTTCAAAGAGGTATTTATGTGAAAATTTGAACAAAAGTGGCCGAAATAAAAAGCGGAAGGATTTAATTAATCTTGCCCCGCTTCTATTTATTTGTACAATTTCAAGGACATATAAACTGAAATTGTAACTTTAAAGAAGATATTAAGGTTTCTTAATTAAACGATTATCTTCTTCAATGAATTCTTTATCTATGTTACCTAACGTTGTTTCAAATATATCCATAAAATCTTTTCCATAAATATTACGTAAAATAGCCATAATTTCCATATTTTCTGGAAATTTACCATAAAATTCTTTTAATGGTAAAGTACCTTGAAAAACTGAATTTGTCTCTGGATCAAATTCACCTAGAATCTCTAATAGCATATCTTTACCTTTTTCTGTTAATTCAATATACGTATTACGTTTATCTTCTACTTTTTTAGAAAACACTAATAAACCACGTTCTTCTAGCTTTTTAGAGAAGTTAAAAGCAGTCGATACGTGCATTACACCAAATTTAGCAATTTCAGAAATAGACGCACCCTTTAAGTGGAAGGCGATCATTAAAATATGATGTTCATTGATATTTAAATCATAGGGCTTAATCCATTGTTGCCAGTCCTTTTCAACTGACTTCCATAATGCTTTAGAAATTTGGGCAATTCTTTGACTAAAAATCAAAGCTTCTTTCATCGTGTATAATTTTTGTTCAGTTTTCATCAATTCACCTTCTTTTCTATTTAACTATCTATTTATTATTATGCCAATAATATGTGAAGAAATAAAGAACTTTTAGTTAGAATTTTTAAAAATTTTCACAAAGTAGTTGATAAAATTCTACATTTTTATATTATAATTAAGTGTTATGGGTCGTAAAAATTATGTTTATATAATATTTTTTACTAAACTATAGAGTGATTGTCGATAAAACATTATTGGTAATATAGTAAATATATAATATAAATCTATAAAAATATAGTATAAAATGCAGATTTTAGATGGAATTTACATAAAAAAAACAAAAACAGGAGAAATTCATTCTCCTGTTTTCGTATTTAAATGGGCTGATTTTATTATTTTTTAATAATGTTATTTTCGATAGATTTTGCAATCTCTTGAAGCGTTTCATTTGTGTATTGATTTTGGTTTGAAAGCCATTTTACATCAAAGCCATCATTATTTCCGTATCGTGGTAAAATATGCATATGATAATGAAATACAGTTTGACCTGAAACTTCACCACTATTATTTAAAATATTTACACCTTGGACATTAAAAGTTTCTTTCATTGCATTAGCAATGTGCGGTACTTTTCGGAAGTATGTACTAGCTGTCTCTTCACTCATTTCGAATATGTTTTCAACATGATCCTTTGGAATGACTAAAGTGTGACCTTTTGTAACTTGACTTAAATCTAAAAAAGCTAAAATATCATCATCCTCATATACTTTTGAAGCTGGAATGCTACCTTCAACAATTTTACAGAAAATACAATTAGCGTCATGTGCCATTTTTTATACTTCCTTTCACTTTTTTCCTTATTTTAACATAGGCGTAGATTAAAGGGAAAATGGGGATAGGAAAAAATAAACAAGAAGCAACCTATGTTGCTTCTTGATGAAGGGGAAAGAATATTGGAGTAATTATAAATTGTCTTTAATAGACACCTCATTTGCTTTAATGTTCAATAAATTGGCACACCGTATTAGAAATTTATATGCTCTGGTCGAGACACCTCATTTACAAATTGGTATACTAAAACCTTTGTTTATAAGTGATAATGTTCAAGCTAACCATCTCCTTTGATGTTTTCACTGCTGTTTTATACAACGATGTTTTATCTATGGAGAAATTTCACTTCAACAACTACCCTTTATAGGTTTGAACGCAAATTAAATTACCTTTAACACACACCTCATTTCAAATTTTGAACTGGAAAGTGTGTTGCTTTCCCTTCAAAAATTAGGATGCCCTGTATTAAAGAAAGTATGCAAAAACTATAAAAACAATTAGAGCAGTTTAAGACTAAATTAATTATGATCATTAAAAGTATAGTACAGGGGGTACGGGAAGGAGGAGCGCTCGAAGGAAGAAAAATAGGTGGAGTATCTAGGAATGGAGATCAACATGCCATTATTTATTTAATTTACAACTTCTTTTCACCAACATAAAACAAGAAGCAACCTATGTTGCTTCTTGATGAAGAGGAAAGAATATTGGAGTAATTATAAATTGTCTTTAACAGACACCTCATTTGCTTAAATGTTCAATAAATTGGTACACCTTAAAATAAATTTATATGCTCTGCTCGAGACACCTCATTTACAAATTGGTATACTAAAACCTTTGTTTTTAAGTGATAATGTTCAAGCTAACCATCTCCTTTGATATTTTCACTGCTGTTTATACAACGATGCTTTATCTTGGGAGAAATTTCACTTTAACAGTTACCTTGCACAGGTTTGAACGCAAATTAAATTACCTTTAACACACACCTCATTTCAAATTTTTGAATTAGAAAGTGTGTTGCTTTCCCTTCAAGAATTATGATGCCCTATGGTAAAGAAAGTATTCTTAATAGGAGAAGAAAATTTTAAAGGCATCAAAGGATGAGAGGAAAGGCTAGAAAACAGAGAGGGACTTGAAAAGAAGACATGATTGAAGAAATGGGCGTTAATTTAATAATTTGTTAAATGGATAAATGAAAGTATAGATAAT
Source organism: Gottfriedia acidiceleris (assembly GCF_050457485.1). Taxonomy (GTDB): domain Bacteria; phylum Bacillota; class Bacilli; order Bacillales; family Bacillaceae_G; genus Gottfriedia; species Gottfriedia acidiceleris_D. Next base: position 62,761 of record NZ_JBCMJM010000012.1, read on the forward strand.
AGAAGGAAGTAGTAGCTTTAATGTAAACATATTTATATGAATAAGTTGAATGGAACGGATGTTGTTCGACTGCTCGACTCCTATTGGATATGCGTGAAGGCTTAGACCCTACAGGAACGTACCTAATGAGCAGGATAAAGAATCTCGACCTATGGAAAGTGAATATCCTGTGGTGGAAATCATCGTCATCGTTCTCCTTTTACGAAATTTAGTAATTTATTTGAAAAATTGTTTTTCAACATAAAACAAGGAGCAACCAGTAGTTGCTCCTTGATGAAGGGGAAAGATTTTAGAAAATGATTTTAGGTTAATAAGTTAAATTGTCTTTAACAGACACCTCATTTGCTTTAATGTTCAATAAATTGGTACACCTATAAATAAATTATATGTTCTGCTCGAGACACCTCATTTACAAATTGGTATACTAATGACCTTTGTTTTTATAGATCCTGTTCAAGCGCACCATCTCCTTAGATTTTTGCATTGCTGTATATGACAACGATGTTAATCTTTGGAGATACCTCATTTCACTTAAACAATTATCTGACTTAGGTTTGAACGCAAATTAAATTTCCTTTAACACACACCTCATTTCAAATTTTGAACTGGAAAGTGTGTTGCTTTCCCTTCAAGAATTATAATACCCTTAACCTAAAATAGTATTCAAAAAAAGAAGGATTTTTTTTTAGCATTCCATAAATAGGATAATAAGGAAGTTAACATTATTATTTGATACAATAAAATTTATAGGAAAAGTACATTTGAAAGGATTTGTAAAGAATGACTTTATTGCATGTAAAAGATGTCACAGGTGGATACACTAGACAGCCTGTCATTAAAGATGTCTCATTTACGATTAATAGGAATGAGCTTGTTGGGTTAATCGGTTTAAATGGTGCCGGTAAGAGTACGACAATAAAACATATTTTGGGACTTTTGAAGCCAACTAAAGGTGATATATTAATTAATGGTGAATCATTTGATAAAGATCCAACTGCATATCGTGCTAGCATATCATATGTTCCTGAAACGCCGATGATTTATGATGAATTAACTTTACAAGAACATCTTGAAATTACAGCCTTGGCATATAATATTCCTGAAAAGGATTTTAAAAAACGTAGTGACGAGTTATTAAAAACATTTAGATTATATGACAAAAGAAAATATTTTCCCTCGACATTCTCTAAAGGGATGAAACAAAAAGTAATGATCATTTGTGCCCTTATTGTCCAACCTCAGCTATACATAATAGATGAACCTTTTTTAGGACTAGATCCAATCGCGATAAATGATTTACTTGAGATTTTGAACAATGAAAAAGAAAAAGGAGCAGGCATTTTAATGTCTACTCATATTTTATCGACTGCTCAAATTTATTGTGATTCATTTATTATTTTGCATGAAGGAGTAATTATTGCAAAAGGTACATTAAACGAATTGCAAACTCAATATAATATGCCAAATGCTTCATTAGACGAAATTTATATTTTTGCAACGAAGGAAAAAGAAATATGAGTACGATCAAAGAATTATGGTTAGCACGGTTTAGGAGCTTCATAAAAGAAATGAGTAAATATGGTCGTTATATTTTTAATGATCATATAAAATTTGTAATTGTTTTTGGGCTTGGAGGAGGAGCATATTATTATCAACAAATGCTAAAAACAATTTCTCCAGATTTTCCGGTTATTTTACTAATCGCTATTCTTTTTAGTTTTCTTGTAGTAACTGGTCAAGTAACCACTTTTTTTAAAGGACCTGATTTACATTATTTACTACCGTTAGAAAAAAAGATGAAAAGTTACTTTATTCGCTCCTTTTTAATTACGTATATCGTTCAAGTTTATTTAATGATAATGATGTTAGGTGTGATTTATCCAATTTATAAGAAATTTTCACTAGGACAAACAACAAGTTTTATCGTCTTTATGGTCATAATTTTCTTATTAAAAGGATACAATCTCTTTGTTTCACTCTTGCACCTTACAAATAGCGGTGTTTTAAATCGAGTTTTTGATTATTGTTTAAGGTTGCTAGGTACTTTCTTATTTATTTATGGTTTATTAAGTAAATGGAGCAGTTTTTTCCTTGTAATAATGATCGTAATTTTAGCTGTTTATGCATTATCTATTCAAATAGGTAGTAAAAATAAAAGAGTACAATGGGAAAGAAATGTTAAACTTGATACTTCAAGATTAGCGACTTTTTATCGATTTGCGAATATGTTTACTGATGTGCCATCTATTCAACAACAAGTAAAGCGAAGAAAATGGGCCGATCCGATCATTAATAAAATTAAAATGAGAAATGCTGCGAATTATTTACTAGTTCGTACATTTATCCGAAATGGTAACTATTTAAGTATGTTTTTAAGACAACTTTTCGTAGGTGGATTTGTAGTTTACTTGGTGCCAACTACAATTGGGAAAATATTGATAGGCATTTTATTTCTTTACGTAATTTCCTTACAGAATATGTCAATTTTAAAACAGTATAACTATCATTTGTTGTGGAAAATTTATCCTTATACAAATGAAGAAAATAAAAAATCTATTTCGACACTTTTGTATATACTACTGATAATATGTAGTCTAGTTTTTAGTATTATTAGTTTAATAAATGGCTTGTCAATTTTAAACTTTATTATTGCAATCGTTGTGTATACTTTATTTTCAATGTGGTTAATTAAATTTTATGTGCATAAAAGGTTAAGTAAGCCACAAAAATTGTAAAGGGTGGACAAAATGGATTCTTATGAACTTCGTATTCAGTACGAACTATCTAGGTGGAAACAAAAAGTAATGTCCGATTCAAATGTTTTTCAAACTTCTGCAAAAAAAGTTCAGTTAAAGCTTCAATCTTTATTACCAGAACAAATCCAAGATTTGCTCACAAAAACCGTTAAAAATATGATGGTTTTATTTATGGGAGGGTCTACTGTTTTTAATGGCAGTGGTGAAGAGTATGAAGCATTAACACTTAGAGAAAGAGATTTAATCTTAGATAAAAAGTTAAACGAGTACAAAAAGATTTCAGCTGTAGAAGGTGCTGGTACAGGAGCGGGTGGAATATTACTCGGTCTTGCCGATTTTCCATTATTACTTGGCATAAAAATTAGATTTTTAGTTGAGGCAGCAAAAATATATGGTTACTCACCTAAAGATGAGCTTGAAAGACAATTCATGCTGTATATTTTTCAACTTGCTTTTTCAAGTGATAGTCATCGGAAAAAAGTATTTCAAGTTATTGAAAAGTGGGAAGATAAAGTAGATGAGAATCCCCAAGTCAATTGGGAGCAATTACAACTAGAATATCGAGATCATATCGATTTAGCAAAACTTCTGCAATTAGTCCCTATTATTGGAGCACCGATTGGAGCTTATGTAAATTATCAACTTCTTGAACAATTAGGTGAAACGGCTAAAAATGCTTATCGATTAAGGTATATGAAGAAGAAGGACGATCTGATTTAAGGAGTTACATACTAAAAGGAGAACTAAAAAGTTCTCCTTTTTCTTATTTTTGCTCAACTAATTTTTGTGATTGTTTTAATGAAGCTAATGTCATAGACCCTAGTGTTTTTGCTGCAATTAGCATAGCTTTTTCGTCAAAATCAAATTTTGGATGGTGATGAGGATATGCTTCTGTAACGTGAGGAGGTTTAGCTCCTGTGAAGAAGAACGTTCCTGGTACTTTTTGTAAGTAGTATGCGAAATCTTCACCGCCCATTTTAGGGTCCATTTCTTTTAATTGACTAACTTCATCAATGGATTCGGCTATTTTAACTAATAAATCAGTTTCTTTTTCATGATTTACTACTGGAGGATATCCATCATCGTACTTATATTCGTATGTAACATCATTTGCTAGACAAATTCCTTTAATGATTCTAGCTATTTGTTTTTTTACTTTTTCCTGTGTTTCCTTTTTGAACGTACGAACCGTCCCTATTAAAGTTGCTCGATCGGCGATTACATTAAAAGCATTTTTTGCTTCGAAACTTCCAATCGATAACACTACTGTGTCAATTGGATTTGTTTCCCGACTAACAACTTGTTGAAGTGCCATCACAAGCTGACTAGCAATTACAATACTGTCCTTTGTTCGATGGGGTTCTGCACCATGACCGCCTTGACCTTGGATTGTGATTGAAAAACGATCAGCTGCTGCCATGATTGGTCCTTTTCGATAACCAATTGTTCCTAATTCTTCAATTGCCCACAAATGGGTTCCATAAACCTCATCAACACCTTCTAAACAGCCATCAGCAATCATAGAAATTGCTCCACCTGGAGCATATTCTTCTGCATGTTGGTGAAGTAAGACAACCTTACCATCCCATGAATCTTTTTGCTCATGAAGTGCCTTTGCTAAAAATAATAGTGTAGCAGTGTGACCATCATGACCACATGCATGCATAACGCCTGGTACTTTTGAGGAGTAAGGAACATTTTTCTCATCTTGAATAGGTAGTGCGTCAAAATCAGCTCGTAAAGCGATTGTTTTTCCAGGGTTTCGACCATTAATTGTAGCAACAACACCATTTCCACCGACATTTGATTTGAATGGAATATTTAATTGCTGATAAAAGTTTTGAATGAATTTTGCTGTCTCGTATTCTTTAAATGAAAGCTCTGGATTTTCATGTAGATACCTACGTGTAGATACCATTTCCGGATAATATGAATCTAATAAAGAAAATAAATCTGACATTATTTCACCCTCCTACTTACTATCTATATAACCTATTCAAGAAATGTAATTGATATCCTTCAAAATTATCTTCAATTAAGAAATGGCGAAAAATGTATTTCCAAGGAAATATACATCGAAAAAAAGGAAATAATGACTTATTCATGGGAATAAATGGATATACTATTTGTTATATGGTAAGAGAAATGAAGGTGAAATAATTGAAAAAATGGGGATATTTAGCAATAGGACTGTTAAGTGTCCTGTTAATTAGCTTTGTTGGATTTTTACTAATCGTTTTCTTAGGTAATTATGTTATAGATGAAGATAAGTTAGTCGTCCATTCATCATCGGAAATGGTAGATTTAGAGGGGAATTTTGTATCAAAGCTATATAATGAAAATCATCAAATCGTTTCAATTAGTGATATACCTGATTATACTAAACAAGCAGTAGTTTCAATTGAAGATGAACGTTTCTATAAGCACCATGGAATTGATACACAATCAATCTTTCGGGCTATAGTAAATGATATAAAAGCATTTAGTAAAGTACAAGGTGCGAGTACACTTACTCAACAACTTGCAAAGAATGTTTTTTTGACAAACGACAAAACATTTATGAGAAAAACAAAGGAAGTAATTATAGCAATTAATCTAGAAAGAAAGTATACAAAAGATCAAATACTAGAAATGTATTTAAATCAGGTTTATTTCGGTCACGGGGTATATGGCATAGGCGGAGCGGCAAAATATTATTTCGGGAAAGATGTTAAAAATTTGTCTATTGAGGAAAGTGCTTCGTTAGCAGCCTTATTAAAAGCTCCATCACATTATGATCCAGTCTCACAACCAGAGCGATCTTTAGAACGTAGGAATCTTGTTCTTTATAAAATGCTAGATACGCATTATATAACTGAATCTGAGTATCAGAAAGCCAAAAGCAAACCATCTGTATTACATATTACGGAACAAAAATTTGAAAACGGATATGCTACATATATTGATATGGTTATAAAAGAAGCAAAAGAGAAATATGGCATTTCTTATGATCAACTTTTAAATGGTGGATACAAAGTTGTCGTTCCAATCCATAAAAAAACACAATTAACCGCCTATAAATATTTTAAAAATGGAAACTATTTTCCGGGAACTGATCAAAATGCCGAAGGAGCCTTCGTATTAATAAACTCCGAAACAGGCGGTGTAGAGGCGGCAATTGGTGGTAGGAATTACTATTTTCAAGGTTTAAATCGTATTAACGTGAAAAGACAGCCTGGTTCAACAATGAAGCCTTTACTTGTCTATTCGCCAGCGCTTGAAACGGGAAACTACAATCCGTATTCTTTATTACCAAATGAACAGAGTGCGTTAGGAGACTATAAACCGAAGAATTATAATGGAGTTTATACGAAAACGATTTCGATGTTTAATGCATTAATTCAGTCAGCAAATGTGCCGGCAGTTTGGTTATTAAATGATATTGGAATCGATAATGCAAAAGAGTATTTAGAAAAAATGGATTTGAATATTCCCGATCAAGGTTTAAGTATGGCGCTTGGAGGACTTAAGATTGGTTTAACACCATTAGAGCTAGTAAAAGCATATAGTGCCTTTGATCATGATGGAGATGCATTAGAGCCTTTTGTTATTAATGCAATTTATGATCGAAACAATGAATTAGTTGCCGAAGCGAAAATTAAGCAATATAAAGTGTTTTCATCACAAACCTCTTGGTATATGACAAAAATGCTAAAAGGTGTTGTAAATGAAGGGACAGCTAGTAGAGGGAGTTTTACAGGCGATTTAGCTGGGAAAACCGGATCTACAAATATACCTGGCCAAACAAATGGAAACAAAGATGCTTGGTTTGTAGGCTATACACCAGACGTTGTAGGCGCAATTTGGATGGGCTATGATAAAACAGATTCAACACATTTTTTAAGAAATGGTAGTACATATCCAACCATTTTATTTAAAAAGATTTTAAGTGAAGCAGGAAGAGAACCATCTACCAAATTTAAAAAGCCAAAAAATATAGACGATCTAGAATCACCGATAAATTTAGAGCCTATTTCTAATGTTCAATCAAAAGTATCATTCTCTCCATTTGGATTATTCACTGTCGTCATTAATTGGAATGCACCTACTGACCACAGACAGCAATATCGAATCTATCGAGTGAAGAATGGCAAAGAGAAATTAGTAGATACTGTTACTGGTTTAGATGAGTACAAAGATTCTTTTGTAAATGTATTTAATGTCCCTTCTTATTATGTAGTACCGTACAATCCTCAAACAAAAGAAGAAGGTGATAGGTCTAAACTTGTCAAACCCAACATAAGAAATAAGGAATAGACATTTTAAGGCTCTCCTTCTTATCAAATGATTTGAAGGGGAGTTTTTTATTTCCTATTAAAAATAAATACTGTATCTCTTAAAAAAGAATAGTAAAGAGATTAAGAAGTTTAAACGATGAGATAACGATTAAACGAATATTAAAAAAAGAATGATAAAACTCCTTTATTTTATAAAAAGTATTAATAAATAAAGATTATTAATTCGATATTTTAGACATATTTTGATATAATTTTTAATGGGAAAAGTCTGGTAGTAAAATAGGCCTATTAATTGAGAAAAATTGTAAAATCAGTGAACATTATGTGTCAAAATTCGAGTTTTCTATACAATTAATGGTTCAATCAGTATATTTAATAGTAGAGTTTGGAAAAGTGAAAGGGAGACTTTGAAGGATGAAAAAAGATTTTAACGATACATTTCTTAAAGCGATTAGAGGAGAAGAAGTAACGCATACACCAGTTTGGTATATGAGACAAGCAGGGCGTTCTCAGCCAGAATACCGAAAAATAAAAGAAAAATATTCTTTATTTGAAATTACTCATCAACCTGAGTTATGCGCTTACGTGACAGCGCTACCAGTGGATCAATATAATGTTGATGCAGCTATTTTATATAAAGATATTATGTCGCCACTTCCTGCAATTGGAGTAGACGTAGAAATTCAATCAGGAGTAGGACCGGTAATAAGCAATCCTATTCGTTCTTTAGCAGATGTAAAAAAGTTAACTGAAATTCATCCAGAAGAGCAACTACCTTATATTTATGAGACGATTAAATTATTAACAACAGAGGTTCTTTCTGTTCCATTAATTGGATTTGCAGGTGCACCTTTTACAGTTGCTAGCTATATGATCGAAGGTAGACCTTCTAGAAACTATAATAAAACAAAATCATTTATGTACGCTGAGCCTGAAGCATGGTTTGCTTTAATGGATCATTTAGCAGACATGACAATCAAATACGTAAAGGCACAAGTTAAAGCAGGGGCAAGTGCAATTCAATTATTTGATTCATGGGTTGGTGCTTTGAATGCAAATGATTATCGCATTTATATTAAACCTTGCATGGAAAAGATTTTTGCAGCACTTAAAGCAGATCATATTCCAACAACTATGTTTGGAATTGGAGCAAGCCATTTAATTCATGAATGGAATGAACTGCCTGTAGATGTAATTGGTCTTGATTGGAGAACTTCTATTACTGAAGCTCGCTCTTTAGGGATTACGAAAACACTTCAAGGTAATTTAGATCCTGCGTTTTTATTAGCACCATGGGAAGTTATTGAGAAACGTGCGAAAGAAATATTAGATGAAGGTATGGCAAATCCAGGTCATATTTTCAACTTAGGTCATGGGGTATTCCCTGAAGTGAATCCTGATACTCTTAAACGATTAACTAGTTTTGTACATGAGTATTCATCAAGGGTTAAAGCTTAATATAAAAGGACTATGGTGATGACATGAAAGAAAAAATCGGTTTATTAGTTATGGCTTACGGCACGCCATATAAAGAATCGGATATTGAGCGTTATTATACAGATATTCGTAGAGGTAGAAAGCCTTCACAAGAGGCGCTAGAAGAACTGACAGAACGATATCGTGCAATTGGAGGAATCTCTCCTTTAGCAAAAATTACAATTGAACAAGCAAAAGCATTAGAAGAAGATTTAAATAAGATCCAAGACAATGTAGAATTCAAAATGTACATTGGACTAAAGCATATTGAACCATTCATTGAAGATGCAGTAGATGAAATGAAAAAAGATGGTATAACAAAAGCAGTGAGTATCGTACTTGCACCACATTATTCTACGTTTAGTGTAAAGTCATATAACGAACGTGCTACTAATCATTCAGAAAAAATTGATGGACCAAAAATTATCCATGTAGATGATTGGTATAAAGAAGAACGATTTATTCAATATTGGGTTCGTGAAGTAGAAGCTATTCTTGAACCAATGAATGAAGAGCAACGTGTGAAAACGGCATTTATTTTCTCAGCGCATAGTTTACCGGAAAAAATTCTTACTTATGGAGATCCATACCCCGAGCAACTTAAGGAAACTGCTGAGTTAGTCGTTCAGCAATCTGATATTCGTCATTATTTTCTAGGATGGCAAAGTGCTGGTAATACACCAGACCCTTGGCTTGGACCTGATGTACAAGATTTAACACGTGAGTTGGATGAAAATTATGATTTTGAAACTTACGTCTACTTACCATTAGGATTTGTAAGTGAGCATTTAGAAGTACTGTATGACAATGATATAGAATGTAAACAAGTAACGGATGAAATTCAAAAAGCATATGTTCGTCCACCGATGCCTAATACAGATCCATTATTTATTAGTGGGCTTAGTACGGTTGTAATAAGGAAATTAAACGAACAATAATATGGTTTTGAAATAGGAGGTAAAGAAGTGAATAAGAAGGTTGTCATTATTGGTGGCGGTATTACTGGATTGACATCTGCCTACTATTTAAAACAAGAAAAATTAAAAAATAATCTTCCAATTGATATTCAATTAATTGAAGGTTCATCAAGGCTTGGAGGAAAAATCCAAACAATTAGAAAAGATGGATTTGTTATTGAACGTGGTCCTGACTCATTTTTGGCAAGGAAAAAGAGTGCATATCGATTAGCTGAAAACTTAGGTATCCAAGATCAAATCGTTTTTAACACTTCTGGAAAATCCTATGTATTAGCTCATAATAAATTACATGGTATGCCAGAAGGTTCAAACATGGGGATTCCTACACAAATCAAGCCTTTTATTTTTTCGGGTCTATTTTCACCAGCAGGAAAAATCCGTGCAGGATTAGATTTTGTATTACCAAAAACACATGTCCAAGGGGATATGTCACTAGGTAAATTTTTTAGAAGAAGACTTGGTAATGAAGTAGTTGAGAATCTAATTGAACCTCTTTTATCAGGTATTTATTCAGGTGACATTGACCAAATGAGTTTAATGGCAACGTTCCCTCAATTCTTCCAAATTGAACAAAAACATCAAAGTATTGTTCTAGGAATGAAAAAAGAGATGCCTGTGAAGAAATCAAAAGGTCCTAGAAAAGGAATTTTCCAGACTGTAAGTACAGGTCTTCAAACAATTGTTGAACGAATTGAAGAAGAGTTAGATCAAGAGGAAGTTTTAAAAGGTGTACAAGTAGTAAATATAAATAAAATTGGAAAAAAATATGAGATTGTACTTAGCAATAATGAAAAGATTGAAGCAGATTCAATTATCGTTACTGTACCTCATCGTTTTATTCCACAACTATTTAACAATAAACCTGTATTTGAGCCTTTCAAAAGAGTTCCTTCTACATCAGTTGCGAATGTTGCACTTGCATTTCCAGAGCATGCAATTAAGAAGGATATAAATGGTACAGGCTTTGTTGTTTCACGTAATAATGACTATAATATAACAGCTTGTACTTGGACTCATAAAAAATGGGCACATGCATGTCCAAAAGGTAAAGTTCTATTACGTTGTTACGTTGGACGACCTTACAATAAGGAAATAGTCGATAAAACCGATGAAGAACTTGTTGAAATTGTTTTAGAAGATTTAAGAAAAACGATGGATATAACTGAAAAACCAGAGTTTTATATTGTTTCAAGATGGAAAGATGCTATGCCTCAATATACGATTAATCATAAAGAGCGTACGAAAAATATGGAACAATATTTACAAAAAGAAATGCCTGGTGTATCGGTGATCGGTTGCTCATTTTATGGGTCCGGCTTACCAGACTGTATAGATCAAGGTGAAAAAGCAGTTTCAGATACAATTGAATACTTGTTCTCACATGAAAAACAAGCTGTTCGAAGCTATTAAGGCTTTTAAAACAATTAGTAAAGAATAGAGCAACCAAAAAAGTAGATCGATACTTTTAGGTTGCTCTTTTTATTATGCCTCTGTACTAATAATATGTTTAATAATTTCATTAAGAAAATTGCTGATCCTAAAAGACTTCACTTAAAAACTATCTTTTAAACAATTTGAACAAGTGTTACTGTAGCAATCATGTTGTTCTTCAATCGTCGAATTACAGTGTTTACATAATTTCTTTGGTAATAGTTTTAAAAATTCGGACATTTTTACAAGCATGTTACCCTCTCCTTTAGTTAACTTATTAGTATTGTATTACTACAACGTATTTTGTGTCAATCTGTATTAGTACAATTTTTTTAAAATAATCTAAACGCCTATTTTTTTAAAACAGTAAGGACAAGCTTATAAATTTAAATTTTCATAGAAATAATAAGTATAAAGGAGTGTGTTTGTTTTATGAAAGTAACCGTTATTGGTTATTGGGGAGGCTATCCAGGTAAAGGTGAAGCAACTTCATGTTATATATTTAAATCCAAAAATTTTAATCTATTGGTTGATTGTGGTTCAGGTGCATTAGCTACATTACAAAATTTCATAGATCCTAATAGCTTAAATGCTGTAATCCTGTCACATTATCATCATGATCATATTGCAGATATAGGAGTACTACAATACTTCAAACTTGTAAATGCTGGAAAGGTTAAGTTTGCTTTACCTATATACGGACATAAATTTGATAATGTAAAATTTAATTCGTTAACATATAAAGAAGCAACAAAAGGATATGAATATAATCCAAATGAAGCTCTCGACCTAGGTCCATTTACTATTCGATTTATTAAGACAGTTCATCCGGTAGATTGTTTTGCAATGCGAATTGAAACAGCAACTCACTCAGTAGTCTATACAGCTGATTCAAGCTATATGGAAGACTTCATACCCTTTTCTTCCAACGCGGATTTGCTTATTAGTGACTGTAATATGTATGAAAATCAAGATGGTGCTAAAGTGGGGCATATGAGCAGCAAAGATGCCGCAACAATTGCAAATGAAGCAAATGTAAAAGAATTATTATTATCACATCTTCCTCATAGCGGAAATACAAAAGATTTAATAAATGAAGCCCAAAAGTATTATAATGGACTTGTTCATTTAGCTTATACAGGTTTTGAATGGAAATCGAAATTATAGGAGGATACACATGCTATTTTTAGATAATAGGGGAATAACGGATCCAACATTAAATTTAGCGATGGAAGAATATGCGCTAAAAAACCTGGATCCTGAAAATACATACTTTTTATTTTATATTAATGAACCATCAATCATTATTGGTAAAAATCAAAATACTGCCGAGGAGATTAATGCTTCATATGTAAATGATCATAATATCCATGTAGTTCGAAGATTATCTGGTGGTGGAGCGGTATATCATGATTTAGGGAATCTTAACTTTAGTTTTATTACAAAAGATGATGGTGACAGCTTTCATAATTTTAGAAAGTTTACTGAGCCAGTGATCGAGGCACTAAAGGAACTCGGTGTGAATGCTGATCTTAGTGGAAGAAATGATATATTAGCAGAAGGTAGAAAAATCTCAGGTAATGCACAATTTTCTACTAGAGGTAGAATGTTTAGCCACGGTACATTGTTGTTTGATAGTGATATAGATGAAGTTGTAAATGCATTAAATGTAAAGCTAGAAAAAATTCAATCTAAAGGAATTAAATCAGTCCGAAGTAGAGTTGCAAATATTAAGGAATTTTTAAAAGACGATTTAACAATCTTAGAATTTAAAGATTTAATTTTACAATCTATTTTTAAAGAACATGGGAAAATAGAACGATACGAATGGACAGATGAAGATATAAAAAATATTAAAGAACTTGCTGAGAGTAGATACCGTAATTGGGATTGGAATTTTGGAAAATCTCCTAAATGCAATATTCAACAAAGTAAAAGATTTGCGGCTGGTTCGATTGATCTTCGTTTAGATGTAAACAAAGGAATCATTGAGAATGTTAAAATTTATGGTGACTTCTTTGGGGTAGGAGATGTATCTGATATAGAACAGCTTCTGATTGGTAGTAAATTTGATCAACAAGAGATTGAAAATAAGTTAAATGAAGTTAATTTTACCCATTATTTTGGTAATGTAACGAAAGAAGAATTTATGAGTTTATTATTTTAAAAAAAGAGTAGGAAACTACTCTTTTTTTGTTTGTTAAAAAATCAGAAGTCTAAAAAGTGCTAGTTTTCTCACTTGTCAGAATTGTTTTCTAGCAATATAATATATTTAGAATATTTTAAATTTTTATATTTAAAGGGGGTAATTTTTCTTGAATTTAGTTGAAACACTGTCACAATCAGCTTTAAGGCATCCTGAACATTCTGCTATTATCTTTGAAGGGCAGACATTTTCATACTCAACACTAGATACTTATATTACAAAATTTGCGAGTGGCCTCTCAAAATTAGGGATAGAAAAGGGAGATAAAGTAGCTCTAGTTGTTGGTAATTCTCCTCATTTTATTATAGCACTATATGGTGCGTTGAAGGTTGGAGCGGCTGTAATACCGGTTAATCCTCTATATGCACCAGATGAATTAGTATACATATTAACAAACGGCGACGCAAAAGCAGTTATCACCTTAGACTTATTTCTTCCACTAGTAGAAAAAGCTTCACCGATTCTTCCTAATATCGATCACTTCATTATTTGTGAAACAAAACAAGAAAATCCTTATGAATTTGAGAACAATAAATTGAAATCGTTTACAAATGTAGTTGGAATTGGAGACATAGATTTCAAAGGACCTGAATTACATGATGATGATTTAGCAGTCATTTTATATACTTCTGGTACAACAGGAAAACCAAAGGGAGCTATGTTAACGCATAAAAACCTTTATTCGAATGCAATGGATGCTGGACACTTCTTAAGCTTTTCAAATACAGAAAAGGTAATTGCAACTTTACCTGCTTTCCATGTATTTTGTTTAACTGTAGCTTTAAACGCGCCTTTAATGTATGGAGCTACTGTTATTTTAGTGCCTAAATTTAGCCCAAAAGAAATATTTGATATTATTCGTACATACAAAGCAACTGTATTTGCAGGTGTGCCAACAATGTATAATTTCTTATATCAATTCCCTGAAGGAAAAACAGAAGACTTTGAGTCAATCCGACTATGCGTTTCAGGTGGTTCCTCTTTACCGGTTGCATTATTAGAGAATTTTGAGAAGAAATTTAAAGTTATTATTTCTGAAGGTTATGGATTATCAGAAGCGTCACCTGTTACGACGTTTAATCCATTAGATCGTCCTAGAAAAGCAGGATCAATTGGGACAAATATTAGCAATGTAGAAAATAAAGTTGTAAATGCTCTTGGTGAAGAAGTAGCAGTTGGTGAAGTAGGTGAATTAATCGTCCGCGGACCAAACATAATGAAAGGCTATTATAATATGCCTGAAGAAACAGCAATGACGATACGCGATGGCTGGTTATATACTGGTGACCTAGCAAGAATTGATGAAGATGGTTATTTCTATATAGTCGATCGTAAAAAAGAATTGATTCTTGTTGGTGGCTATAATGTATACCCTCGTGAAGTTGAAGAAGTAATTTATAATCATCCAGATGTTGTTGAATGTGCGGTTATTGGGCTACCAGATGATAATTTTGGAGAAAGTGTAAAAGCCTATGTTGTTTCAAAAAATCCTTCATTAAGTGTGGAGACCTTGGCAGAATACTGCAAGGCGCACTTAGCAAAATATAAAGTACCAAGATCAATAGAGTTCATTCCAGAGCTACCAAAAAATGCAACTGGTAAAATACTTAGAAGAGCATTGAAAGATTCAGTTACACAATAAATCGTAGTATAGAGGAGAGAGCTCTTTTTGATGCTCTCTCTTTTTGCATTTCGGATAATAAGTATTTAAAAAATATAATAGGTTGAAGTTCTAAAAAATTGGACAAAGTTGATAATATAGAATGGGGGGAGATTTTATGAAAAAAGCAACTAAATCTAAATTAACCAAATTCATCTGTCTAGGCTATCTCGTTTATATCATTTTAGTCCTGTTATACTTTTATGTTTTTACGACTTCTGACCTACCTTCAAAATATAAAGGAACATTTGTTGATCCACATACATTCATGAATCATAAGGAAGCTAATTTAAGCTCTAGTTATAGCACTTTAAAAAATGTACTTTACTTTATTACCTTACCGATTGATTGGATTGTATTATCACTTTTATTATTAAGTGGATCAATTGAAAGATTAGGTGACTCATTATCTAAATTGACTAGATTTAAGTTTATACAAGTTTTTTTATATTTCTTTTTTGTATCGGTCGCTACATATATCGTTTCATTTCCAATTGATTTCTATCGATTTAAATTATCGACGAAATACGGATTGTCTGTTCAAACATTTAATGCGTGGATGAAGGATGAAATGATTAGTTTTTGGATAAATTTTGGAATGATGTTTTTTGTGATGTATGTTGTGTATTTGTTAATCAAAAAACAACCAAAGAAATGGTGGCTAACTGCATGGCTATTAAGTATTCCTTTTACGATTTTCTTAACGTTTATTCAGCCTGTAGTAATTGATCCCTTATATAATGATTTTTACCCATTAAAAGATAAAAATTTAGAAAAGAAAATTATTACCCTAGCTAAAGAAGCAAATATTCCTGCACATCGGGTATATGAAGTAAATATGTCCACTAAGACAACTACTTATAATGCATATGTTACTGGTATAGGTAAAAACGCTAGGATTGTACTTTGGGATACAACTCTTAAAGGGCTAACAGAAGATGAAATTATGTTCATCATGGCTCATGAAATGTCACATTACGTTCATAAAGATATCTATAAATCAATGTTTGGTATGCTAGCAGGTAGTTTAGTCGGTCTGTACATCATTCATTTATTAATGAAGTATGTACTATCAAAGAGTAGGAGTAGTCATTCAACCGAAAAAATGGCCGTCATCCTAACCTTATTTTTGATCATTAGTGGAATTGTAGGCTTTATTTCTGATCCGATCTCAAATGCATTTTCAAGAACTGCCGAGAAAAGAGCAGATTTATATGCAGTTAAGCTAACACATGATCCGGAGGCAGGGATTATAGCATTTCAAAAGTTATCCAAAAACAGTTTGTCTCAAGTAAATCCACCATTTTTAGTGAAATTGTTTAGATATGATCATCCGACAATGTTGGAAAGAATGCAGTATTTAGAAGCTGCTGAAAAAAGAAACAATAATAAATAGGGTAAAAGTAGCTTGTAGATTGATTGGTATTGTACCAATATCTACAAGCTTTTTTTGTATTATAAAAAAGCTCTTCATATGTCTTAATTGTAAATAGGATCAACTACTATAAATGTGTCATATTAATTTATTATACTTTTACTAAACTTTATTAAAGACAATGGTACGCAAATTGAAGTCGCAGAATCTCAGAAAATGGAAAATAGGTGGGACCTCTCGATTTATATAAAATAATTTGGGTATCAGTGGACTACCGAGATAAGATAGACACTCGTCTAAAAACATCCTTAAGGGTGTTTTTTTTATTTAATTGAAATAAACTTCCATACTTTAAATAGCTGAGCTGTCGAAAATTCTTTTGGAAATATTTTCAGAATTTAATATCAAATCCGAATATACTGTTATATAATAACATAAGTAATCAATATCTGTTATATAACTGAATGGAGGGATCATATGACAACTGAGCTTTCAAAAATCAAAGTTCTAGGTAATCATGTAGAGGGTTCAACTGACATTCTTACGACCGAAGCATTAAGTTTTTTAGAGCAATTACATCTGAAATTTGATCAACGTAGACAACAGCTGTTATTAAACAGAAAAGAAAGAATGAGCTTTTTACAAAATGGGGGTAAGCTCCAATTTTTAGAGGAAACAAAACACATTCGTGAAAGTGAATGGACAATTGCACCTATACCAACGGATTTACAAGATCGAAGAGTAGAGATAACAGGACCAGTTGATCGGAAAATGATTATCAATGCATTGAATTCTGATGCGTTTGTTTTCATGGCTGATTTTGAAGATGCTACTTCTCCAACTTGGGAAAATATCATTTCGGGTCAGGTTAATTTAAGAGATGCTGTGAACCGAACAATTTCACTTCATTCAAATGGAAAAACATATAAGTTAAAAGAGAAGCCGGCTGTACTATTAGTACGACCAAGAGGCTGGCATTTAGAAGAAAAACATATCACTGTAAATGGTGAAAATATGTCTGGTAGCTTAGTAGATTTTGGACTTTATTTCTTTCATAATGCGAAACAAGCAATAAAAAACGGCTCAGGACCTTATTTTTATTTACCAAAAATGGAAAGTTATTTGGAAGCAAGATTATGGAATGATGTGTTTTTATTTGCTCAAAATGAATTGAATATACCTGTTGGTACTATTAAAGCAACTGTATTAATCGAAACAATTGCTGCTTCATTTGAAATGGATGAGATACTTTATGAATTAAAGGATCATTCAGCTGGATTTAATTGCGGCAGATGGGATTATATTTTTAGTTTTATCAAAATGATGCGATACGACAAATCTATTATTTTACCTGATCGATCTGTTGTGACGATGGAAGTACCTTTTATGCGTTCATATTCTCAAAAAGTTATTCAAACTTGTCATCGTAGAAATGCTCCGGCAATTGGAGGAATGGCAGCTCAAATTCCTATTAAAGATGATAAAGAGCGAAATGAAGTTGCGTTTGAAAAGGTAAGAAAAGATAAAGAGCGTGAAGCAAAGGATGGACACGATGGAACTTGGGTAGCTCATCCTGGTTTAGTAGCTGTAGCTCTTGAACAGTTTAATCGATTTATGCCTACACCAAATCAGATTCATAGAAAACGTGAGGATGTTAATGTAACTGAGGCGGACCTTTTAGAGATTCCTAGTGGTGTTATTACTGAACAAGGTCTCAGAACAAATATAACAGTTGCGATTCAATATATAGAAGCATGGATAAGTGGTCGAGGTGCGGTGCCACTATACAATTTAATGGAGGATGCTGCGACTGCTGAAATTTCGCGTGCGCAAATTTGGCAATGGGTGCGTCATGAAAAAGGTGTTTTAGAGGATGGTACAAACATTACTTTACAATTAGTGGATTCATTAAAAAATGAAGAAATGATGAAGCTTCAACTAGAAATTGGGAAAGAACAATTTCAAGCAAAACGATTTAGTGAAGCAATTGAATTATTTGATGAGTTAATTAGCAACGATGAATTTGCTGACTTTCTGACTTTAAAAGGATATAACTTTTTATAAAATTAGGAGGAATTGAATATGACGAAAAATCGTGAAAAGCGTATTGCTGAATTACAAGAAAGCTGGGAACTTGATTCTAGATGGAATGGTATTACAAGAACATACACTGCTGAAGATGTAATTAAATTAAGAGGATCAATTGATATTGAACAAACATTGGCAAAAAAAGGCGCGGAAAAATTATGGAAGCTTTTAAATGAAGAAAGCTATGTTAATGCACTAGGAGCATTAACTGGAAATCAAGCAATTCAACAAGTAAAAGCAGGTTTGAAGGCTATTTATTTAAGTGGTTGGCAAGTTGCTGCCGATGCGAATCTTTCAGGTCAAATGTACCCAGATCAAAGCTTATATCCGGCAAATTCTGTACCAGCAGTTGTAAAACGAATTAATCAGGCTTTTCAACGTGCAGATCAAATTCAATATGTTGAAGGTGGAGAAGAAATCGACTACTTCGCACCGATTATGGCAGATGCAGAGGCTGGCTTCGGTGGACAATTAAATGTATTTGAACTAATGAAAAGTATGATTGAAGCAGGAGCGGCAGGTGTACATTTTGAAGATCAATTGTCTTCGGAGAAAAAATGTGGCCATTTAGGTGGGAAAGTATTATTACCAACACAAACGGCGGTTCGCAACTTAATATCTGCTCGTTTAGCAGCGGATGTAATGGGAGTTCCTACCCTTATTGTTGCACGAACTGATGCAGATGCAGCAGATTTAATTACAAGTGATATTGATCCCGTCGACAAACAATTTATTACAGGTGAAAGAACGCCTGAAGGTTTTTATCGTACAAAAGCGGGGTTAGATCAAGCAATTGCTCGTGGTCTTGCTTATGCACCGTATGCAGACTTAGTTTGGTGTGAGACGTCAGAGCCAAACCTAGAAGATGCAAAACGTTTTGCAGACGCTATTCATGCTAAATTCCCAGGTAAATTATTAGCTTATAACTGTTCACCTTCATTTAACTGGAAGAAGAAACTAGATGACGAAACAATCGAGACATTCCAACAACAAATTGCAGCAATGGGTTATAAATTCCAATTCGTTACCCTTGCTGGTTTCCACGCATTAAACTTTGGCATGTTTGAATTAGCTAGAAATTACAAAGATCGTGGAATGGGAGCATATTCAGAACTTCAACAAGCTGAATTTGCAAGTGAACAATATGGATACACTGCAACAAGACATCAACGTGAAGTTGGAACAGGATATTTTGATCAAGTAGCTCAAATTATTACTGGAGGAACTTCTTCAACAACAGCTCTTAAAGGCTCTACCGAAGAACAACAATTTTCATCTAATTAATTAGTAAAAAACCACTTTTTTCAATTGTGAGAAAGGTGGTTTTTCTATTGGCTTTTATCCTAAAATTTAGTAAACAATGACACTTTTGTTAAAGTATTTAAAAAATGATTTTACAAATTATGTTTTATGATATTATTTCTCTAACATCAATGTTAACTACTATACTTCATGTTAAAAATTTTTATATCTGATCTTGTTAAACTTAATTGTTGGCCTTCAATTAATTTAAGAAAATGTTCTTGAAGCCAACAAAATTTAACATTTCAATACTAATAACAGAAGGAGTTGTAAAGATGAATCATGTGAAAGGACAAGTTAAAGTATTAAATGAGTACGAGATTAATAAGTCAACAATGGCAATCATTCCAGAATTTACGGTCGATTTAGTAGTGATTTCAAAGGTATTCGAAACAGATGATAATTTTTATGTTTTAATGAAACCCATTGAAATTATTGAAAGAAGCTGTGCTTACTTCGGGAGTAGTTACCGGGGTAGGCGTGAAGGAACGAAACAAATGATTTCCATCACTCACAAACCACCAATAGCGATTAGCTCAATGAATCAAATTTTCTTTTTCCCCACTTCATCTTCTTTAAAAGTAGAATGTTCTTGGATCTCCTACAATCATGTTTCTAATTTCAGAGGCGGTAAATACAATCGATCAGTTGTTGAATTTTTCAATGGTGTTGAACTTCCATTAGAAATATCTCGGGGTTCATTTGAAAACCAATTATACCGAACTGCACATTTAAGGGCTATTTATGAAGATCGCCTCAATCCTGAAAATACCCAACAGAAATCTTATAAATTAATCCCTGATAACGAAATTACATCATATATAAAAGGAATTTCAATACACGAAAAATAAAAGTAAAAGATTAAAATTTGACTACTTAACATTTAGTAAAGTAGTTTTTTTATGGGGTTTATTTGTACAGATTTGTAGAAGAAAAGATTATTGAGAAATTCCGAAATTTAGTCCATTCGATTCTTAATAAGAAGGAGCTGTTAAAGTAGATTGTAGATTTCTTATGCAAATAACTGGCAGGTTAGTTACATAAGGATTCAATACCAACGATAGATATATTCCAACAAAAGATCAAAATGCGTTATCGTTTAAATATGGTTTGTCTAGAGTAGAAACATGAGGAAGGTGTGCAGAAGTGTGAACAAAAGAATATTTTTGAATTTATTTACTGTGATTTTACTATCTGTATTTGTTTGTCCGGAAATTAGGGACTATGAAAAAATCCCTAGTTTTACTAAGGATTTAAAATAATTTTAATTATGATAAACGCTTGATTTAGAATATACAAGTTCATAGTATTCAGACATTTCTGCTTCTGTTATATTGTATCTTCTTTGAATTTCACTGTGTTCTTCCAATAAATTTTTTGACCATTCCATTGATTGTCTATCTGTTATCTTACCAATCTTTAGTAACATTTTATTTTTTGCAAATTCTGACCTGAATTTAAGTTCGAATTCAGCAATTTCTACGATTTCTTCAGGAGAATGTTTTTCTTCGTTATGGCTAGAAGTGCTATTCATTTTAAGTATTATACCAATTATTACTATTACAATTACAATAAACCATACCACAATATCACCACCTTTCATTTTCATAATATCATGTATAAATAACTAATAGTTAAACTATTCCAAAATTTATATGCCTTAAATTTTTGTATTTTCCCCAATCTGTGGGTTGCGGAAAAATCACTGAACAGACTTCGTCAAAAAAAGTGCAGACCCCACCCAACCAGCACGGCTTCTAAGACTGTTCAAACCAAGAAGAGTTCATCTTATGGTGACACAGAAAAACCGACGAGCAATATTGAACCCAACAAAAGTGTTCCTGCATCTAGCACTTCAAAGGTAACAGGTCTAATTGAAGTAAACGGCGGGGATATATCAGGACATAGACGCTCGAATGTCAACGTAGAAATCGGATTTGGAAAACGGGAATATTGGGCTTATACAAATGAATACGGACAGCTAATTCGTGTTGAGGCGAAAAAGATAACACTTCAAAATCGACAAACTCTATTTCAACGCATGAAAAAACTACTTTTCCATTCAGTGAAGTAGTTTTTTTATTTATTTCAAAAATAGTTTATTAGAATTACATTAAGTATCATTAGGAACAAATTAGTAAAAAAAATTTTATAAGATAATCAGTTGAATTATTACAAAAAATACTAGTTAGAATCATTTATTATTATTGAATAAATAGTTATATGTGATAATGTTAACAGTAAGGATATCTATTTAGAAATACGGCTTAAGGAGAGATTCATATTTAAATGAACGTTTTTGACTTAAAGGCTTTTTTTACAGAAGAACATTTTTTACATCTCATTCAACAATACAAAGATTATGGTCCACTAGTTGGAATATCAATCCCTTTTATTGAAGCAATTTGTCCAATTTTACCTTTGGTCATTTTTGTATTTGCTAATGCAGCAGCATTTGGTCCTTTATTAGGTTTTTTATATTCATGGATTGGTTCTTGCTTAGGTTCCATTTTACTATTCTATGTTGTTAGAAAATTTGGTCAGAAACGATTTTTTTCATTTGTAAGTAAGCATAAGAAAGTAGAATCATCAATAGGGTGGATTGAAAAAAGGGGATTTGGTCCAATTTTTATTATGTTTGCATTTCCGTTTTCGCCATCTTTTTTAATAAATATAGTAGCCGGTTTGTCCCGTATTAAAATATCCCAATTTCTAATCGCGTTAGTACTTGGTAAATTTACTATGATCGCGATGATTAGTTATTTAGGGAAAGATTTAACTTCAGTGTTTCAAAAACCGATTAAAGCATTGTACATAGGAATTTTTATTTTCGTATTATGGATTGTTGGAAAAGTGATTGAGAAACGTATGGACATCAAAGATAAAACAACAGAGAAAAAGAGTGCGTCTCGATCATCTGATGAGCAATAAAGCATTATGACTCACGGAGGGAGAGAGCAACTTTATGCTAAGAAAAGAAGTATTAGACTGGGGAAAAGCCATCATTATTGGGATCGCAATTGCTTTTATTGTAAGAACGTTCTTATTTTCTACATATGTAGTTGATGGAGAATCTATGATGCCAACTTTAAAGGATGGAAACTTACTAGTTATAAATAAATTTGGATATGAAATTGGTGATATTAACAGATTTGACGTAATTGTATTTCATGCAAATAAGCAAGAAGATTATGTTAAACGTGTCATTGGTTTACCTGGAGATTCAATTGAATATAAGGATGATCAGCTTTATATTAACGATAAAAAATGGAATGAAGCATATTTAAATGATTACAAAAGTTCTTTAAAAGGAACAACTTTTACACCTGATTTTAATTTAAACGAAGTAACAGGTAAAACGAAAGTTCCACCAGGCTATGTTTTTGTTGAAGGGGACAATCGACCAAAAAGTTATGACAGTCGTTTGTTTGGATTTGTAAAAATTGATAAAATTGTAGGGAAGGTCGATCTACTTTATTGGCCACTTTCAAGTTTGAATACGAATTTTAACAAATAAGCTCCTTATGGGGGCTTTTCTTATTAGGTACACATTTAAACACTTTTTTACTAAACAATAACCATTATTCTAATACATTAAGGGGGGAGTTATATGTCGTTTCAATTTATATTAGGACGTGCAGGAAGTGGAAAAACGCATCACATTTTAAATGAAATTACGGATAGATTAAAGAATGAAACAAAAAATATCATCTTTATTGTACCTGACCAAATGACATTTCAGATGGAATATGAATTAGTTAAAAGGCAGGAAAGAAAAGCAATTATTAATTCCCAAGTTTTTAGTTTTACTCGATTAGCTTGGAAGGTTTTACAAGAAACAGGTGGAATCAGTCGGATTCATATAGGTGAAATTGGAATTTCTATGATTCTTAGAAAGATTATTGAGGAAAAGAAAGAAGAATTGAAAGTTTTTCATCAGGTTGCTGATCGACAAGGATTTTATAAGGAACTGACGGGCCTTATTGCTGAGTTTAAAGGTTTTCAAGTTTCTACAGATGAATTATCTTCCGTTATTTTACAAATGGAGCAAGATTCATCAAAGGATCATATCTTTATTCAACAAAAGATAAATGATATTCAAATAGTGTTTGATGCTTTTAATACATATATGAAAGATAAGTATCTTGATTCAGAAGACTATTTAAATTTGTTGATTCAAGAATTACCTAAAAGTGATTATATAAAAGACAGTATTATTTATATTGATGGATATTATGACTTGGCACCTCAAGAGCGAAATGTAGTTGAGGAGTTAATGAGATATTGTAGTGAGGTAAATTTCTCTCTAACAATCGACCGACCATATGATGATTTTTTACCACATGAATTAAATTTATTTTATAAACCAGCGCTTCTATATCAACAAATTAAAGAGATTGCTTTAAATACAAAGCAAACAATAAAGCAACCTGTTATTTGTCATCATAACTTTAGAAATCAATCGAATGATTTGACGTATTTCGAAACAAATTTTGATAACAGACCTGTAAAGCCTTCGTTCGAATCAGATGGAATTAAGATTATGTCGGCATCTAATCGTCGAGCTGAAGTAAATGGGATTGCGAAAGATATTATTAATAAGGTACGTGATCAAGGATACCGATATCGTGATATAGCCATTTTCTTAAGAAATGGAGATTCATATTCACATTTGATTTCAACTATTTTTCATGCGTACGAAATACCCATTTTCATAGAAGAAAAGCGTTCAATGCTAACGCATCCATTATTTACGTTTTTACAAGCTACTTTCGATATCATTCAAAAAAATTGGAGATATGAATCAGTTTTCAATGCGTATAAAACGGAATTAGTTTATCCATTCGAAAGCAATCGTGATAAGAATCGTGAACAGCTTGAGTTATTTGAGAATTATTGCATAGCGTACGGTAAGCAAGGAAAAAGGTGGACGATTGAAGAGCCATGGAAGTATCGAAAGTATCGCTCAACTGAAGGTATTGATAGAGGGATAACAAATGAAGAATTAGAATTCGAGGCATTAATCAATTCAGTAAGAGATTTATTAGTAAAGCCAATACTTGCATTTCAAAGCAATCTAAAGCAAGCAAAAAATGCGAGAGAAATGTGTGTAGCATTGTATGAATTTGTTGAATCGCTAGATATTTCAAGGAAGCTTCAACGTTTAAAGGATGATGCTGAAAATCGATCCAATTTAATTGAAAGCAAAGATCACGAGCAAGTTTGGAAAGGGTTTATTCAACTTTTAGATGAGTGCGTTGAATTAATTGGAGAAGAAAAGCTGTCTCGTAAAACATTTTTTGAAATTCTTCAAACTGGTTTTCAATCACTTCAATTTGCGAATGTTCCTGCATCATTAGATCAAGTAAACATAGCTGATTTTGATCATTCAAGATTACAAAATGTAAAGTGTGCATATATCATTGGTGTAAATGAAGGGGTTATTCCAAGGAAGGCTAATGAAGACGGACTATTAGGCGATACTGCCCGAGAGTTTTTACAATCATTTGGTGTGGAAGTAGCACCAACAAGTAAGCACCAATTATTTGTAGAAAATTTTAATATCTATACTGGAATTAATCGAGCAAGTCATGAGTTAATCATTAGTTATCCGTTAGCAAGTGATGATGGGAAAAGTCTTGCCGCATCGAGTCTCATTCAAAGGATAAAATCGATTTTTCCAAATATACATCAACGATTTGAAAGTGGAGACTTAACATTTAGTTCCGTAGAAGAACAGCTAACATCTATTACAAATTATGGTACAGCGTTAACAAATTTAGTATCTCAGCTTCAAGTTTGGTCGACTAAGGAAACTGAAACGAATATGGATTTATGGTGGACGCTTTATAATGTCTTACGAGAAAATTCTGATTCAAAAGATAAACTGTATAAAGTGATAAGTAGCGTAATGTACAACAATATTGCGAAAGATCTTGGAGAAGATTTAAGTACAGAATTATATGGGGAAGAATTGAGTGGATCGGTTTCGCGAATTGAGCTTTTCCATCAATGCGCGTATGCCCATTTTGCACGATATGGTCTTAAGCTACAAGAACGTGAAATTTATAAGTTTGAATCATTTGATATGGGTCAATTATTCCACAGTGCTTTAACAATTATTGGAGAGAATCTTTTACAGGCCGGGAAAAGCTGGAGTAGTTTAACGAATTCAGAATGTGATGAATTAGCAGCAAAAGTAGTAGATGAAATCTCGCCAAAGTTTCAACGTGAGATTTTGCTAAGTACGAATCGTTATATGTTTTTAAAGAAAAAAATGAAGGATGTTATTGCTAAAGTATCCTCAATTTTAAGTCAACAAGAGCATGCAGGTAAATTCGTTCCTGTTGCTTTAGAAGTACCATTTGGTATAGGTAAACAGCTAAATTCTTATGAACTTCCGATTGATGGGAAGAGAAGAATGGTATTAAATGGCCGAATTGACCGAATTGACAAAGCAGCAAGTGAAAAAGGCGATTACTTACGAATTTTGGATTATAAATCAACCAAAAAGGAATTAAAATTATCAGATGTTTACTACGGACTTGCTTTACAGTTACTAACATATTTAGATATAGCTGTAGCAAATTCAACAACATTACTTGGAAAACACGCGGACCCGGCTGGTATTCTTTATTTCCATGTACAAAATCCGATTGTTAAAGTTAAAAATAATATCGAACTCGATGAAATTCAGGATGAAATCTTTAAAAAGTTTAAAATGAATGGATTACTTTTAGAAAATCGTGAAAGTAATACGTTAATGGATGAAGCATTAATTCAAGACGGAAGCTCTTCAAAAATTGTGCCGATTAGGCTTAAAAAAACCGGAGAGTACATGGCAAAATATTCAAAAACGGTAAAGCCTGAACAATACCCAATGATGACGAATTATATAAAGCAAAAATTTACGGAAGCTGGTCAGCAAATATACAACGGTTTTGTAGAAGCAAATCCATATCAGCAAAAGGATAAAATACCATGTACATATTGTTCGTATCAATCAGTATGTCAATTTGATGCGAATGTAAAAGGAAATGAATATCGTGTTCTACCTCCTTTAGAAGATAGTGAAGCATTACAAAAAATGATCGAGGTGGTGAATAAAGATGAGTAAAGAAGAAAATAACGCAAGTAAAACTACATGGACAGTCGACCAACAAAAAGCGATCGATTTCGAAGGGTCAGATATACTTGTAGCCGCTGCTGCTGGTTCTGGAAAGACGGCTGTTCTTGTTGAACGAATTATTCAAAAAATCATTCGTGATGAAAACCCAATAAATGTTGATGAATTACTTGTTGTTACTTTTACAAAAGCAAGTGCCCAGGAAATGAAAGAAAGGATCGGGATTGCGTTAGAGAAACAACTTGTAAATAATCCTGAATCTGATCATTTAAGGAAACAAGCTTCTTTGTTAAATAAAGCTTCAATCTCAACTATTCACTCTTTTTGTACGGAAGTCATTCGATCAAATTACTATATGGTAGAGTTAGATCCGAACTTCCGTACTGCAGAAGAAATTGAGATTCAATTACTGATGGATGAAGTGTTAGAAGAGTTGATGGAGTCAGAATACAGTGATGAATCTAATTTAGTCTTCTTTGATTTAGTTGATCGATATACTAGTGATCGAGATGATAATGATTTACCAAAATTAATATTAAAGCTATATCGTCATGCAATTTCTAACCCAAACCCAAGTGATTTTTTAAATGCATTCATTCGTCAATATAATGTAGAGGGTAAATCAGTTGATGAGATCCCTTTTATTCAAGAGCTTAAGAAATTTATTCAAAATGATTTGATTGCTTGTATAAATACTTATAAACAGGCATTATATTTAATTGAAAGTCCTGATGGTCCAATTAAGTATGCTGATGTGTTTAAAGAGGAGTATGGTAATTTAGAATGTTTATTTTATGCCTCAGAAAAATCATGGGAAGAAATTAATGTCGGTCTACAAAAAATAGTATTTAATCGATTGCCCACTATTAAAAAGACAGAGGGAGATCAACAGAAAAAGGAATTAGTAGCGAATTTCCGAAAAGATGTTAAAAAGAAGATTGATGATATAAGAGATAAGTATTTTAGTCGAAGTATTGACGTTCAATTAAAACAAATAAGTGAATTAAAGCCCCTAGTTGAAAAGTTAATTGAACTTGTTAATCGTTTCATCGTGTTATTTAAAGAAGCAAAATTAGAAAATGGAATTTTAGATTTCAATGATTTAGAACACTATGCACTTGATATTTTAAAGGAAAAAGACGAAAAAGATGTATTAGTCCCTTCATCGGTTGCAAGAGTTTATCAAGAAAAGTTTAACGAAGTATTAGTTGATGAATACCAAGATACGAACTATGTACAAGAATCGATTTTAAGATTAATCACAAAAGGCTCGGGAGCTTCTGGCAATCTTTTTATGGTTGGAGATGTTAAGCAATCAATCTATCGCTTTCGATTAGCCGAACCACAGCTGTTTATAAATAAATACAATTTATATGAAAAAGAGAAAAATGAAAGAACTGGTTTAAGAATCGATCTTTCTAAAAACTTTAGAAGTAGAGCGGAAGTATTAGATGCAACCAATTTTATATTTCAACAAATTATGGGAAGAGAAATTGGTGGAATTGAGTATGATGAAGATGCGATGCTAAAGCTAGGTGCGAGCTATCCTGAATACTCAGATTGCGCTGCTGAATTAATCTTATTAACGAATTCGGATGAAGAAGAAAATGAACCTGAGTTCAGTGAACAAGAAAATGATGATCTTGTTGAAGAAAAGCTTGAACAAATTGAGGCAAGGTACGTAGCAAGAAGAATAAAGGATTTAGTCGAAAGTGAATATTTAGTAACGGAAAAGACTGGAGAAATGAGACCTGTAAAATATAATGATATTGCTATTTTAGGCCGTTCATTATCAAATGCAGATTTGTATATAGAAGAATGCAAAGCGTTAGGTATTCCGCTATATGCTGAGAAATCAAAGGACTTATTTCAAACAATTGAAGTGGCCGTCTTTTTAAATTTACTAAAGCTAATCGATAATACGATTCAAGATATTCCGCTTGCATCTGTCCTACGTTCTCCAATTGTTGGACTTTCGGAACCAGAATTAACGTTGATTAGACTTAATCATAAAAATGGATCTTTTTACGATGCATGTCAAGATTATCTAAATAATTATGAAAACCGTCATAAACAGCTTTCAATTAAATTAGTAAATTTCTTTACACAAATAAAGGAATGGAAACGACTCGTTAAAAGGGAGACACTTTCAATCTTTATTTGGAAGGTATTAAAGGAATCTACATACTATGACTTTGTCGGAGGCTTACCAGGTGGTAAACAAAGGCAAGCAAATTTAATCACGATATTTGATCGTGCTAAAGCATTAGAAGAATCAAATTATAGAAGTCTATTTCAGTTTTTAAGATTTTTAGATCGTATGCAAGAAAGAGATGAAAAGCTAGATGAGGTTCGTATTTTAAGTGATCAAGAAAATGTCGTTCAAATGATGACAATCCATAAAAGTAAGGGATTAGAGTATCCTGTCGTGTTTGTCGTGAATTCATCTAAGCAATTTAATATGCAGGATTTAAGGGCGAAATTCATTTTACAAAAGGAATTAGGTCTAGGTATGAATTTTGTACATCCTGCGTATCGCACGACTAATTCAACTCTTTTGAAGGAAACAATCAAGCGCAAGGAACATGAAGAGTTAATTTCCGAAGAGTTACGAATTCTTTATGTTGCATTAACTCGGGCAAGAGAAAAGCTTATTTTAGTAGGTAAAGTAAATGATGCGCAAAAAATGATCGAAAGTTGGAAGGAAGTTGAAAACCATAAAGAATGGCTACTGCCCTTAAATGTTATTAGTGGTGCCAAAAGTTATCTTGATTGGATTGGACCTTCAATCATTCGTCATGATTCTAGTAATGCAATTAGACTCGAAGATGATTTGTGGCATACAGAAAATGAAATTCAGTTTTACCCATGTCGCTGGAATTATTCAATTGTAGATGCTTCTACAATTCAATCATTGGAAGCTGAGGAAGTAGAAAATAATAAAGTCGAAGTATTCCAAGCTTTTCAGTCAAAGGAACCGATTCAAATTAACAATGACGAGCTTCATGAAAAACTAGAGAATCAATTAAACTGGCAATATCATCATAGACAATCAACTCTGTACCGACCAAAACAATCTGTTACCGAATTAAAAAGAAAAATGCAAGAGGAAGATCCATATAGTCAAAGTTTTACAGCGACTAAAACAAAAGATTTTCCACTTGAAAGACCGAAATTTATGTCAGAACAAAAAATGAACTCAGCTGAAAAAGGAACCGCTACCCATGCTGTTATGCAAAATTTAGATTATCAATTTGTTTCAACTCATGAAGAAATCGTAGAACAAATAAGTAGCATGGTTTTAAAAGAATTAATTACCCAAGAGCAAGGGAAAGCTGTAAATAGCTTGGAGATTTTTGAATTCTGTCAATCACAGCTTGGTCAATTAGTGGCAAACTCAAATCAAAATCTGCGTGAAGTACCATTTAGTTATGGTGTTTCAACAAATGAAATTTATAAAGATTGGGAAGATGAAGAGGAAGTTGTATTAATCCAAGGGATCATTGACTTACTTTTAATTGATGGAGACGATGTTATATTAATTGATTATAAAACCGATCGAACTGATGCATTTGCAACAAGCGATGCCTTGAAGCAAGAAGCAATTAGAAGATATGGTGTTCAACTCGATCTTTATTCAAAGGCAATTGAGGCGGGGATGGATAAACTAGTTAAAGCTAAATATTTATACTTTTTCGATGGTGGTCATATTGTAGAGTTATAGAAAAAAGCGATGCTTAAGGCATCGCTTTTTTGTGTATTATAGAGTCGCTACTTCATTTTGATCTACTAAATCAGCATCTAACGTATTAGTTGCACTTGCACCACTTATTGTTGCTGGTATAAACCCAGTATTACCTGAGCCTGAGCCGAAATATGATTTTGTTTGCGTTTTTGGTGAGATATTATTAAGATCTCCTGTATTTATATTTCCTTCATTGCTTGTGATGACAATTGCACCAAGAAATGTTGGCATGAAATATCCTCCTTACTTAATCGTTTATTTTTGTTTCTGATGTTTCTTTTTTTTGTCTTGTTACTACAGGTACTGAAGGCACGCTTGGTACTACTGTGTGTACCGGAACTACAGGTGCTACAGGTGCTACCGCGTGTGCTGTTACAGCCGGTGAAACTGGTACTGTTGGCTGAACAAGAACATCTGATTGGATTGGTTGTACTTGCTGGCCTATAAGTGGTTGCATAAGTTGAGAAAAAGTAGGTTGAGCATGACTAATGCCTGGCGTTTGGTAATGTATAGTAGGTGATGATGTGAAATGTCGTATTTGATGAACCCGTGCTAGCATTGTAGCGCTATGAACTGAACCAATAACGGAAGCACTTGCCGAACTTATCCCATTATAATTAATCGAACCAACCTGGATTGTGGGGTTAAGATTTACTCGATTTAATTTCACATTCGGTATATATGGAAGATGTGTTGGAATTACTTTATAAATAGGATAAATTTCAAATACATCTCTGTTTGGATCGGCTAAAATGTTTCCTTCTTCTTGTAATGCAAGAGCATTTGATTCTGCATTGATTGAAAATGCATCCCCAAACTGTAAAACACTTGAAAATAGGACTGTATTTACATCGTACCGTTCCACTGCGGCTAAACGAAATCTTGGATCAATTTTAAACATTAACTTACAGATAAAGGTACAAATGGTCCAATAATTAATGATTCTGGTGGAGTGTCAAATATAGAAGATAGTGAAATGTTATGAGCATCTCCAATTAGAAATAATGAAGATGATGAAATAGCTGTAAATTTTATGTCTTCAACTTGTAAATTGCAATTTGTTACATTTAAATTCATCCTTTATTCTCCTTTCCGATATTATGCGGTAAGTTTTGTAAAAAGGCACTATAGGCAGTTCGGATATCATTTAACATGTGTAAAACGACTTCTTCTGAATATTGGAGAGGATTATCAGCGAAGTTGGGTTTATTTTTATATAAATCAATGTAGTAAGGAATCCTAATATCCATTTGATTCCGAATATCATCGATCATCATTTGGCGATAATAATCATCTACTGCAACTCTAAGCTCTGTTTCTAATTGGAGAATGGTTTCTAGTGCTTCTTCTTTTAAATGGAAATTGATTCGATCTGCTATATATGATTTCAAAGCTTTTATATTATTGTCAGGTTTAATATCAATTTGTTGGTTTTCCACTGTTAAATCATCGAATGTTGGAGCTTGAAGTGGATTCAAGCCAATTGTTAACGTACCATTTAAATTTTCTACTTTTAATTGGTCAAATTTATATTCAATCTTATCAATCTTTGTCTCAGGTCTTTGAGAAAGTTCAATAACAGTGACTTCAAGATGAGCTATTTTAGCTTTTAATTCCTCAATTATTTGGGACTGCTCATATAGTAATTGCTCAATTTGAGTCTGTCTTAATTCTAGTTGATTCATAGAATTCCCTCGCTTTCAATTTGCTACAGGAATAAAATTATGTCGTTTGCGAAGTTTGAACGATTTGACCTGGTTCAGTAATTGGTGGTGCTGGCTCTAAATAATCTCCAGTATTATTCGTAATCGTTCTAGCATTTATATTTCCTGTTGTTCCAATTTGAAAAACAGATGAGTTTACGATCCCACCGGTTTTTAGCTGATTAATAATAATTGTTTGATGTATATATATATTCAAACGACATCCTCCTTTACATATTGCCAACCATTGGTTGATCAACTTGATCTTGATCATATACGTTCGAAATACTTTTGTTGTTATAAACTGTAACATTATCACCTGTATTAAACGAACCAGCACCGGCATACGTTTGAGCATTACTTTTAGGTATGATATTATATGCGTCACCCACGTTAACTACACCACTACTACCGATACTGACAATATTAATTACTCCAACATAAGCAGGCATGACTGTACACCCTTTGTTCTTTTTATGATTATGTATTATATGGCCATTTAACCTAAAATGTGATTGTAGACTATGTATTGTTAAGAAGTATTAATTTTTATAATAGGAAGAAAAGGGTGAAGGGGAAATAAAAAAAATACTAGCTGCAATTAGAATAAACTAATCGCATGCTAGCTATTAGGCTCTCCTTTTAGAAGAGGTAAAGGTCGAGATCATATTCATTAGCCTGTCCAATTCCTGGCTACATAAAACTGTTTTCTTGTTCGTAAAGCCATATCGTCCCGCATAATATACCATTCGGGCCCGTTTTTTCTCTATAACATGAAGCAGCAATTTAGTCACCAACTTTGTTCAAGAATAGGGAATTATGTCTAGGTCTCACGATGTATGTAATGCTATTATACAAAATCATTTTCATATGAGAAGACATTCGCTAAAAGAAGTGTAAAACTTACAAAATACTACAATATTCATCTGCATTCCATCTTCGGATAGTGGAAATTGAAAGGTTTTTGTAGGATAAACTATACGGAGTGTCGAATTGTAAGGAGCTATAGATGATATTGAATTTATTTTCGACAGTAGATTACAATCCTAGATTAATATAATTTATGATTTTTAAAAATGAATATTAAGCCATGCTTTTCATAACGGTTAATAGGTATAAAATCATAGGTTATATTTTGAACAATTTGTGAATTTTTTTAAATCTTTTCCATTTCCATTTCATCTACATTTTTCCTTATTCAAGCACTTATGTTATGATTATTTAGAATATATATTTGGGAGGAAATGAAATGATTCACTTACATATTACATCGTGGGTAATCGCTATTATTTTAGCTTTATTTGTTGGGCACGGATACAAAAATGGTTGGAATGTGAAAGTTGCTCATATGATTTTACGTCTTTTATACTTC
Organism: Gottfriedia acidiceleris; assembly: GCF_050457485.1. Lineage (GTDB taxonomy): Bacteria > Bacillota > Bacilli > Bacillales > Bacillaceae_G > Gottfriedia > Gottfriedia acidiceleris_D. The sequence goes on from NZ_JBCMJM010000012.1 coordinate 96,255, forward strand.
GTTATTTTAGGAACTGGACTGTATTTATTTATTCATATTTCAAATAAAGAAAATATGCCGTCTAATATGATGATGCTTTATAACGTAAAAATGACACTTGGTATTCTTATGTTAGGTGTGTTTGAATATTTCACAGTGTCTTCTAAGAAACACCGTAAAATGGTTATTCCTGCAACTATTTTTACAGTATTTATTTTAGCTTTATTATATTTAGGATTTAGATTACCACAAGGTTTTCACTTCTTTGCTTAATAAAAAAACTGTCACAAATTTCTTGTGACAGTTTTTTTGTATTTATGAAAGTTGAGTTAATAGGTAGCGGTTACCTGTTGCTTTCGTAAGTTCAAATCGATGGTTTTGTTCTTCAGATGAAATTCTAAATTGGTGATATACTGAACAAACAAGTTCTCCATTATCAAATACAATGAAATTTACTCCTTCTGAAGGTGAACCTTCAGGTTGAAATGAAAGGAAGTTGTGACAGTACAAGCAATCGTATAGGGAAAAACTATGCGTATTTAGTAGGTACGCTAAAGTATAAAATGATTCATCGGTCAAATTTTTCAATAGTGAATCGAAGCTATATAAAAGCTTTCTTTGAATACGAAGGATATCGCCATTTTGTAATTTTTTCTTTTTGGAATACTGAATAAGAAAATTACCATTTTTTAAAGAAGCAGGAACCCACTCTTCATTTATAGAAACTTCAAAATCTTCATCGATAAGATCCTCAAGTAAAAATGCCTCATCAGTTTCATCATCGAAAAAGACCCATTCATCATTTATTTCTTCAATTGCTCCAATAGTAAAAGCGCGAGGTTGCTTTTGAAATAATTGTGATCGGTGCTTAAATTGCATTAAGTAACCTCCAGTTACAAGCGTTCTGCTGTTCATTGTTTAATTACATAGGTTCAAGTGAAAAGTAGTGATTTGGACATTTTATTGAATCATAAAATTAAGTATCTAATAGAATCTTTTTTTCGTTCGAACCTTTTTTTGAATCTCGAATATTGTTTAAATGGATTAAAAATTTTACTCTATTTTCCGACCGGTATTAGGGTTTATAAATCATAATAGCTGCGTTTATTTCGATTTTAATAAAGCTGCTACTTTTTTCATTTATTGACATAACTTAACTATTTTATAACTATGCAAAAATTTAAAAAACGTATGGACAAATATTGATAAGTTACAAACTTTTTTTGAGGATTAACGCACCTATTTTTAAAAAGAATAATACGATATAGAATTAACTTTAGTTTTATAGGGAAATAGCCCAGAAAGGAGAAAAAAACATGTGCGGTATAACTGGGTGGGCAGATTTTCAAAAGGACTTGTCCAATGTAAATTCAATGACAAAAAAAATGGCTGAAACATTGTCTAAACGAGGTCCAGATGATACGAATATTTGGACGTCGAATCATTGTAGCTTTGGCCACAAAAGATTAGTTGTAGTTGATCCAGCAGGTGGAAAACAACCAATGCGTAAGACGAAAGGTAACTTCACGTATACGCTTTGCTACAATGGTGAGTTATATAATACTGAGGATATTAGAAAAGAACTTTTAAAGAGAGGCTACACGTTTCAAGGTCATTCAGATACTGAGGTTCTACTAACAAGCTATATTGAGTGGAAGGAAGCATGTGTAGACAAATTTAATGGAATATTTGCTTTTGCAATCTGGGATGAAGAAAAGGAAAGTCTATTCATTGCAAGAGACCGTTTAGGAGTTAAACCTTTATTTTATAAAGAGGACTATAAAAGATTATTATTCGCTTCAGAAGTAAAGGCAATTTTAGCAAATCCTGGGGTAAAGGCTGAATTAACTGAAGAAGGGCTCTCAGAAGTATTTGGACTTGGTCCATCTCGTACGCCTGGAAATGGTGTTTTTGATGGAATTAAAGAACTCCGTGGTGGTCATGCTATGACATTCTCAAGAAATGGACTTAAAATATGGAAATATTGGGATGTTAAAAGCGATATACACACAGACTCAGTTGATGAAACGATTGAAAAAGTACGTTTTTATGTTGAAGATGCAATCGTAAGGCAATTGGTTTCCGATGTGCCTTTATGTACGTTTTTATCAGGTGGAGTGGATTCTAGTACGATTACAGCAATCGCTGCTAATCATTACGCTAAAGAAGGAAAAGGACAATTAACCACATATTCAATCGATTATGAGGAAAATGATAAATATTTTACATCAAGTGTATTCCAACCAAATTCAGATGCACCTTGGATTGAGTTAATGTCCTCAACATTTAATACGAATCATCAAAGATGTGTCATTACAAACGAAGAACTAGTTCAATATTTAGAAGAGGCTACAGAGTGTCGTGATCTTCCAGGAATGGCGGATGTCGATTCTTCATTATTATGGTTCTGTCAAAAAATTAAACAGAACTTTGTAGTAGGTTTATCAGGAGAATGTGCTGATGAAATTTTTGGTGGATATCCTTGGTTTCACAGAGAAGATGATTTGAACAGACCAGCATTTCCTTGGATGAGATCAACAGAACTTCGTCAAAAGCTTTTAAAAGACGAATGGAGTAAGAAGTTGAATTTAGCTCAGTACGTTCAAGATCGATACAATGAGACTGTAAAAGAAACGCCAATCCTTGAAGGAGAAAGTCCATTAGAAGCTAAAAGAAGACAACTGTTTTATTTAAATCGTCAATGGTTTATGGCGCAATTATTAGATCGAAAAGATCGGATGAGTATGGGAGCGAGCCTTGAAGTGCGTGTTCCTTTTGCAGATCACCGACTTGTCGAATATGTATGGAATATCCCTTGGGAGCTTAAAATGTATGGAGACCGTGAAAAAGGCATTTTAAGAAAGTCTCTTGAAGGTCTGTTACCAGATGATATCTTATACCGCAAAAAAAGCCCGTATCCAAAGACGCATAACCCGGTATATACAAAATTAGTTGTTCAAAAATTAAAAGAAGCTTTAAAAGATAAAAGCTCAGCTCTTTACGAGTTTCTTGATAAAGAGCAATTAAATAGTTTAGTTGAAAGTGAAGGAAAAGCATTTCAAGTTCCATGGTACGGACAATTAATGTCTGGACCTCAGTTATTAGCTCACTTATATCAAATTCATGTTTGGTTTAAAAAATTCAATATTAATGTGAAAGCTTAAATTATAGGGGTGATCTTTTTCACCTCTTTTTTTGTATGTTAAATAGCAGAGTGGAACTGCAAATAAAAGGGAAGAGCTGTAATTAAAAAGTCAGAATGCGCTATTAAAAACTTGATAATTGCAATGAAAAAGCCCAATCACCTATATTAAAAATCAATGCTATTTTTACAAAAAATCTAATACTCAATAAAAATTTTAGCCACCATCCATATCTACAAAATTCTTGGAGTAGCGGTATCAAATGAATATCATGAACTAAGAAATAAAAAACCTAGTCATATTTAACGACTAGGTTTTAAAAATCTAATAATCGTTTTGTAAAGCGTCTCTTCCTTCTTCTCCAGTGCGGATTTTTATCGCGTTTTCAATAGGGTATACAAATATTTTTCCATCCCCAGGTTTTCCTGTTTTTAACACTCTTTTTGCCTCATCAATAACAGCTTGAACAGGTACATCACATACGACTATTTCAACTTTTATTTTTTCATGTAAATTGATCGTTCGTTTTTTTCCTCGATACACTTCCGTATAGCCTGATTGCATTCCGCATCCTAAAACGTTCGTTACGGTCATTCCAGTGATTCCTACCTTTGAAAGGGCATCTTTTAAAACATCAAATTTATCTGGCCGAGTAATGATTTCAATTTTCGTTAATTTTGCAGTCATTTTTTTCCCTCCTTAAATACTTGCGTCATGATATGCTTTTTCTCCGTGTATGCTTAAGTCAAGGCCGAGGTTTTCTTCCTCTTGATCGACGCGGATGCGGATGAAAAAGCCTATAACTTTCACAATTAAAAAGGTAATAACTCCTGCAAAAAGATAGGTTGCTAAGATAGCGAGTAGTTGTTTCCAAAGAAGTGATATGTCACCGTAAAAAAGTCCGTTTGCACCAGCACTATTTACTGATTTTGTGGCGAATAAACCTGTTGCAATAGCTCCCCATGTCCCTCCGATTCCGTGACAACCGAATGCGTCTAAAGCATCGTCATATCCGAATTTATATTTTAAGTATGTTACTGCTAAAAAGCATATGACTCCACCTAAAAATCCAATTACGATTGATGAGAGAGGTGTGACGAATCCGCAAGCAGGTGTAATTGCAACTAATCCAGCTACGGCACCACTAACTCCACCTAAAATAGTAGGTTTTTTATTTACGTACCATTCCACTAGCACCCAAGCAACTGAAGCTGCAGCAGCCGCAGTATTTGTATTAATGAATGCAGTTAATGCCACATCATTTAATGTTAAGGCACTACCGACATTAAAACCGAACCACCCAAACCATAATAGTCCTGCGCCTAATACAGTTAGTGGTAAATGGTGAGGTGATGTAGATCCGAAATCTCGTCTTTTGCCAAGAAGTAGAGCCAGAACTAAACCTGAAACACCGGAGGAAATATGGACAACTGTTCCACCAGCGAAGTCTAAAGCACCTAGATTACGAAGCCAACCATCCACGCCCCAAACCCAGTGAGCTAATGGATCGTAAACAAATGTTGTCCATAAAAGTGTAAATAATAGAAATGCTGAAAATTTCATGCGTTCAGCGAAGGCACCTGATATAAGAGCAGGAGTTAAAATTGCAAACATTAGCTGGAACATCATGAAAAGATTATGAGGGACTGTTGCGCTGTAGTTATCATTTGGAGTAAAACCAACATCCTTTAATGCTGCCCAAGAAAAGTTACCAATCAAATGATTAAAATCTGGACCGAATGCTAAAGAGTAGCCAATTAACACCCACTGGATTGATACGATTGCCATAGCAGAATAGCTATGCATTGTAGTACTTAATACGTTTTTACTTTTAACCATACCGCCGTAAAAAAGTGCCAAACCAGGTGTCATAATCATGACTAAAACTGTTGAAATAAAAAGAAATACACTATCCGCAGCTTGAATACCATTCATCTTCATTCCCCATTTCTTTAATGTTAGTTTTTATAACATTAAATGTTATATAAGTTATCATATTCAGAATATATGCAAAATTCAATAATAATTTCACGAAAATTCCAAAAAAATATATAAAATTATAATGAAAACGCTAACATATATCTAATTTGTTAGAAAATCTAACATAACGTAACTGGATGAATAAAAATACAGACCCAAAATGAGTCTGTATCTTCAGAGTGTTGAAATATAAAATGGTCAATAAGGTAAACGGACATTAAATAACATTTATTTAATGATGAAATTATCATTTTTTGGATGATTTATTAATGGTTTTAAATGTTAATATGTTTGAGCAATTTCATGATTCCAATAATACTAGTAATGATTTTTTCAGAAGTTAAAAATATTATGAGCTAATTTTTAGACAAACAAATTCGATTTAATTGACATACAAGCTGATTAATATACACTAGTTAAGTTACTCTAAGTAAAGGCTATTTGATTAGGATTTATTGCGGACTTTTTTTGATGAATAAGTTGATTGGAACGAAAGGGTGTTCGACTCCTATGGGATAAGCGNNCTGTAGTGGAAATCAACATCATTAAACTCCTTTTACGAAAATTTGGTAATTTAATTGACAGGGTTGTTTTTCAACAGCATGAAGATACAGACTCAACTAAAAGAGTCTGTATCTTCTATTTGTAAAATTAAAAAGTCGGTCTCAAGTAAATCAACACCAATTGAATCAGACTCAGTTGCAAACTGTTCGCCATTCCATACATTTGTAATTCTTTTCTTACTTAAATTTATTGGTACTTGAACTGTTTGTTTTTCGCTGGAGTTATTAATTATGATAAAAAAATGAAATTGATTATTCTTTCTTTCATACATAACAATGTCGGGCTGTTCAGCTTGTACCCAATTAAACTCACCGTCATTTTCTAAAACTGAGTATTTTTTTCTTAAAGAAATCAATTTTTTTATTGAATTAAAGATACTTAAATTATATTTTGATTTGTCCCAAAGCATACAGCTTCGGCATTCGGGGTCATTTCCACCTTGTAGACCAATTTCATCCCCGTAGTAGATACATGGAGTTCCAAAGAAGGTAAATAAAAAGACATATAATAGTATCACTCGTTTTTCATTTTGATTACATTGAGTCAGTATTCTTGGTGTATCATGTGAACCTAATACATTGAAGAGTGCTTTGATTACAGGTAATGGATATTGAGCTATTAAATCGTTAATCGAATATTGGAATTGTATCTTTGAAATTGATTGATACCCGAAATAAGCAAAAAGTGATTTCATTAGAGGATAATTCATAACAGAATCGAATTCGTCGCCTCTTAGCCATGGCATTGCATGGTGCCAAATCTCACCTACAATAAACAAATCATTTTTTAGTTCCTTCATTTTTTTATTAAATAGTTTCCAAAAATAATGATCGATTTCGTTCGCTACATCTAAACGCCAACCATCTATATTAAATTCTTTTATCCAATAAGAACCTATTTCTAATAAAAAATTCTGTACTTCTTTATTTTCTGTATTTAGTTTTGGCATTTCCTTTACAAAAGAAAAAGTTTCATACGCTAAATTGTTTTGTACATCTTTAAAAAAGTGAAACCACTCAAAAAAGGCGGATTCCCTTCCGTTTTGCAATGCGTCTTGAAATGGTGGAAAGGATGCACTTGTATGGTTAAATACTGCATCAAGCATTACTCGAATATTATTTTCATGACATCTTTCGATTAATGTTTTTAAGACTTTTTCATCTCCAAAAGTAGGATCTATTCTAAAATAATTGATTGTATTATATTTATGATTTGAATTTGCTTCAAAAATAGGAGTTAAATAAATTCCGGATATTCCTAAATTTTTAAGATAATCTATTTTTTGAATAACACCTTCTAAATCACCACCAAAATAGCTTGAACTCGTTGGTAAAGTAGAGCCCCAAGGAGTCGAATTGATAGGATTATTCTTGTTATTCCCACTAGCAAATCGATCGGGGAAAATTTGATACCAAATCGTATCATTAATCCAACTCGGAGGTGATATTAAATTATTTTTATGAAGAAATGGCAATGTAAAACAGTTTGACTGATCATTAGGGTTAAAATTGTTTGAAAATCCGCCCTCACCATAAAATAGAGAATCTTGCTCATTTTTTAAAAGAAATTGATATTTCATTCGTTTATTTGGAGGGATTACATTTACTTCCCAGTAGTCGAATAGTTCTGTGGAAAATGCAAGATACATGGAGAGTGATGATTCAATTTGCCAACCTGAATCACTAAATTTGAATGGATCCCCGAAATAAAAAATAATTTCTGTACAATCACCTTTTTTGGTTCGAATTCTTAAACGATAGGTTTTATCATCTATTGAAAAAGCATATTGATCATATGGCTGATGATATATTGATTCAATTTGCATGATCCCACCCTTTATTTTTAGTAAAATTTTATTATTAATGTCTATAAGGAATTAACTTGCTATCTAATTTAGTAACAGTATAATTAAATAGTGTGTGCAATCGCTTCCATTTTTATGAAATTTAATTTAACATTTGAATTTCATTGTAATATTTTGCAAAATAATGTAGAGAGTGAAATTTTTGTACATGCGAGTGTCTTGCAGGGGGAGAAAAAATGAGGCGATTTGGTTTTTTAATACTAGTGTTTGTACTATTTTTTAGTACGTTACCAAGTATTAGTTTTGCAGAAAAAAATACAACTGATCTAAGAAAAGAAATGATTTATCGAATTTTAGTTGATCGTTTTTTTGATGGTAATCCTATGAATGATAAAAATACAGACCCGAAAGATTTAAATAAATCTCAGGGTGGGGATTTAGATGGTATTACCCAAAAATTAGATTATCTTAAGGATTTTGGATATAATGCTATTTCTATTTCACCTATTTTTGAGAATGACGCAAATTCATATGATGGATTCTCGGTCGTTAATTTTAGAAAAATTGATCCAAGGTTCGGAACAAATAAAGATCTTAAGAAGTTGGTAAAGGAAGCACATAAACGTAATATAAAAGTTTATATTGATTTTGTTGCAAATAATGCTTCGCCAAATAGTGAACTTGCTAAAAAAACGGATTGGTTTAATCCTGAAAATAGTACAAGTTCAGAAAAGAAATGGATAAATGGGTTACCTGATTTTAATCAAGAAAACAATGAAGTAGCTAATTACTTAATCGAAACAGCTAAGTATTGGATGGATCAAGGTAATTTTGACGGATATAATTTACAAGAAGTAAATAATGTACCTGTTTCATTTTGGGAATCATTTAACAAAGAAATAAAAAAGAAAAATCCAAATTTCATTTTATTTGCTGATTTAAATGCTTCAAGTGATATAGACCTAAATAAATATAAAAATTTAGGTTTTAATGGAATTTATAATGTTGATTCAGTAGCTGATTTAGCAAATACGTTTTCTTCACAAAATCAATCATTAACTGACATAATGAAACAACAAGCGGATTTAAGTAAGCAGTTAGGCTCGACATTAATGATTAACTATGTAGATGATGAAATGACTAAGCGTTTTGTTTCAGTAGCTGTATCAAAAGGGCAGTATCCACCTTCAAGATTAAAGTTGGCACTTGCATATTTATTTACAACACCAGGGATTCCGTTGACGTATTACGGGACAGAAATTGCACTAAATGGTGGAAACATCCCTGATAATCGAAAAGGAATGGATTTCCGTACTGATGAAGATTTTTCAAAATATATTAAAAAACTGACTGAATTAAGAAGAACTTTACCGTCACTTTCTGATGGTGATTTTGAAGTACTTTATGATGATTCTAAAGGTATGACTTTAATTAAGAGACATTACAATGATGAAACTACAATCATAGCAATAAATAATACTTCTCTTGATCAAAAGGTTCATTTAGATTTTGATGTCGTTAAAAAATCTAATGAACTAAGAGGGATGTTAAGTGATGATTTAGTTCGTCCAAATAAAAAAGGATTTGATATCGTCCTTAAAAGAGAATCTTCAAATGTTTATGCAGTTGCACCTAAAACTAGTTTAAACATTGGAGTGATTATTGCAATTCCATCTATTTTTGTAGCATTTATCATCTTTTTATGGTTTGCAAGAAGACGTCATAATGAAGAGAAATAAATACTAGTTAGTTGAGCTTAGAATACTTGAGAAGATGGCTGTCTTTTTTAGTATTCTAAGCAAATTAGAATAAGCTTAAATCCACTAGATTCCAGGGACATCGACTTGTGAAGGAAGATGTGGATTGTATCAAGACTCAATAATTTTTTTAATAGAGTCTACATCTAAAGAAGAAATGATAACGTTTACATTCATTCGTAAATAAGGGGAATTAAAATGACTATTACAATAAAGGATGTTGCGAAGAAAGCGAATGTAGCGCCTTCAACGGTGTCTCGAGTTATCTCAAACAACCCAAGAATAAGTGAAAAAACAAAAAGAAAAGTTAGAAAAGTTATGGATGAACTAAATTATCATCCAAATTTAAATGCAAGGTCATTGGCTAATCGATCTACGAAATCTATTGGATTAGTTTTGCCACCAGCACTAGATACATCATTTCATAATCCTTTTTTTGCAGAAGTAATTAGAGGTGTAACAGCGTATTCGAATCAAAAAGATTACTCTCTTTATTTTATAACAGGAAACAATGAAGATGAAGTTGAGCAAACTGTGATTAAAACAATTAGAGGTAGAAGAGTAGATGGAATTATTCTGCTTTACTCTAAGGAAAATGATAAAATTATTGATTATTTGAACGAAAATAACTTTCCTTTTGTTTTAGTAGGAAAGCCTTATCATTCAATTGATGATATAACATATATTGATAACGATAATTATGCAGCTGCTAGAGATGTAACGAATTATTTAATTGATCATGGACATAGACAAATTGCGTTTGTTGGAGGAGAAAGTAGTCTTCTAGTAACTCAAAACCGTTTACGTGGATTCCAAGATTCAATGCAATTAAACGGGCTTTCAGTAAATGAAGAAGAAATTATATTTACATCATTTACGAGAGACGGTGGAAGAAAAGCAGTAAATCAATTGCTAGAACTAAAGGAACTTCCGACTGCAATTGTTGTAACTGATGATGTATTAGCATTAGGAATTATAAGTGTATTAAGCGAACATAACATTTCAGTCCCGAAAAACATTTCAATTATTAGCTTTAATAATGCAATTTTTGCAGAATTAGCAAATCCACCATTAACATCAGTAGATATTAATATTTATCAATTAGGCAATGAAGCAGCAAAAAATATTATTACAAAAATTGAAGAACCAGATGGTACTGAAAAAAGTATTATCGTTCCATATAAAATAGTAGTCCGTGGTACATGTGTAAAAAATGAAAGATTAACTTTAGTTAGTAGCTAATTAAAGTTATAAAAGTTAAAAAAGAGGATGACTAGTTTCATCCTCTTTTCATTATGTATATATTTATCGGTAATTCAAAAATTGAACATCAATTGATAAATCTGCACCTTTTACAGCAGCGATAATTGCTTGTAAATCATCTCTACTTTTAGCAGTTACACGGATTTGATCATCTTGAATTTGTGATTTTACTTTTAATCCACTATTTTTAATGATTGTATTGATCTTTTTTGCATTATCTTTATCAATACCTTGAACTAATTTAGCTCTTTGTCTTACAGTACCACCGGAAGCACCTTCAACTTTACTGTAGTCTAGATTTTTAATAGGAACATTGCGTTTAATTAATTTATTAATTAATACGTCTTTTAATTGCTCTAACTTATAATCGTCATCAGAAACTAAAACTAGTTCCTCTTTTTCTAATGTAATTGAGCTCTTGCTTCCTTTAAAGTCATAACGAGTTGCGATTTCTTTTGTAGCAAGTTGAATCGCATTCGAGACTTCTGGTAAGTCTACTTTTGAAACAATATCAAATGAACTTTCTTTTGACATAGATAGAATCCCTCCATTTCGTTAATACTAGTATTATAGTGTATGATAGACGAAGTAACAAACTTTCATTATGCATGATATAATAATTTTTAGTTTGGAAGTTTAGAGAGGATGTAACAAAGAATGAGTTTACAAGCAGGAGAGATTGTAACTTTAGTTTGCAGTCGAGAAACAGATATTGGGTATATGCTTGTCCAAGATCAAGAAGAAGTATTTTTACATAAAAATGAGGCATCTGGTGAAGTTGAAATAGATCAAGAAGTAACTGTATTTTTATATCATGATTCTAAAGGTAGACTTTCTGCAACGATGGAAATGCCATTCATTACAACAGAAGGTTATGGATTTGCAAAAGTAGTCGATAAACTTGATGGAGTGGGTGTTTTTGTAAACATCGGCATTTCAAAAGATATTCTTTTAGAAAAAGGTGATCTTCCACCTCTTCAAGAAGTTTGGCCTGAAGAAGGCGATGAAATTTTTTGTACCTTAAAGCAAACAAACAAAGGTAGGCTATTAATTAAAATTGCTACTGAACCAGTCATGAGAGAGTTCTCTGTACCGGCTGAACCTAGTATGCTTAATAAAAATGTTACAGGAATCATTTATCGTACTTTAAGAGTGGGTTCTTATATTTTAACTGATGAACGCTTCATAGGTTTTATCCATGAATCACAGAGAAAAACTGAACCTCGCATTGGTGAAAGAGTAAGTGGACGTATTATTGATATTAAAGATGATGGAAGTATTAACGTATCACTTTTACCAAGGGTGCATGAAGGATTAGATCAAGAAGCAAATGAGATTTATGAATATATGATGAGTCGTGGTGGGGCAATGCCTTACTGGGATAAGAGTGACGCAGAGGATATTAAAGTAAGATTTAAAATTAGTAAGGCTTCATTCAAACGAGCGATGGGAAGATTATTAAAGGAAAATAAAATCTATCAAGAAGACGGTTGGACATACGCAAAAGAACTTTTTGAGAAGAAAGAGCAATAATTAGATTTTGAAACCATTTCACTAGGTGAAGTGGTTTTTTGCTATTTTTTTACAATTTACAGGCATACTAAACATATGAATGTTTAGGAGGCTTGTAGGTGAATGACAAAAAAGAATTGTTAATAAAAGTTCTTGTAGTAATATTTGGTGCATTTATGAATGCATTTGCTATGAATTGTTTTTTAATTCCTGTCAGTGTTTATTCTAGTGGTTTTTCTGGTTTAGCTCAGTTACTTACTAATTTATTAAATGATTTTACACCTTTTTCGGCTTCTACTGGTATTTTACTTGCAATATTAAATATCCCTGTCATCATATTAGCATGGAAAAAAATAGGTCCATCTTTTACTTATTTTACGATTTTAAGCGTTGGAATCACGACGTTATTTTTAGAAGTAATCCCAGTAACGCCTTTATTCTCAAAAGATATTTTACTAAACGCAGTATTTGGTGGATTAATTGTTGCCGTTGGGATTGGATATACATTAAAGTTTGGTGCTTCAACAGGTGGATTAGATATTGTTGCACTAGTATTATCACGTTCGAAAGGAAAACCAGTTGGTACCTATTTCTTCCTGTTTAATGCGTTAATTATCTTAACAGCGGGCTATATATATGGAATGGAGAAAGCACTTTATACACTAATTAACCTATACGTAACGTCTAGATTCATTGATGCAATTCATACTAGTCATATTAAAGTAACTGCCTTTATTGTAACAACAAAAGGTGACGAGTTGCGTAAAGAAATCCATTCGAAGCTAGTGCGAGGAATTACTGCGATTAATGCAAAAGGTGCCTTTACGAATCAAGATAAACAAATTTTAATGATGGTACTATCAAGGTATGAGCTATATTATCTATCGAAAGTCATTAAATCCGTTGATGAAAAGGCGTTTACAAATATCGTTCAAACAATTGATGTATTTGGTGAATTTAGGAAGTTTTAAGAATGGAATTTTATTAAAACAATCATAAAAAACTGTTCGACTTTTACCAAAATTAATGGAAAAGTTGAACAGTTTTATTTTTTGAATCTTATTAATAATAAGGCTTTTTCAAGTTTAGAAAGTTCTTATTGTCTTTCAGAAAGATTTAAATATACTTAAACTATTGGATGAAATTCTACATGTTTTTTGAATCGTTTAAAACGTTTTTTAAATATTAAAGATGATCGACACTTTTAGAAAAAGATTTCTTACCAGCTTGTGCATTTTTACTTTCTTGTGCATTTTTCTTTTCTCTTATAGCGTTATTATCTTTTGCTTTTTTGTCATTATCACTAGTAGGCATATTTAAGCTCCTTTATAAGAAATGATAATGTTAGGTTTGCCTTTATTACCTTAATTATGTATGTGTGTTCGTTTTTACATTTTGGCTTTTGTTAAACAACTATGATGTTTTTACAGAGGCAAATTTTTTAATATAGAGAGAAGTTTTATTTTTTTGAGGAGGAAGCAGAGTTGGTGGAAAGAAATAAAGAGCTTTTATTTAAGCTGGTTGTAGTAATGATTGGTGGTTTCTTAAATGCATTTGCAATGAATTGTTTTTTAATCCCTGCTAATGTTTATTCAAGTGGTTTTGCAGGTCTAGCGCAGTTACTTTCAAATATTATTACTGACTACACTCCGTTTACTGCAACGACGGGGATTCTTTTAGCGTTATTAAATATTCCTGTTATCGTCTTAGCATGGAAAAAAGTTGGACGTTCCTTTACGTTTTTTAGTTTCTTTAGTGTAGGGATCATGACATTATTTTTGGAAATCTTACCTGTTAAACCGATTTTTTCTGATGATATTCTTCTTAATGCAGTCTTTGGTGGTTTAATTGCTGCGATCGGAATTGGAATGACATTAAAATTTGGCGGATCTACAGGTGGATTAGATATTATCGCCTTAGTTCTTTCGAAATCAAAAGGGAAACCGGTTGGAACTTATTTCTTTTTGTTTAATGCAATTATTATCATTACAGCTGGCCAGCTATATGGAATGGAAAAAGCTCTTTATACTTTAATCAATTTATATGTTACTACTCGTGTGATCGATAGTGTTCATACAAGTCATGTTAAGCTAACGGCAATGATTATCACTACAAAAGGTGAAGAGCTTAGAAAAGAAATTCATGCGAAACTTGTCCGAGGAATTACACAAATGAATGCTACTGGAGCATTTACTAAACAAGATAAAGATATTTTAATGATTGTTTTATCTCGTTATGAATTATATGATTTGGAAAGAATTATAAAAAGGGTAGATCCTAAAGCTTTTACGAATGTGGTACAAACCGTTGATGTTTTAGGGGAATTTAGAAAGATTTAAATAGAAAAAGACTAGCAAAAAGTTAAGTTTAATTTTGCTAGTCTTTTTTTGAATTATTTCAATTTAGGATTTTCGGGTTTTTGTTTTCCTTTTAATTCATTAAAAATTGAAGCAGAACTTTGAGTATTCTCGCTTAAAATATTTTTGTTAAGTTGAAATCCGTACGACTCCATTAGTGTTTAATCTCTCTAATTGTTAATGGTTTTGCATCCTCAGTTAATTCGAATCCTAAGAGGCCATTTGGTTCAATTGTAGCAAACTTAATATCATCAAATTTATTTATTCCTTCATTTCGAATACGCAATTCAAATTGATCAACCGTTAAACGTAACTTTTTTAAATTTTTAACATTCAACTTCCCGTTTTCTACTACGATTTTTGATTTTCTTGTAAAAAATTTTTCAAGAGTATTCGATTTCATCTGCAAATATACTAATACAATTAGAGTTAATACAAAAACTGTGGCAGCAACAATTGTTTTTGTTAAGCCCTTTTCAATAATTGGAGTAACGATAATTGTACCAATCGAAATCATAACAATCGTTTGAGGCAAGGTCATTTGTGAAAATGATTTTCTTCCAGCTATTCTTAAAAGTAAAATGCTAACTAAAATTAGTATAAATGAATGAAAAATAGTGTGCATCATATTAATTCCCTTTCAATTATGGGTAAGGAGTACATATGTCATTGATAAAGCTCTATTATTTTTTATAGACAATTTTAATGATTAATAGAAAATGGAATATGATTGGAAATGTATTAGGTGGCAATAGTAGGAACTTAATTTTTTTAAGAGAAGGTGATTTAATCACTAATATTTTGTTAAAGTAATTTCTCAGATTTTTGGTATAATTTAGGGGAAGGATACTAAAAAGGTGGAGATTATTTTGAAAAAGAGATCGATTCTCTTACTAGCTTGTTCACTACTTCTTTCTGGTTGTGGTGCAAAGAGTGACAAGGAAATAAAACCAACACCAAGTACAAAACAAACTGTAGGTCAAAGTAATGAGATTGACGTTGAAAAGCTTTCACCAACACTTGAAATTACAGAAGCTAACGGGCTTGTAAAAATGAAATATTCATTAAGTAATGAAAATAAAATCCCTGCAAATTTTACATTCCCTTCATCACAAACAGTTGATTTTACAATTAAAGATGAAAGTGGACAAATAGTTTATCAATCCTCCCGAGAAATGGTATATGCACAAGTCATTACAAATGTTGCGGTTCCTAGCGGAAAAACACAAGTTTGGGAAGAGCAAGTTAATTTTGCAAATAAAAACCTTCCATATGGGAATTATGAAATAACTGCAAATATCGTTGCATCAAAGGTTAATGAGAAGAATCTTAATGGAGAAATTAAACCTGTTACCCAAATAGTTTCTTACCAAAAACTTCTTCAGTAAATAAAGAACTAGCAGAAACCGAGAACTATAATTAGTAAAAAAACAACCAAAGGAGTATTCCAATGGTTGTTTTTTGTTTTTAATGCTTTAAATTAAGCATTAAAGTTTTGTCTATTATTAGCTTTTCGCTCTTCTGCTTCAGCTAATGTAAAGTGGTAAGGGAATTTTTCAGAGTACTTTGTAACAGAATCAGAACTTTGTTGAATAAAGCGCTTAGACTTATTACTTTTGCCCATTATGATTCCCTCCTAAATTAGGAAAGCTTTTTGTTTTTGACTTCTCAAGAATTTCCAATAGTAATTGATCAATATCAAAAAGTGGATAATCCCTTTGGTGAAGTCCTTAATAGAATGCTCATTTAGCAAATTGTTATAAGTGGTTATTATTAGTTATCTTTGAAATTAATGACAAAGAAGAATTATTATTTTAAGTTGAAAAAATCTTCAAGGAAAATCGCGATTCCATCATCTTGATTAGATAATGTTGTGTGATTTGCAATATTCTTTAATTGATGAATTGCGTTATCCATAGCAACACCATGACCAGCATATTCAATCATTTCCAAATCATTGTCCTCATCCCCAAAAGCTATAATGTTTTTTCGAGGAATATTATAGAAAGATGCTACTTTTTGTAGACCTATTGCCTTATTCATACCAGCTTTAACTATTTCGATTATATGATGAGGTGCTGCCCAGCGACGGTGATCAATTACTTCAGCGTGGACATTTGAAAGGTGTTCACGAATACTTGCAACATGAGACTCTTCACTATCGATTAGAAGACATGTTGGCGCTTGAGAAAGATTTATCACTAAATCTCCGTGGATTATATCTTCTTTTAAGTAGTGGAAAAGTGGGAGGATCTCCTCTTCGTGTTTATCCGCGTATACATCGTCCATTACTTCAGCATACATATTTTTTAATTCATACTCTCTACAAGAACTAATTACCTCTTTTGCAACTTCTAAAGGTAATGATTCGTGATAAACTCCCCATGAATCATCTAGAGGGTGATGAACATAAGCACCATTAAAGTTTACAATTGGAGTTGTAAGTTTTAATTGGTCATAATACATTTTACTAGCTCTAAAAGGTCTACCAGTTGAAATGCATACTTCGTGACCCTGATTCTTTAACTGTTGGATCACTTTTAAAGTACGTTCGGATATTGTTTTTTCATCCGTTAATAAGGTGCCGTCTAAATCTAGTGCAATTAAGTGTTTTGTTTTCATATTCATCACCTTTTATTTTTTAATGTTAATCTTTTTAAGAAAAAATATTATTGGATAAAAAGCCAATTATTACTAATAATACCATCTTTTTAAAAGAAAAAACTTTCTTTTTAGAGGAACAATAAGAACCTAAAAAGAAGGAGGAATGGATTATGGGACAAGCACATCAATTTCGACCAGGCGACAAAGCACCAAATAATGGGGTATACGTAGAAATCGGTGAAACAGGAAGTAACGTAACTCGCCCAAAACAAATTAAACTTCAGGCAGGAGAAGTTTTTCCAGATACACAAAACCATAACAGAAAATGGACATATAAATCTAAATTTAAATAATTGTGGATCATAGAAGAGTAAACATAATAAAAAACAAAAGAGGTATAAAAAAAGCGCTTTCGATTAATTGATCGAGGGCGCTCTTTTATGCTTTTACAATATACAAAATATTGAATGTATTTATCAAAATTTTAGTATTTTATAAATTATCTAAATCTATAAATGATGACATATGTATATACCAAGTTGAACGTTTTTGGGTGCTACAACATATGTTATATATAGATTTTAGTGGTGTTTTGCAACAGGTTCGTTAGGAATTATTGCTTCGCTAAGAACTGAAATAGCTAAAGATAATACTACAGCCATAACTGAAGCAGTTGTGAAATTATACTCTCCGCCAGTCATTGAACTTAAAACGTAAGCTCCCATTTGGCATAAAACAAAGCTCCAGAACAATGTCATAATAAAACGCACTCTAATCACTCCTATCTAGTTAGTTCTTATCATATTATATACCTAGAAATTTGATAATTGAAGTTATAATTAAAAAGTTTTAATTAAAAAAAGTAACTTAAGAATTTTTTATACCTATTTTATAATTCCCCAAAAATACTACATTAATAATAAGGTGATAGGAATGCCTGTAACTGAGAGATTTTTTAAACAAGAGGATCAATATGCAGTTATTCATCTACCTATTAGACCGAATGGTTTCGGAGTACTCTATATCGGTGGGAATACTCATTACGTAGATAATGCACATAGTTGCTTATTGCAGCATTTTGATAAAAGAAAGTTATTATCAACTTTAACAGATGAAGGGTACACAGTATTCACTTCAAATTTATATGGAAAAAATTGGGGTTCTGATGACGCTGTCGATTTAGCAGAAAGCTTATATCATTCAGTTATGAGAAAAGAAATTTTGAATCCATCAATTCATATAATTGGGGAAGGTACTGGTGCATTAGTCGTTTGTAAATTACTTGGTCTCTTAAAGGGAAAAGTCAGAAGTATTTCATTATTAAATCCTTCGTTAAATATAAAAAATGAATTAGATTTAGAAAGAGAAAATAAATTGTTCTATAAAAGAACAGTTCATGAAATTTTAAGAGCATATAAAGCGTCGGATATATATATGGTTATAGATAGAGAATGTTTTTTTTATGAAACAATCTCACCAATTAAAATTTACACCACAACAAGAAATCATTATAAATGGAAAAGCGATATTAGACTTTTAGAAGAAGAGCGACATAAAAATAATTTACCGATTTCGATTTTGATTTCATTAGAAGAGAAAAAATTTGACTGTGGAAGAAACTTAATAAGGTTTTTAAAAAAATATCAGGATGTTTTGTAGTCTCTATATTTTTTTTGAATAAATTTCCTAAAAGAAGGAGGTTAATAATGAAAAAGTGTGCTGTAATTGGATCCAGTGGATTTATAGGATATGAGTTGGTTTGCCAACTAATGGAATATAACGATGTTTCAGCCGTTGTGATGGAAAAAGGAAATGAAAGTGATTTAATAAGTGAAGAAAAAATCTTTTCAATCGGAAGAAATGCAAGGGTCGTCTTTTTGGATGAAGAGCAATTTTTATTAGAGAATGAGCAATATGATACTATTTTTATTTGTCATTTTTATGACGAACTAAAGTTAAAAGGCTCAATTAATAGTTTAGAGTTTACAGAAAAACTTTTTAACAAGATCATTGGCAAAAGTAAGGATATTATCTTTTTATTATCTACAAAAAAAGAATTAGCAGATTTAGAAAGAACTGTTAATGAATTGAGTAAAAATATAGATTGTAATATTACTTATATTGAAATTCCATCTTTATATGGACCTTGGGAGCCATCCGCAGGCTTAGTACATGAATTGATTGTTCAAGACTTAGGAAAGAGAAATGTTTCCATAAAAAATGTATACGGTTCGAATGAAATCCTATTTGTAGAAGATGTAGGTAAAGCAATTCGGATAATTTCTGAGAAGGAATTAAAAGAACATAAATATATCATTACAGCTAAACAAAGTATGTACTTACCAGAGGACGGGAGTTTCACCGGATTACAAAATATGATCGACGGAATAAAATTCACTCAAATGAGAAACTATATTGATGCAACTCCTTTTATTATTATTAATACAACTTCATTTGAGGATGGTATACAAAAGCAAAAACAGCAAATTCAACAGCATTTTCATCTTTACTAAAACTTTTTTGATGAATAAGTTGATTGAAGCTAAAGGGGTGCTCGACTCCTATGGGATGTGCGGGAAGGCTGAGACCCCACAGGAACGTACGTGACGATGAGGCTCAGGTCTCGCTCCATGGAAAGTTGGAAAGCGAGCATCCTGTAGCGGAAATCAACCTTACGTGGGCTCCTTTACGAAAACATGGTTAATAATTGACAAGATTGTTTTTCAACAGCGTGAAGGAAATGGTTCATTTTGAACTATTTCCTTTTTTGTAGTAGAATACTATTCGTTTAAAAATACGCTTTGTGGCTTTGAGGTTCGTCCAATTGAGTGGTATTCTTTTTAAGAAATGATTCCTCTTTTTTACATAGCCTAGATTTTAAAAGATAAAAATGTAGACAAAGTACATATTATTTCATAAAATTAGTACCAGGTAATAATAAGAAGACATAAAAATAATAAAGTAAGGCGGGGATATTAATGAATGCTGGAATTTTAGGTATTGGCTCATACGTACCCGAAAAAAAGTTAACTAATTATGATTTAGAACAAATGATGGATACTTCAGATGAGTGGATTGTTAGTCGTACTGGTATTAAAGAAAGAAGAATTGCTAGTGACGAACAAGACACATCTGATTTAGCATATGAAGCTGCGGTAGAAGCTTTAAAAGATGCAGATGTAAAAGCAGAAGAACTTGACTTAATTCTAGTTGGAACTGTAACTCCAGATAAGTCGTTTCCATCAGTTGCATGTGTAATTCAAGAAAGACTTGGAGCTAAAAATGCAGCTGCAATGGATATTAGTGCTGCTTGTGCTGGATTTATTTACGGAGTTGTTACTGCAGCTCAGTTTGTAAAAACTGGTACATACAGTAGAATTCTAGTAATCGGAGCTGAAAAGTTAACTAAAATTGTTAACTGGGAAGATCGTAATACGGCAGTTTTATTTGGTGACGGTGCAGGTGCTGCGGTTATCGGTCCAGTAAGTGAAGGTAGAGGAATTCTTTCTTATGAATTAGGAGCGGACGGTACAGGTGGTAAACATCTTTATAAAGGTGGAGATCACTTAGTAATGAATGGTCGAGAAGTGTTTAAATTTGCAGTTCGTCAAATGGGAGATTCTTGTGAAACTGTATTAAAATTAGCAGGATTAACAAAAGAAGAAGTGGATTTCTTAATTCCACACCAAGCGAATACTCGTATAATGGACGCTGCAAGAGAAAGATTACAGCTTCCTAAAGAAAAAATGAGTGTAATTATTGATCGTCATGGTAATACATCTTCATCTTCAATTCCAATTGCATTAGTTGAAGAATATAAAAAAGGAAATGTTAAAGAAGACGATGTATTAGTATTAGTTGGATTTGGCGGCGGATTAACTTGGGGTGCAATTGCACTTCGATTCGGAAGATAATCTAATTGAAGGAGGATTTTTAGATATGAAAAAACGAGTTGTTATTACAGGTTTAGGTGCAGTATCACCTATTGGTAATGATATAAATACAGTATGGGAAAGTTTAATGAATGGAAAGAGTGGAATTGGCGTTCTGACTCGAAAAAATCCTGATAATTTCCCTGTTAAAGTTGCAGGAGAAGTAAAAGACTTTGATCCTGAAAAATATATTGATAAAAAAGAAGTTAAACGCATGGACCGTTTTACTCACTATGCAATTGCAGCTTCAAAAATGGCATTAGAAGATGCAAACTTTACGATTGATGAAGAAATTGCTCCAAAAGTTGGTGTTTGGATTGGTTCTGGTATCGGTGGTATGGAGACATATGAAGAACAGTTTAATACTTTCCAAACAAAAGGTGCACGTCGAGTAAGCCCATTCTTTATTCCGATGCTAATCCCTGATATGGCATCTGGACAAGTATCTATCTTAACAGGTGCTAAGGGTCCAAATGGTTGTACAGTTACAGCTTGTGCTTCTGGTGCAAGTTCGATTGGTGATGCTTTCAAAATTATTCAACGTGGCGATGCAGTTGCAATGATTACAGGTGGAGCAGAAGCACCAATTACTGATATGGGTCTTGCTGGATTCTGTGCTGCAAGAGCTTTATCATTAAATCCAGATCCAGAAAAAGCTTGTCGTCCATTTGATAATGCTCGTGATGGCTTTATCATTGGTGAAGGTGCTGGTATCGTATTCCTTGAGGAATTAGAACACGCATTAGCTCGTGGAGCGAAGATTTATGCTGAAATCGTTGGATACGGAACAACTGGTGATGCGCACCATATTACAGCACCAGCTCCAGGAGGAGAAGGTGGCGCACGTGCAATGAGAATGGCACTTGATGATGCTGGTTTATCAGTTGAAGATATTCATTACATTAATGCGCATGGAACAAGTACTGAATTAAACGATAAATTTGAAACGATGGCAATTAAAGAAGTATTTGGTGAACATGCATACAATGTACCAATTAGTTCAACAAAATCTATGACTGGTCATATGCTAGGAGCAGCTGGTGGGATTGAAGCAATTATTACAGCACTAACAATTCATAATAAAGTAATTGCTCCAACGATTAATCACCAAGAAACTGATAGCGAATGTGATTTAGATTATGTACCAAATGTTGCTAGACCATTTAATGTAAAAGCAGCAATTTCTAATTCATTAGGATTTGGTGGACATAATGTCACTTTAGCATTTAAAGAATACACTAAATAAGTTTAAAATTTATTTATATATCTTTTGGGCACGAAAGCTTAGGTCTTTACCTAAGCTTTTTTTATATTAGAAATCACAGTGTAAAAAAAAGTAACTTTCACTAGTTAATTATCATACTTTAATAGTAAATTGAGGTGATTAACTTGGGATAATGCCTACTTATAAATGGGTTGATTTTATTGAAGATAAACAAATAGTAATGAAAAAACTTTTACCATATTTTCCGAAATATAATGAGGAGAGTTTATATAAATATCTTCTTTCCCACGGTTTATCGAGGCTGTCAACCTTGAGTAAAGATGATCTGAAACAACTAGATGAAGAAAGTATATGGAAAAGCCTCTCAGAAGAGTTTGAGAAGTTAAAAAGAGAATTTAATGGACCAGACATACCTATCTTTATTTTACCTTGTCATAGAAGTGCAAGTATGTTTAAAAACACGACTTATCAAAGGGGCGGAATCGCACATAAAAATTGTATTTGTTTATTTTTGTCCCCATTAGAAGGAATTTTACAACATAAAGCAGTATTATTACATGAGTATCATCATATTGTAAGATTGACAAAGTTATATAAAAACAAAAAGGTCACATTACTTGATGCAATGATTTTAGAAGGGTTAGCCGAAACTGCAGTTTTAGATAAATATGGAGAAGCAGTTCAGGCACCATGGACAAATCAGTATTCTTCCAAGCAATGTGAATTATATTATAAAAAATATTTAATCGATAAACTTGAGATAACAAGTAATGATGATAATTTTTCTAAATACTTGTATGGTGGGAACGGAATTCCAAAATTATTGGGTTACAGTGTTGGATATGACATTGTTAAAAGTTGTACAGAGCAGACAGAATGGTCAACTGATATCCTTTTACGAACGCCAAGTAAAAAGATTAAGGAAAATGCAATACATTATATTTCGATTTGAATGCAAACGATTCATGAGCCTATCAGAGCTAATATAATGTATTGCAGTATTAATGTATCAGAGATGGCTTTAATCTACGATATTTTAATGATTTATTGACGATTTTTCATTCAGTTTGTTAAACACTTTTTGTAATTCAGTGGAAAATGGAATAAATTAGTGAATCACTGACCATACTGAAAGTTACATACAGTTGTGAAGTGAGGGGTAGTAAATGTTGTATTTACATGATGTATGGGTCAATTGGTTTGAAGGTGAAGAAAATGGTTACAATGTCTGTCATTTTTTTGAATGGAGAAAAGATGATAGTGTTGAATTATTAGACCAAGTTCCAGTCATTAAAGTTACTCCAGAGTTATATCAGTATATTGAAAATGAACTATTAGAGCTTCCTTCCGGTCTATTAACTGAAGTGTTTCAAAAGTCTTATGTAAGAAAGAATCATGAGCGTATTCAACTAGATTATTGCTTTGTAGTAACTGACGGTAATGGTATTATTGCGGTTGACACAATTGGGTATAATATTCCAATTCGAAAAAGTCGTTTAATACCAAGGCAAGAACAAATGGTGTATGATATGACAGCTGAGATTGAAGAAAGTCACTATAATCTTCAAAATTTAGTAAATGATGATACAAAAGAACATCATATACTGTCACCGTCGCCAATTATTATGAGCGGACTAACAAGAAAAGAAAGACAACTAAAGCAGTTATTATTTATGGCGCTAGATCAACTCCATTCATCAAAAAACCCATCGGAGATCAGGTATTGGTACACTGAGTGGAATCCAAGATCGTATCAACAAATTCAGGATTTGTCATTTGAGGACATTTGGTCCCAATTATATGACGAAATAAAGTGTGGTTGGTCAGAGCGACATGAGCAATTATGTGGAAGAATCGTTAAAGGTCAACCTTTCTTTGAAAAACTATGGGAAATGGAACACGAACAAAAAGTAAACTAAAAGAGGTTATTTAAAATGACCTCAAAAACGAGAAAGACCCACTAGGTGATTAAGTGCCTTGTGGGTTTTTTAATGATTTCTTGATAATTCGTCCTTTTCCTCACAGTAAAGAAAAAGGTGCCCCTAAAGTCCTTTGACTTATAAGACACCCATTACTATTTTAATTTTTACGTAAAACAGGATTATTTTTTTCTTTTGCGACCTAATCCCATAGCATTTTCCATTTTTTTTATCATTTTACTCGCAACGGCATTTGCTTTTGCAGCTCCTGCATCTAAAATATCATCTAATTCAGTCGAGGAAATAATTTCTTTATAGCGTTCTTGTAATGGACGTAATCCGTTTACTACTACATCTGCAACATCTTGTTTGAATTCTCCATAATTTTTACCAACGTATTTATTTTCCAATTCCTGAATTGTTTCACCAGTAAATGCTGAGTAAATGCTTAATAAATTTGAAATACCAGGCTTATTTTCTTTATCATACTTAACAATGCCTTCAGAGTCAGTTACAGCACTTTTAATTTTCTTTTCAATTACTTTAGGTTCGTCTAAAACAAAAATCGTAGCTTTTTGATTTTCATCGGATTTACTCATTTTTTTAGTTGGATCAGCTAAACTCATAATTCTAGCAGCGTCTTTACTAATTCTAACTTCAGGGATTGTAAAGATATCGTTATATTTCTTATTAAAACGCTCTGCTAAGTCACGAGTAAGCTCTAAATGTTGCTTTTGGTCATCTCCAACTGGAACTAAGTGGGTACCGTATAAAAGTATATCTGCGGCCATTAAAGGTGGGTAAGTTAATAAAGCAGCAGATACACCATCTTTACCAGTTGATTTGTCTTTAAACTGTGTCATACGCTCTAATTCACCGATATATGATATACATTGCATCATCCATCCTGCTTGAGCGTGTGCAGGTACTTCAGATTGAATGAAAATAGTTGATTTTTCTGGGTCTAATCCAGCAGCAACATAGATTGCAGATAGACTTTGAATGTTTTTACGTAAAGCAAGTCTGTCTTGCGGAACTGTTATTGCATGTTGATCAACAATACAGAAATAACAGTTATAATCATTTTGTAATTCAATGAATTGTTTAACCGCGCCTAAATAGTTACCTAAAGTAATACCTCCAGATGATGTTGGTTGAATTCCACTAAAAATAGTTTGCATCTTAAAATCCTCCTAAATAAAGCTAATTAAAATAAAAAAAGCGGCATAATCTCTCTATTACATAGAGACGATTAAACCGCGGTACCACTCTAGTTATTCCAAATAAGGAATCACTCATGCTCTCATCTATCGTTTGAGTTACGTCGAAGCCTACTTATACTATATGTTCGGTTCGAAGCTCAGAAGTCCATTCGACAGGGAGCATGACTTGTTTTCACCATCCACAAGCTCTCTTAACATGCTAAATCTGTGTACTACTCTTCTTCATAGCTTATATATACTTTCTATAGATAATATCTTAATTATATTCAACTTTCAAGATGTTGATACATCATTTAGTAAATAATGATAAAACTGAATAAAAAAGAAAGGATAACTAAAGTAATTGAAGCCATAAGTAATGGTTTTGTAATTGAAAATCTATATCTTCTATAGATCATATCCTTTTTAACAGTAAGTGATTCATCACCAGTCATTTCTGCCATCTGTTGGTCTCTCGTTCCGAAAACTTTACGCATTCCAAAGCGAGTGATATTAAAAAATCCACTTTGTACGATTAATAAAAAACCACCAATAACAAATAATGTTAGTCCAATATAGAATATTGTGTTCGTGAAATGAAGGAAAAAGTTTAATGTTCCTTGGGTAAAAGAAAAGATTGCTGCTAGTACTATCGTAGATAATACGACAATAATATAGTGTTTCGACATTTAATTTGTGATCCTCCTGTTGGAAAGAATTATATATTGTAGACTTAATAATGCTATACTATAATAACAATGTAAACAGTTTCAACTAATCGTTACAAAATATTTTTAAATTGTTAGCATTTTTAAGACAATTCTCTTTATTTTAACAAATTATTTAATTTTATTTGTCAAAATTGTTGTAAAACTCTAATAAAAATGTATAATAAAATTTGTAGAAAAAAATCGATACTTATCGAAAATTCTACTATAAAAATTCAGAATTGTATATTAACTTTCTGCATTTTAACCTACATTGCATTAGCATCTTAGGGGGAATAATCATGGATTGTGAGATATGTTACGATAAATAAATTTGTTATAGTGAAATTGTAATTTGAATTTTAGAATAAGCATTCATTTTTTTACTAAATTTTTGAATAAATATCTAAATAAGCTATTTTTTATAAGGATCCCAGCTCAATTAATAAGGGAGAAATTGTAAGGAATAATCTGTTTAGAATAATAATTTAGAATTTTCCAGTAAAAAAATATTGACCAAAAGCGTCATTACGAATACGCTTACATTGTTGGAAAAAAAAGCTTAAGCAAAAATTTACACCATTTTACATCAAATGAAAAAAAAGGATTAAATGATTAATCCCATGTTTGAGAATAATATGGACAAGAAGTTAAATCGATCGAAAAAATTACAGAATTATAATTGGTACTAAAGAGTATGTGGAATAGATCCAAATAGGGGAAAGTCCAAATGCTCTCATTTTTACAAAAGAATTATCAAAAAATAAAAAAAATAAAATTTTTTTAAATTAATAGGGGGGTGCAGTTGTGGGACGTTACGTGCTACAGAGATTTATTTACATGTTTGTCACACTATTTTTAATTTGTACTGTTACATTTTTCTTAATGAAGTTGTTACCAGGTTCTCCATTAAAAAACCCAGAGAAATTAACACCAGATCAAAAACAAATTATCTTTGCTAAATTTGGGTTAGATAAACCAGTTCCTGTACAATATGCAAAGTATATGGAGAATTTAGCTAAAGGAGATTTAGGAGTTTCATATAGATACGATAATCGTAAAGTAACTGATATGATTAAAACTCGTATTGGTCCATCAGCTCAATTAGGTGCACAAGCACTATTATTAGGAACATTTATCGGATTAATCTTCGGTATCGTAGCAGCATTGAAAAATAATACTATATGGGACTACGGTTCTACTGTTCTAGCAGTTCTAGGTATTTCCATCCCGTCATTCGTATTCGGGGCAATCCTACAGTATTATTTAGCAGTAAAATTACATTTGTTCCCGGTAGCATATTGGGAAAGCTTTAAATACACAATCCTACCGACAATTGCATTGTCAGTATTCGTTACAGCAACTATAGCTCGATTCTCAAGAACAGAATTAATTGAAGTAATGAACTCAGAATATATCGTAACAGCAAAAGCAAAAGGTATTTCTCAATTAGGCATAATTCTAAAACATGCCCTACGAAATGCATTAATCCCAGTAGTTACAATTTTAGGCCCAATGGCTGTAAACTTAATGACTGGAACATTAGTTATTGAAAATATGTTTGCTGTACCTGGACTAGGTTCTCAATTCGTTAACTCAATCCAAACAAATGACTATTCATTAATTATGGGTACAACAATTTTCTATAGTGCGTTATTATTAATCGTAATTTTTGTAGTAGATATTTTATACGGTGTAATTGATCCACGTATCCGTTTAGCAGGAGGTAAATAAATAATGAACAACAACACAGCCCAAAAAATTTCATCTGATTTATTCCAACCTGCAAACGTAGATTTGAATAATGCAGATAAAATTTCAAGACCTTCAGATTCTTTTTGGAAAGACGCTAGAAGACGTTTTAGAAAAAATAAAGGTGCAATGTTAGGATTTATTATCCTTGGTATCTTATTATTCTTTACATTGTTTGGTCCAATGATGAGTGGACACTCATATAAAGATCAAGACTTAAAAAGATCAAAATTACCACCAAAAATTGGTGTTTTAGAAAATGTAAAATTCCTACCATTTGACGGAATTGATCAATATGGAAACGATGTTTATAAAAACAAAAATATTAAAGAAAATTACTGGTTTGGTACTGATGATTTAGGTCGTGACATTTTCACAAGAACTTGGGCTGGTGCTCGAGTATCAATCTTAATCGGTTTATTAGCAGCAGTAATTGATATGGTAATTGGTGTTACTTTTGGAGGTATTTCAGGATTCTTTGGCGGTCGAACAGATACAATCATGCAACGTATTGCCGAAGTATTAATGGGTGTTCCTTATCTAATCGTAGTAATCCTATTCATCTTAATATTTAAAAACCCAGGTATTCTTTCAATCGCTTTAGCGATGGTAATTACGGGTTGGGTAGGTATGTCCCGAATCGTTCGTGGTCAAATGTTAAAATTAAAAAATCAAGAGTTCGTTTTAGCTTCAAGAACATTAGGAGCAACAAATACTCAACTAATTGCTAAACACTTAGTTCCAAATATTATGGGTCCGATCATCGTTATGATGATGTTCACAATTCCAAACGCAATCTTTGCTGAAGCATTCTTAAGTTTCATCGGTTTAGGTATTGCACCACCAAAAGCATCATTAGGTTCTTTAGTAAGCGATGGCTTCAAGTCATTACAAACTTTCCCTCATATGATGATTATTCCAGCGGTTGTAATCAGTTTATTAATTTTAAGTTTCAACTTAATTGCTGACGGATTACGCGACGCTTTAGATCCAAAAATGAGTAAGTAATTTTGAAGGGAGAATGAACTATGAGTAAATTATTAGAAGTAAAAGATCTGTGTGTCTCCTTTTATACTCATGCTGGTGAAGTTCAAGCAGTACGCGGAGTTTCATTTGATCTTAAAAAAGGTGAGACATTAGCAATTGTAGGTGAATCTGGTTCAGGTAAATCAGTTACATCTAAAGCATTAATGGGGTTAATTCCAAACCCCCCAGGTAAAATTAAGAGCGGTGAAATCTTATTCGATGGAAAAGATTTAGCTAAATTAAGTGAAAAAGAAATGCAAGCTATTCGTGGAAAAGAAATCTCAATGATTTTCCAAGATCCTATGACTTCTTTAAATCCAGTACTAACGATTGGATATCAAATAACAGAAGGTCTAATAAAGCATCAAAAAATGAGTAAAACTGAAGCAAAGAAAATTGCTTTAGAATTAATAAATCTTGTAGGAATTCCAAATGCTGAAGCTCGTTTTAAACAATATCCACACCAATTCTCTGGCGGTATGAGACAACGTGTTGTTATTGCAATGGCATTAGCATGTAATCCAAAATTATTAATCGCCGATGAGCCAACAACAGCTCTTGACGTTACAATTCAAGCTCAGATCCTTGAGTTAATGAAAGAAATTCAAAGAAAAACTGATTCAGCAATTATCTTTATTACACATGATTTAGGTGTAGTTGCGAATGTTGCAGATAAAGTTGCAGTTATGTATGCAGGTAGAGTAGTTGAAATGGGAACTGTAGACGATATTTTCTACAATCCAAAACATCCTTACACTTGGGGACTTTTAGCTTCAATGCCAGACTTAGATAATGAACAAGGAGCAGAATTAGTAGCAATTCCTGGTACACCACCAGATCTATTAAATCCTCCAAAAGGTGATGCGTTTGCACCACGTAATCCAAATGCTTTAAAAATTGACTATGAAATGGAACCCCCTATGTTTAAAGTGTCTGATACACACTATGCTGCAACATGGCTATTACATGAGGATGCTCCAAAAGTTGAACCACCTGAAGCCGTTAAGAAGCGTATTCAACGAATGAAGGAAGGTGAAGTAAATGTCAAATAAAGCAGAAAAATTAGTTGAAGTTAAAAATTTAAAACAATACTTTAATACAGGTAAAACAACAGTTAAAGCAATCGATGATGTTACATTTGACATTTTCCGTGGAGAAACTTTTGGTTTGGTAGGTGAATCAGGTTCTGGTAAATCTACAACTGGACGTTCAATCATTCGATTATATGATGCGACTGATGGACAGGTAATTTTCGATGGTGAAGATGTACATGGTAAGAAAAGTCGTAAAGAACTAAAGCAGTTTAACCGTCGTATGCAAATGATTTTCCAAGATCCATACGCTTCATTAAACCCGCGTATGAAAGTTGCAGATATCATTGCAGAGGGTATTGATATTCATGGTTTAGCTCGTAACAAAGAAGAGCGCATGAAAATGGTTTATGACTTACTTGAAACAGTAGGTTTAAATAAAGAGCACGCTAACCGTTTCCCACATGAATTCTCAGGTGGACAACGTCAACGTATCGGTATTGCAAGAGCACTTGCTGTACAACCAGAATTTATTATCGCTGATGAACCAATCTCAGCTCTTGACGTGTCAATTCAAGCTCAGGTTGTAAACTTAATGAGAAAGCTTCAAAAGGAAAAAGGTTTAACATATTTATTTATCGCCCATGATTTATCAATGGTAAAGTACATTAGTGACCGTATCGGTGTAATGTACCACGGTAAAATTGTTGAGCTTGCAGACAGTAGTGAATTATATGATTATCCAATGCATCCTTACACAAAATCATTATTATCAGCAATTCCGCTTCCAGATCCTGATTATGAGCGCAATCGTAAACGTATCGTTTATGATCCAAAACAACACGATTATTCAAACGAGGAACCAAAATTACGTGAAGTTCGTCCTGGACATTTCGTACTTTGCTCTGAAGCAGAATTTAAAAATTATCAACAAATGTATAAATAATAAATCAATCCTAGTGAGTTTATCGCTAGGATTTTTTTATTCGATTAAGTAGATGAGATTATGAGGATATAGAACAGCAAAAAGAAGGAAAATGGTTCCTCATTAGGGGTTCATGAGGAAGTAAAACAGGGAAAAAGATGGTGTTAGGTTCTTCATAAGAGGCTGATGAGGAAGTAAAATAGCCAAAAGAAGGAAAATGGTTCCTCATGAGAGGTTCATGAGGAAGTAAAACAGCAAAATGAAGGAAAATGGTTCCTTATGAGAGGTTCATGAGGAAGTAAAATAGCCAAAAGAAGGAAAATGGTTCCTCATGAGGGGTTCATGAGGAAGTAAAATAGCCAAAAGAAGGAAAATGGTTCCTCATGAGAGGTTCATGAGGTAGTAGAACAGCCAAAAGAAGGAAAATGGTTCTTCATAAGAGGTTCATGAGGAAGTAAAAAAGCCAAAAAAAGCAAAAAGGTTCCTCATGAGAGGTTAAAAAAGATTACTCAAATAAAGTTCAAGGGGCAAGTAAAAAAAACAGAAGCCGAAACAATCTTTAACGATTAATCATCATACATTTTAAGGGAAAATTAAGGTGGAGGTTTTATGATAAAAAGTGTAGATAGGGCTAGGGGTAATAATGGTAGGACAAGCTTAAAAGAAAATTAATCCAGAGTGTACAATGATAACCGAATTTTTAATTCAAAGCCCCTGAATCTAATATTTCAAAGTACTGTACCATAGGACGAACTAGTGACATTAATCATTCTACATTAGTTATACACTAAACCTTATCAAGGCAAAAAAAAGAAAGGGCCTTTGCCCTTTTTTTAATCGTAAATTTCTAATAATACTGTTCTTAATAAGTTTTTTTACGGAACTTGCCTTGGCCACCAACTTGTTTAAAGTTTGCAGACATTCTGTCAGACATATCAACAAATTGACTTTTTTTACTTCTACCAAATATTTTTTCGCCAATCGCGTTTGTAAACACACCATTAAGTGCAGTAATTCCAATTACTAACACTGCAACAATCAATAGATCAGTTATGTAAGCTGCCATAAGATTAGCCTCCTAGGAATGTAAGCGTTACTATTATTGTATTAAAAATTTGGTGAAATAGAAAGAATAAATAAGCTTTTTCCGAATAATTATTTTTGGGCCTTTTATAAAGCAAACGGGCTTTTAGTATTGTAACTTTTAAGTCTAAAGTTGTGTGAAATGAAAGGGGTGCTTGACTACTTTGGGAAAGATGCTCGAAGGTAAGTGACTGCAAAATTGGCTGAAACTAGGAAGCAGGTTTCATTTACGGTTAGTGAAGTTTAAGGTGTGAAAAGGAGCTTTCACATACGAAAAATGTATCATAGAAATTAGCCTATATTTTACTTAAAAATTTACTGAAAATTGTACACCTTTTGTATAGGTTTTTTAAAATTTTTTTACAAATTTGTATATATTTATTTTGCACAATACTGTATAATGTGAACATATGGTGGTAGATTAAACTAATTATAATTAACCAATTCTTATAAATTAATACACATAACTATATTACTTTTATTTAAAAGAGTAGTTAGGGGGAGAGCAAAATGGTAATTTTGTATAATTCACCAAGTTGTACGTCTTGTCGAAAAGCAAAAATGTGGCTAGAAGATAATAATATTCCTTATAAAGAAAGAAATATTTTTTCAGAACCATTATCAATTAATGAGATTAAACAAATTTTACGTATGACTGAAAGTGGTACTGATGAAATTATATCAACAAGATCAAAAATTTTCCAAGAATTAAATGTAGACTTAGAAAGTCTTCCTTTACAAGACTTATATGAAATCATTCAGAAATATCCTGGTTTACTTAGAAGACCGATTATTATTGATGAGAAACGTTTACAAGTTGGTTATAATGAAGATGAAATTAGAAGATTTTTACCGCGTTCTGTTCGCACATATCAATTACGTGAAGCGCAACGTTTAGTAAATGAGTAAATCTACGTTTTGAATTGTGAAAAAAATTACAATTCTTGATTAAGATTCTCAATCATATTGAACAAATACTTACTCATATTATATAAAAAGCTGTAAAAAGTTAAATGCATACTTTTTACAGCTTTTTTTTAACAATTAGGATGTTCGCTTACGGTATCGAATATTATTAAAATAGAAACCTATAACAATAGTGAAAATTATACAAGATGATCCGACAATTAATTCCATATCGTTCCGCCCGTTTATATATTGACTGATAAATGGCTCGTCTATTAACATTTTGCTAGCTGTTATTGAAAGAACAGAAGCCCCTACAAAACTCAATATTGGATATCTTTCTAAAAACCATAAAACGATTTTGCTTCCCCAAATAATAATCGGAATTGAAATGGAAAGACCTAAAATGACTAATGATGGCTTTCCGTTTGATGCCCCAGCTATTGCTAATACGTTATCAATCCCCATAACTAAATCAGCAAACACAATTGTACGAATTGCGTGGAAAACTGTGTAGTTCTCCTTTATAGAAGGGTTGTCATCCTCCTGAATAATTAATTTGCAAGCTATGTACAAAAGTAATATTCCGCCAATTAAATGCAAGAATGGGACTTTAAGAACGTAAATTGCACATATTGTTAGGATAATTCGTAAAACAATTGCGGTAATACTACCGAAAATTATCGCTATGTTACGTTGCTTATATGGTAATTTTCTACATGCTAAGGCAATGACAATAGCATTATCTCCACCTAAAACAATGTCTATTATTACAATCATTAAAAAGGACCATATATAATGAAGATCTATCATGAATTCACCTCTCTTATTAAAAGCTTTAAATGATTGTCCTAATATTAATAGGTATATGATGATTTTTAAAAAATAGGTGAATTTTATTTCCAAAATTATAAATTGTATCATAAAATATAATTGTAGTTACTATTCGCATTTAATAAATTTTCATGGTAAGATAGATAAAAATTTACTTATTAAAGCTAAATTTTTAAGAGTATTTTTCTAATTTACTATTTCAGAATTTTATATTTAACATAAATTTCTTTTACTTTATTTATTCTATTTCGTCTAACGCAATTACTTGTTGTTCATTAAAGGAGGGGGAAAACAAATGGAAATAGAAAGAATTAATGAAAATACGTTTAAGTTCTCCATATCCTACTTAGACATCGAGGAGAGAGGTTTCTCTAAAGATGAAGTATGGTTAGATCGAGAAAGAAGTGAAGAGCTTTTCTGGGAATTAATTGATGAAGCGCATTTGACTGAGGAATTCATTGCTGGTGGCCCCCTATGGATTCAGGTACAGGCACTAGACAAGGGTTTAGAAGTTGTTGTAACAAAAGCTGTGATTTCTAAAGACGGCAAAAAAGTAGAAGTGAATTTAGGTGAAGGAGAAAAGAATTTAGAAATTCCATTTATCTCTGTAGATGATGACGATGATTCAGATGAAGATGATGATGACGATATTTTTGAATCAATGGATGAAGAGGATACAGAACTTATTCTATCCTTTAAAAATCTTGAAGACATTATTTCATTATCGCATGCTGTTAATCAAGAATCATTTGAAACTACGCTTTATTCCTTCCAAGATTATTACTATCTTTATGTTAAATTTGAAGAAGAATTGCTTGATGAAGTTCAAGTCGATTACTTATCATCAATGTTACTTGAATATGGTCATCGTTCAAAAGTAACTATACATGTTTTAGAGGAATATGGAAAATTGATTTATGAAAAAACAGCTTTACCTCATTTTAAATCAATTTTTCCATTATTGTAATAGCCGATGCCTTAGGGATCGGTTTCTTTTCTTTATAAAGGAGAATATTGATGCAATTTCGATTAAAGATTTTAATATTTTTATCAATTGTAGTATGCATTTTATATTTTGCTTCTCCAACTATTAAATTCATTTGGTTAATGAATTTTGCATTTTTTGAGAAATCTACTATTTTTAGATTAATAAGTATAATGTTCTCGATAACGGCTATAGGTGTATCGATTATTATTTTTCTAGAAAATAGAAATCCTGCTAGAACTTTAACATGGATCATTCTTTTAGCTATTTTCCCGTTATTCGGTTTTGTTTTTTATTTAATTTTTGGACAAAATTACAAAAAGAAAATGGTCTATCGAAAAAAGGCAATTAATGATCAAAATGCAAATGGTTTAATTAGTGGATCAGAAGATGTAGAAGTGAAAGAATTTATAGCGCAAAATCAAAGATTAGAGTATCTAATAAATATCGCAGCTAAACAGAGTAATACACCAGTCACGATGAATACTTTTACAAAAGTTCTTACAAACGGAAGTGAAACATTTCCAAAAATAATTGAGGAACTAAAAAAAGCAAAGCACCATATTCATATCGAATTCTATATCGTAAGAAATGATGAGATTGGTAATCAACTAAAAGATATACTAATCGAAAAGGCACTAAATGGTGTAAAGGTTCGATTTCTCTATGACGCTGTAGGTAGTTGGAAATTATCAAGAAATTTTGTAAAAGACTTACGAAAAGCAGGGGTAGAAATACTACCATTTTCTCCAGTTAAAATTCCAGTTTTAAACGATACGATAAATTACCGAAACCATCGGAAAATTATCGTCATAGATTCGAATGTAGGATTTGTTGGCGGTTTAAATATTGGAGATGAGTATTTAGGGAAAGACCAATATTTTGGAAAGTGGCGAGATACCCATCTATACCTTAATGGAGAAGGTGTACGAACACTACAATTCATTTTCTTGCAAGATTGGTATTATATGACGAATGAGTTAATTGATGACAAAGAGTACTTTGACATTAATGCTAGTAGTTATTCTTCCAAAGGAGCAATTCAACTTGTATCTGGTGGTCCAGACCGAAAGCATGAAGTGATAAAAGAGTTATTTTTTGCGATGATTACAAGTGCAAGGAAAAGTATTTACATTGCTTCACCATATTTTGTTCCTGATGAAGATATTTTAACTGCGCTTAAAGTTGCAGCAAATGGTGGAGTCAAAGTAAAAATTCTAATGCCTGATCGTCCTGATAAGAAAATCGTATTTTATGCCTCACGTTCATATTTTCCAGAGTTATTAGAAGCAGGGGTCGAAATCTATGAATATAGACAAGGCTTCTTACACAGTAAAATATTGATTGTCGATGATGAAATCGCATCTGTTGGAACGGCAAATATGGATATGAGAAGTTTCCGTTTAAACTTCGAGGTCACTGCATTTTTATATTTAGAAGAAAGTATTAATCACTTAGTTAATGATTTTAATAATGATATCCATGATTCTGAAGCAATTATTTTTAAAGATTTCAAAAAGAGACCTATATACAAAAGGATATTTGAATCATTATCAAGATTAATGGCACCACTTTTGTAATGAGCTATCTTATTGATAGAACATTGATAGAACATTTTTATAATATTTTATATAGTCACCTACCAAATAAAAAGATTAATTTGGTAGGTTTTTTATTTGAAAAATCGTTTTTAATTTTTTTGAAGGATAATACGAAATGGATAGTGAAGTAATTTGGAAAGGAGGTAGTTTAAGATGATTGTGGCATTAAATACAAAAAGACATACTATTAATTTATTTGAAGTTAAAACAACAGAGGATTTATTAAGATTAAAGCAAATCGGACCATACTTTTGCCCGATTTGTAAAAAGCAAGTGAGGCTTAAAATAGGAGTAAAGAGGGTAACCCATTTTGCGCATATAGATTTGACTGAATGTGAAAATGAGAAAAAAGAGAGCATTGACCATTATAAAGGGAAGTTTGCATTGTATCAATTTTTTAAAAAGTTTAATGTAAATGTTGAGGTTGAAAAATTTATACCTGAATTAAATCAAAGACCTGATTTATTTATCAAATTAAATACTCTTCAAATGTGTGTTGAATATCAATGTTCTGTTATTCCTTTAGAAATAATGATAAGGAGGACAAACTCTTTTAAAGATAGTGGAATGAAAGTTTTGTGGATCTTAAATGACAAACTATTAAATCAAAAAAGATGGTCATCTTTCTATATTAATTCCCTTTCTATTTATTCACTTGTTAGAATTAATGTTTTTTCACTTCTCTTCTATAATCCTACATTACAATCATTTACTGTGCTTTCCTCGTTAATAGCATTTTCTCCAGTCCAATATATTGGTCAAAAGGACGTATTTCCAATAAATAATTTCAGTCTTAAGGAATTTTTATCTCCAAATAGAATTGATAAAAAGGTATTTGTATCAAAATGGAATCGTTTAAAAAAGGATTTTAGACTATATCAACATTTGCATACTAAAGGTAATTTAAAGGTTTTTAAACAGTATTTATACAATGCAAATATTAATTATTTTCCGGCAGTAATTGGAGTTCCTTTAGAAAGTAATTGCATAATTAAAGAACATTGTATCTTTTGGCAAGGGCAAATATATTTTAAATTTTTTCATGAAGTAGAAATTGGACAACTGATCTTTATTGATAGAATAAATCAGTCTGTAAAAATGGATGCACAGAATGGTAAATGGAGAGTTAATCAATTTCAAGATAATGAAATTGATAATTTGGAGAAATGTGTAGAAAAGTATATTGACTTTTTAGTAAAAATTAGAATCGTAAAACGCATTAAAAATGGTAAAATAATGAAGATAGCTAATGCTATTATTCCATCATCATTCCAACAAGCATTGGATGAAGACTGTCTGAGCGCTAATACAGCATTTGATTTGTTGTTTAATGCAAGAACTGATTCAAATGATGATTAATATCAGACACTGGAATGTTATTAATACTAATAATAATTTTAGGGGGATCAGACATGCTAGAACAAAAAGCTGTTAAAAAATTACCAACTAGAAGTGAGGTTCAAGAAGAATTAACTTGGAAGTTGGAAGATATTTATGAAACAGATGCAAAATGGGAAGCAGAGTATAAAAAAGTACTTGAATTAATCCCATCGTTTTCAGAGTTTAAAGGTAAATTAGGTGAGTCATCTCAAACACTTTTAAATGCATTAAAAAAGCAGGATGAAATTTCGTTTTTATTAGGTAAATTGTATACATACTCACATATGCGTTACGATCAAGATACAACAAATTCTACATATCAAGCTTTAGATGATCGTGCGAAAAATCTATACACTAAGGCTGGAAGTGCAATGTCATACTTCGTGCCTGAATTATTAACAATTTCAGAAGATACATTGAAAAAATTTATTGAAGAAAATAATGAACTGAAATTGTACGAGCACTCTTTAGAAGAAATTTTAAAGCAAAAACCACATGTTCTTTCAGCAGCTGAAGAGGAAATTATGGCACAAGCTTCTGAAGTTTTATCTTCTTCTAGTAATACGTTTGGAATGTTAAATAATGCGGATTTAAAATTTCCGACGATTGAAGACGAGAATGGTGAAGAAGTAGAAATCACACATGGTCGTTATATTCACTATTTAGAAAGTGCAGATCGTCGCGTTCGAAAAGATGCTTTTGAAGCAGTTTATCATACGTATGATGCGTATAAAAACACTTTTGCAAGTACTTTAAGTGGTGCTGTTAAGAAAGATAATTTCAAAGCAAAAGTTAGAAAATATGATAATGCTCGTCATGCAGCATTAAGTAATAACGAAATTCCTGAGATTGTTTATGATCAATTAGTTTCTACTGTAAATGATAATTTAAATTTATTACATCGTTATATTGCTATTCGTAAAAAAGCGTTAAAGCTTGATGAAATTCATATGTATGACTTATTTACTCCATTAGTAGAAGAAGTAAAAATGGAAGTTAAGTATGAAGAAGCAAAAGAAATTTTAGTAAAAGCATTAAAACCATTAGGTGATGAATATGTTGAAATTCTAAAAGAGGCATATGAAAGCCGTTGGGTAGATGTTGTAGAAAACAAAGGAAAACGTAGCGGAGCTTACTCTTCTGGTGCGTATGGTACTAACCCATATATCCTAATGAACTGGCAGGACAATGTAAATAATTTATTTACATTAGCACATGAATTTGGTCATTCAGTGCATAGTTATCATACTCGTAAAAATCAACCTTATGTTTATGGAGATTACTCAATCTTCGTAGCTGAAGTTGCCTCTACTTGTAATGAAGCGATTTTAAATGATTATTTACTAAAAAATACTGAAGATCCTAAGCAAAGACTTTATTTACTAAATCACTATTTAGAGACTTTTAGAGGAACTGTATTCCGACAAACGATGTTTGCGGAGTATGAACATCAGATTCACGTATTAGCTCAAAATGGTGAAGCATTAACGCCAGATTTATTAACGAAAACATATTACGAGCTTAACCAAAAATATTTTGGTGATGAGATCGTAATCGACGAGTTAATTGGATTAGAATGGAGTAGAATTCCTCATTTCTATTACAATTACTATGTTTACCAATATGCAACAGGTTTCAGTGCTGCAACAGCACTTTCAAAACAAATTCTAGAAGAAGGCGAACCAGCAGTTGAAAGATACTTAGGATTCTTAAAAGCAGGAAGCTCTGATTATCCAATTGAAGTATTGAAAAAAGCTGGCGTTGATATGACCTCTTCACAACCAATCGTAGAAGCATTGAAAGTATTTGAAGACATGTTAAACGAAATGGAAGAGCTTTTATTTAACGAATAACATATTTAAACAAACACATGTAGCATCATAGCTATATGTGTTTGTTTTTTTATCCTACTTTTTCTGTATCTTTATACCTACTAATTTGTGTCTAAAATGTGAAATATTTCTCAAATGGTTGCCAAACTCTAAAATAAATTGTATTATAAGGGTGTGAATTACTTCACAAACACAAATACCCCTTTGTTGAACGTGAAAATTTCTCCCATCCCCTTGATGTAAAATATTACATCAAAAAAATGACCTAGCGAAAGCTAGGTCTTTTTTTTTGATTCTTAAACAACATACTGATAATAAATTTGATCTTTTTGAACAATTTTCTTAACTTTTCTACGTAGGATTAATTTTTTTAATTCTAACTCCATACATTGAGTCGATTGTTCGTAAATCATACATAATTCTTTAATCGTAACAAATGGTTGGAATTTAATAAATTCAGCTAAATCAGGTAGTTCTCGTTTCTCTAACTTTGTATTCGTCATTAGTTCTAATATTTTTACATAAGTCTGATAGCTTTCAAAACCAGAAACTTTCAAACCTTCTTCTTCAATATTTTCATTAAAAAATACAACGCTTGGTATTTCAGTTACGTGCATTTCTTTTGTAACTTTAATATCACATTGCAAAGCTTTAATAGAGTGGGTACTGTGTAAATCTTCCATAAACTCTTTTACATCAATATTTATATCTTTAGCACATTCGATAAGAACATCTTGATCTGTAATGTCTAAATCCTTCAAGAAATAATATTCTTGTAACTTCTTTAAGTAGTTAACGCCAGCTACTCTACCTTGAAGCTCAGCTGCTTTTAATGCAATTGCAGAGTAATATGGGTAAAGTTCTTTATTATCAATCCATAAGTGATCGTCGCAAAGGATATCCGATCTGCTAGCTGTCTTCTCCCACACGAATGCAAGCTGAGAAGATCGTTTTTCTAATAGTTTTTTAGTTGTGTAATATCGATTAACTGGAATATAAGTAGATGAAAAATATTGGCCATATTCTAAGTGAAACTTTTTTAAAATTGTACTAAAATCCCAACAATTTCTACAAAGTGGATCTATGAATACATACAATTCAATCGATTTTTTTGTACAATTCTGCTCGGGAAGCGTGATTGATTCATTTTTATATTGTTTGTCATTCATATATTTCACCCTTAATGCAATTCATACGTCCGTACTATAACAGACTTGAAAATTAATTTGTAAGATATAACACGTTTATTCTCTAATCGTATTGTAGCAACGGATAGTTAATATTTCAAATATGATGCACTATTTTTCATTAATCTATTAATATTTCCTTAATTCATTTGAGTAAGGAGATAAAAAGAGGGTGTCCCAGAAGTTTGAGCGAATTGTAAAATAAATTTATGAAATGGAATCAAAGAAAAAGTCTGGTCTGAAAATATGGATGAGAGAAATGCAATTAAGGAGTTTATCTGTGCAAATAAAGTATAATCTGCAAATAAAATTAGAGAATCGCAAATAAAATTGTCAGAACTGCAATTACATACTAAAAAACGCCAAAATATACCCTTTAGGTTTCTCTGGCGTTTGAAAGTAACTATTTGCGTTGGGTTATTTGCTCATATGTCAGTTAGGTTGATTTCCTTGTTTAACATTAAAAAAGCGTCTAATTTTATTTAAAGTTTTACGTTGAGGAATTTGAAGATTCTCTAACAGATTAATAAACTGTTGTTTACCAATGTTTTCGTCCCAAACTTCGAATTCTAACTCATAATCCTCGTGATTTAAATATGTACTATGATCTAAAACTAAAAGTCCACTTTCATATGGAAATTCTACTCTGTTTGTAGTTAAGTCACCTATTAATACTAGGGCATTTAAGTTTAATCTTGCTTCGTTGATATATTCTTTTACTTCTCCATCTGGAAGAACATATGTTTTTAGCATAGTTGATGCTTCCGTTTCACTAATTTTTTGATTAATTTCTAAATGTCCAACTGCTTGTTTTATTTTTAAAGTTAAAGTATATGAAGTTAGTGACTTTTTTCGGATTCTTAAAGCTCCACCATGTTCTTTAATTGTAAAATCAGGTGTCTCAAAATAATAATTAGTTTGTGATTGGAAACTTGACTCGATAACTTGGAAATACGATTTAAGCTTTGCAAATTCCTCCTTTGTTAATAAGTTCTTAAATTCAATTTCAATTTCTTTAGCCATAAATAACTCCTTATTTTTAGTATTATTTTTGTTATTGAATGTGCTAGTCTTCGTCTATTTTCTATTTGATATGTTACAATAGAAATGGTCAAATTTAAATAAAATACATACATTAAAAAGGTTGAGGTTTTAGTGATGAGAAAAATGCTTGAAATAAATGGAATAAATATAAATGAAGATGGTTTATACCTGTTAATCGACGATACAAAAATGGATTTAGAACAGTGTCATGAAGTAGGAACAATGATTGCAGACTCAGACCAGGGTTCACTATTGTATATATTAGAAGAAAAAGAAGAGTTTGTATATGTTACACTTCCTTATGAATATTGGTCGGACTTGAAAAAAGCAAATGATCAAAATTTAAACGTATTTTTAAAGGTCGGTGAAAAGAGCCTTTCGCTTAATAATTGGAATGAAGAGTTAACTTATTTAATCCAAAATGTTGAAGGTAATTTTAACTATGGAGAAGAATTTGTTAAGCAAGTTCAAAGTGTATTTTTAGAAGAGAAGTAAGTTGGTGGTGATTGGATGAATGGTCAATGGGAAAGTTTTTTAGCACCTTATGAACAAGCAGTAAGTGAATTGAAAGTAAAGTTAAAAGGGATTAGAAAACAGTTTGAAGAAACTAATCAGCATTCCCCAATTGAGTTTGTAACTGGGAGAGTTAAGCCTATTCATAGCATTGTTAATAAGACGATAAGAAAAGGAATTCCTTTAGCGAATTTAGAAACTGAATTACAGGATATTGCCGGTCTTAGAATGATGTGTCAATTTGTAGAGGATATTAAAAATGTAGTGGAGCTTCTTCGCAAACGTAAAGATTTTACAATTGTCGAAGAACGAGATTATATTACAAATAAAAAGAATAGCGGGTATCGTTCTTATCATGTAGTTGTTGAATATCCAGTTCAAACAATTGAAGGTGAACGAAAAGTTTTAGTTGAAATTCAAATAAGAACTCTTGCGATGAATTTTTGGGCAACAATAGAGCATTCTTTAAATTATAAGTATAAAGGGAAATACCCTGAAAATATTCATGAACGATTACAAAGAGCGGCTGAAGCAGCGTTTCTATTAGATGAAGAAATGTCTCTTATTAGAGGAGAGATTCAAGAGGCGCAAGCAGAGTTTTCGAAAAAAAACGACCAATAAGGAAAGGACGAGAAAATGAAATTCGTAATTATGTCTAAGGGCGATCAAGAGTCCAATGAACTGACGAAACGAATGAGAGATTATTTAGAGAGTTTTAATTTTAAATTTGATGAAGAAGAGCCTGAAATTGTCATATCTGTAGGTGGTGATGGGACCTTACTTCATGCTTTTCATAATTACACTCATCTTCTCGATAAAGTATCTTTCGTAGGGGTTCATACTGGGCATTTAGGGTTTTACGCTGATTGGGTACCAAGTGAGGTAGAAAAGCTTGTTATTGCAATTGCTAAGACTCCATTTCAAGTAGTTGAATATCCTTTATTGGAAGTAATCATCCGTTATAAGGATGGAAGAAAAGAAATGCAAACATTAGCTTTAAATGAATGTACGATAAAAGGTCTTGAAGGTACATTAGTGATTGATGTTGAAATAAAAGGTCAGCATTTTGAGACATTTAGAGGTGACGGTCTTTGTATTTCTACACCTTCAGGTAGTACAGCGTATAATAAAGCACTTGGTGGAGCAATTATTCATCCATCAATTGAAGCGATTCAAATTGCTGAGATGGCTTCAATTAATAATCGAGTTTTTCGTACAATTGGTTCACCTCTAGTTTTACCTAAACATCATACTTGCTTACTTAAACCTGTAAGAAACGCAAATTTTCAAATTACATTAGATCATAAAACAATCGTACATCAAGATGTTAAATCGATTCAATGTCGAGTAGCTCATGAAAAAGTACGTTTTGCACGTTTTAGACCTTTTCCATTTTGGAAGCGTGTCGTTGATTCTTTTGTTAAATAAAATGGTGAAGAATATGAAGCAATTTAGTTTATCATGGGAAGTAAAAAAAGAGCATAATGGAATTTTACTTAGAGAGTTTCTTAAATTAAAGGAGCTCTCTAAACGTGCTCTCACAGATATTAAATTTCAAGGTGGAAAAATTACAGTAAACGGTGAAGAAAAAACTGTCCGTACGATGTTAAAAGAATTAGATCTTGTACAAATCTATTTTCCAATCGAGAAACCAAGTGAGGATCTTATAGCTGAAGATATTCCTTTTGATATTGTTTATGAAGATGATGCTGTATTAGTCGTAAATAAACCTTTTGGAATACCAAGTATACCTTCTAGAGAGCATCCTAAGGGTACTCTTGCAAATGGTTTATTATTTTATTATCAAACAATTGGGCTCCAATCGACCATCCATATTGTCACTCGATTAGACAAAGATACTTCAGGATTAATGTTAGTTGCCAAAAATCGTTATATTCATTATTTATTTTCGAAAAATGAATTAAGAAATGTACAAAGAAAGTATTTAGCGATTGTTCATGGACAAATGAATGATACAGAAGGTGTAATACGAGCAAAGATTGCTAGGAAAAATGATAGTATTATCGAGAGAATTGTTTCTGAAGAGGGACAAGAAGCAATCACATATTATAAAGTCCTTTTAGTAAATAGGGATTACTCAGTTGTTGAATTAGAATTAGAAACAGGACGAACACATCAAATCCGGGTTCATATGTCTTCGATTGGACATCCACTAATCGGGGATGACTTATATGGAGGTAATACTGATCGATTAAAAAGACAGGCGTTGCATAGTTATCAATTGTCATTTGTTCATCCAATTGATCAAACGGAAAAAAACTTTGAAATCGCTTTACCTGCTGATTTAGAGAGGTTATTGAAATCGTGAATGTCAAGTAATAAATTTGTCTAAATTTTGTATAATTTATTGACAATATATGAATAATAGATTATTTTTAGTATGTAGTGTTTCTCCATGGGGATGGAAGAGACTAATATATTAAGCTGATAAGTGAGCGCTTACATTATCAGCAAAAAAGTAGGTTCCGATCAGAAACCTACTTTTTTTGTATCTATTTTCCTAAACTCTGCTCTCTTTTTCTTCGTAAAAACTAAATTTTTCTTCAATGTATGGCATGGAAGATTGTACTTGGGTATATTTATGCTCTGGATATGAAAATGCTGTTAGTTTACCACCGAAGACGGCGCCAGTATCAATATTAATTGTATTATTCATTTCTCTTGGTTCCTTAATTGGAGTATGGCCATAAACAATTAGTGCTTTACCTTTATACTCTTTAGCCCAATCTTTTCTTACAGGCATCCCATTTGGAAGTACTTCTCCATTAATATCTCCATATAAAACGAATGTTTTAACATTATTTGAATGCTTACCGATCATGTCCT
This sequence comes from Gottfriedia acidiceleris, assembly GCF_050457485.1. Taxonomy (GTDB): domain Bacteria; phylum Bacillota; class Bacilli; order Bacillales; family Bacillaceae_G; genus Gottfriedia; species Gottfriedia acidiceleris_D. Next base: position 141,149 of record NZ_JBCMJM010000012.1, read on the forward strand.
CACGTATACCAGCATGACTAACAACTAATTTTCCATTGTCTAAAACATTATAAAGTGGGGAGCCTTCATAAAGTTTTTTAAACGATGCTTGATAATGGCTCCTTTCTCTACTGCTAACTGATTCTAATTCAGCAACTGTTGTTTCAAGTCCATGTTGAATTTTTACATTGCGACCAAGAAAATAGCGATAAAGTTTATTACAATGATTCCCTGGTGAATAATGTGCTTTCTTATGCTTCATCACAAGTTCATATACTACTTTTATAACTGCAAGCGAATTAGGTCCACGATCCGTTAAATCACCAACAAAAACTAACTTTCGATTTTCAGGGTGAACAGGAATCTTATTCTCCCACGAATAACCAAGTTTTTTAGTTAATTCAACAAATTCATTATAACAACCATGAATATCGCCTATAATATCGTATTTCATCCTATCAATCCTTTTAGTCTGTTATTTCAACTAGTAATAATCGTAGTATGCCCCAAAAAAGCAGTGTAAAAAAAATTTTCAAGAAGAGTATTGCTAATATAAAAAAAGAAGGGGTAAAGATCTTCATAAGATGATCTTTACCCCTGTTTTATTGTATTTCTACTCTATCAGTCAAACATATACTTATTTGTCCTAGATCTTACATTAAGGATGAATCCAATTGCTAGAAGATTAGTTGCTAGAGAACTTCCTCCGTAACTTACGAATGGTAGAGTAATCCCTGTAATCGGTAGTAGACCGATCGTCATACCAATATTTTGGAAAATCTGGAAAGTAAACATTCCGACTACACCAGCACAAAGATAGCTACCAAATTTGTCATTACTTTCTAAAGCAATATGAATCATTCGATAAATTAATAAGAAGAATAATGAAATTACTACACTTGCTCCTATGAACCCGTATTGTTCGCAGATTACTGTAAAAATAAAATCTGTATGTGGTTCAGGGAAGTATGCTTCACCGTTATGGAACCCTTTACCCGTTAGCAAACCAGAACCAGCTGCCATTAATGCCTGAGTAAGCTGATATCCTTGAGAAGGGTATTCATACGGTGCTAACCAACCGTAAAAACGATTTAACTGGTATTCCTCAAGCACATGCGATGTAAAAAATTCAAAATGATAAAAGTATAGATAAACCATGAAAGCACCAAGGCCAATCGTTAGTAAAACTAGTCCAAGAATATAACGCCAACGAATTCCAGAAATTAAAATCATTGTTGCGATAATTGCACACATAACCATTGTATTTCCTAAATCAGGCTCTTTCGCAATCAGTAGTAGAGGAGGCAACGCAATACCGAATATTTTACCTAAAAGTAAAATATCTTCTCTCTTTCCACGAACAGCGTACATTTCATTATGTCTTGAAATAATCGTTCCTAAAATAATGATCATAAAAATTTTCATTAATTCAGATGGTTGGAAGTTACCAATCCCAGGTAAAGTATACCATGCCGTTGCACCTTTGATGGTTTTAGCACCTGGAATATGCAGTTCTAATCCAAGTAGTAGGAGTAATCCAAAACCATACATATACCAAATAACATTCTTATATCGATCAAAATCAATAATCATAATAAAGGCAATACCAACAAGTCCAATGATATACCATTTAATTTGTTGTCCAGCGAAATTGATGTTTCTTAGATTTGCAGGAAGGCTTGGCATTGCACTAGTAATTGCAAGATAACTTACACCGGCAATACAAAAAAGGATAAAAAGTAATTTAAAATCAATTTGAAAGGGAGATGTACGGTCTTCCTTCATGTCCTCACCTCTCTTATGTGTTTTATTAGTATGCTTTTAAATAGGCACTTTTAATGTACGACAATCATCATTATAATTTATTTTTGTCCTTAAAGGAATTCAAAACTATAAACTCTTTTTAAATAAACTATTATATTTATATTTTTTGTGGATAAAGCTATAAATAACTTTACTATTTTCAATTCATCGTATTTGTGCTACTATTTTAGTATCTAGTACTAATAACTAATAATAAAGGAGATGAATGTTATGATTTCATTGCAAGGAAAAACTTTTGTTGTTATGGGTGTTGCAAACTTCCGTAGTATCGCTTGGGGTATTGCACAATCATTACATAGCGCGGGAGCAAATTTAATTTTTACATACGCAAATGAAAGATTAGAAAAAGGTGTTCGTGAATTAGCTGACTCACTAGAAAATCCTAACAATCTTTTAGTTCAATGTGATGTGACTAGTGATGAAGATTTAGCAAAATGCTTTGCTTCAATTAAAGAGCAAGTAGGCACAATTCATGGTGTAGCACACTGTATCGCTTTTGCTAATAAAGAGGATTTAAAAGGTGAGTTTGTGGACACAAGCCGTGATGGATACTTATTATCACAAAACATTAGTGCTTACTCTTTAGTAGGTGTAGCTCGTGAAGCAAAACCATTAATGGTTGAAGGTGGAAGCATTGTTACGCTAACATACTTAGGTGGCGAGCGTGTAATGCAAAACTATAACCTAATGGGTGTATCTAAAGCAGCTCTAGAAGCTTCTGTACGCTATTTAGCGAACGATTTAGGGAAACACAATATCCGCGTAAACTCAATCTCTGCAGGACCAATCCGTACGCTTTCTGCAAAAGGAGTAGGCGACTTTAATACAATCTTAAAAGAAATCGAAGAAAAAGCACCATTACGTAGAAACGTAACACAAGAAGAAGTAGGAGATTCTGCTTTATTCTTATTTAGTGACTTAGCAAGAGGTATTACTGGAGAAAACATTCATGTTGATTCAGGATACCATATAATGGGATAAGAAGAGTAAGATCAATAGAAGTCTATATGACTTCTATTTTTTTCGTATTGACATAACATACTTAGTCATGGGGCTCAACATATTGAGATGCGGGATTAAAAAGCGACGAGGCACTCAGCTCATGCCCACATTCCTAAGAAAAACGTGCATCCTTCAGTGGAAATAAGTATTCTTCCTTATATGGGTAAACATTCTGTTAGGGAAATCAACCTGACATGATTCAAATAAAAAAAGTGCCTTCTTATGATGATCATAAATAGGCACTTTTTTATTGTAAATGTAGCATTTTAATTTTATTAATTCTTACGGAATAAAAATTGATTTTAAGTGACGAAGACCTACTAATTTGCTTTCTCCTCTAGATGTAGTCAACTCTATGAAATTTGAGTCAATGGAACTCAACTTACCTATATATTCGTAATTTTCTCCACTGTTCATTACGACTAATTCACCAATCAACTTATTTAATTGAACGTCTAACGTGCGTGCTAGGGGGATATTAGAAGGATTAACAGGTAATAAATTATTACTTAACATATAAGGGGTTTTTTCAGTGAGATACGGGGTTAACCACTTTAAATGCTGTAGGGATATATACATGATTTTATAAATCGGTGAATAGAATACAAAGTAATTATTCATGATGGTTGTAATAAATCCATGAAAAGAACGATTATTTGATAGACTAATTTCTACAAAAATCCCTTTGGCAGCAGTTAATACTTTACGTAAAGACAACTCATCTTTTTCGTGTTCTAATTCTTGGAGGGAAGGAACAACACCAAAGGATTCTTCGAGTATACTTTCACTAAGATTATGAATATGAAGTAGTGGAATATAAAGGAAATTTTCACCATTGAAAACAACTAATAAATCATTTCCAACTTCAATTAAGATTCCATCAACATTACTGTTACCAGATATTTCAATTGTAACTTGTTTGTTGAGAAAATTTTTGAAACTTGCCATGATTTTCTCCTTTCTTAAAAAGATAAATCATTATTATTCAGACATGTTCATTTCTGAAAAAGGATTTTCAATTTTATTAATATGGGCATAACGATTTGAATGATAGTTTGTCTAAATAAAATCAATCATTTCATTTAAAGGTTGGCAAGGTAGATAGTGCCTGTCTAATATGAATGAAAAAAGATTATTAAGTTTGAAAATTTTATAGTTGGATCAGTTATTTCATAACAGCATACTTCCAATGTTTTATTGATTACCACTCAAAATTAAGTATAGTTTTAAATTGCTTTATAATGGTTTTACATAATTAGAATGGCATCGAGGTCAAAGTTTTAAAAAAAAGGGTCGTTTTATTTGAATAAAACGACCTTTCTAAACATTATTTTCTTCTTCTTAATGTTTGGCTTGTCGTATTACTTCTTTCGTAAACTTCAAATCTTTCTCCGAAACTTACACTCTTGATATGATAAGTAGCAATATACACTAGTTCATCGTTAAAAGAAATTTCTACATAATCATGATTTGCATCAAGAAGAATACCTTCAACTTTGTCGTGGCCACCGCGATTAATTTTTACCCATTGTCTAACTTGAGAATTTAATAAGTCTACAAAACTCTCGTTTGGTAATAATTCAATCGTATTGTACATTTCATCATAAGATAATCTACCTTTAGCAAATGAAGTTACACTTTTTAAATGAGTATAAGGGAAGTAAATTACACCTTCAGCCTCTGTAAAAAGAGCAATATGTGTTCCATATGCACCAAGTAATAAACCTTCTTTAGATTCATGACCTCCTCGACCAATTCTAACTCCTTTACCTACGAATACTGAGAATAACTCTTTATTCACTTTTTCATCGCTCCTTGTTTTTTCTGTGCGGTTACAATGTAATTATATGTGCCCTGTCAATTGTTTGTACTAGGATATTTGTCCAATTTAGATGAATATGTTCAAAATTAGTCATGTGTTGATAGGCAATTATTTCTTAGTTCGTTCAAATTTATAGGTTACTGGATTGAGAAAAAAGTAACATGATAAATATTGTCCGTTCATATAATTTATGAGAGCACACTTACGAGGGAGGAACAACAATGGCAAGAAAAGAGTCTAAAGAGGGAGTAAAGCCATTACTATATATTGCACAGCCAGATTTTCAAGAAGCCAAGTTGAACGTACAACACTCTTATGTGGTCAAAGTAAATAATCAGGATCAAAAACAAAAGGATAAAGAATATGTAGCTTCTAAATATGTGGAAATTGAAGAACTAGATGAAATAGATGAATTAGAAGAAGTAGAAGATGTTGTGAATTTAGATGAGCAAGAAGAACAACAAGAACAAGAAGAACAACAAGAACAAGAAGAACAAGTCGAAGCAGACAATACTTGGATGAAAAAACCATTTAAAGCGATGACGAATGAAGAAAAAGTTTTATTTATGATAAATAAGCCTCATTATATACCAAAAGTTGAGTGTCGAATTCGAACAGATAAAGATTTATATATTGGCTATATTATGGGATACAACAATGGAAGGGTTTCAATTAAAGTTTCTTCAAAAATTAATGACGTTGAATTGGATATTCAAAGTATTGTAAGTATTCAAATGGTAGGTATTTAAATTATTAAAAAGGTGGTAGATCCATGATCTACCACCCATAGTTTTTTAGTTTACATTAAACTTACAGATTTGATACGTGTACGTCACGTAAGCATTGGATCGCACAGAAGCAATCTAGGTCAACAGTTACACAAGTGTTTGAAGCAACAAACATGTCAGCTTCTACTAATTCGCAGAAAGTATTTTGGTTGTTGTTGTTGTTTTTGTTGCCGTCTTTGTTATTATTTACAGGAACTAATGCTCTTAATACTGCACAGCAATCATCATCTACACTTTCAACACGGAAAACAACTGTATCTTGGCAATTGTTGATTTGTGCGTTTTTGTTTTGGTTGCCGTCTTGATTTTGATTATTAGCTTGTTGAGCCATGATTGGCATCATAGTATTATTAAATGCTGGTACTCTAAATAATTCACCGTTTGCTAAATACAATAGGAAAGGGCGAGTATTTGCAAGTGGTACATTAGGGTTAGCACCTAAGAATGGAACGTCACAACCTGTTGGGCAAGTGTTTGTTGCGCAATCTTGTAGATCGTTTATGAATTTTACAACGTCACATACACAATGGTTTCTTTTTTTGTCGTGGTTGTCTTTGCAACTCATCATTTTCACTCCTTATCACTTTAGATGGATATTACATTACTATGATATTAAGCAGGCGAAAAACGGTTACTGAAGATTCTTGCTTTTTTAGATAAATGGGCTTAGGAGCAAGTAGTACAGTTCTTAGATCAGTAATAGGGGAAATGGGAGAGTAAAAAGAAAAGGGGAGGAGAAGGGTTGGAAGGGATTAGAGGAGCATAAATGTAGGGTAAGGAAGTGAGATTATTTACCCCTTGCATCCATATCCCTTGTCCTGCGTACTTAACATGGATATAAGTTGGTTGTTGCTATTCATCTTAATTTTGGCAAGCTTTCGATTGACTCGTTTAGTAGTTCACGATAAAATAACAGCTTTTCTAAGAAGACCTTTTATTGATGAAATAACGCTTGAAGAGAACGGGATGCCTGTTACTTATACAAAGATTAAAGGAAGTGGAATCCAATACTTTTTTGGTGAGTTATTAAGTTGTACTTGGTGTAGCGGAATTTGGTGTACAGCGTTTTTACTATTAATATATGTGTTCTTTCCACATGTGGGAGGGTTCATCATCATTTTGTTAGCTATTGCAGGGGCAGCTGGCGTAATAGAAACGATTGTTAATAGACTGAATTCGTAATTTTAGGTAGAACGATTGAAAATTCCTTTCATATACTATTGTGAATAGACTTATTTAGGAGGGAAGATATGTATAATCAAGGTCAGGGTCAAATGACTCCTTTTCAATGGCAACAACTCCAACAACAACATCAGCAGTACCAAATGCAACAACAACAAATGCAGCAACAAATGAATCAAGCGAACTATAACCCATATTACCAAGGCGCTCCGGCCGGCTATGTGAAAAAATCAGGTTGTGGCTGTAGCGGTAGAACAACTAGACGTTAATCCATAAAAAAGGTGAGCATATTTTGCTCACCTTTATTTTTTATACAAGATTATATAGAGATCGTCATAATGAACGAAACGGTTCCATTTTGCTTATCTTAATTTGTACTTGGCAAGAAGGGAAGTAATCAAATAGCCTACCCAAACAAATATATGGAATATCCATACTCTAGAAGCTATTCGAATACTAATTCAATTTCTATAATAATTATCATGAGAAATTTTTCGAAAAAAATTCATATAATAGATCATTTTATGAATCTTAGAGTGATAATGTAAACATGAAGTGAAAAAAGAGGAAATTATTTATTTATTAAGGAGATAAGAGAAGCCATTAATACATGAATTTTACTTAATTTTTTACTATAACATATTTAAATATATTTTTTGAATTTTCTATAATAAAATTGACAGAAAAAAATTACAATTCTATAATAAGAATTATAAAAAGAAAAAAATGTAATATTTGGTAATATTTTGTAATTTAAGGAGGTGAAAATTATGATCGAAATCGAAGTATTAGAAGTTGAAAACGTAGAAGCGCCGAAACAAAGAGACTTTGACATGTAATAGATGTACATATGTATAAAAGTGTATTCATATGAATACACTTTTTTTTAATTAATAATAAGGGAGGTATATTATATGAATATTAATACTTTAAAATATCCTAAAATTAAGACAAACCTCTATCCATTTATAAAAGATGAAGAAACAATCCGTTTTGGAGGAGTTCAAAAAGGACTAGCTAGAGAGATAAAAACAGCAAATATAGAAATAGTATGGGATATTATTATAAATCTAAACGGTGAGAAAAACCTTTATGAATTTATTGAATATGGTAGATTAAAGTGGAATCTTAATTCAAATAACATTTTAACAATTATTCAAATGCTTGTGGATAAAGGTTTAATTGAAGAAGCTACGCCAGATTTAGAAAATATATTCTCGTTGGAAGAAATCGAGCGTTATCAACGAAATATTTATTTGTATTCATGGCTAGATAAATCAAATAGAGTAAATCATTGGGAGCTTCAATTAAAATTAAAGAACGCTAGAATAGCAGTGTTAGGATTAGGTGGAGTAGGTTCAAACTGTGTAAGTTCACTAGCTCGTTTAGGAATTGGATATCTTCGTATAGTTGACTTTGACAAAGTTGAAGCTTCTAATTTAAACAGACAGGTTTTATTTAGTAGCTCCGATATAGGTTCTCTAAAAGTAGATGTAGCTGAAAGGAAACTAAAAATAATTAATCCAGAGATTACTATTGATCCAATCGACATGAGAGTTACTTCAGTCCAAGATGTACAAAAAGTTGTCCAAGATGTTGATTTATTACTTTTATGTGCTGACGAACCTAAATATTTAATAGATAGAATAGTTAATAGAGCTACGCAAATTACAAAAACGCCGTGGATACAAGGATCCTATGCAAGTACTGTTGTAAATTATTCATTAATAATTCCGGGGAAAACACCATGCAAAGAATGCGCAAATCAAATAAGGCTACAAGATAAGCTTTTTGAAAGAGAATTTGAATCTTTTCAAAATTTTGGACCAAGAAATGCTATCACTGCACCGATAGCTGCGCTAGCTGGAAATCTCGTTGCACATGAAGCTATGAATTATATAACAGGGCTAAAGAGTCCGTTGTCACCAACTTTCTTTCAGTTAGACCTTTTTTCAATGGAAAAACACAATATTGATGTAGCTTTCTATGACCGTTGTTCCGTTTGTAAAGATCCTATGCAAGAATTAAACTTTGAAAAAGAATACTCAAACTCTTCTAATTAAGGTAATTTTAAATGGAAATTAAAATTACGGAGCTATCAAATGTTATATTCAACGATTTAATTATTGGTCCAGTTGAGGATGGAAAAGTAAGTATTGGTATTAACAAAAATAATAAGATTATTAAAATCCCTATTATAGGGAATCAAATCATTCATTTATTAAGACATGGAAATAATATCAAAGAAACAGCTTTAATACTTGGAAATGAATCTCTTAATACTAATGATGTAGAGGTGTTTGTTAAACAACTTTGTGAATTAGGTTTTGTAGCAAGAGTGGATAATATTGTGGTAAATGAGATAGAATCGATTGCTAGTAAAATCATGAAAGCAAACAATTTTGGGTTTGTGAAAAATCCAATAACATTATCTTTACTCGTATTTTTCACTCTATTAACTTTTTTGAATCTCATTAATAATTTTAATGCAATAAGAGTAGACTCCTTGTTTTGGTCTGGATATACTTTTGTATCATTAATTACTTATCAATTAATATCTTGGATTATTCTTTTTCTACATGAATATGGCCATGTTTTTGCTGCTAAGTTAGTTGGAATTGAATCCAATCTGAGAATCAAAATTAATGGTCCATTTATTACTGTTTATACCGTATTTGAATTACTATGGAGCAGAACACGTGGAGAACGTATCTTTACATATTTAGGTGGAGTTATTATAGAAATATTGATACTCGGAATATCGTCTATTATTTATTCATTTTCAAATAGTATTCTGATAGTTACTCCATTAAAAATAGTTATAACTGTTTGTATTTTAGGTTTCTTGTCCCAAATACAACTTTTGTTCAAAACGGATATGTATTTAATAATTAAGGAAATTGCAAAAAAAGATATTTACTTATCTTTTTCTGATTTTAAAAAAACTATTTTAAACCGTAACTTAAAAGAACGAATTGATTTGATTACATCGATAAGTATTATTTTACATACTATTGCTTTTATTAGTAGATTTTTAATAAGTTTATATATTATTAGTTTAGTGTATTACTTTTCTTATTGTGAGATAACACAAGGGTTTCAACAAAAATATCAATGGCACTTATTAAGTGGTCTATGTTCTGTAATCATTCAAACAATTTTATTATTCCCTTTTATAAAATCAGTAGTATTACGAGTATTTAAAGATAAAAAAAAGAATATAGGAAATAAGAGGAGCTTATATGATTCAGTTAATTAGGAGGAATAAAAATTTTAGATTTTTATTTTTAGGTAGACTAATAACAAATATGGGTGATAGTTTATATACTATTGCATCCATGTGGTTGGTATTTCAACTTTCACACAATACTTTCTATTCAGGAGTTGCAGGATTTTTAACTGAACTTCCTTCAATTCTAGCCATTTTTATTGGACCCATTATTGACCGAATAAACGTAAAAAAAGTTCTTATTGTTTCCGAAATATCACAATGTATTTTAGTATCATTAATACCTATCTTACACTATATGGATTTATTATCAGTCACTAGTGTATTAATAATTATGCCATTGGCTTCTATTTTTGTTCAATTAACTTATCCATCTGAAAGTGTATTATTGCCAAATACAGTGAACGAAGAAGAACTAGTTCCTGCAAATTCTGCCATGTCATTCGCGTATCAAGGAACTTCTTTAATCTTTAATAGTTTAGCTGGTTTACTAATTGTGATTACTGGTGCAATTAATATATTTGTTATTGACGTATTTAGTTTTTTAATTGCTGCTTGTTTATTTAATTTAATAAAAATTCATTCAACTAATTTAAGTGGAATAGGAACTACTGAGGAAAATAATGTTAAAAATGTATTAAATAATTACAGACAGAATTTAAAAGAAGGTATTAAATATGTTTTTATACCAACTGTTTTTAAACTGTATTCCCCTGCGATCTTAACCAATTTTGCATTTAGCGCTACTTATGCTGTCTTACCAGCATTTTCTGACAAAATTGGTGGAGCTAAGTATTATGGTCTATTTATGGCAGCTTTAACAGGAGGTGCTCTTATCGGGGCAATATTTGCCCATAAACTTTCGAAAATTTTTACAATGGGTAAAATTCTTGTAATGACAAATTTTATTACAGGGTTACTATGGTTTGGAGCATATTTATGCGCTTTTTATTCTCCGCTTTTAGGGTTAGTTTTACTAGTTTTCGCAGGAATTCCATTTGGTATAAAAAATGTTTTGAGTAGTTCAATGCTTCAAAAATTAATTCCAAATCAAATAAGAGGACGAGTGACAACAGTAATTGGCTCAATGATTCAACTTGCAATGCCTTTAGGTGCTTTGGTTGGTGGATGGCTAGCAACATTCATAGCTGCGGAGTGGATATTGTATGTAAATGGTTTTTTATTTATGCTAATTTCAATCTATTGGTGGTTAAGTAGAGAGATAATATCATTACCTACAATAGAGACTATTAATATGATACCATTAGAAAAAAGTGCTTAATTCCTTTTATTTATATTTGTTTGCGTATCAAAAAAATAAATTAAACCTTTCTATACCTTATACTATGTATACAGGGCTGTAAGATAATTTTTATGTCGCTTGATGATAAAAATTAAAGAAGATGTTTTTAGCGAAAATAATTATTTTTATATTTTATCCTTTAGAGATGTAACTGAATCCTTGATCGTTATGTAATAGGAGTCTAGCTACATCTCTTTTTTATACTTTTTTTCTTTGTCCAAAAAAGAGTTTTAATTCATTTCTTTCAATTTTTGAGTATAAAACATTTTCATTTAAATACAAACTTGAATAATAAAAGATATAACCGTTTTACGTTTATAAATAGGTTATAGAAGTTAAGAATGGTTCTTTTATTTTGGTCTCATAAAAAATCCCCTTATAGCAGACAGTGCAATATTTTTTTTACTTCCTACATTGGGGGATTATTTACTTTATTCATTTCTTATTAATAAAACGTCGAATTAGTCTTGAAGAGTTAGCTTTTTTGCCTCTTCTTTTTTGAAGAATCGATAAGTATAATAGCTTTCTGGCTCTTGTACATGCCACATATAGAAGGCGACGTTCTTCTTCTAGTTGATCTAAGTTACCATTTTTTAAAGATTCTAAAGCATAATCATGAGGGAATCCTCCGTCTACAACACCTAGAATATAGACATAATCATACTCTAATCCTTTTGAACGGTGAGCTGTTAAAAGCGAAATATTACCATGTGTGGATTGATTTTTTTTCTGCTTATATTCTTTAAATTTAGCGGAAATATGAAATGCGTGCTCAACAAACTCTCTAATTGATTTGAAATTTTTGCTTACAACCTTCAAATCTCTTAAATCATCAGAAGGTCGTTCGATTTTATTAGACTCATTTCCACGCTTTTTAATATAGTCCATAAATGCTGGACTTTCTTCAATTCGCTCAATTGCTTCTAAAGGAGACGCGTGTTTTAAATAACGTAAAATCTTGATCAGGTTTTCAATTTTTTTAATTTGAAATGGTGCTGCACTTTTAATCGTGGTGAACGCTTCTAAGAAAGATAGATTTTGCAGTACACTATTCATTTTTGCATCTTGAAATGCTTGTTGTTTTAGGAAAAAGACAGGTAATATTTCTTTCAATGCTGCTTGGTGGTCCTCATCTCCTATTAATAGTAGGAAAGAGATCATTTTTCGAATAATCGGTCGATCATAAAATGAGTCACCATCTTGATCAATTGTAAAAGGCAAGCTTGTTCCAATTAATCGCTCAAAAACAGCCCTTGATGCAGTATTTGTGCGATACAAAATGGCAAATTGTCCTGGATTTGCACCGTTATTAATTTTTTCTTTAATATCATTAATAATCATTGTTGCTTCTTCTTCTTCATCGTATGGAAAGAAGAAAGAAGGTACTTGATCGTAGTCATATTGAGCATGCATTGATTTTACAAAACGATTTTTATTAGGCTTAATGACTTCGTTTGCCAATGAAACAATCCCATGGGTGGAACGATAATTTTCACTTAAATGATAAATTGTAGATCCATAAAAATGTTCTTTAAAGTCTAATATAAACCTGGGGTCACTTCCTCTAAACGCATAAATTGACTGGTCATCATCACCAACAGCCGTAATATTTTCTGTATGTTGAAAAAGGATTTTTAGAATATTGAATTGGATTTTATTAATATCTTGGAACTCATCCACTAATAAACATTTAAATCGATTTTGATAATGTAAAAGTAATTCATTATTTTCATTTAACATTTCAAAGCACCCGAGTAACATATCGTCAAAATCAAATTGCCCATTTTGCTTTTTTAATGATTCATAGCCTTCATAAAGAGAAGCGACCTGTTCTTCCCAAGCATCTTTTGATCTAATCTCAATTGGATAAACACATGAGTTCTTCCATAAGCCGATTTGTTGAATAGCTTGGTCGTATGCAAATGACTTTTCATCAATTTCAAGTCGTCGACCAATTTGCTTTAACATGATCTCCTTTTGAAAATCCGATTTAATTAAACGGCTTGAATCCCATTTTGCACGATCAAATCGTAAAAGCATTTTATAGAAAATACTATGGAAGGTACCAATTTCCATCTGTTGAATAGGGTAACCTAGACCCTTCATTCGTTCTTTCATTTCTGCAGATGCTTTTGACGTGAATGTTACGAGCATCATTTCATGAGGAAGTATACCGCTATTCATTAAGTGCATTGCTCGAGTTGTTATGACTCTTGTTTTACCACTTCCGGCTCCAGCAAGTACAAGTAATGGTGAACCGATATGTGTAACAGCGTTCCATTGTTGTGAATCTAATGAAATTTGATTGATTACAAATTCATCCGTTTTTTGTTCATTCTTTTTATATGGTGGGATATTGTAAAAAGGTAGTCTGTTAATAAATTGATTTTCATCTGTTTTTTCGATTGTAGCTGTATTTGAGATCGAACGTTTAGTAGGTAGTTTAATAATACGATCGTTAGTATTTTCGGTAGTAGCATGATTATTTTCAAATCTAGCAACAATTTCTTGCTCCAACTCTACGTTATGATTCATACATGCTAGATTTTGCTCTTTATTTATATGATAAAAATGAGGAATATCATAAATAGTTAAAGTGAAACTTAATTTTTGATGGCAATTAACACATTTAACTTCCCCGCGAATACTGGCTTGATATATTTCCTCATATCTTGATCGAGGGAATTCTGGTAAATAGATTGATTGATTTTGATAGTTTGCAATTTTCATTATTTTCCCCCTTAAAATTAAAGCAGACTCATCTATGTTACCAAAAAGATTTGTGTACGAAAAGTGAATTTTAATGGGAAAAAAGTATCTTTTCATATGTATCGAACAAATACATTAGTAAGACCGTTGTTTGTTACATAGCCTCGTATATAGTTTATTAAAGCCCCATGAAAAAACTATGATTCAATTGAATCATAGTTTTAAGTGTGTTTAATTTAATTTTAGTTTCATTTCTGCATGTGGAATATCAGCTTCAAAAAATATTTCGGAAGAGATTTTATAACCTAATTTTTCATAAAAAGGAATTGCAGATTCTTGTGCGTGTAAGATTAGTTGATCTAAACCTTTTTCCTTTGCAGTTTTATGAATTAAGTACATGATTTCATTTCCAATTTTTTTTCCACGATAGTCATTTAGAACACAGATTCGCTGAACTTTTCCAGTCGATTCGATTAATCTAAGTCGACCTGCAGCAATCGGTTGTTCTCTATCGTATGAAACAAAATGGATACACTCTTCATCAAGGCCATCAAACTCCAAATCTCTTGAAATTTGTTGTTCCTCTACAAAAACTTCTACTCGAACTTTAAGAGCGTCTTTTATTTCTTCATCTGTTGCTGCTTCTATTGTGCGAATACTCATTTTTTTGCTCCTAATTTAAATGTTTCATATACTTCCCAAGCACCGTTTTCTAATTGGTAAACTAATTTAAAGTTATCTACTACTTCATTGTAATTAAATTGAATCATACGTAACTGGCCTAAAATATCAGCAAATTCAGCATCTTGTAATTGTTGACCAATTGTAATATGCGGTACGAATGCATAATCTTTTATTTCTGGGAAAGCGCCAGTGTGCATTTTTTCATGAAGCTCTTTTAATGCTTCAACAGGTGTAACTTTTAAATAAATGACATTATTAACTGGTGCAAAAGAACTTACTTTATTAATTTCCAATTCAAATGGTTCAATTTGACTCGCAATTTCATTTAATTGTGAAATAATATTTGGAAGCTGATCTTCATTTAATTCGAATCCACTTCTTACTGTTACATGAGGAGAGATTAACGTATAAGCTGGATCAAAACGTTTTCTATACTCATTAGCCTTTTCTTGAACGAAATTAGATGGGAAAATAACAACGCCACATTTCATAAAAATTACCTCCTGTTTACAATACTTTATATTTTAATTTGAAAAAATTAACGAATGAAAAATAACTAATTTTAATTATACCAAATTTTTTGAAAATCGCTAAGTTTCACGAATTATTTTGCTAAACTAATTTTTAATACGTCTTCTAGTTGCTTTTCCCAATTTGTCCAAGTATGGTCCCCTTCATATTCTGCATAATGTAATTCTACAGGGAAGTTTGCTAAAAAATCTTTTAATTGTAATCCACCTTCGACAAAATTAACCCATTGCTTACTTGGTGTAAAAACATTTTCTTCTTGTTTTCCAACAGTTTGAACAATAGAAAGGATCGAATTTAATTTTGTTCTATTTAAAAATTCCATAACATCATTGTTCACAAATGGTGATTGCATAATGACTTGTCCAAATGTATTAGGATATGTAAATGCAGCTTGTAATGAAACAGTACCACCTAATGAATCGCCGATTAATGTTCTACTATGGGCTAAGCCAAGTAAAGGTAAATGATCATCTAAATAAGGAAGTAATTCTTCAGCTAAAAAACGAATATAATTTTTTTGGCCTGCTTGAGAAGGGTGGTATAGTTTAAAACGCTCCTCTGGTGAAGAATATGGTATTCCTACAATGATTGTAGGTTGAATTGAACCTTCTTTTGTTAATTTTTCAATTACACGATGAACTTTTCCTAAATTAAAATAATCCTGTCCATCTTGGGCAATTAATAAGTGATGTTTTATTAACGGAGTGTACATGCTTGAATAGTATATTGTAAATGTAATTTCTTTTTTGATGTGTTCACTATATAGTGTATGTTCTTCTCTAGTACCATTTGTTTGAATCATAAAATGTCTCCTCTTCTTTTCCCTAGGATGATATAATTAGATGTTACTTCATACAAAAACTTTAGAAAAGTAAAATGTATTAAACGCTTACAAAATAAGTCTAAAAGAGGTGAAACATGAGTAAAAAACAACCTAATGCAATGATGTCATTATTAATTTTGTCCATTATTGCAATTTCAACTTCAGCTATATTAGCCAAATGGACAAAAGCTTCTCCATCTGTTTTAAGCATGTATCGCCTCTGGTTTACATGTATATGGATGCTACCATTTGTATTGAAGCGAAAGAATGAATTAAAAGCTTTAAAAAAATCGCATTATAAATCATTCGCTTTAGGTGGATTAATGTTAGCTGTCCATTTTATTTTATGGTATGGTTCATTAGTTTTCACTTCTGTTGCGAGCTCAACTATTATATTAGCTCTTCAGCCATTAGTTGCAATGATTCTTGGATTCTTTGTATTTAAAGAGCGAACGTCTATGCAATCTAAAATATGTATGATTATCGCTATTATTGGTGTATGTCTAATAGGATTCGGCGATATCGGATTAAGTATGTCAGCGTTTAAAGGTGATATTCTTTCATTTTTAAGTGTAATTGCTGCAGTACTCTATTTAATGGTTGGACAAACAACCGTAAAAAATACATCACATTGGGTGTATAGTTTTTGGGTATTCGCATTTTCAGCAGCATTTTTAACAATCTATAATATCGTAACGATGGATAATTTCTTTGATTACCAATCAAAAGATTGGATCATATTTATTGCATCTGCCATTATTCCTTCTTTAGCACATATTATAAATAACTATTTATTAAATTACGTAAATGCTACGACAATATCAATGAGCATACTTGGGGAACCAGTTGGTGCATCTATTTTAGCAGTTTTCCTTCTTCACGAAATGTTATCATCATTTCAGCTAATTGGAGGTACGATCGTAATTGTGAGTGTATTCTTGTACCTATATCAACAACAAAAAGAAGTTACATCAATACAACTGAAAACAGATAATTCTACATCAGCTTAGATCAACTAATTAATTTTAAAAATTTCAAAAGACTTTCAAATCATTCATATGGTTTGAAAGTTTTTTTATTTTTTAACTAAAAATAGGTAGAATAGATAATAGCTATTAGAAAAAAATTCCATAAACTTTTATCCAGCCAATTTAAAGGAGAAAAGAGTTACTTATGAAAAAAAAGAAGAAAAAAGCCAAAAATCCTCTCCATTACATATTTATTTCTTATATCATCATTACATTTTTATTTTCATTCTTATACTTTCTTCCATTTACGCGGATTTCGAATATAAGCTATATAGACAGTTTATTTGTTTCAACGAGTGCGATTAGTGTGACTGGGTTAACAACAGTTAACTTAGTTGAGACCTTTAATGTATGGGGAAAAATACTATTAATGATCCAAATGGAAATTGGTGCAATCGGAATTGTTGTATTTATTAGTTATGGTTTTATGATACTAGGTATTCGGATTACGATTTCAAATTTACTAGTCGTATCGAAGGATCAAAATCAAAGTAGCATTAAGTCAATTAAAAGATTAAGTTTGTCAGTTTTATATACATCTTTATTTTTTCAATTTATAGGTGGACTCTTTTTTTATAGTCAATTTAGAGGGAAATATGACACTGCATTAGAAACTTTATTAGTTACTGCTTTCCATTCCATTGCAAGTTTTACAAATACAGGTTTTGATTTATTTGGAAATAGTTTAATTTCATTTCAAAAAAATAATTTAGTTTTAATAGTAACAGCAGCGTTAATTTTTATAGGTGGATTAGGATATCCGACTATTATGGAGTACATCTATAAATACAAGAAGAAAAAGTCCTTATTTACAAGGATTAATATGCGACTGCATTTTTCGTTTATGATTCTTGGAACAATTGTATTTTGGCTTTTAGAAAAAGGCCATGCGTTTAAACATTTAAATTTTTTTGATCAACTAACAAATTCATTTTTTTTATCTGTTACGAGTCGAAATGGAGGATATGCACCTCTTGATATTGCAGAACTAACATTGCCTGCAATCTTAATCCTTTTAGTGCTGATGTATATTGGTGGAGCTTCGTCGAGTGCAGCAGGAGGTATTCGTTTAACGACCGTTTCGGTCTTAGCTGCAAAGATGTTTTCAGTCATTAAGTCACAGGACGATACAATTATTTTTAGAACAAGTGTAAAGAAAGAGGTTGTTGACCGTGCATTTGTTATTGCGATGAGCTTTATTATCTTAATCACAGCTGCAACGATTATTATTTCGATTTTTGAACCGTTTCAGTTAGATTTAATTTTACTAGAGACAATTTCGGCAATTACAAATACGGGATTATCATTAGGGATTACAACAAATATCCATAGTGTGTCAAAAATAATATTAATTTTACTAATGTTTATTGGAAGAATTGGGATCTTCACACTGATTTATTTCGTATTTCGGGTAGATAATCAAAAATTAAAATATGTTGAAAAAGATTTAGCAGTTGGGTAAGGAGGAGAGTATATATGCCAAAGCAATATTTGGTAATAGGTGCTGGACGTTTTGGTCGAGGAATTGTAAAAGAGTTTGATCGATTAGGTCATGAAGTTGTTGTTTGTGATAAAGATAAAAAGACGTTAGAACAATTAGAAGAGTACACAGAATATGCAGTAATTGGCGATTTGCGTGAAGAGTCTATACTAGAGGACTTAAGTGTAAGTCAATTTGACGCAGTATTTGTAGCGATTGGAACGGATTCATTAGCTTCTATCTTAATTACGAGAAGATTGAAAGAGAGAAAAGTAAAAAGGATTATTTGTAAAGCAAATAATCGTGAAGTTGGTGGGATTTTAGAAAGCATTGGAGCGGATTTGGTTATTTATCCTGAAGAGGAGGCTGGACATAAAGCGGCACGAATGGAAGCGATGAGTGGCATAATCGAATACATTGAAATTACAAAGAACGTTGCAGGTGTTGAAACGGTCATTCCTGAAAAATTGGTTGGTAAAACACTAAGAGAAATGAGTTTTTCGATTAAATATGGCATAACTGTTGTCCTAATTATCCGTGACGGGGAGCCGATGGTTTCGCAAATTGGAGACGTAGTTTTTCAAAGTGGTGATTTAATTTTTATTGTAGGAGAAAAATCAAAAATTGAATTGTTTAAGAAGAAAGTTGGATAAATTTATTTAGGGCTCAATTACAATTACCTAATTGGAACGTTTAAACGTCATAGATGAATATACTAATCCTAAATGACTAATCAAGGATTGGTGTTTTGTAATGAGCCAAGTTATGGAGGTTATTGGGGCCTGGGTGAATGCGATTGGAACAATCAGTTCAGCAATCAGTAGTACACCCATAAGAGGATTAAAGGGAGAAAACCGAAAAAGATGGGAGGATATAAGTTTTCATCTTGATTTTGGTGGGAATTCTTTTCAAGCAATCGGAAATTTAATAGAAGCTTTTTTAGGCGAACCTAGTGTATTAGAAGATGCAGGTGAAATTATCCAAGCTTCAGGTAATGTTACTGTATTATTTAGTTTATTAGCTGCTGAAGCAGAGGAAGAAAAAGTAGAAGAAGAAAAAGATGCAGATCGAGCGATAAAAATAAATATGACAGGGAATGCTCAACAAGCATTTGGTGGATTAATAGCAGCCCTAGAAGAAGTAAGTGAAGAGGAATTTGATGTATCTGGTTTTATGGGAAACTTTTTACAATCGATCGGAAACACATTACAAGTATTGGGTGGTCTTGTAGAATTAGAAATAGAAGATTTAAAGGACTATTTAAAAGAAACTGGGCAAGTAGAACAACCTAGCGATTTATCAGATGGAGTCATATTTGATGTACTTCAAGAATATCATGGCAGTGCGCCTGTACTTGAGGCTAGTGAACTATCGGATGGAATTATTTTTGATGAAGTACAAGAATACACTGGAAGATTCCCAGAAGATGATACAGTTGAACTTTCAATTGAAACTGAAGATCATAATGAAAAAATATCAGAATTAGCAAGTGATTCTTCTAATAAAGAAATATTGAATGAAATAGAATATCTTTTTGGTAGAATACCAGATTACGAACCGATTGAAATACAAGACGAACCGATTCCAAGACAACAGGATGAATCAATTTCTAGCGATCAAGGTGGACCTAGTGATCTGTCAGATGGGGTTATTTTTGATGTACTCCAACAATATGATGAAGAAACTGAAACAAACCCATTAGTGAAGGAATATGAAGAATTAGCATTACTATTAAAATATAGTGGAAGTTGGATTCAAGCTGGCGGTTCAATCGTATCCGTTTACTCTGAACAAAAAGAGTTATTTAAGACGAATGCTGAACAAAAAGAGCAAGAGAAAGAAGAACTAGAAGAGAACAAAAACCCTAGAAGAAGAAATAGAAAGAAAAAATCGGTGGAAAATAAGGTCGAATCCAATCAAGAGAAAAGCAAAACTTCGAAATATACAGAGATAAAGAAAAAGAGCTAACAAAAATAAGCTATAGTGTGGATGTTAGTTCTAGATACATAGATCGTAGAATAAAGCCATTCCTTAAAGGTGTTTAAAATTATCTTGTAGATAATGAAAGAACACAAAAGATAAATCATTGTGATTACACATTTATAAGAGTATTAAAACACTCAATAGTAAACGATTTCAAAATTTTTGATTACATAATAGGCAAACAGGAAAATATTAATAGTAAAGAGAGTGTTTCCTTCATCACGTTTGGATAAGGAATATTAATATTTAAGTATAAAGGAGATTTGCCTATGAAAAGTAGAATGATTAAAATCATTAAAAACTATAAAGTTCAGACATTTGTGTTTGGTGTGGGTGTATTACTTTTGTTCTTAACAATTGTAGTTGGTAGTATTCTATTAAGCAATATACCAAGAGACAAAGATTTGAGATGGAAAGATTTGATGCATACAATAAACGAAATAGAAGCAAAGTCGAATAGATGAGCATTTTTCAAAATTGAAAAATATTTTTTAACGGACTTATATTCGAAATTTTTTGTTAAATATTGGTTGAAGAGTGTTAGACAAAACAGTATAATAGACTTAATTAGAGAGTATTGTCTCTCCAATATATTACGATTCCATAGCTCAGCTGGGAGAGCACTACCTTGACAGGGTAGGGGTCGCTGGTTCAAGTCCAGTTGGGATCATACGATTAAGGAAGCTCAAACCTAAGTATATCAAGGTTTTGGGCTTTTTCTTTGTTTTCAGTTACTTCCATTTTTTGTAATGAATATTATGCATTGCACAAAGACTGCACAGAAACTTCACGAGCATTTTAATTTAATCCAAATTTTTCATCAAAACGATCAGCTGTATTCTTCTGCATTTCTTCATTTGAATGTGAGTAAATACCAAGTGTTGTTTCAACTCTTGAATGGCCCATCCTCTCGGCTACAATTTTCGGGTTCTCACCCATTCTCATTAAAATAGTCGCATGAGTGTGGCGCAAATTATGAAATGGAATGACAGGCAAATTCGCTTTTTTGATGAGCTGTTTAAATTTACGTATTAAGTTTCTAGGCTCTAAGTAATTGCCGTTCATTGCACAAACAACTAAATCGAGGTCTTTAAATTTCTTTATTTTTGATTTCATTTGATCCTGATTAGTTTTATGCTTTTGTAATGAAGTAATGACGCTTTCTGAAATAAAGATTTCACGAAGCGAATGATCGGTCTTTAGCTCTTTTGCAAGAAGTCCTTTATTTTTCGATCGTACTAAGTTTTCTTCAATATAAATGACGCCTTTAACTAGATCAACGTTACGCCATCTAAGAGCTAAAATTTCACCTCGTCGCATTCCAGTAAAAATAGCTAATTGAAATGGGATTAAATAATTTTCTCGTTCGCATACCCCTAAAAAAATTTTTGCTTCTTCAACTGACCAAGTTTGTTTTCTAGTCTTTGAAATTCTTGGAGGTGTAGTTTCCTTTACTGGATTTGTTTTTATCAATTCCCACTGAAAAGCCTTCTGAAACGCTTTTGACAAGATATTATGCATAATTTTTACATATGCGTTCGATAAACCTTCATTTAATTTTGAAGCATAAAACTGATCAATCTCGTAGGTTGTGATTTTAGCTAGAGGTGTTGATTGAAAATAAGGAATTAAATGGACACGTATTACTGTTTGTGCCTTTTCAAAACTAGTTATTTGAACTTCACTTTTGTAAGTTGTATTGACCCAACTTGTAATGAAGTCTTTAAATAATTCTTTTGAAGGTTCAATGAAAATTCCTTCTTCAATTTCATTTTTAAGCCTAGTCATTTCTTCTTGGGCCTCGCGTTTTGTTTTAAATCCACTACGGTATACTTGTTTACGATTACCTGTTTTTGGATCTATACCTGCTTCTATTCGAAATGACCAAGTCTTTCCTACTTTTTTGATAGACATTTTAGCACCTCCAATTTTTTGATGGAGGTAGGGTGTAATTACTAGTTTCCTCATTGAAGTGGTTATTATTCAAATAAAGCATGCTTACCACATACTTTTTCAACTACTCCGATTCCAATTACAACAATATATTAATCATATAAATATAATAATAGGAGGTTCAGATGAGATTTAATTTTTGTTCT
Organism: Gottfriedia acidiceleris; assembly: GCF_050457485.1. Lineage (GTDB taxonomy): Bacteria > Bacillota > Bacilli > Bacillales > Bacillaceae_G > Gottfriedia > Gottfriedia acidiceleris_D. Next base: position 163,615 of record NZ_JBCMJM010000012.1, read on the forward strand.
TTAAATAGGGTATAAATGTTAAATAATTTTGTTTAGAACAATCAAAAGTTGGTCGTGTTTTTTCCATATCGTTTTTCTAATTTATTAACACATAGTTTTAAGCGTATTAGTGGCAAAGTAAAACTTTCCAGTTCAAAAAATAATGAAAATTTTTATCGGTCGACTTCATTTTAAAGGTTGAACAAAAAGGAAAAGCTCACTTAAGCTTTAAGTGAGCTTTTCGTAAAGGATCTTTCTTCAAAAAATACTTTAAGTTAATATTCCGATTTGTCGCAAAACCTTATCCATCCAACTGAAAGAAATTTATAAGAAAGTTACAATCTAACCTAATTTTTTAGTTTTCTTTTATCATTAAATTGAATAACAAGAATTTTGCGTTCTATAAATGAAATCAAGTTTTTATCAGGATCTAACAAATTTAATACTCTCAAAACTTTAGTATAATTTTCGATTGTAGTATCACTATCAATCAATCCTTTAGTTAATAAAGACGTATATAATCGATCTAATCCATTAACTTCAATTTGAAAATTTGAATTTCCAAGCATTTTAAGATCGTTGGTTTTCCAAAGGTGTATTTTAACATTTCCACAATAAATTACTGCAAAATCTTCTTCTTGATATTCAACTGTAAAGTTCAACTTTTTATAAAATATCAAACTTTCGCTGACTTGAGCGACAGGTATTTGTGGTATTAACCTTAACATTTTCATAAGTTTAGCTCCTTTTTTATATTAATGATTATGCTTGAAAAATATTATTCTTTTAGAAGAATAGGCTCTAAGGTTTCAGTCACTATGTTCTTGTATTTCTAAACCTGTTTGTGCATAAAGGCTCAATGTAATTGCTACATTTGAGTGGGATTAGCAGCTATTCAATTCAGAAAATGATGAAAGACATGAAACTATATACAATAAATATAAACAACCAAGAAATACATTATCTATTAATGAAATCTAATAACGAAAGGCTCCATTAAGAAGCGTTTTTGTTTAACTTGACTTTAGTAATTTGCGATTTTTAAAATTTTATAGTCATTTGTATTACGAACGGTATTTAACTTTTGCGCTCGAAACTGATAGCGCAGAAATCTTTTTATTTAATAGAAAAAATTGATTCTAATGATTCGGTCGCACGTTTCTGAATTTCTAAATCTGTATGCGAATATAAGTCCAATGTAATACCTATATTTGAGTGACCGAGCCTCACACTTACAATTTTTGGGTTAACACCTTTATTCATTAATAACGTGGCGTTTGAGTGTCGAAGCCCATGAAATGCGATCTTTTTCAATCCTGCGATTTCAGTAATCTGTTTAAATTTTCGAACAAGATTACGTGGATCAATTGGTTTCCCATCATATGTAGCGACTACTAAATCATTTGCATGATAATTATTACCCAACTGAAGCTTTATTTTTACTTGCTCTTCCTTTAATTGTTTCAGTAATTCGACAATAGACTCGGGAATTAGGATTTTTCTATTTGAATTCTTACTTTTAGGCTCTTTAAAAAGTAGTCCATGTTCTTTTGTGCGAGTTAAGGCTTCGTTTATTAATAATGTGTTTTCTTTGAAATCAATATTGCTCCATCTTAAAGCAAGTAATTCTCCTCTACGTACTCCTGTGTTCAGCGCCAAGTTGAATGCTACTTTCCAGCGTAATTCTTCACAGTGATCAAGAAACATGATAATTTCAGTCTCATTCCACACTGCTTTTTTTGTATTTTTTATTGAAGGGCCTTTAATGGCTTCCATAGGATTTTTATCAATGATTTCCCAAGTAATTGCTGTATTGAAAGCTTTGTTAAGAATATTTCGCATGGTTTTAATATATGCAGGTGATAAACCTTCTTTGAATCGATCAGCAAAGAATAGTTGAAGATCTAGTGGCTTAATTTCTCTAACAAGAGCATGTTTAAAAGCTGGAATTAACCTATTTGTAACGATGCCAACTGTCTTCTCAAATGTAGTGATTTGCACCTCGTGTCGATAAGTAGTTTCTAACCAATTAATCATTAATTGTGCGAGCGTTTCATTTGAAGGTACGTGATAGCCATCATTTTTAATACTAGTTAATAGCTCAGCTTTAGCTAGTTCGGCAGCTTTTTTAGTAGTAAACCCTGATTTATACAACTGCCGTCGATTGCCTGTCTCAGGATTCTTACCTATATCTATTCGAAATGACCATGTATTCCCTTTTTTCTTGATTGACATATAATCGCCTTCCTAATTTTTATTTATGTGTATTGTTTATTAACCAATTTTGAAACTCATTTGCAATGACTCTTTTGCATTTCCCAATTCGAATCAGTGGGAAGTCTGGAAGATTCATAATTTCATATGCTTTTGCACGAGAGACTTTTAGAATTTTCATAATGTCTTGTGCAGTGTAAATTTCAATGCTCATTATTATAGCTCTCCTTTTATTTATTCATTTGGAACACCAAAATGTAGCTCCTCTAATTGGCGGTTTCTATACATAAGGTTTAATTCCTGCTAACGATCTTCAAAAAATCATTAAAAAATTTTTATTTTTTTTAACAAGGAATATCAATATAAAACGAAAATATATTTATTTTCTTTTTCAAAAAGAGGAGCCGGAAATCAACTTTACCAGCTGAAATTTAAAATAGTAAATTTCAATTCATTCAGGAATAAACTAATTTTTTATAACCTTATATCGATAAATTCAAAAATTAGAGAGCTTTGCGTTCAATAAATGAAATTAAGTTATTATCAGGATCGAACAAATTTAAAAGACGCAATACCTTAGAATGATTTTCTATTGTGTCGTAACTATCAATTATACCTTTAGACAATAAGTTCACATATAATCTATCTAATCCAGTGACTTCAATTTGACAATTTGAAGATCCTACCAATTTAAGATCGTCTGATTTCCAAAGATGTATTTTAACATTGTCACTTGAAATTACCGCGAAATTATCATCTTGATAATGTACTACAAAATTTAGTTTCTTATAAAATATCAAACTCTTTTTAATTTCTGCGACAGGTAATTGAGGAATTATTTTAATAAAATTCATTTGATTAGCTCCTTTTTTATATAAATATTAATGAATTCAGAACAAAAAATATTATGGTTGTAAAAGAAAAAATTTCAGTTGCATGTTCTTGCATTTCAAAATCTGTGCGTGTATTAAGGCTAAGTTGTTCCACCATTTGAATGTTCAAGACGCACGATTACAAGTTTTGATAAACATTTTGATAAGAGTATCGCACTGGAATGGAGCAGTGCATGTATGCTAATTTCATTTAATCCTGTCAATCCTACTAGAATTAGAAATTTAAACTTACTTGTTAACTAAACGTCCACGAAATACCACTTTTTCTTACTGACACAGGTTCACCCGTTTTACACTTATTTATTTTCTATATTCATAGTGTTTATTAACCCTGTTTAAAATTTATTTGCCATTACTTTAAGGATTCTCATTAAGTCTTGTACGGTGAAAATTTCGTAGTTCAAATTAATTCTCCTCCAATAGTCTTCAATGATTTGGTTAGTATAAAATTCATATTTCCATTACGTGATCACCTCTAAGGTTCCTCCTTTAAAAAAACTAGTGAATATCCTTTTTTGAAAAGATATTTTTTCATGCAATTTGTAGTTTCCATTATTAGTAGTAAAAAGAAAGATAAATTAAGGAGTTTTTATGATAATCGGCTTCTAAAAGTTTCAAAATGTTTACTGTTAATGGAAATGACGGATGGAATAGGTTTGCTTTATAAGCTATGTAAAAAGGGTGAACGGAAGCCCGGAGACAAAAAGGGTGAACGGAAGCCCGGAGACAAAAAGGGTGAACGGAAGCCCGGAGACAAAAAGGGTGAACGGAAGCCCGGCGACAAAAAGGGTGAACGGAAGCCCGGAGACAAAAAGGGTAAACGGAAGCAGCCCGGAGACAAAAAGGAATGAACCGAAAAGTCAAAAAAAGTGGCCAGAATATTTTGAGTCAATTTTCTTCTAACATTTATACCGAAAAAAATTTAAAGGTTCCTAGGGTGAAGTTCTTTGTTTTACAGTTAATTTGGAAGTAATCAATTTTATAAAAAGGAATTTTGCAGAATTAATGGGATTGTATAGCCCGGATTAAAAATCTGGAAATACATTTTAGAGGTGATTTAATGAAAAACGAATTTGAACTTCCTATTACGATTGAGCGATTATTGAAATTCTTAACAACAAACGGTGAAAAGTATCAAATTTCAGAGACCTTTATTAAACGGTATAGAACGTCTTTACAAGTTCTATATCCAAAATTGGAGGATTAGAACAATGAAACTAGATTTAATAAATGTGGTTAATCTATTTGATACAAAAACTATAATTGTAGTTTTTAATGGAGAAAAAAATGATCATTTCTTTGAACAAATTGAATTTGAACAAATTGAATTTGAACAAATTGAATTTGAAGAAATAGACGTTGATGAATTTGAAGAAGAATAGTTTGGTAGAAAATGGATGAATAAAATTTTCCCTCTAAGTAGAATCTATTTAAAAATTCCACCTGGAGGGAAGAACATGAACAACAAAATAATTTTAAATGTAATAGATGAAGAGAATAACATGGGGCAAGAGTTTATTAATAGGATGTTACTTAGAATCTTTATGCAAGAATTGAACATCCCTTTGCAAATACAGGGAAATGTAATTGTTTCAGTTGACGATTAAAGGAGAGTGAATTTATGAGAAATAGAAAGTTTGGAATTGAGCATGTGCATGCACAAAAATATGTTGTTATTTATATTCGAGTAAGTAATGAAAAGCAGGACTTAGAACTTCAAATTAAAATGGGAAATCAATTCAAGAAAAAATATGAGGAAGAGGGATACGAGGTATTAATATTTAAAGATCATGGGAAATCTGCAATGAAACTACCAATTCATCAGCGAAAAGGTTTATCAGACTTTTTAATGCTCGTAAGACAAGGAGCTGTTAAAACACTTCTAGTTTATGAGCGCACAAGATTAGCTAGATGGTTTTTTGAATATTGTATAATTGCAAAAATACTAATTGAGCATAAAGTTGAAGTTGTTTTTACGATTGGAAATCACTATGAACCATTTTCTTCAGATTATAGCGCTGAATGTGTGCAAGCAGGAAGAGTGCACGGAGAAAGTTATAATTTATATTCGAGACTTATTGATAAAAATTATTACAATCCAAGCAGTAAATATGGATATATAAAGTGTAAAGACGATGATGGCAACAATTTATTTGACCCGGATCCTGTGCAATCAGAAATTATAAAAGAAATGTTTAATGATGCAACTTCAGTTGCTAATAAGGATGAATTCACCCAACTTGTTAAAAAATATAAAAGTATTACCGAGAAATCAGCCAAAGATATTATTAGATATATAAAGGACTCTTTTTATACATCTTACCTTTTTTTTGGTAAAAATGAACGTCGTGAAAAAGAGTCTAATATTACACCTATTATATCGGTTGAGCAATATGATGAGGCGATGAAAAAAGTTGGACCATATATAACTGAGTTCGAACAGGCAGTAGAAAAAAGAATCAAGTATAATTTCATCAATCCCAAATGCTCAGAATGTAATGAGTATATGAAACTTGAATATAGTGGTCTTGAAGATTATGGGCGATATATATGTAATAGAAAAGTTCACAAGAATATAAAAGTGATTATTGATCAGGATAGATATAATACTATGTTAATAATTGCTATGAAAACAATTCTAGTTAAAATGTTATCTTCTGAAAATGAAAAGCTATCAAGTAGAGAAATAAATAAATATTTTGCTGAAAATAAAGTTGTATTGAATAAATTGAAGAAGTTAGAACAGGACCTTTCAAGAAATATTGCACTTGAAGTGGATCAAAAAAAGTTGGATAAGAAAATGGAAGAATTATTAAGTCTGAAAGTGAAAATAGAGAATGTACACGCTGTTTTAACACAAATTGAAAAAGCCAAGTTGATGTTAAAACAATTTAAAGAAAAGATAAATCTTCAAAACTTGAATTACTTAGCGGATCTAGAGCTTTTATTAGATGCTCATTTGCTTATCAAAGATATTTTTTTGACACCTGAGAACAATATGAAAATGGATGTTTATTTCAATTGGTTATTACAAGAAAATGAGGTAATTAATATATGAGCAACCAGCAGCTAGAACAATTAATTAATCGATTGCCTTCAATTGAAGATTTTAAAGATAATCAAAATATTGAATTTGCTACAATCCTGTGTCGTACAAGCGATAAAAAACAAAGGAATAATTCATCGCTAGAGACGCAACTTAAAGTTTGTATTAATTCGGCAAATGAAAAAGGAATTACAGTGGTTAAAGAACTTATATATATTGAAAAAGAAACATCTGCATATCGAAAAAAGATATTAGACAGGTCGTTAATGGCCAATATGAAAACAATGATTTTAAAAGAATATCGAATAACAACATGTTATTTCTGCAATATTGACAGACTTGATCGAACGGGTGATGAATTTCTAAACTTTGTATTATTGCCTATTCAGCGAGTTAATCGTCGAGTTGAATTTATTGATGTAAAAAGTGGAGAGAAAATCGACCCACTTGATCCAATGATGATTCAAAAGTTTGTTGCAGCAAATAGTGAATCATCAACTAAAAGTAAAAATACTTTGGCGTATATGCATTTAGAAATGATTGATGATGATATAAAACCATCGTTTAAATCTCCATATGGATATAAAAAGGACAAGGATGGAAGCAATATTATTAATTACGAACAAGCTGGAATTGTCAAATTAATTTTCCTATTATATTCAAGCGGTCATAGTATGGAAGACATTGCAAAGATACTAAGTGATGCAGATGTTTCTACAGCTACAAATGTAGGTAAATGGGAAAAGCAACAGATTAAAGACATCCTAAGTAACGACACTTACCGTGGTACACTCGCACGTACATTTAAAAAAGGTGAACATGAAGGGAAAAGATTTGAGAAATCAAACTTTACAGATAAAATTATTCCTACGTATCTAAAGGATTTAGTGGGAAAAATGAAGGTATTAAAAGATAAGTATGGAAAATTAAAAACACCGTTTTTATTATCTAATTTTCTATGGTGCGATCAATGCCAGCAATACATGCTCTCAGTTAATAATACACCTAAAAATGCGAAAAAAAAGTATTTATCGTACCAATGTAATTGTAAAGACAAACAAATTAAGAAGATTCATACTGTAGCAATTGAGCAGATTCATGAAGTAGTAATAAATATCATTGAAAAGAAATTAAACAATGTTAGAAAAAATAATTATAGAAGTATTAAAGTGGATTTAAAAGTCTTAATGGAAGAATTAAGAGAGCTTATTATTGTTAAAGAAAATGAACTAGAGATATCAAAATCGAATTTATTAAAAGCAACTAATATGGATAATAGTAGTTTAATTTCTATCATTAAACACGAACGTAAATTGATGTTAGATGAGTTAGAACTACTTTACTATCAAATTAAGAAGGTTGAAGATTTACTTGGTGGAAATGATGAGAGCAATTTTATGGAATTGTTTAATGTGGATTTTCGTAAGCTTTCTTTAATGGAAAAACGTTTGATGATCGTGTTATTTGTTAAAAGAATTAAGGTGAAGTTTGGTGAGTTTAAAGAGAATCCAGTAGTATCGGCAGAGTTCGATCTAACGGCAGGATCATTCTTTTTTTGATAATGGGAATCAAGGGCTTGTATCTGTGCAAGCTCTTGTTTTTGTAATGCTAAATTGTTAGATTTACTAAAAATCGAATTTAGTGAAAATCATTATTTTTGATTTACTAAAAATCGAAAGTGTTATTTTTACTTTATATTGAATCAGATCAATATTTGAAGAATCCCTATAAATCAAGCGGTTTTTAACTATAAATATTCGGAAATAAGTAAGGTTTAGGATCCTAAACCTTACTTATTTCCGAATTTTTTTGAGAATTTTACTTAAAATCGAATTAAATTGATGAGATTATATGGCTAATTTACCATTCAATACTATCTTACAAATTATTAAGTAATTATATGTTTAATCCGTTTCGATATTTAGGATCTATACTTATTAATTTTCATATTTTGATCGGCTGATATTTTAATTATTTAAGAAAGTTAATTGTGTCGAAAAATTTATTACTTTTTAAAATAAATTGCTTAAAACTCTATGTAAGTATCCCCATTCGAAATAATTCAGCAACAGCATGCGAACGATTGTTAGTTCCCAATTTATTAATTGAAGATTTTACATATTGTTTTACCGTTATTTCACTAATAACCATAGAAACGGCCATTTCTTTTGTACTCTCTCCGTTCGCAATTCTTTTCATAACTTCTAACTCTCTTTTACTTAATTTTGTAGTATTTTCTAATTCTCTGTTTTTATTAAGAAATTTGCCAATTAATTTTCCAAATAACGTTAATGATGATAGTAATTCTTCTTTAATAATTTCTTTGTTAGTAAATTCAATTGAGATAATATATCCAACAACTACTGTACCAAAGGTAATAGGAACAACCACAATTGAGTTAGCCTCGGAAGGTAAGATATACTTACTACTTGTTTGTTTCAAATACTCAATTCCTGAACAGTACTTTACTTTATTTTCACTAATAGCTGAATAAATGATAGGAATAGACCGAACATCATCTCTTAATTCTCTAATATGACCTAGAATATCAGTTGATGTAAGAGAAATAATCCCTTCGCCAAGATATCCTAAATGTGAGTATCTACATAATAATGCTTTCTTAACTGGAAAGAGTTTCAAAAAAGTCTGAAGAATTTTATAAATTTGTTCTTCATGACTTGAAATAAGGTCGAGCCTTCGAACATGCTCCTGAATGGTATCTTTAGTTGTCATCATTTTACCTCCTTTTTAGTGATATTACATATACAAAATAACGAATATTCAAATTATACAAAAAAACATAATCTTAAGATAGCCCTAATGATTACTCAAATCTCATATTGAGTGAAAATGATTAGATAGAAAGGGAGATGTATATTGGTTAATTTTGATCCGCAGCAGAATTTCAATTTCCTGTACAAGTAGAAGATGCATTCGATGTATTAAAATGTGGAAAAGATAATGTCATATCATTTTATGGAAACGCTTCCATTTTTTGTGTTATGCAGTGATAGCACAGGAGGAAATCTTGCAGCTGATGTTTTACTTATTTCTAAAGAGCTAAACGGTCCGAAAATTTCAGGCCAAATTGAGGGGATGGCATATTCTACTCGCCTAATTCAAGAAGGTAACATAGTCGAAAATTTTTACGAGAAAGAATTAGTACACGGGTATTTTACAAATGTGGCAGTATTCTCTGAAAACATCAAAAGAACAATTACTAGAATTAGTGAGTTTTAAAAAAGATTGATCAAAATCTGTTTGATAAAGTTTAAGATATTTGCTTATTATTCTATCAAAAATTAATGGGAGGAATAACAATGAAATCTACTAAACAGAAAATAGTGACTAACTTCGATGCGGTTGTCGTTGGAGCTGGCTTTTCAGGATTATACATGCTTTACCGTTTACGTGAGACTGGTTTATCCACGCGAGTATTTGAAGCTGGTGATGGAGTAGGTGGTACTTGGTATTGGAATCGTTATCCAGGAGCTCGTTGTGACGTTGAAAGCATCTATTACAATTATATGTTCTCAGAAGAACTATATAGAGAATGGAATTGGACGTCAAGATATGCAGCCCAACCTGAAATACTAAATTATTTAAACTTTGTAGCCGATAAATTTAATCTCAGAAAAGATATAACATTTGAAACTCGAATTCGATCAGCACATTATGTAGAAGAGAATAATTTATGGATGATTCATCTAAATAATGGTACAAGTGTCTCAGCTAAATATTTTATTACAGGTGTGGGCTGTCTTTCCGCTACAAACCTACCAAACTTTAAAGGATTAGAAAATTTTAAAGGTGAATGGTATCATACTGGGAATTGGCCTCGTGAACAACAAGTAGATTTCAAAGGTAAACGTGTCGGTATTATTGGCACTGGTTCAAGTGGGGTTCAAGCAATTCCTGTAATTGCTCAAGAGGCAGAGCATTTAACTATCTTTCAACGAACGCCACAGTATAGTGCACCGGCGAGAAATTATCCTTATGATTCAGAATATATTACTCATGCAAAAGAAAATTTTTACGAGATCAAAAAGCATTTGCGGGAGTCGCCACTCGGCCAGCCAGCGAACATTCCGACACAATCAGCTTTAGAAGCTTCACAAGCTGAACGTAAACAAGTATTTGAAAATTGCTGGGAGAATGGCGGTTTCGGTCTATCTAGAACCTATAATGATATCGTGCTAAATGAAGCTGCAAACAAAACAGTAGCTCAATATATTCGTTCTAAAATTGGTGAAATAGTGCATGATGCTGAAGTAGCTATGAAGTTAATGCCTCAGTATTTTTATGCTACAAAAAGACCAATACTTGACACTAATTATTATGAAACATTTAATCGTGAAAATGTTACTCTCGTCGATGTAAAAAGCTCACCAATCGAAGAAATTACTGTAAATGGTGTAAAAACTACAGAAAATGAATATGGATTTGACGTTATCGTTTTTGCAACTGGTTATGATGCGATAACTGGACCTCTTTTGAAGATTGATATTCAAGGAAAAGACGGGTTAACTCTAAAGAGTAAATGGTCAGGTGGTGCTCAAACAAGGACATATCTTGGGATCGCTAATGCTGGGTTTCCGAACATGTTTATGATAACTGGTCCTGAAAGCCCTGCTGCAATTAGTAATATGGCTGTATCCATTGAGCAACATGTAGAATGGATTGCAGATTGTATAGAATATTTAAGAAAGAATGAAATAGAAACAATTGAAGCAAAGGAAGATGCGGAAAATGCTTGGAGTAATCATTGCAGAGAAGTTGCAGAAGCAACTCTCTTTACAAAAACAGATTCTTGGTATAACGGAGCTAATATAGAAGGTAAGCCTCGCGGGTTCCTAATTTATCTTGGAGGTGTAGGTGCTTACAAAATGAAATGCGATGAAATTGCAGCTAAAGGATATCAAGGATTTACATTAGTTCCTTCTAAAAAGACTGCACTCACTGACAAGCAACTAATTGATAATTTTAATGAATAAATGTAAATCAAGACAGACCCTCAAGTTTTAGTTTTGTGTCCTCTTTTTGAGAGTGATGTGGTTCAGATTCAACTGAAAATAATTTATTAAGATTTGAATTATATGTAACAGATGTCTATTATTTATCACTTAAAATCAAGAATTAGTAAGGAGAAGGTATTAATGAGATTAAAAGAAAAAACTGCTATTGTAACTGGTGGAGCTAATGGAATTGGTAAAGCGACTGTTCAAAAATTTTTAGAACATGGTGCTAATGTTGTTTTTACAGATGTTAGTGAAGTTGCTGGGAAGAAAACATTAGAGGAAATGCAGAAAATTTCTAATAATGTACTTTTTATTCAGCATAATGTTCAACAAGAATCAGATTGGATCAATGTAGTTGAAGAAGCTATGAGGAAGTTTGGTAAAATTGATATTTTATTCAACAATGCAGGAATCTTCAGTTCAAAACCAGTGACTGAATATGAGACAGATGAGTGGAATCACTTATTTGGAATTAATGTGACAGGTGTTTTCCTTGGTATGAAGCATATTGTACCAGTTATGCGTGAACAAAAAAGTGGATCAATTATTAATACTTCTTCGGTAGCTGGAATAAAAGGTGCTTCAAATGTTACTCTTTACGGAGCAAGTAAAGGTGCAGTTCGCATTATGACGAAAGATTTAGCAATTGAAGTTGCCGTAGACCAAATCCGTGTCAATTCAATTCACCCAGGTATCATTCAAACTGCAATGGGGGATGATCTTGCAGCCAGTGTAAATGCAACTTCAGATCAATTGGTAATGTCTATTCCATTAAGACGATTAGGCACACCAGAAGATATTGCAAATCTTGTAACATTCTTAGCCTCTGATGAATCAAGTTTTATTACTGGAACTGAGATGATTATTGATGGCGGTATAACAGCTAGATAGTTAAAGTGTTCCACGTTTAATAGTACTCAATTATCCTCGTAATTTCTTGTTCATAAGATTAGTAGTATGACTGAAGAAGTAGGAAATAAATAGAATTTCAAAAAAATGTGATCAAGAATATTATTTAATGTAATTAAGGTGCGGTAATTTGAGAAATTTCTTTAGAAAAAATAAATTGCATATTTGAAAATATGAATCATTTTATAGGTCAAGCATTTCAATTTTTACGAAATTCTAATTAGCGAGGGGAATATAAGTGACGGAATTACAAACAAAACTTTTAATTAATGGGATTTGGCGTGAAGGATCAAGTGGAAATTTTTTTAATGATGTAAATCCATATAATGGAGAATTAATTATACGATTTAGATTAGGGAATAAACAGGATATTAATGAAGCATATGATGCAGCTAAGAGTGCACAGAAAAAATGGGCAAAAACTTCTAATTCAGAGAAAAAAGCCGTAATAACAAAAGTCATCCAATCTTTTGAAAAAAGAAAAGATGAAATTATTGAACTACTTGTTAAAGAAACGGGAAGCTCGTATATTAAAGCTAATTCAGAATATTTAGCCGGTATCGGTACGATTCTTGATGCAATGTCTTATATTGATAAAGTAGGTATACCAGTTATTACAGCTTCTGCAATACCAGGTAAGGAAAATATAGTTTACCATGAACCAGCAGGTGTAATCGGTGTTATTTCACCTTTTAACTTCCCTTTCTTTATTTCTTTAAGAGCTGTCGCCCCTGCAATTGCGGTTGGCGATGCGGTTGTACTTAAAACAGATCCTCAAACACAGCTTACTGGTGGAGCAATTATTGCAGAGGTTTTTGAAGAAGCGGGTTTACCAAGAGGTGTATTAAATATGGTAAATTTTGATGTTTCTGAAGTTGGAGATTATTTCATTGAGCATCCAATACCAAGCATTATTTCATTTACAGGTTCTACAAATGTGGGTCGTCATATTGCTAGTCTTTGTGGGAAACATTTAAAAAGGGTAGCACTTGAACTAGGTGGCAATAATCCTATGGTCATATTAGAAGATGCGAATATCGACCAGGCAGTAAACGCAGCATTATATGGTAAATTTATGCACCAGGGACAAGTTTGTGTCATTACAAATCGCATATTAGTTCATCAAAATCTATACGATGAGTTTGTCAAACGATATGTTGAGCGAGCAAAACAAATACCATATGGTGATCCAAGTGATCCAAAAGTATTTATTGGTCCACTAATTAATGAAAAACAAATTCAAAAAGTATTAAATACCGTTGAAATTGCAAAAGAGGAAAGTTGTAATCTTGTTCTAGAAGGTAAGCGAGTAGGTAATGTTATCACACCTTATGTTTTTTCAGATGTTAAATTTGATTCAAAATTAGCTCAAACAGAAGTGTTTGGTCCAATCGCAACAATAATTCCCTTTAAAACATTAGATGATGCTTTAGATTTTGCAAATCATACAGAGTATGGTTTAAGTAGTGCAGTATTTACATTAGATATTGAAAAAGGTCTCGAATTTGCTAAATCTATTGAAAGTGGTATGTCTCATGTGAATGACATTACGGCTAATATTGCTCCTAATATGCCATTTGGTGGAATTAAAGGATCAGGACACGGACGATATGGTGGAGAATATGGTTTTGAAGAATTCACGACAGTACGTTGGATTACTGTTCAAAAAGAGGAAAGAAAATACCCAGTGTAATCAATGTTAAAAGAGCTTGTGTAATTGAACAAGCTCTTTTTGTATTAAAAATATAAATTAACAGAAATACAAACTATTACATTAATTCTGATCTTTGTGTGGATACGTATGTTTACTATTAATCAACTTACGTAAATCGCCTCGAAATAAAACATCCTTTAATTCTTTGAATCGAAAAGGAATAAAAGGAGCTAGATATGGCACTCCAACCGATTTTAGAAAAGCCATATAGATAATACTTAAAACAATACCAATAATAAAGCCTTTTAGTCCAAAAAAATAACCAAGCAAAAGTAGAGCGAATCTAAGTGTTCGCATTACACCATATAATCCACCTTCTGCTATTGAAATACTTGATAAAAAATTTATCCCAACAATAATCAAACTTAACGGGTGTACTAATTTTGCTTCAACGGAAGTTTGTCCAACTACGATTGCACCAATAAGGGATACGAGAATAACTGTTGTTTTGGGTATTCTTAACGAAGCTTCAGTAAGTAATTCAAATATGAATAGCAAAAACATGATTTCCATAAAAAGTGGCAATAGTGTGTCAGATTGAGTTAATAGTTTCTTAGAAAATAGATCCGGAAACCAATCTTTATGAAATCGAACTAATGTTACATAAAGCCCAAACAACCCTATAGACAAAAACCAAGTGAAAAACCGTAATAATCTGATCACAAATCGACTACCTTTTGCTGTGTATTCATCCGGCTGTTGAAAATAATGAATAAATAAAGTTGGAACAATCAGTACATAAGGAACACCATTTACCAAAATTATTACTCTTCCTTCATACAATGCTGAAACAGAAACATCAGGTCGTTCACACGTGAAAACCAGTGGGAATAGAACTTTTTTCTCTTCTAAAGCATCTTCAATTACACGAGTTTCAAGTAAATAGGTTACGTCAATCCCGTTTATTTTTTTTCTTGTTTCATCTAGAACTTTTTGATCAACAAATTCTTCTATATAGACAATCGCAACATCTGTTTTCGATTTATTACCAACTGATATCGTTTCAACTGTAAAATCTGGGACCTGAATCATATTGCGCAGCAAGTTCACATTAACTTTTAACTGTTCATTGAAACCAATCAATGAACCTCTTGAAGTTCGTTGAGCATCTGGCTCAGCTAGCGCTCGCATTTGCCAATCAGATGAATCTGCTAAAATTCCTTGATCATATCCATCAATTAATACGAGTGCTTTTCCTTTTGTTAATGCTATACAAATCTCATCAAACTTAGTCACAACGCTTACGTCAATAATTGAAAGTTTTCCTGAAATAATTGATTCGATACTCTTAATTCGATAAATTCCTTGCAAAGGTTTTAGAAGATTTTCCTGTATATTTTTCGTATCGGTAATTCCATCTATATAAAGAATGGCTGCGTCTCGAACAACTTCATCATTTATTGTAAATGTTCGTACTTTTAAATCGGATGTTTTATTAATGTTATCTCTTATTTGCATAAGATTCTTATGCAAACTAATTGATAAAGAAAATGATTCCATTTTATTCATATTTACTCTCCATATAACACTAAGTTTAAATAGCATATATCCAAATTTTTTAACAGTATGTACCCAATACACTCTGACTTAAACACTAGTATTGTAATATTGTATTCCTTCATCAACTTTTACTTTATTAGCCATCCAAAATAGTTGTTTTACGTAATTACGTTTTTAAGTCTAATATTAAGTAAAATATTCTATTTATTTAGAATGTTAAAAATTATTTAGTTAAGATCAGGAGGTATATAACATGGGAAGTTTAAATGGAAAAGTAGCGATTGTTACAGGTTCAGGTAGAGGGATTGGAAAGGCCATTGCACTTCTACTAGCTCAAGAGGGTGCAAAGGTTGTAGTAAATGATTTAGGAACTGGGGTAGATGGACAAGGTCAAGATGTAAATGTTGCTGATGAAGTTGTTAATGAGATAAAAGCATTTGGTGGTGAAGCAGCTGCAAATTATGATTCAGTTGCTGAATTGCAAAGTGCTGAAAAAATTATACGGACTGCAATTGATCATTTTGGAAAGATAGACATTGTTGTAAATAACGCGGGAATTTTACGAGATCGTATGTTATTTAAAATGTCTGAAGAGGAATGGGATGCGGTTATCAATGTACATTTGAAAGGCACATTCAATATGACACGAGCGGCGGCTCCATATTTTAAAGAACAATCAAGTGGGCGTTTTATCAACTTTACTTCCACTTCTGGTTTAATTGGAAACTTAGGGCAAGCAAATTATGCTGCAGCAAAGCTCGGAATTGTTGGTCTAACGAAATCAACTGCATTAGATATGAATCGTTATCAAGTAACAGCAAACACAGTAGCTCCATTTGCATGGAGTCGTATGATTGGTGCAATCCCAACTGAAACTGAGGCTCAGAAAAAACGAGTTGAGAAAGTTAAACAAATGAGTCCAGATCATATTGCACCTTTAGTAGCATATTTAGCAAGTGATGCTGCTGCTGAAATTTCGGGACAAATTTTCTGTGTTCGCGGAAAAGAAATTTTATTATTTTCTCAGCCTCGCCCAGTACGATCAGCTGTTAATAATGATGGCTGGACAGTCGAAACAATTGGATCTCAGGCGATGAAAGCATTCAAATCTAGTTTTACTTCTTTAGAAGTTTCATCGGATGTATTTCCATATGAACCAATCGTATAATTCCTCATACTCTTAAATTAATAAAATCTATTAATTTAATTTTCTTAACAAAAATTTTGGAAACGTTTACACTTGTAAATTTCAAAATATCATTAATTTGCTAGTTGTATAAATGTTGCATTTGAAATCAAAGCAGAAAGGGGAATAATGATGAAATTTGAAACGAACATAGGTATAGCTAAACCAGATAAGATTTTTGTGCATGGATATGATTTGACAGAAGATTTAATTGGAAACATTACACTTGTTGATATGGCATTTTTAGGTGCTCTTCATCGCCGACCTACTGAAGAAGAGTCAAAAATGTTAAATGCCTGCATGGTTGCAATTTGTGAACATGGATATACTCCCAGTTCGATTTCGGCACGTCTCACATATTTAGGTGCACCAGAGGCAGTACAAGCGGCGGTTGCCGCAGGATTGCTTGGAGCGGGTTCGGTCTATCTTGGTGCAATGGAAAATACAGCACAAATGCTTCAAGAGGGTTGGAAAACTTATGGTCGATCACAAGATGTTGCAATTGTTGCATCAAGCATATTAGCAGAGCGAAAAATGAAAAATTTACAAATTATGGGCTTTGGCCACCCAATGCATAAACCAGTGGATCCTCGCACACCTAAATTATTTGCTTTAGCCGAACAATTAGGGTTCAGTGGAAAGCATATTGGTTTACTGAAAGAAATTCATATGCAATTTAGTGAACAAAAAGGAAAGGAAATTACATTAAATGCTGCGGGTGCAATTGGGGCAGTTCTATCTGATATGGGGTTACATTTCAGTGTAGTAAAATCCTTCGCAGTAGCAGCACGTGCAGTCGGTTTAATTGGACATATTGTAGAAGAAATTGAAGCGGGTAGGAAAAACTGTATGTCTCAAAAGCTTTATGATTACGTTGAAGAAAATACAGTATATGAGCCTATACATCAAGCTTAAAATATTTGAAACACCCTTTTGTAAACTAGTTTAAGAGGGAATAAGGAGGCAGTGCTAAATGAAAATAATAACAATTATTAAACAAACATTCGATACAGAAGAGAAAATTGTAATTCAAAACGGCAATATTATTGAGGATGGTGTTAATTATATTATCAATCCATATGATGAATATGCGATTGAGGAAGCAATTAAATTACGTGAGGAACATGGAGGGGAAGTGACAGTTATTTCAGTTGGGACTGACCAAACAGAACCGGCACTTCGAACGGCTTTAGCAATGGGTGTAGATCATGCGATATTAATTGAAAATGAAGATTATCAACTTGACGAGTATAGTACAGTAAAAATTTTGTCTTCCGTTATTAAAGAACGAGAATTTGACATTATATTAGGTGGGAATTTGTCTGTTGATTATGGTTCGGGTCAGATTGGTCCACGACTTGCTGAGGAACTGAATATAGCACAAGTTACAACGATTACTAATCTAGAAATTGATGGACATAAAGCAATAGTAGAAAGAGACGTTGAAGGAGATAAAGAGATTATTGAGGTTACACTCCCAGTTCTCCTTACAGCTCAACAAGGATTAAACGATCCGAGATATCCATCACTTCCAGGTATTATGAAAGCAAAGAAAAAATCTATTGAAGTACTGAAAATAGACGATTTGGATATGGATGAATTGGAAGTGAAAACAATTACGAGTGAAACATTCTTTCCACCAAATAAAAATATCGGAAGGATTCTAACCGGAGAATTAAAAGCTCAAATTACAGAATTAACAACTTTACTTCGAAATGAAGCGAAAGTTATTTAAAAATAAAGGAGAACTAGTGAGTATGAGAAAAGTACTAGTAATGGCAGAAGCAAAAAATGGTAATTTAAGAAACGTTTCACTAGAGACACTAACTGCCGCTAAGCGTTTAGCTGAAAATGGTGAAGTAATAGTGTTAACCATTGGTAGTAATTTAAGTAATTATTTTGATCTTTTACAACAATATGGTGCCAACCGGATTTATTCAATAACTAATAAAGAACTAGATTTATATATGACAGATTCATATGTACAAGCTGTGTGCGAAGTTATAAAAATTGTACAGCCAGATGCAATTTTAATTCCACATACTTCAATAGGTAAGGATCTTTCTCCTAGGGTAGCAGCACGATTAGGTATAGGACTTATATCAGATGTCACTGATATTCAGATTGAAGACGATGAAATCATTTTCACACGTCCCATTTATTCTGGAAAAGCTTTTGAGAAAAAGAAAGTATTATCAGGTATTATATTTGCAACTATAAGACCAAATAATATTCAATCTATAAAAAATGAATGTGTATCAGAAGTGATCGAAATGACAGTTGATTTAAAAGATTTACGCACAATTGTAAAGGAGGTTGTAAGGAAAACAACAGGTAGTGTAGATTTATCTGAAGCGAAAGTAATCGTCTCTGGTGGACGTGGAGTTAAGTCCGCAGAGGGTTTTGCTATATTACAAGATTTAGCAGATGTTTTGGGTGGAGCGGTAGGTGCTTCCAGAGGAGCATGTGATGCGGAGTATTGTGACTATTCATTACAAATTGGTCAAACAGGAAAGGTTGTAACGCCTGATTTATATGTTGCATGTGGAATTTCTGGTGCTATTCAACATTTAGCTGGAATGTCCAATTCAAAAACTGTTGTTGCAATAAATAAAGATCCTGAAGCACCAATTTTCCAAGTGGCTGATTATGGAATTGTTGGAGATTTGTTCGAAGTAATTCCACTTTTAACTGAGGAATTTAAGAACCTACTTGTTACTTCTTAAGTAGTTTCATAGCGTAACAATTTTTTAAGACGAGTTGTAACTAGTGAGGATTAATAGAAGAAACTCAAATTTTTAAATTCTGTATGTGTTAGGAGAAGATAAATGAATAATCAATTAGAAGTAAAAGTGGGGTTGAAATTAGAACCTTATTCATATCGAGTTGAATTAAATAAAATTAAAGAATTAGCAATTGCGATTGGTGATGAACGGCTTGAATACATGTCTGGAGAATGTGTTCCACCAACTTTCCCTACTGTAATTGATTTTTGGGGAACAAGTGGAATTGGATTAGGAACTCTACTTGGTCTAAACATTTCAAAAGTATTGCATGGGGAACAAGCTTATGAATATAAGGGGAAAATTCAAATTGGAGATACAATAACTGTTTCCGGTGAAGTGGTAGATTATTATTTTAAGGCGAATATGAAGTTTATTGTTATTAAAAAAGAGTATATTAACCAATTCGGTGAATTAATTTTAGTTAGTCGATCAACAATCATTGAAAGACAATAGGAGGTGGCGTAATGCATATAGGATATGATTTAATGCCAGTACAAAAAGAAGAAATTACTCATATACAGCTTGTACGATATGCAGGAGCTTCAGGAGATTTTAATCCAATTCATACAGTTGTTCCTTTTGCAGAGAATTCTGGCCTTGGAGGAGTAATTGCTCATGGGATGATGATTATGGGTTTTATTGGACATGCGATCACTAGTTGGTTTGAACCTGAAAAATTGACAACATTTTCTGTACGTTTTCGTGCAATGACAATACCGGGAGAGAAAATTACAGTTCAAGGATCGGTCGTAGACGAAACCAAGGATAAATGGGTTTGTGAAGCAGTTGCAATAAATGATCAAAAGGAAGTAAAAGTAAGCGCTACATTTGAAATCAGAAAATAACAATTCAAAAAGGTAAAGTAGATTATACAGTTTAAACAACAATCACTTCCTATTCTACTTAATTCCAGTGCAAGGGAATAAAACTTTCGAAATCAAAATTTAATCTTTTAGGGGGAGTGACATGAATTCATTGTCTCAACAACTATTAATCGGTCAGGCTTTAAAATACGCAGCTCATTATAATCCAAATAAGGAAGCTTTTGTCTATCAGGAGAAAAGGGTAACTTATCAACAATTATTAAATAGGGCTACTCATTTAGCAGGATGGCTTCAAAAACAAGGAGTAAAAAAAGATACTAAAGTGGGTTTCCTATTAAAAAACAGCTTGGCCCTAGTTGAGGTATATTTTGGGATTGGTTTAACGGAAGGTGTTTGTGTACCAGTTAATTTTCGCTTAGTACCAAGTGAAATCGAGTATATTGTAAACAACTCAGATATACAAATTCTATTTATTGATTTTGAATATATCGAGATTATTCAATCAATTCGAGGGAAACTTCCAAAAGTAGAAACAATTATTGTTGTAGAAGCTAATCAAGAATTAAAGAAATTCGAGATGGTTGACTACGAATCTATTTTTGAAATGCCTGTCAACTATTTACCTAGTAAAACCCAGAATGATAATGATGCACATGTAATTGTCTATACATCAGGTACAACAGGCCGTCCAAAAGGAGCGGTACTAACTCATAAAAATATTTATATGCAATCCTTAAATCGGATGGCAAGTTTAAAAAAAAATCAATATATAAAAGTTTTAATTGTTCCGCCACTATTTCATATTGCCGCTTTAACTTTATTAGTTACTATTTGTCTTCAAGAAGGTACTGGGGTTGTTCACCGTGAGTTCCAACCAGAAAATATTTTAAGAACAATTCAAAATGAAAAAATTGAATATTTATTTTTAGTTCCAGCAATGTGGAATTTTCTACTTCACAGCCCAAATCTGATGGAATTTGATATAAGTACGATGAAAAAATGTGCAACAGGTGGAGCCATTTGTCCTCTAGAATTAAAGAAAAAAATATTAAAGGTATTCTACAATGCTGAACTGTATGAGTCCTTTGGACAAACTGAATCTCTTCAAGTAACCTACTTAGATCCCAAAGACTCATTACGAAAAACATCTTCGGTTGGTAAAGCAAGTGTTAATGTACGTATACGAATTGTAGATAATGAAATGAATGATGTTCCAATCGGCGATATTGGTGAAATTGTTTATCAAGGTCCAACGATTATGAAAGAGTACTATAAAAATCCAAAAGCCACAAAGGAAGCTTTTAAAGGTGGTTGGTTTCATAGTGGAGATTTAGTACGAATGGATGAAGAAGGATTTATCTATATTATAGACCGTAAGAAAGACATGATTATAAGTGGAGGTGAAAATATTTATCCTGCTGAGCTGGAGGAAGTGCTTTACTCACATCCAGATATCATTGAAGCTGCAGTAGTAGGGATACCTGATCCCGAGTGGGGAGAAAGTGTAAAGGCTTATATCGTTACAAGAAATAATAATCTAAATGAAGAAGAAGTTATCGAATATTGTCAAACTAAATTGGCTTCTTATAAAAAACCACGATTTGTTGAATTTCTTGAAGCGTTGCCACGGAATGCCTCTGGGAAAGTCTTAAAAGTACTATTACGTCAAAATAAGCAACAAAAAAATCTAATTTAATTAGATGATTGATTATGTTTACTAACTATTTAAGATTGAGGTGTGGAAATTGAGTGAATATATTCCAAAAAAGGAGTCAGTATACTTAAAAAAACCTTGGCTGGAATTTTATCCAGAAGGTGTATCACATCAGATTGAAATTCCTTCATTAACAATTTTTGATTTACTTGAGAGAACCGTATCAAAATATCCCTCTAAAATCGC
Source organism: Gottfriedia acidiceleris (assembly GCF_050457485.1). GTDB lineage: Bacteria > Bacillota > Bacilli > Bacillales > Bacillaceae_G > Gottfriedia > Gottfriedia acidiceleris_D. The sequence continues at coordinate 185,584 of NZ_JBCMJM010000012.1, forward strand.
GTTAATTGATGGTGAAAGGAATATAAATTATTCAGATTTAAAACTTTACTGCGAACGTGTAGCGATATCGCTATATAAACAAGGATTTCGTAAAGGTGATCGTATAGCTTTAATGATTCCGACTAGCCTCGAATATGTCATTTCATTTTTCGCTATTCAACGATTAGGTGCAGTCGTTGTTCAACTAAATCCTAATTTCCAACCAGCAGAAATAGAGTCTCTACTAAGAAATTCAGAGACTAATGGTTTAATAGCCTTCCATGAGGAAAAAGATAAGCTAATGAAAACAGGTTTAACTAATCATATAAAGTTTATATCAGCTGACGAAGATAGAAAGGAAGATATGAATCTATATAAATGGATTAACAATGAGACAGATAAACTAATCTTTTCGGAAGTTTTTCCAGAGGATTTAGCAATCATAACTTTTACAGGAGGTACCACTGGATTTCCAAAAGGTGTAATGATTACACATTTGAACTTAGTCTCAAATCTATATCAATCATTTGAAACGAATAGACAACTATTACAATTAGAAGGTCATTGCCAACTTGGTATCTCCCCAGTATATCATGGTATGGGTTTATTTAGTTTAATACAGGCAGTTATGATCGGAGCAAGTTTTGTTTCGATTAGAAAGTTTGAAATAAAGCACCTTTTAGATTTAATAAGAATTCATAGACCAACTATATTTACTGGCTCTCCAACTACGTATATTGCATTATTAAATAATCCTGATAGAAAGAAAGAAGATCTTTCATGTTTTAAAATTTGTGTATGTGGATCTGCACCTTTACCAATTGAAGTCATTAAAAGTTTCGCAGAACAAACGGGTGTACAAATTACAGAAGGCTACGGATTATCAGAAGCAACAACTGGGGCGATAAGGAACCCATTTTCAGGTAAGAAAAAAGTTGGCAGTGTTGGGCTCCCAATGCCTAATACAGATGTTAGAATCGTAGACACCTTAACTGGTGAGAATGAAATCCCAGTTGGAGAACAAGGTGAAATTATTATTAAAGGGCCACAGGTAATGAAAGGTTACTGGAAAAATCAACAGGAAACGGAAAAAACAATTCGTAATGGATGGCTTTATACAGGGGATATTGGAATAATGGACGAGGAAGGGTATTTCTATATTGTCGGTCGAAAAAAAGAAATGATTATTACAGGTGGATTTAATGTTTATCCTGTTGAAATAGAGAATGTAATCTACCAACATCCAGCTGTCCAAGAAGCATGTGTTTATGGTGTACCAGATCCTTATCGTGGTGAAACAATTAAAGTGGCAATTGCATTAAAAAATGATTTTTCAGTAACTGTAGAAGAAATTCAAACATGGTGTAAAGAACGATTGACTCGATATAAAATACCTAGAATTGTCGAATTTAGAAAATCTCTTCCGAAAACAACCGTAGGTAAAATACTTCGTAAACAGTTAAAAGATGAGGAGATTAATAAAGTAGATACTTAACTCACAATATTATGTTAAAGGATGTGGAAGTATGTCGGTCAAAGAAGTGGAGAAATTACTTCAGCAACATAGTTTTGATAGACATATTGGTATTACGGTAAAAGAATTAAAAGAAGCAAATATCATTTTAGAATTAACGATCACCCCATCTTTATTAAACTACAATCAAAAGGTCCATGGTGGCGTAATTGCGGCCCTGTTGGATACAGCAATGGGAATGATGATACGAACAGTTGTTGGGGAACGAAGCGTTACTGTAAATTTAAATATAAGCTATTTGGCACCTGCTAATGAAAATGAAACTTTAATTGCAACTGCTAAAATCGTAAATCGTGGACAAAATCTGGTAACAGTAGAATCAGAAGTAAAAGATAGGAAAAAGAACTTATTAAGTAAAGCTATTGGAACATTTAAAATAATGTATAGCAAATAAAAAAATGAAAGGAATAATAACAACTAAATTATTCCTTTCATTTATATTATTAATTTCTATTTAATTATTAAACTTTTTCTTTAAAATTAGTTACTTGGACTTGTAATTCTTTTAAAAATTCTTTTGCTGCGATTGATAAATGTTGGTTTTTCAATCGAATACTATAATATGAAACTTTAGAATCAAATTCATATATAGGTAGAGCAATGTAATCTCCCCTCTGTAAATATGGATCATATGATAATGATAATTCACTTTCAATACCTATTGCCCATCCCTGTGATATAAAATATCTCTTTGTTTCTGGACTTTCCGTTTGAAAAAGTAAATTAGGTTCACCATATTTAGATAATAAATTATAGTATTCTTTCGTGTCAGCGTTATTTCCGAAACCAGCTATAGGATATTTCACAATATCTTCGCCATAAAGCTTTTGTTTTTTTGACAATTCTAAATTTTTATGAAAGCAAATCATTAATGTGCTATCGATGAGATGGGATTTAATAAACTGTTGATTTGATTCATTATTTGAGGAATGCATATATACAAAGCCTAAATCTGCTTCATTATTTAATATATCCTTCTTTATTTGGTATGCTGCAGAAACCTCTTTAAATTTAAGATTGACTTTCGGATACTTATTTTTAAAAGCAGCCATGGTTTGAGGAAGAATTCTACTACTTAGTGCTGATACAGCTGCTATTCTTAAGTTCCCACTAATCTCCGAAGCAAAATTTGTCATTTCTCTAAACTCATCAATTTTACTTAAAATTTCATGTGCCTTACTTATTAGTTCATATCCGATTTCTGTAGGTTGTAGTCCTGTTCTTGAACGGGTAAAAATCATTACGCCAAGCTCTTCTTCAAGACTTTTAATAGCTTGGCTTATTCCTTGTGAAGATAGATGAAGACGTTCTGAAGTAATAGCAATTGAACCTGTTTTTTCAATTTCAGTAATGAATATGAGTTGTTCTATACGCAAGTAGTTCACCTTCTTTTCAATTATAAGGATCTTGGTTTAAACATTTTCATTTAAACTATTACATTTTTATACAACGATTATATAACATTAAAGGAGTTTTGTTCAAAAAATATGAAAAATTCGGAAATTTAATAGCGGAGTAAATTTTTACTTGATGTATCTTCCAAATTACTTGTTTTACTAGCTAAAATAAACAAGCTAAGATTGAGTTGTATTTAAAATATTTTGATTATTAAGAAAAAATGACAGCGCTTCCTAAAACAGGATGTTGTTAGTTATTTTCTATTTTAGTCAAAGTGAGGAGGGGCTTTTGATGAAAGGTAATGCAAAAATTATAGGAGTTGGAATGGTTAAATTTACAAAGCCTGGTTTAAATGAACCATATGAAATGATGGCTCCGAAAGCAATTCAACATGCAATTAATGATGCAGGAATTGACTTTAGAGAGATTAAACAAGCTTTTGCAAGCTATGTATATGGTGACAGTACAAGCGGTCAAGCTTCTCTGTATAAAGTTGGAATGTCAGGAATTCCGGTAATCAATGTAAATAATAATTGCTCTTCAGGATCTACTGCACTTTACCTTGCTCGTCAAGCTGTTGAATCGGGTGTAGTTGATTGTGCACTCGCATTTGGATTCGAAGAAATGCAACCTGGAAGGTTAAAAAGTAAATGGGATGATCGAACTTCACCACTTAAGTCATTTAACGAACGATTAGATGAGTTAGTAGAGAATAATGCACCCCAAGGAGCAATCAAATTTTTTGGAGAGGCTGGCACTACATACATAAAAAAATATGGTGCGAACCCAGATATTTTTGCAAAGGTTGCGGTTAAAACTAGAAATCATGCTCTAAATAATCCGTACTCAATATTTGATAAACCTCTTACTGTTGAGGAAGTGTTAAATACACCAGTAATTTATCCGCCGTATTTAACTCGCTTAATGGCATGTCCTCCATCTTGTGGAGCCGCAGCGGTAATTGTTTGTAGTGAAGATTTTGCTAGGAAGCATGGACATGAATACGCAGTAGAGATTGTTGCTCAATCATTAAGTACAGATACAGAAGAATCACTGAAGGATCCAATCAATCTCGTTGGGGCTGACATGACTCGTAGAGCATCGAGTGAGGTTTATGAAAAAGCTGGGATTGGGCCAGAGGATGTGGATGTAGTTGAACTACATGATTGCTTTACACCAAATGAAGTAATTACTTATGAAGGACTTGGACTATGTGGTGAAGGTGAAGCGGAATCGTTCATAAATAATGGAGACAATACTTATGGCGGAAAATATGTTGTTAATCCTTCTGGCGGACTAATGTCAAAAGGACATCCACTTGGAGCAACTGGGCTTGCTCAATGTACAGAGCTGGTATGGCAATTACGAGGACAAGCAAATAAGCGTCAAGTAGAAAATGCCAAAATTGCTCTCCAACATAATCTTGGTCTTGGTGGTGCAGCTGTTGTAACAATGTACAAAAGGCCTTAAGGGAAATTAGGATACAGAGTAGTTCATTAGTACAAAATTTAATTCAAATTATAGGAGGAAATGTAATGACTACTAATACAAAGGATAAATCAACATTTGATTTATTTAAGTCTGACCGTCCATACTGCACAAAAGAACATGAAATGTTTCGCACATCTCTTCGAAAATTCATGGAAAAAGAAGTAGAGCCATTCTTTCATGAATGGGAAGAAAATGGTTTGACACCACGTGAATTATTTAAAAAAATGGGTGAACAAGGTTTTCTTTGCCCACAAGTCGATCCTGAGTATGGTGGATTAGGACTTGATTTTGGATTTAATTTAGTCCTTGCAGAAGAAGTAGCTCGAATTGGAGGTGGCCCAGGTGGTGCAAGCCTACACAGTTCAATTACTGTACCTTATCTTGAAAAATATGGTACAGAAGAACAAAAGAAAAAATACTTATCTAAATGTGTAAATGGGGACATTCTTACAGCCGTTGCGATGACGGAGCCAGGAACAGGATCTGATTTGGCCAGCATTAGTACTACAGCAGTAAAAGATGGAGACTACTACATCGTTAATGGGCAAAAAACGTTTATTACAAATGGAATCAATGCAGATTTAATTTTCCTTGTTGTTAAAACGAACCCGAAAGCAGTTCCAGCACGTAGAGGCGTAAGTATACTAATGGTTGAGGGAAATACGCCGGGCTTTTCTCGTGGACGTAAATTGAAGAAAATTGGTACTCATTCTCAAGATACCGCAGAGCTTATTTTTGAGGACGCACGTGTTCCAGTGACGAATCTGTTAGGAAATGAAGGTGGAGGCTTCTATATTCTGATGGATAAATTACAACAAGAGAGAATTATGTGTGCAAATTCAGCTTTTGTTGTTTCACAAGAAATGTTGAAATCAACTATGAATTATGTTCAAGAAAGACATGCGTTTGGAAAGCCAATTAGTTCTTTCCAAAATACTCAATTTGAAATTGCTGAAATGGCAACAGAATTATCATTAGCACGTACTTTCTTAGATGATCTTGCAATTAGACATATGAAAGGTGAAGAAATCACTACAAATGCTTCGATGGCAAAATGGTGGATTACAGATATGGCTAGAAGAATGTCATCACGTTGTTTACAGCTTCATGGTGGATACGGCTATATGGAGGAATATGATATTGCTCGTCGATATCGTGATGTTGCTGTCATGCCGATTTATGCTGGTACAAATGAAATTATGAAAAATATTATTGCTAAAAATTTAGGCTTATAAACTATTTTTTGAAAAAATAACGTAAGAGCTTGGAAGGTTATAATTCTTTCAAGCTTTTATATTTAGAAAATATAAGGATGGGGTGAGCGGATTGACTTTAGTTAAAGTAGAGAAGCAAGAACATTTTGCAATTGTCACCATAGACAATCCACCTATGAATGCATTAAGTGCAGCTGTCAAAGAAGAAATTAGAAATGCATTTTTAGAACTTAACGCAGATCAAGGAGTATTAGTTATCATTTTGACAGGAGCTGGTCAAAAGGCATTTATGGCAGGAGCAGATATTAAGGAATTACCTCAAAGAATTGGAAATCCAAATTTAATACCACAATTTATGAAAAATCATGAAATGTTTAATAACATTGATTATTCATTAAAGCCTACAATTGCTGTATTGAACGGTTATACTCTCGGAGGTGGATGCGAACTAGCTCTAACTTGTGATCTTCGTATAGCAGAAGAACATGCGTTGATTGGTGTGCCTGAAGTTAAACTGGGGTTACTGCCAGGTGCTGGTGGTACACAGCGATTACCACGTTTAATTGGAGAAGCAAAGGCAAAAGAGCTATTGTTCACTGGAGACCATATTACGGCTAGTGAAGCATTAAGCATCGGATTAGTTAATAGGGTTGTGCCAACAGGATTTGGCTTAGAGGAAGCTATTAAACTAGCAAAAAAGATTTGTAAAAACTCACCTTCTGCATTAAAGAATATTAAAAAAGCGGTAGATGAAGGTATGGAGATAGAGTTAAGTAAAGGTCTTGCTAGGGAAGCAGAATTGTTTCAAGAGCTTTTCTTAAAAGAAGATGCAAAAGAAGGAGTTCAAGCATTTTTAGAAAAAAGAAAACCTCAATTTCAGGGGAAGTAATAAAAGTCTATTTGATAAGGAGTGATCATCATGGAATTAAAAAATAGTGTAGTAGTAGTTTCAGGGGGAGCATCAGGATTAGGAGAGGCTACAGTGAGAAACGTGATCGAAAAAGGTGGCAAAGCAATTATCCTTGATTTAAATGATGAAAGAGGAAATAGATTAGTAGAAGAACTTGGAAATGATAATGCATTATATGTTAAAACAAACGTAGCCGAAGAAGATGATGTAAAAGTTGCTTTAAATAAAGGTATGGAGAAATTTGGGGGATTTACAGCTGTTGTAAATTGTGCTGGGATCGGTGGCGCTCAAAAAACATTTGGTAAAAAAGGTGTGCATGATTTAACTAGATTCTCTAACGTAATAAAAGTTAATTTAATTGGTACTTTCAATGTTATTCGATTATCTGCGGAAAAGATGAGTTTAAATGAACCGAATGAATTAGGTGAAAGAGGAGTAATTGTGAATACTGCTTCAGCTGCAGCTTTTGAAGGTCAAATCGGTCAAGCAGCGTATAGTGCTTCAAAAGGTGGTGTTGTAGGTATGACACTTCCTATTGCTAGGGATTTAGCTGAATATGGGATCCGTGTAGTGACGATTGCACCAGGTTTATTTGAAACACCATTAATTGGGAGGCTATCTGATGAAGTCAAGGCAGTTTTCAGTTCAAACGTTCCTTTTCCAAAACGACTTGGCCAGCCTCACGAGTATGCGCAACTAGTTGAAAGTATCATTGAGAATCCAATGTTAAATGGAGAGGTTATCCGTTTAGATGGAGCACTTCGTATGCAACCAAGGTAAAGATGAGTACGTAATGATTCATTTTTTTGAAGTGAAAGTGCTAATTGGAGGAAGTGGATTATGAAAGTTTCAAATAGAGAATTGCAACAGAGCACAAAGAAATACTTGCATGAAGAACATGATATTTTTAGAAAGTCACTTCGGAAATTTTTAGAAAAAGAAGCAGTTCCATTTTATGAACAATGGGAAGAAAATAAACTAGTACCACGTACTTTTTGGGAGAAAATGGGTGAGCAAGGTTATTTATGTCCATGGGCTGATGAGAAATATGGTGGAATGAATGCGGATTTTGGGTTTTGCGTAGTAATTCAAGAAGAATTATGTAAAATTGGTGCAGGTTTAGGCGGAATTAATATTCATAATAATGTTATCATGCCATACATTGGACGATATGGAACAAATGAGCAGAAGAAAAGGTGGATTCCAAAGGCAAGTAGTGGAGAAATCATTTCTTCAATTGCCATGACTGAACCCGGTGTTGGTTCAAATCTTGCAGGGATTCAAACAACTGCAGTTAGAAAGGGAGAAAATTTTATTGTTAATGGAACAAAAACCTTTATTTCAAATGGGATAAATACAAATTTTGTTATTGTTGCATGTAAAACGGATCCTACTGCAAGTCCAGCACATAAAGGAATTAGTTTAATCGTTATTGAAGAAGGAACACCTGGTTTTTCAAAAGGAAAACAATTAAAAAAGATCGGACAACATGCTTATGATACATCAGAATTAATTTTTGAGGATGCGATTGTCCCAGTAAATAACTTACTTGGTGAAGAAAACAAAGGTTTTTATCATTTAATGGAAAAGCTTCAACAAGAAAGGCTAATGGTTTGTATCAGTTTTATTACATTTGCAGAAAGAATGTTAGAAGTAACTTTGAAGTATATTAAGGAGCGAACAGCATTTGGGCAACCGATAAGCAAGTTTCAAAATACACAATTTAAACTAGCAGAAATAGCAACTGAAGTTCAACTTGGTCGTACTTTCGTTGATAACCTTATTGAAAAGCATATTGCAGGAGAAAATATTGTTACTGAAGTATCGATGGCAAAATGGTGGATTACTAATTTGGCAAAGAAAATGGCCCCAATGTGCTTACAGTTACATGGCGGTTATGGATATATGGAAGAATACGAGATAGCGAGAATGTATAGAGATACGGTGGTAGGGTCTATTTATGCTGGATCAAATGAAATTATGAAAGTGATCATTGCTAAAAATTTAGGATTATAGTTCAGAAGGAGGTACCATTATGTCACTTGCTCTGCAATCCCTCCGTGTCTTGGACTTAACACGGTTGTTACCAGGTCCATATTCTACTATGTTACTAGCCGATTATGGTGCAGAGGTAATAAAAGTAGAAGATACAGGACGTGGAGATTATGTCCGCTTAAATAATCCTAAAATAGGAGAAAATAGTGCATTATTTCATTCAGTAAATCGTAACAAAAAAAGTATTTGTTTAAATTTGAAAACGGAGCAAGGGAAAAAAATCTTTTTAAAAATGGTTGAAAAAGCAGATATCGTAGTTGAATCATTTCGCCCTGGTGTAATGGATCGCCTTGGTTTAGGATATGAAGTACTAAAAGAGCATAATCCTTCGCTAATATATTGTGCCTTAACTGGTTACGGGCAGACAGGACCTTATGCCAATCATCCAGGACATGACTTAAATTATATTAGCTACGCTGGATTATTAGAGTTTTTTGGAGAAAGAGATAGAAAACCTACAGTTCCACCTGTTCCAATTGCAGACATTGGTGGAGGGGCACTACTAGGAACTGTTGGAATTTTGATGGCATTATATGAAAGAGAACGTTCTGGAAGTGGTCAGTTTATTGATATTTCAATGATGGATGGAGCACTTACTTGGCTACAGTTAATACTTCCAAATTATTTAGCATCAAACATTCAGCCTAAAAGAGGAGAACTCAGGCTTTCAGGTGAGAATGCCTTTTATGAAGTTTACGAGACGAAGGACGGGCGTTATCTCTCGGTAGGTGCAGTAGAAGCAAAATTCTGGGCAGAGTTTTGTAAAGGAATTGGAAGAGAAGACTTGATTATACGTCAATATGCGCCTTTGAATGAACAGGATCAAATAAAAACTGAAATACAATCGATTCTTATGATGAAAACTCAAAAAGAATGGATGGAAATCTTTTTACATATTGATGCTTGTGTTTCTCCAGTAAATACAATCGAAAATTTAGAGCAGGATCCCCAAATAAAAGAGAGGAAAATGATTCAAACTTATTATGACAAAGAATTAGGTGATGTTAAGTTAATTAGCCCACCAATAAAATTTTCGAAAACACCAGGGTCAATTCGTTTTCTAGCTCCAAATTCAGGGGAGCATACGTCTGAAATTTTAGCCGAGATTGGTTATTCTAAACAACAAATTCAACATTTAACATCTAAAGGAATAGTAACTGGAAATAGTAAAACGTCCATTAAATAGGAAATCATAATCTGGGAAATTACAAAACAGAATTTAGAAAAAGATCGAGGAATAATATTAGCACCCTACCTCAGAACTAATCTCTTTCATTGCGCAAAAATTGCACAGACTTATTAGAAATAATAGAATTAAAAGATTTACAGTGAATAAAATTACATCGACCGCTTGATTTACTAGACTTAATTGAAATAAAATATTCATAATTACTGTATAATCCTCGTACTCTGTAATTGACAGGGGAGGGGTCGCTGGTTCAAGTACAGTTGGGATCATAAAGATGAGAAGGCTCAAACCTAGTTGTATCAGGGGGTTGGGCTTTTTCTTTGTTTTTAATTATTTCCATTTTTTGTAATGAATATTATTCATTGCACAAAGACTACAATAATAACCCTAAGCATTCAAGTGGTAAATGCAAGAGGACCAATTCTAGCTTCATATGCAGAGCTAGATAAAGTTCATTGCGACGAAAAAAGCTGTTACTTGATTTTGGATTTTTTTAATTCATGCTATTCAAATAAAAACGATCAACTACTTTTTAAATAGTTGATCGTAACCTAATATTATTTCAAACCTAATTCGCTTTTTATATTCTCTAATGTTTGTGTTTTAAATTTATCTTTCGGTTTAGGAGCATCTTTTACATTAGGATTTTGCATTAAATAATTCTTTTCTACATATGCCAAGTCCTTGGCATCAATTGTTCCGTCAAAATTGATATCAGCATCTCTGTAATTTGTTCCCCAATTTGCTTGAATCGATATGGCATCTATAATATCGATTACATCGTCTCCATTTACATCTCCTCCAAGGGATGTTGGAACATCTAATCTTTTATATTGACCAATTAACTCTCCTGTGCTATTTCTCATTCCGATATTGAAATCATAAATCGTTTTAAAATGACCAGGTAATTTAATGGCCAGACTTAACGGTTTATCTGTAAGAGATAGATGCAATCCTTCTATTACTCCATACTTGTTAAGAATTTGGTCATACGTATTACCTTCTTGATCTTGTATAAATACTTCTGCCCCTACTTTACTATAATCTCTCAAATTATCAAAAGTTCCATATTTATTTAATAGCCCCTCACCATATAATATTGACCTTACTTTCGAATAAATTGGTACAAATTCAATATTAGGCGTATTCGAGAAAAGATAGGTAGTATTTCCTAATCGATTTTGGTATGAGATTGTCGATGTGTTAAATGTCGCTCCATCAGGTCTTATATCAAATTTATAATCTTTAGCCCTTAACGTTGCCTCAGCTAATGTAAGATCACCATTTAAAGTTTGTGTGTTACCATCAGCTGTTTCAATTGTAAGATTATTAGATGGCGTTCTTGTCAATTTTAGTTCTCCTAATTTACTAGAATCAGGATGTAATTTGACGTTTTCAATAGTAAAATAATCGGCTGAAGTCGAAAAATTAAAATTTATTTTTTTGAAATTAACAGCATTTTTCAAAACGATTTTAACATTAACCAAATCATTTGGTTTCACACTCGATTTATCAAAAGTCTCCGCTAAGTACGGAGTTCCTTTTTTTACAATTCTGATAAATTCAGGTACCACGGATCCATTGCCTGCTGGGTCTACTGCAGCTAATTTAAGGGTCTTCACACCTAGACCTACCGGTACTTCATACTTAAAAGAACCATCTTTATTTACCGGCATTTCAATAGGTGGTTCTCCTTGGCCGACGTTAAGATCCAAAATTTTGTTTGCAGATCGGTCTATATTCATACCAGCTGCTCTGAAATTCTCGATTTCTTGATCGAAGATAGAACCTGAAATCGTAACAGATTTTTGCCCTTCCTCATATTCAACTATACGAGTTTCTGGTCCGTCAAATGAAAATTTTGGCTTGCCTCTATCAACCACAACTTCTCTTAGTTCTATGAATTGTTTTCCATTGTCACCTGTAGCAACCATTTTAATCTTATAAAATCCTTCGTTTGCCACAACAGGTATAGAACCTATACCATTAGCGGAATTATCGTCAAAAGGATAATAAATCCCTTTAAATACATTTTGAACATCATACAAAACATCTTCACTCTTAGTGATTCCATCCATATATCCAAGATAACCTAAATCCTTATTTGTAGTGCCATCTACTAAAGTAAAGTCAATATCTCTCATGTTAGAATTAAACTGTATTTGTGAAGCTATACTTTTATTTGTATAAGGGCTTGAGTATGGATCTCGATATCGATCTTCTGAAATACCCATTGAAGATAATTGAAACAAACTTACGCCTTCTTCAACAGCGTGAACGCCGAATGGAACTCTATATGTTTCTTCAGGATGATTCTCATTTGTATAGACAATATACCCTTCATATAAACCTTTTTCGGCTGTTTTCGGTATAAAGATGGATGCAGTTGTTTTTCTTTGTTGTTTTGCTCCAAGTTTAATTGTCGGCTCTACTTTTACTAGTAAACCATTCTTTTGTGCGTCTTTAGCTCCACCTAAACCCGTTTGAAATTTAACTGCCACATCAAATATTTTTTCTTCATCACCTGAATTATGAAGATTTAATGTGCGATCTTCATTCACATCATCACTAAGATCCACTGAACCAAAACTTATTGCGCCAGTTTCTTCTTTGATCAATTTTTCTTTGTCTTTTTTTATCATCGGTGTTTCATCGAGTACTTTAATTTCAATAGTTGAATGAACTGCTTTGTAGGCATCAATTCTTCCTGCTCCTACTTCGTATACGCTATAGCTCTTTTTTAATGGATTAGCTGTATTCATAAGAATAGCTTTAACATCACTAGGTTCTAATTTCGGATTCGCCTGAAGCAATAAAGCTGCAACACCTGCAACATTAGGAGATGCCATCGACGTACCTGACAGGCGTTGATATGAGTATTGATAATCATTTGTCTTCTCTTTATTAATCATATAAGCTGGTACGGTAGAAAATACGCCAACTCCAGGTGCTGTAACTTCCGGTTTGATATCATAAGTAATACGAGATGGGCCGCGTGAACTGAAATCTGCCAATTCGTCTCCAGCTTTTTGCAATTGCCCTAATTGATTAAAAGTAAATGTACTTACTGTATTAAGTTTAGTCTTTAATGCTATACCTTGATCATAAGTTAAAGAGAATGCAGGAATATAATCTAATCCTTCACCTATATAAGCAGGAATTTGGCCTTCAGTTGGATTATTATTGTAAATCAGGACTGCAGATGCACCATTTTGCTTTGCAAATCTTGCTTTATCGTTCAAAGTAATACTACCTCGACTTACTAGTACAACTTTGTCTTTTACATCTTTGTTTTTATAATCTGCCTGTGAGCCTAAACCAACATATACAACTGGGAATGTCTTTCCATTCAATTCCTCGATATGATCAGTATATCCTTTTGCCATCTCCTGCAAGTCAGCAGAGACTGTTTCCGTTCCATTTTGGAGCGATCCTTTAAAAGTATGGAGATTAGTCGGTTCACTACTTGCTCCAACAGTTAGTGCAAGCGCTGCGCTACCTGGGGAACCTACTGTATACATATCATTACCGGTGTTTCCAGCAGCGATTACTGCCGTAACACCACTTAATACAGCTTGATTAATCGCGATACTTGTAGAATACAGTGGGTTATTTAAGTTTGCTCCCAATGAAAGATTGATTACATCCATCCCATCTTCAACAGCCTTATCAATCCCTGCTATAACATTTTCAGTTGTCCCTGAACCGTATCTACCCAAAACCCGATACGCATATAAATCTGCGTCTGGAGCAATACCAGTCTTTTTATATTCACTTTCGTTCTTTCCTTGACCAGCGATGATTCCAGCCACATGAGTTCCGTGTTCAGTATAATACGATGCACCATTTGCCCAAAAAAATTCTGCCATACCAGATTTTTTCCAGTCTTCATATGTAGTTTCCATCGGATTATTATCATTGTCTACAAAATCATAACCACCTTTAAATGCACCCTTTAAATCTGGATGATTATAATCGACTCCAGTGTCAATTACTCCTACTTTAACACCTTTTCCGGTAAATCCTTCCTCATGCAGCTTGTCTACTCCAAGAAAAGAAAGACTTGAATTATTAGTTGTTCTTCCAGTTTGCACTTCTTCTTGTGAAACATCTGGTTCAGAATGCACTTCTTCATTACTCCAAATTACTTTTACTACTTTTGATTTTAATAGATTCTGAATTTGATTGGCCGGTAAACTCATTGAAACACCATTAAACGCATGTTTATATGATCGATTAATTTTAAAATCTACTTTTTCATTATTCTTATCAGTTAAAATTTCATTTACATCTTGATCAAAAGCTAAATGATCTTGATCAACTAAATTAGATGCTTCATTCTCTGATAGCTGTTTACCTTCTAAACTAGATTCAATTTGAGCTACTTTTGCGGGTTTATTTTTAAATTCAACAATTACATTTGTTTGGTTTGAAGACTCTAGATCAATCTCAGAAGAAATTTGAAGTCCTGTCTCATTACTGGTTGAAAGTTGATTAAGCGCTGCTCTTTGAGATTGTGTTAAATTTGCTATCATTTCGTTTACTTTTGAATAACTTGCTGCTTTTGATACAGTCGTTACATGACCTAGGGAACCAAGAATAAAGCCCGAATATAATGATAAAACTGTAAAACTTTTAATAATCCTACTCTTGTGTACCTGTTTTTTCATTTTCTTCCTCCTAATCAAATTTACTAACTTCACATTTAATAATAATGCTGAATATTATGCCGATTTACTATACTAGCTAAAGATAGGGGGATTATTGAATAATATTCAAATCCTTTAAAATATCTTCTAATGACTATCAAATATTTTCGTTTTCGCTGTTGGTGCGTCCACCGAACCGTCTTCAAGTGATAATTCTATCCCTTTTTCTGCTTCTTTTTTAATATTCGTTTTTGCTGGATCTTGTGTAATTTGAACAACCATGTCTAGTGGTTTTCAAATTGCTATGTCGATTGTAGGAGTGAGGTATTAGTTCTTTGGTCTCATGACTGTTAAGCAAAAGAATGACTAGAAAATAGCAAACTGCTATTAGAAATTTAGTAGAAACTTAAATGGAAATGAGTAACCCTATTTCATTTTATTTACACCCCTTAAAATTTTTTTAAGTAAAATTAAATGAATGCCTAGTTTGGTTGACAAAAAAATATAAATTTTTTTCATGTCACTCTTTTTATTAATGCTTCATTTGAATTTACCTAATATTTTGATTATTTAAGATGTGTAACTATTTGTCTATTGGGTTATTAAAGTCTTATTAAATTAGTAGCTCAGCTTTGATTTTGCAAAAAGAGCCATAGTTTAAATAAATAATTTACAAAAATTGAGCAACTTTTTGAAGAGTAATTGATAATCTCAACATTAAAAGAAGTTCTTCACTAATTAAATAAATTGATCAGCTCTTGACAGCAATATTTTATCCACTTGGAAAGACGGAACTTATAATACGATTAGTGGTACTTCGATGGCAGTTCATTAATATATGGTTTGACTTCAAAATATTGGGGGAAAATCCAAACTACAGAAAATAATGATATTTTAAATGAATCTGAACAGTATCAGGATTTGGGTTAAGTACTGTAAACAAATAAAAAGTAATTTAATGTCCTATTGGAATGATATTTTCTAATAGTTTTTTTTGCACGTTAAGAAAGTATAAATTGGTAGCGAGGAAGTTGATTCGAAGTGGTGGCCAATTTTAGGAATTAAGTATAAGTGCAACTACGCCACTGTATTCGCCTTAACGTTAGCTATTCGGAGTGTTTTATTAATAAATGCATTACTGAATAAGTAGGTTTGTTTAAAACTACTATGTAAATGTTGTTCAATATTTTTAGGGAATATAGTCGAAAATCGTAATATTTTTTTAGTAATCCCGATAATAAAGGGTTAAAATAACCCATTTGACCATAAATTGAATTTTCTGAATAATTATAATTGGAAAGAAATTAAATGATCGTTAAACAGATCTTAGCCATCATTTAATTTTAGTGGCAATAATTAATTACTAGGAGGAAGAAAATGGGTCAACCGGTACAAAGTAGTAAGATTGTAAAAAGCATGACTGTTTTAGCTCTATCGTCTAGTTTTCTTTTAGCTTCATTTGGTAATGTAACGAATGTATCAAAAGCTGTTAGCTCTACAAAGGTTGAGGACATGCTCGCTAAGTTAACACCAACGCAAAGGGCTGCTTTAAATCAACTTTCAACGAATGAAACGACAGGTCTTCAAATTTCTTCTAATATGGACTTAAATACTACAGAACAAGCAAATGTCATTGTTGAGTTTGTGCATAAGCCTGCAAAAGTTGCTCAAATTGAAGCTAGTTTAGAAGGGCAGCAATTATCTGAAACTGAGGCTACACAATTAGTTGATCAAGATCATAATATCTTTCAAGAAGATGTAGACCAAATATTAACAGATGAATTTAATTCAAAAGTAAACTATAAGATTAATCGTGCATATAAACATACTTTTAATGGTGTTTCGATTAGCCTACCAGCAAACCAAATTAAGAATCTATTAAAATCGAAGGCTGTAAAAAATGTATGGAGTGATGAGACGTTTTCAATCGATCCACCTAATCAAAAGGAACAAAGTGAACAATTAAAAGGAGATGAATTTAACATTGCAAACTATTCACCTTATGATGGATTAGATCGTTTACATGCCGAGGGCTATACAGGGAAAGGGATTAAAATAGGAATTCTTGATACAGGAATTGATTATAACCACCCTGATTTAAAAGATGCCTATAAAGGTGGCTATGATTTCGTTGATAATGATAATGATCCGATGGAAGCTACATATGCTGATTGGAAAAAATCAGGAAAATCTGAGCTCTCGGGATCAAATACATATTATACGGAACATGGTACACATGTTGCGGGAATAATCGGTAGTCGAGGTGTTGCTGATACTGAATATAAAACTGTTGGAGCTGCGCCGGAGGCAGATATTTATTCATACAGGGTTCTTGGACCATATGGAACTGGAAAAGGCGCTGACATTATAGCAGCGCTAGATAGAGCAGTAAGTGACGGTATGGATATCATTAATATGTCACTAGGTGCAACAATAAATGATCCGCTTTTTGCGACTTCGGTAGCTGTAAACAATGCTGTTCTAAGTGGCGTTACGACTGTAGTTGCCGCTGGTAATAGTGGAAATGGAATGTATACAATTGGCTCTCCAGGATCATCAGCATTAGCATTAACAGTTGGTGCATCAACTAGTGCAATTGATCTTTTCCAGTTTTCAGGTTTTCAAAATAATAAAGAATATACTGTAAGAGAATTAGCCAAAAACTATACAGATGATTTAACAGCATTAAAAGGAAAAACGTTTAATCTAGTTGATGTTGGTTTAGGAAAAGGTATTGATTATAACGGAAAAGATCTAAAAGGAAAAATTGCTTTTATTCAAAGAGGGGAAACTTCTTTTATTGATAAAATCAAACTAGCGAAGGCTAAGGGGGCTGTTGCAGTAATAATTTATAATAATGACGTCAACAAAGCTGAAGGGATCATACAAGGGTATGTCGGCGAATCTCTATTAGCCATTCCTACATTTTCGATGTCAAATGAAGATGGATTAGCAATCTCAAATGCGATTAAACAAGGAAATTCTAACTTTACTTTTGGTGATTATACGAAATTTAAAACACCTGAGGATGAACTAACATCATTTAGTTCAAGAGGACCATCTCGCATAAATTATGATATAAAGCCAGAAGTAACGGCACCAGGTGCAGCAATTCTTTCGACTGTTCCATTTTATGTAAATAATAAAACAGGAGATGGATCAAAACCGGAAGATTATAAAATTGCATATGAACGCCTATCTGGAACATCAATGGCGACTCCGTATGTTGCAGGAGTGTCAGCACTATTACTACAATCAAATAAAAATCTACAGCCAGCAGATATAAAATCTATATTGATGAATACGGCTGATCCTTTAAAGAAGGATTATAGTGTATATGAAGTTGGTAGCGGAAGAGTAGATGCATATGAAGCAATTCACTCAAACGTAGAATTAAATGTAGTAGATAGTACACCAACAATTATTGATGGAAAAGAAAAATCAATTAAAGAGTTAACTGGTGCGATGAGTTTTGGGTCTTTTAGTTTCAAAAACGAAGAAATTGCTTCAAATCGCCAAATTACACTTAACAATAGAAGTGAGCAAGCGAAAACATTCAGTATTGAGGTTAAATATCAAACTGGATTAAGAGGATCTAGAGATGCAAGTATAAATGATGTTACCATAACTGGTCCTTCATCTGTGACTTTAGATGGAAATAGTCAAAAACCGATTAACTTTCATTTAAAAATACCTGCAACTGCCGAAAAAGGAATTTATGAAGGCTATATTTTCTTTACGAATAATGCAGATCCAACTGAACAATATCAAATTCCATTCGGTGTTCACTATGTAAAAGAAGGATTTAATTCAGCGGCTACATACAATAAGATGATGACATCAGATTATACTAATTATTTCCCATTACTTGATTTTAACGCAGGTGCAACTTTTAATTTAAGTTCTAGTATGGAAACTATTGATTTCGTTTTACTAGATAGTGAAACAGATGAAGAAATCGGTTATTTAGGACAAATCCCTGCATCGCAATTGAATGAAAATACAGATTATTATGTCACTGGTGTATTTACCGGATACTATAATCCTTTCACTAATGACCCGAAAAACCCAGTATCATCTACAAGTGTAAAAGTACCTTATGGGCCAGCACATTATAAGATAAAAATGATCGGTACTAATAGAAATGGTAAAACATTTTCGATGACTGACCATGTAATGGTTGATATTACTGGCGCTACTTTTACAACAGATTTAGAAGAAGGGGTTATCGAGGTTAAACCTGGTACAACTTCTTATCCAATTAAAGGTACAGTTTATGATAAAACCCAAGATGATTATCATACGCAAGGTATTACTATTGATCAATCGGGTAATTTTGTGATGATAAAAAATAATACTACTACCTTTACAAATGGTTTCAATGTAGATGCAAAAGGAAACTTTGCATATAATATCCCGATTGATCCATCTGCTAAAAGCGTAAATGTTGAACTTGCAGGATATAATTCAGCAAAGATTGGTACAAGAAACAAATATTTTACATTTATTCCAGAAGGCACTCCACTTGTTTATGGAAGTGTTGATCAAAAAATTGTAAATGCAGGTGAAAATGTAAAGGTGATCCTAACGGCATATAACGTTACTGATGCAAAAAAAATAGCTAGTAGCCTTTCATTTTCAAATAATCAATTAGAATTTGTAGATGTAAAGCTTAATCCAGCAATTGAAAAATTTGGTTCAGCGAAACTCACATCTAATTCAGCTCCATCAGGATTGAATACAAATGTAAATGTAAATATTGAGATGACTAACGGAACAGTGACAGGTGATGTACCATTTGCAGAAGTAACGTTAAAAGTAAAAGATAGTACTTATAATTTTTATTCACCTTTTAAATCATCGTCTGCATCTTATATAAATGAATCTAACCAATCAATTGCAATGAATTCAACAATACCACCAATTTGGTTCAAACCAACTTATTCAAAAATTTCAGGAAGTATTGGAATTCCAGTATCATTGCAAAAAGAAGGTAAGAGTGCATGGAGAGTAGCTCCATCGCAGATTGGCGCAGTTCTATCAGTAAAGGATCAAAACGGAAACATCTTTCCAGGAGTTATTAATCAATTTGGCCAAGCATCTGTAGATAATTTATCAAAAACACTTGAAGAAATGGTAGTATCACTCGATATTCCTGGCCATTTCACAATATATGAACCTTTCCATGTGGGCTTCCTAGATGACGAAGGCACACTAACTGCTCACTGGAATCCTGAAATCAATTACAATGCTGCAATTCCTGGAGACGTTAATAAAGATAATGTTATTGACATTATGGACGCCCTAGCGATCCAAACTAATTGGGGAACTGACAGTCGCAGTGCAGACATTAATTTTGACAAAATCGTAGACGCAAAAGACTTTGCATTCATCGAAAAGAATTACTTAATACAAAATCCAACGGCGGAAAACGCTCCAAAACCTCTAGAAAAATATAAAACAAAATCACTTGAGGATATTAAGAGAGAGTTAGGGTTGAATTAATTTATCGAATGGGAAAGGCGACTATTATTATGTTATCTTTTTCAAATTTTAAAAATCTCACTGAGCTACCTGAATATCTTCTGATTCTTTAAGATTACGCTTGAAGTACTTAAAAAAGTTTCAAGTACACTCTCGAGATTGGAATTAGAATTTTTATAGTATTTTAGTCATTCATTGCTTTAAGTATTAATATTATAAGAATGGTTTATGTCTAGTAAGAAAAAATATTCAAAAATGATATAATATTATATAACGAAATTAAAGATGAGTTAAATGTAAAAGATAGTTAAAAAAGTGGATGATTATTTATCCACTTTTTTATTTTAGTCGATCTATTAAGACACCCTACCTCCGTAAAACTATTAATTATTTATTGCACAAAAATTGCACAGACTTATTAGAAATAATAGAATTAAAAGATTTACAGTGAATAAAATTGCAGCGACCATTTGATTTACTGGACTTAATTGAACTAAAATATTCAGAATTACTGTATAATACTCGTACTCTGTATTTGACAGGGTAGGGGTCGCTGGTTCAAGTCCAGTTGGGATCATACAAATGAGAAGGCTCAAACCTAAGTGTATCAAGGGTTTGGGCTTTTTCTTTGTTTTCAGAGATCTGTGTTACATTTAAAATGATAACTCCAAATTGTACTAAGACTGCACAGTATCTTCACGTACATATTAATTTAAACCAAATTTTTTATCAAATCGATCAGCTGTTTTCTTCTGCATTTCTTCATTTGAATGTGGTAAGTTGTGATTTTAGCTAAAGGTGTTGATTGAAAATAAGGAGCTATATGGACACGAATTGTTTTTTGAGCCTTTTCAAAACTAGTTATCTGAACTTCACTTTTGTAGGTTGAATTGACCTAGTTTGTAATGACGAAATAAACGCTTGTATATTTCCCAAATAAAATTATTATTAAAACTTCATTAATTCATCATTAATTCATCACAATTCTAATTTAAACTTTCTTAAGTAGATATAAATTATTGAGAGGTAAAGCCGAATGGAAATAAATACACAATTAAATTCTGTTCAAACTGAACAAGTTTCTTCGAAAAAGACATCTCTATACAAAGTGATTTGGAGATGGCATTTTTATGGAGGGATGATTTTTGCACCGATCTTGGTTTTGTTAGCGATTACTGGTGCAATCTATTTATTTAGACCATATGTAGAACCGATATTAGACAAAAATCTATACTATGTGGAACAAGGTAGTAAAGAGATTACACCAAGCTTACAGTTAAAAGCTGTGATGGATGATTACCCTAATGATGCGATTACTTCTTTTACAGATGTCAAAGACCCAAAACGTGCAACGGAAATTGGAATTGCAAAAGGTGATGTTAACTACACAGTTTTTGTAAACCCATACACAGGGAAAGTATTAGGTGAATTACAAAATGATCAACGTTTAATGGAGATTATTGTAAAATTACATGGAGAAATAATGGTTGGGAAAATTGGTGACAATCTTGTTGAATTATCGGCTTCATGGGCAATTATTTTATTAGCAACAGGATTATATTTATACTTTCCACGTAATAAGCAATCATTCTTAAGTGTTCTTCGCATTCGTATGAGAAATGGAACACGTGTGTTTTGGAGAGATTTACATGCAAGTACAGGTTTTTGGATGACAATTTTCTTGTTAGTTCTTGTTTTATCAGGTTTACCTTGGGCTAGCTCTTTTGGTGAGAGACTAGATACTCTCAAAGCAAAAGCAAAGCTTTCAAATGCACCAGAACATTTATGGGATGGTAGTATTCAATCAACTAAAATTAATAAAGATATTGCTAAAACACCATGGGCTGCTGAAAATATTCCTGTTCCAGAATCCGTTTATAGTAATAATGGAATGTTACCGATTGAAAATGTAGTTAAAATTGCTGAACAAACAAATATTTATCCTGGTTACACAATTACTATGCCAGAAGGTGATAAAGGAGTTTACTTAATTTCTACCTGGGGATGGGCAGCAGGAAGCGTTAAAAATTATGTAACAATGGATCTGGATCAATACAGTGGAAAAGTATTACTTGATTATCGTTGGAAAGATTACAGTAAGTTTGATAAAACAGTTGAAATGGGCATAGCTTTACATGAAGGACGATTTTTTGGTTGGACGAATTTAATTATTAATTTAATAGCATGCTTATCACTTGTATTAGTCGTATTTAGTGGAATCACAATGTGGTGGAAACGTCGTCCGACAGGAACAGTTGGAGTTCCAAAAGCAAGTGAAGGAAATAAATACTTTTTAGGTGTATTATTTATTTCAGTAATTTGTGGACTTTTAATGCCAATGGTTGGTATATCAATATTAGTAATAGGTTTAATAGAGTTTATTGTTAAATTTATAAAAAAGAAAGTTCGTCAATCTGGAATACAATAAATAATAAAAATTAGTGAGGGACTACGCTAAGCTTACTATTTTACGTTAGCTTAGCTTTTTTAGTCATAAAAAAACAATCGAGGTAAACAAGAGGTGTTTCATGAAAATAATAAATAGCATAATAATTCTATTGTTACTCGTAACAATTTTCTATGGATGCGGTAAGTCGGAAGAAGCATCAGTCTCAAACAAATATTTAGATAATATTAATGTTACTCTATCGGATCAACCAACATCCATAGATTCAGAACATAGCTATGTGGTAACTTTAAAAAATAAAGAAAATCAATTAGTTAACGTAGATTCAGTGGTTATAATTTTAAAAATGAAAAGCATGAATCATAAAGCAGATGGAAAATTAAAGAAAGTCTCAAAAGGTGTTTATAAAGGAAAAGTAAAGTTACCAATGAATGGTTCATGGGATAAGACAATTGTAATAAAACAAGAGAAATTTGTGCGTAAAGTGAATGGGGCAATTTTAAATTAAGTACCACTAATGCTAGAAAGGTCTACTTCATCCTCAAACCATGTATATAAACTAGGTAGCAATGGTACAAGGGTAAAAGCATTACAACAGAAGTTGATTTCGAAAAGTTATTTAAAAGGTAAAGCAGATGGAGTTTTGGAAAATAAACTCAATCAGAGTTGAAAAAATACCAAAAAGCTAATGTTTTAAAGGCAGATGTTATTGCTGGACCTGCAACTTTAAAGAGATTAGGATCGAAATAAGAGGTATAAAAGATAATAACGCCGAACTCTAAGAATGGGTTTGGTGTTTTTTTATATTCACAATTATAGATAATGGCATTATGGATTTCATTTTACATAACTAATCTCTAAATTAGATAAGAAGTTGAAATGGGGCCGATTTATATGTTATTAGATCGGGTAAGGTAGTTTATAGACAATCAATATAAAACACCAAATGGATTAGTTGGTTTATATATTGGAGAAAAAATGGTACGTCAACATCAACCGGAAACATTGTGGATAATTAGTTTATTGGAGAATTTACTTAATTATAGTGTATTAGAATTAGGATGTGGTGCTGGTAACGCTATGAAACTTGTACTTGATCAATCATCTGTCAATCAGATAGTAGGATTAGATATATCTCCTACTGCTGTAAACATAGCAACAATTAGGAATAGAAAAGCAATACATAATGGTAAGGCCTTATTAGGAATGGTTTGTGGATGTTTCTTATTTTTACTACATTATTATCTTAACAAACAGTACTATAGTTTTAAAGATAAAATAGTTCTCACATAAATTTTGAAAAAAATCAAAGTTGATTTTTTTCTTCAAAATAAAAATTGCATCAACTCTTCATATAATGAATCTATAGCATGATGAGAATCAAAGGTTTCTTTAGAAAATTCTCTTTTGCTAATCGGACATTAAGTTTCAGATGAATTTAAGTTTAGGAGGAACTAAATGAATATTGAAGAGTTATATTATTTTAGTGAAGTGTCAAAAAGTGGTTCCTTTAGCTTTACAGCGCAAAAATTGGGTGTTGGTGAAGAAATCATAAACCTATCGATCCGTCGTTTAGAAAATAAATTAGGTTTTAAGCTAATTGAGCTTTCTTCTGACTCTAAAGTGGTAATCACTTATGAAGGATTACAAGTTATTTCGTTAGTAAATGAAGTATTGATGAAATATGAAGAAATTGAAGAACTTGTTCAATCTTTAAATAAAAACCTTTTATCAATTTAAAATGAAGTTTGTCTATTGTTTATAGACGCATTAATTGTCCAAACATATTGAGGGACAAATAAAGCCTCAGCTGACTTTAATTTTGATCAGTTGATAAGAAGGATATGGATTCTAATTATTAAAAACTTTGGACTACAAAACAAAACGGTTCACAATGTACCGAAAGCGATAACTACAGGACTTAATTGACCAAAAATATTCATAAATACTGAATAATACTCGTACTCTGTAATTGACAGGGGAGGGGAGCTGGTTGGCTTCCATTTGGGAACATACAAATGAGAAGGCTCAAACCTAAGGTTAAGCAGGGTTTGGGCTTTTTTTGTTTTCATCTTATTCCATTTTTTGTAATGAATAATATTCATTATTTCTCATCAAATCGATCAGTCGTTTTTTTCTGCATTTCTTCATTTGAATTGGGGTAGAAAATATGTGTTGTTACAACTCTTTATTGTCCCAATATTTCACTAACAATATTAAGACTATCGCCTATTCTCATTAAAATTGTCGCATGAGTACGGAGCAAAATATTAAAAGAATAATAGGCAAACTCTTTTTTAAAGTGTGCACTTTAAAGGGTACAATCATTTGTGGTCTTATCCCTGTCAAGTA
>NZ_JBCMJM010000013.1:0-156516 GCF_050457485.1 Gottfriedia acidiceleris
CCCGCTTATCCCATAGGAGTCAAGAACCCCTTTCGTTCCAATCAACTTATTCAATCAAAAAAGTCTGCAATAAATCCTAATCAAATAGCCTTTACTTAGAGTAACCTTACTGTTGTATATTAATCTGCCTGTAGTTCAATTAATGCCGAACATTAATTGAACTGATCAATTTAAATTGTTTTTCTAAAAATTAGCTTATAATTTAACTTCTGAAATAATCATTACTAGTGTTATTGGAATCATGAAAATGATAAAACATATTAACACATTTCATTATTAAAGAATCCGAAAAATAATAAATTCATCATTAAATAAATTTTCATTTAATGTCCGTTTTCCCTATTGACCATTTTATATTTCAACAAACTGAAAGAAGGTACTAATAAAAGTACCTTCTTTCAGTTTGTAGACAAAATACTAAAAGCTTGATTTTCAGACTGATTGCAAGCGCTTGTCTTTCGAGGCGCGAAGTCTGGTGAGGAGCGGAGTTACCTTAGACGGTAATGAGCACCGCAGACAGGCGAAGCAACGAAGAAAGCGAGCGTTTGTCAACAGTCAGAAAGAAGGTACTAATAAAAGTACCTTCTTTTTCGTTAAATCTGAGCCTCTCTTATTTGTTGCTCAACTTGCATTAAGTCTTCTTCTTGTTTCTTTAAAAACTCATCATCTAAATCAGTAGCAAGGCCCTTCATTTTTTCAAGCTGTTCTCTTGCTTGATTAACTGCAGTTGTTGCATCTGTTAATTGTTGCTCATCCATGCTCATTGTTGCATAGCCCACAAGCTTTTGAGCAGCTTTAACTTTCATTTCAACATCCTCAAAATTATTAAAGTTTGACATAAACACCCTCCTTATTTCACTTCGTAGTATTCCCAAATAAAACAGGAATCATGAAAAGCGAGAGGATTTTTTTGTTTAAGTATACTGAATAATTCTTATTATGATCTTTTAGGAAAAATAAAAAAGGACTGATAGATCAGTCCTTTATGTAGTCAAGTTTATATTATATCTTTACTACGTTAGCAGCTTGAGGTCCACGGTTACCTTCAACAATGTCAAAAGAAACTTCAGCACCTTCTTCTAAAGATTTGAATCCTTCAGTTTGGATTGCTGAGAAATGTACGAATACATCGTCTCCACCTTCAACTTCGATGAATCCGAAACCTTTTTCATTGTTGAACCATTTTACTTTTCCTTGCATTTTTCTTTTCCTCCTAAAACATTGCACATGAAGCGCGAAAGAATTTCCATTTATTAATAATTTTAATAATAAATGTTGAAATTAATATACAACTATTAAGAATATAAGTCAAGTAAGCGCTTAATATCAAAATATACATTCAATTGACTTAAAAATTTCATAAATAAAATAAAAAGTTAATGTGATTTTGTGAAATTATTCACAAATAGAAAAGTACATGATATACTACAACCATAGTAAGTAATTAATATTACTATTAAGAATCGATCTTGATTTCACTTTATAAAGAGACGGAGAGATGAAAATGATTCATTGTGAATGGATTGAATTTAATATTGAAAATGATTTAATGACAGAGGAAAAATTTGAAGAAATGATGAATGATACATTTCAAGCAATGATGGTTGACGAAAATAACTTTCCACAATATATATGGACAGCTAACTATGTTGTCATAGTAACAAAACGTATTAAAATATTAGAAGAAGTAGAATTTATACAAATACCACGTAATCCAGCGTGTAGTTAAAAGCGTCTAATTATTAAGAAAAGTAAAGGCAGTCTGAATTCTCTTGGCACTGCCTTTTTCTTCCTGCTTTCCCTACAATTACATAAGTTATATAATAACTATATCTAACAAATAAAGTGATACAAAAATTAGTTTAAATTGTGAGGAAGAAAATGAAATTAATTATTGCCGAAAAGCCTGATCAAGGTTTAAAGCTTGCAGCCCCTTTTAAATTTCAAAAGAAAAAAGGGTTCTTAGTCATTCAACCCAACGAGTTTTTTCCAAAAGGTGCTTATTTAACTTGGGCTATTGGGCATTTATGTGAGTTATTATCACCTGAAGAATATGATGAAAAATGGAAAAAGTGGTCATTAAATACTTTGCCAATTATACCTAATCGCTTCGGGCATAAAGTATCAAAAGGAAAATGGGATCAATTTTCAATCATTAAGAATTTAGTCCATTTAGATGAGGTTACTGAAATAATTCTTGCAGGTGACTGTGAACGGGAAGGAGAACATATCGTTCGCCTTATTTTAAATTTAGCTGGAAATAAAAAACCAATGAGAAGACTTTGGATTTCGTCATTAACAGAAAATGCTGTTAAAAAAGGATTTAGTCAACTATTGGATGAAAGTGAAACAAAAAGCTTATTCTTTGAGGCATATAGCCGCGCATGTGCTGATTGGTTAGTTGGGATGAATGCATCAAGAGTATATTCATTACATTTACAAAAAAAAGGAATTCAGGATGTATTTTCGTTAGGAAGAGTTCAAACACCTACATTAGCTCTTATTGTCAAAAGAGAGCTTGAGATTGAAAGGTTTAATTCCGAGCCTTATTGGGAGGTTTTTGCTACATTTCAATTTGATAAGCAAAAGTTTTTTGGAAAATGGCATAACGAATTAGAATCTAAAATTATGTCAAAGGAGTTAGCTGAAAAAATTGCTGGCTTTTGTGAAAATAAAAACGTAAAAATTACTGATATTGAGCAAGAAAGAAAAGAGTTTCAACCACCTTTTCTTTATAATTTATCGGCACTCCAAGCTGATGCAAACAGTAAATATAAATTTTCACCACAAAAAACACTCGAGATTGCACAAAAACTTTATGTCAAAGGGAATATTTCATACCCACGTTCTGACTCAAGTTTTATTACGAAAGAAGAAGCAATGATGCTCCCAGATATATTGAAAAAACTTGAAAATATTGAGCAATTTTCAAAATTCTTTCCTCTGCCAAATCAATCAATATTAAATAATAGTCGTTTCGTTAATGAGAAAAAGGTAACTGATCACTATGCAATTATTCCTACTGAGCAAGTACCAAATATCCATAAAATGAATGATGAGGAATTGAAAATATATGAATTAATTGTAAATCGTTTAATTAGTGCACATTATCCTAATTCAATTTTTGATTATACAACAATTCATACGTTAGTAGACGGTCGAGCGACTTTTATTTCAAAAGGGAAAATAATGGTTCAAGAAGGTTGGCGTAAAGTCATATTCGAAAAATCAAAAGAAAAAAATACAGAGGAACAAAATTTGCCCGTTGTTGAAACTGGGCAAGAAGGAATTGTTAAAAAGGTAGAGGTAAAAGAAAAGAAAACTCAAGCACCTAAACGATATACAGAGGGACAATTAATAACATTAATGAAGTCTGCCGGAAAACATATTGATAATCCGGAATTAACAAAAATACTAAATAAAACTGAAGGATTAGGTACTGAGGCAACTAGGGCTGGTATTATTGGTACTTTAAAAAACAGAAAATATATTGACGTTAAGAAAAATCAAGTTTTCGCTACAGATAAGGGGAAGCTTATAATTTATGCTCTAGGGGAAAATATTTTAACTTCACCTGAAATGACGGCAAAATGGGAACAGAGATTAAGTGAAATTGGTGATGGAAAAGCAAGTAGTCTAGAGTTTATGGACCAAACAAAAAAATTAACTGAAAAAATAATTCTTGATGCATATGAAAACGAAAAGATATGGAATTTTTCAGAATTTAAAATTGAAGAGATGCAAAATTCGAAGTTTGGTCCGAAGAAAAAGTCAACTAGTGTAGGAAAATGTATTAAATGCGGCGGTAAAATGATCGATAAAGGATCATTTTATGGTTGTGATCAATTCCAAAAAACAAAATGTGAAGTTACAATTTCAAAAAAAATATTAGGAAAAACAATTACAAAGGCGTTAATAAAGCAGTTGTTAAACGGTGAGACTACAGAAGTTATTAAAGGATTTTCAAAGGATGGCAAAGAATTTGAGGCTTCTTTAAAGTTTAATGAATCAGGAAAGATTATGTTTATCCAAAATTCCGTTAAATAAAGTGAGGCATAATGTAATTTAACTAGTCAATTCTATTTTTTATTGCATATACTTATATACAATGATAATAGGAGGATTAGAGTGAAGGAATTCTATAGCAATGAACAAGTTTTTCTAACTGGTGGAATTGTTCCTTCCGTCTATTCATTATGTATAGACTGTAATCGGAAAATTGTACATGTCCTTGACTTGGATCGAGTGGGTACTAGGCCTGTATATGTATCATTTTCTAACAGTTTTGCAGAAAATATTTTTGAACAAATAAGCTTATCAACGTTAGGAAGTTACTTAGAATATCAATACTTAATTTATACTACAGAAGGTATTGTGACAAAATGGAAAAATAACGAACTAGTAGCGTTAACTAATTTAGATGAATGTAAACCGGAATTCATTAGTCTAATGAAAGAAAGAAGAAATACATGGTCTAAATATAAAGCTTTATACGATCGAAAATAAATAAAAAGGATTACTCTTGATTTAAGAGTAATCCTTTTTCAATTTGAGAACAAAATTTCAGCATCTCCAATTTAACAAGATCTTTTGAACCGGCATATTCCTGTCTTTTCCTGTCTTTATTTGTTAAACTATCAACATATCATAAATTAGAAGGTGACAAAATGATTTGTTTTTTAGAAAATACCTTTCAAATAAAATTAGAAAAAAATGATAAAGGTGATTATCCGATTATTGTGACTGACGAAGGAATATATAGCGAGATGAGTCTGAAAGATAAACCTAGCACATATGTTAAGTTTATTATAAATGAATACGATGAGTTAACGATTGATTGGTATATAAAAAATGAAAATCGCTTCTCAGTAAAAAGCCTACAAGTTCATCAAATGATATTAATAAACGATCATGATGAAAATTCAATTCAATTTGTATTAGAACGTTGGCAAAGTAGGATGTTTAAGATTCAATGGAAGCCAAAGTTACACATTGAATTTGGTTTATATTATGAAGTTTGTGATGATTGCGATTAAGATGATTTTTTAGGTTTTAGTAAGGTTAGGATTACAAGAAAACTAATCCAACCGATAAGTGGATATAGGAATGTTAATAATGGTCCATAGCCAATAATGCTAATAAACAAGCAGCAAATTAATAATAAGATGACGACTAAATTTGTATTTAATCGGATATAAGAATTAATTTGTCTAGACATCCCATATATGTTTCCAACTAATGTGGTGAAAATTTCAGCTAGAATAACCAATAGGAAAAAGTAATAGAAAATTGGATGGATTTTTTTGATGACCTCTACCATTGGAATATCATATTGTTGAAAATTGGTTACACCTGATACGTTCAGGTGTATTAGTAATAAAATAGTGCCTAATATTAGGCCGCCTAATACACCGCCTTGAACAATAGATGATTTTTCTTTACATTCACAACCAATCGGTACTAAAACTGCCTGGGCTAATGCCATATTTAAACAAACATAGGTTATTGGTTTTGTAAACACTGTATAGTTAATCGTATTAATAGAAGGTAAAATATGGTCTAGTGTTATTTCATGCATCGTAAATGGTAAATGTGAGTTGATGAAAACTGCCAAGATAAAAGCACACATAATTGGGACTACCGTATTATTTAGACTGAATAAACCACTTGTCCCTTTTCTTAAAACCATAAAAGTCAAAATGATAAAAAATAATGATCCTATAAATGAATCAAAATGTAAGTAATTTTTAAATACAGCTCCAGCACCAGACAACATGACACTTGTAACACCAATTAAAACAAAGAATAACAGCCCATTAATAATATTTCCTCCGAGTTCTCCAAACAATAGTACATTAAATTGCTGAGCAGAATTTAATTTATATGTATGAGCAATTGTCATAATTTTAGTTCCAAACCAACAAAATAATATAGTAGCAAAAAGGATCCCCATTGCACCATATACCCCGTTTATTGAAAAGAACTCTACTATCTCTTTACCCGTGGCAAAACCTGCTCCGATCACTGTTCCGACATACGTAAAGGCTATATTTCGAGCTTCTTTACTAAAGTTGAATTTCATAGGAAGTCCTCCTAAATGTAGTACTAAATTGTATGATACATTTTAGGAAAATAGACATGCTCCCTTAGTAAAAGTTTATAAACAAATTAATTAAATGCATTGATTGTTATAGATTTCATATGAAGAAGGAAGTACCAATTAAAATTCAATTTACGCATTTTTTTAATTATGTTAAAGTGAGAAGGTTGGGGGGACGGACATCATGAATATACTTAAATGGAATTTTAATATGAAAATCAGGCTAGTTGCTGAGTTTTTCTTTGGATTATTCTTTTGGATGTATTTACCATTTTTAGCAATTTATTTTGCTGAAGAATTAGGTAAAGTGACAGCAGGGATCTTACTTATGTGCTCTCAAGCTGTTGGAGTATTTGCAAATTTAATCGGTGGATATTTGGCTGATACGTATGGCCGAAAACGAATGATGGTAATTTCAGCTTTCATTCAAGCTGGAGGAATGATTTTGCTAACAATTGCAAATTCACCAATTTTAAATTCTCCATGGCTAACTTTTTTAGGATTTGCAATAATTAGTGTCACAGGGATGCTCTATAATCCAGCAAGTTCGGCTATGGTAGCAGATACAGTTGAAGATAAAGATGAAAGAAACTTAGTCTTTGCTGTTTTTTATACGATGATAAATATTAATGTAGTAATCGGACCAATTATCGGAGGGATTTTATTTTTCAAAGCAAGATTTTTATTATTTGCTACATCTTCATTGATCTTTTTAATTGTCGCTTTTATGATTCTACTATTAATAAAGGAGTCATTACCAGACTCTGTAAGACAAGAAAAAGAAGCTTCTATTTCAAAAGTTTTAATGAAACAAGTAAAGAATTATCGTGTGATTTTTACTGATAAGGTTTTTTTCTTATTTGTTGCAGCTGGTATATTAATCTCTCAAACTTTTACTCAATTAGATTTATTATTAGCGGTTTATATAAAAGAAAGTATTCCTGTTCAAACATTATTTAGTTTTAGCGATTTTACTTTAAAGACAAATAGTGAAACATTATTTAGCTGGGTCATAGCCGAAAACGGTTTAATCGTAGCATTATTTACAGTTTTAGTAACGAAATTTGCGAATAAGTTTAATGAAAGATTTTTATTTTTTGCATCATCTGTTTGTTATGCTTTATCTATGTTATTGTTTGGATTCACGTTATCAGCCTATGTTATTTTTATTGCAATGGCACTCTTCACTTTAGGTGAGATATTAGTTGTAGGAAATCAGAACTCATTTATTGCAAAAATTGCTCCTGAAAATCAACGTGGACAGTATTTTGCAGCAGCAGGATTAAGATGGTCACTCGGAAGAACTATAGCACCATTGACGATTCCACTAGCTGGGCTAATTGGATATAAATGGACATTTAGCATAATTTCGATCCTAGCCTTGATTGGAGCATATTTATTTGAATTGATGTTTAAAGAAATCAAGAAAAAACCTGAACCGTTTTCTGATCATATGAAGGTAGGATAAGTAGTAGGAAAAGAGGACCCAACTGAGTGGGTCCTCTTTTTAACGGTTATTTAAAGTCTTATCTAATGTGTCGATATTTTCTTGCATTAAGTCGAAATAATCTTTATGTTTCTTTAAATCATCCTCTGAAATAGTTGCTAGGTGATTAAGTCTTAAGATTTCAGCATGGGTTTCATTTTTTACAACTGTTGCTACTTTTGGGGTAGCAAATGTTTCAAACAATATATATTTGACATTATGTTCTTTTACAAAATCAACAACTTTCTTTAAATCCTTCTGTGATGGCTCTTGAGAAGGGGAAAGTCCTGTGATTGGGATTTGTTCAATTCCATAATGTTGTTCCAAATATCCATAAGCTGCATGTGAAACGACAATATCTTTACGTGCAGAATGTAAAACTAAATTTCTTAATTCACTATCAAGCTCATCAAATTGATTTTCAATTTTATCATAATTTGCATCAAAGTATTGTTTGTTTTTCGGCATTAATTTAACTAATTCATCTCTAATATTTTGTGCTTCAATTTTTGCACGAGATGGATCTAACCAAACATGTGGATCAACGTCATGATGATCTTCATCTTCCTGAATTTCTTCTTCGTTTGACTTTATTAATTCGATATTTTTAGTTGCCTCTAAGATTGCAACATGATTATTTTTAAGTGTATCTTTGATTTTATCTGCAAAAGGTTCCATACCCGCACCATTGTAAACAAATAAATCGGAGTTTGCGATTTTTACTATTTGTTTAGAAGTTGGTTCAAAATCATGAGTATCAACACCAGTAGGGTATATGGAATGTACATCAACGTATTTACCACCAATTTTTTCAGCAAAATCTTGTAAAGGATAGATGGTTGTATAAATCGTTAGTTTATTTTTATTTTTAGTACTTTGCTGATGTGTGTCTTTATTGCAAGCTGACAGAACTACACTTGATAATAGCAAAGTCGTTATTGCTAATTTTTTAAATTTCATTTTTTTCTCTCCCTAAAAAAATTAATCATTTTAGTATTTTATAATGAGGTAGTTAATAAACGAATAAAGTTAAAATATTTTAATTAATTCGTAATCATTCCTTTTTATGTTTTAAAAAAAATATAAGATCATTCTTATCAATCTAATCAGTACATAAAATTAATCATATATTCAAAATCGTAATAAATACGATTTAATCCTTTGTCATTATAGAACAGTAATTATTAATGTGCAAGAAAAATGCGATTTAAAAGGATTAAAATAAAAAAAAGTATGCTTTGATGAAAAACAATGCATCAAAACATACTTTGTATTAAGACTTTCTTTTTAAACGGAATTTACGTGGTTTCTTATTTTCATTACTTGATTGTTTCTTTTTACTTTTGAAAAATTGAAAGAAAATAAAGAAGATGTAAAGCGGAATTGCTATATAAATAAAGAATGGCCACTGTTCTTTTTTAGCATGCCATACTAGATATAATGCGTATCCTAAAAAAATCGTAATAATTGTAGCATATTTAGGAATCGGAATATCTTTAAAGCTTGGAATTTTTATTCTACTAACCATTAAGAATGCTAATGCAACAAAAACTGTTATGATGACTATTTGCGGTATTCGACTTCCAAATAATGTTAAAAAGGCAACAAAACCACCAGCAGCTGTAATTGGTACTCCAGTAAAATATTTTAGTGATGTTGAAATCGGTGTAACATTGAATCTTGCTAATCTATATGCCCCAAACAGTGGGAATAAACCAGCAATTCCTAGACCAAAGATAC
Organism: Gottfriedia acidiceleris; assembly: GCF_050457485.1. Taxonomy (GTDB): domain Bacteria; phylum Bacillota; class Bacilli; order Bacillales; family Bacillaceae_G; genus Gottfriedia; species Gottfriedia acidiceleris_D. The sequence continues at coordinate 9,327 of NZ_JBCMJM010000013.1, forward strand.
CTTCAGTTGAAAATTGTGTACAATATACCAAATAGGAAGGTGCAACTCCAAAAGTAACTATATCAGCTAAAGAGTCTAGTTCTTTTCCTAATTGTGATTGAACTCCTAAAACTCTAGCAACTCGACCGTCCATACTATCGAGCATCATTCCTATTAAAATAAGAATTGCGGCATTTCTAAATTCTCCTTTAGCTGCAAAGCCGATCGATAGAAACCCACAATATAAATTCCCTAGAGTAAATAGGTTTGGAATACTTTTTCTTATCATACATTCACTTCCTAAACTTGATATAAAAAATAGATATGTTCAAATTCAATAAGATATATTATAACCCAAAATTTAGTAATAATGGAATCTAATAATTAAGTTCATAAAATGTTTCTAGAATCGACATAAAGTCTTATAAAAATTGTCGTATTTCATACCGAAAAAATATGTGAATAGTATTACAATCATTTTGCACTACACTAAAATTAATAAAAAATATGATAATTGAACTAGGAATTTGGGGGAATTTAATAAAAAATAAATTAAATATTAAAAAAATACTTTTTTTTCTGAAAAATATGTAGTATATTGAAAAAGTAAAAAGTGATTTTTCAGAAAAATAAGTAAATTATAAAATGAATAATCACTAATATTTGGAGGTGCACTAATGAAGCGTAGATTAGCAACAACTGTTTCAAGTTTATTGGTACTAAGTACGGTACTAGCAGCTTGTGGCAAAGACACAGAAAAAACAGCAACTAACTCACAGAAGGATAAGAAGCAAACGTTAAGGTTAACTACAACTACTGAGATTCCTTCAATGGATTCAGCAAAAACTACTGATTCAATGTCATTTGAAGTTTTAGACAATGTAAATGAAGGTTTACTTCGTTTAGGAGAGGGTGACGAAGTAGTAGACGGAGTTGCTAAGAAAGATTCGGTTGAAGTTAGTAAAGATGGTCTAACATATACATTCCATTTACGTGATACACAATGGTCAAATGGTGAGCCAGTAACTGCTAATGATTTCGTTTATGGTTGGCAACGTGCTGTAGATCCAAAAACTGCATCTGAATATTCATTCATTTTATACTATGTGAAAAATGCTGAAGCAATTTTCAATGGTAAAATGCCAAAAGACCAATTAGGTGTGAAAGCACTAGATGATAAAACATTACAAGTAACGCTAGAACAACCAACTCCTTATTTCTTACAATTAACTACTTTTGGAACATACTTACCTGAAAATCAAAAGTGGGTTGAGTCTAAAGGGAATCAATATGGTTTAGAAGCAAATACTCAATTATACAATGGTCCATTTACTTTAAGTGAGTGGAAGCATGAGCAAAGCTTTACATTAAAGAAGAATCCAAAATATTGGGACAAGGATTCAGTTAAGTTAGATGAAATTAAATACAATGTAGTTAAAGATACTTCTGCTGCAGTTAACTTATATGAAAACGGCGATATTGATAAAGTAATGCTTGATTCTGAGTATGTTGATAAATATAAAAGTGACCCTGAATACAAAACTCAATTAGATGCTCGTTTAGTATTCTTCCGTTTCAATGAAAAACTACCAATCTTTAAAAATGCTAAAGCTCGTAAAGCATTTGATTTAGCTTATGATAAATCAGCTATTACATCTTCAATTTTAAATGATGGTTCTAAACCAGCATACTGGTTAGTTCCTTCTGAGTGGGTAAAAGGCCCAGATTCAAAAGACTTCCGTGACCATAACGGTGATTTCAATAAATATAATGTGGAAGAAGCTAAAAAATTATGGGCAGAAGCTAAAAAAGAACTTGGTAAAGATACATTTGAGCTAAAAATGCTTTCTTATGATGATACAACTCGTAAAAAAGCTGCTGAGTATGTAGCTGGGGAGCTTGAGAAGAATTTACCTGGTTTAAAAATTACGGTAGCTCCACAACCGTTTGAAATTAAACTTGATAACGAGAAAAAATTAGATTATGACTTCTCATTCTCAGGTTGGGGTCCAGACTATCCAGATCCAATGACATTTATTGATATGTTCTTATCTAACAGTCCATTCAATGAAATGGCATACAACAATCCACAATATGATCAGCTTGTAAATGCTGCTAAGAAAGAAGCAGACCCACAAAAACGTTGGGATGATATGATTGAAGCTGAAAAAGTAATTATGGATGAAGCTGGTATTTCTCCTATTTACCAACGCGGTCGTGCATATTTACAAAAAGATTCTGTTAAAGGTATTATTGCGCACAAATTTGGCGGAGATTACTCTTACAAATGGGCATCTAACGAAAAATAATAATTTACACTTTAAAGAGAAGGGACAACCCTTCTCTTTTTTTAGAAATTTAATTTTAAACTGAAAATTATATTTTCTTTATTAAGTGAATAAGTCAGAAATTAAAAGTGAATGTTAAAAGGTGTCCAGGCGGATCACTTTTTTAGCTGTATACAGTTTTATTTTGGACTTGAAAAAAATTTATAAATCGAAAAATATGATTTAACTAAAAAAAGTATACATATTTGTCCAACTTTAATCATTTATTGAAATTGGGGCAATTATTAATAGTTTTGATTTAATATGCAAAAAAAGACTTCAAAATGTAGTTTTAAATTACAAAAAAGTAAAGATTTATTTAAATTTATTAATTTTTTTGAAAAAAATGTCGATTTTTTGTTGATATTTTCTAAAAAGTATGTAAAATAAGAATTAAGTTAAAGGTTATTAACTATTCGGACAATATAAATTGTTTGAATATTTTAATAGTTTTTAAGTCTAATTGTTTAATTTTGGGGAGGCAATCTAATGAAAAAGAAGGTATCGTATTTTCTATCTTTATCTGTTGCTGTGAGCATGCTTTTAACTGCATGTAACTCAGACAAGTCAAATGAAGGTAAAAAAGAAACAGCAAAAGCAAAACCACAAGTATTGAACTTACTAGGCGGAGCTGAACTACCAAGCTTAGATTCAAGTACTAGTACTGATGCTGAGTCTTTCAACGTTTTAGGTAACATTATGGAAGGTCTAAACACGTTAGGTAAAGATGATGTTGTACAACCTGGTATTGCAGAATCTTTTGATAAATCAGCTGATGGTTTAACTTATACATTCCACTTACGTGATGCTAAATGGTCTAATGGTGACCCTGTAACTGCAGGTGACTTCGTTTACGGTTGGAAACGTGCTGCAGATCCTAAAAATGCATCTGAGTATGCATTCATGTTGAATGTATTACAAAACGGTGAAGATGTTACTACTGGTAAAAAACCAGTTGATCAATTAGGAGTTAAAGCTGTTGATGATAAAACTTTAGAAGTTACATTAGCAAAAGCTATTCCATATTTTGATTCTTTAGTAACTTTCCCTACATTCTTACCATTAAATCAAAAATATGTTGAATCTCAAGGTAAAAACTACGGTTTAGAAGCATCTAATTTAATTTTCAATGGTCCATTTGAATTATCAGAGTGGAAACATGATGAAAGCTACAAGTTAGTTAAAAACCCTGACTACTATGATGCTAAAGACGTAAGCTTAAAAGAAATCAACTTTAAAATCGTAAAAGACCCACAAACTGGAGTTAACTTATATGAGTCTGGTGATGTTGACCGTGCTGGTTTAACTGCAGAGTTTGTTGACAAATACAAATCTAGCCCTGACTACGGAACAACTAAAGAGCCAACTGTATTCTTCTTACGTGTAAACGAATCGAAAAATCCAGCTCTTAAAAACGTTAACATCCGTAAAGCTTTAAACGAATCGTTTGACCGTGAAGCAATTACTAGCGTAATCTTAAATAACGGTTCAGTACCTTTATACGGTTTAGCTCCAAGTAACTTCTTAGATGCTAATGGTAAAGACTTCCGTGATGCTTCTGGACAACTTGTAAAATACGATCCAGCTGATGCTAAAACATTATGGGAACAAGGATTAAAAGAAATCGGTAAGAAAGATGTTTCAATCGAATTATTAGGTTCAGATACTGAAACTAACAAAAAAATCAGTGAGTACCTACAAGGCGAATTCACTAAAAACTTACCAGGTTTAAAAATTAACATTAAATCAGTTCCATTTGCACAACAATTAGACTTAAACTCTAAGAAAGATTATGACATCTCATTCGGCGGATGGGGTCCAGACTACAAAGACCCAATGACATACTTCGATATGTGGACTAGTCAAAGCCCATTCAACCAAATGGGATTCTCTAACAAAGATTATGATAAGTTAATCTCACAAGCTGGTTCTGAATTCTTATTAGACCCAACTAAGCGTTCTGATGCATTCTTACAAGCAGAGAAAATCTTAGTACAAGACAATGCTGCAATTCTTCCAATTTACCAACGTGCTATTGCATACGTTATGAAGCCAAAAGTAACTGGATTAATTGAGCATGCATTCGGACCAGATTACACTTACAAAAACGTTGTAATTAAATAATTAAGAAATGATAAAAGGCTGTTCTAATGTCAGGTCACTGACTTGGACAGCCTTTTTTTATATGAAATAATACGCTCAAATGAGTATTTCTTTATTTTGACATATTTTATCGTGCTATGTATTATCATTGTAGTACAAGTTGTTTTTGAGAGGGGGATCCTATTGACAAATATCATACATCAGATATTAGAATTTTTTGCATCATTAGGATATTTAGGAGTAGCATTAGGATTAATGATAGAGGTTATTCCGAGTGAGATTGTTTTAGCATATGCTGGTTATCTTGTAGCCGGGGGGCATATAAATTTTGTAGGTGCTTTAATAGCAGGTGTGATCGGGGGAACTATTGCACAATTATTTTTATATTGGTTAGGTTATTTTGGTGGTCGACCAATCATTGAAAAATATGGTAAATATATTCTAATTAATAAGCATCATCTTGATTTAGCTGAAAAATGGTTTTCAAAATATGGCGTAGGAGTAGTGTTTACGGCGCGCTTTATTCCAGTTGTTAGACATGCCATTTCGATTCCAGCGGGACTAGCAAAGATGCCAATAAGCAAATTTACACTTTATACAGTTCTTGCAATCATTCCCTGGTCTATACTATTTATCAAAATAGGTGAGAAATTAGGTAAAAACTGGGAAGCTGCTAAAACTGTTTTAGCTCCATATACCCCAATGCTAATCATTATAGCGATCGCTTTATTTGTTGTATATTTTTTAATAAAAAAATTAGTAGCAAAAGGTAGAAAATAAAATAAATATGATTTGTTTTACATTATATTACATATAATATGATAAATTTCAATTGGAAGGATGAATTTTATGTATTCTATGTCGTATGATGCATTAAAATCTGATTTATCAAATACTCTTTCAAATGTTCAAAATCAATTGAATACGGAAGATTATTCATTACATACAAAAGAGCAATTACAAAGTCAGTTAGAAGTTTATCAATACATTGATGAACTAAGTGATATGCATTATTTTTATAAAAGCGGATACTAAAAAATAGGTCACTAAAAGTGGCCTTTTTCTTTATTTGTGAATAGTATAAATGCTCACTAAAATAGCTGCTTAAAAGCGTTTGATTATTAGAAAATGGACTTTCTTTTTAATAAAGGTTGAAACATATATAAATGTTTCGTATGCTATTATTGTGTAGTTTTTGTTTTAGAATTAGAGGTGAATTAAGATGCTAAATTTTTATCTTTCAGATGCACAAGGGAAACTAAATCAAGTCGATGTTATTGAGAAAGGTTGTTGGATCAATGCGATCAATCCAACAGAACAAGAAATTCAATATCTAGTTCAAAAATTAGACTTAGATTTAGATTTTATTAAAGACCCACTTGATGATGAAGAACGTTCAAGGATAGAGGTTGAAGGGGAACACACTCTAATTATTGTTGATATTCCAATTGTAGCTCATGATGATAATGGGCACACAATTTTTGATACAATACCAATCGGGATGATTATTTCATCCAGCACTTTTGTCACAATCTGTTTAAGTGAAAATCCAATCTTTGAACGATTTATTTACCAAAAAGTAAAAGGCTTCTTTACGTTTAAAAAGACTAGATTTGCACTTCAACTATTGCATACGACATCATCATATTATTTACGTTATCTTAAACAAATTAATCGCAAAACAAATGAAATTGAAGCCGAATTACATCAATCTACGAGAAACCAAGAGTTATTTACAATGCTGAACCTTGAAAAAAGTCTTGTTTATTTTACGACTTCATTAAAATCGAATAAAATCGTCATGCAAAAAATCCTTAAAGGGAATATTTTAAAAATGTATGAAGATGATGAAGATTTATTAGAAGATGTTATTATTGAAAATAAACAGGCAATAGAGATGGCAGAAGTATACAGTAATATCTTAAGTGGAATGATGAATACATTTGCTTCGGTTATCTCAAATAATTTAAATATTGTAATGAAATTTTTAACTTCTATTACAATTATTTTATCAATTCCAACAATGGTTTCAAGTTTTTATGGGATGAACGTTGATCATATCCCATTAGCAAATATTCCACATGCGTTTCCAATCGTAATAGGTATATCTGCAATATTATCAACAACAATTGCATTAATATTTTGGAAAAAAAGGTACTTTTAACTCACAAAGCCGCCGGTTATTCGGAGGTTTTGTGAGTTTTCATTTTTAAAAGTACATGGGAGAGAGATTATGAGTACGAATTTTTATCATTCGTTTTTACAAATGAATACGATCTTTATTTCGATTGTAGTTGAAGCACTGCCATTTATTTTAATTGGTGTTTTTATATCGGGGATCATTCAAATATTTATTACTGAGGAAATGTTATATAAGATAATACCAAAAAATAGATATCTAGCAGTATTAGTAGCTATATTATTGGGATTTATTTTCCCAGGTTGTGAGTGCGGAATTGTACCAATTGTAAGTAGGCTGATAAAAAAAGGTGTGCCTCACTATGTAGCGGTGGCGTTTATGTTAACAGGGCCAATTATTAACCCAATTGTACTGTTTGCAACATTTATTGCATTTGGTAATAATATTGAAATGGTTATTTATCGTGCTGGAGCTGCTATGATCATTGCTTATATAATAGGTATTGTATTATCATATTTAAAAATCGAGAATCCATTAAAACACGATCTAGTTACAATTCCAGTTGATCATTCAATTCCTGCTAGGAAAAAATTATGGAGTGTTTGTGTACATGCTATAGAAGAATTTTTCTCTATGGGTAAGTTTTTAATTTTAGGTGCATTTATTGCAGCATTCGTACAAACATTTATTCCAACTTCAACATTAATGCATATAGGTAATGGACAAGTTGCTAGTATTCTAGTGATGATGGCATTAGCTTTTATTTTATCACTTTGTTCTGAGGCTGATGCATTTGTAGCATCTTCATTTCAAAGTACGTTTTCTTTAAACTCAATCGTTGCGTTTATGGTTATTGGTCCAATGATTGATATAAAAAATACATTAATGTTATTCCAACATTTCAAAAGTCGATATGTATTCATTATTATTGGATTAGTTATTGTATTAACGTTTTTCACAACATTATTCATTTAAGGGAGAATCAATATGGCAAGAGCATATGTACTATTAGGATTTACCTTCTTTTTAATGCAATTGCATATTAAAGGTACGATCTCAAAATATATTAATATGAAATACTCTTATTTATCTCTGACAGCTGGGATATTATTTGCATTTCTAACTTTAATTCAAGTAATTCATACTTTAAGAACTAGTCATGATGAAGACGAAGAGCATAGACACGAGCATGACCACGACCATGGCCACCATCATGATCATAATTGTGATCATACTTGTGTACATGGACATATTCATAAAGAAGCAAAAGGGTTTAAAAAGTTTTTAAATGGCTTAGTTTTCATCTTTCCATTGTTTACAGGTATATTTTTGCCCGTTGCAACTTTGGACTCTACGATTGTACAAGCAAAAGGGTTTCATTTCCCTGTTTCAGAACCGGGTAATAATGATCCTTTTATGCAAAGGCAGTATTTAAAGCCTGATTTAAGTATTTATTATGGGCAAGAAGGATATCAAAAATTAATTAAACAAGAATCAAAAGAATATATAAATAAGAAAAGCATTGTCCTAAATGATTATGACTTTCTTAAAGGAATGGAAGTTTTATATGATGAGCCTGGAAAATATTTAGGAAAGCAATTAACTTATAAAGGCTTTATTTATCATGAAAAAGGACTAAAAAAGAATCAAGTTTTCTTATTTAGATTTGGAATTATTCACTGTGTTGCAGATTCCGGTGTATATGGAGTGCTAATTGACTTGCCTGATGGGCAAACGTTTAAAAATGATCAATGGATTGAAGCTACTGGTAATATACAACAAATGTACTATCAACCATTTAAAGTAAACATTCCTTATTTAGACGTCACTAATATTAAGGAAATTCAACCACCAAAAGATGAATATGTTTATCGTAACAAGTAAAATGAGCCTAATTGGCTCATTTTTTTTTACTTTCAGGATAAACAACTAACAAATTCTGATAAAAAAGACTGCTTTTAAAATTTCATTTACCGGAATGAAATTAAAAATAGAAAAATAAAATAAAAAACTTGTTCATATCTAGACATGTACACATTCAATATCTAAATTTCTACGTATGTTATAAATGTACAATAAATAATTATAGAGGTGTTCTTAAATGTGGGGATTTTGTGGTTGCAATCGTAGAAGAGAAGAAAGAGAAGAAGTATCTCCTGCAAGAGATATGAGAGAGTTCGTTGAAGTTCGTAAACCATGTCGTGATTGCGATAAAGATGATCGTGGGATGGAAATGGCAGAAATGAATGAAATGCCAGAAATGGAAGAAATGCCAAAAATGGAAGAAATGGTTGAAAACACAAATACTAGCCGTAACAGAGGTTGTGGATGTGGAAGAAACAAAAGAAGATCAAATAACAATAGTATGGTATCACCTGCTACAAGCTCATTCTGTCAACAACAAGTAGAAGCTGCAAGAACTGGTTGCGTTGCGAATCCGTTAACAATCTTCGGCCGTTGCAATAGAATTTAAGATTTAGAAATCAACTTGATCTTTACAATATACGAACTTTTTTTTAGGAGGTGTCTATCTAGACATCTCTTTTTTTATTTTTAAATAAAGTCTAATATAATTCTCTAAAATCCAGTTTTCCTTAATCCTTCTTTAATCGAGAGCAAACTAGATGGAAATCAACAATTTTATCCATTGGAAAAAGTGATCTAGATTAATTAACATGATTTAATAATTTTTCCCTTCTATTTTATAGGGCTTGTACATACGTTTTATTAGAGGTGATTTAATGAGACAATCAATATATATAAAATCTATTAATTTTAAACGTGTAACGGCAAGTGTCTTTGTAGGCATTGTCTTATTATTTTTGTTAGCAAGTTTATTTGTGACATCAATGAAAAATACTAAATCATATTATGTGCATCAATGGTTTGAAAAAATGAGTTATGAAGGATTTATTAAAGCGTTTGAATATGAAAATGGTCATTTTAAGGTAGGTGACGATTCTACTAAAAATGGACAACCTATCGGTAATATACTTTTTTCATTTATTACAAATATTAGACTGTACGATCCGAAAAGTTTATTAGTACATGAAATATCTAGTATGACAAAATTTGAAAATAATATCCTAGTTGCTGGAGAAGGAATTGATTTTACAAATCTTCCAATAGAATCAAGCTTAACACTTGACGAAATTAACCAAAATCCAACTGTTAAAGATCCAGTGAATGAACCAATTAAAAATCCAACAAGTCCACCATCAAAAACTACAAATGGAAAAGATGTCTTTTTTATTTACCACACACATAGCTGGGAATCATTTTTACCTTTAATCCCAGGTGCAAAGTCGCCAAATCAAGCTTCTTCTCCAAAAGTAAATGTTAGCTTATTAGGTGAACGATTGAAAAAGAATTTAGAAGCAAATGGAATCGGTGCGATTGACGATAAAACAAATATTGGAGCTGAATTAACGAAAAGAAATTGGAATTGGGGAAGTTCATATAAAATGTCTAGATTGGTTGTACAAGATGCGCTTTCTCAAGATCAAGATTTAAATTATCTTATTGATATACACCGTGATGATCAAAGAAAAAATGTGACAACTACTGAAATTAATGGGCAAAAATACGCAAAGCTATACTTTATTGTTGGAGTAGAAAACAAAAATTATAGAAAAAACTTAGCGTTAGCTAAAGATTTAAATAGTGAAATTATGAAATTTAACAAAGGTTTAACAAGAGGAATATTTAGTAAAAACTATAAACAAGGAAATGGCGTATATAACCAAGATTTATCACCGCACTCAATATTAATAGAAGTAGGTGGAGTCGATAATACATTACCTGAACTTTATAGAACAATTGACTTGCTCTCAGATATCTTGAGTAAATACTATTGGGATCATCAATAGTAGTTAAAAGAAAAAAGAAGACCACGAAAAGAAAAACTTTTCATGGTCTTCTTTTTTCATTATTCTTTAAAATTCCTATTCCTGGATTCATTTAAACTCTCTTTCATAACCATCAGTAAATTGTAAAGAATAGATACTAAGTAATTTGTTAAAGCCTTAAGATGGAGGGTTAGAAATGAAAAGAGGATTTATTATCGTACTATTAATGTGCTTAATTGGGACATCAAAACCGGCAAATGCATTTGCGGTACAAAATGAAGTATTAGAAGATGCAGTATTATCAATTCTTTTTCCTAGTATAAATAACCGTTTATATAAAATGTTCGGTCCAGGAGAACAATATAATTGTGCGACATTAACAAATATAAAAAAGAAATATAATGGTACATACGTATTCGGAGCAACAATTCAATTAATTGCATATAAACAAGATCAACAACCACCTTACACTCTTGTTAAATTTAATTTTTCAAATGATGACGGAGAATGGAGTATTCGCTCTGTTACGAAAGAACCAATTCAAACAAAAACTACATCTTTATGTAGGCCACCTGTATAAGATTGATTTGAGGTAGAGTGTGATATTTTGGTAAAAAATGTAAAATAATATTAGGTAAAAAGAATTAAATTTATCATTTTTGATGATAAATTTAGTATAAAGTATGATATGATAAAGAAAAAAATTAAAGGTGGCAATATCGTTGGCGGGAATTGATTCAATAAAGGATATTATCTATATTTATGGTGATAACCATAATCATTGCTTTATCACATCAGGCATAAATTATAAAGAGTTTGTTCAAGGACTTCCTTTTCCTCTTCAAAACATTCTTTTGCTAAAACACGATATTCAATGGTCCGAATTTAATTTAAATTCCTCTTTTTATTATGTTGAAAGAGAATATATTAATCAATTTATTTTAGAACATAGTGAACATGATGACCTCTGTTGGATCGATTTTGAAGAATTAGCAGATTTAGATGAGCTAGAGCCTAAAGAAATTGCAGAATTACTGTATCTTGCTCACAAAAAAGAACCATTACAAAAACCTTTTATACCAAGATTAAACAATTCTTTTGCATACATGAACATAAGTGATGGAATGTATCAAAAGGTTTATTATAAAAGAACTAACGACTTTATTTTTATGCTTTGTAATGTCATTTCATATAAAATTACACAACTTCAGAGAAGAAGTTTAAATATATTTAATCGTTCAAAACAAATTAATCCAATCAATATTAAATTAATGTTGACATTATACCCTTTAATGGAAGATGGATTAATAATTGATCTAAGTGAAAGAGTTGAAAATAGAAAAGTAATCGAAATCCCTATTTTCAGAGTTGATTTTTATTCTGGAGTAGATGAAATTTTAGAAAATGTCGAAGAGTATCGAGATCTTACAAATCATTTTGCAAATTTAACTTATTCAAAGAAAGATGATGAATGGTCTGTAGTTCAAGTTTAAAAATATTAATTGTCATTCGATTTGTGATGTTAACTTATATTGAAAAAGTAAGTGAATGTTGCAGGGAATTTAAATGGACCTTTAAGGTTCTTTCAGTGCGTAGATGAAGTACAAAAATTATCTATTCTGAAAGGACCTTAAAGGTCTTTTTTTGCTTTTTCAATCTATCCTTAAAGAATTGCACTTAGGACAATTAATAAATTATAGAAAATAGTTACAATTACCGAAAATAATCCAAATCCAATTGCTGTATATCCTAAAGTGGAATGACCTTTAGTTACAGAGTATATTCCAAGTGCAATTCCAACGATTCCAAATAAAACAGGCATTAAAAATAACGAAAATAGTGAAAAAAATAGAGCTACGTATCCAATTACAATTCCAGAGGTATGAGATTTATCTGAAGTTGTTTCCGAATAAAACACATTCCTTGTGGGATAAAACTCTGCACTATATTCTTCATTTTGATCCTTTGGTAAATTGTGATTACGTTTGTGTTCTTTATGTTTTTTATGACGATACATATAATTACACTCCTTTCTTTTAATGCCTTATCTTTAGTATGTAACTTTGAATTCCATTGATAAGTAGAAAGTATTAGTAATTTTGAATGATATGATTAAAAAATTTCGAATTTTTAAAAATGAATTATTTGTAAAATTGTGCTATAATTTTGATTATAATGAAGTGCAATTGGAGATGATTGAATGAGTCAAATTAAGTCAGATTTAGAAATTGCTTTTGAATCAGAAATGAAAAAAATAAATGAAATTGCAGATAATTTAAATCTTTTTGATGAAGAAGTTGAAAACTATGGGCATTATAAAGCTAAATTGTCATTATCAATTTTAGACCGATTAAAAGAAAATGAAGATGGTAAATTAATCTTAGTTACTTCAATAAATCCAACGCCTGCTGGTGAAGGTAAATCAACGGTCACTGTTGGACTTGCACAAGCTTTCCACAAAATTGGCAAAAATGCAATCGTAGCATTGCGTGAACCTTCTTTAGGGCCAACGATGGGAGTAAAAGGCGGTGCAACTGGAGGAGGCTATTCTCAAGTTTTACCGATGGATGATATTAATTTACATTTTAACGGTGATATTCATGCCATTACTACGACGAATAATGCATTAGCAGCATTTATTGACAATCATATCCATCAAGGCAATGAACTTGAAATTGATGTACGTAGAATTTCTTGGAAGAGAGTAGTCGATTTAAATGATCGTGCTTTAAGAAATGTCGTTGTAGGTATGGGTGGTCCATCTGGCGGGGTTCCAAGAGAAGATGGGTTTGATATAACGGTTGCTTCTGAAATCATGGCGGTTCTTTGTTTAGCGACATCAATTCAAGACTTGAAAGAAAGACTTAAACGAATTGTTGTTGCCTATACTATACATAAAACTCCAGTAACTGTTGGAGATTTAAAAGTAGAAGGTGCACTAGCATTATTACTAAAAGATGCAATTAAACCAAATCTTGTTCAAACGATTGAACACACTCCAGCAATTATTCATGGTGGCCCATTTGCTAATATTGCTCATGGTTGTAACAGTGTTATTGCAACTAAAATGGCTATGAAATTAGGGGAATATGTTGTAACGGAAGCTGGTTTTGGTGCAGATTTAGGAGCAGAAAAATTCTTAAATATCAAAACTAGAGCTTTAGGTGTTACACCTGATGCAGTCGTAATAGTTGCAACAATTAGAGCATTAAAAATGCATGGTGGAGTAAATAAAAATGAATTGACTAATGAAAACGCTTTAGCAGTAAAAGATGGAATTCAAAATCTTGAAAAGCATGTGGAAACAGTTAGCAAATTCAATGTACCTGTTGTTGTAGCAATTAATAAATTTATTTCTGACTCAGAAGAAGAAATAAGTGTATTAAAACAATGGGGACAAGATAACGGCATTAAGATCGTCTTAACAGAAGTTTGGGAACATGGTGGTAAAGGTGGCGTAGAGCTAGCTGAATCTATTGTTAGTATGTTAAAAAATCCTAAAGAAACATTTAATTATTTATATGAATTATCTGATTCAATTGAAAATAAAATAGAAAAAATTGCAAAAGAAGTTTATGGTGCAGACGGAGTGAATATTTCTCCTAAAGCAAAAAAACAAATTTTGGAATTTAATGAGAATGGTTGGGGCAACTTACCAATTTGTATGGCAAAATCTCAATATTCTTTATCAGACCAACCAAGTTTAGTTGGAAGACCTACTGGTTTTAAAGTAGAAATAAGAGAACTTAAAGCATCAATTGGTGCAGGTTTTATTGTTGCACTAACAGGGAACGTAATGACAATGCCAGGTTTACCGAAAAAACCAGCTGCATTAAATATGGACGTAGATGAACTAGGCCGTCCAAAAGGATTGTTTTAATTAACTTAATAATTCATACTGAAAAACATACTCGCATTTGATGCGAGTTTTTTCAGTATGAGTTAGTGTTTTAAAAAAATACATCTTAATAGGGGAGATACTCATTTGATCAAGTTAGCTAAGTATTTAAAGGCCTTTAGTACAAGTATTATTTTAGCTATATTATTCTTATTTGGTCAGGCAATGTGTGATTTGAACTTACCTAACTACATGTCCGAAATTGTAAACAATGGTATTCAGCAAAATGGTATATTGCATGTTGCTCCAGATGCAATTAGTCAAAAAGGTATGAAACTAATGACTACCTTTATGACAGATGAGGAAAAAGAAATTATATTTAAAAATTATGATTTAAAATCCGCAAATGATAAAAATTCAAAAGGAAAAAAATACATAAGTATTTACAAAAAAGCTGATCAGAGCATTTACATAAAGAAAAAATTGAATAAGAATGTAGAAAAACAACTTGATCAATCATTTGGTGCTTCCACTTGGACGTTATTTAATATAATCCAAGAAGAAGCTACTGGAAAAGTAAGTCATGCAAAAACTAGTAGTACGCCGCGTTCAAATAAGATTAATTTAACAAAACTATATGAACTGCAACCAATGTTTGATAAACTTCCCCAAAATGCGATACTAAATGCGCATAATAAAGCTATTTCATCGGATAAAACCTTACTAACTCAAAGTGGTATTATGATGACGAAAGCATTTTATACTGAACTAGGGGTTAATTTACATAAACTAGGAAGTTTATATATCGTTAAAATAGGATTGATTATGATTGCGATTGCTTTACTTGGAGGAATAGCAACAGTCTTAGTCAGCTTCTTGTCCTCAAGAATTGCCTCTGGTCTCGCTAGGAATTTACGTAAAGATGTTTTCAAAAAAATAGAAAGCTTTTCAAACAATGAATTTGATAAATTTTCAACGGCATCTCTGATTACAAGATGTACAAATGATGTAATGCAAATTCAAACTCTTTTAATGATGGGGATCCGAATGCTTTGTTATGCACCAATAATGGGAATTGGCGGAATTATAATGGCAATTAATAAATCTGCTTCGATGAGCTGGATTATTGCATTAGCAGTTATCGTTTTACTTTCTTTAATTATGGTAATCATGACAGTTGCTATTCCAAAGTTTAAATTTATTCAAAAGTTAATAGATAAGTTAAATCTAGTTTCAAGAGAAAATTTAACTGGATTGATGGTTATTAGAGCTTTTGGAAATGCATCACATGAAAAAACAAGATTCCAAGAGGTAAACAGCGAATTAACGAAAACGAATTTATTTGTCAATCGTATCATGACAATGATGATGCCTTCAATGATGTTGATTATGAATGGCTCATCACTTTTAATCATCTGGGTTGGTGCCCACCAAATTGCAAAATCTAATATGCAAGTTGGCGATATGATCGCATTTATGCAATATGCAATGCAAATCATCACAGCATTTTTAATGATTTCAATCATGTTTATTCTAGTCCCTAGAGCTGCTGTTTCTGCTGCACGTATTTCAGAAGTATTGGCTACTGATGTTTCAATTATCGATCCAGAGCTTCATATAAACTTTGAAGCAGATAAAAAGGGATTTGTTGAATTTAAAAATGTTTGTTTCAGATATGAAGGTGCTGAAAATGATGTACTAAATAATATTTCATTTGTTGCAAAGCAAGGACAAACAACTGCCATTATTGGCCCAACTGGTTCGGGAAAATCAACAATTGCAAATTTAATATTACGTTTTTATGATGTTACCAAAGGGGCAGTCTTAGTTGATGGTGTTGATCTAAGGGAAGTAAAGCAAAAGGATTTACGCACTAAAATAGGGTATGTACCTCAAAAAGGACTTTTACTAACAGGGACAATTGCTTCAAATTTAAAATACGGAAATAAAAATATTTCTGATGAAGAAATGGAAAGAGTAGCCCAAATCGCTCAGGCAAGTGAATTTATCTCTCATAAAGAAGGGGGATTTAATGCTGAAATTTCTCAAGGAGGAGATAATGTTTCAGGCGGTCAAAAACAAAGAATTTCGATCGCTCGGGCTTTAGCAAGGAAACCCGAAATTCTTATTTTTGACGATAGTTTCTCTGCGCTTGATTTTAAGACGGATTTTGCACTAAGAAAAGCGTTAAATGAAGATATAGAATCAACTACGATGATCATAATTGCCCAACGTGTAAATACGATCATGAATGCAGAGCATATAGTTGTATTAGATAATGGTAGGATTGTAGGTCAAGGTACTCATAAAGAATTACTGAAAAATTGCCCAGAATACTTAGAAATTGCTACATCGCAGTTATCCAAGGAGGAATTAGCATGAGCAATTCTAATAAAAATACTTTTCAAAATCGGGGCGGTGGTCGCGGGCCTGGTCAAATGTTTGGACGAAATATCCCAATGGCGCCAGGTCAAAAGGCGAAAGATTTTAAAGGTTCGATGGCAAAATTGATGAGTTATTTAGGTGTGCACAAAAAGACAATCGTTTTTGTCTTTATACTAGCAATTATTTCAACTGTTTTTACAATACTAGGGCCAAAAATTCTTGGTAAAGCGACAGATGAAATTTTTTCCGGTGTCATGAAACAAATTAGCGGTAGTGGAAAAATTAACTTTGGAAAAATAAGTGTAATTGGTTTATGGTTAATTGGTTTATATTTATTAAGTTCACTTTTTGCATATCTTCAAGGCTACGTAATGAGTGGTGTTACGATGAAGGTAACTTTTAAGCTTCGAAGTGATATAAATGATAAAATTCATAAATTACCTTTAAGCTATTTTGATCAAACTAGTCACGGTGAAGTTCTTTCTAGAATAACGAATGATGTTGATACAATTAATCAAACTTTAAACCAAAGTTTAACACAAATAATTACCTCGATTACCTCGATTATTGGTATAACAATCATGATGATTTCGATCAGCTGGCAACTCACTTTAGTTGCGCTATGCATATTGCCTCTTTCAATGGTTTTTGTCATGATGATCGTTAAAAAATCTCAAAAACATTTTATTAACCAGCAAAGATATTTAGGGAAAGTAAATGGACATGTTGAAGAAATGTTAGGAAATCATGTTTTAGTAAAAGCATTTAGTGGTGAAGATGAATCTACTAGAGCTTTTAGTGAATATAATGATGAGTTATATAAATCGGCATGGAGAGCGAATTTTCTATCAGGACTAATGATTCCAATCACTGCTTTTATTGGAAACATTGGCTATGTTGCGATTTGTATATTAGGTGGATATTTTACTGCTAATGGATCAATGACAGTTGGAGGAATTCAAGCTTTCATTCAGTATGTTCGTTCATTTACGCAGCCAATTTCACAAATTGCTAATATTTCAAATATACTTCAACAAACAGCAGCAGCTGCAGAAAGAGTATTTGAATTTTTAGAAGAGAAAGAAGAAGTAGCTGAAGTAGCAAATGCACGATCAATTAAGCATAATGAAGTTACAAGTGATGTTCACTTCAATCATGTTGCTTTTGGTTATACACCTGAAAAAATAATTATTCATGATTTTAATTTAGTCGTTAAACCAGGCCAAAAAATTGCAATTGTTGGGCCAACTGGAGCTGGGAAATCAACAATTGTAAATTTAATAATGCGGTTTTACGATGTTAATAGTGGGGAAATCACTATCGGTGGACATAACATAAAGAATTTTAAAAGGGATGAACTAAGATCATTATTTGGAATGGTTCTGCAAGATACTTGGCTATTTAATGGTACAATTGCAGATAATATCCGTTTTGGAAGACTTAATGCAACGGATGAAGAAGTTAAAAATGCCTCTATTTCTGCTCAATCTGATCACTTTATTAGAGCTTTGCCTGATGGATACAATATGATACTTAACGAAGAAGTGAATAATATATCCCAAGGTCAAAAGCAGCTGATCACGATTGCTCGTGCAATTTTGGCAGATCCTCAAATATTAATTTTAGATGAAGCAACAAGTAGTGTTGATACGAGAACTGAAGCACTCATTCAAAAAGCAATGGACAATTTAATGGTAGGAAGAACAAGTTTTGTGATTGCGCATCGCCTATCGACTATTCGAAATGCAGATTTGATTCTTTGTATGAAAGATGGCGATATTATTGAACAAGGTACGCATGAGGAATTAATGGAAAAAGAAGGTTTCTACGCAAATCTTTATAATAGCCAATTTGAGATAATAAAATAAAAATTGATCCGATAAAATTGAATCAAAATGATTTTATCGGATTATTTTTTGTGTGGTTCGTTTAATATGATACATAATAGAAAATAAGCGAACTTAGGAATCTATTGATTAAAGGAGTTTAGATAATGTTTGATCCGACCGCTTTTGATAATATGAAGGTTGTAATAGAAGGGCTCTTATATGACAAAGATTTAGATGGAGAATATGAAATCACTGATCGAAATGACTTTGTTAATCTTTCCAAAATGGATCGATTATTCTCAATTCGATTTAAAAAATTAAACAAGTCGACTACGACAACAAGTTGCACATTTTCAATGAGTACATCAGCTAGTGATTTATATAATGAATTAATTAATGGAAATACTGAAGTAGGATGTTATATTGAAATTGAATTTTCCTTTCCTAAACCATTAGAAATCGAAATCATTCAAAGGAGTCTACTTTTATTTCAAAATAAGACAAATGAGCAATTCATTCCATTCTATAACATTAAACACTCAATTTTAGATAAAAATATCATTGAATCGTCAGTAAACATAAAATTTCAAAATAAAATGACCGAAGATGACTTCGATCTAATAGAAGAATTGGTACATATTACTGAAATAATGTTACAATGGTACGATGAGCAAATATTAAAGGAGATTTAAATGGAACATTTTCAATTAGCAGAACAAACAATCTTAAAAATAAAAGCAAATAATATTACGAAATGGACAGCGGTTCAAGAGGAAGCAATCCCAGCGATATTAGATGGGAACGATGTCATAGCGCAATCTCCGACAGGTACTGGTAAGACTCTTGCATATGTTTTACCTTTGATTAATAAGGTTGATGAAATGGAAGAAAATCCCCAAATTATTATCATGGCTCCAACTCGTGAACTTGTAATGCAAATTTTTCAGGTTGTTCAAGATTATACACAAAATTCAAATATAAAAGTGGCTTCAATTGTTGGTGGAGCTGATATAAAACGTCAGATTGAAAAATTAAAACAGAAGCCTAAAATTATTGTTGGTTCACCTGGGCGAATCTCACAATTAATTAAACAGAAAAAATTAAAAATGCATTGTGTTAAGACAATTGTTTTTGATGAAGTAGATGAATTATTAAAAACGGATGATCAAAAAGATTTACCACAAATTGTCAAAGCAACGATGAAAGATCGCCAACTAGTATTTTTATCTGCAACAATAACACCGGTGGCAATGCAATTTGCAAAGGAAACAAGTTCAAATCTAAAAGAAATTTCGATTGAACAAAGCTTGGAAGGAAATATAATCCATGGTTTTATTCCTTGTGAAGAAAGAGAGAAGCTAGAATTACTAAGAAGAATTGCTTCTGTTCAAAATATGAAAGCAATCGTATTTAGTAATGATCCATTTAAACTTGAAGGATACGCTTCTAAATTAAATTTTAGAGGAATTAAAACAGCGGTACTGCATTCAAAACTAGGGAAAATGGAAAGAAGTCGAGTTTTAAAAGATCTTCAAATCGGTAAAACTACTTTACTATTTTCAACTGACGTAGCAGCACGAGGAATCGATTTACAGGAGTTACCATATGTTATAACACTTGATGTACCAGAAAAAGTTGAACAATATACTCATCGAAGTGGCCGTGTAGGAAGAATGGGTAAACAAGGTACTGTCATAAACTTGGTAACACCTCGAGAGAAAAAGAATTTATTTAGCTTAAGAGGAACGCAAAAATTGTTTTTTGAACATTTAACGGTTTCACACGGTGAAATACAAAAAGTCGAAATGAAAGAAAAACAACTGAATGAAAATCAGTCAAAAGAAAAAAGAACAAAACCAGTTTCAAATCAAAATAAGAAACCTATTTCAAGTAAAAATAAACCAATGAAAAAAATTAAAAAATAATAAAAACTTCAGCCAAATGGCTGAAGTTTTTTATTTTATTAATCTTGATCCATAGCCAGTACTAATCCCATAGCTGAAACTTCCAAATCTAACTTAATAATCTGGAAAACTGGATGACTTTGATCTATATTCTTATTTTGAAGATCTTGTTTTACTTCATTATATAATGCTGCTGACAAAATCCTGCTTTTCTCATAAAAAGCTTTTTCTTTATTAGCTTCAATTGTGGAAGCAGTTAGTTTCATAAAACGATCTAAATATAGTTTTAAAGACTCATAAACGAAATTTGTATCTCTAGTTAATCCATAATGACCGAAGCAAATAGCATCTGGATTATACTCTTGAATTTTTCCAGATGAACTTAACGTTGCTTCGTATGAAAATTGATTAGGCGATGTCGATGGTAAAATAAACGTTCCTATTTCATTTAGAAGCTGCGGATAAAAAATACCTAATGTATCTCCTGTATACATAAATTTACTAGAAGAATCGAAAATTGAAATATGATGGTTAGCATGACCTGGAGTATGTAACAACGTAAGTTTACGATTTTTACCAATAATAAGCTCCTCACCATCGGCTACCTGATAAATTTTAGTAGAGTCAATTGGAAGAATTGGGTTAAATAAACGATCAAAATCATCACCATAAACTTGTTTTGCACTCGCAATTAATTTTGTCGGATCTTCTAAATGCCTAGCTCCCTTTGGATGGACAAAAAGAGTTGCATTAGGACATTTTTCCATTAATAAGCCAGCGCCACCTGAATGATCTAAATGAATATGTGTTACGATAACATTTTTAATACTGTCTAATGAAATTTGCAGCTCTTTTAAACCTTGTAATAAATATTCGTGGGAAGGACTAGCACTTGTTTCAATGATTGTAATATCTTCATCTAAAATAATATAGCTACCCGTTCGTTCCTGAAACGATAAATCATATAAATCAATTAAATATGTATTAAAGCCTAAATCATGCATACTCTTACCTCCATTTTTTAGTTAAAAGGTGAAGAAATTAGTTTAATTAAACTATAATTTAAATACTAATAGGTTTGAAGGTTTTTTTCAAAAAATAGTAATTAGAATAGACTTTTTGATGGAAAATAATTACTATTAACATTATAAGGAAGTAGGAGGAATGTGAAATGAGTATTTATGATTTTGAAGTAAAAGATAGCAAAGGCGAAGTAGTATCTCTTTCAAAATATAAAGATAAAGTAATAATTGTTGTAAATACTGCAAGTGCATGTGGATATACTCCTCAATATAAAGATTTACAAGCATTATATGAACAATATAAAGAAGTAGGATTAGTAATTCTTGGTTTTCCATGTAATCAATTTATGAATCAGGAACCAGGTTCAAATGAAGAAATTCAAAGTTTTTGTGAATTGAATTTTGGTGTAACCTTCCCTGTTTTCGGAAAAATTGATGTAAATGGTGACAAAGCAGATCCACTATTTAAATATTTAAGCTCAGAAGCTCCTGGTATTATGGGGTTAAAATCAATAAAATGGAATTTTACTAAATTTATTATTGATAAAAAAGGTAAAGTCATTGAACGATTTGCTCCACAAACAAATCCTCAAGAGATGAGATCGTCCATTGAGAAATTATTGAAAGCTTAAGAACCTTCATTTGTTAAATGGTTTAAAGAACATTTAAAACGCTTGTTTTTAACGCACATCTGCAAGATTTGCTGCACGAAAAGACAAGCGTTTTGATTGGTCAATATTGCAACTTATTCAAACTTCGTCATAGGACAATATGGACGAGTTTCGTACATTTAATCAGGACAAACAAGATGAAAGATGCAAGATTGGAAATCACCTGATCGTTTTGCAATTTTTTTATTGGCGCCATTAAATTCGAGTGGTAAGGGGATTCCGTTTTCCATTAATTCGTTTCCATAAAAAGTGAGATTCGTAGTGTTTAGTAAATATTTCTTATTTGGATTTAAACCTGTCAGTTTTAAAGTCTGGTACTTCATTGGATTTGGGCTTGCTAACATTTTGTACCAACCTATTATGGCTTCATTTTTGTTTTTACTTATTACCATCCAAGCTACTTCGTTTTCTTTAAAAGGATCAAGTAACCGATAAAAATCTCCTTTCATAATTAATGATCGGTGATGTTTGAAAAATTGTATTTGCGATTTAATTTCTGATTTTTCTTTTTCAGTAAGTATCAAAGGATTTAATTCATAACCAAATGTTCCAAAGAATGCGACATTGGCTCTAATTGATAATGGGGTATTACGAAATGTTTGATGATTAGGTGATGCTGATACATGTGAACCGATGCTAGAAATTGGGTATGGTAGTGAGGTACCGTATTGAATTTTTAATCGTTCAATTGGATCTGTATTATCACTAGCCCATGCTTGGGGTGCATAAAACAATAAACCAGGATCAAATCGACCACCACCGCCAGCACATGATTCAAATAACACATTTGGAAAATCACTTACTAGTCGTTCATATAATTCATACACACCTAAAATATACCGATGAAAAAATTCATCTTGTTGATCATTAGCTAACTTCTTAGAATAAGCCTCAGTAATATTTCGATTCATATCCCATTTTATATAGTCTAAATTTGTATTCTTTATAACATCACCCATTTTTTTATAAATGTAATCGACAACATCCTTTCTCGAGAAATCTAATACTAATTGATGCCTTCCTAAAGAAACTTGTCGATTAGGTGTACGAATTATCCAATCAGGATGATTATTAAATAAATTACTATTTTGACTAACCATTTCAGGCTCAAACCAAAGACCAAATTTTAAACCTATCTCTTTAATTTTATTAGAAAAACAATCTATTCCTTTAGGGAATTTTTCAGTATTTGAATACCAATCGCCTAGAGAGCTGGTAGCATTATTTCTTTTACCAAACCATCCGTCATCTAATACAAATAATTCAATCCCAAGCTTTTTTGCTTCTCTTGCGATTTGAAGTAAGGATTCTTCATTAAAGTTGAAATAAGTGGCTTCCCAATTATTTATTAATATAGGTCGTTCATTATTTTTCCACTTACCACGAATTAAGTTGTTTCGGTATAAATCATGATAAGTTTGACTCATACCGTTCATACCTTTATTAGAATATACCATCACTACTTCAGGGGATTGAAAGTGTTCGTTTTCAGATAATTTCCAAGTGAAACGAAACGGATGTATTCCCATCGTAATTCTAGTCATATCGTAATGATCAACTTCGGCTTGAGCAATAAAATTTGAGCTATAAACTAAATTAAAGCCAAATACTTCGCCATGATTTTCTGTAGTCTCTTTTCTTCTAAAGGCAAGAAATGGATTATGTTGATGTGAACTTGAACCACGTAAACTCGATATACCCTGTGTACCCATTACTAACTGTCGTTCCATTAAATGTCTCTCTCTAGACCATGCACCACTTAGCTGTATCATAATGAAATCATGATTAGGAAAATCAATCGTCGCACTCATAAATCGCTCTAAATAAAATGGTTCAATTCCTTGGTTACAAATATATGCACTTCTAGTAATAACAGATAAATCTTTAAATATTGTATAGGAAATTACAAGCACAGCTTTAAGAGTTGAGTCTTCTAGAACAATCTGAATGGTTTCAGCATCTTCTTCATTTTCCGTATAAGTGGCAGGTAAACCTTGTAAAATGGGTTTCCCTTTTGTAATTGTATAATATTTATAGATAAAGTTAGTAATATGGCTACCGTTTAACTGACGAATACTTAATGCCGGTTCACGATAGTCAGATGTGCCATAGACGGGATATTCCTGCCTGATCGTTTCAAGACTAATTGATCGATCAGCATAATAATAAGAAGTATATGTTGTAGTAGAATTGTCATTTTGGATATGAGTAAAATTTGAATGAATGTCAATCGCTTTTCCAAAATACAAAGACCCAAGATGGCCATTTTTCATGACATAAAATACATAACTAATTCTTCCGTTTGTTAGATGAAACTTTTTTTGTTCGTCATCCACAAAAATCAGCATGATTGCACCTCTAGTACATGATTTAATTACTTCTAAAAACTTTTTATACTATTAAAGAAATTAGCCTAATCAAATTTTTATGCACATTATAAAATTAATATTTTTTATTTATTGAAAATTATAGGGAAAATTTAAATGAAATTTTAGTCAAATTTTCATCTGAATTTCAGAAAAGAATTTTAATATTAATTGATCATATAATTAAGCGTCTATTAAACGAAATCATTATCATGAATTATAGAAGTGAGAAAAAGGTTAAGAAGGATCGAGCTCAGGCGAACAAGGGAGGGAAATTTTAATCAGTAATCCAAAAACTAAATATAAACAAAGTGGTGTAATAAATATGAAATTATTTAAACAATTAAGCCAAGAAAATAAACATTTAATAATTGCAACAATCTTAATGATTATTTATGTTTCTCCTCTTTTCATATTAGGGGAAAATGCTCATATTAGAGTACACGATAATTTAGATTCAAATATTGCATGGTATAAAACACTTAGAAACTCAGGGCAATTATTCGGTAAATTAAATTCTACAATCCCGCAGATCATTAATGGATTGCCTAGAAATGCTTATGGAACGGAATTTAGTGGTATACAGTGGTTAAATAATCTCTTTCCGCCAATGCTAGCTTATTCCATAGGACAGACAATTACTAGAGCTTTCGCGTTTCTTGGGATGTATCTCTTGTTAAAAAAGCATTTAATAACATCAAAAGAAAATTACCTCATTAGAGTATGGGTCTCACTTGCATTTGCACTAACACCATTTTGGCCGTCTGGAATGCTAAGTACATTGGGGATGCCACTTGCACTTTGGGCGTTTCTAAATATAAGAATTGGAAAATATTCCTGGAAAGACTGGATTACTCTTATATTATTACCCTTTTATTCTAGTTTTGTATTAGGATTCTTTTTCTTTTTAGTATTTATGGGATTGCTTTGGTTAAGAGATATATTTGTAAAAAAGAAAATCAATCTAGTGTTCTTTTTAAGTATTTTATTAATGACTTTAATATATTTAGGAATTGAATATCGCCTTGTATTCTCACTAGTCATTCCATCTGAACCAACAAGTAGAAATGAGTTTTTAAGCTCTACATTGGGTTTTTGGCATACGATTCGACTAGTGTTTAAGAATTATTTTTTAGGACATACCCATGTGCTAACACTTCACACTCTAGTCATTGTACCTTTATCTTTTATTGTATTCTGGACTTTAATAAATAAAAAAAGAGAAAGTATTGAAAAAAGATTTCTATACTTATTTATTCTTAATTTTTTATTATCCGTTTGGTACGCCTTTTGGTTTTATAAAGGATGGAAGCCAGTAAAAGAACAATTTCAACTTTTAAATACGTTTAACTTTGCTAGATTTCATTTTTTAAGACCTTTAATAATCTATTTAATGTTTGCTGTAGGAGCCTATCTTCTTTGGTTAAAGGGAAAAGGTTGGCAAAAGTTTGTGAAAATTTGTTTAGTAGTTCAAGTAATTGTAATGTTTTGTGCTAATGATGAAATTGTATATCGTGTAGCGGGGAAACCATCATTTAAACAATTTTATGCTGTAAATCAATTTAATGAAATCTCAAAATATATCGGAAAACCTAAAAATAGTTATCGGGTTGCAAGTATAGGCATTCACCCTGCGATTGCTCAGTATAACGGTTTTTACACGCTCGATACGTATAATAATTTTTATTCGTTAAAGTATAAGCACCAATTTAGAAAAATAATTGCACCTGAACTTGAAAAAAGCCCATTGCTTGAAAATTACTTCGACCATTGGGGAGGAAGATGCTACCTATTTGTAGCTGAACTAGGTAAAAATTATGAATTTAAAAAGGACTCAAACGTAAAAATCCATCATTTACAACTAAATATTAACGAATTTAAAAAGATGGGTGGGGAATATATTTTTGCGGCTGTCCCAATTGAAAATGCTAGTAGTAATGGACTTTTATTGAAGAAAGTTTTTAACAATAAAAATTCTGCATGGCGTATATATCTTTACGAGGTAAATATCGACTGAAATGGATGTGATTATAAATGAAAATACCTTTATTGACGATAGTTGTCCCTTGTTACAATGAACAGGAAGTTTTTGAGGAAACAACAAGACAACTTACCTACTTAATTGAAGAATTAATAGATGATTCTCTTATATCTGATTATAGTAAAATCCTGTTTGTTGATGATGGAAGTAAAGATCGAACATGGGAGCTAATAGAAAATGAATGTAATGAAAATGATTATGTTAGAGGACTAAAGCTTGCAAAAAATGTGGGACATCAGAACGCGCTTATTGCTGGGCTTGAAATTGCAAACAAGCAATCTGATTGTGTAGTTTCAATTGATGCGGATTTACAAGATGATATTAATGTAATACGTAAATTTGTAGAAAAGTATTTAGAGGGCTTTGATATTGTTTATGGCGTACGAGACAGTAGAGAAACAGATACTTTCTTTAAGCGTTCAACAGCACTTGGATTTTATCGATTCATGGGGAAAATAGGGATTAATCTAGTTCCTAATCATGCTGATTTCCGATTAATGAGTAAACGGGCATTAGATGAATTATTCAAATATAAAGAAACAAATTTATTCTTAAGAGGACTAGTTCCTCTTGTAGGTTTTCCTTCAACTAATGTTTATTACGATCGAAAAGAAAGATTTGCTGGTGAATCAAAATATCCGTTAAAAAAGATGCTATCTTTTGCGTTTGACGGGATCACTTCATTTAGTATAGCTCCGATTAGATTTGTCTCATTGCTGGGGTTTTTATCCATCTTATTTAGTTTAATAGCAGCTGGCTATGCAATAGTTCAACATATATTAGGGAATACGGTTAGTGGATGGCCATCTTTAATGGTCTCAATTTGGTTTGTTGGTGGTGTTCAATTATTGGGTATTGGAATGATCGGTGAGTATATTGGAAAGATTTATCACGAAGTTAAAAATCGACCTAGGTATGCTATTGAAACAGATTTATATACAATGATCGATTCTGAACTAGTAATTAAGGGTCAAAGATGAATAAGACATTTTTTCGTTTTATTGCAGTAGGAATTGCAAATACAATTGTAGGATTATCATTCATTTATTTACTACTTCATTTATTTGGTTTATCTTATTGGATTTCAACTTTTATTGGAAATTCTTTAGGAGCATGTATCAGTTATATTTTAAATCGGAATTTTACGTTTAAAAGTCAAAGCTCTGTAAAAAAAAGTATCCCAATGTTTATCATTGTCATTTTAACCTGTTATTTTATAGCATTTAATCTTGGAGCTAAAATAATTGATTACATTTTAAATTTACAGGGTTTTATATCTCTAGATTTTAAAAATGACTTAGCTGTCTTAATTAGTTCTGGGTTATATACGATTTTAAATTATTTCGGTCAAAAATTACTTGTTTTTAAAAATAAAAATATGACTAAAAAACAACTTGAAAACGAAAGAATGTGATCAATATGAATATTTTAGTACATGGCGGAGCTGGTTATATAGGATCACACGCAGTATACATGCTGATTGAAAATGGCGTAAATGTAATAATTGTTGATAATTTGCAGACGGGAAACATAGGAGCGATACATTCAGACGCTATTTTTTATCATGGTGATATTCGTGATAAGGAATTTTTAAAGTCAGTTTTTCTAAATGAAAAGATTGATGGTGTGTTACATTTTGCAGCAAATAGCCTAGTTGGTGAATCAATGGAAAAACCGTTGGAGTATTTTAGCAATAATGTATTTGGTACACATGTTTTATTAGAAGTGATGAATGAGTTTAATGTTAAATATATCGTATTTTCATCTTCGGCTGCTGTATATGGAGAACCTAAAATCGTACCAATCTCAGAAGACTTCAGTACAGAACCAACGAACACATATGGTGAAACAAAATTAATGATGGAAAAGATGATGAAATGGAGTAGTATAGCATATGGTATTAATTATGTTTCCCTAAGATACTTTAATGTAGCTGGGGCTAAAAGTTCAGCTGAAATTGGAGAAGATCATTCTCCTGAGACGCATTTAATTCCATTAATTTTACAAGTCGCTTTAAATCAAAGAAAAGAGATTACTATTTTTGGAGATGATTATAACACTCCAGACGGTACGTGTATTAGAGACTATATTCATGTTGAAGATTTAGTGAATGCTCATTTACTAGCACTTCATTACCTTTTTAATGGTGGAAAAAGTGATATTTTCAACCTTGGAAATAATAAGGGGTATTCAGTATTACAAATTGTTGAAGCAGTTCGTCGAATAACTAAGCATCCAATACCATATAAATTCAGTTCTAGAAGAGAAGGAGATCCAAGTATTTTAATTGCTTCTTCAGAGAAAGCTAAAAAAATTTTAGGATGGAAAGTAATGAATGAAGACATTGATTTGATTATTAAAGATGCTTGGAAATGGCATAAATCGAATCCAAATGGATTTAAGAAAAAATATACTACTCAATATAAATTAATATAAAATCATAATTTTGTAGAATTTATCTACACACTAAAAACCTTCACTCTAAGTGAAGGTTTTTTCGTAAATTTAATTCCCACTTAGCCTATTAATGTTTTACGGTGATAGAAAAATGATATAATATCACTAGTCGATTTATGGAGGTACGAGTATGAATCAGCAGGAAATCATATTACAATTAGAAAATTATGTTCGAAATCTTCATCAAGGTGATAGTTCTGGGCATGACTGGTATCATATTGACCGGGTTAGAAACTTAGCTGTACATATTGCTCAAAAAGAGAATGCAAATCAATTCATCGTAGAATGTGCTGCATTAGTTCACGATGTAATAGATGATAAATTACATGATGATCTTGAGGCACAAAAAATACAATTAGAATCAATTCTAAATGAATTATTAAATAGTAATGAAATCGTAAAAGCAATCATGTACATAATTGAAAATATCTCCTACAAAGGAGGCAATGGGGTTATTCCAACTTCTTTAGAGGGTAAAATTGTACAAGATTCTGATCGTTTGGATGCAATTGGAGCAATTGGTGTTGCTAGAACGTTTGCGTACGGAGGTAAAAAAGGTCGTAGTATGTTTAACCCGGAGTTTAAAATAAGAGAAAACATGACGATCGAAGAATATAGAAGTGACAAAAGTTCTTCGCTTCATCACTTCTATGAAAAAATATTAAAACTAAAAGACTTAATGAATACAAAAACAGCATTAGAAATGGCAGAAGAAAGACATATATTTGTAGAAAAATTCATCGATGAATTTATGAAAGAGTGGAATTTTAAAATATGAAGATTTTAAGTGTAGAGAATTTAATTAAAACTTATGGGGAAAAAACTTTATTCGATAAAATTTCATTTACCGTAAGCGAAGGGCAGAAAATTGGATTATTAGGTATAAATGGAACTGGTAAATCGAGTTTATTAAAAATCCTTGCTGGTGTCGAGTCAGCTGATGATGGAAGAATTACGACTCCAAAGGATTATGTAATAAGTTATTTGCCTCAACATGAAGACTTTGATAAAAAACAAACGATTCTTGAAGCAGTATTTGAGAGTGATGATAAAGTAATGGTTTTAGTAAAATCATACGAAAAAACTTTACAAGCACTTGGAGAAGATCCATCTAATCAAGGATTACAAAATGAATTACTAAAATTACAAGCTGAAATGGATTCATTAAATGGTTGGGATTTAGAAGCAAATGCAAAGACAATTTTATCAAAATTAGGTTTATCAAATTTAAATTTAGATGTTTCATTACTTTCAGGTGGTCAGAAGAAAAGAGTAGCCTTAGCAAAAGCATTAATACATCCATGTGATTTATTAATTCTAGATGAGCCTACGAACCATTTGGACTATGAATGTATCGTTTTTTTACAGGAATACATAAAAAGACTACAAAACGCAGTATTATTTGTTACTCATGATCGTTATTTTCTAGATGAAGTTACTACAGCATTATTAGAACTATCAAATAGTAATATTTATCGTTATGAAGGAAACTATCAGTATTATATTGAACAAAGAGCTGCTAGGGAAGAGCAAGAGGCAGCCACTAATGAAAAAAGAAACAATTTATTTAGAAGAGAATTAGCTTGGATGCGTAGAGGGGCAAAAGCTCGAACAACTAAGCAAAAAGCTCGTATTCAACGATTTGATGATCTTTCAGGTAAACTCAACAATCAAGAAAAAGTGGAATTAGAGATGAACTTTCAACAAACTCGTTTAGGTAAAAAAGTTGTTGAGTTTATAAATGTTAATAAGTCTTTTAACGAGAAAAAGATATTAGATAATTTAAACTTACTTTTACTTCAAACTGATCGAATTGGAATAATTGGTGA
This sequence comes from Gottfriedia acidiceleris, assembly GCF_050457485.1. GTDB lineage: Bacteria > Bacillota > Bacilli > Bacillales > Bacillaceae_G > Gottfriedia > Gottfriedia acidiceleris_D. Next base: position 40,066 of record NZ_JBCMJM010000013.1, read on the forward strand.
AAATGGTGCGGGTAAGACAACTTTATTGAAAATGCTTGTTGGAGAAGAACAAGTTGATTCTGGTGAAATTGAAATTGGGCAAACAGTAAAAGTAGCATACTATACTCAAATACAAGAAAATGTGAATCCAACGATGAGAATGATTGATTATATTAAGGAAGAAGCAGAAGTCATTCATACACCAGATGGAAAAACAATTTCAGCTTCACAAATGCTGGAAACATTCTTATTTCCTACTCAATCGCACGGAGTACAATTGGGAAAACTTTCAGGTGGCGAAAAAAGAAGACTATATTTATTAAGACTCTTAATGACTGCTCCAAATTTATTATTACTAGATGAGCCAACAAACGATTTAGATATTGATACTTTAACGGTTTTAGAAGACTATATTGAGAATTTTAGTGGAGTAGTAGTTACCGTATCACATGATCGCTATTTCTTAGATAAAGTTACAAATAAATTATTAATTTTCGAAGGTGAAGGAAAAATTTCATCTACATTAGAAAGCTATACGGATTATTTAGAACGACAATCGAACGAAAAACGTGAAGTTGAAGCTGTAAAAGAAACAATTGAAAAACCAGTTTATCAAAAAGAGCAAAAGAAAAAAAGATTAACTTATCAAGAACAAAAAGAATGGGATAGTATAGAATCTGATATCGAAAAACTGGAAAATGAGATTGAGCAACTAAATGAAAAATTACAAGGTGTAGGCTCTAATTTTGATGAAGCTTATAAACTTTCTAAAGATATTGAGGATAAAGAAGCTCAACTAGAACAGAAAATGGAGCGTTGGTCAGTTTTAAGTGATTTAGTAGAAAGTTTAAAGTAGAGTATTAATTTTGAGTTTTGGTTTATGATGTCATATTACTACTCAAGTTTTTTTATCTCATAATGAATTTTTAAAAATAATAATGTATTTAAAATACCATTTTCCTTTTTTTACGAACTTACAATAATTTTGTATTGTAGAAAAAAATAAAGGAGATGGTAATAATGATAAACAATGTTGTATTAGTAGGAAGATTAACGAAAGAGCCCATTTTACAAACTACACCGAATGGAAGGAAAACAACTTTTATTAATATTGCTACGAATGTTTATTCAGATTATCTGAAAAAAACGAGAACGAACTATGTTTCAGTAAAATTATGGGGTCCCATTGCTGAATATGCTACTAAAAAAGCAAAAAAAGGGATGGAAGTTTCTATTGAAGGAGTTATAAAAACTTCAAGTTATGTAAAGGAATCTGAAAAACCTATTTATGTGACGGAAATAATAGTTGAGAAATTTCACCTTTTTACTCGTCGATCTGAAGAGTTAACGCACAACGCAATCGAATCTAGTACAAATGACTTTGAAGAATTCGTTAAGGCGTTACAATAGTGAGTTTTTCCTCTTTTTGATAGAATGGACTAAATAACAAGATGAGGAGATTAAGATGAAAATTAAGTCAATCGAACCAACACCAAGTCCTAATACAATGAAAGTGTTATTAGATGAGGAATTGCCATCAGGAAGTAGAAATCATTATTCTATTGATAATATTGACAAGGCACCCTTAATAATTCAAGAAATATTAGGAATAGAAGGAATCAAAAGTGTCTATCATGTAGCTGATTTTATTGCCATTGATCGTAAGTCAAATGCAAATTGGCAAACTATTTTGCTTCAAGTCAGAAATGTATTTGGTGAAGAAGTAAATGATGAAGCTACTAATGAAACGATAATTGATAATCATTTTGGTGAGGTACAAGTTTTTGTTCAAATGTATCATAATATACCAATGCAGTTGAAATTAATTGTAAATGGTGAAGAACAAAGAGCAGCTTTACCTCCATTCTATAAAGAAGCAATTATGAAACTAACAACATCTGCATCAAATGTAGTATTTGAAAGACAGTGGATTGATTATGGAATTCGTTATGGTGAATTAGCAACAATTGAGAAAGAAATTATTGATGAATTAACGGCTACTCACACTGAAAGCGACATAAAGAATATCGTTAACGAAGTGATGACGAATGATGCATCCAATACTGAGAAAAAAGAAGTTCCTAAATTTGAACCATTTACTGCAGATATTTTTGAAGAAAAAGATTGGAAAAAAAGGTATGCGAGATTTGTAAAAATTGATCCTACTCTTGAAGATTTACCTTTACTAGAAATCGCATTAAAAGATGAACATGTTTCAATAAGAAGATTAGCTACAGCTTATTTAGGTATGTTAAAATCAGAATTAGTGTTACCTTATTTATATGAGGCTTTAAAGGATAAGGCAGTTGGTGTAAGACGAATTGCTGGAGATTGTCTATCAGACTTAGGATTTGAAGAAGCCATGCCAGCTATGATTGAAGCATTAAAAGATCCTAGTAAATTAGTTAGATGGCGTGCAGCAATGTTTCTTTTTGAACTAGGTGATGAAAGTGCAATTCCAGCATTAAAAGCTGCATTAGAAGATCCAGAATTCGAAGTGAAATTACAAGTTCAACTTGCTTTGCATCGAATTGAGAATGGTGAGGAAGCACTTGGTTCAGTTTGGAAACAAATGACTGAGCGTAATAAAATAGAAAATGATAAAGGAGAAACAAACTAATGAATGCATATGATGAGTACATGAAAGGGATCGTAAAGCCAATGAGAGAGGAATTAACTTCAAATGGTTTTACAGAATTAACTACTGGGGAAGAAGTCGAGTCATTTATGAATGAATTAAATGATACTGCTTTTTTTGTAATCAATTCAGTTTGTGGCTGTGCTGCTGGACTTGCTAGACCTTCTGCAGTTCAAGCTGTTATTGAATCAGAGAAAAAACCAGCAAATGTTGTGACAGTGTTTGCTGGACAAGATAAGGAAGCTACTGCGACGTTAAGAGAATATTTAGCCGACTTCCCACCATCTTCACCTTCAATGGCAGTATTTAAAGGTAAAGAGGTAGTAGGATTTATTCCTCGTGAACAAATCGAAGGGTCAACTCCTGAAGATATTAAAGCAAGAATTCAATCCATATTTGCACAAATGTAAAAAGAGGATTTTTCCTCTTTTCAGTGTATAGACTAAATCCAAAAATTTGACTTTCAGACTGATTGCTAGCGCTGTATTTCAAGGCGCGAAGCCTGGCAAGGAGCGGTGTATACCCTTACGCGGTAAAGAGCTCCGCAGACAGGCGTAGCAACTAAGAAAGCGAGCGTTTGGAAAGCAGCTGAAAAGAGGATTTTCCTCTTTTTTTCTTAATTAAGGAGACAAATGATTATTACAACTTGCTTAAGACCAGATGTTTATTTAGAAAAGGAAGCAGAGAAAATTGCTTCAGACTTAAATGGTCAGTTAATTCTCCGGAAAGAATTTAGCATTGAAGAAATCTATGATAAATTTAAAAAACCTATACTTGTTTTAGGTAAAAATAGATTAGAATGGTATGAGGATGATCAGGCAATTCCATATTTTTTTCACCCGAACTCCTCAGTTTTTAGAATTAGACGATTGTTGAAAGGTGAACATGATCCATTTTGTGACGCTTGTTTATTAACAAAAGGTGATTCTCTTCTAGACTGTACACTTGGAATGGCTTCAGATAGTATTGTTGCAAGTTACGTTGTAGGTGACCAAGGTAAAGTTTTGGGCTTAGAGAAAAACCAAATTATTGCTTACCTAACTAAGAAAGGTTTAAAAACAAATAAACAGAACATTTTAGATTGGTCGAATATCATTAACAAAATTGAAGTGAAAAATATGGATTATAAAACTTATTTAAAGACACTTCCAGATCAATCTTTTGATATCGTTTATTTTGATCCGATGTTTGAAAAAAATATTGAAGCCTCTTCGGGTATTGCAGCATTGAAAAATTTAGCATCGTATGATGACTTAACATATGAAGTGATCAATGAAGCTAAGCGAGTTGCCAAAAAAAGAATTGTGTTGAAAGATCATTTTAGAAGTGAAAGATTTAAAAAATATGGATTTAATCAATTAATTCGCAAATCATCAGAATTTCATTTTGGCTATATTGAAGTTAAAGTAGAAGATCATTAACAATACATAATTAGGAGGTCAATATGAAGCAATACTTAGATTTATGTAAACACGTATTAGATAATGGCATGACAAAGACAGACCGTACTGGAACAGGAACAATTAGTACATTCGGTTACCAAATGCGATTTAATCTTCAAGATGGCTTTCCTTTAGTTACAACAAAGAAAGTTCATTTAAAATCTATTATTCATGAATTATTATGGTTTTTAAAAGGCGACACTAATATTCAATATTTAAAAGAAAATGGTGTTCGTATTTGGAATGAGTGGGCAGATGAAAATGGTAATTTGGGCCCTGTATATGGTGAACAATGGAGATCATGGAAAGCTGCTGATGGCTCAACAATTGATCAAATTACAGATGTAATTAATCAAATAAAAACAAATCCAGATTCTCGAAGATTGATTGTTTCTGCGTGGAATGTTGGAGAACTTGATAAGATGGCATTAGCACCATGTCATTGTTTTTTCCAATTTTATGTGAATGATGGAAAACTTTCTTGTCAGCTTTATCAGCGTTAAATCTGAGCGCCTTTACAGAGTGATCTGTACCGATAACCTTGCTAAACGGGGAAACTCTTATATAAGACAATCCCGTGCTAAATTTATTCTTTGTAGGTGGTTTTATGAAATATAAATCTGGAGTTTATAAAATTATTAATAAAATCACCGGAAAATATTATATTGGACAATCTATAGAAATTGAGAAACGATTTTGGCGACATAAATATGAATTATCGCAAAATATTCATCATTGTTTATATCTTCAAAGATCTTGGAATAAATATGGAGAAGAATCTTTTATATTTCAGATATATAAAGAGTGTGAAAAAGAAGAAGCGGTAGCCATTGAACAAAATTTCTTAGATAATGAAAAAGTAAATCTATATAATACAAGCGATCAAGTATCTGGCGGTGATTTAATTTCTAGTCATCCTAATCGGGAAAATATCATAAAAAAATATCAACAACAAATAAGAAACGTTATGCTAAAATGACCGAGAAGGAAAGAAAATGGTATGTATGGCCGTACTCATACAAAAGAAGTTAAAGAGAGAATATCACAACTTAACAAAGGTCAATCTCGAAACAAAGGAATTAAAAGGTCAATTGAACAAAGAAAAAGGCTTTCAGAGATTGCTACTTTAAGAACTGGTGAAAACAATCCTTTTTTTGGCCGAAAGCATTCCGATGAAGTAAAAAGAAAGCTTTCTGAACAAAAGAAAGGATATAAACCTCTTAACTCTAGAATAGTCATTATTGATGGCGTTGAGTACGAAAGTATAACTGAAGCTTCCAGACAATTAAATGTAGTTCCAGCTACAATAATATATAGAATTAAGTCCAAAAATAATAAATTTAATAACTACAAATACAAAGAATAATAAATGCCTAACGACTATCCAAATATGGAGTAGGGTGCAAGTGATTGGCACCCGAAATGCAAGGGACCTTATGTGAGTGAGGTCGTGATATAGTCTCATCTGCATGGTGACATGTAGCAGTTCTTTTTAAGAACGGGCCAAGCGTAACGAACTTGGTTGAAGATTTTGTCAGCTGACATTTTTTTAGGAGTTCCATTTAATATCGCATCTTATGCACTATTAACAATGATGATTGCTCAAGTATGTGATTTAGAATTAGGAGATTTTGTACATACATTTGGTGATGCACATATCTATACAAATCATCTTGAACAAATAAATTTACAACTATCAAGAGAGCCACATAAATTACCAAAAATGAAGTTAAATACTGAAATTAAAAACATTTTTGATTTTAAATATGAGGATTTTACATTAGAAGATTATGAGAGCCATCCTGCGATCAAAGGGGTAGTAAGTGTATGATTGCTGCATTAGTTGCAATGTCAGAAAACAATGTAATCGGCTTAAATAATAAGATGCCTTGGCATCTTCCACAAGAGCTTGCTTATTTTAAGAAAGTAACTACTGGATATACAATTATTATGGGAAGAAAAACCTTTGATTCGATTGGTAGACCACTTCCAAACCGAGAAAATATCGTTGTGACAAGACAAAAGGATTTTCAAGCAGAAGGTGTTACAGTCATTAATGACGTTATAAGTTATGTTGAAGAAAATAAAAATAAAGATTTATTTATTATTGGTGGGGCTGAAATTTTTAATTTAACATTCCCATACTTAGATACACTTTATATTACTGAAATTGAACATAACTTTGAAGGCGACACTTTTTTCCCGAATTTTTCAAAGGAAGAATGGAGTGTTAAATCTGTATCTGATGTACAAGTCGATGAAAAATCAAAAATTAAATTTAGATATTTTGTTTATGAAAAAAAGTGTTGACATCTTGAATTAGAGATATTATTATGAGGTTAAGGGATTTGATTATCCCTTGATTTTTTAAAAAAAATCTCGAATTAAAGATAAACGAAACTGAGAGGAAGATGTTTAAGATGAAAAAATTACTTTATATTACTGCAAATCCAAATGCAATTGAAAATTCATTTGGTCTATCTGTAGGGGAAGCATTTATTAATGAATACAAAAAAGCAAATCCAGAAAATGAAGTTGTTCATTTTGATTTATTTAAAGAAAATGTTCCTATGTTAGATGGAAATGTATTTGAAGCATGGGGCAAATTAGGAAACGGTACTACTTTTGAAGAATTAAGCGCTGATCAACAAGCTACTTTAGCTGCTATGAATCGTAACTTAGAAATTTTCACTCAAGCTGATGAGTATGTATTTGTTACACCATTCTGGAACTTTAGTTTCCCATCAGTTGTAAAAAACTTTATTGATAATATCTCAATTGCTGGTAAAACATTTAAATATACTGAAAATGGTCCAGTTGGTTTACTTGAGAATAAAAAAGCATTACACATCCAAGCAAGCGGTGGCGTATATTCGGATGGTCCTGCAGCTGGAATTAACTTCTCTAGCCCATACTTAACAAGTATCTTAAACTTTGTAGGTGTTACTGATGTAACTACATTATTCGTAGAAGGTATGGCTGCAATGCCAGATAAAGCACAAGAAATTAAAGCGAATGCAATTGAAAAAGCTAAAGTTCTTGCAGCAGAATTCAGTGGAGCAAAAGTTTCGAACTAAAGATTCACTATATTAAGGAATCGGCAAATAAAAGCCGATTCTTTTTTTTGATTCTTGTTTTATTAAATAATCAGGATGGATAATACTTTTCAAGTGGTTGGGCATTTTGTATAATAATTAACATACTCAATTATCGGAGGATTAATATGTTTCGCACAATATTTGCTGCAACACGCATTGTAGTTGGTGTAATTGAAGCAAAGCTAAAATTATCATCAGTAAAAAAAATACCAAAAGATTTACCTGTACATGAGCAAGACCGTAGAATGCACCAATTTCCTGATTATTTCGGGAAAATGATGATTGGCTGTACTGGTAGTAAAGTAAAGGTTGAAGGGATCGAAAATATTCCTAGAGACGAAGGAGTCCTATTTGTAAGTAATCATCAAAGTAATTTTGATATTCCACTATTATTAGGATATTTAAATAAGCCTATTGGATTCATTGCAAAAATCGAATTAAAAAAACTGCCGATTGTACCAGACTGGATGGAACAAATGCATAGTGTATTTATGGACAGAAGTGATCGAAGACAATCACTTAAAGCTATAAAAGAAGGCGTTGATAAACTTAAAAATGGCCATTCATTAGTTATTTTTCCAGAAGGTACTAGAAGTAAAGGTAGCCAAATGGGTGAATTTAAATCAGGGAGCCTACATTTAGCAACCAAATCAGGGGTTCCAGTTATTCCTGTAAGAATTGAAGGGACTTATAATATTTTAGAAGCAAATGGTAATCGAATTAAACCAGCAAATGTTACACTTAAAGTATTTCCACCAATTTATCCTGAACAAATTGGAATAACAGATGCCAAAGAATTAACTAACTATATTAAAGAGATTATTGAATAATAAAACTAAAAGCGCTCATTTAAAATGTAGCGCTTTTTTTAAACAACGAATTTAAATATACAAAAATACATAGATGCACTACCTAATAATACAAATAAATGCCAAATTGCATGACTATATGGCCAGCGTTTGACTAGAAAAAAGATAGTTCCAATCGAATAAAATAGCCCTCCTAATAATAAGTAGAAAAATCCTATTCCAGATAGTCCTACATAAATAGGTTTAATTGCAAACATCATTAACCAACCCATTATTAAATAAACAATGGTTGAAAATAATTCAAACCTATTAACATATATAAATTTAAAGATTACACCTGAAACTGCCAAGCCCCAAATAATTGTTAATAAGGACCAGCCAATCCTCCCCCTTAAAATTACGAGTAAAAATGGAGTATAAGTTCCAGCGATTAATAAATAAATTGCCGAGTGATCTAAAATTGTAAATAGCCTAATTAGCTTTGGGTCTCTAACGCTATGAAGTAATGTTGAGCAAATATAAAGTAGCAACATAGACAAACCAAAGACTGTAAAGGAAATTAAATGCCAGGGTGTCCCTTTATGCATAGCCTTACTAATTAAATAATATAGTGCTGGGATACTAAGTATTGCACCAATCCCATGAGTAATAGCATTTGCTAATTCTTCTTTCATTGCTCTACTCATAAAAATGCCTCCTATTTAATTGAATCATTTTCATCTATGGGAGTATTATGAACAAATCTAGAGATTTAATGTTTTCAATAATTAATAGCTGTATGTATATTTTGATAAATCATTTTAAACGGTTACAAAAAAGCAAGAATGATTCATAAAACAGACAGATATGGTAATCTGAATTTAAACAAGATTATTCTAAATGGAGGTATATATGTTACTCATAAAAAATGGTGAAATCTTTACTCCAAAGTCAATAGGTAAAAATGATATTTTAATTTCGAATGAAAAAATTGAGTATGTCCATGAAGAAATTGACATTACCTCATCTTCAGTTCCTTTACAAATATTTGATGCATCTGCCTACTATATTGTGCCTGGCTTCATTGATGCTCATGTGCATCTTATTGGTGGTGGAGGTGAAGGTGGCTTTAAAACAAGAACACCAGAATTATTGTTGTCTGATTGTATTAAAGGAGGAATCACCACCGTAGTAGGAGTAATTGGTACAGATGGAACAACAAGAACAATGGCCAGTCTACTAGCTAAATGTAGAGCATTAGAAGAAGAGGGAATTACTTCATTTGTCTATACGGGCTCGTACCAAACACCTGTCAAAACGTTATTTTCTAAAATAGAGGAAGACATCATCCTAATTGATAAGATCATCGGTGTAGGAGAAATAGCAATTTCGGACCATCGATCATCTCAACCGACAAAGGAAGAATTTGCAAGAATAGCTGCACAAGCTCGAAATGGTGGCTTGCTTTCAGGAAAGTCCGGCGTTGTAAATGTACATATTGGAGATAGTAAAAAAATGTTATCAATGATCGAGGAGATTGTTGAAGAAACCGAATTACCAATTACTCAATTTTACCCAACACATATTAACCGCAATAGCTATTTATTTGAAGCAGGAATTAACTTTGCTAAAAAAGGAGGGTTTGTTGACTTTACAACTAGCTCAATCCCACACTTTTTGAATAATGGTGAAGTGAAATGTAGTGTAGGATTGAAAAGAATGCTGAATTCAGGTGTTAACATTGAACAAATCACGTTTACATCTGATGGACAAGGTAGTCTACCAGATTTTGATGAAAACGGTATACTCCGAGGCATGAAGGTTGGAAGAGTAAGTAGTTTATATAACGAAGTAAAAGACGCAATTTTAAATGAAGGCATAAAGATTGAAGATGCAATTAGCGTAATCACTAAAAACCCAGCCAAAATATTGAAATTACAAAAAGGACTAATCAAAAAAGGACACGATGCAGATTTAGTGTTCCTAAATAAATCCACGCTAGAAATCGAAGCAGTTATTTCAAAAGGAAAAATTATGATGCAAGATAAAGAAGTATTAGTAAAAGGTACATTTGAATGAATAAAGTCTAAAAAGTAGCAGGAATTACTAATTATTCCTGCTTATCTGATTAGAAAGCGAGCATCATGTAGTGGAAATCAACAACACTTACCTTCTTTTACGAAAATTTTATAATTAAATAATAAGAATGTTTTCAGCAACATGAAAGCAGGAAGTATATACTTCCTGCTTTAAAAATTTCAGATCCAAAAACCCTCATTTTCCTAATCCCTCTACTTTCAACGAATAAAACAATAATCGAAAATTCATACTAGAAATAATTGTATTCGAATGAGGTGAATGATTTGTATATAAAAAAGACTGCATTAATCTTAATGTCGATAATTGCAGTCGTCATTTCGGCTTGCAGTAATAATCAAGAGTCTAGTATTACTTTCAAAATCGGGATTGTCTCAAATTCAAATGGTAAAAATAATAGTTATTTAAACTCAATTGCTATGAAAGGTATTACTAAATTTGCAAAAGAGGAAAATTTAAAAAAAGATAAGAATTATAAATACATTACAACAAGTAGTAAAAAAGGTTTTGAAAAGAAAATAACTAAAATGGCTGATGCAAATTATGATTTGATTATTGGAATAGGTAATGATTTATCTTCTGTATTGAATAAAGTTGCAGAAAACAATAAAAGTACTAAATTTGGTGTGATTGATTCAAGAGTTGACCAACCAAATGTAATTAGTATTAATTTTACTGAACAAGACGGAAGTTTTTTAGCAGGTGTAATAGCAGCAATGAAAACAAAAACAAAAAAAATTGGATTTATCGGTGGAGACGATAATGAAATTATTAACAGATATAAGTATGGATTTATTTCTGGAGTTAAATCAGTAAATAAAGACATTGAAGTTCTAACAGCGTATTCAAATACCTTTAATGACTCTAAAATAGGTTCAAGAATAGCAAATGATTTTTTTATGAAAGACGTTGATATAATTTTTCCTGTAGCGGGTTTAACAAGTAAAGGCGTATTCACTGCTGCAAAAAAGATTAGGAGATCAAATCAAAGAGAAGTATGGGTAATAGGAGCTGACCGTAATGAGTATAAACACGGTTTACCTGAAAACGTAACTCTTATCTCCCTTGTGAAAAAAATAGATCAGGCAGTATATGATTTAGCTAAACAAACAAAATCGAATGAATTTCATGGTGGTAAAACGTTAATTTATGGTTTAAATGAAGATGGTATAAAATTAATACTGGCGGATAATAATGTTGAGGACCAAATTTTAGTAAAGGTTAATGAATATAAGGATAAAATTCAAAGTGGTGCCTTAGTAGTACCTAGTAATAAAGAAGAGTATTTACAGTTTAAAGAAAAATAATAAATCGATCTGATAACATTATTATGTAAACTAAAACTAAACAAGTTATTAAAATTTATTAAAATTCCTTGAAATTATTTGACGAATGAACAAATTTTTGACAATATTACTATATAAGGAAAGTTTGGTACTTACTTATTAATAGTGGATGGAAGTTGGGGGAAAATAATGGCTAACATAGGCTTTCCAGGTTTAATTTTAATTTTAATTTTAGCATTAATTATATTTGGACCAAAAAAATTACCTGAAATCGGAAGAGCATTTGGTGATACACTTAGAGAATTTAAGCGTTCTACACAAGGGTTAACTAATGATCTTTTAGAAGACAAAGACGAAAAGAACGGCAAATAAATCAGTAAAAGACTCGGTATAAGTACCGAGTTTTTTTTGTAAATTCTCGATCTATCCATTTTAATTAAAAGCCTCATCTTGTCCCTCCTATAACTTAAAACTCCACCTCTTGTCAATATGATTTTTAAACAATTATTGAAATTTTAATGGAACTTTAATATTTACTGTTAACTTATAGTAAAAATGATATAATGAATTTGCTTTGCAAATTTTGTAGAATTTTAGAGAAGAAAGATGTGAATTGATTGGCAAACATTAAGATTGTAACTGACTCAACGGCCGACTTATTAAAAGAAGAAATTGAAAATTTAAATATAACAGTCATTCCTTTAACAATTCAAATAAATGGTGGAACATATTTAGATGGGGTTAATATATCTCCAAAGCAATTTATTGATGAAATGCAACAATCAGTTGAATTGCCAAAGACATCTCAACCAGCTGTAGGAACATTTGTGGAAACATTTGAAAAATTGACAGCCGATGGAAGTAAAGTCATTTCAATTCACTTATCTAGCGGTTTAAGTGGTACTTATTCAACCGCATGTGCAGCTGCAGGGATGGTTGAAGGTGATGTAACAGTAATCGATTCAGCTTTTATTACAAGAGCAATGGCTTTTCAAGTCATCGAGGCAGCACAAATGGCTGAAGAGGGATCCACAGTTGAAGACATAGTTAACCGACTTACGGAAATTAAAAATAGTACGTATTTATATATCATGGTAGATACGCTTGAAAACTTAGTTAAAGGTGGAAGAATTGGAAAGGGTAAAGCCTTCATTGGGTCATTACTAAATATTAAACCGATTGCATCACTTGAAGGGGGAGTTTATTCTCCAGTTGGTAAAGTGCGTAGCCATCAGCAAGTTGTAAAGACTTTTACTAAATATTTTGAACAAGACACAGCTGGAAAAACGATAAAAGGTGTAGGAATTGCACATGCAGATGCTACTGAGCTTGCAGAGAATCTTAGAAAATCAATACAACAGCTAACGAACCTTGAATTAGATGAAACTGATTATACAACTCCAGTAATTAGTACACATACAGGAAAAGGTGCTATAGGGTTCGTTTTTTATGCTGAATAGATTTTATATTCAACATTTCATTTTTTAACATAAGAAAGAAGAAGCTTAATAAATAATAGCTTCTTCTTTTTTATTTCCAACGATTGATGGGTGAATTGTTTCACCAAGTAAAGAAATTTTAAGCTTTTCGGGTTTTATTTTTTTCCTTTTCCATTCAGAACATAATCGCTCTAGAGCCTCTAAAGGAGTATCATCTGCAAGTTTAAATGTTCCGTAATGCATTGGGATAAATAACTTTGCGTTTAAATCTAAAAACGCTTGAACAGCTTCTTCAGGCGACATATGGTTGTGTTTCATAAACCATTCAGGTTCATATGCTCCGATTGGAATAATAGCTGTATCAATTTTAAATCTTTTACCGATTTCTTTGAATCCTGAAAAATAAGCACTGTCTCCAACGTGATATATACAGTCATTGGACGTTTTGAATACAAATCCACCCCAATGCGACTTATTTCTATCAAATAAAGTTCTCTTCGTCCAGTGCTGAGAAGGTACAAATGAAATATTGATCCCTAAAAAGTCTTTTGACTCCCACCATTTCATTTCATGGACATTGTTATAGCCTTTACTAACAAATTTTTGTTTCAAGCCGATTGGTAAAATAAATCGTGTTTTTTTAGGGAAATGTCGCAATGTATTAAAATCTAGATGATCATAGTGACCATGAGAAATACAAATTATGTCAATTGGAGGTAATTCTGATATAAGTACTCCTGGTTTTGACAATCGTTTTTTTAAAGCCATCTGATTAGCATAAACAGGGTCAGTTAATATATTGACTCCTTTTATTTGAATTAAAAAAGTAGAGTGTCCAATCCAAGTAATTGTTGTTTTATCACGATTTTCCTTTAAATAGGAGATTTTTTTATGACTACATTGTTGAATTACACTACTATAATCCTTTTTTGTCTTACTTCTTTCTATACCGCATTTGATAAAATCTTTAAAAGTTTTACGATAATTCGTGTCTAAATTTTCATATTTTTTATTTGCCATTATCAGTCATCCTTTCAAGATTCTTTATCAATATGTTTAGTTTAACTTTACTTTGTAAAAGTATCATTTGAAAAATTTAAAATATATATGTCAATTAGTTTAAATTATTAGAAAGAAACTATCTGTTTTTGATACAATGGACAAGTACAATGCAACTTAGGGGGAAAAGTATGAAGAGAAATACGGTATTTGTGACATTAATAATGATTTTATGTCTTGCATTATTAAGTGGCTGTGGAAACAAAATTGATAATCCTTTAAATTGGGATTTAGAAAAATTTACATACACTAACCAGGACGGTAAGACTTTTGGGACAAAAGATTTAAAAGGAAAAGTCTGGTTAACAGATTTTATATTTACAAGTTGTGAAACAGTTTGTCCGCCAATGACAGCAAATATGGCAAAAATTCAACAAAAGGCTGCAGAGAAGAAGTTAAATGTAGACTTCATCTCATTTAGCATTGATCCTGAAGTTGATACGCCACAATTATTAACTACATTCGCAAATAAATTTAATGCTGATTTTAATAATTGGAATTTCTTAACGGGCTATTCTCAAAAACAGATTGAAAAATTTGCATCTGAAAATTTTAAAACGATTGTTAAAAAACCTGAAAACAATTCACAAGTTATCCATGGCACTAAATTTTATTTAATTGATCAAAACGGAAAAATCGTTAAAGATTATAGTGGTGTAAGTAATGTGCCATTTGATGAGATTTTATCTGATATTGAAACTTTGACAGGGAAATAAAGTTGCGTTTTGATTAAAAGAGTTTCTATTTATTTAATAAAAAACTGAGTTTCTAAAAGATACTCAGTTTTTTTATTTGAATTTAGTTAATTGTGCTGACTATTAAAACATCGACCTTCATCGGATTAGCTTTAAGATGTCGTTAAAATGCAATGTTACTTTTTAGTCTAAAAAGATTTGTTTTTGGTATTCAGGTAATTTTGTACCTTTTATGACAAGCATACCGTTTTCGTATGATGCAGTTGCTGTTGTTGCATTAATTGGGTAAGGTAATTTTACTACTCTTTGGGATTGGCTATAAGAATATTTTTTATAGGAGTAATTTGATTGATCGTTTTGTACTTCAGTAGTCGTATCAGTTTTTAAGCCAATTGTTAAGATTGTACCTTCAAGGTCCATATAAATTTGTTCTTTACTTACACCTGGCATACTTGCCTGAATGATTAATTCCTCGCCGTTTTCAATAATCTCTACACCAATTGAAGAAAAAACTCCATGTTTATGAAAGAATTTATCAATTTCATCAAAAAGACCTCTAATAGGCGACTGATCTATTAGATCATCCACCTTTTTTAAATAATGTTGAAGATCAATAGATGAATGACTTTGTTTTTCATCTTGAGCGTTGTTTTTTTCTTTTTCACTCATATTCATACCTCCTATCATTCCGACTAACGCAGTATATGTAAGGAGCCTAAACACTGTGCATGTTTAGATGTAAAGATTTTTTTATTCGAATTGTTGAAAATCAATTTTTGTCATGTACAATGGATGGAAAGATAAAACGTGAGATGAGGAAGTTGAATGGAAATACTGTTTGCAACAAAAGAAGATATACTAGAAATTGTAACAATTTATAATGATGCAATTCTAAATACTACAGCAACATTTGATATGAAAATAAAAACAGAAGAAGAAATGCAAAAATGGTTTGCCAACCATAATGAGCTTTACCCTGTAATTGTTTCTAAAGAAAATGGTAAAGTAACTGGGTATTGTTCACTTACACAGTTTAAGGAGAAAGATGCATATAAACATACGGTTGAACTATCTGTATATATTCATCCTGATCATCGTCGAAAAGGACTAGCGAAGGCTTTAATGACTGAGATGATTGAAACTGCCAAAAAATTAGGTCACTTTACAATTATTTCTTGTATTACTAGCGGAAATGAAGTGAGCGAAAGATTACATGAGAAATTAGGATATAAAAAGGTAGGTCATTTTTATAAAGTGGGCCAGAAATTTAATCAATGGCTGGATATTGTATATTATCAATTAATGCTATAACCCAAATACAAAACTTTAAATGAATATAGGCACTAAGAAACACTCAATTTTACCTTGGTGTTAGCTTGTAGATAAAGTACTAAATGCTTGAATATCAAACTGATTAAAAGCGCTAGTTTCTCGAGGTTCTAAGACTGGAGAGGAGCGGAGTTACCTTAGACGGTAAGGGCACTCAGATAGGAGAAGTAACGAAGAAAACGAGCGTTTGGCGGGTTGTTTAACACTCAGGTTTACCTGGGTGTTTTTATTTGTAAAAAGGCCGTATTATTCATAATTTCTATACTATGAACGTAAAATGTAGGAGAAATGTCGGAAAGTGGGGGAAATGACTTTGAAATTAAAACGCGCATTGACCCAGAAATTAGCAAAAAAAATTCACAACTTTTTATTCCTTGGAAAAATTGTTACGGAAAGAGTAGTGGACCAAGAAAAGCAGAGCTTACTTTTCTATGAAGATGAAGATCATATTCGTTTTTATGTGGAGTGCTTATCTCCAATTCCATCAAAGTTAAAAGCTAGTTTTTCAACTCAAGATGTTTTGTTTGTAGGGACAACTGCAAATAAAAATAATGAAAGTAAAATAAAACCACTAATTAAAAGTAAGAAAAAAGATGACATAATTGAAGGATTAAAAAAGTTTTTTGATTCTAAATTAGTCATGTTTCGTCTTGAATACGCAAATGAGGTAGTCACAGCAGATCTAGTTGAGTTTTTTGATGGGAAAAGGGACACTTCCTATCATCTTCTGCCTGTCATTGAACTTAGGGGAGAGGGTAAGCGTGAAGAGGTTGAAAACAGACTTATAAAAGGTTCTTTGCCAATTCATCTACCAAAATATTTTAATGACTTTGATCAACCTGAATTTGTCTTTTATGAAAATAGACTATATGGCAATTTGTTTTTAAAATCGATGATGAATGATATTAGTTATTTAGAAAAGCAAAATGAAGTTACATTTCAAGATTATGATGAAGATGAACTTAAAAAGTCCTTTATTCATTTAAATCATTTAATTTATTTTATTCCCGAAAAACAGTGGGAAGAGTTGTGTAAAAACTATAAAAAAGAATGCAAAGAACTTATTTATACGCAAGATTTTACTGAGAAACAAGCTTTTCCAATTGAATGGAGTAATGATACTGAAAATGCTTTTATTGAACGATTTTACCAAAATTGTTTGCAGCAAGGCTTGTTATATGAAAAAAAAGATATTATTAATTTTCATATATGTTGTAAATTTCAGGCTCTAACAATCTTAGGTGGTGTAAGTGGAACTGGTAAATCTCAATTAGCACGTATATATGGTGAAACCTTAGGGCTTGAATTTGGTAAGGAGTTATTATTTGTTCCAATTTCTCCATCTTATCGTGAACATTATGATTTATTAGGTTATTTAAATCCGACCACTGGTATTTATATAGACTCTGAGACGGGATTAACGAAATTACTTATTGAGGCTGAACAATTTCCACACAGGATGTATATGGTGATCTTTGATGAAATGAATCTTTCTCAAATTGAACATTGGTTTAGTAAATTTCTATCAATTTTAGAAATGCCACAGGATAAGAGAGTGATTACTCTATTCCATGATCATAACGTAGTCATCAATCAATATTACAAGCCTAAAGTAAGAATAGGTAATAATATTATTTTTGTTGGAACAGTTAACTTTGATGAAACTTCAAGTGAGTTTTCTTTAAGACTGTTAGATCGTGTAAATATAATCTCACTTAGATCAACTTCTTTCGTAAATTATGCAGAAAAGATGAATAATGAAAATATTTATGAAACTGTACCACAAATATATATTAATGCAGAAAACTATAGTAATTGGACAAAGAAAACTTTAAGTGCATCTGAGCTTTCAAGTGATGAATTAAAGTTTTTTGATGAGTTTAATAAAATAGTTGAACAGTCACTAAGTGAGCGAATAATCTCTCCACGTATGATTAAAGATTTATCGAATTATTTAGCTAACATACCTACTCTTCCTTCCCATATTCAATTCGAACGAAAAGAAGCGATCGATCTCTTTGTTAAGCAACGCGTATTAACTAAAGTTAGGGGATTATTTGCTAATTTAGAAGAATTAATTGGTACAGGTGAAGGGAACGAGCAGGAAGGACTACTAAATATGGTTATGAAATCTAATTTAGGTAGATTAATTTCTGACTTTGAGTATTCGATTAAAGAATTGAAAAAGAAAAGAAAGCAGCTGGAGATTGATGGATATGTCAACTAATAATAGTCCAGAAATTTTTGAGCCACTTTATCTCCCATTTACGATTGCAATTCTTGTCGGAACTAGGGGGAAAGAGGAAAAAATATCTCTTGATGCACTTACAATGAACCCAAAAGAGGCTTACTTATTTGCCTATGAAATACAGGAATTAAAAAGATTTTTATTTCAAGTCGATGGTGAGTTTGACGGTAAAATTACATTCGTTTGGAATAATCTTTATCATTTTCAACAAGAAAACCTGGATGATCAGCAGTTTATTTTTACATCTGAAAAAAGAAAAATATTAATATATGAACATGGTAAAACCGAGAATGCTTATCCTTGGAGATGCGGATATTATGAATTTTGTATTATTTATCAAGAACAACAATTTTATGGAATGATAAAAATAGTACCGAAAAATTTAGATTATGATCAATTAGAGTGGATGCATTCAACATTAAATCAACAAATAAATGGGATAATGAATGACTCACAATACTTTAAAAAATCTTCCGCTTCATTTACTCAAAATGGAACTATGTATTTTTGGCCAATTATTCGATTTATCGAGTCAAATGAAGAGAGACTATTAGTTGCAATTCAGCAGTTTATAAGTAAATTGAAGCGGAAACAAAAAAAGGAATATGAATTAAAAAGGCAGGTCAAAAAATTAGATTTTAATACAATTAGATGGACTTTATTGCATCCAGCCATTTCAAATGCAACTAATTTAACAATGCAACCAGTTGTTCAGGAAGAAAATTATATCGATGAGATAAAATATGCTAAACATAAAGTTCGTAAATTTTTACTTACAATTGAAACATTATTAACCTTTGTAAAATATGAATTAGTAAAAGACAAAAATAAAATGGATCAAATCGATTTTCAAGTGAAGGATATAGAAAAAATGATGCAAAATGTAGTTGGGAATGGCTCAATTACTGATCGAGAAAAAGCTAAATATAGACAATCAAAAATGTTAAAAGAGCTAGAATTAGAAAAATTAACTAAAAGTGTTTCAGAAAAAGAACGCATTACAAATTCTTTGGAGAAACTTTATGAAGTCTATTTTAGAGAATATACAATTGGAATTTTTCGTATAGTGACGGATACTGATACTTCAAAATATCCAACTAGTCCATCGAAAGTATTTTTAAATTTTATTCATTCCTTAAGCCTGTTTGATAAAAAGGTAAAAGAATATGGAAAAAAACAAATGCTTTTACCAGTTTATAAGCCAACTTTTTTACTTTATGAATACTTTGTCTTTTTCTCGTTATGTGATATTTTCTTAAAGTTAAAATTTAAAAATGATTCCGAACCATTAGCTGAACAGATTTTAATGCATATAAAAGACGATGAGTTAATGGATGGAGCATTTGTGTCTCTTGAAAATAAAAGTTGGATAATTAATTTAGTTTATAACGAAATTATCGAGGGAAGTCCACAAGTATCACTGTTAAAAGGAACAAATTTTTTTAGTGGTGAAGAGTCGAAAAAACCGGATATAAGATTAGATTTTTATCGAAAAAAAAATAAAGAATACGTTGCTTCGATCATTTTTGAAATTAAATATAGTCCAATGTTTAATATTTATCAACCAGTAGGGAATACAAAGGCAATGGAACAAATGTATAAATACTGGGGACTTAAGTATGTTGAACGTGTTAATGGAAAAATGACATATGTGCGAAAACCGATTAACGAAGTGATTTGTTTATATCCGGGTAGTAATGTTCATCGTAAAGTTCTTGAAGCGGGTTGTGGTACTTATATTCAGTTTTATCCTAAGAAAAAGGGCGAGGATTTATATGAACTAATAGGCGAAAGAGAGTTAGTAGAGATCATAAATAGAACATTTGATGAACTTAAATAATCAAAAATGAACTTTACAGTACCATTGCAATTGAAACTAAGTTTAGTAAGTCAACCAAACAAAATTTATGTGCCCTTTACCAATCGATGGCATAGGGCATAATTTTTTAATTTGAAGATGTTTTTTGACATTTTGATACATTGTTTATATTATAAATTTCGAAATAATATTTCGGTTGAAAACTCACAATATCGTATTAATCTATACTAGAAAACTAATTATGAGATAATTTTGATTTCACAAATTATACATAATTAGTTATGTAAGCGTTGCCAAAAGCTAAATTTTACCATACAATAGAGCCATATATAAACAGGCCAATTAAATATTTATTAACAAAATAACTAAATAGAATTAAAGAAACAATATTAAAATTTGGTATAAACGTTGTTTTATAGACGTAAGATAAGAATATTTATATAGGAATTTTAGGGGTGAGTGAGAGTGTTTCGTGTTATTCATACAAAAGAAGAGAATAATTTATTTAACGAGCTTTGGGGAGATTTTTGTGAAGAAAACGAAATACCTTTCTTAGTAAGAAGTAATGAAGTTACTCGTTATGGAATTTGTAATTCGGATAAAAAGTTAATTGGTACCCTCGAGTTTAGTAAATATAATATTGAAAATGAGGATAAAAATAAATATTATTATAATTTTTCCGAAAACAAATATATTAAATATATTCAAAATGAAAAAATCTATGAAATTGGTAAATTATTAATAACAAGGGAAAATAGAGGGAAAGGATTTTTTAAACAAATTTTACTTGCGTGTTATGATCATGCCAATCATTCTAACGCTGATTGGTATATTGGTACAATAAATAAAAGACTATATATGTTTGCTAGAAGTGCAGGATTTAAAATTTTACCGATTGATGAATATTTTGAAATAAGTGATGATATTATTGCTGTACCATTTTTGTTGGATATAAAGCATGCTATTAAGTTATTAAAATATTCAAATGAATTTAAAGAAATATTAATGTATTATGATAAGTAATTACGAAAAACTCAGGAATAACCTGAGTTTTTCAATTTGCATACTATTCTTGTTCAAGAATACCTGCTGCCTGATTCGTTTGATTATAAGCTGTTTGACAAGCTTGAAGTGCTTGTTCGATTCTTTCATGGTTTTGGGGTTTTTCAACGGTTTCTAATGCAGATTGAAGACATTCAATTGCGTGTTTAAGTTCAGTAGTTGCATCCTGAGTATATTGTCGCGCATTTTTTTGCATGGAAATTCCTCCTTTCATACAAATTTATTTTTGACCAACATTCATTTTAGTATGTAAAAAAACGTAGAAGAATTTTCTTCTACGTTTTTAAATGCACGCCAAACCATTGCATTCTTCATTACTTCGCTTGGCATTGTTCTAATGTTCAGTTCAACATTTAAACATGTCGTTAGATTTTTAAACTCGGAATATCGATAAAATTGCAAATCGTTTTTTCGGTTTAAATGTAATAATCTTTTTCTGATCCTCTAAATCCGCTTTTAATAAGGTCACTTGTTCATTTAATTGTTCTACTTCATTTTCTAGTTTAACAACTACTTTCTTTAAATCTTCAATTTCACAGCGATGTTCCAAAATTTGTACTGAAACGACTTCATTTGCTTTTGTTTCAACTTTTTCTTCAAGTTTAATTAATTTTTGAGTTAATTCTTTTATAATGTCAATATGATCAGTGTCATTTTGTTTTGGTTCAATCGTTTGCATCGAAGCTTCATAAATTTCTTTAATTTGTTCGATTTGATCCTCGGTAAATAAATATCCGTTATGAGTTTTCTCTACTTTTAAATTTCCTTTTTTTAAAAAAAATAATACTTTTTTATTTGTTAATTGCAGTTGTTCTGCCACTTGAGAAGTTGTATACATACGCTATTCCTCCTCCAAATAATTTATATATTAAAAATTCTTTATTAAACTGCACATTCCTTTGAGGTTGACAAAACTAGTGTTGACTCGGCAAAAGTTCTTAAAATACTTCGAATAAATAGGTTCTAAACTTTCAAAATGACTGAAAATGTAAACTTAATTACTTTTGTATTGATTTTTATCGAAAATCGGTTTTTTACGGTGTTTTTAGCAAAATATTCTACTGATTTTAGAATATAAAGTAGATAAATAGCATATAATGCAAGACACTGATTGGAGAAGGAAAATAGAAATAAGGTAAAGAATGGTAATAAGAGAGAAGGTGTATTGAGTTTAAAACACGAAATGCAAAAGCTTTTCTATAATCATTTCGTCCTGATTTAAGAATGCCTAAATAAAAAAATTTTGATAACAAATTATTTAACTGAATATACTAAGATAAGCCTAATATAAAAATATTAATTATGAAGATGGCCTTCACTTCCAATTGGAGGGATGACTCAATTGTTTGGAATTGGTACTAAGTTATTATTAGTTGTTGTATTAATTGCATTTACTGCCTTTTTTGTTGCATCAGAATTTGCAATCGTAAAAATTAGAAGTTCTAGAATTGATCAGTTAATTGGCGAGGGGAATAAAAAAGCAAGAGCTGTAAAAAGAGTAATAACACATCTCGATGAATATCTTTCAGCCTGTCAACTAGGTATAACTGTTACGAGTTTAGGTTTAGGTTGGTTAGGTGAACCAGCTGTAGATGAATTATTGCATCCATTACTTGACGATTTGCATTTACCTACTGCAGTAAGCGGCACGATTTCTTTTTTACTAGCCTTTGGAATTATTACATTTATTCATGTGGTAGTTGGTGAATTAGCACCTAAAACAATCGCTATTCAAAAGGCTGAACAGATTACATTAACGTTTTCTCCAGCTTTGATTCTTTTTTACAAAATTACTTATCCGTTCATTTGGTTGTTTAATAATTCAGCAAGGATGGTCTTAAAAATATTTGGACTTCCTCCTGCTTCAGAACATGAAGTTGCTCATTCAGAGGAGGAATTAAGAATTCTACTTTCTGAAAGCTATAAAAGTGGCGAAATAAATCAATCTGAATTTAAGTATGTGAACAATATATTTGATTTCAATATGCGAGTAGCAAAAGAAATAATGGTTCCTCGAACGGAAATGGTTGCAATTGACTTACGTGAAGCCTTTCATGAGAATATTCACTTTATGAGTACAGAAAAATATACGCGTTTTCCTGTTGTAGATGGAGATAAGGACCATGTCGTTGGTTTAATAAATTTTAAAGATGTTTTTACTGATTTTGTTCTTCATAAAGGGGAAGCAGAGGTAAAAACACTCGAACAATATATTAGACCAATCATTCAAGTTATTGAATCAATATCAGTTCATGATTTACTTGTTAAAATGCAAAGAGAACATATACATATGTCGATATTAGTTGATGAATACGGAGGTACATCGGGCTTAGTAACAGTTGAAGATATTTTAGAAGAAATTGTTGGGGAAATTCGAGATGAGTTTGATGTTGATGAGAAAGAGGATATAAGTAAAGTAAGCGAAAATAAATTCATCATTGCAGGTAAAGTTTTAATTAGTGAAATTAATGATGTTTTTAGCTTAGACATTGATGATACAGATGTTGATACAATTGGTGGATGGATTTTAACTGAAAATTTTGATGTGCAAGAAGGAGATTCGATTAAATATGATAACTGTTCATTTAAAGTCCTTAAGTTAGACGGACATTATATAAAATCAATTGAATTAACACGGGAACTTCTTAAAAAACCTGAACTTGAAGAAGAAAGCGCAACTTAAATTGTCATAACAATTGAGCTGCGCTTTTATCCACATCATTAAAAATTTCACATACCGAATTAATTAAAAATTAGTAGATTTGTAAAGCTCATCTTTAATAAATATTTCATTTTTATCAATTGCGTCATTATGCGTAACGACAAGCCCGATTGGAGTAGGGACGGGTAAATTATTGACTAGTGAAAAGGGAATATTTTTTTTCTTTGCCATTAAAAGATATTTTGAAATTGTATTATAAGGTAGTGTACCATTTAATAATAAAGTAACATTTTTCATTTTGATTGATTTTTCAACGATTGGATAAATTGAGTTTGCCATGACTTGACTTGTAGTTAACGCAATTTCAATTCGTTCGCGAATTGTTCCTAAAAAAATATTTCGTTCTTCAACTTTTATTTGCTTTTCGCCATAGATACCTTTAATTAAATAATCTTCAACTTTATTTCCTGCCATCGAAATACCTACCTTCAGTTTATAAATTTAATTGTATCTAACTTTATTCTATTCTACACACCATATTATTGACATTTTTGTATACTTTTAGTTTTATTATTACTAGAACTAATGATAATCGTAAAAGTCAAGTGCTGAATGAAATAAAAGAAATATTCATAATTTAATTTACATTTTAACAGAATATTGTAAAAAATATTACTTTGTCGTAATAAATTCGACAAATTTTTATTTTTTTACTTAACGAATATTTAAAAATTTGTTACTATTTAATTAATAGATTTTTTATTGGAGGTGTTCCTTATTGATATGTCAATAGAGAGTAGGTATAGCACTTTCATACAGGAAAGTATGCCTACATTAACAAAGAATTGGGTCGCTCAAGCGGTAATTAGCGATAATGATCCATTTAAAACCGAGATTATCATTAATGGAACTAAATTGATTGACTTTACATTATTATTTATTGAGGGCAAAATAAATGAGGATCAAGTCAAAGAGTTGGCACATAAAATAGCCCTTGAACGAGCTAAAGCAAGTGCTAACATCGGAGATTTTGTGTATAATTCAAATATAGCTAGAAGTGAACTTTTTAAACATTTGTCCGAATTTGAAGAAAGTATTAGTCTACTTCAGCCGCTCATTAATAAAATTAACTACGTTTTTGACCAGTTTATTTATTTTACAGTTAAAGAGTATTCTTATCTCATTACACAAGATATAGAAGAAAAAAAACAGTTCATTGACGAGACTCACAAAGAGAGGCTTACAATCCTAGGACAAATGTCTGCTAGTTTTGTTCATGAATTTAGAAATCCACTAACTTCAATTATTGGATTTGTAAAATTACTTAAAGGAGATCATCCTCAATTAAAGTATTTAGACATCATAGATCATGAATTGCATCAATTAAATTTTAGAATTGATCAATTTCTTCATGTTTCGAAAAAGGATCATGACCAAAGGGTGGAATCCTTTTTAATTAATGATTTATTTAAAGAAATCACAGAATTCTTATATCCGAGTATTGTAAATTCGAATGTCATTTTACAAGAAGGAATATCTCAAAAAATATACATACCAGGTTTCAGAAATGAACTTCGTCAAGTTTTACTTAATATATTAATGAATTCAATCGATGCATTGGCTGAAAACGACGGGCAAAAAACGATTCATTATCAAGTTTCAGATTTAGAAGATAAGATTGAAATTCAAATAAGAAATAATGGACCTAAAATTAGTGAAGAAAGCATACGGACAATTTTTGAACCATTTGTTACGACAAAAAATCATGGTACTGGAATTGGCTTATTTGTATGTAAACAAATCATTGAAAAACATGATGGGAAAATTAAATGTTTTTCTGATGACGAATGGACAGCATTTTACATAACGTTGCCAAAAGAGGCATAAAAAAACTCGGATAATAAGTCCGAGTTTTTTTATTTTGTATTATGGAGTTGTATATTGTTAGGTTGTTTACGAGGATAATTTGAAATCCTATGGAAAAGGTAAAATTCCCCCAAATTACAGAAGTCGATATAAACTGTATAATTAACTTAACCTATTGTTGAATCTGATAAGGGTTTTGGTGAATAAGGAAAGTATAATTCGAACATTAAAAAGTAAAGAAACGCTAGATAATTATCTTTAAAGGATCTTCGAAAAAGAAGGTCCTTTTCTTAAAAAACTACTCATGATGTTTAAGACTGTATTCTTAAAAATTTACAAAAATAAATCAACTCATTTATTTGCAAACTGTTTCATAAAGTGTAATATTACACTAAAAGTTAGTGGGAGTAATTTTTTGAACTAAAACACATCATCGCTTTAAATCTTTTCATTAGGAAGTGATTAATATGAATAAAGATAAACTAATCGAACTCATCTCAAAAAATGTAAGATTGATTCGTCTAGAAAAAGGGTATTCGCAAGAAAAAATGGCAACTGTTCTAGGAATTTCCAAAAAAACTCTCGTTCAAATTGAAAAAGAACGAACATCATTAGGATGGACAAATACAGTTGCTGTCTGTGCTTTGTTCAAGGATAGTATGATTTTAAAGAATTTTTTTGGTGATGAACCGTTTGAGGTTATTGAAACACTGGCACACGATGAAATGTATACTCCAAAATTTAAAACACTTGGAGGGAAACTGTTTTGGCATGAAGTTGAGAAAAAAGGCATTTATCGTGTTCAACAAAATGTAATTAGTCAACATTATCGTATTTTAGATGATTCAGACTATCGATGGTATAGTTCGTTTGATCAAGAAGATGTAATGAATCGCCTTTCCGAATTAGCAAACAGTCAATAGAGGCCATGGTATTTGATCAATGAAACATCATCTAAAGTTGTTATCTCAATTATTTTGGTTTTAACAGTATTTAAGTGTTATCACGATACTAAAAGTGAAATAGTATATACCGGAAGTGTTATTTAAAAAGTAATATTTTGTATTCTTTTTATAATTTATATAATCTTCGAAAACAAGGGAGAGGAAATGATGGATGATTTTAAAGATAGGCTAATTTTCTTGAAAGATAGTCAGAACGAGTTGATGAAGGAGTATCAGACCTTAATTGAGCAGTATGAATCAAATGATTTGATTCATGAAAATCAAACTTTACGTAATTATTACGAAGAGTTTAAGCTTCAATTGTCTCAATTACAGGAAAAGTATGATCAAATATCAGAAGAGAATGTTAAATTACGAAATTCATTGATGGAGCAAATCCTTGATGAGAAACTCAATATTATTAAAGTATCTCGGAAGAAATTAGAAACTTATTTTGAAGGAAGAATAAAAGAACATAATAACCGCTTAGATGCCTTTGAATTCGATGCAAAACAAAAAATCAGGCGTCTATTTGAAAGGGCTTCCATTGAATTAGAGGTAGAAAAAGATGAATTTAGAGCGAAGCTTAAGCAAATTTCCTCAGAATTAGATCGAAAAATTATATTGCATCGTGAACAAAGAGCAGAAGAAGAGAAAACCTTAATCGGAAATGTCAAAAATGGTTTAGACCAATTTTCTTCAGAAGAAGTAAACGAAGAAATTATTCAGAAACGAATAAAACAAAATCAAATCGAGATGAAAATCGGTTTGAATTGGATCAATAAACTTGGAATTCTTCTAATTATATTAGGTGTAGGGGCTGCATTTAAATATTCATATTCCACTTGGTTTAACGGCTATATGAAAGGGAGTATATTTTTCCTGCTTGGGGCAGTAATGCTGGCAGGTGGTGAAGTGTTTTTCCGAAAGCAAAAACAGACGTTTGCCCTAGGACTTTTAGGAGGAGGAATTTCGGTCTTGTATGGATCGATTTTTTATAGTTATTTTTTATTACATATAATTGACATTTATGTAGGATTGTCTTTATCTATTTTAGTTTCCTTAACCGCAGTACTGTTATCATTAAGATATCATTCAAGGACTATTTGTTCACTCGGACTAGTAGGAGGTTATCTTCCATTATTTTCATATATGTGGGCTTTCGGCCTCCACGGAAATGCTGTATACACAGCGATGGGTTATCTATTCCTATTAAATCTTTGCATATTGTTAGTTTCATTCAGAAAACGTTGGACGATTGTAAATTACATTAGTTTTTTATTTAACACACCTTCTTTAGCTGCATTAATTTGGTTAGCTAATAATGAATCGATTAGCATATTATACTCAATCATTACATTCTTAATGTATCTCGGTATCACTTTACTGTATCCATTTAAATACAAATCAAAGCTAACTAGACTTGACGTTGTATTATTGTCTTTAAACACAGTAACTAGTTGCGGTTTATTATACTTCTTATTTGACAAAGCGGGATTAAAGGACTTAAGAGGCATATTAGCACTTATTTTTAGTCTTGTGTATATTGGATTGGGAAAAATCATCGAGAAAGTCTTGAAAAAAGAAAAACAAACGATGTTGTTATTTTATGCGACATCACTAACATTTGCGATCTTAATGATTCCGTTCCAGTTTGGAATCCAGTGGTTATCTATAGGATGGCTTATTGAGGGGATTCTGTTAAGCGTTTATGGAAGCATTTATAAATTCAAGCAACTAACTAGAGCTGGTTGGGGCATTTTCCTTCTTTGTATTGGATCATTTTTTGTTATTGATATCGGTATGAATGTGTTCCTAGATAATACCAATGATTATTTTGATTTTAAATATAGTGCGATTATAATTGGTATGTCGATTCTTACTTTATTTTATGCGATACGACAAAATCGAAGTGATGTACCACTTTTCTCTCGACCAATCGAGTTAAAAATAATTACTTGGTTTAAATATTTTACGCTAGTTAATATATGGTTTTATTTAATGTATGAGATTGACAATGTATATAGCAATAATGTATCCGATCAATTTACACATTATTCTTTTTATCATGGGTTACTGCAAGCATTTATTACGATTGTATTTGCATATATTCTAACTAAAATTAAAGTCCTTTATGACTCTATTGTGAAGTATTATTGTTTATTTCTATACGTGATTGGGTATTTAATTTGTATTTATGTAACGATTCAATTCCCGGCATTGAAGGAAGATTTTTCAAAAAATACATTTGTCGAATATATTGCCTTAGTTATATTGATTGGTGTTAATATTTTCGTGTTTTTCAGCAGTCGTGACTTCTTAATTGCATATATTCGTAGACAATTTAAAAGTAGTGAATTGTATCCTTTAATTTTAGGAATCTACTTAATAGGAATCCTTACAGTCTTCATAAATATACAGCTTCAATTAAATAAGGTGGGATTAGCAATCAGTTTATTATATTTATTGCTAGCAATTTCTTATATTTTGTATGGCTTCCGTAAGCGATATATGTATATTAGAAGATTAGGTCTAGGACTAACTCTTGTATCAACAGGAAAGTTAATCTTTTTTGATTTATCTTTTCTATCTTCGGGAAGTAAGATCATCGCATATTTCAGTTTCGGAATTGTGCTTATTGGCGTGTCATTTATTTATCAAAGAGTTTCATTGAGACTGGAGGAGCAACATGGTCAAGTTGATTCGAAAAATTAGTATAATTGCTAGTATTTCTTCCTTGGTTTATATGTTACCGGTCTTTACAGTTATCCATGCAAAGGATAAAAGTAAGGATTGGCATTTTTCTAAGTCAATTGATTTACCAGATAATAGTAAATACCAAGCATTTTTTTTGGATGAAGAAGTATATGCTGGGGCAGATGAGAATTTAAATGACCTAAGAATTGTAAACAGCAAGGGGCAGTTTGTTCCATTTTATATAGAAAGTGGCTATAAAGAATCACAAGAGCAAAACATAGTCTATTCTTCAACCTTAGTGAATACGGCAAAGAAAGATCAAAATACGATCTTGGATTTTCGTATCACACCAATAAAAGAAAATGAGGATATTCAAGGAGATACGCTACTGATCGATTTACCGAATATAGATTTTTTAAAGCATGTAGAAGTTTATGGAAGTTATGATGGTAATCAGTGGGAGTATATTAAGAAAAATGACCTATACCGGACTGATCGATTAGAAAATAAAATGATTAATTTTGGCACTGTCCATAAATATAGTTTTTATCGAGTAAAAGTGCTAGATAATGTTGAAAATCTAATTTTTAAACAGCTACATTTAGTTCATAAAACTTACGATATTAAATGGAATGATTATAAGAAAACTAGTAAGCCCACATTTAATATTAAAGAGGATTCTAAGCTGACGGATATTACGATCCAGAATAAAAATAGACTTAAAATCAAGACAATAACGTTTGACGTTGATAATAATTTTACTCGTGCATATTCTGTATATGACCCGAAGGATAATGAAATTCAAGTTGATGGTAAAAACGAGATTTATCATATTAATTTTAAAAACGTTCAAATTAACAATACAACGATCACAGCAGTAACCCCAATTACACAGCCATATTTTACAATAAAAATTAATAACGATGACAATCCACCACTGAATATAAAGGGAATAAAGGTCGAATATTTTTTGGATAAGATTATATTTGAGGACCAGGGTACTGGGCCATACAAGTTGCTTTATGGAAACGAACATGTAGAAGCACCAAAGTATGATATTGAGAACTTCAAACAGTATATTCAAAAAGAAAATTTAGCGTTAGGGAAATTAAAAGGACAAATGATTGTCTCGCCTATCCTAGAGTCTCAAAAACCTCGGTGGTTTCAAACGAAAATTTGGTTTAATGCTATTATTATTACGGTGTCACTAGTACTTATTGTTTTTCTTACTATAAAAATAAGCAGACCAAAAAAATAAAATGATTTATTAAAAAAATAACTTTAGAACGACTATTATAGGTCGTTCTTTTTTATTAGGTAATAACTAAAGATTTTTCGTGTGAATTTAAGCTTACAAAGTAGGTCAATAGTATGAGTGTTGTTAGATTAGTGAGTAAATAAAAAAACAGGATTGTCTAATTTAAAATGTACCCTATAGAATAGACACTTAAAAAAAGTCTACTCTATAGGGTACTTTTGTTTATAATTAGAAAAAACGGGATCGGGGAAATATTAGATGAGCGATAAAATATTTACAGATAAAGAAATTAATCTACTTTCCAAAAATCAACACGTAAAGTCAGTTAGTTCGAAAGGGATCACTTACACCGATGAGTTCAAGCATATTTTTATTTCGGAAAATAAGAAAGGAAAATTACCGAGACAAATATTTGAAGAGTGTGGGTTTGATATTGAAGTGATTGGAATAAAACGAGTTAAAGCTGCTGGTAACAGATGGCGTACTGCCTTTAAAGAGAACGGTGAACTTGGTCTTCGTGACACGCGATCTATTAATTCAGGAAGAAATCTGGAAAGAGAACTAACTTTGGAGGAGAAGAATGCTCGCTTAGAAGCAGAGATTAATCTACTTAAAGCTGAAAATGAACTACTAAAAAAGATTCGTTTCTTAGAAGGGAGGATGAAGTAGTAGTTATTTCTCCTTGCCAATAATATACTCTAATGCGTTCCATAATTGAAAAGTATGAATTGAAACATATGGTTACTTACCTTTGTAAGATAGCTGGCGTATCAAGAAGTGGTTATTATAATTACTTTTCTATTAAGTCAAAAGAACGACGAAAGCAACAAGATGAAAAAGACGAAATTGTAAAGGAACACATCTTAAAGGCTTTTCGCTTTAAACGTTATAAGAAAGGGGCACGTCAAATCAAGAATACATTGGCGGGTCAATTTAAGATTGTCTACAATTTGAAACGTATAATAGAATTATGAAAAAATACGGTATAGTTTGCCCAATTAGAAAGGCAAATCCCTATCAACGAATGATGAAGGCTACTAAAGAACACAGGGTTGTGCCAAACCGATTAAATCGTCAATTCAAACAAGGTGTACCTGGGAAAGCTCTTCTAACAGATATAACCTATCTACACTATGGTAAGGGCAAAAAGGCATATTTATCAACAATCCTAGATAGTTCAACAAATGAAATAATGGCTTACCATGTTTCAGAACGAATGACAATGGAGCTAGCTACAGATACACTTCGAAAGTTAAAAAGGAATCGTAATTTTAGGAAAGTGAAGGGTGCAATTATTCACTCAGATCAAGGAACACATTATACACACCCAGACTTCCAAAAACACGTGAAGAAGCTAGGTTTAATTCAATCAATGTCTAGACGTGGAAACTGTTGGGATAACGCTCCACAGGAATCATTCTTTGGTCATTTTAAAGATGAAGCCTCTATTAAGTCATGTCAAAGTTTAGATGAGCTCAAAAAAGAAATTACCTATTACATGAAGTATTACAACCACTATAGATATCAATGGAAACTAAAGAAAATGACCCCTGTTCAATACAGAAATCATCTTCTTAAAACTGCATAGACTTTTTTTCAATGTCCTTTACAAAGGGTACATTTTAATTTTGACAATCCTGTTTTTTATCAACCAGAGCTACCTATCTCCTGCCGTTAATTCCTTATCAGTAAAAATAATTCTAAAATAATTTAATTACTTCAAATCTTGGATCCTCTTCAACACACCCAACTGAAATTAAATCATATACTATATTTTCTTTAAACTTTGATTTATAGAGAGGAAATACGATCATTTTCGTACCTGTTAATCGTATTTCCAAATTAACTGTCATAGGCGATATAGGCAGATATTCTGAGGCTTTTTGGTATGGAACATTTGGGAAAACAACGTCACCTTCACCAGCTTTTACTGCAAAATCTAGATTTGGTGAGTTAGGGGATAAATTAATAAAGCGGATTTTAGTTTCTCCTTGAGGCAAGGAATGATTATCCATATATGAAAACAGAGAGATTTGGTCTAAGTTATGACCAATAGCAATCGTATAATTTTGCTCAGCAAGTAAATTTATTTGTTCAGAATGAATTGATTTTGATAGATCATTCGTTTTAAAAATCTCAACAAAGTGTACCCCTGAAGGTAAAGTTAAATAGTGAGTTGATTCTTTATAAGTTAAATTCGAAATAAATTTAGTACGATTAACATATATGTCTAAACTTATTTTTTTAGGTAAAACATTAACGAGTCTTATAAAAGCTAAATTTTGCTTTATTATATTGTCCTGTTTATAAATTATTGGTGAATTATTTTTTATTAGCTTTTGGAACGAATCAAATCGATTATAATTAACGGGCAACAAATTGTCCTCTTTTTTTGAATAGGATGAAAAATGATTAAAAATATTCGGGTTTATTCGTTTTTTTTCTACCACTTTCTTCAAACTACATACCTCCTATGATTACCATCCTACGATCCCATTTAAAATAGTATTCATTAACGAGAAAATTATGAATTATTTTATATTTAAAACACTTAAAAAAGTTATTGCTTTTTAGACTCAAAATTTTATAGAATACTATCAATATAGTTTTTTACAATTAAATATTAGCTAATTAAGTTTATTCATTTTAAATTAAATGATTCAGTATGAAGACAACTTCCTAAAACTTGTTTTTTCGTCTGTGTCACTAAAAAATAAAGTGATTCTTAATACGCTCGTATAATTTTGGAAATAACCGGTCCAAAAGTTTCTACCAAGCTGCCGATATAGTTTGACTACGAGAGATATGACATAGCATATTCTCTCCTAAATATTTAGGAGGAAACAAACATGAATCTACATGAAATGAAAACGTCAACAAAAGCTGAAAAGGCTGATTTTTTAATCATAAATGGGAAAATAATAAATGTTTTTACGAAAGAAATAATAGAAGATTCGATTGCAATTACAAATGGAATAATAGTTGGAATAGGTGATTATGAAGCTAATGTAGTAATAGATGCAGAAGGTAAATATATATCACCTGGCTTTATTGATTCCCATGTTCATATCGAATCATCGATGGTATTACCTAGTGAATATGCTAGAACTGTGCTACCACGTGGTATAACTACTGTTATTACCGATCCTCATGAAATCGCAAATGTTGCAGGGGTAGATGGAATAAAAATGATGTTAGACGCATCAGAAAATATTCCGTTAGACGTTAGAATTATGTTACCATCCTGTGTACCTGCAACTTCATTAGAGCGTGGGGGAGCCATACTTTATGCAGAACATCTAGAGCCTTTTATGACTCATCCAAGAGTACTTGGCTTAGCTGAAGTAATGGATTATCCTGCAGTCATGTCGATGGAAAAACAAATGATCGATAAATTAAAATTAGCTCACGCTTATCAAAAGCCGATCGATGGTCATTTAGCTGGATTAACTAAAAATGAAATAAACACATATTCGTATGCAGGTATTTCAACTGATCATGAATGTACAAATGTCCAGGAAGTAATGGAAAGACTGAGAGCAGGGTTATATGTTGCATTTAGAGAAGGGTCCGCTGCAAGAAATCTAGAGGATTTATTACCCGCAGTAAATGATCGAAATGCACAGCGAATTATGTATTGCACAGATGATAAACATTTAGACGATATTATGAAAGAAGGTTCGATTGATTTTTGTATACGTACAGCAATCAAATACGGAATTGAACCAGTAACTGCCTATTCAATGGCAACATTAAATCCAGCAACATGCTATGGTTTAAAACAAAAAGGTGCAATTGCTCCTGGCTATGAAGCAAGCTTTGTATTTTTAAACGACTTAGAATTAGTAGAAGTTACGGAAGTTTGGTGTAAAAATGAGTTTATCGTTAAAAACAAACAAATTAGTAAACTAATTAAAAATGAAGAGTCAATTTCGATTGATTCAAAAGTAAGCTTAGGAGATCTAAAAATTGAAGATCTTGAATTAAAAACAGAATCAAAAACGCTTGCAAATATAATTGAAATTAATCCGAATAGTATCGTAACAAACCATTTAATTGAAAAATTATCAAGTGAATATACTCATTTTATACCAAGTGTCGCCGAAAACTTATGTAAAATAGCAGTAATAGATCGCTATCATTCTGAAAAGGAGATTGGTCTAGGAATTGTTAAAGGTTTAAATTTAATTGATGGAGCAATCGCTACAACCATTGCTCATGATTCACACCAATTAATCGTTGCCGGTATGAATGATAATGATATGTATCTTGCAATTAAAACAATAGAAGAAATGAACGGTGGAATAGTAGTCGTATCATCTGGAAAAGTTATTGCCAAATTACCATTACCGATTGGCGGTTTAATGAGTAATAAATCTGCTGAAGAAGTCGAAGCAGGTTTACACCAAATTGAAAAATCATTACTTCAAATTAGACCAAACAATACATTTAACGCTTTCTTAACATTATCATTTCTAGCACTACCTGTTATTCCGAGTATCAAACTAACTACTAAAGGTTTATTTAATGTAAATGAATTTAAATTTATTCCAGTTTTTCCTGGTGAATAAATATAATAAAATGAAGACTCCTAGTACAGGGGTCTTTTTTTTAAAATTATATAAAGGCGATAGGTAAATACTTGTATTTAACGAAGTAGAAGGAATTTTTTATAGAGGAGTATCTTGAATGTCAGATGTGATTTTTAATCATTTTAAAAGAGTACCACTGTTTAAAGATCTTTCGGATGAAGAGCTTCAATCGATAGTGGATATTTCACATATGAGATTATATAAAGCGAAATCATTTGTCTTTTTGCAAGGTGACAAACTTGATCGCGTGTTTTTTATACACTCCGGAAAAATAAAAATACATATAACTGATCTGTCGGGTAGAGAACAAATTGTTTCGGTACCACGAACTGGTGAGATGTTTCCACATGTTGGTTTATTTCGAAAAGGAACCTTCCCAGCACATGCTGAGGTGCTTAAAACAGCAGAGTTAATAATCACACCAGTCGCTGAATTTGAGCAAATTCTGATTAAATATCCTGTACTATGTATAAAGTTGTTAAAGTTTCTTGGAGAAAAAATTATCGATCTACAAGCTAGATTAGTTGAACAAACACTTCATAATACATATGATCAAGTAATCATGTTATTACTACGACTATGTAAATCGAATGGGGTATCTTTAGATAAAAATCAATATAAAATAACAACTCATTTTACGAATCGCGAACTTGCTAATATGATCGGTTCATCAAGAGAGACAGTAAATCGTACTATAAATCAATTAAGAAAAAAGAAATTAGTTACGATTGATTCAGAAGGCTTTTTAGTCGTAAAAATAGAAGAATTGCAATCGGAAGTTAACTAAAGAAGGAGCATGACTTGTCATGCTCCTTCACGCTGTTGAAAAACAACCTTGTCAATNNCCCATAGGAGTCGAGCATCCTTTCATTCCAATCAACTTATCCATCAAAAAAAGTCTGCAATAAATCCTAATCAAATAGCCTTTACTTATAGCAACCTACCCGTATATTAATCAACTTGTAGGTCAATTAATATCGAACTTTCATTAAACTAATCAATTGAATTTGTTTTTCTAAAATTTAGCTCATATATTTTTAACTTCTGAAAAAAATCATTAGTAGTGTTATTGGAATCATGAAATTGCTCAAACAGATTAGCATTTAAAACCATTAAGAGATCTTCCAAAAAATGATAATTTCATTTTAAATAAATGTTTATTTAATGTCCGTTTTCCTTATTGACCATTTTATATTTCAACACTTTGAAGGAGCATGACTTGTCATGCTCCTATAAATATATAAACTAGGTCTATTTAATTCCTAACAATTGCTCTTTTAAACAATATATTATTTTCTAAATGGATATGTTGGAATGTATCAGCCTCTAGAGCTTCAAGTCTTTGATAAACAAGACGATAAGTACCACAAGCTTCTACTGGTGGGGTATAGTCATTTGTAATTTCACGTAATTCTTTTAAAATATCCCCAGCAGAACTGTGCTCATTTTCTAATTCGCCAACGACATTATTTAATTTCATGTAATTTTCGTCAGTTGGGTTTTGTTCATATTCTAAAATCAATTTAAAATCTGTTGTTTCTTCCTTCCATGTATGTTCCTCTAATTCTGTTTTTAAATCAAAGAACAACTTGTGTAATCTTACTAAATGAGGTTGAGTTTCTCCGTGAACTCGCATTACTTTAGTTACATATGGACTTAATAGAGGTAATTCCTCATTTAAAAAACGATGATGTTTATTCACGATATGTTCGATTAAATCAATACTAGAAGCTTCTTTAAAATCAATTACTACTTCGTTTAATAATTTTTTTTCTTGATACATTTTATTTAGTTTCGATAGAATTTCATCTTTTGAAAGTTTTTTTTCTTCAATCGCTTCAATTAGAGGTCTATTTCCACCACAGCAAAAATCAATTCGATATGTTTTAAATAGATCACTTGCCTTTGGGAATTCCGTAACAATCTCACTAATTTTAGAGAACTCATTAAATGGTTGATTCATTTTAATACCTCCATAAAGTTTTGTTGTGTTGTTTTTCTAAAAAAAGAATACCAAATATATCGATCCAAATTTGTGATATAAATCACAAATTGGGAGTTTTTTAAATAAGAATAATAATTAATAAAACATAAACAAATAAAAAATAATACATTAATAAATTATTTCAGTAAGTAAAGCCAACAATAAAATGACTCAAGAAAAATACTTGAGTCATTTTACTATTTTAAATTCATTTTTCAAATTGAAGATTGTTCTCGTACTGATGGTTAATTTAAATTAAAATCCACAAAATTTTGAGGATTTATTTGTATTAAGGGCAGTATATAAAAGTATTTATGATGATCAATTCTAAAGGGTAAGGAGAGATTGAAATGGATGATAAAATTGATTTTTCAGAAAAAATACATATAGGTGAATTAATTGCTGTTTCTAATGTTTACGGATTAACTCCATATACACTTCTTTTAGAGCTTGAAAAAGGAAATATTGAAGTTTTCCTTTCTATAGATGAATTTAACTCAAAATACAGTGACACTACAGATTTGGACTGGTGTCAATTGAATAACGGTAAAGTTTTTTCTAAAAAGATTGAAGAGTAAAACGCAAATTGTTTGGAATTTTGATGAATTACATACAGGGATAAGTTTACATTGAAATAATCAACATTACTTTAAATGTTTCTAAACCTTAGGATTCAGGTTCATCAATCTAACAATCAATCTAAGTGGTAAAAGTGAGGTAAAGAGAAGTAATTTGCGTAACATAATTTGATTGCTTCAGAGACTTTTCAATTTTTTATCTGATAGAATTTTACGTAATACTTACTAAGTATTTAACTTCTTTTATTCAATACGATCTCTCCGAACATGGCCAATTGATCATTATTTAAATTATCTCTATCTATATTTGGTAGAACAACCGATATCAGAAAATTAACTTCGCTATTTAACCGAGTGATCTCTTCTAATAAATGAATTTGTATTCCTTTCATTTCGTTGATTACTTCAAGATACAAATCTTCTTTATTACAATTCAATTCATTATTTTTATTGCTCATATCAAACACCTCCAAAGAAAATTATTCGTTGCAAATGCTTCAATATCCTTTATGTATTCATAAAAATTAATTTTTACAATCGACTAGATTAATTGAATTTTTTTGAGGGTTTTACAATGCAATAAAATAAAAAAACTCAGCCAATATTTTTAGATTTTGGCATGAGTAGGATTATTTATTAAATACAATTAATTCATTCCCCAATATTATCTTCAAACCACTCTTGAAGCTCTTTTAATGATGTAAAAGAGAAGATTTCTTCTCCGTTATGACCGTTATCAATACCGGTGTTTCCTCTTAAAGTAATTTGTCCTTCTTCTCCAGAAATTAAGATTGCATAAGGGTGGTTTATATTTATATATCTTGCATCTAAATCATTATCAATCCAATTCTTACTATTCAAAAATGCTTCGAAATGATCCATTTGTATTCCTCCTGTCGAAACTATTATTCCAATTATTAACAAAATATAGACCTAAAAAGGTTTGTGGAAGAAATTGGATTAACTGCAGCATTGAAGAACCTTCATGTTAATCTCTTTATTTAAAGAGAGTTTTTCAAAAATTAAAATAAAAAACATAGTTGAATGTATAGGACAAACTTGGTTCCGGGAAGGCTTAAAAGTAAGGAGGCGGTTTTATTATTACTTTCGAAGTTTTATCACTAATGATTAGCTTTGGTATGTTTGTGATCGCCATTTTAGAATTTAAAGATAAGGATAAGAATAAAAATTCTTGAACACGCCAAATAAGAAGGCATGTTTCAGACTGCCCGCCAAACGCTTGTAATCAGTCTGAAAACCAAGTTTATAGAACTTTGTCTACACACTGAAACACGCCAAATAAGGCGTGTTTTTTTTACTAAAGATAATATCTACCATTTATAATTTGGGGATTTCACTTAAGTATAGTAACTATTGTACAATTAGAATAAGTGAAAAAATCAAGAAGGTGAAAAAAGATGTATGATATTACAATTATCGGTTCAGGTGTAAGTAGCATTTTTTTAGCATATACATTATTACAATCAAATCAAAAAGTTTTAATTCTTGAAAAAGGAAAGTCTTTAGAGGAAAGGTCATGTGCTATAGATAAAGGTGAAATATGCAATTGCGATGTTTGTGGTAAATATTATGGCTTTGCAGGACTTGGTAAATCTGAAGGGAAATTTAACTATTCATGTGATTTTGGGGGTGAATTAGCTCAAAAGGTAGGCAGAGAAAATCTTGAACAATTAATGAGAGAGGTTGACGATCTATTATGTCTTTTTGGGGGCAGTTCTGTAGATAAATATTCGACTGTAAATGAAAATTTGGCGAAAAAAGCCAGGGATTGCAATTTACATATGTTAACGACTGAAGTTAGACATCTCGGTACACGTCTTTCAACAGAAATATTCGAACGACTATATAATGAATTATCTAGTAGAATTGATATTCGCTTTGAAGTTGATATTCAAACTATTAAAAAGGAGAATAATCTATTCTATTTGGATACTAACTTAGGAAAATTCGAATCTAAAAATGTAGTATTTGCAACAGGCAGATCCGGAACAGAATGGTTAAATGATCAGATTACTTCCCTAGGAATTAAACAAGGTAGAACTCGTTTAGATTTAGGAATTAGAATTGAAATGAAAGAACAACAGCTTCGTTCAATTTTACAAGATACATTCGAAACGAAACTCGCTTTTGAATATGATGAATTGATTTCAACTACATATTGTATGAATCCAAAAGGTAGAATCGTTCGAAAGTTTCAAGAAGGATTAGTTATGCCTGATGGACAAAATTTTAAGGAAAAAGAATCAGGAACAACGAATTTAAATTTTACTTTATTCACACCTAAATATTTTCCATCACTGACAGAAGCAAATCTTTACGCTAATAAAATTATAGGCAAAATAAATAATGGCTTAGATCGTATCGTCGTTCAACGGTTAGGTGATTTACTAAACGGTGAGCCTACAACTAATGTCAAAATGGAAAAAAACAGTATAAAGCCAACATTAGATGCCGATTGCGGTGACCTTAAAAATGAAGTTCCTCAATTATATTTGACTATTTTACAAGGATTTTTGAATCAATTGGAAGAATTTATTGGAGAGACAATTGATGAGGATACACTTCTTTACGGAATGGATGGAAAGTTTTATTCACCGATTATAGAAACCAATTCAAACTTTCAAACGAGTATAGAAGGATTATTTGTAATTGGAGATTGCTCTGGAGTTACCCACTCGTTGTCCCAAGCGGCGGCTAGTGGAATTTATTTAGGTAAGGTTTTGGCAAATACAAATAAGGAATTTTAAAATTCACATTGCGGGTGATTAGATGAAGAATAGAATTCATTTATATTTAATTAGACATGGTGAAACTTATTTAAATCGTTATAAAAGAATGCAAGGATGGGCCGACAGTCCGTTAACAGAAGAAGGAAAACTAGTAGCCATTGAATGTGGCAATAGATTATCAGATATCCAGTTTGACCGTGTATATACTAGCGATTCTGGTCGAACTGTTGAAACGGCTGAACTAATTTTACAGCAAAACAGTTACGAAATTCCTGTAATTAGAAAAACAAAAGCCTTCCGAGAGTCCTTTTTTGGTAGTTTTGAAGGAGAATTCTCAGCAGTTGCCCTAGGTAAAGTTGCAAATGATCACGGTTATAGTTCCTTTAGAGAACTATTAAGAAATCGGTCGCTAGAAGATATTACAAACTTTATAAAAGAATCTGATCCATACCATCATGCCGAGAGTTACACCGAACTATGGGATCGAATTGAAAAAGGGCTAAATGAACTAATTATCGAAAATAATAAAAACGATGAGAATGTATTAATTGTCACTCATGGAAATACGAT
This sequence comes from Gottfriedia acidiceleris, assembly GCF_050457485.1. Classification (GTDB taxonomy): domain Bacteria; phylum Bacillota; class Bacilli; order Bacillales; family Bacillaceae_G; genus Gottfriedia; species Gottfriedia acidiceleris_D. The sequence goes on from NZ_JBCMJM010000013.1 coordinate 80,946, forward strand.
TCGTAATATAGTAAAAAAGTTTTCTGAGGAATTTAATATTGAATTAGAAATAAAAAACGCTAGTATAACAATCTTGGAGTACTCATCTGATACTTATAAAGTGATTTCTTTTAATCAATGAAAGTGCAAAAATCAGAATAAGATAAAAATAAACAAAAAAGAGAAGGAATACACCCTTCTCTTTTTTGTGAAGTTCAATATATCATTTATTTTTCAACTTTTTATTACCATTACTATTTTTACTATTTATTACTGGGGCAGGAGCTTTAAAAAATTGCTTAATTGTTTGTCTGTTCTTAGAAAAGTTTAATTTTAGTACTGCTCCTGAATGTTCAACAGTTTCGTTTGTAAAGCCAGCATCTACAGGAATACTTAAGCAATCAATTTTTTCAATTGGTTGAGAAAATGCAATGGAAGCAAGTGAAAGTATTTCATCTAATTTTAAGTCAGTTGAAACATATTTTGTTGTTTCGTCTAATAAAAGAGGTACTCTAGCGATCCCACCAAACGTATTTAACTTTTCTTTAACGGCACTTACGACTTTTAACAATACTTCTTGCTGGCGTTGAACTCTTCCAAAATCATTATCATGATCATGTCTAAAACGTACGTATTTTAAGAGCTGTTCACCGTGTAATCTATTTTTTCCAGGTTTCATTTTTAAGTTCATATCATTAATTATTGATTGACTAACATTAACTGTTATACCTTCTGGAACAAGTGTATCTACAATCCCAACAAAACCTTTAAAGTCGATTATAACCGTATGGTCAATTGGAATACCGAGATTATGATAAATTGTTTCTTTTAGTAATTTTTCTCCACCTAAATAATAGGCCTGATTAATTTTTCCGTAACCGTACTTATAACCCCTAATTTTAACATATGAATCCCTTAATATTGAGGCAACTTTTAGAGTTCGGTCTTCAACATTATATTGAACTACTGCAATACTATCTGAACGTGAGTTTTTTTCGCCCCGCGAATCAACTCCTATAACAAGGAAAAATAATGAGTTTTTTAAAAGTTTATTTTTAAAACTCATTTTTTGCTCACTTAGTGGATTTGATTGGCTTTGTCCATGATCTGAAGGTTTAATTTGACAACTGGTCAAAAAGAATACAAGAAAAGAAAGAAGGCATATTCGCAAGAATTTTGACATGAATCTATTACTCCTTCTATTGTTTTTAGTCTATTTATGTATTTTAGTATATATTTCCCCTCTAATATTTTGAAAATACATAACAAAAAAGGAAAATAGAGATATACTGTATATTTCCATAAATGGAAATAATAGTTGATTGTTATGAAATAATTCTTAGTATAAAATTAAGTTTGTTAAATTATTCACAAGTGAAAATAAAGTAATTAGCAAAATTCTTTATTTTTTTGTAACTATATGTGAAATAATTCACATGTTATACAGCTTATTTGAAATAATATTAATTATTTTATATGGCAATATTAAAAAATAATGTTTGTGAAGTAATTTAATAAATAATTAGGTTGGATGCTAGATTTTGAATGTAAAATCTAAGAACCTAAACAAGGGAGTAAACTAAATGTTAGTAGATAGTTTTAATCCATTTGATAATCTTGCAATTTCAGCACTAGTAGCAGCTGTACCGATTCTTTTATTTCTTTTATGCTTAACAGTATTAAAAATGAAAGGTATTTATGCAGCGTTATTAAACCTTGGAATTACGTTTATAATCGTACTAACTATCTTTAAATTACCAATTGGTGAATCAATCGGAAGTGTTACTCAAGGAACCATTCAAGGATTATGGCCAATTGGTTATATCATTGTAATGGCTGTGTGGTTATACAAAATAACAGTAGAATCTGGAAAGTTTGATATTTTACGTAGCAGTATAGTTGGTATTTCGAGTGATCAACGGATCCAGTTTTTATTGATTGGATTTTGTTTTAACGCATTTCTTGAAGGAGCAGCAGGTTTTGGAGTACCGATTGCTATTTGTGCGGTATTATTAGTTTCAGTCGGGTTTAAACCATTACAAGCAGCTATGCTATGTTTAATTGCGAATGGTGCATCTGGTGCGTTTGGAGCAATTGGAATACCAGTAGGAATTATAGATACATTTGGATTACACGGTGTAACTTCAATGAAAGTTTCAATCATGACTGCACTAACATTACCAATTATTAATTTTACGATTCCATTTCTATTAATTTGGTTAATCGATGGATTTAAAGGAATTAAAGAAATTTTACCTGCAATTTTAGTAACGTCTATTACTTATACAGTTTCTCAAGCAATTATGACAATCTTTTTAGGTCCAGAGTTAGCAGATATTATTCCTTCATTATTAACAATGGGTGTTTTAGCATTATTTCTTAAAAAATGGCAACCTAAAAATATTTTCTTACTAAATGGAAAAGAGTTTAAAACTGAATCTTATTCAATGTCTGATGTGATTAAAGCATGGTCACCATTTTATTTACTAACAATTTTCGTATTAATTTGGAGCTTAAAATCATTTAAAGGTTTATTCGCTGATGGAGGAGCACTAGCTGCTACCGTAATAAAATTCGTTGTTCCAGGTTCTACGATAAATGTCAGCATTGATCTAATCGGAGCAACAGGTACTGCAATATTATTAGCAGGATTAGTTACAATTTTCTCTTCTAAATCAATCAATGTAAGGAAGGGTTTAGCTCTACTTAAAAAAACAATCTCAGAATTTTGGATACCGATCATAATGATTTGTGCAATTGTTAGTATTGCAAAATTGATGACTTATGGAGGATTAACAAGTGCTTTAAGTCAAGCAGTTGCACACACTGGGGATGCATTTCCATTCTTATCTCCAATTTTAGGATGGATTGGGGTATTTATGACTGGTTCTGTCGTAAATAACAATACTTTATTTGCTCCAATTCAAGTTTCAGCAGGTAATATTTTAGGTACAAATCCTTCGTTATTAGTATCAGCAAATACTGCAGGTGGGGTAATAGCAAAACTAGTTTCACCTCAGTCAATCGCAATCGCAACAGCTGCAGTAGGTGAAACAGGTAATGAATCAAAATTAACAAAGATGACTTTAAAATATAGTTTTGGATTACTAGCATTTGTTTGTATTTGGACATATATATTATCATTTATTTATTAAGTTTTAGAGTCTTGAGAGAATTTTTCTCAAGACTTTTTTTATTTCTTAAAGTCGATTTTACGAAAAATTGATTACTCATTCATAGGACTATAAGTTTAGTACTATTAGGTCATGTATAGATCCAAAAATCGATTTAATTTTGCACGAAATATAGTTAAATGCCTATGTAACAAGGATTGTGAACCTTACATATACTTTATTGTGATTTCTAAAAGTTAAGTGAAGGAGGCAATCTATATGAAGGGATATTCACCTTACTACGGCGGAGGCCACGGTTGTGGCTGGGGATGCGGCGGAGGATTTGCGTTAATCGTTGTATTGTTTATTTTATTAATTATCATCGGTGCGTCTTTTGTAACTTTATAAAAACTATTGAGCGTCAGCCACAGATACCGACTAACGATTAGTTAGTCGGTTTATTTCATTTTACACAGATTTCATACTGTTTTTTAAGTTTTACTCTTTTCACCAACTTTTTATTAAGTGCATATAAAGAAGTAGGTATATAACTAGAAACTTTTACTTAATTTAGTAAATTTAAATTGTCCTATTAAACAAGGAGGACCATAAATGAAAAATCAGCTTTATAAACCTCAAAGACATTGGAAAGATATTCCTCTATGGAAAGATGTTACGGATGAACAATGGAATGATTGGTTATGGCAATTAACAAATACAGTCAGAACATTGGATGACTTGAAACAAGTGATTGATTTAACGAAAGATGAAGAAGAAGGGGTAAGAATATCAACTAAAACAATTCCATTAAATATTACTCCATACTATGCTTCATTAATGAATCCAACCGATCCACGCTGTCCCATTAGAATGCAATCTGTACCAATTAGTAAAGAATTAAATAAAACAAAATATGATTCGGAAGATCCACTAGGAGAGGATGATGATAGTCCAGTTCCTGGCTTAACTCATCGATATCCAGATCGAGTACTTTTTTTAGTTACAAATCAATGTTCAATGTATTGTCGCTACTGTACAAGACGTCGATTTTCAGGTCAAATTGGTATGGGAGTACCGAAAAAACAATTAGATGAAGCAATCGCCTATATACGTGAAAATGAAGAAGTAAGGGACGTACTTATTTCAGGTGGAGACGGATTATTAATTAATGACAATATTTTGGAATATATTTTAAAAAATTTAAGAGCAATTGATCATGTGGAAATTATTAGAATTGGCACTAGAGCACCCGTAGTATTCCCGCAAAGAATTACTGAAAACTTATGTGAAATATTAAAAAAATACCATCCAGTATGGTTAAACACTCATTTCAATACGAGCATTGAAGTAACCGAAGAAGCAAAAAAAGCATGTGAAATGCTTGCAAATGCTGGCGTTCCAGTTGGGAACCAATCAGTTATTTTAACAGGGATTAATGACAGTGTACCGATTATGAAAAAGTTAATGCATGACTTAGTAAAAATAAGAGTCAGACCATATTATATTTATCAGTGTGATTTATCAGAAGGAATTGGTCATTTTAGAGCACCAGTTTCAAAAGGGTTGGAGATTATTGAGGGATTACGTGGGCATACTTCTGGTTATGCAGTACCTACATTTGTAGTAGATGCACCAGGAGGGGGAGGTAAAATCTCACTTCAACCAAACTATATCGTCTCACAAAGTAGTAAAAAAACCGTACTAAGAAATTTTGAAGGTGTCATCACATCTTATCCAGAGCCTGAAAACTATAAAGAGGATACGGCAGAAGAGTATTTTTCATTAGTTTACCCTGATTATTTAAATAAGGCAGCTAAGGTTGGTATTGCTAGTATCATGAATGATCAGGTGCAAAGTCTTATTCCTTCAGATTTAGAAAGAATGAAAAAGAGAGAACAATATCAAACAGATCCAACACATAGTTCATTAAAAAATAAACGAGAAAAAAGGGATGAACTTAAAGAGAAAAAGTTTCAATCACAAATTCAAAAATTGGATGGAAGTGTAAACAAAGATGAATAATACTTTAAAATGTGATTGGTGTGGTGAGGAGAATGTACAGGAAACAGAAGCAGTAGTACATTGGGAATTACCGGATGGTTCCCGAGCAATCACAATTACAGGAGTACCATCATTTCATTGTGATCAATGTAAATTTACCTATCAAAAGGAAGATATGGTCAAATCGATAGAAGATCAGTTATTTCTCATTTCAACAAAATTACTTCCAGTTTCAGTCACATTTGATGAATTAATGAAGCAGCCGAGATTATTAAAAAGAAATTATTTTGACTTCTCGTCATAGAACGAGTATTTTTAAAATATAAAATAACTCTGTTATTGAAAAACGCATATTCAAAAAGTAATAATATTTTTAGAAAAAGAGATAAAATATATAATAATTGAGGGAGAATCATGAGAAAGTCATTTTACCATTATATGATGAAGCATAGAAACTATAAAATACCTAATGAAATTGGAATATTAGCAGATCATCTTTTTAATGATCACTCATTTCCAAAACATTCTTCAAGCTATGACGAAATTAGCTCGTATTTAGAGTTTGATGGAACTTTCCATCAATCGATGAGCGTTTTTGATGAAGCATGGAACTTATATTTAGAAGATCAATAAGATGTGGCTTAGTTTAACTAAGTTGCATCTTTTTTTTAATTGCCACCTTTTCAAAATATCCCATTAATTTATTGATTCTACCATTTTTGAAACTAGCTATTAATTTCTTACCTACAAAATAGGCTAATCCCTTTTTTTATTTACTATGAAAATGACAGACAATTATCTATTGGTTGCATAGTATACAGTAAAAACGAATTAGTCACGACGTATGGAGAAGGAGGTAAGAAGTATGACAAAGAAAAAACAACCAAAATATAACGTAGATGATATTGTCGTGATTACGTTATATGGTACTGTCGGTAAGATAACAAATATAAACTTTCTATTTTTATTGGGAATTCATCATTTACGTAAAATGCATAATGCTAAGGTGATTACATGTTAGCAGCTATATATCTCAGACTCTCAAGAAATGAAGAACAAAAAGATGTAGATGAAGTTCTACTTAATCATAAAAATGCTTTGATTAAGCTAGCCAATCAGCATAATTTAAAATATATCATTTATCAGGAAATTTCGAGTGGTGTAAATACAGAGCGTGAACAATTAAATTTATTACTGAAGAAAATACATGAATTTGATTATTTAATAATTATGGATATAGATCGTCTTTCACGTGATAATGCACATGCGGAACAAATCAAGCAAGTATTAATCTTAAACGATATTAAAATATTAACCCCACAAGGAAAAATTGATTTATCCCAGGAAACAAATGAAATGTTATTTTCATTTCAGGCAGTATTGGCTAATTTTGAATATAAGCAGATAAAAAAGCGGTTATCAAGAGGGAGATTAGCAGCAGCGGAGCAAGGTAAATGGGTAATGAGTAATAAGACCCCACTTGGGTATCGTAAAAATTCGGAAAAAAAATTAGAAATCATTGAAGATGAAGCGAAGATCATTCGACTAATATTCGATAAATCGTTAGAACGAGTTTCAGTAAATGAAATAGCACGGCAATTAAATAGGTTAAATTGGAGGAGTAGGCAAGGTAAAATCCTTACTACATCACATATTAGCCAATTACGTACGAATCCTGTATATTATGGTGCCATACAGGCTAAAAGACGTATTCATAATAAAATAATTGATGAAGTTTTTATTGAAAATGCACATGAGGCTATCATAACAAAGGAGCAATTCTTTGCCGTCCAAACCATATTAGAAAATAATAAAAATGTTTATTTTCAAAACCGAAAAGAGGTACGTAGGTTACAAAATTTAATATACTGCACTTGCTGTGGGCGGAAGCGATATATTCAAAAAGATAATTCAAAAATTGATTTTATAAAATCATGTTCATATAAAATATCAAACAATCAATGTAAAGATCGCGGCTATAAATATCAATTAGTTGAAGAATTTGTTTTAAAAAGTATTAAAGAAAAAAAATCAGAGTTAGAGAACGCGCTAAAAATGCTAGATTCTCAGAAAACAATCGAACTAGAACAAAGATTATCGACTGAACTCGTCTCATTAATCAAACAAAAGGAAAAAATTAAAAAAAGACAAAATAACGTTAGAGAAATGAGAATGGATGGAGAAATTACTAAAAAAGAATATGAAGAACTAAAAAATGAACTAATCGGCCAAATGAATCAAATGAACGAGCAAATTGAACTCTATCAGACTCAAATAGAGAATTTAAGTAACAAAAACGATGATCGTCAAAAAATTGAGAAGATCATTGAAACGCTAGACGATTTAGAAGCAATCGATCCTGAAGTGTGTAATCAATTTTTAAAATCATTTATTAATAAAATATGGTTTAGTAGTAATATGGATTCAAGTCATGATACTACTCGAAGTAAGGAAATTGCCACTATTAAAATAGAATGGATCTAATGAATCAATTATCATTCTATGAAACGAGAAATCTCACGTTAAACAACCATGTTCGGTTTTTTAGAATCTTAAAGTTAAAATAAAAAGTTCAGTTTACCATCTTCGAAAAGATAGAACTGAACTTTTTTTGTAGTGATTTTAAATATTTATCTGTTATTGATCAATCGAACTAATTCATTAAAATATTTTTCAGCTTCCTTGGTACTTCTTGCACATTTTAACCTTTTCATTAAAATATTGTAATGAAAATCAACTTCTTTATTGGTTACATCATTAGTACTGTCATCTTCATTATTTAGTTCTATTCCATCGACAACACCAGTATCTGTTTGATGCATATCTCCCTTGTTATTAGAGGGGGCACTTGCCTTTTTGTTCTCATTTTTCTCTTTCTCCATTGCTTCAAGCGTTGAACTAAAATCAATGATTTTGTTATTAACGTTTTTATCAACCAATTTTTCTAAATAAGCACCGCCGCTAACTCCACAAATAAAAGCATAAATGATAATAGATACAGGAGTTTGATCATCTGTCGTTAGTACAGCAATAAGGTAAGATATACAACCTGCCATAGCTCCAAGAATTATTTCACGCTTAGATCCAAGTGAATATCTTTCTCTACCATCAGAATCTTTAAACCGATAACTTCTAATATAGCCCTCATTAGCTAATAATATATTGGCATAACCACCGATCGCACCAATTAATATTGATAGAAAGGTCAGAAATAAATCATTAGATGTTAATGTATCTAGCCAATTCTCGTACATATTCGTACCCTCCCGTTTTTGTTAAACTATATGGAGGCTTTTTTTAGAATAGTACACTTAGATGCAATACGTTGATAAAGCTTATTTTTTAAGTATTTATAAAAACTATATCAGCAAGCTGAAAATAGGTTGATCTATTTTGTTAGAAATTAATTTTAAACCTTAACGGGTTCATATATTTATAAAAGAGCGAATCGTATGATTAAATTTTTCCGCAGCTTCCATTTTGGTTACATGGCCAGTATTTTTGAAAATAACTAATTTTGAATTTGGAATACTTTTATGCATTACTAATTGGAGCCATACTGGCGTAATCGGATCAAATTGACCACCAATAATAAGAGTTGGTACCTTAATATTTGGTAACAATTCTCTATTATCAACCTTAAAACAGGCTCTCATTGACCTGTCGTATCCTTCTGGATTTGGCCGATAATATTGTTTAAATTGTTGTAAAGTCTCTTTCTCCCATGAAAAAAGGCATGATCTTGCTGTCATCTCTTTTAACTGTTGTGGTGTGAAAATTTTTGAACGAAACTCTTTGTAATGAATAAACCATAATCCTAGTAATCTTGGAGCATAGTGAAAAGTACTAACTAGGATTAAAGAGCGACATCTTTCAGGTGCTTGGCGGTACATCTCTTGTGCAACAGCCCCACCCATAGATAAGCCTAATATATGAGCGCTTTCAATTCCTAACTGATCCATTAAATCAAGTACATCATTTGCGAAATTTTTAATTGAGATGCCTTCAGTTAAATCATTTTCTCCATGGCCACGCAAATCAGGAATAATTAAATCAAACTCATTCGCTAGTTCATATTGTTTAAACCAGCTTTCTTTTACTTCTCCAAGACCATGAATTAATACGAGGGGTTCTCCAGTACCTAACCGGTCATAATACAGTTTGATACTTTCGGTTTTTATAACGCACAACTTTATCACTCCTTTGTATTTTTTTTCTAAAATATTTAACGATTAAACGCTATGTTTGAAGTTTTTTGAAAATTTACAATAAATTATATTTACTGTATTGACGCTATATTCATATATGTGTAAAATACACCTATTAGATTTTTTATTGAGGTGTTACCAATGAACAATGATAAAGATAAAAATATTACTCCATCAAAAAACTTTATTATGCCTTTTATTCTTCTACTCCTTAGTCGGATGACACTTCATGGCTATGATTTAATTCAAAAACTCCACGCATTCGGATTTCAAACACTTGACCAAGGAAATTTATATCGATTATTAAGACAACTAGAGAAAGAAAATCTTGTACAATCAGAATGGGATACGAAAGGAAGCGGGCCTGCTAAGCGCTGTTATTCAATTACAGAAGCTGGGAAGGCATACTTAACAAGTAACGCAAGACAACTCGAACTTTATCAATCAATGCTTGATCAATTTTTCAAAATGTACACTAGTTTTCTTGAGCTCTACATTCCTCCATTACAAAGAGAGGATAAAATAGAGAAAAATTTGAATCCAAAAGAGGAGGAAGAAGTTTGACGACACAGAAAGCTTCAAAACCAAAGGCGGAAGTTCAAAAAATTAAAGACGAGAAAGTAGAAAAATATTTTATGGATCCTTTTTTTAATACGCTCTGGGATCAATACGAAAGTAGTTTGACATACCTAAGAGTCAGTAGAGAACAAAAGTTAGATTCGTTTATAAAAGTGTTAAAAGAAACAAGGAAATTTAATGAGGAATATCGTAATGCAGTAAATGGTTTATTCAATGAAATAAAGTACTTTAATAATTATATAAATGCAAATACATCAAGAATTAAAATAGCAAAAATAGATGAATCTTCAGAAGTTCAATCAACTCTTAATCTATTTGAAGAAACGGTAAATAACTTTACAGAGTTAATATCTACTCCGTTCAAAGCCTCAGTTGAGTTAGTTGAAAGGTTAGAAGAGCAATATGAACAGGCTGGAAAATACTACATAGAGAGTTTAAAGGAAAGAGAGCGAGTATGGTCATCATTAAATGAACATACTTTTCAATCTTTAAGAGCAGCACATACGAACCTTAACCATCGTATTGAGGATAGCTTTAAATTGTTTGCATCTGTAAATAAATAAATTTTTAGCCCTTTGTCTTCGCACTGAAACAACTCTTTAAAATCAGAAGAGTTGTTTTTTTATGCCTTATATGTTTTTCTAATAGCCAGTTTGATCGATTACAATCCTACCACAGTGAACTATAGACTAGACATATGAATAGTCTATAGAGGGGTGTTTCTTCATGGAAAAGTTTAAATATGAAGAAATTGGAACGTTAAATGCAAAACTTGCAGCAGAAGCATTACTAAAATTAACTTTAAAAATAAAAAATGAGGATATAAAAATAAAGACATCTGATAAACCACTCACGTAAAACTTACTTGAGTGGTATTTTTGTCTCAATAGCCAATAAAAATAGAAAGTTAATAAATATTAAACTGATGGACGGCGTTTTTGTTTATGAAGTCAATAATCATGACGGACTTTATGTTGAGAATACTCTTCAGCTTCTCAACGAATATGATGGGAAAAAACTTGAAAAAGAATGGATAGAAGTAAATTATTCATTTTCTTTCGGGGATCTTGTTCAAGTCAATGGCTATGAAAAAGAAATATTTCGAATTGTGGGGTACCGTACAGAGGTTTGGCGATATAAAAATGACGCGTGGGAAGATACAATTTATGAATTAGCGCGTATTACTGATGGAGAATGGTTAGAAGCCGATGAAACAGATTTAACCTTAATTGCATCAGCACAAACTGCAAATGCAATCCTAAAAAAACTAAGAAATGATAAAAATGGCATTACAAAATTAGACTTAGAAAAACTTCGCTCAATGAATGATTTTAATAAAAACAGAAATAAAACAACAAAACAAGAAATAATTGATGGATTATTAGATATATATAATGATTACGCTGTTTTATATTCAATCTTCCAAGACGAAGAATATAAAATTGTGATGGATCTAGTGCTTAAAAATTTAAATAAATTCTCAGAAAAGAAAACAAATTGAGAGAGAGGATATTCTACAATAATTGTAGAATTATATGAATCATAAAAGGTATGCCTATCCCTATTAAAATAAAAAATGCAATTGTCGTCAGTTTTTCAACAGCTTCTTCAAACAGTTCATCATTAACCATAATTTCTTTTAAATTAGCTAGCTTGTCCATTTTTATCATTGGAATCTCGCTCCTTTAACATGTTTTAATTGAATATATGCTTGTCAATGTTGTATTATGCTAAAGGTTACATATTAATATTTTTTTGTGCTTGGTAAGGTTTTTTTCATATTTTCTCATTTTTCACATATTAACTAGTAAGGGGTGATGCTAGTGAAAGAAATTGAGGTAGTTATTGATACGGAAGAAATAGCAGAATTTTTCTATCAACAGCTCATTCAACGGGGTTATGTTCCTGAGGAAGAGGAAATTGAGGAACTAGCGGATATTACTTTTGAGTACTTACTGGAAAAATGTATGATTGATGAAATTGATGAGGAAGAAGAATAGTCATGAAAGTGGCGACGGGAGCTCTCGTCGTTTTTCTTTGTGTATCCAAAGTACAAGCAATTAAGATGCACTAACTGGAATTTATAGTGGAGGACTATATGAAAAAAAATAATTGGATACTAATTTTTACTTCTATTTTTCTATTTGTTATTTTAGGACTGATCTATGATTCAAACATGATTCGGAGTTTGGACAATTCAGCTTTTAAATTCTTTGAATTCATTCGAACAGATGTACTAGATTCATTTTGTTATTTTTTAAGAGATTTTGGTTCTTCAAAAATGTATTTAACATTTGCAGTCATTGTTTTAGTTTATTCAATTATACGTAAGCGCATTTGGACTGGTATATCGTTACTTATTACATTATTGACAGCTAGAGTGGTTGTTTCCTTTTTAAAAAATCTATATGAAAGACCACGACCAAGTTCAATGTACTATGTGGAAAGTGGATTTAGTTTCCCAAGTGGTCATGCGGTTATGGCAACTTCCTTCTTTCTAACATTAGGATTTATTTTAATTGTCATTCAACCTGAAATGATGAAACACAAAAAAATGATTCAATTTATCGTTCTTTTAATGATATTTTTAATATCAATGAGCAGAATTTATCTCCATGTACATCATTTCTCAGATATTATTGCTGGCTGGTTAGTAGGATATGCATGGTACAGTATTTGTAAAAATGTATTTATTAATTTACATGAAAGAAAACAGCTTTAATTGAATGTGAAAAAGAAACACCTATAATCGAATAATATAGGGGTTCTTTTTGTTTCCGGTTAGAGCCTCTGGAAATCGAACAACATCAACATCTTCAATGAAATTAAGCACAAATATTCACCTCATGAGATGTATATGATATCAATCAAGTCCAAATTACCTATAAATGTTTTAGACAAGTAGCCAGGAAAAAAGAACTGCAGAGTAATAATGTATACAAAAACCACAAGGTTCAATTACCTTGTGGTTTAATTAATTTCATTTAAATTTTAGGGATAATCCCAGCCTCATCAAGATTTAACTAACTTGATGTTATTCAAAAGTTGATAAAAATTCTTCAACTGATTCTGGAGTTTTTGCATTTGCGCTATGTAAGTGTCCAATTTTTTCGCCATCTTTAAATACAAGCAAACTCGGAATTCCCATTACTTGTTGTTCACTAGCGATTTCTGGAAATTCATCGCGATCCATTGTGTACCAAGTAAATGATGGGTGCTCTTCAATTACGTCTCCGATAAAAGCATCTAAACGTGTACAATCAGGACACCAAGTTGCATAAAACTTCACCACGATTGGCTTTTCACTTTTAATTATTTCCTCGTATTTTTTTACATCTTCTATTTTTTCCATAATTGCCTCCTAAAGCTATGATAAGTTTATTTTGAATCATATTAATTAGTATTTCAATTATTTTAACTTAATAATGCATTTTTAGAATTAATGTGATTAAAAAGCATACAAACGTTCGTATGTTGATGTAAAATATAAGATAGAAAAGTTGTTCTATAAATTTGTAATAATGAAAGTAAATAAAATGATGAGGTGTATTTAATGAAGTTTATTCATACAGCAGATTGGCACCTTGGTAAAATTGTACATGGTGTACATATGACAGAAGACCAACGATTTATATTAGATGAATTCATTTCTATAATTAAAGAAGAGAAGCCAGATGCTGTTGTTATAGCAGGCGATTTATATGATAAAAGTATATCGCCAACTGAGGCGATTGAACTATTAAATGAAGTATTCCATAAAATTGTAATTGAATGTAATACGCCCATTCTTGCGATTGCTGGAAATCATGATAGCGCTGAACGAATTGAATTTGGTAGTCGTTTTATGGAAAAAGAAGGCTTATATTTAGTAGGGAAATTTCAAACCCCATTTAAGAAAGTTATTTTGGAAGATGATGATGGTGAAGTTCATTTTTATTTAATTCCATATGCCGAACCAAGTATTGTACGTTATATTTTACAAAACGATGATATTCATTCACATGATGAAGCTATGAAAGCAATCATAAATAAAATAAGAGATGAAGAACTAGACTCATCAGTACGTAATGTATTTGTTGGACATGCATTCGTAACAAATAATGGTGAGCCTTCAGATGAAGAGACAGAAGGTGAACGAACACTCTCTATTGGTGGAGCTGAATACGTATCACATCATAATTTCAAACATTTTAACTATACAGCACTAGGGCACTTACATCGGGCACATTTTGTAGGAAATCAATCAATTCGATATTCTGGATCACCTTTAAAGTACTCCCTTTCTGAAGAAAATCATAAAAAAGGCTGCTTAATTATTGAATTAAAAGCTGACGGTGAGCTATCAGTAGTTAAGAAAGATTTTCATCCAAAACGAGATTTAAGATCGATCGAAGGAACGATTGAGGAAATCAGACAGCATTCTGTAAATGATGATTATGTATTTGTAAAATTAACAGATGAGCATATGGTAGTACATCCGATGGAGCAAATCAGAACAGTTTATCCAAATGCAATGCATGTTAGTCGAAAGCGAACGACATTACAAATAGATAAAACAAATCAACTGAGTTTAGTGGAAAAACAATCAAAAAACCAACTTGAGTTGTTTCAATCTTTTTATAAAGAAATGAAAAATGAAGATTTGAAAATTGAAGATGAACAATATATGAAAGAGATTATTCATGAAATTTTTGTAAGGGAGGAATAGAATTGAAGCCATTAAAAGTAGTACTTCATGCATTTGGACCTTACAAGGATAAGGTACATGTTGACTTTAGGCGACTAAACGAAAAAGGACTATTTGCAATAACTGGTCCAACCGGTGCAGGTAAAACAACAATATTTGATGGGATTTGTTTTGCTCTTTTTGGAGAAGCGAGCGGTGAAAATAGGAATGACCAAACATTGCTTCGAAGTCATTTTGCTGATGATGATCTATATACTAGTGTTGAATTGACATTTGAATTAAAAGGAAACCATTATAATATTTTTAGACAAAAAGGTCATCAAAAGAAACAAAATAAAGGTATTACCGGCGATAAAATCGAGTTTTATAAAATTGAGAATGAGGAAAAAGTACCTTATTGTCAGGAATTTAATAAAACTTCAATCGTCAATAAAAAAGTAGAAGAATTATTAGGGATTAATGCAGATCAATTCAAACAAATCGTATTACTTCCTCAAGGTGAATTTAGAAAATTATTAGTTTCGGATACTAAAGAAAAGGAAGAAATTTTGCGAAAAATTTTCAGAACTGAACTATTTGAAAAAGTAACTGAAACTCTCAATTTAGCTAGAAAAAGCATGGAAAGTAAATTTACTAATTTAAAGCAGAAAATCGTTATTAAATTAGAGGTGATTGAAAAATTATTAAGCGAAAAAGGAATTCAAATTGCCGACGAATCTCAAATAAATCTTCATATTGTTAATGAAATATTGACTGAACATATATTAAGTATATTTGATGATTTAAAAAGACTTGAAGAAAATGAGAAAATACAAAAATCACAATTAGAAGTTAGTCAGCAAAAGCTATTTTCAGCAGAAGTCCATAATAAAAATATTGATCGATTAAATGAAGTCATTGAATTATTAACAATGTTAAAAGGTCAAGAGTTAGAAATAGAAGATAAAAAAGTAAAAATAAAATTAGCTACAAATGCTGAAAAAGTATTGCCAATAAAAACTGAACTTGAGAAATTAAAAAATTCACTTCAAGTAACGAACGATAAATTATTATTCGAAATAGACAGTTTAAAAGAAACACTCATTAAAATTGAAAAAATCTCTGCGGAAGTCGCTACATTGCCTGAAGAGCAAAAAAAATTAGGTAGCTTAGAAAGTCAATTGAGTAATTTATTAGCGATAAAGGAAGATGTCGATCAATTTCAAAATCATAAGGTAGCATTTCATAATAAGTCAAAACAGATTCTATTATTCGAAAATGAAGAAAAGACATTACAAGATGGTTTAAAGAAAGAGAACGAAGAATTAAATCAATTAAAACAGCAACTAAATGTTTTAGAAGGTGTTCATGATCAATGGGCAAAACTCTCCTTATTAAATAAGGAAATCTCACTAAAAGGTGGGTTTGCTAAACGAATCTTTTTTGCAAAAAAAGAATTAGAGCAAAAACGAAATGAATATCAAACAAAAAATTTAGACCATATTAAGCTTAAAAATGAATTGGACAAAATTGAAGGTGAAATGCACCAGCAAAAAGCCGCTTTTTTAGCAAAGGATTTAAAGGATCAAGAGCAATGTCCAGTTTGTGGAAGTACTCATCACCCATCACTTGCTAAATTTAATGGGACTGTCAATGAAGAAGAAGCAGAAGAATTGAAAATGCAAGTAAATCAATTCCAGACTGAACTAGCAACAATTCAGGGGGAAATTAAAAGTAAAGAAAACTCATTAAAAATTGATGAACAATCATTTTTTGAAGAGCATGGTCAATTTGATTTCACAAATGAAGGTCTTAAAGCTCTTGCTAATGAGTTTAATGAGAATGAATCAAACTTAAAAAATCTGACTGAGAAAAAAGCTGTTTTTGAAAAGATTAATAATGTAATAAAAACAAAAGAACAATTAATTAGAGATTTAACCGTAAAAGTTACTGAGAAGACTGAGGCAATGAATAAGTTTACGAATGAATTAAATGAATTAAAAATTCAGATTGTACAAATTGAATCAAAATTACCTGAATCTTTAAGAACTCTTGAGAAATGGCAATTGGAAAAAAATGAAATTGAAAAAAATATGGCAATATTAAAAGCTAAAATTTCAAAAATTGAAGAAGAATATAGAATCCTAACTGAACAGAAGACGGTTAAAGAGACCACTCGCACTCATCTTGAGAAAGAAGTTTTAAAATTAAATGAAGAGATTCGAACAACAACGGTTCTTTATCATGAAAAAATAACTGAATACGAGTTTAATGGAGAATCTGATTTTATAAATGCAATTGATTATATTCAGATGATTGATCAATATCGAAATGATTTATCAATGTTTGAAGAGAATCTTCAAAGATTAAATACTGAAAAAGAGTTGCTTGAAGAACAAGTTCTATCCATGGAAAAAATTGATGTAAGTGAACTTAAAATGAAGGTACAAGAAATTACTCAGCATTTAGATGCTATCGTTAATGAGATGATTCGTATTCAAGAATTAAATAAGCGATTAAGTCAATTGAAAATTGATCTACAAATCCATCAAGAGGATTTTGTAAAAACTGAACAAAAATTAGCAGGTATAACGGATTTATATAAAGTTACAAAAGGCGATAATGATAAAATGATATCGTTTGAGCGATATGTCTTATTGGATTACTTTGAACAAATTATTGAATCGGCAAATATCCGACTTGATCATTTATCAAATGGCCAATTTCAATTGCAACGAAAAGATGCAGTTGAAAAAGGAAGGAAACAAAGTGGTTTAGGATTGGAAGTTTATGATTCCTATACAGGTCTGGCTAGGGATGTAAAAACATTATCTGGTGGAGAACAGTTTAATGCATCACTTTGTTTAGCACTAGGTATGGCAGATATTATTCAAGCACATAAAGGTGGCGTATCAATTGATACGTTGTTTATAGATGAGGGATTTGGATCACTAGATGATGAATTATTATCAAAGGCAATTGATACACTTATTCAGCTTCAAAAATCTGGTCGTTTAATTGGCGTTATTTCTCATGTGCAAGATGTAAAGGATGCAATGCCTGCAGTAATTGAAGTTCATAAAACGAACAAGGGATATTCAGAGTTATCAATTTTAATTAAATAAAGCTGTAAGAGAGCCGGAAACTAAGTGAATGTTTCCGGTTTTTTATTTTTACTAAAAAGATTTTGACTAGAATTTTTTTGAATGAAATATAGTTATCTATAAATACATTAATAATATAAAATCTTATTTTAATAATCCTTTCAATTAATCTGCTTAATGGAGGAAATTGGCAAAAAATGACATAGTATTGCATATTTAAACAAGAATAGATATAATAATTAAAAATCTAAATATATAAAATATTCAATATATTTAATCTAATCAGAAATTTACTTACATAAATCAAAAATAAATGGGGGTATTAAAATGAAAAAGGTTAAAAAACTATCGTTTGCATTTGCTGTGACGACAGCTCTAATTTTATCGGGTTGTGGTAAGGATGCGAAAACAAGCGGAACAGCAGACAAACCATTACGAGTTGTTACTGATGCTGCCTATGCGCCATTTGAATATCTTGATAACGGTAAAATAGTAGGGTTTGATGTTGATTTTACAAACGCAGTTGCGGAAGAAGCTGGGTTAAAAATCAAAATTGTGAATACAGGATGGGACCCATTATTTGCTGAAATTGGTGGTAAAACTGCTGATATTGGTATGTCTTCTATTTCGATCAATGCAGATCGTGAGAAAACCTATGATTTTACAACTCCTTATTTTCTTTCGATTAATAAAATTCTAGTTCCAGAAGGTAGTAGTATTAAATCAGCTGCTGATTTAAAGGGTAAAGTTGTAGCAGTGCAAAATGGTACTACAGGACAAGAAGCTGTTGAAAAAATGTTTGGTAAAAACAATAAAAATCTTAAAAAATTTGAAAATAACAATTTAGCAATTTTAGAGCTACTTAGTGGAGGAGCTGATGCAGTAGTTGCGGATAATGGTGTTCTTGAAGCGTATGCAAAAAATAATCCAGATAAAAAGCTAGTTGTTATTGATGATAAAAATAGCTTTGAACCTGAATACTACGGCCTATTACTTCAAGATGGAAGTAAATTAAAAGGTAAACTTGATAAAGCAATTAAAGAAGTAGTAAACAATGGTACGTATGAAAAAATTTATAAAGAGCATTTTGGTTCAGAGCCAGATCTTGAAACATTAAAAGCGGAAGAAAATAAATAGGAAATTAAAAATTGCGTAACAGTCATTTGTGTTACGCAATTTTATCTAAATGGGGGAAAAGAAATGGGATTTAATTTTGAAATTGTAAAAGAATACATACCGTTTTTCCTTAAAGGAACTGGATTAACAATTGGCTTATCTTTAGCAGGAATATTCTTAGGTACAATAATTGGATTATTTATTGGACTAGGTAAAATGCAATCAAATAAATGGTTAGCACTTCCTTTTGTTTGGTATGTCAATTTCTTTAGAGGAACACCGTTATTTGTACAAATCTTATTAATTCACTTTGGGGTAGTTCCGTATTTTATAGGAGAGACAAACGCAATAGCGGCTGCAATCATTGCACTATCATTAAATGCAGCAGCATATATTGCTGAAATCTTTCGTGCTGGGATTCAATCAATTGATAAGGGGCAAATGGAGGCTTCTCGTTCCTTAGGAATGACGCATGTACAAGCTATGAAACATGTTATTTTACCTCAAGCTGTAAAACGTATGATCCCTCCACTTGGAAATGAATTTATTGTCTTAATTAAGGAATCTTCAATTGCAGCTATTATTGCTGCACCTGAACTTATGTATTGGAGTAGAGCAATGCAGGGGCAATATTATAAAGTGTGGGAGCCGTATATATCTGCTGCTGTAATTTATTTAGTCTTAACTTTAACATTAAGCTTTGTTTTAAATCGCATTGAAAGAAGGTTGACTATAGGATGATTAAAGTAGAAAAATTAAAAAAATCATTTGGCTCGCTAGAAGTATTAAAAGATATCAACATTACAATTCAACCACGTGAAGTGTGCGTTGTAATCGGTCCTTCTGGTTCTGGTAAATCAACCTTCCTTCGATGTTTAAATATGTTAGAAACAATAACAGCGGGTAAAGTTTTTATCGAAGACGTCGATCTTACAGATAAAAAAACAAATATAAATAAAATTCGTACTGAAGTAGGCATGGTATTCCAACATTTTAATCTATTTCCACATTTAACAGTTTTGGAAAATATTACGCTAGCACCTAAAAAAGTAAGAAATCGAGCGAATGATTTTGCTAAAACGAAAGCACTTGAACTATTAAAAAAAGTCGGGCTTTCAGATAAAGCAAATGTATATCCTGACTCACTATCTGGTGGACAAAAACAACGTGTTGCGATCGCAAGAGCACTTGCAATGGAACCAAAAATTATGTTATTCGACGAACCTACGTCCGCTCTAGATCCCGAAATGGTCGGTGAAGTTTTAGAGGTCATGAAGCAACTTGCTAAAGAAGGAATGACGATGGTCATTGTAACACACGAAATGGGCTTTGCTCGTGAAGTTGGTGATCGTGTAATCTTTATGGATCAAGGTTACATAGTAGAAGAAAACAGTCCAGTGCAAATATTTGATTTCCCAAAACACGAGCGCACGAAAAGTTTCTTAAGTAAAGTATTATAAGGAAGATATTAACAGATGAGGTTGTCCCGACTTTTTTAGGGAACCTCTTTTTTTATGTAAAAGTAGATTTGGTATTTTAGTCTGATCTGCAAATAAATCTAAGTGAACCGCAAATAAGGAGTACAACTGTGCAAATAAAAGATGAAAAGTTGCAAAATAAGGACTAACTGCAAATAGATTTTGAGAATCGCAAATAAAAATGACAGAACAGCAATTAAAATCATCAAAACTGCAATTAAATCCCTTAGAATCGCAAATAAGATTAAAAATTACCCATACCAGATAGGGTATTATGACCTAATTAGTGTACAATAGTAGATTATTATATATGGAAATCTAGTGAATATGCCCTAATTCTTTCTATATCAGTTAAAAAGTTGATAAAAACCAGATCATTATGAATTGAAAGGTCCATTAGGACATCTAAAAAAGAAAAGTTTTGTAGAGATACCCCCAAAATCCTAATAGATTGGAGCAAAAGGGTCTTGACTCCTATCTTATTATTCGAAGTGTTTTCTTTTCATTCTTTTCGGAATATTATGCTAAAATTTATTTAAGACAAAAAAGGAGTGAAGGACAATGGAAATTCAAAAAATTTTAGTGACTAGCCGAATTCATCATAAGCTTAAAGATCTAATTGAATCACATAATCTATCAAAAGAGTTTCGTTTTTTACCTGAAGATGAAGTAACAAAAGAGGATTATGAGTGGGCTGATACATTTGTTGGTTTTCGTCCAACACCAAATTTTGAATTTGGAAACATAAAGTGGGTCCATTCATTAGCAGCGGGCGTAGATAGTTTCATGAAAATTAAATGGAAAAGTGATGTACTTTTAACGCGAACGATTGATGTTTTTGGTCCAAAAATGAGTCAATATTGTTTAAGTTACATACTCCAAGATTCACAATTACATGAACAATTTTCAAATTTACAGAATGAAAATAAGTGGGAATTTCATATTCCAAAATCTTTAGAAGATCAAAAAGTTGTTATTTATGGTACAGGAGAAATTGGGGGACATATTGGTAAGGTTTTATCAAGTTTAGGAATGAAAGTATATGGAGTTTCTATGAGTGGTAGTCAAAAACAATATTTTGAAAAAATAGTTCCGTTCCAAGATGCATCTACAATTTTAGATCATGCAGATTGGATTATTAGTGTTCTTCCGTCTACGAATGAAACTAAAAATATATTAGATATGAATACTTTTAAACATTTAAATAATGTAGGTTTTATTAATGTTGGTAGAGGAGCAACTGTATGTGAGGACTCTTTAAAGGAAGCTTTGAATAATGGGTATATTAGAAAAGCTATTTTAGATGTTTTTGCTGTTGAACCACTTCCAGTCGATTCGGAATTATGGAAAATGCCTAATGTAAAAATAACTCCACATATTTCGGCAGTTACTTTACCAAATGATGGTGTTAAGTGTTTTGTCAATACACTTTCAACATTAGAAAATAACGAGAAACTAAGAAATATAGTGAAGATTGAAAAGGGATATTAATTTTTTGATGTAGAATGGGTTTTAGTTGTCTTAGGCTTGCCAGGAGATGAAAAGTTAAATTTTTCATTTCACATTAAGAAATTATAAATTTGCAGCTATGAAGGGGAATCGACGTAGTTGCAAATTTTATGAATTAAGTATAAGTGCAAATACGCCTCTGTCTTCGCCTTAAAGCTCGCCAATCGTCGAGTTTTCTTTATTATCACAAACATGTTAGGATAGACAAGTAACAAATTGATAACAAAGGAGAATACAAAAAATGGCAATTATTGACGTTTCAATCGTACCAATTGGCACAGAAACACCTAGTGTAAGTGCGTATGTAGCAAATATACATAAAGTTTTAGAAAAGTATAATGGTGAAATAAAATATCTTCTTACACCAATGAATACAATTATTGAAGGCGAATTACCGTTATTATTAAAAGTTGTACAAGAAATGCATGAGGTACCATTTGAAAATGGAATTTCAAGAGTTGCAACGACTATTCGAATTGATGATCGTCGCGATAAGAAGAGTACAATGGAAGGTAAGTTAGCTTCTGTTCAAGCAAAACTTGAACAAAACTAATTTTGACTTGATAAAGTGACTAAAGTTTAACGACTTTAGTCACTTTTCTATATAAACTAGCAAAGTTTCTGTCATCTCACATGCATATGATTTTAGCAAAAGTTCTTAAATATGTTGCTTTGTTCTTTCGTTTACCACGACTTTCCAAAAACAAAAACTAAGTAGAGTAATTATCATGATATAGGTATCTAATATCATTTAATTACTTTAAAAAGAGCTTATGAATTCGAAAAATCGCGTGATTATTTGGAATATTCTATTGAAATTCCAAAATTTAGTTGATAAACTAAACTAATCAGTCAGTTTAATTATATTTATTGAGTAAAGGAATGTGTTCAATGCCAAAAGTCTCAGATGATTACAAAGAACGCAAAAGAGAGAGTCTTCTTGAAAGTGCATTAAAATGTTTTGGAGAAAAAGGATATCATACGACAACAATGGATGATATTGTTGCATATTCCAAAACGAGTAAAGGACTAATTTATAATTATTTTAAAAGTAAGGAAGAGCTTTATTTAACTTTAATGCAAGAAAGAACAGTCCAAACTTTTGAAAAAATTAATCAACGATTTCAAAATATTAGTTCATCAAAAGATAAGTTAAAAGAGTTATTTCAAATGTATAGCGAAATTTCTTTAACAGAAAAATGGCGAAATATGATTAGAGTCCATATGGAGTTTTGGATTAATTCAGCTAGGCATGAAAATCTACAAGCCATTATGATTGAAAGGTACAAAGATCAATACCGTTTATTTTTAAGTGAAATTATTAAACAAGGAATAGCATCTGGTGAATTTAAGAAAACAATCGATCCTGATATTATTTCTAGTTTGTTTTGGGCTAATATCGATGGCATTTGCTTACATTATTCAGTTGTGGAAGAAGATGAAATTTACAAAGCACAATTTAAAGCTGCAGAAGAAATGATTATGTCTTATATAGTCATTCAAAATTAACATTTAGGTAGAGAAGGTGAAATCTTTCCTACCTAAATTTAAAATTCAGAAATTTTTTTATGTTAAAAATAAAGCAAACAACATACATTAATCATAGAATAAAATAAACTTAATAGTCAGTTTTAATTCGGAAGGAGGAATCACGATGAATTTTGTCCAAATTAGAATTATTTGTTTGTCTATGTATTAATAAGTGTGTAATTTTTTAATTTTGGTGGAATGAAGGGATTATAATGGGAAAGAAAGTCTATTTTTTATATACAAAGGCGTTCTCGGATATAGGTAGTTTGATGGAATTGGTTGTAATGAATGCAGTGATCTACTCGATGACGAAAAGTACATCATGGCTGGCTGCAGTTTTAGCACTTCGTGTTTGTGGAGGGATATTAACAAGTTTATTTTCTGGTGTAATTGCGGATCGATATAATCGAAGAAAGCTAATGATATTCAGCGATATTACTAGAGGAATAAGTATACTTATCTTATGTATTTTCCCTTCACCTTTAATGTTTGCGATTGTAGCATTTATCATTGGCGCTTTAGGAAGCTTTTTTTCAGTTAGCTTTAGTGCGGATTTACCACAAATATTTGGTGAAGAAAATATATTAAAAATAAATGCTTTTATTTCACGCCTTGCAGCAATTAGTATGGTTATTGGATTTTTAGGATCAGCATTCTTATCAACGATTGTAGATTATCGTGTAATCATCGGAATAGATGCCCTTTCTTATTTCTTATCCGCATTTGTTCTAATCTTTTATAAATGGGAAAATACGGTTAAAAAAAGTGTAAACAATCAATGGAAACACTTATTTAATGATTTAAAAGAAGTAAAAACTTATGTGCTAATCAAACCGCTATTAGTATATGTATTCATTGTATTTCTATTTCAAACATTCTCAGCAAGCTCTCATAATGTCGGAGTACCAATATTAGCAGAAAAAATTAGCACAGAACATGCAACATTTTACCAAGGACTTATTTGGGGAACTTGGGGGATTGGAGGAATCCTTTCGACTTGGTTAATTCCTAAGGTCTCTTGGTTAAAAAAACATTACCTATTTATGTATTACGGAACTTCAGTTTTAACATCAATCGGCTTCATTTTATTTTTATCGAATCAAATTTTATGGGTAGTATTTTTCTTCGCATTTTTTACAGGATTTTTTGATAATGCAGCTGGCACTTATTTTTCAACAATGATTCAAAAAACCGATAATTCCATAAGAGGTAGAATCTTCGGAGTTGCAAATTTGTTAAATCGGGTCGGTTTTACAATCGGTTTTGTAGCTGCATCACCATTATTATCATTTTTATCAATGCCACATCTTGTTTGGTTGTTTCATGGTAGTCTTATCATTATGATTTTATGCGTAACTAGTTACTTACTATTTAAGAAAAAAATTGCTTTTAACTATGATCAAATTCAACAAAATGAAAATGAACTCATCATTTCTAAATAAAAAAGGACGTGTTTAGATGGAAACAAATTTGAAGAAGAATATTGAGCTAGAAAAAATAAATTATTTTAGATGTAGCGAAGTAGACGTTGAATTAGCTTATCAAGCATTTTCAATCGGTTTTTCAGATTATATCGTTAAATTCAATTATTCTAAGGAACAGTTTGTAAATTTATTTTTTGGTCCAGAAGGTAATAAACCTGAGCATTCTTTCGTAGCGATTTATGAAAATGAAGCGGTAGGTGTGATTTTAGGCGGTATTAAAATGTATGAAACGATTAAAACAATGCGATGTGGAACCTTAGCTATTAGTCCAGATTATAGGGGTTTAGGTGTTAGCCAAAAATTATTTGAACTGCACAAAGAAGAAGCAGAGAAAAACGGATGTAAACAACTATTCCTAGAAGTAATTGTTGGAAATGATCGAGCAATTAATTTTTATAAGAAACTTGGATACGAAAAGATTTATGACCTTTCTTATTTTTCTAAATCAGATTTAACAAGTTTACAACAAATACAATTAGAATCTAGTACAGAAATCAATAAAGTTGAATTTAATAATTTCAAAGAAACAATTACCAAATGGGACTATCATATAAACTGGCAAAATGACATTGATTATTTAGAAAAACTAACTAATTTTAGTTACTTTCTAGCTAGAGTTGATAATGAAAATGTTGGTGCTTTAGCAGTTAATGAAAATGGTAGAATAAGTGTCCTAATAATTGATAAAGTTTACCGTAACCGAAAAATAGCAACTACCTTATTACAATTTGCTGCTAGTGAACTAAATTTAAAATCTTTCTCAACATCAATCCCAAATAACAATAGCCTAGAAGGTTTCTTTCATAAACTAGAATTTAAGAAAGAAAAAATAGCTCAATATGAAATGTACAAAATGATTTAAGATAAGGAAGTAGAGTGACAGTACTCTTCGCTTCAGAATTTGTACTATTGCCTATATACATGACCTTGCTCCTAAATGAGCAATTCTCCGTACATTAGATAGTATGGAGGTGATTTTTAATGTATGATTATCGTCAGCAAATTGAGCAACCATATTATCCATATTCAGGAGTACCGCAACAAGAAGATGAAAGGTTTTTCCCGTTCTTCTTTCCATTTTTGTTTGGTGCAGCGGCATTTGGTCCATGGGGATGGGGAAGACCGTGGGGTTATTATCGACCTTGGGGATGGCATGGCGGATGTTGTGGAAGACCTTGGTAAATTAAAAAAATATTGAATAAGGTGTCTCATAAGTTATCATACTTTTGAGACACTTTTTTTGCATTTAATTATACAGAACTGTGAAAATCATTTTAAATAAAACCTCCCACAAGGAAAATATGTACCTTGTGGGAAGTTTTATTTTAAAATTACTCTTATTAAAAATGGAATAAGAATAGAGGCAAATATCGCACTAAGCGTCATTGCTATTGAACTTATTGCTTGTTCAATTTTACCATATTCTGCAGCTTTTGCTGTACCTACTCCATGTGATGAGATTCCATACGAAGCACCAATCGCAACAGGGTGGTCTATTTTAAGTTTTGATAGAATAGCAGGACCAAACATTGATCCTGAAATACCGGCAATCATTACATATACTACCGTTAAAGACGGAATACCACCAATCATTGAGGTGATTCCCATAGCTAAAGGGGTTGTAACTGATTTTGCTGCTAAAGAAAGCAGGATGATTTTTTTTAATCCGAGCCATAGTGATAAGTATACACCTGAAAGTAGACCGACAATTGTTCCAGCCATTACACTAACTAATATTGATATACAATGATTCTTTAATGTTGCCCGATGTTCGTATAATGGATAGGCAAAAGAAACAACTGCAGGTCCTAAAAGTAAATTAATCCATTTCCCTCCAAGCATATACGATTCATAAGTAATGTGAAGATTTACAAGAATGATGATAATAACTGTAGTAGAGGTAACAATTGGAATCATTAGCGAGTAAGTGAATTTAGCGTACATTTTTTTAGCAAGAATATAACACAAAATAGTTAAGAGGATAAATAGTAAACTTTTAATGTCCTTCATTCGTATCCCTCCCAATTACTAAATCATTTGTTTGTTTTTTATGGGCTCTCGAAGTAAGATACGAACTAATACTTGCAGTAATAGTAAATACTACTGCTGTACTAACTAATACTATTATAATAGAAATTAAACCGTGAAAATTTAAAATTGAAGAATAATTCATTATTCCAACAGTAGCTGGAATAAACAAAAGCGTTAAGTGCTTACTTAAAAAATTACTCCCATTTCGAATCCATTTTTCGTTAAAGAATGGTATAAATAGTAAACAAAATAATAACAGCATACCAATAATACTTCCCGGTATAATTAGATGAAATTGCTGCTGAATGATATTTCCAATAAAAAATAATAAGTAAAGAAAGCTTATTTGAACAATCAATTTTACAAAATTCATTTTCAACATCCTTTGATTCTTGCTAACTAATAAACTATTAATCTTATTATTGTACAATAAATTATGGCG
This sequence comes from Gottfriedia acidiceleris, assembly GCF_050457485.1. Classification (GTDB taxonomy): domain Bacteria; phylum Bacillota; class Bacilli; order Bacillales; family Bacillaceae_G; genus Gottfriedia; species Gottfriedia acidiceleris_D. The sequence continues at coordinate 108,186 of NZ_JBCMJM010000013.1, forward strand.
AAAATGTGAACTTTTTACGTTATTATAAAAATGCATCTTTTTATAAAAAAGATTATAATAGATTTATCATATAAATAGAGGAAGTAATAGAATATGAAATCATTTGTAGCGTTCGATTTTGAAACGGCAAATTACAATCGACATAGCATTTGTGCTGCCGGTTTTGTATTTGTTGAAGAAGGAGTAATTGTTGACCAAGTTTACTCACTAATTAATCCTGAAGAAGAATTTTATTCGATGAATATTTCTGTGCACGGAATTAGGCCAAGAGATGTACAAGATGCACCTCTTTTCCCAGAATTTTATGAAACGATTAAAGATAAAATTGAGGGTAAAACATTAGTAGCACATAATCTAGCATTTGATGGTTATGCATTAAAAGATAATTTAACAAGATATGGTATACCTTCAGCTTTAAATAATTTATTATGTTCACTGCAGCTTGCTAAGAAGGTATTGCCAAAGCAATCTCGTTATTCATTAGATACTTTATCAAGGCAATTCGGTATTTTATTAGAACATCATCACCATGCACTAGCGGATGCGGAGTCTTGTGCTAAAATATTTCTTCATTTAACGAAGGAATATGAAATCTCATCATTTGAAGAGTTATATGAAAAAACTTCAATTTACCATGGGCAAATTCATCAGTTCGATTATCGTTCATCTTTAGTAAAACCGAAACCTAAACGTAAATTGGAGAAAAAAATATGAAATTAATATCTTGGAATGTAAACGGAATAAGAGCATGTGTGCAAAAGGGATTTTTAGATTATTTTAATGAACAAAAAGCGGATCTATTTTGTATACAAGAAACGAAGTGCCAAGAAGATCAAATAACTTTGGAATTAGACGGTTATTATCAATTTTGGCATTCTGCAGTAAGAAAGGGTTATTCAGGTACTGCAATTTTTTCGAAACATAAACCATTAAATGTAAGTTTTGGATTTAACGGTAAAGAAGAAGATCAAGAAGGTAGGGTATTAACCTTAGAATTCGAAAAATTTTATATGGTAAATGTTTATACGCCTAATTCTCAGCGAGATTTAGCTAGATTACCAATAAGATTAAAATGGGAAGATGATTTTAAACACTATTTAAATAAGCTCGATGATCATAAACCTGTCATTTTATGTGGGGATTTAAATGTCGCACATAATGAAATCGATTTAGCTAATCCAAAATCAAATCGTACGAATTCTGGCTTTACAAAAGAAGAACGTGGTAAAATGACAGCATTATTAGAAAGTGGCTTTACTGACAGCTTTCGATTTTTAAATCCAACTAAAGAAGGTTCATATAGTTGGTGGTCTTATATGGCAAAGGTCCGTGAACGAAATATTGGATGGCGTATTGATTATTTTATTATTTCAAATAGGCTTCAAAATGAGCTAATAAATTCAGAAATTCACTCCCACATTATGGGAAGTGACCACTGTCCCGTTGTTTTAACGATGGAAGATTCGATCATTTAAATATAGACAAAGTACAAAGATTTGATTTTCAGACTGATTGCAAGCGCTTGTCTTTCGAGGCGCGAAGCCTGGTGAGGAGAGGAGTTACCCTTAGGCGGTAATGAGCACACCGCAGACAGGCGAAGCAACGAAGAAAGCGAGCGTTTGTCAACAGTCCGAAAGCTCTAAGGTTTTAGAGCTTTCTTTTTTTATATAGGCATTTAGTAAGTCAACGAGAAGCAATTATGCGTAAACTAAAGTTAGGACAAAGTATAAAAATTGTTTGTAAAACTACCTAGAAGTAGAAAAGGATGTGGATTCCTATGAGTATAAAATGGCTAGAATGGGCACAGAGAATCCAAGCAATTTCTCAAGCAGGATTGACCTTTACGAAAGATGTATTTGATAAAGAAAGGTATGAAGAACTAAGACACATAAGTGCTGATATTTTAAATCATTATTCAGAATTACAAATTGAGGAAATCGAAGGATTGTTTCGCAATGAACGGGGGTATCCCACACCTAAGCTTGATGTTAGAGGTGTCGTTTTTAAAAACGGTAAACTATTATTAGTAAAAGAAAAGCTAGAAAATAAATGGTCTTTACCAGGTGGTTTTTGTGACGTTGGATTATCAGCTTCAGAAAATGTAGTAAAAGAAATTTTTGAAGAATCAGGCTATGAAGTTAAAGTGAAGAAACTACTAGCAGTTTTAGACATGACAAAGCATGACCATCCACCTCATTCATATCACTACTACAAATTATTTATTCAATGTGAAATTGTTGGTGGTAATCCCTCAATTGGAACAGAAACAAGTGATATTGATTTCTTTGATAAAGAGCATTTACCAGACCTTTCTATCAATCGAAATACTCCTTCTCAATTAGAATTAATGTTCGAATATTATCAAAATCCTAATAAAGAAACTTGTTTTGATTAAAGATAATTTTAAAAAATAGATAAGATGTTAAATAAATCATTTTAGAGTTGCTATGGCAGCTCGATTTTGTTTTAAGGGGACAAATTTTTGAAAATGATTTGAACGAATGAAAAATATACATTTTTTGATTTAATATAGAAGGAACTTACTAAAGCATCTTGAAAGGAGAAATGATTTGAAAACAAATTCTATGAACTATGTAAAATTCGAAAATGAATTAAATAAAGAACGCATTTCAACTTGCCTTATTTATCAAAATGGAGAAACTAAATATAAATTTTATAAAAATTCAAAAAGCGAAACAAAACTATTCAAAATTAATTCGGTTACGAAAAGTGTTTTATCGATGTTAATAGGAATTGTAATTGATAAAGGATTTATAGAAAGTGTTGATGTACCAATTTCTAAATTTTTTCCGAATATTGAAATGAAAAAACAAGACATTACGATCGAACATTTGCTCACAATGACACCTGGATATGATTGGCAAGAGTGGGGAGAATGGGGGGGACGTCCATTCCCAATGATTAATAGTAAAGACTGGATCCAATATGTACTAGAAAAAGAAATGGTTAATAAACCAGGTGAAAAAATGATTTATGATTCTGGAGCATCACAAGTACTAAGTGCAATTATTCAGATGGTAACGGACGAAAAACTATCTACTTTTGCAAAACGAATGTTATTTGATCCGTTAGGCATAAAAGAGTTTATTTGGCATGAAGATTCAAAAGGAATTAATATCGGTGGATTTGGCTTAAGTTTAACGACAGATGATCTACTAAAGCTTGGGATTTTAATGATGCAAAAAGGAAAATGGAATTATAGACAAATTATTTCAAGTGAGTGGATTGGAAAATCAACAAAAGCGAAGTACCATACATATCCGCATGTTGGTTCATATGCCTATCATTGGTGGGTCCTTGAAAATAATGAGTTAAAGGATTTTGATTCAACGATTTATTTTGCTATGGGTTATGGAGGCCAATTCATCATTATTTCACCAAAAAATCAATTCGTAGCTGTTTTTACAAGTGCAAAATATATTAATACTTTTACCCCATTAAAAATCATTCAAAAATACTATCCTTTGATATTAACAAATGAATAGGACTTAAAATGAGAGTAAGGTGGATACATAGACAAAGAATTAATAATCCATTATGACGGCTACTTTTATTTCTACCTCTAAATTTTTGTATGATTTTTTAATTTGAAAATAGGAATTTTCATAAAAAATGTCGAATTAAGTAAGTAGAAAAATAAATAACAACTTGATAATAGCTCCAAGAAGGGATGAAGATTGATGTTTTTGGTGACAGAAGACTTCAAAACGTTTATTAGGAAATATCCAATCACAACGATTATGGTTGGTTTATGTACTATATTAGCGATCATTACGACATTTTTAGGTGGGTATACGATTGAAAATATCATTAATTTAGGTGGTTATGAGCACGAATTAGTAAAACAAGGTGAAATATGGAGACTTTTTACTTATGCATTCATGCACGGAAGCTACGCTCATTTTTTTATGAATATGACCTTTATGATTATATTAGGTAGACCATTAGAAAGAGCATTAGGTTCAGTTAAATTTTTATTATTTTATTTATTATCGGTTATTCTTACAGGGCTTATTATTAATTTTAACTATTCGCCTAATACAGTTGAAACAGGGGCATCCGGTGTAGGCTATGCTTTTTTAGGAATGTATTTATTTATTACTATATTTAGAAAAGAGATGCTCTTTTCAGATGATCGTAAGTTTGTCATAACATTTTTAGGAATTGGTTTACTATCTTCATTAATTATCCCGTCGACAAGTTTAACTGGTCACTTGGCAGGTATGATTATCGGTTTTATAATCACTCCTTTATTATTAAAAAAGGGTGCAAGATTTCAAAACTCTGTTAATGTTTAGAGTACATATATGAGAAAAATTTTAATAAAAAATATTTAAGTATTAATCACGCTTATAAGGCTATGTATGCAGGAAAACAAAACGGGAAAAATTGTGTTATTTGTTACGAAGATTTGAACGGTGAAACACCTTCTAGTTTATAGAAGGTGTTTCTTTTGTTAGAGTGCTCATTTATAATTTATAAATCATATAGATCTATAATCCTGTCTGCTGTTTGACGGTTTCTGCATAATTTGTAGATATCATTAAAAAATCGTTCAACTTCGATAGGTGTATTCGGAATTGGTATGTCTACTTGAAGTGAACCAAATACTTGTTTGAAATAAGCTTTTCGTTCAGCATTTTTACCGTCCCGTTTCAAAGGATTATATTTCCAAACTAAAGAAAACTGTCCATCTTGCTCACGAATTTCTCTTATTTCTGCAGCGGTTGTAGATTTATTTTCAACATATATGACTAAATAAAAATTTTCATTTCGATGCCAGTCGATTAAAAGTAAATAATAGCTTTCTTCCTCGACTTTACTTAAATGAAATGCTGAAACAATCGGTTTACCGTTTGTCCATTGTTGAAAATTTTGTAATGTATTGAAAGTTGTTGGTATTTCTTCAATATTAAATAAAGAATTATTCGAAACCATCCAATTTTTAATTTGATTTGAAATACTGATTGCAAATTCTTTTTTCATCTTCTACCTCAACTGTTAATTAAGTCTTTTTCATTATCATAACATCAAAATCAGCTTAATAAAATTCGCCTTGTAATAATCTACCATCTATAAGTTAAAGTCCAAATACTCATATTATTAATGATGATTTAACTAAGGAGGATTTTATAATGGCAAGAGGTAAAAACTTTAATCATAAGAAAAAAGGTCATGAACCTACTCATCCAAAAGGATCACTAGTCGCACCTGAAGACCGTAAACATGAAGATCGAGAAGAAGATTATATTGTGACAGAAGAAGCATTTAAAAATCGTATTCAATAAAAATTAATTAAATGGGACTCAGATTTTATAGATCTGAGTCCATTTTTATTTTAATTCCCTTATATTAAATTTCGTTGAAGTTTAATAAATTGATTAGCTGATTTTTATTCACTACTTGAAACAACAATGGAATAGGTGGCCCACTTGTTCTATTTAAAACAAGTTGATAGATCATTGAGAAAAAAGTTTTTTGATTTGCTTTCATTATTTTTTTATCGTCATGATAACAAATCGAATATAATTCTTTCATTAATTCAGATTGATCTTGGTGCTTGTTATTTAAAAGATAGTCACATAAATTTTTCAACCAATATTGCTGTTCTTCAGTTAAAGAGTGATAAAATTCAATAGCTTGTTTTTTGTTTATCATTATATTTTTTTGTGGATTGTATTTTTTAATCCAAAATTCAGCCAACTGACTAATTTTCTCTATTTCAATGGAGGAGTAAGTTTCTCCATTATTAATAAATATTTCTTTTAATAGATCTACATTGTAATTAACGAGAGGCAGAATGCTAGCAACATGATTAAACTTTGGATATTTTTTATCAATTTTGCCGATATGTGCAAATTCAACCGATTGGCAAATATTTAAATCGTGTAAAGATTGATCAATATAATTTGATTGATATCGTTCAAATTCTGAATAGTTTTTAATCGCATCTTCATCTAAACCTATATTAAAAGCTGCTGTTGGTTTATATTTAGCAAACATAAACAGAATCACTTCTGGTAAATAGATTTGCAGTAACTCAGCAGGGGTTATTAAATTACCAGAGGAGCTAGACATTTTTTGATTTTGACCTTTTATTCCAATAAACTCATAAGGTGTATAATGAGGTGCATCATAGTCAAATATGGCTTTAGCTATTTCTTTTGAAACATTGTAACTACCGGTTTGAGATGAATGATCTCTTCCACCAGGTTCAAATACAACGTCTTCTTTCATCCACCTCATAGCCCAATCAATTTTCCAATTTAATTTAATATTGTTTGCAATTTCTACAGATAATTGATTTGAAAATCCACAACGACATGTATAATCTAAAATTTTGCTTTCATTATTATATTGAGTAATTGAAGGATCATCTTTTTCGCAATTTTCACAGTACAGAGTAATAGGGTAAAAATCATTACGTTCTTGTTCGTTTGGAACACTAGTTTTGAACTTCATTAAAATATCATAAATTTCTTTTCTTTTTTCAATAGCATGTATAATGTCCTCATTATATCTACCAGATTTGTATTCTTTACTCTGATAAATAAACTCAACATCAATTCCTAGTTTAGATAAGGAATTTTCAAATTCCTTTTCAAAGTGTTCAGCGAATGTTGAGTGACAGCCAAATGGGTCAGGGATATTTGAATAAGCTTTACCTATAAAATGTTGATAAGTTGGATCAATATTAGTCGGTACCTTCCTAAAACGATCAAAATCATCCCAAGAAAAGATAAATCTTGTTTTCTTACCTAAATTATTTAGAGCTTTCACAACAAAATAAGTTGTAATGATTTCACGAAAATTTCCAATATGAACCGACCCGGATGGGCTTATGCCAGATGCACATACATAAGTTTCTTTATTTGGATGTTTTTCTATTAATTCATTTGCGATTTTATATGCCCAATGCATGCTATCACCTCGAAATTATTTTTATTTAACTTACTAATTGCAAATAAAAAACTCCCACCCCCAAGATTTAATCATCTTGAGGACGAGAGTTTGTTAACTTCGTGGTACCACCCCAGTTTATTGATATGTTACCATACCAACCTTATTTAGGTACGGCAAGAATGCTTATACCCTATCTCTATAACGGGAGAACCCGGCGTACCATCCCTAAAGTGAACTTTAGTTCCATACGAAGCTCCAAGTCTTTTTTCATAAAGTTTATTATTATTCCTTTTTCAGCAACCAGGAGCTCTCTGTAAATAATTTTAGCTTTACTACTTTTCTCTTCATAGCTTTTAGATTTCGAAATATTAATTGTTATTATATTAATCAAAACAATATTAATTGTCAATTAAATTTAAAGTTGAATAAACTAATTTATATGCTCCAATAGGTGGTGCCAAAATGAACGATTCAGGTGGGGATTTAGTTTTAATAGGTGGATATTTTTTAATACTTGGAACTTTAACTTCAGCTGTTGGTGTTTCAAGTAAAAAAATCATTAGTGAAGATTTTGGAAGAGATTTATTTGCTAAAGGTAATGCAATTGAAGCATTTGGAAACTCTATTCAAGCGGTCGGAAGAGAAAAATTGTATAAAAAGGAAAAAAAAGAATATGAATTAACCATTATGCTTGGTTCTTGGATTCAAGCATCTGGTAATATTACAAATACAATTGCGACAACATTAGAACGTGAAGGCCTTGAGGAAGAAGGTCATAAATTAAATGCAATTGGAAGTATTATTCAAGCAATTGGTGCCCAAATAGAAACACATGGAACATTTGAAGAGGGAACACAACTAGCAAAAATTGAAGCTTATGGAAATGAATTAATTGCTTTAGGTGCATTAATTGATGGAGCCGGTAATGCTGCATTATTACATGATAATATTATTTTAGGAGAACATCTACTACTTGTGGGTAGTTGGGTTCAAGTTTTCGGAGCGATTTTAATTGTATATGCACTAATTAATATGAGAAGAGAAGAAGAAGAAAAAAGTCATTCAGAATATCGATATGGCTATTATCCAAATAAACAATATGAATGGTAAACTTTAAATTTTTTGTGAAGAATACAAAAAAAAAGAAGGTATATATTTGTTAATAGCAAATATTATTATTAAAATTATATTAAAACATTTTATTTTTCTGTAAAAGCATTTTGTGAGAAAATAGAATTTATCAGTTTAAATAGAATAAACCAATTTATTGAAACAGAGGTATGATTAGATGAATTTAAAAATAATTACGGATAGTGCGGCTGATTTACCGAAGGAGATCATTGAACAATATAATATTGATGTCATTCCACTACGAGTTTATTCAGAAGATGAAAAAGAATATTTTGATGGTTTAACATTGGATTCAAAGACTTTATTTAATGAAATGCGTAATGGAAAAGTATTTAAAACGTCTCTTCCGTCGTATGAGTATATTTATAATACATTCGTTAAATACGCAAAGGAAAGCACACCTTGTATCTATATTGCGTTTTCTTCTGAACTTTCAGGTACATATCAATCAGCAGTAATGGTAAAAAATGAGTTTGACGAGGAATTTCCTGATTTTGATTTAGAGATATTTGATACAAAAAGTGCATCAATCGGACAAGGGCTAATTGCTGTTAATGCTGCAAAGCTTGCAATGAACGGAGCTACAAAAGAAGAAATTGTTAAAAATATAAAACATAGCATCGGTCATATTGAACATATCTTTACAGTTGATGACCTACAATATTTGGTACGTGGAGGTCGCTTAAGTAAAGTGGCTGGTTTTGTAGGCAATTTATTAAATATTAAACCGATCTTACATGTTGAAGATGGAAAGCTAATTCCACTTGAAAAAATTAGAGGTTCTAAAAAATTGATAAAAAGAATTCTTGAAATTATGGAATCTCGAGGGACAAATTTATCAACTCAATTAATTGGTATTTCTCACGGTGACGATCTAGACAAAGCAATTGAAATTAAAAATGCGATGGCAGAGACTTTTGGATGTAAGGAGTTTGTCATTAATTCAATCGGTTCTGCTATAGGTGCTCATGCAGGACCTGGTACTTTAGCGATATTTTTTATGAACGAAAATAAAAAATAATATGATTAAAAGAGCTAATTATGCAAAATGATTAGCTCTTTTTATTTTAATTTTCTGACAATATTACCCGGATAATAATTCATACATAAATACTTCAAAAAAAGTAAATAGTATTTATGTAATCTTCAACTACTATTATTATGAGGTGAAAAACGATGTCAATTTTAGATAACTGGGATCAATGGAAAGATTTTTTAGGTGATCGTTTAGATGCAACAGGTGACAAAGGTGTAGGTGAAGGTGCTATTTCTGAAATGGCATATCGCTTAGGAAATTACTTAGCAAATGAAGTAGAACCAAAAAATGCAGAAGAACAAATTTTAAAAGACCTTTGGAATGTTGCGGATGAACAGGAGCAACATACAATTGCTTCTCTAATGATGAAATATGTTAAAAATAAATAATTAAAATTATGTGATTAAAAAATAGCCCAGTGAATAAAATCATAAGGGCTATTTTTTATTTATTTAATTTAAACTTTCTGACTGAAGCTACAATTTAAGTTTACAAAAAATCAATAAAAATAATTAAAAATTAAACTTGAAATGGACATATAATTAACATATACTGTACTTATTGTGAGTACTGTTTTCGGATTAAGGACAATTACTATTTACATTTTAATTGTTTTTTTGTATGATAGACTTTCTGTTCAAATTTAGCTTTTATCATAATATGGTTTTTTGCACTAATAAATAGAATGGAAAATTTGAACGAACTTCAATACAGCTTAACAAAAATAGATAGAAGAAATGGGGATAATATATGAATAATCAGCAAAACTCGGCTGACACGCCGTTTAGCATAAAAACGATTATTGGTCCAATGATGGCAGTAATCGTAGGTATGATCATGGTTATTTTAGATAGTACGGTAGTAAACGTAGCATTACCTGGAATTACCGAATATTTTAAATCTGATTTAACAAAAATGCAGTGGACGATTACAGGATATACATTGGCATTATCAGCCGTTATACCACTTGCAGGCTGGATGTCTGATCGTTTTGGAGCTAAGAAAATTTTCTTATTAACGGTTTTGTTTTTTACAATCGGTTCAGTTCTTTGTTCTGTAGCACAATCACCTGAACAGTTAATTTTATTTCGAGTAATACAAGGAATTGGTGGAGGAATGGTTGCGCCAATCGGTATGGCAATTATCTTTAGATTAGCTCCTCCAGAAAAAATCGGTTCAATTATGGGGATGCTTGGAATTCCGATGTTACTTGCACCTGCATTAGGGCCGGTTATCTCAGGATGGTTCGTAGAGTATTCTACTTGGCATTGGATTTTTCTAATTAATTTACCAATCGGTATTATTGCTTTATTAATTGGAGCTAAATTCTTACCTAATTTTGAATCTAAATCAGTACCTGCTTTAGACGGATTAGGAATAATTATTGCTCCAATCGCTTTTTCAATGTTAGCTTACGGAGTTAGTCAAAGTTCAATAAGTTGGACTTCAAAAGGAACATTAACAGGTTTAATTGTTGGTGGTGTTGCATTAGTACTTTTCATCTTTGTTGAGCTTCGCCTAAAACAACCTTTACTTGAATTACGTGTATTTAAATCGTCTGATTTTGTTAGAAGTATTTTAATTACATGGATTATGCAAATTGCTTTATTCGGTTCGTTCCTAATTGTTCCATTATTTTTACAAACAGTTAAACAATATGGAGCATTTGAAACAGGCTTAATTATGTTACCTCAAGCATTAGCATCTGCTTTAATGATGCCAATTGGTGGTAAAATGTATGATAAAGTTGGAGCTAGACCGATGGCGTTAGTTGGTTTAACAATTATCACATCTGCACTATTCATTTTCTCTAAAATTACAGTTGACTCATCAAATACATTTATTATGTTAACACTTGCTATGATGGGTGCTGGAATGGGATTATCCATGATGCCGATTAATACACACGTATTACAATCTGCACCAAGACATTTAGTCAGTCGTGTAACGCCTTTAACTGCAGCTGCGCAGCAAGTAATGGTATCATTTGCAGTAGCAGGTATGGCTGGATTTTTAACTTCTAGTACTAAGGATTATATGGCAAAAACAACGAACCCATTAAATGCAATGATTTCTGCATTTGGTGATACATTCTTACTAGCAGCAGGTATCGCATTAGTAGGAGCGTTATTAGCAATTATTTTACGTAAACCAAAAGTGCAAGATGTAGATGCGTCAAAAGCAGATCTTGACGAGTCAAAATCTTCAATGATGGTAGGACATTAATAAATAAAAAAGAAGCCAAAATTAAAATTGGCTTCTTTTTTTGTCATTTTTGATTATAATTTAAATAGTATCGAAAAGATTTTAATAATTTCTACAATTTTAAGATAAATGTTATAAAACTAATTGAATTGTAATAAAAATGTCCTTATTATGTAAGGTTAGTTATGTATAATAAAAGCTCGAATATAGATTTACTTTACAATGGAGCTGATTTAATGATTAAAAGTATTTGCAAAACAACTTTAGCACTATCAATTTTAACTGGAGGTTTATTCTATGGAAATACTACTCCGAGTTCAATTAAGACCGTGGAAGCTGCGACGATAAGCGGTACAGTAACTGCATCAGTTTTAAATGTAAGAAGCGGCCCTAGTACTAGTTATAAAGTAATTGGGACACTTAAAAAGGGTGCGAAAGTTACGATCACAAGCACAAGCGGATCTTGGTATAAAATAAAAAGTGGAACAAAAACTGGATGGGTTTCAAGTAAATATATTAAAAAAGCCCCAACAACAGTTTCTGCCACGACCGTAAATAAAATGAAAACTTTAGGTACTTCAAAGCAATTAATCATTGTGTCAGCAGAAAATGAAAGTACAAGAAATGTTTTAATTGAAACGTTTGAAAAAAGCGGTACTAGTTGGAAAAAATTACATACATATTCAGGTGTGATCGGTAAAAACGGCATGATTAGTAGTAAGCATGAAGGTGATTATGAAACACCTGAAGGGAAATATACAATTACAACAGCATTCGGTAGATATTCAAATCCAGGTACGAAAATGACATACCGTAAAATTACTTCAAATGATGTATTTGTAGATGATTCAACTAGTAAATTATATAATACTTGGCAATTGGCATCAGAAAATAACGGTAGATGGAAAACTGCCGAAAAGATGAATATTTCTCAATATGATTATGGATTTGTTATTAACTATAATACTGCGAGAACCCCAGGAAAAGGTAGTGCAATCTTTTTTCACATAGCTGGAACTTCAGGATATACTGCAGGCTGCACGGCTACATCTAAAACAAATGTAGTATCCATTTTAAAATGGTTAGATCCTGCAAAAAAACCACTAATTATTCAAACACCACTGAATAAATTAACTCAATATTAATATGATTTGAAACTGGTCATTGATTTGATCAGTTTTTTTATGTTTCAAACTTAACTCGCAGGATTCATGATGATTAATTTTAAAGATGAACGTCTTGTTTATCGTTCGAGTGAAGGGGAAGAAGGGGTGTCTTATCAGAAGGGCTTTGTTAAATTTAAATGTTAAGATTTTTGAACTAAAAAAGGCTGTCTAAATAGACAACCTTTAGAAACTCTTTTTTACTACTGTTTTATAAGCTTTATTTTACGCTATTAACAAGTTGCCTCATTGAGTTTAACTGTGAAGATAGCTCATTAAACCAATCCTCATCTCCTGTTGAGAGGGCCAAGTCAATTAGAAAGTGAATCTGTTCTTTATTTGTCACTTTCGAATCAGGCATTTTCTTTACGTTTCTATTTAGCATTTGAATGGTCTTTCCAACAGTCGTTTTATTATCTGAAGTTATGACATTTACCTTTATTACTTCATCAATAATAGTAAGTGATTCAACATACCCTATTACTAATTCTCCATGCAATGATATACCCTTAACCCAGTCACCTATTTTTAAAATAGAATCATTATTTAAGTTCATTTTTTTTCCACCTTCTTATTTAGAGTTACTAGTTAAAAAACTTGTGATCATTACAGCCCTTAAAACTAACTGTAATTTTTTTTGTTACATTTTGGATAAAAGAAGGCTTAGCCTTCACTTTATTTGCTGCTTACTTATCACTTTTGATATGATCGATAATGTCCTTAATAGTATATTGCTTTAAATATCCTCCAAGATGTTTTTCTGCACCTAAGAAAATAGTAAAAAGAACATTTTGCATATTTGCCCCAACAACACACTTTTCATTTGATTCAGGGCACTTAGGCTGCAGTGCCCCCTCAGAGGTGATTATATAAATGTCCCATAGATTAACTTCATTTAAATCTACCGCGAAAATAAATCCACCACCAGATCCTTCCTTCGATTTTATAAATCCATGCTTTTTTAACAAACTAAGCACTTTACGAATACGAACTGGATGGACACAGGCACTCTCTGATATTGCATCACTTGTAGACATCCGATCCGGCTGCAGCGCAAGATAAGTTAAACTATGAATGGCAAGAGTGAAATCACTATTCATGGTCTGCCTCCTAAAATCGTTAATTTCTTTATATATTTCGTGACTATATTTAGTACTTCAATAGAATGTTTTAGAAAACTGACATTTTAATAATTAATATAAATTATTAATTAGCTACTTTTTGTGATTTAATGTATGAGAATGTTCGTAGCTTACGTGGAAGAAAACTACGAATTTCATCTTCATTATAACCAACCTGTAATCTTTTTTCGTCTAGGATTATTGGCATACGCAACATTTTGGGATTATTTATGATTAATTTATATAATTCATTAAGTGGGAGCGATTCAATATTTATATTTAATTCCTGAAACGTTTTTGATTTATTTGATATAATCTCTTCAGTACCAGTTTCTGTCATGCGAAGAATAGATTTAATCTCCTCAAGTGTAAGTGATTCATTCATAATATTTTTCACACTATAATCAATATCATGTTCCTCTAGCCAAGCTTTTGCTTTACGACAGGATGTACAACTTGGCGTTACATATAGATTCACCATTCTTTTACACACTCCTTATATTTAAAATGTAATAAAAAAAATTACAGTTGAGATAAAAAACAAGTTATAATGTATTATCTAATAAAACAAATTAGTTTTGGCTTCCTTACTCAATTTAAATGAGTATACTGTAATTTTATTATTTACAGTTAGAAGTGTCAACTATATTTTTTGAGTTTAAATGATGGGTTTTGTTTTATAATTGTACGAAAACAAAAATGAAATATTCAATATGCAGAAGTTTTATTCCAATAAAAAAAGAATTATACAACGAATTATAATAATTACCATAGATCAATTAAAAAAGTAAAGTGTAAAAAGTTAGTTTATTTTGAAATTTCTAAGTATAATAGAATGTACAATTAAAATATAATGAGAATTTTTAGAGGTGGAATATGAGCGAACTAGAATTTTTTGAAATAGAGACCAGTCGATTAAAACTTAGAAGGTTTAAAGATGAAGATGTTAGCAACTTTTATAAATATCGTTCTAATCCAGATGTGGCGATTTATCAAGGCTGGGAAAATTATACATACGAACAAGCGACTAATTTTATCGAAAAGCAAAAGTCAGGTCAAATGAATATTCCCGATTCATGGGTTCAAGTAGCGATTGAAAATAAAATGGATGGCCAACTAATAGGGGATATTGGAGTACACACTTTATCAAATCCTAAAAATCAAGTCGAAGTAGGCTTTACATTAGAGCCAATGTACCAGAATAAGGGATTTGCATTTGAAGCATTACAAGGGATGCTTCATTATTTATTTAATGAATTAAATAAAGAAAAAATAAACGCAATAGCTGTAGAACAAAATTCTTCTTCAATTAAATTACTAAAAAAATTAGGATTTCAAGAAATGAAAATAATAGAAAATTCTTTTTTTAAAGGCCAATATGTAACTGAATTTATGTTTGGACTTTCGAAAAATGATTGGAATAAAAGGTAGGAGATGGGATTAAAGTGAATTTCTTTAAAGGAGCATTGTATTTATCGTTGGCCGCAAGTATTTGGGGTATGACTTATGTTGTCAGTAAAGTAGTATTAGATAGTATTTCACCTTGGTTATTATTAGAAATGAGATTTCTTTTAGCTTTATTAACATTAGGGGTAATCAGTCTTTTTCAAAAAAGCTGGAAAATTAATAAAAAAGATTTGGTTCCTCTCGCAGTTATTGCTTTAGTCGGATATACTGGCTCAATTGGTTTTCAATTTGTTGGTACAAAGCTTTCAGGCGCAGCAATGGGCTCATTAATTACTTCAGCTTCTCCTGCATTAATATCATTATTTGCATTTTTTATTTTAAAAGAAAAAATTAATAGCCGAAAAATTGTATCGTTAATTTTAGCAACAATTGGAGTAATCGTTGTAATAGGATTACCAAAAGGTGGATCAAATTTAGGTGCATATTTTGGAAATCTCATACTAGTAGGTGCAGCAATTACTTGGGCATTATATACAGTTCTAAGTAAAGTCCAGACTAGTAAATATTCATCATTAACCGTAACAACTTGGGCGACTGTATTTGGCGTAATTTTTACATTACCATTTACGATTATTGAACAAAATAAACACATAACTCACTTACCATCTAATGGTTGGATTTGGATGGGTGTCATATTTTTAGGTACAATCTCAACAGCAGGTGCCTTTTATCTTTGGAACAAAGGATTTGAATTTATTGATACTTCCACAGGATCATTATTTTTCTTTTTACAACCATTAATTGGTACGATATTTGGATATTTTTTATTAAATGAAGAAATTAGTCCTTCTTTCTTCATAGGAAGTATTCTAATAGTAGTAGCCGTGTATTTATCGATAAAGGAACCAAAGCAAAAAACGACGCTTCAATATAACTCGAAAAAAGCATAAAAAATTTTAAAAGTAGTTGAAATACTCAACTGCTTTTTTTATTGGCTAATTTACCTAAATATACGAATCTTAAGATTAGATGGAATGTTTTTTATGAATACAGACTTTTATATGTATTTAAATTGACAAATGCAGTTAGGACAAATAATATAAATCTTGTGCGATACATCGTATAAGATGTATTTTATTTAGAAGTATATTGTTGGAGGGATTAAATGGTAGAACGACCAGAATTTATTCGTGAATCAATCGATTTTTTACAACGATTTTTAATGAAAAGCCTTCAAAAGCATTCGGAGGAACATGGGGTTACAATTCCACAAGCAAGAGTTATTGGCGAAGTGTATGCTCATAAAACAATGAGTATTAAACAACTTTCTAAAAATCTTAAAATGACGCAAAGTACTGTATCTGATATCGTTGAGCGTCTGACTACAAAAGGCCTTTTATTGAAAACACCCAATCCAAAAGATAAACGTTTCGTGGAGATTTCTTTACCTGAAAATATTGCAGAAGAAATACATGATAGCATTACTGAAATTGCAAATAAGTCCTTAAATAGTGCATTAAATCTTCTAGACTCAGACGAACAAGAGATTGTAGAGAACGGAATGAAATTATTAGTTACAGCTGTTAAGAAAAAGATGGAGACAGATGGCATGGATAATTATGAATTCTTTGATGTATTGTACTTTCTTGATGAAGAAAAAGAAAAAAAAGAGAAATAAATTAATGAAGGAGGGGACCGTGTGAACAAAATCATAAAGGGTCGTTGGATCATTTTTTCAATTTGGTTAATTGCAACAGTATTGTTAACAGTTCTTCAGCCTGACATAAATGCAATTCTGCGGAATAAGGGGCAGGAAGGAGCGAATAGTGATTCACCTTCTGTTATGGCAGATCATATCCTCAAAAAAATGGATACTGCAAAAGGAACGAATAATCTGATTGTATTTTATGATAAAAATAAAATTTCGAATGACGAAATGGAAAAAATCGGTGATGTTGTTAAAGGAATACGTGATAGTAGTAAAGAACTTAGAATTTCGGAAATCATTGATCCTTTTAGTATTCCAAATGCAAAAAGTTCATTAGTATCAAAAGATGGTACCACACTAATGGTGAGTTATAAGTTAGATAAAAACGGAAGAGAAATAGATGATATTAAGAAACAATTAGATAAAAAACTAAGTAAAGTACCTGTTAAATATTATCTAAGTGGTGAAGATTTTATCAACAATGATTATTTAAAAGCTTCACAAGCTGGAGTTGAAAAAAGTGCTGCATTGACAGTAATTTTTATTTTAGTAGTACTTGTTCTTGCGTTTAGATCGATTGTTACACCATTTGTATCATTGATTGCGGTTGCATTTTCTTATCTATGTTCAATGGGAATAGCTGCCCAGTTAATCGATAAAGCTGGATTTCCAATTACTAGTCTTACTCAAATGCTGCTAATACTGATTCTTTTTGGGATTGGAACAGATTACAACATTCTCCTTTTTAATCGTTTCAAAGAGGAACTTTCACTTGGATATTCAGTTGATGAATCAATTGTAAACACATATAAAACGGCTGGTAAAACAATTGCCTATAGTATTTTAACTGTGTTTATTGCGTTTCTTGCACTTGTATTCGCAGAATCTCCAATTTATAAATCAGGTGTAGTAGTTGTAATAGGTGTATGCATATTATTACTAGAAATTTTAACGTTAACACCATTTATTATGAAAGTATTAGGAAAAAAACTTTTCTGGCCATCTAAGAATGTTGGTGGACACAAGGAAAACAAGTTTTTTGGAGGTTCGTCAGCTTTTGCGGTCAAGAAACCGATAATAACAATTGTAGTCATATTATTGATTTTATCTCCAATGGTATATTTCCATCAAGAAAAGCTAAACTTCGATACAATTGGAGAACTGGGAAATAAATATCCTTCATCAAAAGGATTTAATATCGTTTCAGATCATTTTGGTAAAGGTCAGGCAATGCCTGCAACAGTCGTTATTGAAAACAACAAAGCGCTTGATAATAATCAATCACTTGCAGTAATTGATAATGTTACTGAAAGACTTAAGAAGATAAAGGGTGTTAAGCAAGTATCTTCTGTAACACAACCTGAAAGCAAACAAATTGATAGTTTTTATGTTGATAGCCAAATGGGTACAGTGACTGATGGTATTTCAAAAACAAAAGATGGAGTTAACGAAATACATGACGGATTAAGTTTAGCCCAAGATAAACTAGGATCAGCGGATTTCTCAAAGGTTAACCAAATGGTAGATGGAACAACGGAACTACAAAATGGTGTGACAGCTTTAAGTGGTGGATTAAAACAAATTCAAGCAGGGATTGGCGATGGTTCTAGTAATTCTCAAACAATCTCTAGTGGTATAGCAACAATCGAAATGAATCTAAGAAAAATGAGTAGTGGTGTATCATTATTAGCAAAAAATTATGAGAAAATGCAATCGGGTTATAAAGAATTAGGAAGTCATTACCAAGAATCAGCACAAGCACTGCTTGGTCTAAAAGGTGCAATATCTCAAATGCAATCAATGGTGACAGCACTTGGTAGTAGTTATGCGAATTCAAAAGATGATGTAAATTACCAATCATTAAAGCAAACAATTGATCAAACAGTTGCTTCATTAAATCAAATTACACCAGAAGGAATCAAAGCATTAAATGATAATTATAATGCTGTAACTGCAGGTTTTGCTACAGCAAACAGTAATCTTTCTAGTATGAGTAATGGCTTAACTCAAATGGCTGATGGTTTGAAAAAACTTGAAAGTGGCTTAAGTGATGCATCATCTGGAATCGGAAAAATTGTCACAAATATGAATAAAGTATCAGATGGACTTGGTCAAATGAAATCAGGTCAGCAACAGCTAGTAACTGGCATCAATGGATTTAGTACTTTCGGGGAAAAACTATCAGATGTAAACGGTGGGTTACAGAAAATATCTGACGGATTAGGAAAGACAAATGATTTCTTAACTCAGTATAATTCTAACAAAACTTTCTTTATTCCAAAAGAAGCATTGACTGACGAGAACTTTAAAAAATCAATAGACATGTTTATGTCAAAAGATAAAAAGATTACAAAGCTAACTATTGTTTTGGAGAATGATCCATATTCAAAAGAATCTTTAAATACGATCAATAAAATAAATTCAGCTGTTAAAAGTGGACTTAAAGGCACAGAACTTTCAAATGCAAAGTCAGGTGTTTCAGGTCCGAGTGCAACAACAAATGATATGAATAATATTTTGAGTAGTGACCTAAATAAAACAACAACAATTGTTATAATTGGGGTATTACTTGTATTATTCCTAGTGATAAAATCATTCTGGACACCGGTATTTATCACTGCATCACTTTTAGGAGCATACTACTGTGCTATGTTTATGATCAATTATATTTTCATAGATTTGCTAGGATATGAAGGAATATCTTCTTTTGTTCCGTTCTTCTCTTTCATAATTATAGTAGCTTTAGGAGTGGATTATAGTATTTTCCTAATGATGAGATTTAAGGAATATACTCATTTGTCACCGAAAGAGGCAATCGTATTAGCATCTAAGCACACTGGTGGAGTAATTATCTCAGCGGTAATCATACTTGGAGGTACATTTGCTACACTTATGCCATCTGGAATCCTTTTATTGTTTGAATTAGCAATAGCGGTAATAACTGGTCTGGTAGTCCTTTGCTTTATATTATTACCAATCTTTTTACCAGCAATGATTGCGTTGCCAGAAGCATTGGCAAATTTATTTTCAAGAAACAAAGAAGCTAATGTTGATACAGAAAAACATGTAATTTAATAGAATAATAGATTTAATAGAAAAATGCCGACTTACTATCCAAATAATAGTAGGTTCGGCTTTTTTTATTAAGGATTTAAAGATTTTGATAATAAGGGAAATGATGAGTTTAATTTTAATAAGATGAAATGATAAAACCAAATTGTGAGCTCTGCATGAAAACAGGAAACATGTTCGATAAAATTAAATTACCATTTATTGCGCAAAAAAAGTGGATGCCTTCTAGCATCCACTTTTTTATTAATCAACTTGTATTTCATTATTCACATCAAGCGCTTCAACTAATTCTAATTCCTCATGACGTTCTTTAAAACGATTGAACGTAAATTCATTTGCAAATAAGAATAATGGACGTTCGAAACGGTCAAATACTAGCATGTTACGCATATCTTGATATTTCTTAAGTCCTTTTACGTCATCTGTTTTAACCCATCGAGCAATATTGAAATCAACATGGTCTTTACGGATATCAGATCCATATTCATTTTTTAGGCGGTATTCAAATACTTCAAATTGAAGTTGACCTACAGCACCTAAAATGACCTCATTAAATTCATTTTTATAAACTTGAATTGCACCTTCTTGAGCTAATTGCTCAACACCTTTATGGAAGTGCTTAGATTTTAATGAGTTAACTGGGCTAACTCGTAAGAATAACTCAGGTGGGAAAGTTGGTAATGGCTCAAAGAATAATTTTTGTTTGCTAGATGTGATTGTATCTCCTATTTGATAAGTACCTGAATCGTAAATACCAATTACGTCACCAGCATATGCTCGGTCAATCGTTTCACGGTCATTAGCCATCAATTGAGTTGATTGACTTAATTTAATTTGTTTTCCTGTACGAGAAAGCATGACGTTCATTCCTCGTTCAAATACGCCAGAACAAATTCGTAGAAATGCAATACGATCACGGTGAGCAGGATTCATATTAGCTTGAATCTTAAATATAAAACCACTAAATACTTCATCACTTGGATTAACTTCACCATTAATTGTTTTACGAGGTCCTGGTGCAGGTGACATATCTAAGAAATGATTTAAAAATGGTGTTACACCAAAATCAACTAATGCTGTACCGAAGAAAACAGGAGTAAGTTCCCCAGCTCGAACTAAGTCTAAATTGAATTCATTTCCTGCACCTTCTAAAAGATCAACTTCATCACGTAAATTTTCTAAATTTGAAGGCTCTAAATGTGCTTCTAACTCAGGACCATGAACGCCATCTTGACCAAGTTTAATAACCTCATCCTTACGGAAAAGATGAACTTCATTTTCTAATCGATCATAAACACCTTCAAATTGCATTCCACTACCGATTGGCCAAGTAACTGCAACAGAAGGCATACCTAGAACTTCTTCTAATTCTTCCATTAATTCTAATGGATCTTTAGCTTGGCGGTCTAATTTATTCATAAAGGTAAAAATAGGAATACCACGTAAACGACAAACTTGGAAAAGTTTCTTAGTTTGTGCCTCAATACCTTTTGCAGCATCAATTACCATGACTGCAGAGTCAACAGAAGTTAGTACACGATATGTATCTTCACCAAAATCATTATGACCAGGAGTATCCATAATTGATACCATTTTTTCATCGTATTCAAACTGCATAACAGAGGAAGTTACAGAAATTCCACGTTGTTTTTCGATTTCCATCCAGTCAGATTTTGCATATTTTGAATTTTTTTGAGCTTTTACAGTACCAGCTTCACGAATAGCTCCACCATGAAGTAGTAATTTTTCAGTTAAAGTTGTTTTACCAGCATCAGGGTGAGAGATGATCCCAAAAATACGGCGTTTAGCAACTTGATTGATTAATTCTTTATTTGCCATCTATTAAAAAGTCCTTTCTAAATCAAAGATCATAAACAAATTTTTACATCTTATCTATTATACTAGAATTCAGCGTTTGATGAAACATTTAGTAACTAAGTTATATACAAAGTATCTCCAAGTTTGTAATAAGAATTTTCTTTTTATCGTTTATTTTGTAATTTTTCATATAACATTCATTTCTTATTCAATTTTTAAAATGATAAATCTATCACGAGTTATGAGTGATAGATTCTTTTTTTTTATGACAAATGTACAAGTATGTTCATGACACGTTGATTACAATATGATAATGATTCATTTTATTGAAAGAAAGGAAGTAACTATAAATGGCATCTCCATGTAATTGTTCAACATCAACATTAACTTGCTGTCCTGAAAAGATTTTTGTTCAAGATCAGGTATGTACACCATGGCAAGCAGTAGGAGATACAACAACCGTTACAATACCACTTTTTCAAAATAATTTTAACCAAAATATTATAGGAACTGGTTTTGTGAAGTATGAGGTAGGTTCTGTTGCAACACCAATACAGATTTTATTTTTAAACTCTGCTGGAGGCACGATTAATTCTGAGGTTGTAACATTAGGTTCTAGTTTGGCATTTACAATTAGAAGATTTGATGTAATACAAGCCGTTATTCCAATCGGAGCAGGTATATTATTTCAAGGTGAGTTTTGTATTACAACACGTTATTCTGTTTAATTGAAGAAAATGAGGGTGAAAGCAAATGTGTAATGGTTTAAGTTGTTGCTCAACTAAAAATATTTTTCAAGATAAAGTTTGCATAACATGGCAAGTGAATACACCCGGTATTATCACAATCTTTACAAATAATATTGCTCCAATTATTTCCGCAACAGGATATGTTAAAAATGATACAGGAACAGATAATATCGTTGTTAATTTTTTAAGAGGAGGAAATGTAATTGATACCCTTACTGTCCCACCGCAAAGTAGTGTAGCTTTCTCAGAAAGGCTATTTGATGAAATTCAAATTGATACAACAGGTTTAACAGGGACAGTAGAAGGTGAGTTTTGTATAACGGTCAGATATTCAATGTAATAGTTCATTTTATTTAAGTAGTATTGTTCGTAATAATTTTTTGAACAGCCCTATGTAATGAGATGAGGAACGATAATGTATTCATTTATGAATAATAAAGATGAGAATGGTAATAAAATTCCTTTCGTAAGTGGATTAGTACCAATTCGAATAAATGTAGCTGTTGTAATAGTTTTTCTTGTAATGGGATTAAAAAAGTTGGTCCAACAGGAGTAACTGGGATAACGGGAACAACAGGAGAAACAGGCCCTACTGGAGCGAAGGGAATTACTGGGGCAACAGGAGTAACGGGATCAACCGGAACAACTGGAATAACAGGAGCAACGGGGCCAACCGGAATAACCGGAACGACGGGCCCAACCGGAATAACGGGAACTACAGGAGCAACCGGCTCAACAGGAACGACGGGAGTAACCGGCCCAACTGGAATAACGGGAGTTACAGGAGCAACCGGAATAACAGGAGAAAACGGAGTAACTGGATTAACTGGAGCAACAGGAGCAACCGGCCCAACCGGAGTAACTGGATTAACTGGATTAACTGGGGCAACCGGAGCAACAGGAGAAACAGGGGTTACGGGCCCAACCGGGGTAACCGGCCCAACCGGAATAACTGGATCAACGGGAGTAACAGGGTCAACGGGGCCAACCGGGATAACGGGAATAACAGGATCAACGGGGCCAACCGGGATAACGGGAATAACAGGATCAACTGGCCCAACCGGAATAACGGGAGCGACAGGCCCAACCGGCTCAACCGGAATAACCGGCCCAACAGGAATAACGGGAACGACGGGAGTAACCGGCCCAACCGGAATAACAGGCCCAACCGGAGCAACCGGAATAACCGGAATAACGGGAATAACCGGAACGACAGGAGCAATTGGCCCAACCGGAACAACCGGAATAACAGGAATAACAGGCCCAACCGGAACAACTGGAATAACAGGATCAACGGGGCCAACCGGAATAACGGGAACGACAGGAGCAACCGGAATAACAGGTCCAACAGGAACAACGGGAGCAACGGGAGCGACGGGAGTAACTGGAGTAACGGGAACAACTGGAACTGGCTCAACGGGAGCAACCGGCTCAACAGGGCCGACAGGAGCAACCGGGGTAACCGGAGTCGGAGATAGAGGCCCAACAGGAACAACCGGTACGACAGGGGCAACAGGCTCAACCGGTTCAAGTTTTAATACTTCTGGCTCGGCAGCAAATACCTCTGGAGCAACAATTGCGATTACACTTATAGGGCCATCACCGATACCGTTTCCGAACGCGCAAAATTTATCAGCAGATATAACAGTGAACAACCCAACAGCTACCATTTTTACGATTAATACAAGTGGTAGATATTTAATAACTTATCAAGTGTATCCTACATTATCTTTATTAACGACTTTTCAGTTATTTCGAAATGGGGCTGGAGTTGCAGGTACAAATATTTCTGCTGCGGTTGGATTAAGTTTAGTCAGTAATCAAGTGATTTTTAATATAAATGCAGGTGATACGATACAAGTAATGGTGTCTGCTACTTTAGCGGCTACAGTATCGTTAGCAGCTGGTACGACCGCTGCGACAATTTCCATTGTTAGAGTAGGCTAATTATAATAATTTTAAAAGTGACTACAATTTATATGAGACAGTTTAATAGTGGTCACTTTCTTTTTTAAGATTTATATACTAAAAATATGACTTTCTAGTTTTTTAAGTACATAGTTTTTATTATATAAAGTGAGGGATAAAAATTGAAACAAAAAAGACCAGATGTACCAAACTTACCTAGTATTACATTACCAGTTTCCTCCCCAATACCTTTACCACCTGTACCTCCGCCAACACCACCTACCCCACCAACACCAATACCAACTCCAACAAAATGTGATCCATGTATTCCAATTGATCTATGTGGTAATATTTTGATTCAAGATAATCTTGAAAAACCAGTTGAACTGTGGAGCTTAGGTGGAAATTTAACTGCTTTAGCAACGATTTCAGTCTATAATAGCGAAAGCAGTACTGGATCTATAACAATCGAAGTAAATACCAATATTTGTCATATAATTACCGTGTTACCAGGTAATACGAGTAGCTATACTAGTCAATATATAAAATCCGTGACCATAGTACAATCAGGCCAATCTCCAATCTATTTAGAAGGTAAATATTGTATAGCTGGTAAAATTATTGAAAAATAATAAACACATATTATATAAACATAAGCTTATTGCATAATCGCATTAAGCTTTTTTTTATTTCCTAAAAAATAGGCGTACTTAAATCAAACACTTTACATATGATTTAAAGAGTAGTATGGTTAGTTACATGAGTAACTAACTAAATAACTAACAAGAAAGGAAGGTGCTAATGAAACCGATATTAGATGAATCACAACCAATATTTCAACAAATTGCGGTGATGATTATGGACGAAATTATAGACGGA
Source organism: Gottfriedia acidiceleris (assembly GCF_050457485.1). Lineage (GTDB taxonomy): Bacteria > Bacillota > Bacilli > Bacillales > Bacillaceae_G > Gottfriedia > Gottfriedia acidiceleris_D. Next base: position 133,307 of record NZ_JBCMJM010000013.1, read on the forward strand.
AGAATTAAAGAGGGTGAACAAGTGCCTTCAACAAATGAATTATCTCGCTTTTTTAATATTAATCCTGCAACTGCAAGGAAAGGTCTTCAAGCATTAGTTGATAAGGAAATAATTTTTAAACAAAGAGGTGTAGGTATGTTTGTTTCTACAGGAGCAAAAGAAAAGTTACTTTTAGAGCGAAAACAGCAGTTTTATGAAGATTATGTTGCACCTTTACTTAAAGAAGCTGAGAGAATTCATTTAAATGAAGAAATGGTAATTGAATTAATAAAGAGAAAAAACGACTCTAAATAGGAGGGTATAAATTGATCGAAATTAAAAATTTAACATATGGCTATAAGCATACACCAGTTTTAACGGATTTCAATTTATTTGAAACAGAACCGAGTATTATTGCATTATGGGGAAGAAATGGTACAGGAAAAACAACTTTGATGAGTTTAGTTGCTGGTCATTATAAACCAAACGAAGGTTCAATAAAAGTCTTAGGAGAAGAACCTTATAATAATTTAAATGTACTTGAGAATATTTGTTATATCCAAGAAAATCATCCATTTGGTCATAATTGGAGAATAGATGATTTATTAAAATACGGAAGGTACTTTCATCCTGAATGGGATCAAGAATTTGCTGAACATTTAGTGCAAGTTTTTGAATTACCTAAGAATAAAAAAATCACTAAGTTTTCAAAAGGAATGAAAACGGCAGTGCAAATCATTTTAGGATTAGCTAGCAACGCAAAAATAACAGTTCTCGATGAGCCAACTAATGGGCTAGATGCAGTGAAACGAAAACTATTTTATGATGCATTAATGGAAAGCTATGAAGAAAATCCAAGACTCATATTACTCTCAACACATCATATCGAAGAAATTCAACCATTATGCGAAACGATCGTTGTAGTAAATGATGGAAAAGTACTATTTCATAAACAAATGGAAGTTATGCGGGAGAAAGGTATTATTCTTTCTGGCAATATAGATTCAATAGAACATGTTACGAAAAATATTTCTATACTTGAATCCTCAAAAATCAGCTCGACTAAAAAAGTAATGATCGATGAATTATTTACAAATGAATGGAAAAAAATCGCTGAAGATCACAATCTTAAAATTGAAAAAGCAACTCTACAAGACTATTTAATAAATAAAACAAAAAATAAAGAGGTGAAAAGATGAACTCGATAAGAGGTACTTATGAACTAGTTTTTGATGAATTGAAATGGTATTTTAAAATATTTTCTTTAATTACTTTGTTATTATCAGTTGTTTATGTATTCGTTAGTATAATTTTTAAAATCCCTTTACAAAGTGGTGCAGCTTTGTTTGGACCGATTTATGGGGGGATTAGTACATTCGCGGTTGCAGGATTGGTCATTCCTTTCCAAGTTGCAATTGGATTAGGTAGTACAAGAAGACAGTTTCTAAAATCTTATAATGTAATGTCAGTCTTAATGGTTATTACAAGTATTACTTACTTAAATATAATTTATTACATTATGAAAATATTATTAGACAAGGGAATAAATAGTTTTCGCTTTTACCATCCTGCAGAATTAGTTTCATTAGATTATCATTTCTTTACGTATTATTGGGTCGACCTAATGGTTGGTTTTATTATACTAGGACTTTCTTCTTTTATTGCTGTATTAGTTAGAAGATTGGGGATACTCTATTTTCTACTGACACTAGTTTTAGTTAGTATTTTAATGACTTTTTTATCAATAAATGGAATCAGTTCAGACTTTTATTCTTTGATTTTTAATATTAAGCCGATCAATTTATTTACTTTAATTGGATTAGTAGGAATAGTGCTTCAATTATTAACATTTCCAATGATGATCAATGCACCATTAAAAATGAAAGGTAGAAGTTAAAACCGATTCATGAAAAAGTATGTGGATAGATTGCATACTTTTTTTTATAAAATATTAACGAAAAATTCAGTATAATATAGACTGGATACAATAAGTTAGGAGATGAATTGATGACATTTACCATTAATCCAATAGCGTTTGTTAAAAATTCAAGAAAAGAAATTGAAGACGATCACTGGGGTTCAATTATCTCTGAAATTGAGTTAGTAGAGGATTTTAATGAAGAAGCATTAAGTGGAATAAGTGATTTTTCACATTTAGAGATAATTTTTTATTTCGATAAAGTGACTGATGATATGATTCAATACAATGCTAGACATCCTAGAAATAATATTCACTACCCAAAGGTTGGAATTTTTGCTCAAAGAGGTAAAAACAGACCAAATAAATTAGGCCTAACATCAGTAGAACTTTTAAAACACAGTGGCCGCATTCTTACAGTTAAAGGGTTAGATGCAATCGATGGTACGCCAATCATTGATATTAAACCAATTATGAAAGAATTCCTTCCTAAAGGGGAGGTCAAACAAGCAGAATGGTCAAAGGCTTTGATGGAAAAATATTGGTGAAAAAAATTTATAATGAAAAAGAGTTGTCTCAAATTTTACATTTGAGAAACTCTTTTTTTGTTTTTATATTATTAACAGCTAAATCGAAATATTGTTGTTTCCTTATTAAAACAATTGATGGCAATGTATTTAAGATGCCACTCACTTCCGCCCTTGCCCTGAACTCTTTTATATTGTACTAATAGTTAAAAAATTTTAATTTAAAATTTAGTTAGAACAATTATATAAGGCATAATTAGTGAATTTCCCCCAAGTTTTTTAAATGAGATTTTACATTAAATTACACAAATCTACATGTAGATAAATATAATACCTAATCTTTTTGCTAAATTTTTACTAATATCGACATTTAATTTATTTTATTAATTCCTACATTAATGAAAATTCCCCCAATACTTTTCATGAAAAACTCTAGCTATAATTTAAGTTGAGTGATTTTTCTGAAAAATAATATATTTTATTTCTTATTTTAGAATCTTTCATTTTAGAAAAAAAGTTGGAGGTTATTAAATGAAGGGATTAAGTAGTAAATTTTTTCAAACAACATCTGTACTTGTTTTAGCTAGCAGTACAATTTTGGGATCGACTATGATTAGCAAAAAGCCGGCATATGCGAACTCAAGTGAAGCAGAAAGCATTCTTCAATCACTAACACCAGAACAAAGGGAGGCTTTGAATCAGTTAGATCTTGCTGATTCAAAAACAGGCCTGCAATTATCAGATGATATTGACTTATCAAGTGATAAAGTTGTTTCTGTAATTGTTGAATTTAAAGAACTTCCAGCTAAAGTAGCTCAGTTAGAGAAGGCTGTAGAAGGGGAGTCAATTTCATTAGAAAAGGCGAAGGAAAATGTAACTAAGTCTCATGCTCACTTTAAACAAGAATTACAAGAAAAATTAGGAAATAAAGAGAAAGAAAGTAATGAAGAAATTCAAATTAAATATACATATCAGAATGCGTTTAACGGTGTTTCATTGACACTTCCAGCAAATCAAATTAAGGATTTACTAGACTTGGATACAGTTAAAGCTGTTTATAGTGATTCAATAATACAAATTAAGCCACCTGTTGAATCAGTAGAAAAGGACCAAACAAAGGTTGATAGTTTACCATTTTTAAAGATCGATAAATTGCATGAGGAAGGTTTTACAGGTAAAAATATTAAGATTGGTGTAATCGATACGGGTATTGATTATAACCATCCCGATTTAAAAGATGCATACAAAGGTGGTTATGATTTCGTAGATAATGATAATGACCCAATGGAAGCAACATACGATCAATGGAAAGCTTCTAAAAAAGCTGAATTTGTTAATGGGAGCTCATATTATACTGATCACGGAACGCATGTTTCCGGAACGATTTCTGGTCGGGGGAAAAATAATTCTGACTATAAAGTAACCGGAGTAGCGCCTGATTCAGACTTATATGTATACCGCGTATTGGGTCCTTATGGCTCAGGTTCAAATTCTGCCGTAATTGCAGGTATTGACCGTTCGGTTGCCGATGGAATGAATGTAATTAACCTTTCGTTAGGAGCCTCATTAAACGATCCGTTAGAAGCGACTAGCTTAGCAATTGATAATGCAGTTTTAAATGGTGTTACGGCTGTCGTTGCAGCAGGAAATTCTGGAGATAGTATGTACACACTAGGCTCTCCAGGTGCAGCAGCACTTGCATTAACAGTAGGTGCGAGTTCTGTTCCTACTAAAGTTACTACATTCGCAAGTAAATTTTTAGTAAACGGTCAAGGTACGGATAGTACTCTGCAATTAATGACGAAAAAATGGACGGATGATTTTACTAATTTGTCTGGAAAAACATTTGATATTGTAAATGTTGGAGAAGGTGGTCCAACAGATTACACAGGAAAAAATGTTCAAGGTAAGATTGCATTTGTTGCTCGTGGTACGTATGCACTTGTTGATAAAATGAACTATGCAAAGCAAAAAGGAGCTGTAGGGGTAATTATCTACAACAATAATGCCACTGAGGGACAGATCCCGTATTATTTGGGAGAAAGCAATGATAATATCCCGGTATTTTCAATGACAAATAAAGATGGCTTAGCAGTTAGCGATTTATTTAGTAATGGTACACCATCAGTTACATTAGGTAATATTGGTGAAGATGTAATTCCTGGTGATGATTTAGCTAGCTTTAGTTCTAGAGGGCCATCAGGAACTTTATATGATATTAAACCCGAAGTTACAGCACCAGGTGTAGATGTATTATCGACTGTTCCTGCATATATCAATAACAAAAATAATTCAACAGATTATTCTTCAGCATATATGCGCATGTCTGGTACGTCGATGGCAACTCCTCATGTTACTGGTATAGCTGCATTATTATTACAAGCACATCCGGATTATACTCCTGCTGATATTAAAACCGTCTTGATGAATACAGCGGATGCGTTAAGAAGTAAATACAGCGTGTTTGAAGTTGGGGCAGGAAGAGTAGATCCTTATGAAGCGATTTATTCACGTATCGAACTAGGAGTTCAAGATACAACGCCATTTATTAAAAATAATGAGAAATTAAATATTGATGAGCAAACTGGTGGGCTTAGTTTTGGTTTTATTCCAGTAGATAATAATGCTATTTCAAAAACTACAAATATATTAATCACAAATCATACTGATAAAATGCAAAAATATAATATTTCGGTAGAATATAATATCGGTACACGTGGATCTTTGGATCCTAAGTCAAACGGGGTAAGTGTAACAGTACCTAAAGATCTTAAAATGAAAAAGAATAGCCAGGAGATGATTCCTGCAACACTTACAATCCCAACAACTGCTAGCAAAGGAACATATGAGGGCTATATTCATGTTGTGAACGAAAAAGATCCAGACGATCATTATCAAATTCCATTTGGCTTCCGTTTAGTAGAAGAAGGCTTTGAATATTTTAAAGTTCATTCGCCAAGCATCTCTGCAACTCGTGATAATGCACCATATAGCGTTAAGGCGTCTGATTTAGATTTTAAATTAAATTCACCAATGAAAACATTAGATTTTATTTTAGTAGATCCAAAAACTAATAAAGATCTAGGAGTAATCGGGACAATTAATGTTTCAAGTGCAGGAGTCGATAAGGATCTCTATATTCAAAAAGCCTTTACTGGTCGCTATTTTCCATTTACAGGTAATGCTAAGAAACCAGTTGGCTATACATCGATTCAAGCAACACAAGGATTATACAAAATGAAAGTTATTGGTACAAATTTAGACGGAAAGCAGTATACAAAGATAGACCAAGTGTATATCGATAATAATCGTCCAACTTTTACACTAGATGACACTAACGCATTACCTAAAGGTGATCTTCCATTTGTTGAATTAGCACCTGGCCAAAAGACAGTAATATTATCTGGAAGTGTTAACGATAATGAAGCAACGGAAATGGAAAATTCCGGTATGAATGTAACGCAAGAGACAAATAAAGTTTGGTATGGACCTAACTCTCCAGCCTTTGGTATTGCCACTGATTCAAATGGGAAATTTACGAAAGAAATATCTGTGGATTCTCCAAATGCAGTCAGTATGCTCCAATTTGTAGCAGCGGACAGAGCTGGTAATTCAACGACAGCTAAAGTCGTTTACTATATGAAACCAGGGGCACAATATATTTACGCCAAACCAAATAAAGAATCTTTTACAATGGGTGATCAATTAACTTATACTTACTATGCTCACGGTTTGCAAAATGCAAAAGATTTAACACTTAAATTAGATTACACATCAAGATTTTTTAACTCAGTCGTATTTAATAAAAATAAGGCTTTATCTGATGATACTCAATTTACAGTTACTTCAACAGGAACTACCAGCAAATCAAATACAATTAATATAAAGGCACCAGGAGATGGTATAACTGGCGATACGCCATTGTTTGATATGATAGTAGATACGAACCGAGATACTTTTGTAAACGTTAATACTTCTTTTTTCTATATCACTTCATCTTCGTATAAAGATCTAAATGGTAAAACAGTAAACCCGTATACTCAAGTTGGCTATTTACCAAGCTACTCAGCTTATTCAGATGCTACTGCAAAAATCAACGCAGCAGGATTGTTAAATGCAAATGGCAGTTTTAACTTTGCAATTGATTACACAACTATCGGTGCACAAGCAAAAGTAAAAGACTCTAAAGGTCAATACTATACTGGTGAAATTCAAAAGAATGGAAACATAGTATTCAGCAAACTTCCAATTACTGAACAATTATATACAGTCATCATAGATATTCCAGGTCATTTTACTACTTACACACCTATGGAAATTGGTAGAAAGGATCGTGATATTTTTATTGGTGAAAGTATTTCTTATCCTACTGTAAGAGAAAATGCTGGGGATCTTAATAAAGATAATGTAATTGATATTTATGATGTAATACTACTCGAACAAAATTGGAGTTCGAATAACCGTAATGCTGATATTAATTTTGATGGTAAAGTTGACTCATTGGATTTCAAGTTACTTGAACCAAATTATTTAAAAGAGAATGATTATGTATTAGATACTCCTACTGGTGTTAAAGAGTATAATGGAAAAACAATTGATTCCATTAAGAAATCTTTAGGAATCAATTAGATTTTGAACCTATCCGATTGGATAGGTTTTTTGATTTAAGATGTGTTAGATTGTTGATATTCTTGATGAACAAAATAAGAGCTTAGATCAATCAGGATTGTCTGGGTTCTAATTAAAAAAGTGCAAATTCCCCCAAGTTACAAAGACTTTTTACATATGTATTATTAATAAAAATACGTCCAAATCACGCTAATACAAAGGAGATATAGATGAAGAATTTATATTATTTTATAGCAGCATTAGTAAGCTTTTTAATAGGAATTAGCTAGATCTATACTATTCACATTTTTAACAAAAGGAAGAAAAAATTGGAGTCAGAGAAACAAGAGCTTTTAAAAGGACTAGGACGATATAATCATGCAAATGAAAGAAGGGAGAACGGAACAAAATTTAGATTATATGTATTTGGAAGGTAAATTTCAAAAGGATGCTCAAATTTTAGAGGAACATGAAGTTAGGGACTATATTTATCAATTATGGAAATCGGGGGCTTTTTCTGTATATAGTACTAAAAGTCGTTAGTTTTAAGATTTGGTCTACATAATCAATGATATTGGCCAAAAATATTTAATTGTGAAGAAATATACTTCATCTAAAGCATGCGTATATTGAATAAAAAAACGGCCAAAATTCGATTTTTTTTCCTAGATGGCACGATCGTTACTTAAGATATTTAAAAATACATTTAAAATAGACTGTTTATGTTCTTAATTAATATATAATTATTTGAAAACACATTCCTTTGTTTAAGAAGTACAAGTATTAAATAAAAAACAATTTATAAATACAAGTTTAAATGCGAGGTGTAGTATGGATATTAAATATAGAATTGCCTCAACAAATGATAGTTCAGAAATTGCTAGATTATCAAGTCAATTAGGTTACAATGTTGAAAAAGATCAAGTCCTTGAAAGATTAAATAAAATATTAGGTCAGAATGATCATGTTGTCATTGTAGCAGAAATTGAAGGTCAACTTATTGGATGGATTCATGCTCACGGACGATATTTGATTGAGTCTCCACCATATGTTGAAATTGGTGGTTTGATTGTTGACAGTACATATAGAGGTCAAAAAATTGGTAAGATTCTAGTGGATAGATGCGAAGAATGGTCTAAATTATCGGGATTTAAAGAAATAAGAGTACGGACAAATGAAACTAGATTAGAGACACTTATTTTTTATGAAAAGATTGGGTTTGAAAACACAAAATTACAAAAAGTATTTAAGAAAGAATTAATTGTATACTAAAATGATCATATTTACTGCTTATGAAAACATATACGGTAAGTTCACTTCGCTTTAGCTTGTAATCAATTGGAGTTTCCTCCATGTTTACAAGCTTTTTTTGTATAATAAAAATTTTTAATCGCAAATAATAAGCAGGATGAAAGTAACGAATAGAGCCATCTGACGTATTTTATTCGTGATCGGTTTTAAGAAATAGGATAAAAAAATATTTAAACATTATAACGTTATATTGACTAACGTAAAATTAGATGTTATTCTACATTGGAATAATAAACACGATAGATGTAAACGAATACAATAATCAATTTAGTTAGTTTACTAAAAAAGGATGAGGGGAAATGAAGAATCATTTCGTACTACAGAATGTAAAAATGATAGACGGAAGTTCAGTAGATATCATAGTAGAAAATAAAAAGATTATAGGCATTGTAGCTGCAGGAACCGGTAATGGTGAGAAAATAGTAGATTACAAGCATAATGTATTTGTTTCTAGTGGTTGGATTGATATGCATGTCCATGCATATGCAGAATTTGAGCCATATGGTGATGATGTCGACGAGATCGGTTATAAAACAGGTGTTACGACAATTGTGGATGCGGGTAGCACTGGTGCTGATAATTTGTCCGAATTGGTAAGTAGCTGTAAAAAGTCAAAAACAAATGTTTTCGCATTTTTAAATATTTCGCGAATTGGCTTAAAACGAATTGATGAGTTATCTGATTTGTCTTGGTTAGATGAGGATCAACTCAAAAATACTATTGCAGAGCATAAAGATTTTATTATCGGACTGAAGGCAAGGATTAGCAAAAGTGTAGTAGGTGAAAATGGTGTCGAGCCTTTAAAAATAGCGCGTAAGTTTTCTAACGAAACAGATTTACCACTTATGGTTCATATAGGTTCAGGACCTCCAGATATTAATGATGTTCTAAACCTACTTGAAAATAAAGATATTATTACTCACTACTTAAATGGGAAAGCAAATAATTTATTTGATGAAATGGGAAGACCTCTTCCAAATTTTCTAGATGCAATTAATCGAGGTGTTCATTTAGATGTTGGGCACGGCAATGCAAGTTTTTCGTTCAAAACGGCTTTGCAAGCTAAAGAACATGGAATTAAATTCGATACGATTAGTACGGATATTTATCGGAAAAATCGATTGAATGGACCAGTTTATAGTATGTCACATGTTTTATCAAAATTTTTATATTTAGGATATTCACTAAAGGAAATTATTGATGCTGTTACCGTTAATGCGGCTAAGTGGCTTAATAAACCGGAACTTGGAAGAATTTCAGTAGGAGATATTGCGAACCTCACTTTATTTACTGTTGAAGATGAAGGGACAACCTTACTAGATTCTGAAGGAGACAAGCGTAAAGCTGAACAAAAAATCGTAGTAAAAGGAGTGGTTATTAATGGAGAACACGTTGAATGCTAAATATGGTTTGAAAAGGGTAATTAATGCAAGCGGTAGGATGAGTATATTAGGTGTTTCTGCTCCAACGGACACTGTCATGGAAGCGATGAAAATAGGTGGTCAAAATTACGTTGAAATTTCGGACTTAGTTGACAAGGCTGGAATTCATATTGCAGGTCTTCTTCAATCAGAGTCAGCTGTTGTTGTTAACTCAGCTTCAAGTGGAATTGCACTTTCGGTAGCGGCCATTGTAACTGAAGGAAACAGACGTAAAAGCGAAAGATTACACCAAGAACCAATTCAAAAAAATGAAATCATTATGTTAAAAGGGCACAACGTACAGTATGGTGCTCCAGTTGAAACGATGATTTTCCTTGGTGGAGGTAAATTAGTAGAAGTTGGCTATGCAAATGAGGGGAAAGTTGAGCATATTGCAGATGCAATCAATGAAAAAACTGCTGCAATTTTATATGTGAAATCTCATCATGCTGTTCAAAAAAATATGATTTCAGTTGAAGAAGCTTGGGAAGTAGCTCAAGCAAACAATGTACCTTTCATTATAGATGCTGCTGCTGAGGAAGATTTGCAAAAATATGTCAAATTCTCTGATTTAGCAATATATAGCGGTTCGAAAGCGATTGAAGGACCTACTTCAGGTATTGTTGCTGGTAAGGATAAATATATCGAATGGGTAAAAGTGCAATTACATTGTATCGGTAGAAGTATGAAAGTTGGTAAAGAAACCACTTTTGGTCTGCTGCAAGCTTTGGATGAATATTTTGTCAAAAAAGATAATAGTGAAAATGAAAAAGCTAGTTTAGAAGTTTTAAAATCACTAGAATCGATCGATGGTTTAAAAGTAACGATTGTACAAGATGAAGCGGGACGAGCTATTTTTAGAGCTCGAATCCAAATTGATCCTGTTGTAACGAAAACTACAGCGAAGGATGTTAATGATCAATTAAAGAATGGTAATATTGCGATTTACACTCGTGATTACGGAGTTCGTCAAGGATTTTTCGATATTGATCCTCGACCACTACAATCAGATGATATTTACGTAATTGAAGCACAACTAAGAGCAATATTAGGAGGAACTGAACAATGACAAATATTGAAAAACGTTTTTATAACAACCGAGTAGCATTAAATGTTTTAGCTAATAGTATTGAAAATGCAGTTGAAGTTTTTGAAGCTGCAGAAGGCCATGTATTAGTAGGTGTTCTATCAAAAGATTACCCAACTGTAGAGGCAGCTGTTACAGCAATGAAAGAATACGGTGCAGCAATTGATGAAGCAGTATCGATTGGACTTGGTGCTGGTGATAACAAACAAGCAGCAGTTGTAGCAGAAATCGCTAAACATTATCCAGGAAGTCATATTAATCAAGTATTTCCTGCAGTAGGTGCAACACGCGCTAACTTAGGTGAAAAAGATAGCTGGATCAATTCCCTAGTATCTCCAACTGGAAAAGTAGGCTATGTGAATATCTCTACTGGACCTGTAAGTGCTGCTAGTGAAACAGCGATTGTACCAATCAAATCTGCGATTGCCTTAGTTCGTGACATGGGTGGAAATGCATTAAAATACTTCCCAATGAAAGGGTTAAAACATGTAGAAGAGTTCCGTGCTGTAGCAAAAGCATGTGGTGAAGAAGGTTTTGCTTTAGAGCCTACTGGTGGTATTGATTTAGAGAATTTTGAAGAGATTTTAGAAATTGCATTGGAAGAAAAAGTACCTAAAATTATTCCACACGTATATTCTTCAATTATTAATGAAGAAACTGGAAAAACTAATCCTGAAGATGTACGAAAATTATTAGCAATCACTAAAAGTTTGGTTGAAAAATATGCGTAAACAAATCGTTGCTTTCGGAGAAGTAATGATGCGATTGCAAGTGCCAGGGTATGAACTACTGGCACAAGCAAACGCCTTACAATATTCTTTCTCGGGAACTGGTGTAAACGTTGCTTCTGCGATGACTAAGCTTGGTCATGATGGCTATTTAGTAACAAAATTGCCGAACAATCCATTAGGAGATGCTGCGGTTGCTTTCTTGCAGCGATTAGGACTTAATCGAAATTATATTACTAGAGGCGGAAAATATCTTGGACTGTATTTTTTAGAAAATGGTTTTGGACAGCGCTCTAGTCGTGTGACATATACTAATCGTTTAGAAAGTAGCTTTAATACTGCATCTTATATCGATTATGATCTTGATCTAATTGCAAAACAAGCAGATGTTATCCATTTTTGTGGTATTACACTAGCGATGACAGATGATGTCAGAGAAACAATGAAAATTCTCGCGAAAAAAGTAAAAGAAAATGGTGGATTAGTTTGTTTCGATTGTAATTACCGACCTTCTTTATGGGAGGGAGGATATAGTAAAGCAAAACCTCATTATGAAGAAATGCTAACTTTAGCTGATATCGTCATGATGAATGAGAAGGATGCGATGTATATTTTAGGAATGGAGACAGAAGGAACTTCTAGGGAAACACAACTGAAAGACCTTATTCCTAAAGTTGCAAAACAATATAACATACAAACTGTTGCTGGAACGCACAGAGCAATTAATAGTGACAATTCACATTCATTACGTGGATATATTTTCACGAATGGAGAGTTTCACTTCTCGGAGAATACTTCATTTTCCGTATACGATCGAATTGGTGCTGGAGATGCTTATACTAGCGGTATACTACATGGTGTGCTAGCTGAGTTTTCACCAGAAAAAACGGTTCATTTTGCTCAAACAGCGGGTATGTTAGCATGTACGATCGTTGGGGATACTCCAATGTCAACTGAAGAAGAAATTTTATCAGCTATGGCTGGAACAATTGATGATATTAAGCGCTAAAAAAGGAGAGGTAAGGGAATGAGTGTGAATCGTAAAAAAGGACCATTATATTTACAAATTAAAGAGATGATAAAGGATCGAATTTTACATGGAGTTTATCCAATTCACACAAATATTCCCTCTGAACCTCAGTTAGAAGAAGAGTTTAGTGTTAGTAAAATTACGATTAGAAATGCTATAAAAGAACTTGTTCAAGAAGGGTATCTAGAAAAGAAAAGTGGTAAAGGAACAAAGGTTATTGCGAATGTAACGAGCGCAAAACTTTCAAAAGGGAAACGTTTTACAGAAATTTTAGTAGAGGAAGGACATCATATTACTAAAAAAGTACTGAGTATAAAAAAGCCGGAAATAACAGTGGATTCTATTCCTTATTCTGTATTTGGTGATAAATATGTCCAAATTGAGCGAATTTATTTACTGGAAAATGAACCATATATTCACTTTACGCACTATATTTCAATTGATGTAATGGATGAAGAAATAGAAGACATACAGATTAGTTCCTTATATCGTTTCTTAGAAGAAAATAATATTCGATTAGAGTCATTCAGAGATGAATTTGCAGTAGCAGTTGCTCCGGATCATGTTTGTGAGATTTTAAATTTAGAAAAAGGCACAACCACATTAAAAAGAATACGTCGTTCTAGTGATGAAGATGGAAATGTTTTAGAAATCAGTGAAGGTTACTATAATACGGCCAAACAAAATTACGTTGTAACCTACAATGATTCAACACAGTAATTTATCTTTATTTTAAAAAATGTAAGCGATTACTAAGGGAGAGTGTGCAATAATGGATTTATATTTGATAGGAATTACATTAGTCGCAATCGTTATCGTTATTTTAGGAGTATCGTGGTGGAAATGGCATGCATTTATTAGCTTATCAGTTGCAGGCCTTTTCCTAGCCATTTTTTCTGGCGTACCAATGGATAAAATTGTAACTGCTTATGAAACAGGAGTTGGCGCCGTTCTCGGCCATCTTGTTGGAATTTTAGCTTTAGGTACGATTTTAGGAAAAATGATGTCAGATTCTGGTGCAGGTATGCAAGTAGCTGATTTCTTTATTAAAAAATTCGGCGTGAAAAACCTACCATGGGCAATGTTGCTTTCAGGATTTATTATTGGAATTCCAGTATTTTTTGAGGTAGGTCTAGTAATCTTGTTACCTCTTGTTATATCAATTCGTAAATCTACGAATTCAAATATTCTATTAATTGGTATCCCAGTACTTGCCGGGTTATCGATTGTGCATGGCTTAGTGCCACCACATCCCGGTGCGATGACAGCGATTGGTATTTATAATGCAGACTTAGGACGCGTCCTACTATATTCATTAATCATTGCTTTTCCAACTGCAATCATTGCAGGTCCGATCTTTTCAAAATGGATTCACAAACGTGTAACACCAATTGGTGAACCAGAATTAATTCGGGTTGAAACGAAGTCAAATGCTTTACCAAGTACAGGTGTATCATTTTTCATCATTTTACTTCCAGTTTTACTTATGGTGTTAACGGTAATTACACCATACTTATCTCTACCTAGTGCAATTGCTAAATTCTTAATTTTAATCGGTAGCCCTGTAATTGCTCTATTAATCTCTTGTTTTGCAGCTTATTATTTATTAGGGTATCGCCAAGGAATGGACAAAACTTTAATCAAAAAATTAACTGATGAATGTTTAACACCTTTAGCTTCAATTATATTAATCATCGGTGCAGGTGGAGCATTTAAACAAATTCTAATTGAAAGCGGTGTAGGTACTGCCATTGCAACTATGGCTGAACAAATGTCATTATCACCAATCGTACTTGCATTCTTAGTAGCAGGTTTAATTAGAATAGCTACAGGTTCTGCTACGGTTGCATTAACAACAGCTGCTGGAATTGTTTCACCAGTAGTGGCACATATGACTGGTGTAAACTTAGAATTACTTGTAATTGCAACTGGTGCCGGTTCATTAATGTTTTCACATGTAAATGATGCAGGTTTTTGGTTAGTAAAAGAATACTTAGGATTAACTGTAAAAGAAACATTCAAAACATGGACAGTAATGGAAACGCTTCTTTCGTTTGTAGCGTTTGGTTTTACATTAATATTAGATTTATTTATTTAAGTGAAAAGGAAGTCTTATAAGTTAATGTACTTATAAGATTTCCTTTTATGTTTTTTCATATTTTTTCTATTTTAATTTTGATTAAAGTCTAATGGTCGCAAACTTGCTTCGATTTCAGCACGTTTAGGCTCTAAAAATGGAGGCAATGCTAACCGTTCACCTAACGTATCAATATTTTCATCTACATCAAATCCAGGGGTATCAGTTGATAATTCGAATAAAATATGATTAGGTTCTCTAAAATAGAGTGCTTTAAAATAGTAGCGTTCTACTTTTCCTGAATTCGTAATCCCAAGTGAATTTAATTTGTCGGCCCATTTATTATATTCTTCTATGTTCGGTACTCTAAAAGCTACATGATGTACACTACCACGTCCTGGTCTGGCTCTTGGTAAGTCTGGTCTTACTTCTAAGTGCACTTCTGCTCCAGCACCACCTAATCCGGTTTCGTAAACTTCTATACATGCAAAATTCCCTTCTGTAGAAGGGTAAGTACCAACAAGTCTAAAACCTAAAACATCCGTTAAAGTTTTACTTGTAGGAATCGAATCATTTACGGTAAGTGTCACTGGACCTAAGCCAACAATTCCATGTTCGATTGGGATATCTGATTTATTCCATGGAGCACCCGGTGAAACACCTTTTTCACCATTATCTGCTACTAAAATTAATCTTGTACCTTCATAATCTTGAAATGCGAGTGTATCTCGATTTGCTCTTTTAATTATTTCATCATGTGAAATATTAAGCTCTTCAAAGCGATTCTTCCAATAATGTAGTGACTCAGTTGTGGCAACTCTTAATGAAGTTGAAGATACGATCGAGTGACCTGGATATGTAGTTCCTAGATGAGGGATATCAAAAAATGTTATTTCTGTCCCGGGATTTGCTTTCGCATCACCGTAAAATAAGTGATAACTTGAAGTGTTATCTTGATTTACAGTTTTCTTAACAAGTCTCATCCCTAAAACCTTAGTGTAAAACTCGTAATTTTTTTCAGCCTTTGTAGTAAGTAGTGAAACATGATGAATTCCCAATAATTCCACTTTCATCACTCCCTTAAAATTTATATTTAAACTTTGACCTGCATAATTTTTATGTACACTGTGTAAATGGCTAGAGATTGAAATAGAGTTTTATGTTAAACTGTTATCTATTAATTAAAATATTCAGATAAATGGTACAGAAAGGGGAAAATGCTTTGTATTTCGGTTATATATTAATTTTAATATCTGCAATAGCTTTTGGATTAATGCCTATTTTTGCACTTTATGCTTATGATCAAAATGTAAGTGTGAATACATTATTATTTTTAAGGTTTACATTTGCGACAATTATGTTCTTTAGTTACTTAGTGGTTAGTAAAAAATTAGTTAAAATTACGAAAAAACAATTAGTATTGTTTGTTTTACTAGGTGGAGTATTGTATATGCTTCAATCAAGTTTTTATTTTAGTTCAGTAAAATATATTCCTGCTTCATTAGCTGCATTAATTCTCTATTTATATCCCATTTTTGTAGCGATTCTATCATTTTTAGTAAATAAAGAGCAATTAACAAAAAATATAATGTTATCAATTGTACTATCGTTGGTTGGAATTGTACTAGTGTTGGGAGCTCCTGCAGAAAATATAAATCCATTTGGAATCATATTAGCATTAGCAGCAGCAATCGTTTACTCAATATACATAATTGTTGGTGGAAGGGTTTCGATACATGTTCCTCCATTAGTAACAAGTGCTTATATATCTTTATTTGCTAGCATATCATTTTTACTAGTTGGCGTATCAACAAGCACGATACACATTCATTTTAAATTTATTGGATGGATCTCAATTTTAGGAATTTCAATTATATCAAGTGTTATATCAATGGGTACATTTTTTGCTGGTGTAAAACGAATAGGACCGACAAAAGGGGCAGTATTAAGTATGGTTGAACCAGTAGTGACAATCACATTTTCAACCATTCTATTCCATGAAAATATGAGTTTACTACAAATATTAGGTGGGACTATTGTTCTGAGTGGAGCGCTATTAGTTGTTCTTACTAGTGAGAAAAGAAAGATTGTTGAGAATAAAATGGATTTTTAAATGGTATATGATAAACTGTATTTAGAATATTAGTTTAATAAAATGTAAATGTTAAGATGGCTGCTTATGCAGCTATTTTTAATTTGTGAAGGAGTAATAGAATGTTTGAATTAAAATTAAAAAATGGTGAAATAGTAAAAGTTCGTAAAGCAACAGGAACTGATGCTAAATCAATTATAGATTTTTATAACATCGTAGGTGGAGAAACGAACTTTTTATCATTTGGAGGCAACGAGTTTAAAAGAAATGAAGCAGAATATAAGACATTTTTAGAAGATACCTACAATGAAAAAAATTCAATTATTTTATTAGTTACGATCAATGATCAAATAATAAGTATCGGTTCGATCAATTCCAGTCAAAAGGAACGTACAAAGCATGTTGGTACGCTAGGCATTGTAGTTAAAAAAGAATATTGGGGATTAAGTTTAGGGAAGTTAGTAATGCAATCATTAATTGATTGGGCTAAACAAAATGAACTAACTCGAAAAATTCAATTAGTTACGAACGAAGATAATCTTAAAGCCATTCAATTGTATAAAAATTTAGGATTTGAAATCGAAGGTGTAATGAAAGAAGATACTTATATAAATGGAAAGTACTGTAATACTTTAATGATGGGCTTATTTATTAAATAGTACTGAAAATAAAAAGTTTAAAGGCTCTATTATAGATACTCAAATGAATAAAGTTTTAACTCTACTAGCAGTCGAACTACAATCCAATTAGAGCATTTATATAATTAGAAAGATTATGATTTTAAAACAACAAGCGAATCATTTATTACATAAACTATCCATTACTGACGGTTTAACAGGATTAGCAAATAGACGATATTTTGATGAAGTTTTTCAAATTAAATGGAATGAGGCCAGGACAAATCAAACTCCGATTACAATTATGGTGATTGATATTAATTCATTTAAAACATTTAATGATACTTATGAGCATTTAGAAGGGGATAAATGTCTACAAACTGTAGCAAATGCCATTTCGATCAATTTATTAAGAGATGATGATTTCTCTGCAAGGTATGGTGGAGAAGAGTTTGTTGGTATTTTATCAGAAACAAGTGAAGTAGAAGCAGTTAAAATCGCAGAAAAAATTAGAAATGTAATAGTAGATTTAAAGATTCCGAATGAAAAGTCATTAGTTTCCCCATATATAAGTGTTAGTATTGGGTTGGTAAATTTAGTGCCAAATGATTCTATTGACATAGTAGAAGGCATAAATTTTGCCGACAAAGCACTATACTTGGCTAAAATAAATGGTAGAAATCATGTAAACGTATATACTAGTAATTTGGAAATGTCTTTCGTTAAAAAAGCCTTGTGATTGTTAATCACAAGGCTTTTTGCTAAAGTAGCGATAGTTTTTAGAAGCATGTAAACGATCTAATTCGTCTTGTATCAATTCCAAAGAAAACCCATCTCCAGCCAATCCATCTCCAGCCTGCTACTGAATGTCTGCCCACGAAGGTTGGAAAGTACCAAAATTGTTCTCCATTATTCAACCAAACATAAGTATTTCTAAATCGACAACCAGCAATTGCACCTGGATCTATTGCGAATGCTGTAGCATGAGACATTGTTGGAGTGAATGAAGGTGGTGGTGCAGTCGGTTGACCTTGAGTACCGCCTTGACCTCCGCCACCCGGTTGTCCCGGAAATCCACCTGGTTGCCCTGGGAATCCGCCCGGTTGTCCTGGAAATCCTGGAAATGTCCGATATTGAGGGAAAAAGTTCATTTTATCAACTCCTTTTTTAGTTTAATCCTTATTAAAGTATGAAAATTAATGTTATTTGTTTGGGCTGATAGTTAAATATCCATTTTAATTAGCGATGTTGGCATTATAGTAAGAAGCTCATTATTATGAAGGTTTTTTAGAATGATCATTGCATTTAAAAACACATCAAAGAGAAGACTGATCCACTTCTCTTTTTTTAATGTATATAAATAGGAAATTCTACTTAGTTCTACTGATTAAAAAAACCAATTATTTTCAAAAAAATAAAGCGCTTTTAGTGAATAATCTCTATTTTTACTTTTAAAAGTAAAAAAATTACTCTATAAAGTAAAAAACTTTCATAATTCTGTAAATTCGAATAAATTAAACTTAAAGGAGGATGAAAATGGAAAATTTACGCTTGAATGTCGCATTATTACGCCGTAGAGTACCAAATTTGACTACTTCTGCAAAATCTGTTGGACTTCGACCAGCAACTGTTTCAAATTTATGTACTGGAAAAATTCCAATTGGTCGATCAGAAGTAAGAACACTAGTCGCATTAGCTGCTTTAGCAGAATGTACATTGGATGAACTGATCATTAGAGGGGAGAAGATTGAGATGATTGAAACGGGAATAAAAACACTTGATTTATTTGCTCCATTAGTAAAAGGTGGTACAGTCGGGTTAGTTGCAAGACCAGGCATGGGTCAATTAGTTGTATTAGCAGAAATGTTTTATAAATTAAAGAATGATTCATATTATACGATTTTACTAAAACCAGAAGGTGAGCATCCTGAAATTGACGATATTTTAGCTGATGTAAATTTAGTATGTTATTCAATTGATGAAGTTTATGAAGCGATTGCAAAAGCAGGAAAAAATGTTGAGTTTGCTTTCGCAGCGGATCGTTCAAACGTCATTACAGGTGATATAAACCTTCTCCAACAAAAATTAGCAGATATCGGTATTGAAGATGTAACTACATTTTTAGTTGATTTAAAAGGAGAAGCGGTGGACGAAGATTTCCCTTACGGACCTTTAGAAACATTATGGCAGTTTGATGCAGACTTAGCTTTCAGACATAAATATCCTGCAATTAATCCTATTCATTCAACATCCACAGTTTTAGAAGATAATCAACCAGATCAAACCCACAACCAAGTGCAAAAAGCAGCTCAGAAATTACTACGTCGATATCGTGAGTTGAGATCATTAGTAGCAGTACATGGATTAGATTCTTTACCCGAAAATGAAAAATTAACATATAAACGTGGTGAATTATTAGAAGCCTATTTAACTCAACCATTTTTCGTAGCTGAAGAATTCACAGGTACAAAAGGGGCATCTGTTAATTTGCAAAATACTTTACAAGATGTTCGAAAACTAATCGATGGTGTTTACGATTTGATGGAAGTAGAAAAAATGAATTTTATTGGTAGCCTGTAGAAAACATCATTATTTTAATGAAAATTGTGACGCTTATGAATGCGTCACACTTTTTTTATATTTCCCTAAATATAGTTTTCTGGCGAATGGTAGTATAAAATTTAAGAATTATTTAAGAATTTAATAATAGGCAATTAATTTTTCTGAATTATACTATGCCACAAATAAGTATCAAAAATGAAATAAAATAATAGTTCATCACTCGCCTGAAAGTTGGAATATATTTTGTCGATTCGAAAACGGTTAATCTTATCTAATATTGCTATGATTGTTATTCCAATCATTTCTTTTATCCTCATCGAGATTTTACTCGGTTTGTTTTACTATAAAGTTTTTGTTCCTAAATTTAATGATCATCCACCTCATTCGTTTTATTTTTTTCGATTCGGAATCATTGTCCCAATTTTTGCAATTACAAATGGAGTGCTATCATATTTTGTTTCAAGAACTATACTAAGACCAGTAAAAAACCTTACAAATGCTGCTAAACAAATTAGTGAAGGGAATTTAAATTTTGAAGTTAAACCACTTAATAATGATGAACTCGGTCAATTAGCTATAAGCTTTGAATTAATGAGAAGAAATCTAAAAGAGTCATCTGAAATACAGAAAAAATACGAAGAGAATCGAAAAGAATTAATTGCCAATATTTCACATGATTTAAAAACGCCAATTACATCAATAAAGGGATATATTGAAGGAATTAAAGATGGCGTGGCGAACACACCAGAAAAAATGGAAAGGTATATTGAAACCATTTATCTGAAAACCTTGGATATGGATCAATTGATTAATGAGCTATTCCTTTATTCGAAGTTAGATTTAAAACGAGTACCCTTTCATTTTGAAGAAGTAAATATTCATGATTATTTAGTCGATCGGATCGAGGAATTGAAATTTGATTTAGAACCGATAAATGTAAGTATTACTTATCATGAGAATGTGGATCGAGAAAATAGTATTGTACTCATAGACCGAGAACAATTCAAACGTGTAATGACAAATATCATTCAAAATAGTTTGAAATACATGGATAAAAATGAAAAACAAATTACCATAAAATTAATAGATGACAAAGAAAAAATAACGATAAAATTTCATGATAACGGTAAGGGGATTTCGAATGAGGCGCTTCCGTTTATTTTTGATCGTTTTTACCGAGCCGATCCCTCAAGAAATCTTTCAACAGGTGGGACAGGATTAGGGTTGGCTATTGCAAAAAGAATCATTGAAGAGCACGGTGGAGAAGTGTGGGCAGAAAGTCAAATTGGTGAATATACAAACATTTTTCTTTCATTAAATAAGAAATGAATATAAAAGGTGACAAAATGAAAAAGGTTTTAATTATTGAAGATGATCAAAGTATCGCATTATTACAAAGAGATTATTTAGAGATAAATGATTTTGAAGTTGAAATAGAATCAAATGGGAAAATCGGACTTCAAAAAGCTTTATCGAAGGAATATGATTTAATTATACTCGATTTAATGTTACCAGAATTAAATGGATTTGAAATATGTAAAAAAATCCGAGAAAGTAAAGACATCCCGATTTTAATTGTTTCAGCAAAAACAGAAGATATTGATAAAATTAGGGGATTCGGTCTAGGGGCAGATGATTTTATCGTGAAACCATTTAGTCCAAGTGAACTAATTGCTAGGGTTAAAGCTCATCTTTCAAGGTATCAACGTTTAGCAAATAAAGGTCAAATTAATGAAGAAGAACTTCAAGTAAGGGGACTTACAATTCAAAAAGATTCTAGAAAAGTTCTTGTTAATGGAGAAGAAAAAATATTCACAACGAAGGAGTTTAACTTACTTACCTTTCTCGCTTCAAATCCAAATAAAGTATTTAGTAAAGAATTACTATTTGATCGAATTTGGGGATTTGAAACGGTCGGAGATATTTCAACTGTAACTGTCCACATTCGTAAAATCCGAGAAAAAATAGAAGTTGACCCATCCAATCCGAATTATATTGAGACGATATGGGGAGCGGGATATCGGTTTAAAGATTAAATTTCAATAATTTAAATTAAAGGGTGATCCTATGAGTTAGTAAATTGGCTTATTGGATGACTCTTTTTCATATTCAATGAGAAAATACATTAATTTCAAGACTTCATCAAAATAAATACAAATATTTTCATGTTAAAACAGTGGGGAAGTAACTTTTTCTGGTCGTCAAACAAAAAGCAATTTTTCAATTAAGAAATGATTTAAGAATTATTTAAGAAATTGATAATAGTAGTTTTATATCTTGCCACTATGATGAAAAGTATAAAATTAATAAAAACGGAGGGAACATAGTAGTGGCTAAAAAGAAATTAAATTTAACAAAAAAAAATATATTAGTTAGTGTACATGTTTTAGCAGTATGTGCTTGGTTTGGAGGTACATTAAGTTTAATAATATTAGGATTCTATTTAAAAAATGCGCAAAACTCAGAGCAGCTTATTTATACATTATCGAGTATGCAGATCATAGATGAAAATTTACTAAAATATCCTGCACTTGCAACTTTAGTTACTGGGATTTTACTCTCTGTTTGGACGCAGTGGGGATTAGTAAAACATTATTGGGTTGTTATAAAACTCGTTCTAACTGTCTTAATTATTCTGATTGGTATCTTTTTAATAAATGATTGGTTCGCGTATTTAGTAAAAACCGCAGAAGGAATTGGGGCGAGTGCACTTAATCAAAATAAATTTGAGTCAACTTGGCTTTCGATTATTATAACAGGGATATTTAACTTAAGTTGTTTAGCATTCATGACATTCATTACGTATTTTAAACCATTTGGAAAAATAAAAAAGAATAAAAAAGTGGCAACACCATAAAAATTGCTAATTATGGAGTTCTAGCTGATTAAAAAGTAATACTATTTGAGTATTACTTTTTCAGAGTGTTTAAATATAAAATGGTCAATAGGGAAAACGGACATTAAATGAAAATTTATTTAATGATGAATTTATTATTTTTCGGATTCTTTAATAATGGAATGAGTTAATATGTTTTATCATTTTCATGATTCCAATAACACTAGTAATGATTATTTCAGAAGTTAAATTATAAGCTAATTTTTAGAAAAACAATTTAAATTGATCAGTTCAATTAATGTTCGGCATTAATTGACCTACAAGCAGATTAATATACAACAGTAAGGTTACTCTAAGTAAAGGCTATTTGATTAGGATTTATTGCAGACTTTTTTTATTGAATAAGTTGATTGGAAC
>NZ_JBCMJM010000014.1:0-4746 GCF_050457485.1 Gottfriedia acidiceleris
CTTTGAAAACTAAACAAAACATGAAGTAAACGTCAATTATTAGTTTTTTGAGCAATACAAGATTTAAACTTAACTTTTATGGAGAGTTTGATCCTGGCTCAGGACGAACGCTGGCGGCGTGCCTAATACATGCAAGTCGAGCGGACTAATGGGAGCTTGCTCCCGTTAGTTAGCGGCGGACGGGTGAGTAACACGTGGGCAACCTACCTGTAAGACTGGGATAACTTCGGGAAACCGGAGCTAATACCGGATGACATAAAGGAACTCCTGTTCCTTTATTGAAAGATGGCTTCGGCTATCACTTACAGATGGGCCCGCGGCGCATTAGCTAGTTGGTGAGGTAACGGCTCACCAAGGCGACGATGCGTAGCCGACCTGAGAGGGTGATCGGCCACACTGGGACTGAGACACGGCCCAGACTCCTACGGGAGGCAGCAGTAGGGAATCTTCCGCAATGGACGAAAGTCTGACGGAGCAACGCCGCGTGAGCGATGAAGGCCTTCGGGTCGTAAAGCTCTGTTGTTAGGGAAGAATAAGTGCTAGTTGAATAAGCTGGCACCTTGACGGTACCTAACCAGAAAGCCACGGCTAACTACGTGCCAGCAGCCGCGGTAATACGTAGGTGGCAAGCGTTGTCCGGAATTATTGGGCGTAAAGCGCGCGCAGGCGGTTTCTTAAGTCTGATGTGAAAGCCCCCGGCTCAACCGGGGAGGGTCATTGGAAACTGGGAAACTTGAGTGCAGAAGAGGAAAGTGGAATTCCAAGTGTAGCGGTGAAATGCGTAGAGATTTGGAGGAACACCAGTGGCGAAGGCGACTTTCTGGTCTGTAACTGACGCTGAGGCGCGAAAGCGTGGGGAGCAAACAGGATTAGATACCCTGGTAGTCCACGCTGTAAACGATGAGTGCTAAGTGTTAGAGGGTTTCCGCCCTTTAGTGCTGAAGTTAACGCATTAAGCACTCCGCCTGGGGAGTACGGTCGCAAGACTGAAACTCAAAGGAATTGACGGGGGCCCGCACAAGTGGTGGAGCATGTGGTTTAATTCGAAGCAACGCGAAGAACCTTACCAGGTCTTGACATCCTCTGACAACCCTAGAGATAGGGCTTTCCCTTCGGGGACAGAGTGACAGGTGGTGCATGGTTGTCGTCAGCTCGTGTCGTGAGATGTTGGGTTAAGTCCCGCAACGAGCGCAACCCTTGATCTTAGTTGCCAGCATTTAGTTGGGCACTCTAAGGTGACTGCCGGTGACAAACCGGAGGAAGGTGGGGATGACGTCAAATCATCATGCCCCTTATGACCTGGGCTACACACGTGCTACAATGGATAGTACAAAGGGTTGCAAGACCGCGAGGTGGAGCTAATCCCATAAAACTATTCTCAGTTCGGATTGTAGGCTGCAACTCGCCTACATGAAGCCGGAATCACTAGTAATCGCGGATCAGCATGCCGCGGTGAATACGTTCCCGGGCCTTGTACACACCGCCCGTCACACCACGAGAGTTTGTAACACCCGAAGTCGGTGGGGTAACCTTTTAGGGGCCAGCCGCCTAAGGTGGGACAGATGATTGGGGTGAAGTCGTAACAAGGTAGCCGTATCGGAAGGTGCGGCTGGATCACCTCCTTTCTATGGAGACATCATGAACCGTTGGTTCATGTATGAAATGTTTCTTCATTGTTTTGTTTAGTTTTGAGAGTTCACTCTCAATTTTGTACCTTGAAAACTAGATAATGTCATTCATTAAACTGCGTAAGTTTAATTCAATTAGTTTTAAAATTAGTTAAGTTAGAAAGGGCGCACGGTGGATGCCTTGGCACTAGGAGTCGATGAAGGACGGGACTAACACCGATATGCTTCGGGGAGCTGTAAGTAAGCTTTGATCCGGAGATTTCCGAATGGGGAAACCCACTACTCGTAATGGAGTAGTATCTTTACCTGAATACATAGGGTACTGAGGACAGACCCAGGGAACTGAAACATCTAAGTACCTGGAGGAATAGAAAGCAATAGCGATTTCCTGAGTAGCGGCGAGCGAAACGGAAGATAGCCCAAACCAAGAGGCTTGCCTCTTGGGGTTGTAGGACACTCTATACGGAGTTACAAAGGAACGGGGTAAATGAAGCGACCTGGAAAGGTCCGTCGAAGAAGGTAAAAACCCTGTAGTTGAAACCTCGTTCCCTCTTGAGTGGATCCTGAGTACGGCGGAACACGTGAAATTCCGTCGGAATCTGGGAGGACCATCTCCCAAGGCTAAATACTACCTAGTGACCGATAGTGAACCAGTACCGTGAGGGAAAGGTGAAAAGCACCCCGGAAGGGGAGTGAAAGAGAACCTGAAACCGTGTGCTTACAAATAGTCAGAGCTCGTTAACGAGTGATGGCGTGCCTTTTGTAGAATGAACCGGCGAGTTACGATCCCGTGCAAGGTTAAGTTGAAGAGACGGAGCCGCAGCGAAAGCGAGTCTGAATAGGGCGATATAGTACGTGGTCGTAGACCCGAAACCGAGTGATCTACCCATGTCCAGGATGAAGTTCAGGTAACACTGAATGGAGGTCCGAACCCACGCACGTTGAAAAGTGCGGGGATGAGGTGTGGGTAGCGGAGAAATTCCAATCGAACTCGGAGATAGCTGGTTCTCCCCGAAATAGCTTTAGGGCTAGCCTTATGTGTTAGAGTCTTGGAGGTAGAGCACTGATTGGACTAGGGGCCCCCAACGGGTTACCGAATTCAGTCAAACTCCGAATGCCAATGACTTATCCATAGGAGTCAGACTACGAGTGATAAGATCCGTGGTCAAGAGGGAAACAGCCCAGACCGCCAGCTAAGGTCCCAAAGTATACGTTAAGTGGAAAAGGATGTGGAGTTGCTTAGACAACCAGGATGTTGGCTTAGAAGCAGCCACCATTTAAAGAGTGCGTAATAGCTCACTGGTCGAGTGACTCTGCGCCGAAAATGTAACGGGGCTAAACGTATCACCGAAGCTGCGGATTGATACCGTATGGTATCAGTGGTAGGGGAGCGTTCTAAGGGCGTTGAAGCTAGATCGTAAGGACTGGTGGAGCGCTTAGAAGTGAGAATGCCGGTATGAGTAGCGAAAGACGGGTGAGAATCCCGTCCACCGTATGCCTAAGGTTTCCTGGGGAAGGCTCGTCCTCCCAGGGTTAGTCAGGACCTAAGCCGAGGCCGACAGGCGTAGGCGATGGACAACAGGTTGATATTCCTGTACCACCTCATTTCCGTTTGAGCAATGGAGGGACGCAGAAAGATAGGGTAAGCGCGCTGCTGGATATGCGCGTCCAAGCAATTAGGCTGATGTGTAGGCAAATCCGCACATCATAAGGCTGAGTTGTGATGGCGAGGGAAATATAGTACCGAAGTTCCTGATTCTACGCTGCCAAGAAAAGCTTCTAGCGAGGAAATAGGTGCCTGTACCGCAAACCGACACAGGTAGGCGAGGAGAGAATCCTAAGGTGAGCGAGAGAACTATGGTTAAGGAACTCGGCAAAATGACCCCGTAACTTCGGGAGAAGGGGTGCTCTTTTGGGTGTATGCCCGGGAGAGCCGCAGTGAAAAGGCCCAAGCGACTGTTTAGCAAAAACACAGGTCTCTGCGAAGCCGCAAGGCGAAGTATAGGGGCTGACGCCTGCCCGGTGCTGGAAGGTTAAGAGGAGGGGTTATCCCTTACGGGAGAAGCTCTGAATTGAAGCCCCAGTAAACGGCGGCCGTAACTATAACGGTCCTAAGGTAGCGAAATTCCTTGTCGGGTAAGTTCCGACCCGCACGAAAGGCGTAACGATTTGGGCACTGTCTCAACCATAGACTCGGTGAAATTATAGTACCTGTGAAGATGCAGGTTACCCGCGACAGGACGGAAAGACCCCGTGGAGCTTTACTGCAGCTTGATATTGAATTTTGGTACAGCTTGTACAGGATAGGTAGGAGCCTGAGAAGCCGGAGCGCTAGCTTCGGTGGAGGCGTCGGTGGGATACTACCCTGGCTGTATTGAAATTCTAACCTAGAGCCGTGATCCGGCTCGGAGACAGTGTCAGGTGGGCAGTTTGACTGGGGCGGTCGCCTCCTAAAGAGTAACGGAGGCGCCCAAAGGTTCCCTCAGAATGGTTGGAAATCATTCGAAGAGTGTAAAGGCATAAGGGAGCTTGACTGCGAGACCTACAAGTCGAGCAGGGACGAAAGTCGGGCTTAGTGATCCGGTGGTTCCGCATGGAAGGGCCATCGCTCAACGGATAAAAGCTACCCCGGGGATAACAGGCTTATCTCCCCCAAGAGTCCACATCGACGGGGAGGTTTGGCACCTCGATGTCGGCTCATCGCATCCTGGGGCTGTAGTCGGTCCCAAGGGTTGGGCTGTTCGCCCATTAAAGCGGTACGCGAGCTGGGTTCAGAACGTCGTGAGACAGTTCGGTCCCTATCCGTCGTGGGCGCAGGAAATTTGAGAGGAGCTGTCCTTAGTACGAGAGGACCGGGATGGACACACCGCTGGTGTACCAGTTGTTCTGCCAAGAGCATGGCTGGGTAGCTATGTGTGGAAGGGATAAGTGCTGAAAGCATCTAAGCATGAAGCCCCCCTCAAGATGAGATTTCCCATAGCGTTAAGCTAGTAAGACCCCTGAGAGACGATCAGGTTGATAGGTCAGAGGTGGAAGCGTGGTGACACGTGGAGCTGACTGATACTAATCGGTCGAGGACTTAACTAACAAGTTTGATAATGACATTATCTAGTTTTGA
>NZ_JBCMJM010000015.1:0-157189 GCF_050457485.1 Gottfriedia acidiceleris
AGAATTTAAGATAATTCTTATACAACTATCCTGCCATTTTGTTGAATAAAAATAGAGCTGCCAAGGCAACTCATGTTGATCAACTTAATTTCAACAATAATAACTTATTAAATTACAAATATTAAGTAAAACATACATGCTATGAATATTGAACCGCAAAAAAGCAAAGTGACTACTTTCTTGAAATACCATGGTATTAAATTTATCAGTGATTCAAATATTGCATCTATAATTTCAGGATATCATTTCTTATGCAACTAAAATGCAATTTAGTTGCAGATCTTAAAGTTTAGATAAAGCAGCCAATAAAATACTAATAAAATAATTTTTTATGTAAATCTTTAAAAACATTTATAGCCTGAAAAAAATATTCATTATACGTTCCTTCATCTTCTAAACTCCAACAAGTTGATAATATAGCATGCGAATAACCCCACAGCAGTACTCTTTCTTTATTAAGATTCAATTCTTTTACTAGTAGATCAATTCGATTTTCTAGAGTCGTAGAAATATCTTTCCCCTCTAAGTTGTTCAAAAGAAACTGGATGATGTCATATTCTCTTTCGCCTATTAATCCTTTTGGGTCAATAACTTTCCATGAGTTTTCTCCGGCATTTAATATATTATAATGATGTAAGTCGCCGTGTAGTAAGTATTTTGTAGATTGTGTTCGGTTCATTTCCTTAAAAATAGTAAACGCATCTAATAACATCTCTTTTGATATAGGGCCTAAGCCATTAGGAAATTTTTCAACGATTCGACTTAAGCTTTTTTCCCTACTTAAAATGGATGGTATTTTAGTGTTTTTAGGTGCAGTTTTCCATAAGTTTTTCATTACTTTGACGGCAATCCCCATTGCCTCTTGTTCATTTTCAATTGTAGCAAGAGTATCACCAGGCAATAGTTGTTCTAAAATTAGGATTCCTTCATTAAGATCGGAATCAATAACTTTAACGAATTCATTATCTTTAAACTCTTTTAAAGCTTCAACTTCACTATTAAATTCCTCATTTGGGACTGCTAGTTTAATAACTGCGTTTTTTTGGCCATCAATTAAAATTGGCGCTACAAAATTATATGATAATTTATATGGAGATAATATTTTCATATTCCATCGAATTTCACATCTATTATATAAGTCTTCGAAATTCTCAAGCCAAATTTCTCCTTTTTCTTTATGGATATCTTTAATCGTTTTTATAAACTGTTCTGGAAGAGTTATCATTTAATCATCCTTTTTTATAAAGAATAAATGTAGAGTTGAAATGTAGTATAATTGTTTTTTGTAAAAGTAGAAAAATTGAGTCCCTCACTTTTTTAAAATCAGATGTAGGGACTCACATTAAAAGTAAGAAGATGAGAATAATCATATTAGTTGTTCTTTTAATTTGTATTCTTCAATTAATCGATTATTTTGATATTTACCTTTAGCATATTGAATAATTTGATCTTTAATATTTGGATATAAGATGATATTATCTAATTCATTAATTGGTATCCACTTTACGTCAGTTTGATTTGGATCTGGGTTTGGTGGCATCATTGGAATTGAGTTTTCTTTAATATGACAGTGGAACATTAAACTTAATCCATGTATTCTATGACCGGTCAAATGAGGTGCATTTTCTGAAACAAATACTAGTTCTCCCACCTCAACATCTACACCTGCTTCTTCAAATGCTTCTCTTTTTACAGCTTCAATAATTGTCTCACCAGGTTCGGTACCACCAGCTGGTAAATTATAATGAATTCCGTCCTCATCTGTAAATTGAATTAATAAAACTGAATCATTTTCAACAATTAAAGCACATGCTCTTACACGAATATGATACATATCCTAGCTCCTCCCCCAATAAAAGTGATTATTCCATTATCTAAAAAATAATTTCAACTTTCAATCTATTTTTATAATCAAGTAGAAAGGCCTAAATAATAAAAAGGCATCATGGTATAGGTCCATGAATGCCTCCTAGTAAAAAAATACTACACATTATTTAACTTGGCTATCTAAAAAATAAGAAGAAAGAACTTGTTTCATTATTTGGATTGCTTCATCTATTTCTTCGTATGATAAATTGATCGGCGGTAATAATCTTAATACATTAGCTCCAGCAGTACCAACGATTAAACCATTCTTTAAAAATTGCTCCACTAGTTGTTCCACAGATAGATTTAACTGGATACCAACCATTAATCCTTTACCGCGTATTTCTACTATTTGCGGAAACTCTTCTTTTATTTCAGCTAATTTATCAAATAAATATTGTCCTTTATCTTTTACACTATTTAAAAATTGCATATCATTAATAATACTGATTGTTTCAAAAGCAGCCGCCATTGCTAAATAATTTCCGCCAAAAGTTGAACCGTGCGAACCCAATGAGAATGTATTAGCTAAATTGTTCTTACCGAGCATTGCCCCAACTGGAAAACCATTCCCTAAACCTTTTGCTAGCGTAATAATATCTGGATTTAGTGGAGTTTGTTCATAGGCAAACATTGTTCCTGTTCTGCCCACTCCGGTTTGTACTTCATCAACAATGAGTAATAATTCATGTTTTTTACAAAGAGCTTGAACCCCTTCAAAAAAATCATTATTACCAACAACGACACCACCTTCACCTTGGATTACCTCCAAAATAATTGCTCCAGTATTTTCATTAATTTCATTTTGTAAAGCATTCAAATTATTATATGGTACATATGTAAAACCACTTAACATTTCACCGTATCCTTCATGAATTTTAGACTGACCTGTAGCAGCCATTGATCCAAAAGTACGTCCATGAAAACTTTGTTTAAAACTGATTATATGAGATTTACCTGAATGTTTTCTTGCTAATTTTATCGCTGCCTCATTCGCTTCTGTACCACTATTACAGAAAAATACTAAACCATCCTTAAAGCTTTTTACTAAATTTTTAGCTAACTCTTCTTGTTTTTTTATTGTAAATAAGTTTGATACGTGCCAAATTGATTCGACTTGTTCTTTTAGTGCATTTACAACTTTTGGATGACAATGACCTAAGTTACACACAGCAATTCCACTTAAAAAATCTAGGTACTTGTTATTTTCGTCATCATATAGGTAAGTACCTTTTCCGTTTAGAAAATTAATTGTTTTTTTATTATAAGTTGGGAATAAATTACTCACTTAACACAACTCCTTTTGTAAATACTGTACCGTTAATTGTTCCATTTTCATTTAAGAAATTCTCACCAACAATTGCCACTGAATTTACTACAGTTAATGCATTTAAGGCACTCGTAACTTTTGGAATCATTCCACCATAAATTGTTTTTTGTTCGATTAATTTATCAACTTCACTAGGCGTAATCTTTTCAATCAATTTTTGTTCTAGATCTAAAACACCATTTGTATTTGTTATAAAGCAGAGTAATTCTGCATTCATTGCCTTGGCAATACTTTTTGCAGCTTCGTCAGCGTTAATATTATATTTTTGGCCAATTTTATCCACTCCAACTGGTGAAATAACTGGTACATAATCATTGTTAAGTAGTAAATTTAATAGATTCGTATTAACATCTTCAATTTCTCCAACCCAACCTAATTTTCCCTTATTATAAAGAGAAGCTTCCAATAATAGATTGTCACATCCTGATAGACCAATAGCTTTAATATTATATTGATTACAAATAATCGTTAAATCTTTATTGATTTTTCCGCTTAGTACATATTCTACAATTTCTAAAACTTCGGATGAAGTCTTACGAATGCCGTCTTCCATTTCTACTGGAATGGAAAACTTTAATAATAAGTTATTTATAAGTGGTCCCCCTCCATGTACAAGGATGACTTTTTTACCACTCATTTTTAATTGATTTATATTTTCAAAGAATGTATTTGATAAGTTATGGATTAAACTACCACCAAGTTTAATAACGACTGTTTCCAATTTTTATTTCCCCCTTATGTGCGATAGCTTGCATTTATTTTCACATAATCATAAGTTAAATCGCAGCCCCATGCAGTACCAAGTGCATCTCCTTCGTGTAAATGGACATCGATATAAATAATCTCATTTTTCAAAGCAATTTTAGCCTCTTCTTCATTAAACTCAACTGGTTTACTACCAAATAATACTGTTACACCATTAATGGAAATATCTATTTGATTAAAATTACCTTCGACGCCGCTATATCCAATGGCACCAATAATTCTTCCCCAGTTAGCATCTTCACCATAAACAGCTGTTTTTACTAAATTTGATCCGACGATTGTTTTAGCAATTTGATTTGCATTTTTTTGGCTTGAAGCTCCATTTACATTTACTTCAATTAACTTAGTTGCCCCTTCACCATCTCTAGCAATCTTTTTAGCCAAGTCTTCACAAACTAATTGAAATGCAGTTACAAAATTAGCCCAATCTGGATGACTTTCAGTTAATTCCTCATGTTCAACAGCTCCATTTGCCATAACTAAAACCATATCATTTGTTGAAGTATCTCCATCAACTGTAATTTGGTTAAATGTCTTATCTGTCACTTCTTTTAATAAGGTTTGTAACTGACCAGAACTAATCGTAGCGTCAGTTGTCACAAAACCAAGCATAGTTGCCATATTTGGATGAATCATTCCAGAACCTTTTGCAGACCCAGCAATCGTTACGATCTTTCCGTCAATCAATACTTCATAACAAGTAGTTTTTATAACAGTATCTGTCGTTAAGATTGCGTGACCGAAATCTTCTCCATCTTCCAACTTATTACCAAGCGTTAATTTGTCAATGCCGCTCTTTAATCGATCCATTTTTAAATATTCACCGATTACACCAGTCGATGCGATTGCTACTAATTGTTCTGGTAGATTAAGATGCTCAGCACACCATGCTCTCATTAAATAAGCATCATCTTCTCCTTTTTTACCTGTACATGCATTTGCACAACCACTATTTACTAAAACAGCTTGAAGCTTATTACTATATGCAATACTCTTTTTTGTAATCGCAATTGGTGCAGCTGGAAATAAATTTAATGTATAAACTGCCGCAACTGATGCTGGCTTCTCAGAATAAATTAATCCTAAATCTTTACGTTTATAACGTAGTCCAGCATGAACTCCACTCGCATAAAAACCATTTGGTGATGTAATTGTTCCATTTATTTTTTTTATATTCTTTTCTTTTGTTATCAACTTTTATCTCTCCTTATGGAAATATTGGTGTAAATTGTAAACCAGTTTCATCTGGCAAACCTAACATTATATTCATATTTTGAATTGCCTGCCCAGCCGCTCCCTTAACAAGGTTATCAATGACAGAAACGATTGTGATTCGATTTGTACGATTGTCATAAGTAGCGTATAAATCACAAAAATTTGAACCATAAACATCTTTTGTACAAGGTACTCCGTCTCTTACTCTCACAAAATAGGAATCTTCATAACTTTGGTTATACATTTCTTTTAATTCTTCGTTACTAATTTCACGTGTTGAAGTAACATAAATTGTTGACAAAATTCCTCTTGTCATTGGTACTAAATGTGGTGTAAACGTTATAAAATCCTGGTTTGAATCAATTGATCCAATAAATTGTTCAATTTCAGGTATATGTTGATGTTCAGTAATTTTATAGGCTGTTAAATTTTCATTTCGATTCATAAATTGAGTCGTTTGATTAGCTGTTTTTCCGGCTCCAGAAATTCCAGATTTAGCATCTACTATAATTGAATTTTTCTGTACAATTCCTGCCTTCAATAATGGCGCGACTCCGAGTAGCGTTGCTGTTGGATAACATCCCGGATTAGCTATATTATTGGATTGTTTGATTGCTTCTCGATTAAGTTCAGATAGTCCGTAAGTAAATTGATTCGTTTTTGAAAAGCAAGGATGTGACTGTTTATACCATTTTTGGTATGTTTCTTCTTTTTTTAATCGAAAATCTCCTGATAGATCAATCAGCTTTGTTTTCGAAAAATCGATTTCTCCCATTAACTCACTGCTAACTCCGTGTGGTGTAGCAAAAAACAAAATATCATTTTCTGATATAGATTTATTTTTATTCCACTTTTTTATTGCCCCACTAGTACTTGTAGCCAAATGTGGATAATAAGTAGACAAATTTTCCGTATAATCTGATGTTGAATAAAAATTCATATTGCTTATTTCCGGATGCATTGATAGTAATCTTACGAGTTCAAGACCACCATATCCGGTTGCCCCCATAATACCGACTTTCATTTTAATATCCCCTTTTATAAAATTATATTCTTCATTATAATTATGAATAAATATAAAATCAATTGTATTTTTATAAATATTTGAAAATAAAAAAAGATTAACCAATTTTCTTGATTAATCTTTCATTATTTTTTTATTGTATTCTTTAATTAAAATTAAAGTACAACTAGTTTTTTACCCTATAAATAAAACTCAAATACTTTCGCTATTTTTTCTTTTATTTTTTCTTTAAAAGGTAAATTTTTAATATAAGTAGGCGTAATTTCAAAAGCATGATTAAATACATCAGCGAATTCTGGTTCTACCTGTTTGATAAATTGTTGATCATATATATAACAATTCAATTCATCCGTTAAATGGAATGACCTGGAATCAAAATTTGTTGTACCAATCATTAGTACTCTATCATCAATGTTCATTACTTTACCGTGAAAAATGCCTTTTTTAAACCCATAGACTTTTATGTTATTTTTCCAAGCTTGCTTTATATATGGAAATGCTGCTTGTTGTACTAGAAGTGCATCTGACTTATGTGAATATAGTATTTTCACTTCAATTCCTCTATTTGCTGCATCTAATAATGAATCCCAAATCACTTTATTATTCGGTATAAAATAAGGAGAATAAATTGTTATTGACTGTTTTGCTTGTTTAAACAATTTACTATATTCTTGCTCAATTCCTATTTTAGTATAAGAAACAAATTGATGTTGGCTTCTCCCAATTTTTTTACTGATCTCCATTTGAGTAATTTTTTGGTCTGAATTTTTTCTCCAATCATGTACAAATTGTTTTTCTAAGCCCTCAACACCGCTGCCCACTAATCTAAGCTGAACATCTTCCCACGGTTTTAATCCTTTTTTTTCATCTATATACTTTTTACCTATATTAAACCCACCAATATAGCCAATTTCCCCATCAATAATCGTCATCCGACGATGATTTCTATTATTTAGCGATGCAAAAAAATAAGATAATTGCGGTTTATTAAAATAGGTAAAATGTACTCCATGATCAATTAAAGATTTTCTTTCTTTCCGTTCTAATAAAATTCCACCAAGACGATCAACAGCATAATAAACTGGAATTCCTTCATCACTCTTCTTTTTTAAGACATCTAAAAATTCATGTGAAACACGATCATTAGAAACTGAAAAAAAGTAGATATGCACTTCCTTTTTTGCATTCCTAATATCATGAAATAATTGGTTATTTAACTTCTTTCCGTTCGTAAAAATCGATAAATCACTGTATCCCATTGGATAAGTTATTGGCTTTTCAGTAAAAATATTCTTTTTTTGAGCTTTCTCCATTTCAATCTCATTTAAAGCAAATAAGATGACCAATAGTGAAAATAGGAGTACTAAAGTTTTAAAAATGAATTTTAATATTTTTTTCATAGATTCCTCTTACATAGTTTGGCATAAGAGTATTTTTTGAATAAAATGACTTAAATATCCATATTTATTTCAATTATGGAATTTTTTTCATTTAGGAACTGTTATATTAAAAAGTTGATTTTTGGCCTAAATAAAAGGCTGTCTAATTAGACAACCTTTAAGTTCTCTTATTACTGATGAATTTAATTTCTCCAATTAAACCTTTAACATTTTCATCAAAAAATCAGTAGTAGGTAAACCGAATTTATTATCAACTAAATCTTGAATAGTTAAACTATTTATCACATTGAAATACCATACTAATATTTTTCGTGGGTCTTCCTTTAAGAATTCACCACTTTCTTGTCCTTTTATAAATATTGGTATTAGTAAATCAATTAGATAATCAGGTGAATATTTTGATAATAATTCAGTCACTTTTTCTGGTACTTCTGTGTTTTTCCTCGCTTGTTGGATTATCATAAATGCATATTTATGATTTTCGTCTAACATTTTTTCAGTTAATAATTCTAATAGTTGGTAAGGAGTTCCTTGGAAAAACTGCAATGAACTTAGCTCACTTTGAGACTCAATCATTAAACCTTCAATAATTTGAAAAAACAACTCTGCCTTTGATTGAAAATGGCGAAAAATTAAACCTTCACTAACATTTGCTTCAGTTGCAATTACACTTGTTTTCGTATTTTTATAACCATTCAATGCAAAAATTTTCAATGCAGATTGTTTTATAAGCACCTTTCGATCAGTTTGTTGATTATTCTCTTTTGGTAACAACTTACTCACTCCAATTTATACATTCTTACTTAATTATTCATTGCTAATGGTCTTACTCTATTTATTAATTCTTGTAAAAACTGCTCAGGTCTAGCAAAGCAAGCTAAATGTCCAGCGTTATTTATATAAATAAATTCTTTTAAAGGTGCTTCGATTTCTTGCAAAAATCGTTCTGCATTTTTGGTAGGGGTAATAATATCATTGTCTCCTTGAAAAATAAAGAAAGGAATTGAAAATACTGTTCCTAACCGTTCATAATTAAAATTCATTAGTTCGTTGAACAATTGTTCCCCCGAAAATTTCATCCCTTTAAAAATATCGAATAGATCGTTTATATTATGCTGTGGTGATGAAAGCATTGAAGGCAAAATAAGGTCCATTACCATATTAGGAACATTTTTTATTGATTTTACTAATATCTGATTTCTCTTATCAAAATCTTTTTGTGTCCATTTTGTTTGATCTGGTCCTAGTTCTTTAAATTTCTTCAGTCCCCTCGTATTCCCTGCATCAGACAAGGCATCAATGGCCAATTGATATGCAATATTTTCATAATCATAACAGTTTTGATCAGTCCCTACATACGCAAAATAGAGATTTGGTCTTTCCTTAATCATTAATGTAGCTATAAGACTACCGACGGAACTTCCAACCAAAATAATTTTTTCTTTCTCAAGTTCATTACAAATAAGATTACTTACTTCAATTCCATCTTCTGCCAACTGGTGTAATGTAATTTTACCACAGCCTTCTTTCTCATTTCTTTTAAAAGTTTTTCCTGCACCTCGCTGATCCCATTGAACAATCGTAAAATGCTTTTCCCAAGGACATATTAAAGAACTAAAAATAGTATAAGTTGAGGCAGGACCACCATGAATCAATAAAAGAACGGGATTTCTTCTATCTTCTCCTCGGATTGTAATCCATTGATCAATCCCCCCAATAGAAACATACTTTTCTTCATTGATCATATATTCAGTCTTAATTTCTAACCTCTTTTCATTTTTCCTTTGATTAAATTTACGAAAAAAAATATCGGGTAAAATATTTGATTTTGTCATTTAAAGTTTTTCCTTTCTAATATTTTTTAGTTAATGAGTGAGTTACTCACTCATTATATGTTATGCATCTTGCTCTGTCAATTCGACTTAGGGGATATATCAATGTCGGAGAACATCAATTTTACATTTTAATCCCTTATTTACCTTAAGACATTTATTTGTTAGTCCAATTATGTTTGTTTATTCGAATATAAAGTAATTCAAGTTGTGCAACTAAGTCATTCGTTAGTTCAATAAGAATTTATTAAAAAGTAATTATTGAAGTATGAGTAAAGCCCTAAAAAAACTAATCATCTTATATTTCCAAATTTTTATTAGCTTTTTTTTCTAAAAAATAACACAAAATAGATATTATCAATTACTAAACATCGGAGTTGATTTTTAGCTGTGAAAAAAGTTTTTTTTATTGTAATAATGTCACTTTCATTAATTTACTTTGCAGATTTTACTTACGCTAAGACAGACAAACCAGTACTCACCCCAATTAGCTTTCAAATAGAAATTCAGGATTGGGAAGCTGTTAACAAAATAATCCCAAAATACTCGTTGTTCACTGTAATCGATGTAGAAACTGGTAAGAGCTTTAATGTACAACGAAGAGCTGGTAGTAGGCATGCAGATGTTCAGCCATTAACAAGAGAAGATACAAGGATAATGAAGGAAATATACGATGGGAACTGGAGTTGGCGAAGAAGGGCTGTATTAATTTTAGCTGATGAAAACCTAATCCCCGCGTCCATGCACGGAATGCCACATGGTGCAGGTTCCCTTCCAAATGGTTTCTGTGGTCATTTTTGCATTCATTTTATGGGAAGCACGACACATCGGACAGGTAAAGCAGACTTTTCTCATCATGTGATGATCCTTAAAGCTGCTGGAAAAATTAATGAATATATGAACAACCTACCACCTTCCCAACTACTAAATGTATTATTCGTTTCTATTAAAAACCAAGATAAAGGCTTGGTAAAAAAAATTGCCATAAGTAATCAAAAAAATATTAAAAAAGATCTAAAGAAACTAAAAAAAATAGAAGCGATACAGTGGACTTTGCCTCAAACAAAGCAATTAGAGCCATCCTCATTAGAAACTGAAATACCAGTTGAGGTTAATCTTTTTATAAAAAATAAAGGTCGGTTTAGGACCAAACTTTCTTTTACCTTGGTGAGAACATCACCTATCTCGCCTTGGAAAGTGAATATCGATCCTTTGTTTTCAAGCATTAACTAAGTCAAGACAATTAAAAAGGGCTACCATAGTAGCCCTTCTAATTCTGTATATGTATTCCATAAAAATCTATACTTTTATAAATTACTACGATATTGAAAACTGCTCTAAATATAGAAATAATTAATGCGACATAGCCACAATTTGGACAAACAGCTGCTTTAGGGCTTACAGAAATATTGTTAAAAGATCTTTTCCCCTTTTGATAAATCTTAATTTCATGACCATACATACTATCAACTTTTAAATTACAATTTTCTATCATGTCAGATTTACATTGAATACAAATCCTTGCCATTCAAACACTCCTAATAAAAATAGGATATCATTAAAACTCTAAGTTTATTGTATCTAATCTTTCTAGCTTTGTAATTTGGGGGATTTTTGGATTTTTACATAGAATTTCAGATACTGATACCCAACAAATCTGAAAATTAGGTTACGTTAGTTGCATAAATCTATTTTTGGTGTAAATATAAGCCTGATAAGCCAAAAAAAGAGAATGATTTTAAAACATCATTCTCTGTATTTCTACCTAGATATTTGTTTGTTCGGCATATTTCTTAAAATTGTCTAGAATTGCTTGCCATCCTTGTTGTTGAAACTCAACAGGATTAGTTGTTTCAGGATCGAATGTTTCAATTACTTCCGTTTCGTCTTCATTTCGATTAAATGTGATATTAACCTTTCTTCCATCGCCTAGAGTATATGTAATAACCTCATATTTCTTTACCTCATCATACGTCCCACCAAAATCGAAACCAAAACTTCCATCTTTCGCTTCCATTCTTGAACAGAATTCTCCCCCAACACGTAAGTCATTTACAGCAAATGGTGTATGCCAGTCGTCTGAAGGACTATTCCATTTTTTAATATGTTCAGGTTCTGTCCAAAATTCCCATACTTTTTCGATTGATGCTTTAATAGTTGCTTTTACTGTTACTTTTTTAGAAGTTTCCATTTCAATACCGCCTCTCTTGATTCCAATAATATTAAGTTAATCAATAATTGTGGCTAACTTTATTGTATACGATTTCAATAAAGCATTCTATCTATTCACTTTTTCGTTTCTCATTAGTTTATTACCCTGCCAATACAGTTTAAATTTATTTAATAAGATATATAATTTAGTGGGTAAAATATGAAGGATTTATCAGAGAAATGCAAAGAAAGGATGGATAAAGATGGAGAATCAAAAAAACAAATCCCCCAAAACGAGCATTAATTGTCCAAACTGTAGTTCAAACGTTTCCAATAATGACGAAAATGGAAATATTAGTAACGAAATTCAAGAACATTATTTATATGAGTGCCCAAATTGTGGAAAACCAGACCTTTTTTATAATAAAAAGTAATTTTAAAAACGACTCTTTTGAGTCGTTTTTTCAAAATAAACGTAAAAAAAGACACCTTATTCTTCAAATGCTTCTCTTTAGGTTAAAGGAACTCTTCTACTTGAAGTAATCCAAAGCAAAGCATATTAAGTCATGAGAAGTGTGAAACAACACGAAAATATTTGAAACTATAGGTGGAAAGCAATGCTAGCTTCAATACTGGAAATACTTTTAAAAAAGGACTTGCACGACCCCTAACATAAAAAAATAATAGCATAATTATTTAATTCCTTAAGCAACAACCAAACTGCCATTGACTTTAATAAAAAATGCCGCAATTTAGCAACTTACGATCATCATCTAAAGCATGTTTATGTTGTAAAAGTTAACTCAATAGTGAAAATCGATATTATTCTAAAATTAAAAACCATTAAAAACAAAATAAATACACACCAAAATCCATGGAATAACAGGATGCATCCATTTTGAAATTTTCACATTAAATCTACCCAATATTCTCGTAACTAAGTTATCAAATAATAGATATAAATTTATAATTAAAAAACAGAATAATATCATCCAAAAAGAAGAATACCTGTGATAAATTAATTCAATTCCAGCAATAATTGATGGTACAAAAATTATCCCTAACAGTAATTCAGCTAGATCATATCTTCTAGGATTTTTTTTAGAAATCCAATTGCCATACTTCTTTAATAAAGACATTTTCTCGACACCTCAATTGTTACTATTCGCTGATAAATTTTCAAACTCCTTTTTCAACTAAAACACTGATTAGTTCAATAAGGGCAAATGTTAAAAAATACTCATCTGAAATTACAAAGTTCAAATTTTCAATAATACATAAATATTAATTTATTAAAACATCCCTTTAGCAACTAAACTGCCATTGACTAGAATAATAAAAAAGCTACCGAAGCAGCTTTAGGTTGTTCAACTAATGCACTATGATAGCTGAATAAGTAAATTTAGATTTTATTAAAGCTTAGTATTAATTTCATTCATTTTTTTTCATTTTCTTCAGTGTTAAATAAATCAGTTAAAGGATTTTGAATTGAATTGAAATATGTTGAAAACATATTAAGAATCCCTACCACGAATAAGATCCAACCAAAGCCTCTTAGTATAACCGGTCCAACAAAACTAGTAAAATAAGTTAGAGTTACAATTAATAGACCAAATATTATGTACATTGCACTGACTGGATTTTTCATGTTTATTTCTCCTATATGTATATGTAATTTTTATTTTATCATAAAGTAAAAAAATGGTAATCAATCAAAAGACTCATGAAAAACAGCATTTCCCAGTGGTACTATTCTGCCATTGACTTAAAATAAAAAAGCCACTTTTAACAGATAAAGAGCTTCACATGAGTTAGTTAAATTAAATACTTATTGTTCCTTCACTCCACCATACTAAGAATTCCTCCAAATATGGAGCAATCCATGTACGACTATCGTCTTCGTGATTCCAAACGAATATATTATTACTTTGAATGTCTCCATTTACAATAGAGAAACCAAATAAGTCACCATTACCTGCATCACCAAAAAATAATAAACAGTCGAAAGGCATATATGTATCCTTAAAGATCTCGTCAGTTCTCCGATCAACATTTTCTTCAATTATTTCTTTTGTAGACCAAATTCTTACCCCTCCGACATCAATACCATTAGTTTCTTTTAGAAAATTTATTAGTTCGTTCGGTAGTTCAAGATTGAATTTCGCTTGAATTTCTTCTATTTGATTTTGAGTTGCTGGCTCATTAAATTCAGCTTCTTCAGAAATATTTTTTAATAAGTCTTTCCACATAGATTTCATACCTCCTATTCAATATAATCCTTGAAATAAATCACGGAATTTCCCTTTTAAAATAATAAAAAATGCTGTAAATATTAAACTGCATATGATATTGAATTAATGAACTACGTTTGTTAAACAATTATTTAAATATTTTTATCTAGGACAAACATTCACCTTCTACTATTCCTTGTTCAAATAGACTTCAATTTTTTAAAACAACTACAAACATAAACAAAAAAAGCAGGAGAACAAGCTAACCTGCTCTTCCTGCCTCTCATGTAACTCTTATTTTGGCTGCATACGAATTGCACCATCTAAACGGATTACTTCACCATTTAACATTGGATTTTCAACAATACTTTTCGCTAAGTGTGCATATTCTGATGGCTTACCAAGACGTGATGGGAATGGAACCATGTTACCTAATGATTCTCTAGCTTTTTCTGGTAATACATCAAACATTGGTGTTTCAAATATTCCAGGAGCAATACTCATCACTCTGATTCCGTATCTTGATAAATCCCTAGCAATTGGTAATGTCATTCCAGCTACTGCACTTTTTGATGCACCGTAAGCTGCTTGCCCCATTTGGCCATCAAATGCTGCTACTGAAGCGGTGTTAATAATAACACCTCTTTCACCAAATTCATTTGGTTCATTGTTAATCATTTGTTCAGCTGCTAAACGAATAACGTTAAATGTACCAACTAAGTTTACATTGATGATTTTTTGGAAAGATTCTAATGAATGAATTCCGTCTCTCTTAATTACTTTTTCAGCTAATACAATACCTGCACAGTTTACTACTGTATTAAATGAACCATATTTAGTTAAAACATTACTAATTGAATTTTTTACGCTCTCCTCTGAAGATACATCTGTTTTTTCAAAACAAACATTTTCTTCACCTAATTCAGAAATTAAGCTAGCAGCTCTTTCTTCATTTAAATCGAAAATAGCAGCTTTCCCACCATTTTCTACGATCATTCTAACTGTACCTGCACCTAAACCAGATGCTCCACCTGTAACGATTGCTATACTATCACGAATATTCATTTTTTAAATCCCCCAGTTTGTTGTTGGTTATTAATTTAATCTCTCAATAATCGTTGCATTTGCCATACCATGGCCTTCGCAGATCGCTTGTAATCCAAAACGTCCGCCTGTTTTCTCTAAAGCATTACACAAAGTAACCATCACCCTTGCACCACTAGCACCAAGTGGGTGACCTAATGCGATCGCTCCACCGAATATATTTAATTTTTCAAATGGTACATTTAATTCTTTTTGCCATGCTAAAGGAACTGTAGCAAATGCTTCATTTATTTCAAACAAATCGATTTGATCGATTGTTAAACCACATTTATGTAGAACTTTTTGAGTTGCTTGAATTGGCCCTGTTAACATTAATTGAGGGTCGGATCCTACTACCGTTCTCCCAATAATTCGAAACTTTGGCTTAAATCCTAATTGATGAGCTTTTTCTTTACTCATTAAAAGTAGTCCTGCAGCACCGTCACTAATTTGACTTGCATTTCCGGCAGTAACCGAACCATTTTCAGTAAAAGCTGGTCTTAAATTAGATAATTTCTCAATAGAAGAGTTTTCTCTTGGTCCTTCATCTTTCATAACTTTAACAAGCTCACCTTCTTGATTGGTAACAGAAACTGCAACAATTTCGTCTTCAAAATAGCCTTGTTTCATTGCTTTTAATGCTTTTTGATGGCTATTATAAGCAAATTCATCTTGCTCACTTCGACTGATATTCCACTTTTCATTTATGCGTTCTGCAGAGATTCCTTGATTAAAGTCACCAAACTTATTCGTTAGTTTTTCATTCCATTTTGATCCTTTTAAATTCGAAAACATTGGTACACGTGTCATACTTTCAACACCAGCTGCAATGACTATGTCCATATCTCCACTTAAAATGGCTTGTGATGCAAAATGAACAGATTGTTGACTTGATCCGCATTGACGGTCAATTGTAACACCAGGCACTTCAATTGGTAGACCTGCTAATAAAGCAGCAACTCTACCAATATCACCAGCCTGTTCACCAATTTGAGTAACACAGCCCATAATCACATCATCTATTTCTTTTGGATCAAATTCATTTCGACTTACTAATTCCTTTAGTACAATTGCAGCTAAGTCATCAGGTCTTGTTTCGCTAAAGCTGCCGCCTCTTTTACCAATAGGTGTTCTTAAAGCATCAACAATAACTACTTCTCTCATAAATTTGATCCTCCAATTTTAAGTCTGGATTAATTTAATCCCATTTGTTTTGCAATAATTGTCTTCATGATTTCATTTGTACCTGCGTAAATTGACATGATTTGAATATCTCTGAAACGTCTAGCAATCTCGTATTCTTCCATATATCCATATCCACCATGCAATTGAAGACACTCTGAAGCTACTTTTTTACCTAAATCTGTAATCCACCATTTTGCCATTGATACTTGTTTAACAACATTTACGCCCTCCATATGCTTATAAATTAAGTCCTCAATGAAAGTGCGACCAATTTCAATTTCAGTAGCCAATTCTACAAGTTTAAATTGAGTATTTTGGAACCCAGCAATTGATTTTCCAAATGCTTTTCTACTTTTCACATACTCAGTTGTCACTTTCAGCATTTCTTCTGCTGAAACTAATGCTTCTAAAGCAACTACTAATCTTTCTTGTTGTAATTTTTCCATTAAGTAATAGAAGCCTTTTCCTTCTTCTCCT
This sequence comes from Gottfriedia acidiceleris, assembly GCF_050457485.1. Taxonomy (GTDB): domain Bacteria; phylum Bacillota; class Bacilli; order Bacillales; family Bacillaceae_G; genus Gottfriedia; species Gottfriedia acidiceleris_D. Next base: position 16,560 of record NZ_JBCMJM010000015.1, read on the forward strand.
AATAGATTCTTTACAGGCACTTTAGCATCTTGGAAAATTAATTCAGCTGTATCTTGGCTATGAAGTCCTACTTTATTTAATTTCTTTCCTCTAGAAAACCCAACTGTATCTTTTTCGACAACTAGTAAGCTTATTCCTTTATGAGCAGGTCGAATTGTCGTATCCGTTTTAACTGCAATGATGATTAGGTCTGAATGAATACCATTCGTAATAAACGTTTTCTCACCATTAACGATATAGTATTCCCCTTCTTTTACCGCAGTTGTTTTAATATTTGCTAAATCTGATCCAGCACCTGGTTCAGTCATAGCAACTGCACTAATATATTCACCTGAAATACATTTAGGTAACCATTCCATTTTTTGCTCTTCATTTGCATAAGCAGTCAAATAAGGTACAACAATATCATTGTGTAATGCTACACCAACTAAACTTGAACCAACTTTCTCAAGTTCCTCTATAATAATGACTGAATAGCCAAAATCTACACCTAACCCGCCATACTTTTCGTCAACATAAGGACACAAAAATCCTTCATTTCCTAATTTATCCCAGAATTCTCTAGGGATCATTTTGTTTTGTTCCCACTCTTCATAGAATGGTACAGCTTCTTTTTGTAAGAACTTTCTAAGAGCCGTGCGGAAGATTTCATGTTCTCTAGTTAAGTAAGAATGTTTCATTATAAGCCCCCCAAAATATTTAATCACTTCGTTAAAACGCTTACAATACTCAAAATACTAAATTTTTTAAATATTACATTTGTAATAATCATATGATGTTAACTGTAATTTATCAAGGAGCAAAAAAAAGAACTGTATAGTTCAGTTCTTTTGATTGAAGACAAACTTGTAAAAAACGATACAAATTAACCAATTTTAACGGTAATCTTACCAAAATTATTTCCTTCACCCATATGTTGTAATGCACTAATGACATCCGTAAATTCAAATGATTGATCGATAATTGGTTTAATTTTATGTTCTTCAAAAAATGCCAACATTTGTTCAAATTCTCTTGGACTTCCCATCGTAGTCCCTCTAATATCCATATTTTTAAAGAACACTTTTGGCAATACTGTTTGAGGAACTGGTCCATTTGTAGCACCGAATGATACGATTCTTCCACCTTGAGCAGTCAAATCAATTAATCGATTAAATGATTCTCCACCAACTCCATCGATTGTAAGATTTACAAATCCAAATTCTTTACGAAGTTTTTTATACCAATCATTTTCTCGGTAATTAAAACCAGCAGTCGCTCCTATTTCAATTGCCTTTTCAATTTTTTCATTGCTACTAGATGTAACTAGTACTTTTGACCCGAATGCTACAGCAATTTGTAATGCATATAATGCTACCCCACTACCAATACCTGGAATCAATACTGTATCATTTTTTTGTAATTGACCACGTGTAATTAATGCTCTATATGCAGTAAGTGCAGCTAATGGTATTGCTGCTGCCTCTTCCCATGACAAGTACGCAGGTTTTTTATAAACATTTTCAACTTCTAGTTTAATAAATTCAGCAAATGTACCATTAGAAGGCATTCCAAGTACAGTGAATTCATCAGAATTAATATCGTCACGATCTCCCCAGTTTAAGCTCGGGTTCATGATAACTTCATCACCTACAGAAAACCCCGTTACTTCATCTCCTATAGCTTCAATAACACCAGCACCGTCAGATCCTAAAATTCCATCTAATTTCATCCCTGGATACATACCGTGCGTTATAAAAAAGTCACGTCTGTTTAATGATGCTGCCTTTAACTTAATGACTACTTCATTAGGATGAACAATACCAATCTCAACATTTTCAAATTTTAGTGACTCTGGCCCTTTAGTGTCTCTTAAAATATAAGCTTTCAATTATATCACTCCTATTAATGAAAGAATTTAAATATGTAAAAAGACGATTAATCAATCTTACTCAATTTTTATTTTACCAAAAAAGTTAAATACGGTTTAGTAAAATGATTAGGTAGGAAAGATTGTGGGGGAAAATAGGAGGTGGATTATGAGATATAAGTGTTATGGTTTGTGAGTTTTAGGGTAGGAATTTAGATTTTAATAGGTTTTTGTTTTACTTTATCGAATAGTTATGTGTTTTTATTTTTATTCACTCAATTTCGGTACGTGAAATTCCTTCAAATACCCTGGTTAGAGTGAGAAAACACAAAGGATCTATATTCATAAAAAACTGGCCATTATTTGCAAAATACTTCTATTTTTGTTCTAATTGAAAGCTTTTTATAAAAGATTCTCTAGATTTTAAGATTATTTTGAACGTTGCATACAGATTGGAGCATCTTATTTGCAGTTTTAGATATTTTATTTGCAGTTTTAACATTTTTATTTGAACATTTGATGTTTTTAATTGCTGTTCAAATAATTTGTTTGCAGTATTAACAATTTTAATTGCACTTTAGGTAATTTTGTTTGCATATGCAGTTGTAAAAAACTGCAATCCACCAATAGTCCTTATTTACATAGATTATCACCCTAGTTTTTCGAACGTTCTTTCCTATTGAAATAGTGGCAACTTAAACTTCTATCCTACCAAAATTAATTTCCACAGGAATAATCTACTATATTCAAAATAGCAGTAATTTCCAATTTAAAAATTACAAATTTTCTAATATTTTTACACTTCACTTTGTCAGAAGTTGTTTTATCATCAATAAACATGTCTCTTTATAAGTAGCAGAAATATATTCTTATTTCCTATTAAACTTTTTTTATTATATCCATATATTTTTTAAATAGAAAGTTTTACTAAACAAAAAAACTCTCACCACTTTGAGAGTCGAAATGAATTTTCTTAATTAGCTAGAAAAAAGATCCCTATTGCACTAGGACCAGTGTGAACGCCGACTGCTGAACCAACTGAGTTTTCTATTATTTGTTCACTTCCAATTAGATCCTTTAATTGTTTAATAAATTGTTCGGTGGAATCATCTTTTACCCCATATACAACTCCAACATTTTTACTAAGTTCATCTTTTCGGATCTTCATTAACTCTAGCATTCGATTTAATGCTTTTTTTCGACCTCGTACTTTTTCAAGTGGTTTAAATTTTCCTTCGCTTACTTCCATGATCGGATTTATATTTAGCATGCCGCCTAAAAATCCGGCAAACTTACCGACACGACCGCCTCGTATTAAATATTGGAGGTCTTCTATCGTAAAAATATGTTGGATCTTATTTATATTGTGATTTAATTGTTTCATTAAATTCTCAAATGATTCATTATTATTTAAGCCTTCTATTAACTCCATAACTAATACGCAAATTCCTAGTGATACTGATCTAGTATCGATAATATGGATAGAGCCATTTGGATTGTTTTCTAAAATATCTAGTTTTACTAATTGTGCAAAATTATACGTACCAGATAAGTCACCAGAACAAGTAAGATAGACACAATTTTGATCTGTACTACACGAGACTAAAGTTTGATAAATTGCATCGTAAGAAGGTAAAGATGAAGTAAAGTTCTCTCCATTTTTCATTCTTTGCATTAACTCACGTGATTGTAAATTTATTCCATCAAGATACTCCTTTTCTAATTGGTCATAGACCCTTAATGGAATGACTGAAATATCGTATTTCTTCAATAAATCCGCTGGAATATCCGAAGAACTATCTACAATAATTTTTAGGTTCAATTTAATCACCTCTCTCTAATTTAATAATGTATTTAATCTTATTAAACAATAATCCAAATATTCAAACAACTATTTTCATTTAAATTAATTTTATCGACAAATTTGCATTAAATAGGGAGTATCTTACCTATTTTCCATAATCTTCATGTTTGCAATTAAAAAGAAGTATCTCATAAGTATGTTAACTTATAAGACACTTCCTATTTTAGTTATGCGTGTAATTTTTCATATTTCTCAATGTCATTTTCATATTTCATTGTAATCGCAATATCATCTAAGCCATTAAGTAACTTTTCTTTCCAAACAGGATCGATTGAAAAATCAAAGTTCCCAAATACTGTTTTTACGACTTGTTTTTCCAAATCTACTTCAATTTCTTGATTTCCACTTAGTGTAGATAATTGTGAGCGAATTTCATCATTTAAGACAATTGGGAGCATACCATTTTTTATACAGTTATTGTAGAAAATATCTGCGAAGCTACCAGCAATTATAATTGTAAATCCATAATCATTTAACGCCCAAGGTGCGTGTTCTCTAGATGAACCGCAACCAAAATTATTTCCACTTATTAAGATTGAAGCATTTTTTCGCTCCTCATTATTTAATGAAAAAGATTGATTTGGTGAGCGATCATCATGATATCGCCATTCATCGAATAAAAATTCTCCAAATCCAGTTCGTTCTATTCGCTTTAAATATTGTTTTGGAATAATTTGGTCTGTATCGATATTATCTAACATAATTGATACTGTTGTGCCTTTATGCGTACGTAACGGTTTCATTTGCTTGCTCCTTTCGAATATCAATAAAGTGACCATGTACTGCAGCAGCCGCTGCCATTACTGGACTGACTAAATGTGTTCTTGCTCCTTTACCTTGTCTTCCCTCGAAGTTTCGGTTTGAAGTAGATGCACAATGTTCTCCAGCTGGTACTTGGTCTGGATTCATTGCTAGACACATTGAACAACCAGCTTCCCTCCATTCGAATCCTGCTTCTATAAAGACTTTATGTAGTCCTTTTGCCATCGCTGCATTACGAACCTTTTTTGATCCTGGAACAACTAATGCACGCACATCAGATTTTACTTTCTTTCCTTTTAGATAATTTGCCGCTTCCTCTAAATCTGACAATCTAGAATTTGTACATGAACCGATAAATACATGTTGAACTGGAATCTCATTAGGTGTGATTTCTGGCTTTAATCCCATATATTCATAAGCTCGTTCGTAGTTCTCATCCTTCGCTTTTGGAAGGGCTTCATCAATTCTTACGCCCATTCCAGGATTTGTTCCCCAAGTTACGTAAGGTGCAAGGGTTGCTACATCTACTTCAATTGTTTTATCAAATGTTGCTCCCTCTTCTGTATATAATTTCTTCCATTCTACTAATTTTTCATCATATGAATTTACTGTATATTTTCGACCTTTTAAATAGTCGAAAGTTTTTTGATCAGGAGCAACTAATCCTGCTTTTGCTCCCCCCTCAATCGCCATATTACATAAAGTCATACGCTCTTCCATTGACATATTTTTAATTGCTTCACCATAAAACTCAATGACATATCCAGTACCCATTGATACACCATAAGTGGCTAGTAAATGGAGAATGATATCTTTAGCATATACACCTTTTGGAAGCTTACCATCAAGTTTCACACCCATTGATTTCGGCTTAACTTGCCATAAAGTTTGTGTTGCTAAAACATGTTCAACTTCACTTGTTCCAATACCAAAAGCTAAAGCTCCAAATGCACCGTGTGTAGATGTATGACTATCTCCACAGACAATTGTTTTTCCTGGCTGAGTTAACCCTAGTTCTGGTCCAATTACGTGGACAATGCCTTGGTCCTCATCCGTAATGTCTGCTAAAGGAATATTGAACTCCTGGCAATTATTTCTTAACGTATCCATTTGTTGTTTAGCAATTAAGTCAGTGATGACTAATTGATTTTGTGTTGGTACATTATGATCCATCGTCGCAAATGTTAATTCTGGTCTTCTTACTTTTCGATTAGATAATCTCAATCCTTCGAAAGCTTGCGGTGAAGTTACCTCATGGACTAAGTGTAAATCGATATACAAAAGCTGTGGTTTACCCACTTCACCAGTTACAACATGATTTTGCCAAAGTTTATCAAACAATGTTTGTTTCATCGAATACTACCTCCAACTGTTTGAAATTGTAATTCCTTTACTACTTGTTCTGTAAATTCAACCGTTGAACTTTTACCACCTAGGTCACCTGTTAAATAGCCATTATTTATTGAATTAACAATCGCGTTTTCAATCGAGTTTGATTCATCAACTAAGTTAAAATCGCAAAGCATCATCGCTACGGACCTTAAAATTGCAATAGGGTTAGCCTTATTTTGTCCAGCAATATCTGGTGCTGAACCGTGAATTGGTTCATATAATGAAGGACCCTTGCCAGATCTACTTGCAGAAGGTAGCATTCCTAATGAACCAGTAATCATGGAAGCTTCATCGCTTAAAATATCCCCAAATAAATTTTCAGTAACGATTACATCAAACCTTCTTGGGTTTCGAATTAACTCCATCGCAGCTGCATCAACAAGAATATGCTCAACTTCTACTTCTGGATAGTTTGAACTTAATTCATTTACAATTTTTCGCCAAAGTTTACTAGATTCTAATACATTTGCTTTATCAACTGATGTAAGTTTACCTTTTCTAGTTTTTGCTAACTCAAATCCATACTTTACAATTCGTTCAATTTCTTCTCTCGTATAGGAAAGCGTATCAGTTGCTTCATTTTCATTATGGAATCGAGGTTCGGAAAAATAAATTCCACCTGTTAATTCACGAACAACGACAAAGCTTACATTTCTTACTTGTTCAGATTTTAAAGGAGAATGATTTACAAGTTCGTCGTAAACATCGACTGGTCGAATGTTTGCATATAAATTAAGTGATTTTCTTAACCTTAATAAACCACTTTCTGGCCGTTCAACACCTTGATCCCATTTTGGTCCACCTACTGCTGCCAATAATACGGCATCCGAATTTAAACAATTATCTAATGTTTCTTTCGGTAATGAAGTGCCTGTTTCATCGATCGCGTGACCTCCGAATAAATTTGTTGAAAAAGTAAAGTCATGTTGATAAGATTGTGCAATCTGTTCTAAAACCTGTACTGCTGAACTCATAATTTCTGGTCCGATTCCGTCTCCTGGAAGACATGCGATTTTTAATTTCATTTTAGAACCTCCTTTTTGCTCCACTTACTAATAATGTTTAATAAATCTGCATCTGTAATTTCTTTTTTCGAATCTGTCAAAGCTTTAAATTGAATAAACGCTTCGTTTATAATTTCTGTTGAAAAGTTGAATCCAAGTTCTTTTAATCGATCAGTAAAAGCATGACGCCCTGAATGTTTCCCTAATACTAATGAATTTGTAGAAAGTCCAATTAATGATGGGGGTATAATTTCATATGTTGTTGGCTCTTTTAATACGCCATCTTGGTGAATACCTGATTCATGAGCAAATGCATTTGTACCAACAATTGCTTTATTCTTCTGGACAACCATACCTGTAAGACGACTAACAAGTTCACTTGTCTTCGTAATTTCATGTAATCGTAAATTAGTATTTTTCCGGTAAACATCTTCCCTAATATGTAGTGCAACGGCTATTTCTTCTAGTGCTGCATTTCCTGCTCTTTCCCCAATTCCATTTACGGTGCATTCTACTTGAGTTGCTCCAGCTTGTATAGCAGCTAAAGAATTCGCTACTGCCATTCCTAGGTCATCATGACAGTGACAAGAAAAAATAGCTTTATGATAAGAAGGTACATTCTCTTGTAAATATTTAAATAAATCGTAGTATTCTGAAGGACTTGTGTAACCGACAGTATCTGGAATATTAATTACATCTGCCCCTGCTTTAATGGCAGTCTCTGCGAATTCTGCAAGAAATGCTCGATCAGTACGACAGGCATCCTCAGCTGAAATTTGGACTTTTGGAAAAAAGGATTTTGCAAGCTGTACACAATGTTTAGCAGTTTCCAAAACTTCTAATCTCGTCATGTTTAATTTATATTTCATATGAATGTCACTTGTTGCTAGAAATATATGAAGTCTCGGTTCTGCAGCATTTTTTAAAGCATCCCATGCTGTTTTAATATCAGAATCTTTTGCTCGAGAAAGGCTTGAGACGGAGACAGAACGAATCTGTCTCGCAATCTCTTGAATACCTAAAAAGTCACCTTCTGAGGAAGCGGCAAAACCAGCCTCAATGATATCAACACCTAAAGCTTCTAGTTGTCTTGCAATTTCGAGCTTTTCAAATCGATTTAAATTAACCCCAGGAGATTGTTCGCCATCACGTAATGTTGTATCAAGAAACTGAATTTTACTCATTTTTTATTTCACCTCGACCTTTTCTTTTCTTTGGATAAATGGCATCATTGCACGAAGTTTTTCTCCAACCTCTTCTAACTGATGTTGTTTTTCACTTTCATTAATTTCATTAAAAACTGGGCGACCATTTTTATTTTCGTTAATCCAGCCTTTAGCAAATGTACCATCTTGAATTTCTGCTAAAATATCTTTCATCGCTAATTTTGACTCATTGGCAACTACTCTAGGACCAGATACGAAATCACCCCATTGTGCAGTATCAGAAATTGAGTATCTCATATAGCTCATTCCGCCTTCGTACATTAAATCAACGATTAGCTTCAATTCATGTAAACACTCAAAGTATGCTACTTCTGGCTGATAACCTGCTTCTACTAATGTTTCAAATCCTGATTTTACTAAAGAAGTTACACCACCACATAGTACCGCTTGTTCTCCGAATAGATCTGTTTCAGTTTCCTCTTTAAATGATGTTTCAAGAACACCTGCTCTAGTAGAGCCAATTCCATCAGCATAAGAAAGTGCTACGTTTTTTGCTTCGCCTGTTACATCTTGGTAAACAGCAAATAATGCTGGAACCGCTGCACCATCGACAAAAGTACGTCGAACAAGATGTCCTGGACCTTTTGGAGCTACTAAAAATACATCAACATTAGAAGGAGGTACAATTTGATCAAAGTGAACATTAAATCCGTGTGCAAACGCAAGAGCATTACCATTTTCTAGATACGGTTCAATTTCATTTTTATATACAGTTGGTTGATGCTCATCTGGTAATAAAATCATAACTACGTCTGCTGCTTTTGAAGCCTCTGCAACTGTAGTTACATGTAGTCCGTCATTTGCTGCAGCATCCCATGATTTACCAGGGCGACAACCAACAACTACCTTATGACCATTATCATGTAAATTTAAAGCATGTGCGTGACCTTGTGATCCATATCCAATTACAGCAATCGTTTTCCCTACTAATACATTTTCCTTCACGTCTGTACCATAATATACTTTAGCCATTTTCAAATTCCTCCAATTTTTTTATGTTTTATATTTTTATTTAATAAGAGAGTAGCTTTTGAGCATGCTCCTTATGTTTAGCGGATCTAGTAAATGCGGTTACACCTGTTCGAGCTATTTCTTTTAGTTCGAAAGGTCTTAATAATTCAATCAAAGCCTCTACCTTATCAGAAGTTCCAGTTACTTGAACGACTATCTGATCACGGCTTACATCAATAACCGAGGCTCTAAACGGTTCAATTAGACTATAAATTTCATTTCTTGTAGCTGCATTTGTACTTACTTTTATTAAGGCTAGTTCTCTAGCAATAACTGATTCTTCTGTTATATCTGCTACTTTAATCACATCAATTTGCTTGTGAAGCTGTTTAATCAATTGTTCAACTTGTTGTAAATCCTCTACATGAACGACAAACGTAATTCTTGAAATATGATCTAGCTCTGTATGTCCTACAGAAATACTTTCGATATTAAAGCGTCTTCTCGAGATCACTCCTGTAATTCGGTTAAGTACGCCACTGTTATTTAATACAGTTGATGTAATGACTCGTTTCATTATTTCACCCCTTCCATTTCATGGATCCCTTTACCAGGTGGTACCATTGGTGTAACGATTTCAGCTTGATGTACTCGACAATCAATTAAAACTGGCCCATCAAATTCAATTGCTTCTCTTAATTGACTTTCAACTAAATTTGGATCTGAGATTGTCATCCCTTTAATACCGTAAGCTTCAGCAAGTTTTGTGAAACTAGGCTGGCAGTCTAATAGAGAACTAGAGAAGCGGTCATTATAAAAAGCTGATTGCCACTGTCTTACCATTCCTAAAGCTGCATTATTTAAAATTAAAATTTTAATTTGTAAATTATGTTCCTTGATCATGCTCAATTCTTGCAATGTCATTTGGAATCCGGCATCACCTACAATGGCTACAACTAATTCATCAGGCTTTGCAAATTGTGCTCCGATTGCAGCTGGTAAACCAAATCCCATCGTTCCTAGTCCACCTGACGTAATCCATTTATGTGGTTTGTCAAAAGGATAATACTGAGCCGCCCACATTTGATGTTGACCTACATCAGTGGAAATCGTCGCTTTCCCATTTGTAATCGAATGAAGTAAAGTTAAGACAGTTTGTGGTTTAATGACTTCTCTACTCGGTTCATACTGTAAAGGAAAGGCCTCTTTACGGCTTTTAAGTAGTTCTAACCATTCACTATTATTTTGTTTATCTACTTTTTGTTTTAATAGAACTTTCAGAACTTCCTTAGCACATCCAACGATTGGAATATTTGTCGGAATTACTTTGTTTATTTCAGCAGGGTCTATATCGATATGTGCTACAACCGCATTTTTAGCAAAGTGTGCTAAATTACCCGTTAACCTATCATCAAATCTTGCTCCGATGTTAATCAGTAAATCACTTTCATACATTGCCATATTTGCTGTATAAGTTCCGTGCATGCCTCCCATTCCTAGGAATAATTCCTCATTTGCTGGAAATCCACCTAGCCCTAATAGCGTATTTACAACTGGGATATTGAACTTTTTAATAAATTCAGTAAACTCATCAGCTGCTTTTGCATGTAATATTCCTGCTCCAGCTAATACGACTGGCTTTTTAGCTTTTTCAATTGCTCCAATTAACTTTGTAATTTGAAGATAATTTGGTTCATAAGTCGGTTGATAACCAGGTAGTTGAACTTCTACTTCGTCCTTTTTCACTCCTTTTTCAACCATCATATTTTTTGGTAGATCGATGACCACCGGACCTGGACGACCTGTTGAAGCAATATGAAATGCTTCTTTTACGATTTGTGGTACATCTTCAACATTACGCACTTGGTAGTTATGTTTTGTAACTGGCATTGTAATTCCGATAACATCTGCTTCTTGAAAGGCATCCGTTCCGATTACATTTGTAGCAACCTGACCAGTAAAAACAACTAGTGGTAATGAATCCATCATCGCATCTGCTAAACCAGTCACTACGTTTGTTGCACCTGGACCACTTGTTGCGATTACAACTCCTGGTCGACCAGTCACACGTGCATATCCTTCTGCAGCGTGGATTGCTCCTTGTTCATGCCTTGCTAGAATGTGAGGAATATCAGCATCATAAAGTGCATCATATAATGGTAATACTGCCCCTCCAGGGTAACCAAAAATCATTTCAACATTTTCATTTTTCAAAGCATCAATTAGTAAATTTGCACCTGACAATTCTTTTGACAGAGTTCTCATCGAATGATGACTCATTTCTACTTTTCCCTCCATTTTTGGATAAAATTTACCCATTTATTCGCAATAAAAAAAGCCATAACTCCACACTTCAGCAGATGCTGAAGGGGCGAAAGACTTTTCGCGGTACCACCCTTCTTCTTAGGTTAATAACCTAACTTTGGGATTTTGGCTAACCAAAATCTGGCTATAACGTGACCAACGTTCAAGCTTACATTACAAATTAATTCAGCTTGACACTCAAGAGTGAGTTTCGTTAATCAAGGTCATCGGTTCACACCAGCCACCGACTCTCTGAAGAACCTTTTCATAACTACTTTTCTCTTTCAATGCTTTTTCATATTTTTAATATTCCACCTGTATTAGCAGAAGTAACTAACTTTGCATATCTTGCTAAATAACCCGTTTTAACTTTTGGTTCATGTAATTTATATGATGATTTACGAGATTCTAACGTTTCGTTTGAAATTGATAATGTAATACTTCTTGATAATAGATCGATTATGATTTCATCGCCGTCTTCAATATATGCAATTGGTCCACCTTCAGCCGCTTCTGGAGAAATATGTCCGATTGCAATTCCCCTGGTAGCACCTGAAAAACGACCATCTGTAATTAACGCAACTTTTGTTCCTAAACCTCTTCCGACAATTGATGAAGTTGGTGCAAGCATTTCAGGCATTCCAGGTCCACCTTTTGGACCCTCATATCGAATGACAACGACATGCCCCTCTTTAACGAGACCATTGTCAATCGCTTCAACTGCTTCATCGTGTGAATCAAAACAAATTGCTTCACCAATAAATGTTTGGATTGAAGGGTCAACCGCACCTACTTTAATAACTGCACCGTCTGGGGCTAGATTCCCATGTAAGATCGATAATCCGCCTGTTTGTGAATAAGGATTTTCTTTTTTACGAATCACTTCACTATTGGTGATTGTAGCTTCTTGCACATTCTCGAATAAAGTTTTTCCAGTAATTGTAATGCGGTCACTATTGATTGCTCCAGGAATGGTAGTAAGTTCTTTAATAATTGCTGGAACACCACCGGCTAAATGTACATCATGCATTGAATAGTGCGAAGCGGGACTAATTTTAGATAAATAAGGTACTCTTCTAGCTACGTCATTTATATCCTTTAAGTCGTAATCAACACCTGCTTCGTTTGCGATGGCCATTAAGTGTAAAACAGTATTTGTCGATCCACCCATTGCCATATCTAGTGCAAACGCATCATCAATTGCCTCTTTTGTAATAATATCTCTTGGTTTTATATCGTTTTCAATGCAATCCATTAGATGTAAGGCTGCATCACGGATTAATTGATGTCTGTCTTTACTAGTTGCAAGTATAGTTCCGTTATATGGTAGTGCTACACCGAGCATCTCCATAATGCAATTCATTGAATTTGCTGTAAACATTCCTGAACATGATCCACATGTAGGACATGCTGATTTTTCAATATCGAGTAATTCTTCTACACTCATTTTTCCTGATTTAAAAGCACCTACACCTTCAAATACTGAAACAAGAGATAGAGCCTTTCCATCTTTAGATAGTCCTCCTGCCATTGGTCCACCTGATACAAAAACTGCTGGTACATTTGTACGAACAGCTGCCATTAGCATCCCAGGTGTGATTTTATCGCAGTTTGGCATATAAAATACGCCATCAAACCAATGTGCATTAATAACAGTTTCGGCTGCATCGGCTATGATTTCCCTACTTGGTAACGAATACCTCATTCCGATATGCCCCATTGCGATTCCATCATCGACTCCAATCGTATTAAACTCAAATGGAACTCCACCAGCATCTCGAATCGCTTGTTTTACAACATCAGCCATTTCCCTTAAATGAATATGACCTGGAACAATATCAATATATGAATTACAAATCGCTATAAATGGTTTATTAAAATCTTCCTCTTTAACGCCTGCCGCTAATAATAAGCTACGATGCGGCGCGCGGTCGATTCCTTTTTTGATCATGTCACTTCGCACAATTTATCACCCTTGTTTTACGTAAATTTTTTCTCCATCTTCAACTACTAATTGACGAAATGCTTTTAATAATCTTTGTGTATTTGGTCCTGGTTTTCCATCACCAATCACTCGTCCATCTACCTTAGATACGCCAATTACTTCAGCTGCTGTTCCTGTTAAGAAAACCTCATCGGCAATATAAACATCATGTCTTGTGAACAATTTTTCCTCAACTTCATAACCTAATGTGTCACCTAATTCCATAATTGCATTTCGAGTAATTCCTTCTAATGCACCTGCTGAACTCGGTGGAGTAATTAACTTATTGCCTTTTACTAAAAAGACATTATCTCCTGAACCTTCAGCTACAAAGCCTTGATCGTTTAGCATTAGTGCTTCTTGAACACCAGCTAGTTTCGCTTCAATTTTTACTAATATGTTATTTAAGTAATTTAAAGATTTAATTTGTGGATTTAATACATCACTTCGATTTCTTCTCGTTGCTACTGTTACAATTTCCATACCATTTTCGTATAGTTCTTGTGGAAACAGTGCTAGTTGTTCAGCAATGACAACTACATTTGCTCTTGGACAAGAAGTTGGATCTAATCCAAGATTCCCTTCTCCTCTTGAGACGACGAGTCGAATATAACCACTATGTAAATTATTTCGATTTACTGTATCAACTACAATTTGTGTTAACTCTTCTAAAGAATAAGGAATTGTTAATAAAATTGATTTTGCTGATTCATATAATCGAATGAGATGTTCTTTTAAGCGAAATACATTGCCATCATATACGCGAATCCCTTCGAATACTCCATCTCCATATAAATATCCATGATCATATACAGAAACTTTTGCATCTTGTTTTTGAACGAATTCACCATTTAAAAAAATCTGTTGCTCTGTCACGGTTAATCCTCCTCAAGAGTTAAAATATTTGTACTTACTTTATTCCAATCTACTAAATAAATCAACAAGTTTTTAGAAAATTTAAAATTCATATTTTATTCAAAAATCGTATAAATATTGGTAAATCAACAATGAAAACCTTTACATTTTTTCAAAATAATTTTTCGACAAAATTTTACTCTTGAAAAATGTTTTTAAAAGGATTATCATATGGTTACTTTAAACAGAATTTTCTGTAAATTAAAATCGGAGGCGAGTAAAAATGGCTACTTTACAAATTAATGGGACTGTTAACGAAATCAATGAAGTGTTGAAAGTAATGAGTAATCATTTTGACATTCAGATTAAAGACGAAAAATCCGATCAGGAGTATTCAGTAGATTTCTCTTATGAAGAATGGGAAAATGATTCTTTTGTAAGTGAGATGTTAACTGGAGCGTATAATGATTAAACATTAAAATTCTTATCGTATGATAACTAAAAGAGGGTAGCCGATTATTTAGGCACCCTCTTTTTATTGATTGGTCTGAGGTTGCAATAAACGGCCGACTGCAAATAAATCTAGCAAATGTGCAATTAATGTACAAAATTCCCCCTACCAGTTATGGTATTTCACCCCATAAACTGTTCATCAATTTTTACTCTTTAAAAGAAAACTAGCAATCTCCCACATATTTTATCTATCTCGAATAAAAAGTCGCTACGAATCTGTTAAAAAATATTAATTGTAATAGAACAGCGCTTTACGTTTAAGTGTATTACAACAAAAAAAGGACTGCCCAGATCAGTTCCCCTGACCAGTAAGACAGTCCATTTCGTTTATTTTAGCAAGCCCTCATCCTTCAAAAACTCTCTTGCAACACTTTCGGCAGATTTTCCACCAACATTTACTTTGTAATTCATTTCTCTCATTTCATCATCCGTTATTTTATTTTTTAATTTATTTAATATATTTTTGACTTCTGGATATTTTTTAAGTGTTTCTTTTCTCAGAAGTGGTGCACATTGATATGGTGGGAATAAATTTTTATCATCGACTAACACTTTCATGTTATAACTTTGGAGCTCACTATCAGTTGAATATGCATCGATTATTGAGAGATCGCCCGATTGAATTGCGTCATATCTCAATTTTGGCTCCATCGTTTTTAAATTTTGGAACTTCAATCCATATAATTTTTGTAGTCCTAAATATCCGTCTTCACGATCTGTAAATTCTAACGTGAAACCTGCTTTTAACTGATTTTCTACTTTGGCTGCATCTGAAATTGTTTCGATTCCAAATTGTTTGGAAATGTGATCTGGAACAGCTAATGCATAAGTGTCATTAAATTTCATAGGTTCCAAATAGCTCAGATTATACTTTTTTGCTAAACCTTCAGCAGCTTGTTCATATACTGCATTTGCATCATTACTAATAGCTTTTTCTTTCAAAAAAGTAGATATGACCGTACCTGTATATTCTGGATAAATATCAATGTCACCTTTTTTTAATGCATTAAACACAAATGTTGTTTTACCAAAATTGGGCTTAACTTCAACGTTTAGATTCGTTTCATCCTCAATCATTAGTTTATACATATTCATTATTATTTCTGGTTCAGCACCTAATTTTCCAGCGATCACTAGATCCGTTTTATTCCAAGATTTAATTGTTAATGGAGAAAATAATAATGCTAATAAAATAAAACTAGCAGTTATTATTCTTAATGAAAAACTCTTAAAACTCCTCTTCTCTATTAATCTTAAAATAAAATCAAATATAATTGCTAAAAGTGCTGATGGTATTGCACCTATAATGATTAAATTCATATCGTTTCGGTCGATTCCTAATAATATTAAACTACCTAAACCTCCAGCTCCTATTAAAGCGGCGATTGTTGCAGTTCCAACAATGATGACCATAGCAGTACGGATTCCCGCCATCATAACTGGTAGCGCTAATGGTAATTCAACCTTAAAAAGTCTTTGTCTACCATTCATTCCTAAGCCAGTTGCTGCCTCTAATAGGATTGGATCAATTTCCTTAATTCCGGTATATGTATTTCGCAAGATCGGCAATAATGCATAAACACTTAGCGCAATTACCGCTGGAATCTTTCCAATACCGACTAATGGTATTAAAATTCCTAACAGCGCCAATGAAGGTATAGTTTGAATAACTGCTGTCGTTCCAATTACAAATTCAGAGAGAACTTTCTTCCTCGTTAAGTAAATTCCAATCGGGACAGCTATTATTATTGCAATAATTAGTGCAAATACTGAAATTTGAATATGCTCTAACAAAGCCGTTAATAATTGCTCTTTTCTATTTGCAAGGGTTGTTGTAAAAGAAGTGAGAATCATCTTATATTCCCTCCTTTACAACAGCTTTACCACGATAATTGTCTATAAATTGTTCAACAAAAGGATTGACTGGATTATTTAAAATTTCATCCTTCGTACCAACTTGAACTAGTTCTCCATCGTGCATAATCCCGATTCGGTCTCCTAAATAAAATGCCTCGTCTAAATCATGTGTAACGAAAAGGATCGTTTTATTAATCTTAGTTTTTAATTGCTTCAGGTCCTTTTGTAATTGTAATCTAGTAATCGGATCTAATGCACTAAATGGTTCGTCCATTAATAATAAGTTAGGATCCCCTGCTAATGCCCTCGCTACACCTACCCGCTGTTGTTGACCTCCAGATAATTCTAAAACTGATCTTTTACTAAATTCCAAAGGATTTAATTTTACTAATTCTAATAATTCTCGAGTGCGCTCTATTATTTGTGCTTTGTTCCATTTTTTTAATTCTGGTACAATTGAAATATTTTCTTCAACATTCAAATGGGGAAATAGTGCAATCTGTTGTAGTACATATCCAAACTCTCTCCTCAGCTTATGTTCATCATAATCTTTAATGTTTTTATCATTATAAAAAATTTCACCATCAGTTGGTTTAATTAATCTATTTATTAATTTAATTGTT
This sequence comes from Gottfriedia acidiceleris, assembly GCF_050457485.1. Lineage (GTDB taxonomy): Bacteria > Bacillota > Bacilli > Bacillales > Bacillaceae_G > Gottfriedia > Gottfriedia acidiceleris_D. The sequence continues at coordinate 33,744 of NZ_JBCMJM010000015.1, forward strand.
GTTGTTTTTCCACAGCCACTTGGTCCTATTAAAACAAAACATTCGCCTGTTTCAATTGAAAAAGTTAAATCCTGAACTGCACATTTTCCATTTGAAAACCTAAAAGATATATCTTGAAATTGAATCATTCTAGTCCTCCCTTAAAAAAGCCTATAAATATATATAGTTAGAGGACAAGTTTTCTTATGCTTTAAGTAATAAAAATTAGGACAAAAGAAACTTTTTTCATACTTTATGAAAATAATAAGAATTTTAAAGGATTTAGTAGTAAATAGAGTTGTTTTTTGATAGAATGAGAAAATCATTTTTAAGTAGCAACAATGTTTGAGGTGAATTATTTGAATACTTTAACAAAAAAAGAAATACTGTTTATTGGATTTATGTTATTTTCGATGTTATTTGGTGCTGGTAATTTAATTTTCCCAGCATACATCGGACAAGCAGCCGGAGAGAATGTATGGGCAGCAATTATCGGATTTATAATTTCAGATGCAGGCATTGCAATTTTAGCATTTATAGCAATAGCAAAATCCGGTGATTTTGATACGCTTGTAAGGAGAGTACATCCTATTTTTGCACTTCTCTTCCCGATGGCAATCTACTTGTCGATCGGACCTGGACTTGCAATTCCACGAGCTAGTAGTCTCGCATACGAAATGGGTGTTAAACCATTTTTGTCCAGAGGTTTGGCTGTTTCGCCAATAGGGCTATTAGTTTATACGATTATGTTTTTTAGTATCGTTTATTGGTTTGCTAAATCACCTTCAAAATTAGTTGACAGATTTGGTAAAATTTTAACTCCGGCTTTACTAATCTTAATTTTAATTGTTTTTATTAAAGCAATGTTTACAGACTTATCTAGTTTTAAGGATGCATCCTTAACATACAAATCTAACCCTGTCTCACAAGGAATTTTAGATGGCTATCAAACAATGGATGGGATTTGCGCATTAATCTACGGGATTGTTTTCATCAATATTTTTCAAAGATTAAATGTTACAAATAAAAAATTACAAATTAAGTATTTAATTATTTTCGGTTTAATTTGTGCATTATTATTATCGGTGACTTATTTTATAATTGGCTACTTAGGTGCCTCAGCATCGATTACTGGACAAATTGATAATGGGGCAATCGTCTTAACAATAGTAATGAATCAATTATTTGGAAATGGTGGAACGATTGTTTTAGGACTTATTTTTACACTTGCATGCTTAAGTGTTTGTATTGGTTTAATTACATCATGCTCTCAATATTTTAATAGTATTTTCCCTAAATTATCATATAAACAATGGGCAATCTTATTATGTTTTATAAGTGGTTTCGTAGCAAATTTAGGACTTACACAAATATTAAAAGTATCCGTTCCAATATTAGGTCTTTTATATCCAATGGCAATTGCACTGATTGTACTAGCATTTTTACACGATCAATTACCATTTAAAGGTAGACCCGTTTATTTATTAACAATTTTGTTTGTTGGAATTTATAGCTTAATCGAGATTATCAATTCATCATTTTTAAATTACGGACTAAATGAATTATTATCGATTGTTCCAATGCAAAGTAACGGATTCGGTTGGGTAATACCTGGTTTAATCGGATTTGTAATTGGTTGTATGATGGAGAAGTTTTTCGTTAAAGAATATACCGAAGTAAAGAACGCAGCTTAATTATATTTTCAAAATAAAGAGCGACTCATTAGTCTAAGCACTCACTGAGATCGCTCTTTTTAATTTTTAAAAATGTTTACTAAGGTTTTCTTTCACTAACAAAGATGGCTTTAATTCACTGATACTTTTTTGTCCTGATAAAGCCATCGTTAAATCAAAATCAGCTAAAATATTTTTCATTACTTGAACTACTCCGTTTTTACCAGCAAGAGCTAGGCCATACATATACGGTCGTCCAATTAATACTGCATCAGCACCGATTGCTAAAGCTTTATATACATCTGATCCCCTTCTAATTCCACTATCCATTAAAATTGGTAATCTACCTTTTAATTCACTACAAATACTCTCTAATGCATCTAAAGAACTAATTGTTCCATCAACTTGTCTTCCACCATGATTCGAAACAATAATGCCATCCATTCCAAATTCAAGAGCAAGCATCGCATCGTCCTTATGTAAAATTCCCTTTAATAAAATAGGTAACTTAGTTTGATTTCGCAAATATGCTAAATCTTCCCACGTTAGTGCAGGATTGCCAAAGAGTCTTGTCCATAATAGAATTGCTGACTGTGGATCCTCTTCAGGTGATTTTTTTAATCGTGAGCGAAATACAGGATCCTCTAAATAGTTACCAATACCTTGCCCTTGTAAAAATGGTAAATATGTATTTTCAATATCTTTTTCTCTCCATCCCATAATCGAGGTGTCAAGTGTAATAACAATCGCTTCGTAGCCATTTGCTTCAGCACGTTTCATCATACTTGCTGCTATTTCCAAATCGCTACTACAATATAATTGATACCATTTAGGTGAATCTCCTAGAACAGTTGAAACCTTTTCTAATGAGTAAGTTGATGCAGTACTAGTAATGTATGGAATATTCAATTCTGCTGCAGCTCTAGCAGCTTCAAGTTCCCCTTCTGGATGTGCAATCGACTGGACACCGATTGGAGCAAATAAAATTGGCGAATTATATGTTTTGCCAAATAAATTTATACTAATATCACGCTCAGCCACATTACGTAACATTCGCGGTACAATTTTCCACTTATCAAATGCTAATCTATTTTCATTCATCGAGCGCTCACTACCTGCGCCCCCGGCTATATAATAAAAAGGTCCTTCTTCTAATTGATCTTGTGCTAACTTTTCTAAATCCTCAAATCTAACAGGAATTTCACTTTTTTTCCCACTACTATACACTTGCAATTGAATATAATTTCCGAAATTCTTCATTCGAAACACATCCTTCAAAAAGTTGTAACCGTTTACATATTCTAATTTGATTCAAATAACTCCTTTAATTTTCTTAATAAATCATTCGACATTTTGAATATTTATTAGATTTCTTATCCCGTTTAGAATTTACTTTTATATTAAAAATTTTTGTTTGAATTATTTTACTCTATTTTTATTGTTCTTAAAAAAATGAATTTTCTTACTTTATATTGATTAAATATGTTCTTAAATACTGTAATAGAGTGTACAAATAAGTAAGATACCCTTTTTAATATTAATGGTTGATTTAAAGAATTGTAAATCGATTAACCAATTTGATTGACTACTTATTTATATTAATTTAAGAGATTAGATAAATGTAAATACCTTTCGCCCTTATTACTATAAAGGTGGTGTTAGTTTGAATCACTCTGATTGGATTAAATTAAGTGTAAGACTTGCTTATGAGAACTTATTAAATAAGAATGGTGGGCCATTTGGAGCAGTTATTGTCCAAGATGGAAAAGTAATTGGTGCCGGCGTAAATGGAGTCACAACTTTAAATGATCCAACTGCACATGCAGAGGTCCAAGCAATTCGAAACGCATGTCAAAATTTAGGTACTTATTTATTAAAGGATGCCGTCTTATATACTAGCTGTGAACCATGCCCGATGTGTCTAAGTGCCGCCTATTGGTCTAGAATTTCAAAAATATATTATTTTTTCACAAAAGATGATGCTGCAAAAATTGGATTTGATGATGCGCATATTTATAATGAACTTTCACTTCCATATGAAGATCGAACAATACCTAGTCAACAAATAATGATTAAAGTCAGAGATATTGAAAACCCTTTCATTGTTTGGTCAAAAGATGAAAGTCATGTACATTATTAATCGGAATAAGTAAAGGTTGCTCAATAATAAATAATGAGCAACCTTAATTTAATTTTGTTTACAAATTTTAATCTTTTAACTCATGATCTTGCTCTGTCTCTTCAATTTCCACTAAATTTGATGAATCATCTTTTTCGTTATTATTTTCTTTCCAGATTTTATACTTTTCAATATCTTTGTTAATTTGTTTAAATGTATACGCTAAAATCGTTGCATCATCTAAAAAGCCTAAGCCGACGATAAAATCTGGTATTGCGTCGATTGGACTGACAAAATAAATTAATGCCCCGATCACTGTCAAAATTGATTTTGTGGAAATATCTCTATAACTGCCATTAATATATGATTTAAATAAATCTATAAATAAATTTACTTTTTCCCAAGCTTCACCTAGTGCACCTTTTTTATCTGGTGCCAGCTTAGCTGCTTTTTTCAATAAATTCGTTGATTTTTCTTTATTTCCTAAATAGGAAGAAGCTTTCTTTAAATACTTTTTAAAAAACTTATTTTCATTTAACTCAGACATTATTTCTCCTCCCTTTTTTATAGTTTAACAAATATGAAAACAAGATGAAAGTACGAAAAACCACTAATCAATTGATTAGTGGTTTCACTCCTTTCACGCTTTCATTGTGAAAGGCCCGTGTAGTTGAAATTACTTATTATATAACTCTTCTACTTGCTTTTGTAAATCCTTGTTCTCTAAGAACTCATCATAAGTACACTCTTTATCAACTAAACCGTTTGGTGTCACTTCAATTACACGGTTTGCAATTGTTTGAATAAACTGATGGTCATGAGATGTAAATAATCCTGTGCCTTTGAATGCGATTAAACCATTATTTAATGCTGTAATTGACTCTAAGTCTAAGTGGTTAGTAGGATCATCTAATACTAATACGTTTGCTCCACTTAACATCATTTTTGAAAGCATACAGCGAACTTTTTCTCCCCCAGAAAGAACAGAAGCTTTTTTCATTACTTCCTCTCCTGAGAATAGCATACGTCCTAAAAATCCACGTAGGAAGCTTTCAGACTCATCTTGTGGAGAGAACTGGCGTAACCATTCAATTAAGTTCATATCACTGTTTTCAAAGAACTCAGAGTTATCTTTAGGGAAAAATGCTTGAGAAGTTGTTACTCCCCATTTAAATGTACCAGTATCTGGCTCCATTTCACCCATTAAAATTTTAAATAAAGTTGAAATTGCAACGTCATTTTTACCAACAAACGCAATTTTATCACCTTTATTTACAGTAAAACGTACATTATCTAATACTTTTTCACCATCGATTGTTTTTGAAATTCCGTCAACAGTTAATAAATCATTCCCAACTTCTCTCTCTGGCGTAAATCCAACGAAAGGATAACGACGAGAAGATGGTCTAATATCATCAAGCGTAATTTTATCTAAAAGTTTTTTACGTGAAGTAGCTTGTTTTGCTTTTGATGCATTTGAGCTAAATCGAGCAATAAATCCTTGTAGTTCTTTAATTTTCTCTTCTTTTTTCTTATTAGCATCAGACATTAATCTTTGAGCTAATTGACTTGATTCATACCAGAAATCATAGTTACCAACATAAAGTTGAATCTTACCAAAATCTAAATCAGCCATATGCGTACATACTTGATTTAAGAAGTGACGGTCATGTGATACAACGATAACTGTGTTTTCAAAGTTAATTAAGAAGTTTTCTAACCATTGAACAGCTTTAAGATCTAAGTTGTTCGTTGGCTCATCTAGTAAAAGAATATCTGGTTGACCAAATAATGCTTGAGCAAGTAAAACTTTTACTTTCTCGCCTGCTTGTAATTCAGCCATTTTTTTATAATGTAAGTCTTCTGTAATGCCAAGACCTTTTAATAAAATTGCAGCTTCTGATTCTGCTTCCCAACCATTTAACTCTGCAAACTCACCTTCAAGTTCTGCAGCTTTCATGCCATCTTCTTCAGTGAAATCTTCTTTCATGTAGATAGCATCTTTTTCTTTCATTACTTCGAAAAGACGAGTATGACCCATAATAACAGTTTGAAGAACTTCAAACTCTTCATATTCAAATTGGTTTTGTTTTAATACTGCAAGACGCTCACCTGGCGTTACAATTACATCACCTGTTGAAGGCTCAATATCACCAGATAAAATTTTAATAAACGTAGATTTACCTGCACCATTAGCACCAATTAAACCGTAACAGTTACCTGGTGTAAACTTTATATTAACATCATCAAATAATTTTCTGTCCGCAAAACGCAAACTAACATTAGAAACTGTAATCATTTTAATTATATTCCTCCAACTCTTTTGCTCTACTCTTTACAATACCATATTTTAAAAGGAAATTAAATTTTTTCTAAAAGAAATTCATAAACAATCACCAAATTTTGTAAAAAAATAGCTTAATTTAGTTTTTCATTTCTTTTTTAAAGGCAATATATGAATAAATAGTTGTGAACCCAACTAAAAATATAATCAATGGAATGACAATTATTCCTTTATTATTCACTGGAATAAAATAAAGCAATAAGAAACATAAACCAACGATCATAAATAATCTACCGCTCACACGATGTGTTTTTTTCCAAACATTTTCATTACTTAATGTCCAAGGTGTACGGACGCCAATAAAATAATTCGAACGAACATGAGGCATATAATTTCCAAGAAACATAAACAAAAGGCCAATAAAGAGAAAACTCATTGAGCCGATATGAACGTTATAACCTAGTCCGTAAAATAAAACACTCATATTAATTAAAAAGAAAATAAATAAAATCCCTGTAGCCATAAAGTACAAGCTTCTTTGGAATAACTTATAATTTTCTTTTCTTGGATCTATCTTAGGAGTTACAATTGGCAATAAATAAACGAAAAGCATGATCGCATGGAGCTCGATAAATGTTTGCATCTTTGAATCGTAATTATTAACATTTCCTGAAAAATCCCAGTGAACTGGTAGTTTACTTGGTAAATTATGAAAGTTAATAATCCATAATACTAGTGAACAAATAAATAGTAAAATTGCAATGATATGCTTTTTCAAAATAAGTCACCTCTCAATTATTTTCTTTAAAACTATATGCCCAACTTATAATTTCTTGGAAAACCGTCATATTTAAAGAATAAATAATAAATTGCCCCTTTTTTTCATCTTGAATTAACTGGGCTGATTTTAATATTTTAAGATGCTGCGAAATACTAGGTTTTGACATATCGAATTGTTCAGAGATTTCTCCAGCAGTTAAATCCTTCTCTTTTAATAAATCTAAAATTTTCCTTCGAGTTGGATCCGATAATGCTTTAAATAATTCGTTCACATTTTACACCTCTAAGATTTTAGTATTTAGTTAATTAACTAAATACTAAAATCTATTTATCTATTTGTCAATTATGCTAAAATTAGAAACAGAATATTTTAAGTTTTTATTTCGTTTCTATATAATTTAAATTAAACATCAAATTTTGGAAATTAAAAGATTAGAGGTATTATCATGGCAAATAAACTATATTTTGAACACCCCTCTTTAAAAAAATGGTTTACTAAAATTACAGAAATTAAAGAAGTTGATTCTTTGTTTCACATCAAACTTGAGGATTCAGCATTTTATCCTGAAGGTGGCGGGCAGCCATCTGATGTCGGTACAATTAATGGAATTGAAATTGTTGATCTAATAGAAGAAGATGAAGAAGTGATCCATGTCCTAAATACAAGACCGGATACAACCGAAGCAACATGTGAAATAAATTGGGATCGAAGAATTGATCATATGCAGCATCATAGTGGCCAACATTTACTTTCAGCAACAATTATTGAACTATTTGATATTCCTACTGTAAGTTTTCATTTAGGAAAAGAGACAGTTACGATTGACTTAGATACACCTTCTCTTTCTGCTGAACAATTAAATCAAATTGAAAGCGCAGTATATGAAAAGATTCTTGCAAATATTGAAATAAAAACTTACTTCGTAAATAAAGAAGAATTAAATGCACTCCAACTCCGCAAATTACCAAAAGTTGAAGACAACATACGAATTGTTGAGATTTTACATACAGATTTATCTGCTTGTTGTGGTACGCATGTAAAACAAACGGGTGAAATTGGATTAATTAAATTAATTAAAACTGAAAAAGTAAGACAAACTACTCGACTTCATTTTAAATGTGGCTTTAGAGCACTAGAAGAAGTTCAAAAGACTAGTAAAACTTTATCAAATATTAATCAATTATTTAATACACATACTGATCAAGTTAAGGATAAAGTCGAAACGACGATGAATGAATTAAAAGAAGCTCAAAAAGAAATTGAGAGAATGAAAGAAACGATTTTTAACTCAATTTCAAACGAGTTACTATTAAACGCGACGAATGATATCATTATTAAAACATTTGAAGAAGAATCAGTAAAAGACTTACTGTCACTCGCAAAGACAATCCAATCGAAAAAACCTTCATTACTTGTTTTTTCAAGTGTAAAAGAGCAAAAACTATTGCTAATTAATCAGATTAATAATGATGTACATTGCGGAGAGCTAATTAAAAATTTACTAAAACAGGTTGAAGGAAAAGGTGGAGGCGGTGCAGGGCAAGCACAAGCTACTTTTGAAACTTCAATCCAATTAAAAGAGGCTGAAAATACTTTAAAACGTATTCTTTTTAGTCAGGTAAATGTGTAATTCTTTAGAAAAACAATTTTCACCTAAGAAAATGATTGTCAAATTTGACAATCATTCTAAAAAGAACAACTACGGACTGCTCAAGTCTACGGTTGTTCTTTTTTTGTTATGTATTCATTTTTATCTATTCAACCGAATACTTATAGAATTTTTTATCGACCTTCATCACCGGAAATTTTTCAGGTAAATCAGTCACTTCTACACTTGTAAATCCATTTTTCTCATAAAATCTGTGAGCTGCTAAAAATTGAGGGGTTGTTCCAAGATAAATTGCTTTTATTGACATTTCTTTCGCCCATTTAATAGCATTATTTAATAAGAGACTGGCAGTTTTATATTTTGCACCTCTGTATTCTTTGTCCACAAACATCTTTCTTAACGCAACTTCTTGATTCCCTATGTCTAAAAGACTGATTGTACCAACTACTTTATCGCCATAAAGAGCCACCCAAAAATTCCCGTTTCCATTCTGATAGAATTCTTCTATAGTAAACAAATCAGGCTGGTCATCTTTGGTGATCTTAATATTGTATTCTTGTTGCTGAATAGCAAGAATTAAATCAACTACTTGATCTTGATAATCATTAGAGTATTCTTTCACAATAGGACTGCTGTTCATAAATTTGCACCGCCTTTAAAATATTAAGATATTACTGTTTTCTATTTAACCAATTCTCTTTACTCTCACAGTTACCTCTTTATTCAATATAGGGATCGAGATATCCTTTTTTCTTATTAAACTAAAATGTTAAATTGTACAATTTAAAAAAGCTGCAATTACGCAACTTGTGATGTGTAACTAACGTATACTGTAGTCCTATAAAATTAGATTGTTTTCCAATCCTCATTTTTCATATTGCGGTTTAACGTAGCACTCTCCTTTGCTTCGTCGATAGAATTATAATCTGTATCTCCAATGAATACGAGATGCGATATTGTAGAGAATATATGAGAAAATGATATGACGAGGTGTTGTTATGGATCACAAAGTTCTGCCAAGAAAGGAATGGCTTGAATCGAGGAAAGAACTTTTACAGAAAGAAAAAGATTTCACCAAGATAAGAGATGAACTTACACAGCAGAGACGAGATTTGCCGTGGGAAGCCGTTAGCAAGTCATATATATTTGACGGTCCGAACGGTAAGGTATCATTAGCAGACCTATTTAATGGAAAAAGTCAGTTGATTGTATACCATTTCATGTTCAGTCCAAATTGGGATCAAGGGTGCAAACATTGTTCTTTTTGGGCTGACCACTACAGCGGGATGATTCCACACTTAAATCACCGAGATGTCAGCTTTGTTTGTATTTCCCGTGGACCATTAGAAAAGTTGGAGGGATTTAAAAAACGTATGGGTTGGACATTTCCATGGTATTCGTCAGGGCACACGGATTTTAATTTTGATTTTCAAGCATCTTTTTTAGAAGACGAAGTAGAGAATAAATTAGCATATTATAACTATACTATGCAAAATCCGATGAGTTCCGACAGAGAAGGAGTGAGTGTTTTTTATAAAGATGATGAAGGAAATATATTTCATACATACTCCACTTACGCTCGTGGCATTGACATGATGAATAACACATACCAGTTTCTCGATTTGGTCCCGAAAGGTAGGCAGGACGATCGTGGACTGCGTCATAGTGATCAATATGTTCCAAAAGTATAATTTTTTTCATATTAAAAGGACTGCAAAAATGAACTGCAGTCCTTTCTTTTATAGAACTAACTCAATGCTTTAGTTGAATAAGGAATTTGAATTTTATGTATCAGTAGAAACAGCATCCCATTCTTCTTCCATGTAATTCACAAGCCAATTAAATGCATAATGTCTTTCATAAATGACACTTTCATTAAAGTTTGATGGGATATATGATCCTTTTAATTGAGCGTCTCTAACTGCCCAGTGAGTTCTATATGTTAAATCCAAGCTATCAAGAATTTCATTAGTTCCTCTAAGTGAAGATTTTTTTATTAAATCCTCCTTAGTAGCACTCAATACTGTCTCATAAACTAAATCAACATCACATGTGTTAGTAGGGATGCCCAATTCTTGAATTATATTTATCGACCACAAAAGAACCCAAATACATTCGATTTTCCATGAATATTGAATAAAATCTCTTTGTTTTGGGCTTTTCTTTTCGATAAATCTTTTCTCATCATCAGTAAATAAATCGAATGCTTTAAACACTTCGATAAATTCATCAATTTCACCATTTGATGCACCCATTCCTTTTGCGGATACTATCGTGAGTGCTATTATTCTATCTATGATTTCCTCTTTAGTTCTTACTTTTACATCACTATCTTGTTCTGTTAAAGGAAAATTCTCGTTAATCGGGACTCCCAATTTCTTTAATTGAAGTTCGGATTTTAATTTTTTCTCTCATTTGTTAGTTCCACTTAATCACCTCTAATTTTATTAATCAATATAAAGATTCCTTCACTACAATACCAATTGTGTATTATTCTTAATCGACTTATTTTTGTTATACTAACCTGTTGTTTTGTCGCTAAATTCTAATTTTTCTTACAATAATTTCCAGATTGGTTTAAAATATAGGTAATCAGATTTTAAACTTGAAAGGATGATGGAGTTGAAAAAGCTTATTTTTTCAATCATTACACTAGGATTTCTGTTTGGCCTTACATGGTTTGTTTCAGATTTTATGGATGGTAAAATGATTGACTATGCGTTTTTTGTAGGATTGATAGTAACGATCATTATCCGATTTTTCACGAGTAGTGGCGGCATCCAATAGCATTAATTTAAGTACTCAAACACAGACGGGTATGAAAGTAACGGGTGAGAATGCTAGTCCTTTTACAGTAACTCAAAAATCATTTTCATTACTGGTGTCTTTTACTTTTACAATCGTTTCTTTACTTATTACACTAGCTTATTACTGGAAAGAATTTTGAAATAAAGGAGTGAGATTAAGATCAAATGAGCCTACGCTTTTATCTATGGAAAAAATTCTACCATCTACTATTTACTATCATTTTGATTGGAATCATTGTATCATTTTCAGCTAGCTTACATACTTCAAAAGCTGACCTATTCCATTCTGTTTTAGAACAAATCAAAACGTTTGGTCATAGCTTTCTTCATTTAAACGAAATGACAATTTAGCTAGGAATCTTTTCAAAGCAAACACCCTTATGGAGTTACTTAGTAGAACCGTATACCTATTCGTTTATTATTTTATCATCTTCTTTTATCTGCACATTCACGCTAGGTATCTTGATTTCTTATGGAACCTATCTTTTATCACCCAAGATGCAAAGAGTCGTCAAAGAGGGGCTATTCCTCTTACAAAGTATTCCAGATGTGATATTCATTTTCGCAGTTCAATTATTCATCATTTGGTTGTATAAAAAAACGAATATCCTCATAGTCGATCCTGTCGCTGGGTTGAAGAAAGTCTATATATTACCGATACTTGTCGTGTCCATTCTACCAGGGATCATGTTATTTCAAATGACATTTTTAGCAATCGAAGAAGAAAGCAAAAAAACATATGTCGAATTTGCAAAATCAAAAGGATTGTCAAATGGAGGGGTACTTTTCAAACATATCCTACGAAATGTAGTTATAACGTTATTTTCTCATTCCCACTATTTGTTTTGGTTGCTTGTATCTAATTTATTAATCGTAGAATATTTATTTAACATACATGGGTTTTTTCACTTACTTTATATAACTTTGAAAACACCTGACGTATTTTACGTCTGCTTGGTCACTTTATTCTTTCCATTTTTTATTATTGAAATGATTTTTAATGTAGTCGCGATCAAACTAACAGGAAAGGAGCAATCTGAATGAAAAAAGGTTGGACGAGATACCCTTTTCTAGTTTCACTGTTTTTTCTAATTGGTTTAGTAACCTTCAGTTTTCTTTATACGTACTTTTTAAAGGATCACATTAAAGCTCCACCAAAACTTTTATATGATGGAAACGGGAAAATGATAAAGGGTCTTCCATTTCCACCAAGTTTAGATTACCCATTTGGTGTCGATCGTTTCGGTCATAATCTATTTTGGTCAGTCATTGATGGTGCGAAGTACACCATATTAATTGGTTTGTTTGTCAGTTTCTTGCGAGTTGGGTTAGGTGTTTGTTTTGGGATTTTTTACGGGATCTATTTAAAAAAGATGAGATCTTTTTTTACAACTTTTGAACGAGCATTCCGTTTTATCCCAGCAATTCTTCTTGTCATGCTGTTCTTTGATGTGAATCTATTTAGTAATGCAACAAAAGGTTTTTCCTATTTAGTCTCAATCATTATTTGGCTAACAGTTGTTGCATTACCATCTCTCGTTCAAGTGATTGGCAATGAAGTGAATCATTTTAACAAAGAAGATTTTATTACAGCATCCAGAGCGATGGGTGCAACGAAATTTCGGATTATTCGAAAACACGTAATGCCATTTCTACGTTCTAGAATTTTACTCATGATTGTTCAACAAATGATTAGTGTCTTACTATTACTTGTTCACTTAGGTGTAGTTCGAGTGTTTGTCGGTGGTAGCACAACAATCCATCTCGATTCTGTCAACAGTGTCACACTCCCTAATACGAATGAATGGTCTTCCTTAATTGGTGTCTCCTACCAAGAGCTAATGCTTGATCAATGGATTGTTTTTGGACCGAGTATTGCATTTATACTTACATTATTATCTTGCAATGTAATGAAAAGAATATTAGAAGGTGCTGAAGTAAATGTTGTTAATCCAAAAACTAAGCAAACAACATTAAAAGAGATTCAACAAATAAAGAAATCGGACTTTACGTTTGTCGAAGCCGTGGTAAGGAATAAGAACATTAAAGAGTTTCAGTAAAGAATAAAAGGAACTTTGCTTTAAGTTCCTTTTTCTCCGTAATAAGATCATAATTTCATTCATCATATTAAACTATCCTGCCATTTTGTTCAATAAAAAGAATTACATCACCATTTCTACCTTTTTTACTTCTATTTCACTATGGAATTTCAGTATTCTTTCCTCTACTATTCTCCCATTTAGTAAACAAGCACCACTTCAACAACCCAATTAACTTAAGCCTATATTCTACTTTTTCAATTTTATTTCGATTTTACATAGTCTTTTATTACTATTGATGAGATAATAGATTTTGTCGAATTATATTAAGGGTAAATGGGGAGAAATTTTTATGTGGAAAAACCGAAACGTTTGGATCGTGTTGTTCGGTGAATTTGGAGCCGGTATAGGTCTTTGGTTCGGAATTATCGGAAATTTGGAATTTATGCAAAAACATGTACCTTCTGATTTCTTTAAATCGTTAATTCTTTTTTTCGGTTTATTAGCAGGAGTTTTTGTTGGTCCTTTGGCTGGACGGTTAATTGATCAATATTCAAAGAAAAAGATTTTATTAATTAGTGGTTTAGGTCGAACTTTAAGTGTGATTCTAATGTTTTTTGCCATTCAATACGAAAGTATTATTTTCATGGTTTTATTTTTAGTTATGCTGCAAATTTCTGCTGCGTTTTACTTCCCAGCGCTTCAAGCTGTTATACCAATGATTGTAAAAAATGAACAGTTATTAACTTTAAATGGGATTCATATGAATATTTCTACAATATCAAGAATTGCCGGAACTTCAATTGGTGGTATTTTAGTTGTATCAACTAGTCTTACAAATGTATACGGAATGAGTATGCTAGCATATGCATTTTTATTTTTCATGACGTTCTTTTTACGAATTGAAGAACCTTCAATCAAGCCGAAGAATGTAGAAAAGACAAAAAAATCTAAAACTGACAAAGGATTTGCTGAAATATTTGCACTCATAAGAAAAAGTCCAACAATCTTAAATTTATTTATCTTAAACCTGGTGCCAGTACTTTTCCTAGGCGGATTTAATTTAATGGTAATCGAAATAAGTGATCTTCAACATGATCCTTCAGTTAAAGGCCTTATTTATACAAGTGAAGGTATCTCATTTATGATTGGAGCATTTGTCATTAAACGATTAACAAAAAGGTATACGAATAAACAATTATTATACTTTTCAACTTTCTTAGTAGCTTTTGCTCAGCTATCACTTTTCTTTGCAGATCACCATTGGATGACTCTTATCTCATTTGCAATTTTCGGATTTTCAGTTGGTTGCTTCTTTCCTGTTTGTTCAACTGTTTTCCAAACTTCAATTGACAAATCATATCATGGTCGGCTTTTCTCATTTAGAAGTATGTATGATAGAGTAACATTCCAGATTGTTCTTTTAAGTACAGGACTATTTTTAGATACAATTGGTTTACAATATATGGTTTTAATTTTTGGAACGGTTTCTCTCTTAATTCTTGCTAGATTGTTGTATAAAGACAAAAAATCTAAAGAAGAGTTAGTGAATGAAACTCAAAACTTATCAATGTAATGAAAAGAGGCTGTCTCTAATGTCAGGTGAACTGACACAGAGGCGCCTCTTTTCATTAAAAATATATTTTTGAGCTATCTAAGTTGTGGGTATTTTAACAGCGCTTTTCATTTGAAGATGATATAATCGATCTTTTTTGAAAATAACTGAAAGATTTTTATTCGATTTTTATAGGAATTAGAACATATTCACTAGTTTCTAATTCCAAAGCATCAACTATTTTAAAATAGGGTTATAATAGCCTAACTGGTACAGTTAATTATAAAATTTAATTGCGATTTTCAGATTTTATTTGCAGTCCATTTTTTTCCAATAAAAAAAGTGGTCCATCTTAATTACAATGTTGGAACACACTTTTTTTATTAAAATTCAATATCCATATGCCGCTAAAAATTCATTCAAACTTGAATACAGTTTGACGACTTCCCATTTTCTTTCAAATTCATAGGCAGTACATACTTCCCCTGATTCCTCGTTGATGAAAATAACATCATCCGTTTCGTCATCGAATCCAATTATTAACCAATTTTCTGGCCATTGTATTTTTTTACTTAAGTCCTTTTTAGCCTCGTTTAAATCTTCTTCTTTTATAAAATAGATCGTCATATTTTCATTTGAGACTTCATCTATACCTATTCCTTTAATTCTTGAAAACCATTCGTTTTGCATTTTATTCCCCACTTCCAATAAGAAAGCCTGTATCAACCAAGTGATCACAGGCTAACTTTTTTACTTTTGTGCTTTTTTTGATTCAGATAAATTTGATTTATCTTCGTAGTTTGGTTGTTTTTGACTAGCGTTATTTTTTCTTCCACCATTTCCACGTCCCATTTCTTTCGCCTCCTTAAATTGTCATAAAAATATTTTATACAATTAAGGTAAGACTATCCCATTAAATTACAGGAAGAAAAAATAGATAACAAATTGAATAAATAGGATGATCCAATAACCAAAAACAAATTTTGGATGCTTTGTTTTATGTTTAAAATAATACATCCCTAAAATAGAACCAATCGAACCTCCGATAATTGCAAATAAAAATAAGATGCGTTCAGGAATTCTCCATGCTTTTCTTTTTGCTCGAGACTTATCAATTCCCATAATTGCGAATGAAACAATGTTAACTATTACTAAATAAAACATAAAATACCCTACCATTTGGATCCCTCATAAGACTCGTTTATTTTGAAATTTTTGCTATTATGCTACGAGTTGTTTGTATTAAATCTTTTGCATTCAATTGAAGTTGTATACCTATTTTACCACCGCTAACAATAATCTCTTCTATATTATTAACAGATTCTTCAATAAAAGTAGGGTATTGCTTTTTCATACCAATTGGTGAACAGCCACCTCGAACATATCCTGTACTCGCTAAAAGGTCTTTCACTGGTAATAATTCTACTTTCTTTTCTCCAGCAGCTTTTGCTGCTAATTTTAAATCTAATTCTTTTTCGACTGGAATGACAAATACATATATCGCCTTAGATTGACTGATTGATACAAGTGTTTTATAAACTAATTCAGGATCTTTATTTATTTTATTTGCTACAGAAACCCCATCAATCTTTCCATCATTCGAATCATAATTTAAGGTTGTATAGTTAACTTTTTTTGAATCTAACATTCTCATTGCATTCGTTTTACTTACAGCCATTTTTACTCCTTTCAATGCTACAAACATAATCTATTTTTAGGCAGATATTGATTGCTTTTTATTTCGATTTTTAAGTTTTTGTTCAATTGATTTCATAAACGGTGTAGTAGAGACCGCAAATACGATACAAGCTAACCAAATAAATGAAAATGAGATAAAGTCTTTCTTTGAGAAACTTTCATCATATAATAAAATCCCTATTAATAAACTAATTGTTGGTGAAATAAATTGCAAAAATCCAACATAAGTATACGGAATTAATTGTGCTGCTTTACCGAAAAACAATAAAGGAATAATTGTTACTAATCCAGCACCTACTATTAATAATTGCTCAATCGGTGCACTTTCTACAAGTCCTGCTTGGCCTTTATAAGCTAGAAAACCGAAGTATAGTAAGGCCACTGGAAAAATTAATAATGTCTCAATTGTAAGGCTTAAAAAAGAATCGATATTTAAAATCTTTTTCAATAATCCATAAAAAGCAAATGTTAAAGATAATAGTATTGCTACGATTGGTAATGTACCTGACATGATTGTTAAATATCCTACCCCTATTGTTGCTAAACAAACTGAAACGATTTGCCAAATTGACAGTGACTCTTTCAATACGATTACACCAAGTATAATGCTAACTAATGGATTAATATAATAACCCAAGCTTGCATCAAGAATATGATTTGAATTGACCGCCCAAATATAGATTAGCCAATTGGTACTAATTAATAGTGATATAGCAATCATTGAAACAAATACTTTTTTATTACTTACAACTTGCTTCCAAGTAATTTTGAATTGCTTTAATTTTTTTGTAAGAAGAATGAAAAGTATTAACGTTACAAAAGACCATATAATACGATGTGTTAATATTTCAAAAGGAGAAATATCTTGAATTAGTTTCCAATAAATTGGTAAGACACCCCATACCACATATGCAAGTACACCGTACAAAATCCCTTTAAGTGTGTTGTTCATTCTCTCCCAGCTTTCTTTTTCTATATTAGTGTGCTATTTCAACCTTTTTTTCTTCAGATTGTTCAGACGGTAAAAATAAGACGAAAATAAACGTAATAATACTAAATACCGCCATAAATAAAGTGATGATTTCAAAACCAGCAGTAACAGCTTTTACTGTCGATAAATGATTGATTTGATTATGAGCATTAAGTACTAATTTTTGACCATTCAATACTTCGGATGCCTTAATCGTAAAAATGGTTCCTAACACAGCAACCGTAATTGTTTGCGAAAAAGTATTTAAAAAGGAATTTGCAGCAATTGCAATGCCCCGTTGGTTCATTCCTACAGCTGATGAAATTAGGATCATATAAATTGGAAAAGATAATCCAAAGCCAAGACCTAAAAATGCATTAAATGGATAAATTAATATTTTTGAATCATGGAAAAAGTTCATCCCTAATGCGCCTATAATACATAAGAAAGCCCCTAATAGGATAATGTCTCTTGCCTTCATTTTCTTAATGAAACGCCCAGATAAAAAAGAACCTAATGTCCAAGCAAATGAAAGTGGAATTAACATTAAACCTGACTGTGTCGCACTTAATCCAAACACACTTTGATTATAAACTGGTAAATATACCTCGATCGAGATTAGAAGTGCATGTGCAATAAACATTGCTGCATATGTTACGACTAAATGACGGATTTTGAATAAAGAAAGTGGTAATAATGGTTCTTTTGCTCTTGATTCAACAAATAGAAATAACCCAAATAAAATAATTGCAAATGCAAAAAGGAATAATAAATTTGGAGAAGTCCAATTATGTTGCTCTCCCCCTACAACTAAAGCATATAAAGCAGATAAAGTACTTAATATAAAAAGAATGGACCCTATATAATCAATTGAAATTGTATTTTTACGGTCAATTTTTTGATGATAATATTTCCAAAATAGAATAATAGAAATGATTCCGAATGGAAAATTAATAAAAAAGATATACCTCCAAGAAATGAAGTCTACAAAAAATCCTCCAACTAATGGACCAATTACACTTGAAACGGCCCATACTGCACTAATATACCCTTGCACTTTAGCCCTTTCTTGGAATGGATACAAATCACTTATTACCGTCATCGTTAAGGGTAATGCAGCTCCAGCACCTAACCCTTGAATTGTACGAAATAATATTAATTGACCCATATTTTGTGAAAAACCACATAAAACTGAACCTAAAATAAATAAAATGATACCAAACATTAATAAGTTTTTGCGACCAAATAAATCCGATAGCTTCCCATAAATCGGTGTCGTTACAGTCATTGCCAACATATAAGCTGCAAAAATCCAACTCATCAACTTAACACCAGATAATTCTGTAGTGATGGTAGGCGTGGCAGTTGTAATAATCGTTCCTTCAATCGCAGACAATGTAACAGCTACCAACAACCCGATCGTTACTAGCCTTCGATTTGTTTCCATAGTATACCTCCATTCGAGAGCAGATATAAGGATTGAATATTTTAGAATAGATAAATATTCCTATGCTCCCTTAAAAATAATAGAAGCTCTAATGGAGCTTCTATTGTTTTTTAAGCCTACTTTTTCCAATTTGATTCAATAAATTCGTCTCTTCCAGACATCGCTCGATCTTCTTTATAGTGTTTTGGATTTTTTTTATGATAGTCTTGGTGATACTCTTCAGCCTCATAAAAAGTAGTTGCCTGTAATATTTCAGTTACTATCGGTTTCTTAAACATATTACTTTCAATTAATTTTTCTTTTGATTCCATTGCTTCCTTAAGCTGTGAATCATTATGAACAAAGATTGCAGCTCTATATTGTGAACCTCTATCTTGGAATTGACCGTCTGGATCAGTTGGGTCAATTTGCGGCCAAAATAATTCTAATAATTTTTTGTATGAGAATAATTCATCGTCAAACGTAATTTGAACTACTTCATAATGACCAGTAGTCCCCTTTTTAACCTCTTCATACGTAGGATTTTCTATTTCCCCACCCATATAACCTGAAACAATACCATGTATACCAGGTAAATCCTCAAACGGTGTTACCATACACCAAAAACAACCACCTGCATATGTAGCTTTTTGAATCATCATAAATCCTCCTTACTTCACCTAGTTTACATAATATTATTATGTAAAACCTTTATATTTCTTTAATCTTATCTTATCTCTTTTAAAAGAATTTTTAAATATTTTAGCTCATAATTTTCCAATTTTTTATAAAATGAATTACGTTAATCTGATTGGACTTTTACTAAACTGAAAAGACGATAAAAAACAGACATAAATTGTCTATTTGAATGACAATTATGTCTGTTTTCTTATACTGTTTTAAGCAGCAATTGACTTATTATTGTTTTTGATTTTTGTTCCAACGAACAACCAAATGACAAATAGTAATAAAATTAGTTGTGGAATGATACTTTCTAGGGAAGGATAAATCCCTAATTTAGGTATTGTTGGAAAAATAGTACTCATATGGTCAGGTAAATAGCCAATTCCTTGTAATGCATGAATACTTTGACCAATGAATTTAAACGTCAAGTAATAAATACATAAACTTGCAATTGTAAAAAACGGCTTTAAAGGAATAAATTTGCTTCCTTTTAAGATGAAAATTCCAATTATAACAAGTAAAATGATTCCACCTGCAAAACCAGTAATCAATTCTTTCGCTGTAATTGAAGAACTCATACCGATATAAAATACGACTGTTTCGGCACCTTCTCTAAATACTGCGAAAAATGAAAGTAAGCTTAATGAAAGAATTCCTCCGCCAGCAATTGCTGCTTTTGCTTTTTCTTTCATCTTACTTCCATATTCTTGTTGGCGGGATTGTTTATGCAACCATAACCCTACTGTTAACATGAAAACAACAGCAATAAGACCAGAAATCCCTTCAATTAATTGATTACTAATTCCAGCCGAGATCTTTGATAATAAGAACTGGAATAATAAACCGGCTACTAAACTAGCTAGAATACCACAAGCACCACCAACGAAGATCCACTTACGTGCTGATTCTTGTTTACCTTTTGACACTAATGCTAGTAAAGCAGAAATAATAATTAAAGCTTCTAACCCTTCACGAAATACAATTGTCCCTGCATCAAACATCGTATAAGATGTTTTCTTCGTAGCTAAGTTTAAATTGTTTTGAATTTGTTTTAATGTTTTCATCGTTGTAGCGGATTTAGGCTTTTCCGTTAACTGAGTTAATGCAACGGATGTATCATTTTCAATCTTCTTATATAATTCCATTGAATTTGATTGAACCATTACTTCAACATATGGCCAATCTTGTATAAATTCATTAAACGTTGATTGTGCTTTCTCTGTATCATTTGATTCAACATAATTGATTGTTTGATTTAGTAGTTTTATTGCTTTCTCAATACTAACTTCTTTTGTTGAGTCACTACTTGGATTATTCAATACATCGATTAATTTTGTAAAAGAATCATTAACTTTAGTAATTGAAGGATTTTCAGTAAACAAAGTTGACCTTGAAGTAATCATATTTGCTTCGATTGAACCATAGAAACCACTGTTTGCTTTTCTAACATCATTTTCTACTTTTGACCATTCAATTTCAAAAAGCTTATACTCTGATTGTGCTTTTTCCCAATTCGATTCATTTGATAAAGTTTTAACATTATTTAAATGAGATACTAGTTTAGTAAGATTAATTTGAGAAAGATCTTTTTTAACATTCGTATTTTCAATCCACTTTTCAGTTTCAAAAGCTACCCCACGAATATCATCTTTTACTGCTGCAAGTTCATTTTGATCAATATCTTTAATCGCTTGGTCTACTAGTTTATTTAATTTTGAAGTTTTTTTCTCATTTTTAATTAAATCTTTAATCGCTAATAAATCTGTTTTTACTTTATCTTTTTCACCATTTTTAACTTCTGTTAAAGAGTTACCAATATGTGAAAGTACTTGTTCTTGAATATCAGTTTCAGCAAATGTTTTATGAAACGGACTTAATATTAAACTAAAAAATAGTAAACTAGCTATTAAAAATATATTTTTTTTCATGCACTTCACCTAAAGTAATCCTTCACCAATATAGCTTCCATTCTTAACGCCTGGGAAGCATGCAAATACTGCACTACCATTATGTTCAATGTATTCGTTCAATAAATCCATTTTCGCTAATTTATCTTGTAAAGGAATAAATTGTTTTTCTAAGTCTCTTTGGAAACTAACAAATAGTAAGCCTGCATCTAATTTTCCCGTTTGGATATCAAGTCCGTCAGTATATGAATAAGATCTTCTTAAAATTTTAATTTTACCTTTTCCTCTTGCTAAGGCAACATGTGAATCTGCAGGAATCAATAATTTCCCATTATCATCTGTTTTCTTTAAATCAATTTTAGCAAATTCACTACCTTCACCAATTGGTGCACCAGATGATCTGTGACGACCAAATGTTTGTTCTTGATCTTGTAATGAACTACGATCCCATTCCTCAACTCGGATACGAATACGTCTTGCAACTAAATAAGAACCACCTGTTAGCCAAGCTGGACCATCGCCATTTTGTACCCAAATATGTGTATTCATTTCTTTTTCATCTTTTGTATCTGGATTTCCAGTACCGTCTTTAAAGCCCATTAGGTTCCTAGGTGTACTACCAGATGGATCCGCTCCAGATGAACGTTGAAAACCGTGCTGCATCCATTTTAAACTAACAGTCCCACGTCCAATTCGAATTAAGTTTCTTACGCCATGAAAAGCAACTTGTTGATCGTTTGCACAAACTTGAACTACGATGTCTCCACCGTTCCATTCCTCTCTTAAATCATCACCAGGGAAATGAGGTAAATCTTTTAACCCCGATGGTTTACTTGATTGAATTGATAATCGGTCAAAAAATGAAGGACCAACGCCAAATGTAAACGTAAGCTTCATTGGTTGTAAACCTGTTGCTTCACCCGTATCAGTTGGAGGTGATGAAGGAAATTCAGAATCACCTAGTTCTTTTCCTTCACTCATTAACGCTGCTGCTTCAGTCCATTTTTTAAACATTGTTTTGACATCTGCTTTTGATGTAGTTTCTAGTTTAAATGACGCTAAATACATAAAATCTTGAGCAGGAGTTGTAATACCTTGTTGTTGCTTTCCATAAAACGGAAGAATTTCTCTTGCATCCGCTTTAGCTGGTGAAAAGAAATTAGTTACCTTTTCAGAAGCTGCTTCAATTCCAGTTGCACCAATAAGGATACCAGCTCCACCAACTCCAATAAGTTTTAATGCGTCTCTTCTAGAAACTTTATTCGTTTCTAATTTTTTCATAATTATTTAACCCCTAATGTTGACCCAACTTGAGAAATCGGTTCTGCTAATGCATCTACTTGTTGAGCCAATTTTTTTACTTCATCTTCTTTTAACTGTTTGTAATCAACGTACTGATCACCTTTTTTATAAGTATTTAATGTTGTCATTAAATCATTAAATCTAGTTTCAATTGTTGAAGCTAAATCAGCATCTTTTGCTTTTAGTTTTTCTGATAATAATTGAACGATTTTATCTGAACCTTCCACGTTAGCTGCAAAATCAGCTAAATCAGTATGTGAATATCGTTCTTCTTCACCAGTAACTTTTGAAGATGATACTTCATTTAATAATTCTACAGGACCAGTTACAAATAATACAGGATCAATTTCAGCTGTTTCTACTTTTGCCCTTAAGTAGTTAGCATCCTTCATAAGTTGTTCTGTATATTTTTCAAGACCTTTTGTTGTATTTTGAACCCAAAGAACTTGCTCAATTTTATGGAAACCAGTCCATTCATTTGCAGGTACATCACCTTCACGTGCATCGATTTTTGGATCTAAATCGCCAAATGATTCTGCTACTGGTTCAATTCTTTCGTAATATGAACGACTAATTGGATATAAACGTTTGGCTTCTGCCATGTTTCCTGCATTAATTGCATCAACGAACTTCTGTGTATTTGATACGAACTCTTCCGTTTGAGATACAACGAAATCTCTATAATTATTAATCTCAGAATCTAAATTTATTTTTGCTTCTGCTTTTGATTCTTTTTTTACGTTACTAGCTTCTTCACTTTTTTGTGCACAACCTGCCATCATTAAACTTGTAGCAAGAGAAATTGCGATCATAGTAGTTTGCTTCTTCATAAAAATACCCCCGAAAAATCTAAATTAAATATATGTAATTGATATTGATAACTTTTCTCATTACTTATCATAATACAATTGATAAATATTTTCAATTAGATTTTCATAAAAAAATGACTGAAGCTTGTTCAGTCATTTTAAGCTATTTAGAAATGTACCATTAATTAGACCAAGTTTTCCAATTAATTTCACTTAATGTTCGTACTTTGTAATTTTAACTCTTATATAATTAAGGTACTAAAGCTGAACTATTAAATCATTTAACAGCAAGGCATATAACCAACAACTATTATTCAATCTTAAATAATTTCGCTAAATAAGCATTCACAAAAATATTATTCTTATCTAATTGACTTCGAATAGTAAGAAAATTAGATAATGATGGATACAAATGATTTAGTTTTTCTATATTCATTGAATGCATTTTTCCCCAATGTGGTCTGCCGTTATAGCTTTGAAGAATTTCTTCTATTCTATTAAAATAGTCTTGATGAGGCATTCCTTTATACATATGGATTGCGATATACGCTGAATCACGCATCGAAGCAGGACTTATTAAAAAATGATCTCCTTTTACGAATCGACATTCGATTGGGAAATGGACGTTAAATCGTTTATTTTTTATCTCTTCTTGTATTTCTAACGTCGCATCATTCATATATTCAGCTGGAATACTGTATTCCATTTCGTTAAATTTTACATTTCGAGTTGTTGAAAATAATTCATGACTCGGTCCGACCATCCTTGAATTTGGAACACTGCTACCACTTATTTTACTAATTTGAGAACTACTTTTTGGAAAGTTTCTACTAAATTCACTTAATAACCAGAATGCTTTATTTTCAATGGTTGCTACCTTCCATTTCTCAAATTTAAATGAATGTTTCTTCGTTCTAGTTTCATTCATTATCTTTACTTGAACTTGATCACAATAAGGGAATAAGTAAAACTCAAAATGTTCATTTTCTTTTTTCAAATTTAGTAGATTACTATAAATTTCATCAATCATTACTTTTTTACTCTCATAACGGTACGTTTTAGCAGGCTTTATTCTAATTTTAAATTTTACAACTATGCCAAGTAGACCTAACGATACGCCAATTGCCCTATAAATATCTGTATTTTTTGTCTTTGAACAATCTAATAGATCACCTGATGGTAATACTACTGTCATCTCTTCGATTTGTGTAGATAAAATTCCGTGATCAATTCCTGTGCCGTGTGTGCCTGTTAAAAATGCTCCCGCAATCGATTGAACATTAATATCACCTAAATTTTCTTGCGAATAACCTGATTCGTATAATTCATTTCCTAATTGCTCAAGCTTAGTTCCAGCCCAGACTTCGGCAATTTCTTCCTCTTTGTTGATTGAAATAACGCCATTTAAATTATCTAATGACAGTAAATAGTCGTTTGTTGAAATTAGTGGAGTAAATGAGTGACTTGAGCCTACTACTCTTATTTTCTTATTTTCCGAGTTAGCTTTTTTAACGAGGTTTACAACTTCTTCAATCGATGATGGATACAATACTTGATTCGGTTTAAACTTTACACTTCCAGACCAGTTTTTCCATAACATACTTTTCATAGGAAACACCCCCTATCTCCTCTGTATGTTGTGAAACGGTCGATGATCTTATTTTTACTTACTACATATAAATGAGAAAAACGCTCGGCAATTTCACCAGACTTACTTGGTCTAAATAAAATTGCTTCTCCTATTTTTAACTCTTCATGTCCTGAATAAAAAACTGGTGTTTGAACTTCACCAGCACCTTCTAGTGGCAATAAAGTACATTGTTCTGGGGAATACGGAGTTGGTAATTTTTCTTTTCCTACAGCACCTGATGCGATAAATCCTCCACTAGTGCATGTATAAATCTTATCCGCTGGTTTTCGAATGATTGGTAAAGCAAAGCCTATTGCTGGTTGAAATTGAAAACTTCTGTATTCATCAAATAATGTTGGAGCGTAAAATCCAGAGCCTACTGTTACTTCAGTAACCACTTTTTCCTTTGTCGTCGAATGAAGACTTCCAGTACCTCCACCATTTACAAAATCAAGGTGGTAGCCATCTTTTTCAATGTATTTAACAATATCTCTTCTTTTTTTCGCTATTTCACCTAATGATTTCGTCTTTAAAAACTGGATTATTTTATTTTTCAAAACTTTATTTTTTGCGGCATCTCCAACCCCTGCAATTTGTGCCTCATATCCCATAATTCCTTCCAAGCGCACATTCAAGGATTGCAAAATATGAGTTAGTAGCGGTACTAAATCTCTAGGTTCTTTTATTGGTGACCTTCTAACGCCAAAATGAAAACCAAAATAAGATGTACTCATATCTATATCGATACAAAGTGGAATAACAATCTCATTTTTTGCTGCAATTTTTTCAATCATATTAATTTGTTCAGTCTGATCCACCATACAAATGATTTTTTTACCCTTTTTTATTTGTAATGCAATTTTATTTAATCCTATTACATCAACCGTTGGATAACCAATTAATAAATTATCGAATCCATTTTCAGCAAGAAAATCTGCTTCATGGGGGTTATAACACATTAGCCCTTCATAACAATCATTGCTCTCTAAAATATATTTTAAAACTTGTACACTACGAATTGATTTAGTAGCAATTCGTATTTTCTTACCGTTTGATTTAGCTGCAATATCATCCACATTTTGAACAAAAGCATCCCAATCTAAAAAAGCACATGGCATAGACAATTTAGAAAATACCGATCGATCGACCATTTATTCACCTATCCCGTAGCATTTTATTTTTAATTTATGCTCAAGATTATTTAATAAGAATAAAAAAAATTACATAGAATACTTTCTATGTAACTTTTAAAAATCGATATAGCCTTTTAATATTTGACATGTTAAAGGACAATTCAGTCTCGCAGAGTTATTTGATTGGTTTAAACTAACATGTGACAAAGGTATTCCATACCATAAAAGTTCATTATCAATCATAATGAAAGGCTGTACTTGATCTTTTTTAATAAAACTTCTATTTTTTTGATTTTCAAAATACGATTCACTTATAAAGAGAATAGGTATCTCAACTTCATTGATAAGTTTTCGAATTTCCAAAGACATTTCAGATAAATTAGGCATGGAGACAATTATTTTTTTCTTAGCATTTTTTAAATCATTTACTAATTCATTTTTCATTTCCATTGAATCATTTGAAAACAGTCTTAACCTCTTTGATATACTCTTTGAAAAAACCTTTTCAAACTCTTCTTTACTCACCTTGTATTCATTATCCATTTGGAAATGAATTAACTTATTAATCGTCTTTTTTGAATTTGTTTTACTTTTTATAAATGGAATATCTGCAATATGAATAAATTTGCCTCGAGCTCTAGTCAAAGCAACATTAATTAATCTTTCACTGTTTTGATCTGTAAGCAGTAATCCAGGAGAATATTGTGGTTTCGTATCAACTGAATCAAAAATGATTACGTCACACTCCGCTCCTTGGAATCGGTGAACTGTTGCGATTTGTATTGGTAATTCGCGATATTTTGTTTTGCCGATAATCTCTTTATGGAGTGCCGTTAGTAACTTTGCTTGTGCTCTATATGGCGTAACAATTCCAATTGACTTGACCCCATCTACTATACTTGAAAGAATACATTGAATTGCAATAATCGCAGACCCTAAATTATATCTAGAATTTGTATTTGAATCTTTTAAAGCATAGGTTTTAAGAAATTGTGAATTTATTAAACTATTCGCTTGCATTGGAAATGGTCTATGTTTAGCGATTTCCTGTCTTTTTTTAACTGAAGGATGATCAAACACTAAAGAATGATAGATTTCATTATTTGTAAATCCAGAAATGGCCGGATGCATTCTCCTTTGTTGATTCAGTAAAACTAAATTAATTAATGGCTCCCCATTTTCTATTTTTTGGACAATTCCGGTATGATGAAATAAATCTTCTTGTAGCCATTTTTTCACATATTCATTATGAAAGCATGATGCAATTGGCGGTAATTGTTTAAAATCTCCACATACAACAATTCGTTTCCCTAATGTTGAAGCAAAGGCGATTTGTGGTGTATACGCCATACTAATTTCATCAACAATAACTAAATCAAACTGGCGTAAATAGATTAAAGGATCGATTGAACATTTGGATAGTGTAGTTCCTATCACTTTTGCTTGATCAACCAATTCTTTTTCTTTTTCACGAATTTCCCCTCGAATTTTATTTAACTTATTTTGAATTTTACTTAAATCATCTAATTCTTTTTTTGAAGCTGCACCTCTTCTAGCTTTTCTTAACATGGAGTGCTTTCGTTCATCTAAATTTTCTAACTCATATTGATTTATGCTTCCATTTACTTCAACAAGCTTTGAGGAAAGGACATCTTCGTGTTGTAATAACACCTCATCTTTTGTATACCCATAGCGGACAATCTCGCCACTTTTCCATTTATCTTTCTTTTCTAATTCATGAATTACATTTTTCATTAAAACATCTACTGCAGCATTAGAATGAGCTATTACTAAAACTGACTTATTTTTTTCGTAATGTTTTAAAATAATATTCGTTAAATTATATGATTTCCCAGTACCCGGTGGTCCCCATATATATGTTGTTGCATTATAAAATGAACGATAAATTAACTCCTGCTTTGTTGAACTTTCTTTCTTCATTTTACTTAAATGTTTAGCAGTTGAATCAGCATTCATTAGCTTCATAATTCTTTTTTGTTTACTACGATAATCTTTTATTTCCTCAAGTCTTTCAATTAATTGATCTAGTAACTCCCATGGTTCATTAAAAAGCTCAGCATATGGAATCGTTGAAGTAATTCTTTCATTTATTTTAATTTCAACTTGAGAGCCTTTAAATGACAACAATTCACCTTGATACTCTTGATTTTCTATTTTGATTCGAACCGGCGTTCCTTCTGGGACAAAAATTTCTGCATAAATCGTAAACAAGATCACCGTACTTTGTCCAATTTGATAAAGTGGAGTCCCCTTTGAAAGGGTATAGCTTCTCCCACCATGAAATTTCAAATAATTTCGTTCCGCTTCAATTGCAGTTTGCCATTCTGTAATTAAATTATTTACGTCATTTAGTGTATTTACAATCATTTATTTCACCTTATTAATTTTAAAATTGATATTTAAAGATTTATATTGCGTTAATGAGCTCCCTTAAATTTTGAGATATCATTTTAACAAACAAACGCTCCTTTACTATGACCATAGAAAGTTTAAACTTTTATAGTAATTTACTTATCATACACTAGTTCATACAGTTTATTAAATTATTACAACCTATCTAATTAGTTAAAATATTGTTGATTTTTTCATTGAATTTAAGAGTAATTATTCATAATCTGTACCAATTAAATGTTCTTTTCCCCCACAAAAAAGACTCACAGATGAAAAAAGAGAATGATTTCATTATGAAATCATTCCCCTCGAATAGTATGTAAATTCCATACTGATGTAGCTCCTCAATGGCTAGCTAAGCGTTTTTCAAAATCCGCCTTAAACAGCAGAATAGCATCGATATTTAAAGCAAAATCGTGGTCACTGATATTAAAATTAGTTATATATTCGTCAGACCTCTCACGAACCATAATTGTTGGACGGATATTGTCTCCAATCGTGTCCTGAGTTACACCACTTCCATAAAAATACCAGTTAGTTTCAGTAGCCTTATTTGCTGCATTTTTAGATATGTCATTTTTTATTATTTCGCATAATTTCTCCATAAAATCTTCATTAAGATTAAGGATTTTTCCAAATTCACCATCAACAGTTAAATCAGCATCCCCATACCAAATATTCCTGCTTGTTCTTTTTCCGTCATTGGAAGTATAAGTTTCATCAAACAAAATCTTCATTTTTATTACCACCCCGTTAAAATTCAATTTCTTCACACTATTATACACCAATTAGAAATTGTAAAATAGCTTGCTGTAAGTCTCACTAAACTTGAGTTAGGCAAGCTAACTTCATAGTTAGGTTCCTCCTACAATTGTAAGTTAGATTTGGTCTATTAATTGTAACTCTAACGTATTTTAATAATTTTGTTGGACCTGTTTTATTAAGAGGCTTTGGTTGGATATTATTTGTTGTAGGTATTCTTAATTTGTTTTCAACCAGGATTCTTCTGCAAGGATTTATTTTTCAAATGACTTTAACAGATTTATTTAATACTGAAGATGATGAAAAAAATAAAAGAATATTAAATTTAGCTTATTTAAAATCTAAATTTCCTATTTCAACGAACATGTCCGTTAGTTGACGAAAGACTGTTTCAGCAGTCTTTTTTTGTGCAAAAAAATTAAAATATTTTAATTTTTTTACCAAATATTACCATTAAAAATGTATAATGAAGTCAGGAGGTGATAGTTCTGAAGTTCAACAAGATTTTCTTTTGCCTAATTACGATTTTTTTGATCACAGCAATAGGATGCTCGAAAGAAGTAGAAACTGAAAAACAAAAGATATTGGTTCAAAAATATAGTAGTCATAAATACGAGAATTATAGAGAAGTTACAATAGATAAAGACGTATTAAAAGCACAAGAAATTTTTAGAAATTCTGAATGGAAAGTTAAAGAGGAGAAAATGTCCCGCCATCCTGAATATGAATTGGCTTTTCAGTTTAAAAATCCTGATATTCAAGTAAAACAAATACTTTACAGAGTATGGGTTAATTCAAGTGACAACATGTTGGAAATAACTAAAAGTGGCCGATATGTACAATTATCAAAAGTAGATTCAGCGACTTTATACGAAATTATTACTGGAGAAAAATTATCAAATAATTAAATAACTATAGTAGTCTTAGTAATTTTTGATATTTAAGGGGAAATAGGATGATAGTTACTGTTCAAAGTTCTTTAATATTTCTTTTTTTATTCTTCTTGCCTTATTTTGTTCTTTTACTATACATAATTGAAAATGAAATAGAGAAAAAATCAAAAGTACCTAAATTAATAATTGATGTAACGAAAGTAAGAACTAGCAATGAATTGCATATGCTATTGAAAGAAAAACTGAAATTTCCAGCTTATTATAGTGAAAATTGGGACGCTTTTTGGGATACCATTACTGGAATCGTAGAGTTGCCAAATAAAATAGAATTTGTTGGGTGGTCAGAAATGGCGAGAAGATTACCTGAAGATTCGAAAATAATGAAAGAGTGTCTTCTAGAACATAATGATGAATTCCCCGAATGGAAATGTGAGTTCTTATTCAACTGATATGAACGAAACTGGCAAATCACCATACCCAAAAGGCTTTAAAAACCCGAATTTACCTGTTTTAAGCAGACTCAAAGTAAGACTACCAACTTAGTTTTTAAAAATTATATTTCTAAGTGTGAATGTATCATTTACATTAGAAGTATTTTTAGTTTCCAATTTTAAAGAATAATTGACTCAAAAGCTTGGCACGAAGGCAAATAAATTAACGGTGATTTACAGTCTAATATGCATGGGTAGCTTTTCTGGATCGCATAACTTCTTAAAAAGTTTACGAATGCTTTCGGGTGTGTTTTGAATATTACCGTGAAATCGTGGTTCTCCACGTCCTTCTTCAGGAATAACAACAGAAATAATGTCTTTTGACACGTCTAAACCAATAATTTTTTGACTATCTATCATAATATAAACGGCTCCTTTTTGTTTGTAGCTCTACAATTGGATTGGGTAGGCTTTTAGGTAACTCCCAATATTGCCAAGTGCAGCCTACGCTAAGCAAAAGGAGGCGTTTCGTTCATTATGACTAAAGGGAGAATTTAGTTGAACAACTTGAGTTGCTTGGGCAACTCTTTTTTTATTAAAGAACACCTCGTAAAAAGATACGAGGCGCATACTTTTAAATAGTTTAAGCTCATGAGTTTAATTTCAATAGCGTCCGCCATGAACAGAGTTTTCT
Source organism: Gottfriedia acidiceleris (assembly GCF_050457485.1). Taxonomy (GTDB): domain Bacteria; phylum Bacillota; class Bacilli; order Bacillales; family Bacillaceae_G; genus Gottfriedia; species Gottfriedia acidiceleris_D. The sequence goes on from NZ_JBCMJM010000015.1 coordinate 65,341, forward strand.
GGACTAACCTCTTCAAGTTGTTTTAAGTCTTCTTCAGTCAGTTCTATGTTAAGTGCCTCAACATTTTCCTCTAGATATTTTACTCGTTTAGTACCTGGAATTGGTAACGCTCCTTTTGCTATAGTCCATGCTAGCGCCAGTTGGGAAATTGTTACGTTCTTTTCCTTTGCAACTTCACGAAGTTTGTCTACTATGTCGACATTTTTTTGGAAGTTATCACCTTGGAATCTTGGTAAAAATCTGCGAATATCATTTTGATCAAGATCCTCAAATTTTCGTAATTCGCCAGAAATGAAACCTCTGCTTAGAGGACTATATGCCACGTGAGTAATTCCAAGTTCTCTTACTGTTGGAAGAATCTCATGCTCGATGTCTCGGCTCCAAAGTGAATATTCCGTTTGTAATGCTGAGATTGGATAGATAGCATTTGCACGTCGAATAGTGTCTGAATCCGCTTCTGAAAGCCCAAGATAACGAACTTTTCCTGCTTTCACTAAATCGGACATCGCTCCAACTGTTTCTTCAATTGGTACATTAGGATCTACTCGATGCTGATAATACAGATCAATATAGTCAAGACCTAATCGTCTAAGACTCTCATCAATTGCTTTTTTTACATAATCTGGATGTCCGCCAATGAACTCCCAATTAGGTCCAAATGTAAACTTCGTCGATACAATAGCTTTATCGCGTCTTCCCGCCAATGCTTTGCTAAGAAGTTCTTCATTATGTCCATTACCATAAGTGTCAGCACTATCTAATAAGCTAACTCCAAGGTCCAAAGCTCGATGTATAGTCTTAATTGATTCTTCGTCATTTATAGAACCGTAAATTCCTGGAGACATTCCCATCAATCCAAGTCCAATTGCTGAAACTTCTAAATCACTATTACCTAATTTTCTTGTTTTCATTTTGTATCCTCACTTTCAAGTGAAATTGACTTCTTTGTCATTGTATCATAGGAAATATACAATTTATACAAAAAAGATATTTTTTGTCTACTTTATCTTCCTTGTATAATATGTATTACACTTTTGATATAATACTCACAGTAAGGAGGCAGTAAGGTGACCAACGAAAATAAGCTGACAGAAAAGTTCATACATAAACAAGAAGAAATAATATTAAAGCTAATGCCCACTATTCGAACAAACGGCTTTCAGGCATTGCGCATGGAAGAGATTGCGAAAATCGTTGGAATAAGTAGAGCAACACTTTATAAATATTTTCCTACAAAAGAAGATTTATTTTATAGAGTTACAGACGGATTTGTGCAGTATATTAAAGATATGACCTCAGAAATGACGAATGAGGAAAGTTTATTTGCTCCTAGATTTCAACAAATTTTTGAGCAATCAGTATCACTTGCACTTTTTATAACTGATGATTTTTTAAAAGAGCTTCAGGGCACATTCCCCTTAATGTACGATAAGCTATGGGAGATGCTACAAACCCGTGAAAACCAGTTACTTAATTTTTACAATGAAGGTATTCGAAATGGAGTCTTTAACGAAATTAACGGAAGACTCTTGATATTACAGGATCAGATGTTGTTTTCTATTCTTGATCTAAAGTACTTAATGAAAAACCAATTAACATTTGAGCAAGTACTTTTTGATTTTTATGAGTTAAGGAAACTGCAACTGTTTAAACCAGAGAAAATTTCGAGCGTAGATGACTCCCTTATGATCCCTAGAATTGAATATTTATCTCAGAAAATATCGAGGGTATTATATTAAAAATGAGATAGCAAGGTAAACTAAAAGACGGATTCTATATTGTTGAATCCGCCTTTTTTAATAAATTTTAGTGCATTCTTTAACTACTTTGAGAGATAATTAAGTCTTCAATACAATGTCCCAATCACTCTCATATGGATTTGCATATAAGTCTATTTCTATTGATGCACCAATCTTTGAACAAAAATTAATGATTTCTTGATCATACACCAACGCTGGGCAGCATCCATTTTCTATAATTGGAACTTGCATAAGAATAAACTGACACTCATATTTCTTTTTAAACAAAATTAATTCATTAATTTTGTTTAATAGAGGTGCAATTATTTCATTAGCCTGTTTACTAGCATCTAGTGTCTCAACATAATCTGTCCTTAATTGCCAATTAGTATATGTTCTTACCGGTCTCTTTGTTGAGATTATTTTAGGATTTTTTATTCGTTTAATTTCTTCCCCTTTAAAACAAGAATAAGTTGGATTAATCCCTAATAATTCATTACATATTCTATTGGAAAATATAAAAAGAGCTACCTAAATAGAGTAGCCCTAAAAAAGTATTAAGTGCTTATTTAAATAATTCTCCTAAATAATACGGCATTTGTTTTCGCCACCAAACCCAGTCATGCGAAACATCCTCACCCCACTCATCAAACCATGCTTTAATTTGTTTTTCTTCAAAGGCTTCTTTTAATGTAAAGAATGAAGGCAGCCCGTCTTGTTCCCAATCACCTAGTCCTGTACATATTATGATATCTGCAGAACGGTATCGATCTATAAACCAGCCGTCATTTTGATTCCATATGTAATCGCTTGGTGAATTTTCGTATACAAGAGGATCATTTCCGTAGTCTCCAAAAAAGAAACGCACGTCGTAAATACCGCTAAGTGCAACAGTTGTTTGGAAGACATCCGGATGTCTTAGGAAAAAGTTCAACGCATGATATGCACCCATACTACAACCTGTTGTCATCATTGGATCAAACCAACCTGTTTTATGTTTAATAAATGGAATAGCTTCTGAAATCACATAACGATCATATGCTTCATGAGCTAATGCGCGGTCATGTACCGATTTTGAGCCGTGTAGCCAACTTTCGCTATCTATTGTAGACAGTGTAAAAAACTGAACCCTTCCGGATTCAATAAAGTCATGACACACATCAATCATTCCAAAATTATTGTATTCAAAATGCGTCCCCCCAGATGAAGGAAAAACTAGGATTGGCATGCCACTGTGTCCATATCTGTTCAACTGCATTTCGCGTCCTAATTCCCCACTCCAATGGCTTAAATTTTCTATATTCATTGAAAAATCTCCTATCCTTATACGTTTACAACGCTGCAATTTTTTCGTTCATGTACAAAACGAATGATGTTATCGACTTCTTCCTGTGAATCTGCATTAATCGCATAAAATTGATTTCCTTGGAGTTCCGCAAATGCATCTGGCATGCGCTTTTCAAACTTCACACGGTCGCCAAATCGTTCATAAATAGCATTTGTATCGTGGTTATACTCATAAGCATCACGCTGTGTTATACCGACACAATACTGGTTATCGATTTCGGATTCCTTAATTTCTGCACCTGTCACAATAGAAGCATACTGAGCAAATAAATCAATGGAGTACGCAAAATTGTACATATCAATCGTGTAGCCACCAGCTAAGCGATTATTATATTCAAGTGCAACATAATCCCCATCTTCTAATTTAAAAAACTCAATATGGAAAAAGCGTTCTTTCATCCCAAAAGCTTTCACAATCGCTTTCCCATAAGTTTCGAGCCTAGGATCAATTTCTTTTTGAATCACATAAGCTAAATCCAACTGACCTTTAACAAGTTCCAGAGTTGGCACATTATATGTAAAGCTTGTTTGGAAAACAATATTCCCTTTTTGATCGACTAAACCATCAAATGTACAAAGCACGCCTCCTTCGACATATGGTTCAATGAAGTACACTTGTTCTTCATCCCATACTTCTTCAAAATGGCGTACAGCCTCTTCTGAACATAATTTAAAGGTTGCAGCTGATCCAACACCATTATCCGGTTTAGCAATAACTGGCAGTCCTAATTCATCAATGGCTTTCGTTAACTCATTTTTAGTTTTAACGACTTTTCCATCTACAACAGGCACACCTGCTTTTTTAAACAGCTTTTTCATTTCAGATTTATATTTAACTTTTTTCAAGTCACTCGGTTTATTACCGTATACATTAAATTGTTCACGCAACTGCGCATCAAGTTCTAACCAGTATTCGTTATTAGATTCAATGCGATCAATAGGACCATGTTTATAAAATAAAAATGCAACAGCACGTTTCACTTCATCTAGATCTTCTAAATTATTCACACGATAATATTCTGTTAAAGAGTTTTGTAGTTTCGAACCTAATTGGTCATATGGCTCTTCGCCAATACCTAATACATTTACACCTGCGGCTTTCAAACGATGAGCAAATGCCTGGAAATTCTCTGGATAATATGGAGAGATCAAAATATAATTCATAAAAATGCTCCTTTCTTAATATCAAAAAATTTATTATTTACACAATTTATTTTAATTTTAAATTAATGTAAGCTTCTTTATAAATCAGTTCATTTAAGACCATTTCTCACTTAAGAAATGTAAACATTCTGGTAAGTGTTTTGCCCAAGCTTTTTCATCATGTACTTCATCTGCAAAAATATTTAAACAAATGCTATCTATTGGGACAGAGCCTTTTATCAGTTGTTTATAATACTTAAGCGAGCAATCGATATATGCCTGCTTCATATTTCCATACATCAATTGACGATCGGTATCATCGCCTTCCTGAGTACCAACTTGAATATACACTCGTTGTTCAGGATCCAACTCTTCACTAGCAATATAATGATCAAATGCATTACTTGTAATCCAATTGGCTAAAGAAAATATACCTAAACCACCAATTTGCTCTTTATATTCAACACCCATAAAAGCCGAAATATTACCTCCAAGCGAGCTACCAATCACCGCTGTATGATATTTATCCGATTTAGTTCGATATTGCTTATCAATGAACGGCTTCACGACTGTCATGACAAAATTAGCAAACTCCACCCCTTTCCCACCTAGTTCATAATCTTCAGGAAGAGGGCTTTCAGTAATTTTCCATGGCGTATATTCATTAATTCGGTCTTGTCCACCGTTATCGATCCCAACAACAATCATCTTCGGTAAATCAGGGTTTAGTTTAATTGCCGGAATCACTTTCCATGAATACCCGCTATAAGATTCACTACTGTAGAAAATATTTTGACCATCATGCATATAAACAACTGGATAATTTTGATCCTTGTCTTCTTCATAATTTTTCGGCAATAAAACACGCACGCGACGTTTTTCATTTTTATAAGACATATGTAATTGATGTGATTCTAGTTTTAAATAAAAATAGGATTGATTCATTTTAACTTCCTCGCTCCTTTAACCTTACCTTTAGAAAAATCCAACTGCTTAAGTTCTTCTAATAAAATAAGTGTTTGATAATATATTTCACACTAGGAAGAGAATTCTTCAATAACTTTATATACTCCTATGTTCTATCATCTACATTTAATCTAAATCTATTAAACTTAGATGCTAACCAGCTGCCTAAATAATTGTTTTGCCCAGCAGTTACCACATCAGTCTAAAAAATCATTTGTAATTAATTCAACGAAAATAGATTAGATTCCTTCTTGAACAATCATGTCAAATAATGATATAGAGGATAACCGGTAAATGAATATCCTCTATTTCTCACTATTGGAAGATAATTTACTAAGGAACAAGGTTTATAATGTAAGCTATAAACAATTAAAAATTAGGATTTTAATATGAACAAACCGATCTATTACAAACAAATATAAATTTCAATTTTACGGTTTGTATAAAAAGTTCTAAAATAAGAAGAGATAATAAATTAAATTGGGGGGAAAGAAAAAATGATTAGGGATGCTACTCAAAACGACTTAATGGACATTTTAGAGATTTATAACGATGCCATTCTTAATACAACTGCAGTTTATACATATAAATTACAAACGCTAGAAAGCAGACAAATTTGGTTTGAACAAAAGATGAATGAAGGGTTTCCAATACTAGTCTTCGAACTTGATCAAAAAGTCGTTGGATTTGCTACATTCGGTCCTTTTAGAGCTTGGCCTGCCTATAAATATTCGATTGAGCATTCAGTTTATGTAAATAGTGAATACAGAAAAAAGGGTATTGCCACTTCATTAATGAAAGAATTAATCTCTATTGCCAAAGAAAGAGAGTATATGACTTTAATTGCTGGAATTGATGCAGATAATGAAAAAAGTATTGCCATGCATAAAAACTTCGGATTTGTTTATTCAGGCACAATTAAAAAGGCAGGTTATAAATTTAATAGATGGCTTGACTTGTCCTTTTATCAATTAGATCTTGATGGACCAAAGATCCCTACAGAAGAATAAATTAGTAATCTATTAAGGGTATGTTTTGAACAATATTTTTCAAAACATACCCTTACTTATTCTAACGAAAAACATTCTATTTTACCTCTAAAGCAAAAGCATAAAAAGCATCGCCATGTGATAAGTGCTCATCTTTTTTATCCATCCACCATACTCCATATGAATAATAATATACCCCTTTATTAATAGGTGCTGAAAATTGATTCTTCACTACCTCTATTTCAATTTCCTTATTATCATTTATTTGAACCAAGTGGATTTCATTTGGTTTAGGATTATAATTCATTTTAATTTTAACGGTTTCGCCAGGTTTTACTTCAATCGGCTTTTTCCCCTCTAGTAGTTTGACTGGTCCAGCCGTATCTGCACATTCTCCTTTTCCTTTCGTAATCCAACAATAAGAACCTAATTTCGTATCATATGTTTGATTCTCTACTTGAACCATTGTTTTTGGAGGTTTATTACCTTTCAATCCATAATTTGCTGAACATCCAGTGAAAATGAGAAAGAAAAAAAGTATCGATGCACTTAACAATTTTGACATTTTGAACACTCCCTATTTTCAAATTGGACTATTAATATGACTCAAATTTTATTTTAAATAGTCAATCTATCAATCATTTTTCAGTTTTTAAAAACTTTAAGATTGTTCCGTCCTCTTGTTTTACAATAATTACTTTTGGGTCTTCATTCGTTAAATAAATTTTATCGCCAATCTTTAACATATTAGAGGAAAAATTGTCTTTCGGAATCCTATTATTTTTAACAACTTCTTTAACTACACCAATTTGGTCATTAAGTATAAATTCCTTATTATGTAAAACACCTTCAAATCGATAACCTGCCCCGTTTACAATTAATAGTCCAATACTGGCATCTGCAGAAGTACTTTTAGATTCATTTGTAATTCCAATGTCTTCTTTTAGTCCCTTTTTAATAGGTGAATTAATAAAAATAGAAAATGCCAGAAACAAAAGAATCCCAACTGAAACAAACGATTTTCGAATTCGATTATACCCCCAATTTGAATTGGCTTTATTCCATATTTGATCATATGTGACGGAAGGATTATGTTGATCTAATTTCTTCTGAAGGGTGTGTTTAATTTCAGAAATAGGATTGTTTTCCACCATTAAGTTCTCCCCCTTTCAGTTTTTCTTCTACTTTAAACAGTTCGTTTTTCGATAATCGATTTCTTAATTTTGTCAGCGCGTAATTAAGCCTTGATTTACATGTACCGATTGGAATATTTAAAGAGTCCGCCACTTCATCTAATTTAAGTTCTAAATAATAATGAAGAACTATCACTTCCTTACTCTTCTGCGGTAATAAATTTATCTCTATCCATAGCTGATCTTCCATTTCATTTTGTAAAATTGATTGTTCAACTTCATTTTCAGTTAGAACATCATAATGAATGCCGAAAAGTTTCTTAATTTTTTGTTTACGTATCATATTACGGGTGATATTTACTGTCATTCGATAAATCCAAGGTTCAATTGCTTTTGTTTGATCAAACAGATGGAATTTTTTTATGATACGAATGAACGTCTCTTGCGTAATATCATCTGCCATTACTTTTGATTTGGTTAAAAAGTAAGCGGTACGATACACCATTGACGAGTGATTATTAAATAATTCTTCTAAACGATCTTTGTCAATTCTTTCAGACACTATTTCTCCTCCTTTCACCACATACTCTATATACACTTAAAAACCGATTAAAGTTCGAAGTTTTTTTAAAAATTTTTTCTCCAAAATTAATTTTAAAAAAGTGAGTAGGAATTATGTTAAGAAAATATACAAATTTCATCAATCCGAGTTTTTAAAATATTCTTTCGATTAGTTATATAGTATGATAGGAATTAAATTAATTAAAGGTAGGTTTTTAGAATGAAGGCAGTTCAAATTGATGAATCAAAGCATTTATTTATTGACGATTATCATATGCCTGTTTTAGGTGAGCATGAACTACTTGTAAAAGTTCATGCTACGGCTATTAATCGAGCTGACTTACTTCAAAAACATGGTAAGTATCCCGTACCTAAAGGCGCATCACCTATTTTAGGATTAGAGATGTCAGGGATTGTTGAACAAGTTGGGGTTAATGTAACAAACTGGAAAGTAGGAGATCGTGTTTGTAGCTTATTGCCAGGCGGAGGTTATGCGCAGTATGTTTCTATTCCTTCAGATTTGGCAATTTCTATTCCAGATCATTTTTCGTTCGAAGAGGCTGCGGCTATACCTGAAGTGTTTTTGACAGCATTCTTAAATTTATTTGAATTAGGTAGATTAAAAGAAAATGAAACAGTATTAATTCATGCCGGAGCTAGTGGTGTTGGGACTGCTGCTATTCAGCTTGCAAGAGAATTTGGTGCAAGTTCAATTGTCACTGCAGGGAATGAAATGAAACTTACAGCTTGTACTGATTTAGGTGCAAACTATGTGATTAACTATAAAAATGAAGATTTTAAAACTGTAGTCGAAAAAGTTACTGATCATGTAGGGGTGGACGTCATTTTAGATTTTATTGGTGCATCCTATTTCCATCAAAACCTGCAATCATTAAATAGTAATGGTAGGCTAATTTTAATTGGTACAATGGGTGGAGTTAAAGTGAACGATGTAAACTTATTACCACTTTTGACAAAGAGAATTTCCATTATAGGGAGTACTTTGCGTTCACAAACACTTGAGCAAAAAATCTATTTAACGAATCAATTCAAAAAATATGTCTTACCACTTTTTACGAATAAGAAAATAAAACCGATTATCGATTCAGTGTATAGTTGGCAAGAAGTGAATGAAGCGCATACTCGAATGGAGAACAATTTAAATATCGGAAAAATAGTCTTAAAAATAGATTAATTATATGTAAGTTAAAGGGGATAATCATGGTACTACTCGGTTCAATTGTTAATGCAGCAGCTATTATTTTTGGCTCTTTACTAGGTTTGTTTATTAAAAGAATTCCAGATCGAATGAAAAACCTAGTAACTCAGTCAATTTCTCTCGTAATTATTGTCATAGGATTTACTTTAGCTATGAAAACAAATCAAGTTCTAATCGTCGTTTTCAGCTTATCACTAGGTGCGGTTGTAGGAGAATGGTTAGATATTGAAAGTAAATTAGATAAATTAGGTCTATTTATCGAAAGTAAATTTCATTCTAAAAGCGAAGGCTCTATTTCTAAAGGGTTTGTTACATCAACTTTATTATTCTGTGTTGGTGCGATGGCTATACTCGGAGCATTAGATAGTGGACTCCGTCATAATCACGAAATATTATATACAAAATCAATGATGGACGGCTTTTTATCAATCATTTTAACTTCGACTCTTGGCATTGGCGTGTTATTCTCTGCTGTCCCGGTTTTAATCTATCAAGGATTCATTGCCATTTTTGCCTCATTTGTACCGAATCTAGTAACACAGCATTTATTAAATTCAATTATTGCTGAAATCTCAGGTACAGGAGGAATTTTATTAATTGCTCTTGGCTTGAATTCATTAGGTTTAATAAAAATAAAAATTGGAAATATGTTACCTTCTATTTTATTTGCACTTATTATTGTTTGTTTCATTCAGTTTTTCAAATAAGATTACTAAAATGAGCCCCGAAAAAGGGCTCATTTTTTATATTAATGGAGTTTCTTTCTAAAATAACCTTTGTCTTTGTGATATAAGATTAACGCTACTATTAATACTCCTGCAGCGATCCAAACAGCTTGATTCCCAATATACTTTGTCGAAAGACTTCCAAACAGTGCGCCAAATGAAAAGGAAAGGATAATAACGAGAAACTCTTTAAATTTTGTTTTTGCTTCTTTGTCCTGATTTACAAAAGCTATATATGCTGCCTGTGAAGCAATTCTAATATTACCGGTTGTCATCGTTGAATTGTATGTCCATTTATCTAAATGAGTGAAGGTTGAAATTTGTAATGATGAGACAAAGGAGATGCAAACTGTTACAACTATATTAGGAACACTACTAGGTAATAATCCTACAATCAATAATACATTACATTCTAATAAGAGAATTGAACGTCTATAGCTGAATAATAGTTCTCTTAAACGTGGATGTTTAACGGATTCAGCAACTAATACACCTAGAATAAAGGCTATAATAGGTAGAATATAATCCACAGAGTTTTTCCAATTTCCAAATGATAGATTTATTGCCAAAAGAACAAGATTTCCCGTTTGCGCATTGGCAAACACACCGTCTCTACTTATAAAAGTATACCCATCTAAAAAACCACCTACTAAAGCTAACAATAATCCAAGATAGACTGAATTTGATGATAATGATGGAATTATTTTTTGTTTAGATTTCAATCTAGTTCTCCTACTTCTATTACTAAACTTAGCACAATCATAACACACTTATTATGTAAATAAATGTGAACAATAATCCAACAAATACATTTTAAAAATAATCATTTTACCACTTTTGTTGTTTGCTTTTTTAAAATGGCTCTGTTAAATTAAAATGTTGATTTTTGAAATAAAAAAGAGGCTGTCAAATTAGACAACCTTTAGGAACACTTATCGAACTAATGCACTGTGTTAATTGCATAAATTACTGCACTACATTTCATTATCTATTTAGTTGTGATATATAAAAGCTTTGTGCTGCAACTAAAATTATAATTAAAGATAAGACAAAGAAGCCAATTGACCAACTTTTCTTTTTTAAAATATAATTCTCTATCCCCGATAAAAACATGGTAGCCGCCATCGTTATTCCTATAAGTCCAGAATAGACAAAATTAACAGGAAATGATTTTAAAGAAAAAACAATAAATACTATGTATGGAATTCCAAGTACCATCTGAGTAATAGCAATAGGCTTTACCCTGTTCTAAAAAAAACGGTTACTTAATTTAATATTATTCCCTCTCCTTCTTGTATAAAAAATCTTATGTAACTAAACTATTTTGTTGAATAAAAAAAGCCGCACATTAGTAGCCCAAGATCTTAAACTATCGGATGCTTTAGTTCAATAAGTAACTTAGGATTGGTAGTGAAATTATTAATAATACCGATACAGATACAAGTAAAGTAGCTACCTTTTTTGAAAGTTTAACTCTCGATTTTCCAGTGTACCAACCACTAAATTGAAGTTTATTTCTATATAAAACAAATAACAAAGAAAAAATCGCAACCGAACCCATCCAACCAAATTTATCTAAATTTACACCCATTGATAAGTATAAGTTTCGTAACAATGTACTTAATATTAATCCTAACAATAGTAATATAAATACAATTCTAATTAGTTCAAGCAATACTTTCTTTTTACATCTCCTTGGAATCTTGTTTAAATTATACATGAGCTAGTTCAATAAGGGTTTTGAAATGTTGTTATTATGTTTCTTTTTTAAAATGAAATTAAATAATAATTCAACATGATAAAACACATTCGAAGCGAAACAACCAAAAAGCAAAAGAAGTGAGAAAGCGAGAAGATCATCAAAAATACTTTCATTTATACTTTGACTTTCCAAGGCATAAAGAATGAACATAACACTCATTCCAGCAACTGAATACATTCCTACTTTCGCTAAATAAGACAAAATTTTTGAATGATAGTTATATTTCAAGTGCCATTTATCAACGCCGATGGATAAGATGGTTCCTCCAATAACAAATACAACGCTAGAATAAAGGATAACAGCCATGAACATTCCTAAAAAATCGCCATCACCAAGCGATTTATACTTAAGACAAGTGAACAAAAATGAAAAAGTAATTGTTGATAATAATGCGATTACCAGCTTATTTAACATGCTTTATCTCCTCTATTCTATAGTTTTAGTTTTTAACATATTTCTAATTATTGTAGAAGCAGGTATACCACTAATCAAAATAATTGACCAAAATTGACTATCGTATTTACCATGAGCACTATAGATAAAAATTAAATCACTACTAAAAATAATAGCTAGAGCAATAAAAATTTTATATCTTCCGAAAACCTTGAAGATAAATAATATTAATCCTATGATTGCTACAAAAATGATAAGTTGAATAAATAATCCAGTCATATAACCAACCTTTACTCTTTTTATTTGTATAAAGCAATTATAAGGAAAATTGATATGAATTATAAATTTATAAAATCATTCAACTCATGAAAAACAATCGACAAATACTTATTTAACTAAACTGCCATTATGTTGAATTAAAAAGAGCCACATTTAGCGACTCAAGATCTTAAATTTATCCATGCGTTAATTAAATTAGATATAGTAAACTAAACTTCCAAATGCAATAAAAATAACTCCTATAATTCCAGTCCAAATAGAAAATTTAATCTTATTAAAATGTCCTAATTTTAAAAAATCTTCTTTTACTACTCGCTGTTGTTCTGGAGATTGAAATGCTCCAATGAATATTCCTGAAATAAGTAAAAGAATTGCACCTATAATAAAACAAAATTTTACCACCTTATCCATTCCTCTCGTTGCAAATTTTAATCGATTTATTAAAATTAAATAATTCGATAAAATCAACAAAGCTCCTTGTTCAACTCGATAGTCAATTAATAAATCATTCTTTTATAGTTATATCAATATTAAAATTATCTAAATGCTTTTCTTATAAAGATGTACGCACCATAAACAACCAATGCAAATATCGCTATACATAATATTAAACCTTTAAGATTAAAATTAACCATTTATAACTCTCCTTTAATTTATATACACATATTATAATGACAATTGATACAATTTCTAAAATAAGGAAATTAATCAATTATATGAAAATTAAACGACAAATTACAACAACGCTTTTTAGCCGTTAATTTTAGATTAACATCCATTCCTTATTGAACTAACCTTTCATTTAGTTACATAAGGATTGACCCGTCATTCATTTTTTACACAGAAAAAGACCACATTAATTGTGATCTTTACTTCTTATATTATACCGTTGACACGATGATACTAGCAGCACCAATTAAAACACACATCGATCCCCCAAAACGTGTACTCCACTTATAAAAAGAAGATGGTTCTGTTGCACCATCGGATTTCCAACTTTCTGTAACAACCCAAAATGCTTCTGGATTCACTATTAGTAAAAATCCAAATAAAATGAGTAATATTCCTATAAACATATAAGAAGACCTCCAAAATATTTTGTGATTTTTACTCGCTCATTTTCTTATTTTCTTAATATTTTTTTTACAAAAAAGATAATTCCAAAGGCAATAGCAGCAAAGATTAATAGCCATACAATAATTGGGGTAAATAACATTAAGTTTTCCAAATGAATCCTCCCTTTATAGGTTACTCCTTGATTCCCTTATATACATAACGAACACCAATGATAAAGAATACAAAACTTATTAACAATGGAATTGTTCCAATATTAAACAACGCTGTTCCGAAAACTCCTATATTTGAGTCCCATCCATCTCCAGCTGGTTGAGATAGGTACAAAGAATAGATTGATGCCGAAATAAGTGTTAATCCAAATAATAAAATACTTGTTAAAACTCCAATTCCTCCAACGATTAGATTCTTCATAATTTATTCTCCCTGGTTTCTTATATAGTTCTTTCCGAATTAAATATTCTATTAGTCTAAGAAGCTTGCAACTAACCCAAATAACATTGTTAATACGATAAATGTAATAAAGAAATATCCTAAATATCTTATTAGCTTTGGTTTTTTCCCAAATTCGAAGCTTTTTCTTTTTAAAGGAATAACACCCTCCATTTTTTGTAGATCCTCTATTGGTGAAAATACTTTCTGATCATCCATGTAAACTTTGCTTTGAGTCGTTTCTGATTCGTGCGTTCTTTCCATAGATTTCACCTACCTTTTTTTGTTATTTTGCAATTTAAATACCTTATGTATTTACTATATTTTACCATTTTTTATTAAAATTCGATTAGATATTTTTCGCCTTTTCATGCACTTCCTTCATTAAGCACAACCGAAATTATAAAAATAATCCTTCTTCATCTAACTAACATTCAGTTAAATAAGAATCAACAATCTACTTTAACAGAGCCTTTAAAATAAAAAAGACGATCAAACCATTCATTTGATCATCTCTTTCTTCTTATTTAATAATCTTAACCATATGATCCTCATCGTAAAATTCACCATTAACAAATAATGCTCTTTTTTCTGTTCCAAAGCTATCAAAGCCTACAGCTTCATATAGTCTTTTTGCAGATTGATTTGATGAAATGACTGCCAATTCAATTTGTAGTATTTCTTCAATTTCCATAGCATCTTGAATCGCTTGGCTTAAAACTTTTTTCCCTACACCTTTACCACGGTAATCTGGAGTAACATACATTCCCCAAATTGTTCCTTTATGTTTCATTTTTTCAGATCTTTTTTGGTAGAAGCCAGCAACGCCAACAAGTACGCCTTTGTCGAATGCGCCAATAATAAAATTATCAAAAGTCTTAGGAAAATTATTTGTATGCTGTTCGATTGATTTGCTTTCATACTCTTCTAAACTTTCCCCGAATGCTTCTGGTGATAATGTTAGTCCTTCACTTCTTAATCGAATAAACTCAGGTAAATCTTTAATTATTAATTTTCGAATTTCCATACTTAATCTCCCTTCGAAGCTCATAAATGTTTCAAATTTTTAACAAGACTTTTTACAATTCACGTAAACCAATTACTTCGTATCTTACAAATATAACATATAATTCTGAAGTTTTAGAATAAAAAAAGGACTGATCATATATTAAACATGATCAGTCCTTGTATTGTAAAGACAAATTCCAAAACCCATGATAATCAAACTGATTGCAGGAGCGAAGCATGTGAGGAGCGGAGTTACCTTAATAGGTTATGAGCACCGCTCAACAGGCGAAGCAACAAAGAAAGCGAGCGTTTGTCAGCAGTCTGAAAGTTTAATAGAGACTAGTTTCAATTCAGTCATCTCTTGTATTGCATATTTTATGCCTTCTCTTCCATAACCACTTTCTTTTACGCCACCATAAGGCATTAAATCAACTCTAAAAGTAGGAACATCGTTTACTAGCACGCCTCCTACATGTAATTTTTTAGTAGCATATAATGCTCTTTGTAAGTTGTTTGTATAGACTCCAGCTTGTAACCCAAATCGACTATTGTTTACTTCATTTATTGCTTCATCAAATTGTTCATATGAATTAATGACGACAACTGGACCAAAAATTTCCTTGCAGGATACATCACTGCTGTTCTTTACGTTTGATAGAATAGTAGGTTTATAAAGACGTTCGTCAATTATATCGCCACCAGTTACTAGATCAGCTCCATCTTTAAGTGATTGCTTAACCCATTCATCTATTCTAGCAACATCTTTTTTAGAAATCAGAGCACTAATATCTGTTTGAAGGTCTAATGGCGAACCTATATTTAATAATTCAGTAGCATTTTTCATCTTTAAAAGGAATTCATTATAAAGTGTATGATGTACAAAAATTCTTTGTAATGAAATACAAACTTGGCCGTTATAAATAAAGGCTCCCCATACACAACGATTGATTAATTCATCAGTTAACTTGACTTCTTCATCGATGATCAACGCTGAGTTTGACCCTAGTTCTAAAGTTACTTTTTTTAACCCTGCTTTGTTTTTTAATGAGATACCGACTTCAGGACTGCCGGTAAATGTAATTGCGTTCACGTCAGGATGTTTTACTAAAGCATCACCAATTTCGGAGCCCTTTCCAGTAATCAGGTTAAACGCCCCTTTAGGTAAATCCGTTTTATCAATCATTTCAGCTAATGCAATTGCAGAGAGTGGAGTCTGACTAGCAGGTTTTAAAACAATTGTATTTCCTGCAGCAATTGCTGGACCAACTTTATGTGCGACTAAATTAAACGGGAAATTAAACGGTGTAATTGCACCAATTACCCCAACTGGCTCTCTGACTGTATATGTGACTCGACCTTCACCACCTGCTACTGCATCAAGAGGGATTGTTTCTCCGTATATTCTTTTTGCTTCTTCCGCGGCTATTTTATATGTTGCAATTGTTCGATCGATTTCACCTAAAGCAGCCTTTAAAGGTTTGGATGCCTCTAATGCTAAAATTTCAGCAAGTTTTGAGCGATTTTCTTTAAACTGTTCAACTAATTGCTCTAAAATGACACTTCTCTCAAATGAGCTGAGCTTTTCCATTTGAGCTTTCGCGTTATTAGCCGCTTTAATCGCTTCTTCCAAATTATCTATCGACGCGATTGGTATTTCAGCTAACACTTCACCAGAATGAGGGGCAACAAGATTTTCATGTTTAACCCCTTCAACCCAACTTCCATCTATATAAAAATGCTTTTTCATTCTATTTCACCTCAGTTACAAGCTGGCTAGCAACTTGATGTATTGATTGTTTTATAATATCCAGACCTTCATCTAATTCCTCGTCAGAAATAATTAATGGCGTTAAGAAACGAAGAACATTACTATGAACACCCGCGCTAAGAATAATGACTCCATTTTCGCAACATTTTTTGGTTAATGCTGCAACAAACTCTTTTGCTGGTTGACCAGAAGTAGGATCTATAAATTCGATTCCTACCATAGCTCCTAGTCCCCTAATATCATAAATTATTGGAAAATCATTTTTCAATTGATCAAAAAATGATTTAATTTTTTCTCCAATCGTTCTAGCTCGAATCCATAATTTTTCACTTTCAATTTTTTCAATCACCTCGAGCGCTGCTACACAACCTAAAGGACTTCCTCCATAAGTTCCACCTAGTTCACCAGGTGATGCCGCGTCCATTATTTCAGTACGACCTGTCACCGCACTAATTGGTACACCCGCTGCGATTGATTTTGACATTGTGATTAAATCAGGTTCAATTTCAAAAACCGTTGATGCAAATAATTCACCTGTTCGCCCGAATCCTGTTTGAATTTCATCCGCTATAAACAAAATTCCATGTGACTTACAAATAGTATATACTTCTTTAATAAATTTCTTTGGGGGAACAATAAATCCTCCTTCTCCTTGGACGGGCTCCATAATAACCGCTGCCACTTCTTCTGGTGACACATCTGTTAAAAGAAAATCCTTAAATTGAGAGATACAAAAATTAATATATTCTTCTTCAGATAACTCTTTTGGTCTATTTGATAAATAAGGGAATTTAGCTTTATATGTAGCTGGAGCAAATGGACCCATTTTATATTTATATGGTTTTACTTTACTTGTTAAAGACATTCCTAATAAAGTTCGCCCATGAAATCCTCGAGTAAACGAAATAATTCCTGATCGCCCAGTGTACTTCCTCGCAATTTTAACAGCATTTTCAACTGCTTCAGCACCGCTATTTAATAGAATTGTTTTTTTAGAAAAATTCCCAGGCGTTATTTCAGTTAATTTTTTTGCTAAATCAATATATGACTTATACATTCCTACATGAAAGCAAGAGTGGATTAATCGCTCTGATTGTTCTTTAATCGCTTGTACAACATTCTTTGGCGTATGTCCTACATTTAACGTACCAATCGCTCCAGCAAAATCTAAAAATTTATTACCATCAACATCCTCCACGATCGTACCGTTTGCTTTTTCTACAAAAACAGGTGTATTATTTCCAACTCCATTTGGAACAAACTCATTACGTATTTCAATGAGTTCTTTTCCTTTTGCCCCTGGAACTCCTACTGAGACATTAACAAATTTTCGATTATTGCTCATGCTAACTCTCCCTCTCATAAAAATAATTTCATTTCAATCTATAAAATTATTAAATTAGTAGCTTCATTATTAATATACTCGCTTACAAACTTTTAAGAATGAAATAAAACTAGGTCAAGGGCTTTTTTGAGTGAAAGGAAAAAGCCACTCAGGTGAGCGGCAAATATTTTAGAACATTAATAATTCGCGAATGTCTTCTTCTGTTAAATTAAATGAAGGTTTTCCATTCGTTTCAATAATTTCTCCTATTAATTGTTTTTTCTTCTCTTGTAGTTCATTCATTTTATCTTCAATCGTACCTTTAGCGACTAGCTTGATCACTTGAACATCATTCATTTGACCAAAACGGTAAGCTCGATCTGTTGCCTGGTTTTCAACCGCAGGATTCCACCAATTATCATAAAGAATAACTGTATCAGCTCCAGTTAAATTGAGTCCCACTCCTCCTGCCTTTAATGAAATTAGAAAGAAGTTATGTTCACCAGCGTTAAATCGATTGCAAATAGATAAACGTTCTTCTGACGGAGTTTGTCCATCAAGATAAAAAAATTGTTCTCCCATGATTGATAGTTCTCTACCGATTAAATCTAACATTTTCGTAAATTGAGAGAAGATCAACACTCTTCTCCCTGCTATTTTTGATGCCTCAATTAGTTGAAATAGCTGTTCAAACTTAGCTGAACTACCTTCGTAACCATCTATAAACAAAGCTGGATGGCAACAAATTTGTCTTAAGCGAGTTAAACCAGCTAAAATTTTAATATGATTTTTGCCTAATGTAAATTTATCCACTGCTAAGTGCTTTAGTGTGTCGTGTCGTAGTTTTGCTAAATATGCTGCATATAATTTTTTTTGCTCTGGTAACAATTCGACGGATTCCTTCGATTCGATTTTCTCTGGCAGTTCCTTAAGTACATCCTCTTTTAATCTTCTTAATAAGAAAGGTCGAACCCTTTTAGAGATTGTTCTCCTAGTCAAATTACTAAATTCCTTTAACCCTCCAAATAATTCTGGAAAAACTACATGATAAATTGCCCAAAGTTCTTCGAGTGAATTTTCAATTGGCGTACCTGTTAAAGCAAACCGTTGATCAGCATTTATCCTTTTTACGACTTTAGCTGTTTGAGTAAAAGGATTTTTGAAATTTTGTGCCTCATCAAAAAATACTGTATGAAACTTTTGCTTTTCGTACCACTTTATATCATTTCTTAACATCGAATAAGAGGTAATTAATACATCGATATTGACTAGTTCTTTTTGGATTTTCAACCTCTCATTTTTATTTCCATCGATGACAAGTGCTTGAATTTCAGGTGCAAATTTGAATACCTCGCTTAACCAGTTATACGTTAATGCCGTAGGACAAACAATTAGGATTGGTGTATTAAATGAACGGATTTCGTTTAAGACGGATTGTATATAAGCAAGGCTTTGAATTGTTTTACCTAATCCCATATCATCTGCTAAAATTCCTCCAAAACCGAATTTAGCTAAATTCTTCATCCATTTATACCCAAAAATTTGATAGTCTCGTAACAGATTTTTCATTGTTTTAGGCATTTCTTCTACAATTTCATTAGGATTTATTAAACTCTCGTAAAAATGATGCAATCGATCTTCAATTTTAAATAAACTAGTTTCTTCCGTAGAATCTAATAAATATAGACTATTTTTTATCGGTAAGTTTAATACATTTTCATATTCAAATTCTTGCTCAGGTACTGCATTTAAAAATCGCTTTATCTCTTGTAATTCTCTCGTTTCAAGCGAGTACAAAGTACCATCATGTAACCGATAATATTTCCGTTTCTCTTTCAGTGCTAATAATACTTCTTTGATTTGTTTCTCAGGAATGTCTAATTCAAATTTAAATTCCAACCAATTCGTTCGTTCTCTTTTTAAATTAACGCGTATTTGAGGTTTCTTATTTTCTTTAAAAATTCTATTTCGAACAGCGGTCGTTGCATAAATTTCAGTTAGTTTTTCAAGTTTCGGTACTATATTTCTTAAAAACTCATATTCAAGTTCTTCATTTTGTATGAAATAGCCACCTTCCGTTTTTGAAAATGAACTATCTTCCATTAATTGTAATATTTCTAATTCTTTTTCTTCATCTCTAATTAACGTTTTACTAAGTTGAATTTCTCTTTTATCTAGCGGATTTATTACGATGCGATCATAATGAAATTCAAGCCCTGCAAGTAATTTATTTTTAATACGATCTAAATATAGCTTTGCTCTTAACGGGGTTTCTGAATATTGGTTTGATATTGAAGTAGGTATTTGCACCTTACCAAGCTTTAAAAGACCTGGAATTACTTTCTCAACGTAAAGATGGATTTGGTCTGTTGGAATATTTATTTTTTCATGTGCTTTGTTTTTAACTATTTGTTTTAACTCAACAAGTCGATTAAATTCATCTACTTTAAGATTATAAATTCTTCCACGATATAAGACTGTTGAATAAGCTTCCATTATCGTTAATTGCTCAATTCCCTTTACAGTTAAAAAGTATTGACCATCTATATGCTCTATTTCAAATTCCATTGGTAATTTATCTTCGGTAAATGAAATTCCATTAAACGGTTTTCCGTTTTCAATTATTTTAACGTTTTCTGAAACCGTTAATAAATTAATGAATTGGCTCCAAATTGTCGGAGAAATTAACATATATTCATTATTCTTAGTAAGAGGATCATTAAACATTTTTTCATCATCCAACAACTTTATTAAAAGGTCCCAAATACGATTAACTTCATTTTGAACACAATGTAAATTAGGATCAAAAATAATATCAGCCGAAATTTTACTTGGTTTCCCCACTTTAACATCCTTTAAAAAGTTTCGTAGATTTTCTACTTTCTTTTTTCCAAATGCCATAGAAATTCCAAGTATTTTATAACCTTCATTCATTTCAACCACTTCGCAAATAAACTCGAAATCAATTATTTGCCGCTCGTCAAAATGTTTTAATTGTCCGCTTTTACGAAACGTTTTATCATGAAAAAGTTCTAAAATACCATTCGACCTATATAAATCGGAGTTTTCTATAAAAACATCTATTTCTGTAGGATTTACCTCTTTTTTCTGACGTTCAAAAATCGAAATTAAAACTGCAGCTATATGTTGACAATCCGTTTTAATTGAAGCTAGTTTAGGACAAGTGCACTTACAATAAAAATCGCCATTTTCTTCTCTTATAACATGAACGGTAAAAACTTCATTTCCTATAACTGTTGCTATACAAGTATCATCATTATATTTTTCGATTTGTACTTTATTTGCGCGATAAAAAGAGTCACCCCTTTTGAAGGAGACTGTACCGCAGCGTTCTTTTATGATTTTATGATTCAATTTTATCTTCAATTAACTGCTCCTTCCAAAATGAATAAAACGAATATAACTATCTTACCATTAATTATTTATTTATCTAAAATATTGCTTCAAATCTTCTTATAAAAATAGAAAAAAGAAGCCATTTTTGACTTCTTTTTGTAAATATTTCTATTTTTGTTCTACAATTCCATGTCTAAAAGCATAAATCACGGCCTGAGTTCGATCAACCACTTCTAATTTCGTTAAGATATTACTTACATGCGTTTTTACCGTTTTTAATGAAACAAACAAAGTATCGGCGATTTCTTGATTTGACTTACCTTCAGTCATTAAATGAAGCACTTCTTGTTCTCTAGCTGTTAAATCATCATGTAATTCACGTTGGGTAGATTTTCTCATTCTATTCATCATTTTCCCAGTAACAACTGGTTCTAAAACTGATCCACCTTTATGTGTCGTTCGTATTGCATTTGCGATATCACTAGCTCTAGATGTTTTTAACATATAACTAATTGCACCAGCATCAATTGCAGGATAAACATTTTCATCATCAATAAAACTTGTAACAATAATGATTTTTGCTTCTGGCCATTTTGAAATAATTTGTTTTGTCGCTTCAATTCCATCCATAACTTCCATAATTAAGTCCATTAATACAATATCAGGACGTTTTTCTAATACAAGTTCTACGCCTTCTTTTCCATTACTTGCTTGACCAACCACTTCAATATCAGATTGAGTACTTAAATATGTAGATACACCCATTCTTACCATCTCATGATCATCAACTAACACGACTTTGATCAAATTTCCCACCTCTATTCAATTACTGGAACTTTTACTTCTATCTGGGTTCCTCTTTTTGGTATACTTACTATTTTTGCCGTTCCACCAATTTCAGAAGAACGTTCACTTATTGATTGCAAACCATACGAACCAGTTTTTCGGTTTTCGACATCAAAACCAATTCCATCATCAATCATTCGAACTAATACAAAATCTTCTATTTTTCTAATTCGTATTTCAAAAGTTTTTGCATTTGCATGCCTTAAAGTATTCGATAATGCTTCTTGAATAATCCTAAATAAATGATCCTCTACACCTTTTGAGAGTGTAATATCATCGATTTTCCATTTTAATTGAAGTGCTTGACGATTTGTTAATTCAGTTAGAAGCTTTTCTACGCCTTCTTTTAAGCTTTTACCTTCTAACTGAACTGGTCTTAAATGTAATAAAAGTGCACGCATTTCTGATTGCGCATTAATCGCCATTTTTTCAATATATTGTAATTGTTCTTTAAACGTAGTTTCACCAAGTTCATTGATCGCAGAAATCATCATCGAAATCGCAAATAATTGTTGGCTAACTGAGTCATGTAATTCCCTTGCAAGTCTATGTCGCTCTTTCGTTACGACATCTTCAATTGTCTGAGATTCAATTAATTTCTTTTCATCTACTAATTTTTGAACGGTCTTCCTTGAATCTTCTATTTGTTTAGATATTTTTTGAAGTTTTAATTCAATTTCGTTATCAATTGAGCGAATTGAATGCTCTGTTTCTTTATGATAAATTCCATTTTCTGCCTTTTCGATACCTTCCAATAAAGCTTTTTCATTATGACGAATCGTGCTCAAAACAGCTGTACTATAAACAATTGATATGATTATGATTGCTACAAATAATATTAATAGTAAAGAAAAATTTCCAATTTTATACAAGAACAATTTATCAAGGAAAGTATGATCAACGAAATAATAAACAACACCACAGATTAAAATACTAGATGTAAACGCAGCAAGACATATTGATAAAAAGATACCTTTGTCAATTTTCATTTATTTGTCACCTCTATATTTCCGATTGCTAAAGAAGTAACAATTTTTAACTTTCTTGATGCTTCTTTATAATCATTAGAAGTGAACTTACAATTCTTGTTAAACCCGTTCAATTTATTTTTAAGGATATTAATTTTGCCATATAAAGTAGAATGCTGGATAGAAACTTCTAGATCATAAGGCACATACAAAGTAATATTACCGATGATTCCATTTAATACCAACACTGTCTCTCCTTCAGGAATAAATGACTCCGAAAGATCGATTATCACATCTCCAATTCCAAAATAATAATCTACATCTTCTAACTCAAATGAATCATTCTTTAGATGGATATTTGTAAAAAATCGATTTGAAATAAGAGAATTTGTTTCAAAGACACCTGTATTCGTTGTTTCAACTATGTTTGGTATAATGACTTTTGCATTAAATTTAGAATTAACGAATATCAAATATCCAACATAAATCACAATAAAGGATAATACCCCTAAGATTGATTTCAATTGAAATACATTACTGATAAATAAAATAATTCCTCCAAAAAACGCGATATTCGCAGATGTAGAAGGGTAAACTTTACGTTTTTTTGCCCCGTACTGAAATAAATAAATACCTACCCCAGCTGCGATTATTGCAAAAGGATTTAAAAATAGATCAAATAATAATCCAATGCCTGCAATTATGAATAATAATCCAGTTAATTCATTGCTAGACAATCGTCTAAATCGCTTCATATAGCTCTCCTCTATTCACTAAACTAGCTTGTTAATAGCAATTGAAAGCTTTTGTTATTAACTATTCTACTATGTAGTTTATCTATTTTTTGATGGTTTTGATACAAACTTAAGTATTGTCTTATCTCAGTCTTAAGACTGAGATTTTTTTAAAGAATTATGTAACTAACTTTGGACTCGTTATGAGTAAGGTTAATTTGATTTTTTTACTTTTTAACTTGAGAACCACTTATGAGGTTCTAAAGCGTGGATTTTTGCCTTTTTACTTCCTCATGAACCACTTATGGGGTACTAAATCATGGATTTTTGCCTTTTTACTTCCTCATGAACCACTTATGAGGTACTAAAGCGTGGATTTTTGCCTTTTTACTTCCTCATGAACCCTTTATGAGGTACTAAATCATGGATTTTTGCCTTTTTACTTCCTCATGAACCCACTATGATGTACTAAACCACGGATTCCTGCCTTTTTACTTCTTCATGAACCTCTTATGAGTTAGTAGATCGTGGATTCTTGCCTTATTCCTTACTCATTAACCGTTTTTGTGACACAAAATCTCAAAAGAAAAAGAAGAGTATAAATACTCTTCTCTCTTACTTATAAGACTTAGTATTCATCATTTTACTAATTTTTTTCCACTTATCTCTTTCTTGTCTAGCTAGTGATGCGTCTTGTTTACGTTCTGCATACGCTAGTTCTCTCATTAATTTACGATAGCTTGTGAGTCTTTGTTGATCTAGTTCGCCGTTTTCGATTGCCTGGTTGACCGCACATCCTGGTTCATTTGCATGTGTACAGTCAGAGAATTTACATGATTTAGCTAATTCTTCGACATCTGTAAATGTCGAGCTGATATGTTCTTCTCCACCCCAAAGCTGTAATTCGCGCATACCTGGTGTATCGATGACCATTCCGCCAGATGGTAGGAAAAATAATTCGCGGTGTGTAGTTGTGTGTTTACCGCGATCGTCACCTTCACGTACGTCCTGAGTTATTTGTATTACTTCACCGATTAACGCGTTTAATAATGTAGATTTACCGACACCAGAAGAACCAAGTAATGAAACAGTCTTCCCTTCTGAAATGAGCTGTTTCAGTTCTTCAATACCTTCTCCATTTGTACTATTTACAGAATAAATCGGTACACCAAATGCAATTTCTTCAACTGTTGCAATTTTGGTTGGTAGGTCAGTGCATAAATCCTTTTTTGTTAAAACAATAATTGGATTTGCTCCACTATCATAAGCAACAAGTAAATAACGTTCTAATCTTCTTATATTAAAATCATTATTTAATGCCATTACTAAAAACACGTAATCTATATTAGCAGCTACTATTTGTTCTTCAATTTTTTCTCCAGCAGATTGCCTTGAGAATTGACTTATTCTCGGCAATACCTTTTGAATAATTGCTTTGTTTTCACCTTTTAACGGTTCAATTACAACCCAATCTCCAACGGATGGATAATCACTTTTTACTTTTGCCTGAAATTGAAATTTCCCAGAAACTTCACCAGTTAGTTCATTTTCTCCATCATGCAATTTATAAATTTGTCTTTGTTCAGATATAACTCTTGCAACTACAGTATTTTGATCCTTTTCTCCGAACGCTGCGTTCCAACCTAATTGTTTTAAATTCATTTTGTCCTCCAATTGTATAAGGACAATAATGAAGATTTACTCCATTTTTTGTCCTCTGCTATTTACCTTCTTCTGAACTAAATTAATTAACTTTCCCATATTCATCACTCCGTTTCATATATAGTACTTTTAGTATATCCAAATTTTAGAAAATCGTCCATACGAATTAATTGAATATTAAAAAAGGACGAAACATTCTATTATCACTTCGACATTTTTTGACAATTCTCATTCTTTTGTTTAATTAAACTTTTATAATATTAAAGTAAAAAATAATAAAAACCCTTGAAATATTTCAAAAACTTATTATTATTTAGGTATAGGTCTTTTTGTTCAGGCTGTACTAATACAGGTCAATCGACAAAGTCTAAAAATACTAGTTTAATAAGAAAAATCAGTATTGCAAGATTTGTCTGACAATATAAAAAACTTTACAGAAATAAGCTATTGTGTGTTATACTAAAATAGTAAATTGGTCCCAAGTTATTTTTAGCGGATCTAGATATAAATTTAGTAGCATTGTTCTGTTGAAAAAAGTTAGAAATTTTTTTTAACTCAAATTGTCGAAATTTGTTGAATTCGGAAATTATTTTTTACAGTAAATTGACAGAATAGTATATGAATTGGCGACAATAAATATTCATACAGAAAATTACACAGAATAGCACTTATGAGGGAGGAATTTGAATGAGCGTAGCAACAAAACAAAACGTTTCATCAAACGAGCAAAATCAAAAAACGAAACACCCACCTGGCCTTTACTTACTTTTTGCAACTGAGGCTTGGGAGCGCTTTAGTTATTATGGAATGCGTGCACTTTTAGTTCTTTACTTAACAACTTCAGTAGTTCAAGGTGGACTTGGATTTAAAGATGCTTGGGCACTACAACTTTATGGATTATTTACTGGACTAGTATATTTCACTCCAATCATTGGTGGTTGGATTACAGATAATTTCCTTGCAAAGCGTGCTGCGATAACTATTGGTGGTATTATTATGGCAGCTGGTAATATCGCATTATTCGGTATTCATTCTTCAACTGGTTTATACCTTGGTTTAATTTTAATGATTATCGGTAATGGTTTCTTCAAGCCAAACATTTCAACAATTGTTGGTGAACTTTATGAAGGAGATGACCCACGTCGTGATGGTGCATTCACAATCTTCTACATGGGTATCAACTTAGGTGCATTCTTTGCTCCACTTGTAACTGGTTATTTAGCACAAACTTTATTCATGTCTAAAAATGCTGCTGGTGATGATTTATTCGGTTACCGTTATGGTTTCTTAGCAGCTGCGATCGGTATGATTATTGGTCAAATTATTTTCAACTTATTAGCATCAAAATATCTTGGTGATTTAGGTACAAAGCCTAATGCAAAAGTTGTGAAAGAGGGTAACAGCGCTTCAGTTAAGGATATTCCTCTTACTAAAAAGGAAAAACAACGTACGACTGTTATCTTTATCCTAGCTGCATTCGTAGTATTTTTCTGGGCTGGATTTGAACAAGCAGGTTCATCATTAACGCTTTATACTGAACGTTTCTTAGATCTTAAAGTTGGAAGCTTCAATGTACCATCTGCATGGTTCCAATCTGTTAACCCATTATTCATCATGCTTTTCGCTCCGGTTCTTTCTATGATCTGGATTAAAATGGCAAGAAATGGTAAAAACATTAGTGTTCCTGCGAAAATGGCAATGGGTCTTATCCTATTAGGTGTTGGTTTCGCATTCACAATTATGGCAGTTATGAAAACAGGTTCTGATCCAAATCATATTACTGTAAAAGCAAACATGTTATTCATGGTTATGACATATTTCTTCCATACAATTGCTGAATTAGTACTTTCACCAGTTGGATTATCAGCAGTATCTCGCTATGCACCAGCTAAACTTGCTTCATTATTAATGGGTGTATGGTTATCATCAAGTTTCATTGCAAACTTAGTTGGTGGTCAATTAGCTGCATTTACAACAACTCTTGGTATGTTACAAGTATTCTTAGTAGTAGGTGGAGCAGCAATCGTTGCAGGCTTAATCTTACTTGCTTTATCACCAAAACTTGCAAAAATGTTAGACTAATTACAAAATTAAAAGAACTCGAGCATATCGAGTTCTTTTTTTATTTCTGCATTTTTATTTACCAGTACTTCCAAAACCACTTACTCGTTCTTCCCCTGCGAAATCATCATCAGCTAATAAGAACTTTTGAAAAACAGCTTGTCCAATTCTCTCACCTTTTTGAATGATCACAGGCTCCTTTGATACATTTATTAATTGCATCATGATATGGCCATCGTTTGAAGGATTGCTGTAGTAGTCTGAATCAATAACCCCTACCCCATTTCCTTTCATTAAACCTTTCTTTAGTGGTGTAGACGAGCGTACAAATAATGCTAAAAATTCGTCTTTTTGCATATACGCTTTTAATCCTGTACCAACAAGTTTGATCTCGTTTGGATTTATAATTGTCTCTTCAATACATTCGATATCATAACCAGCTGCATGAGTCGTTGCTCTTTTCGGAAGATTCACTCCACAATTTTCGAATCCTTTTGCTACTTCAAATCCTCTTATTTTTTCCAAAACTTTCACCCTTTACCATTTAATCCATTTCTAGTGTAACATAGATATTTTCATAATGATAAAATTATTATTGAAGTAAAAAAGAGGCTGTCTTATAAAACAGACAGTCTCTTACAAATTATTGGCTAATTTTATAATAATCTTGAGTGTTATATTGTCTAAATCCACAATCGATATATAATTTCTTCGCGTTACTATTTTCTAAAGCAACTTCTAAATGTATTTCGTTTCCAATCTCGTTTTCTTTTTGAATGGTTTGGAGTAATGCATTTTTTCCATATCCCCTACCTTGGTATTCTGGAAGTATTGCAAATCCATAAATCCAACTCTCATTCTTTTCACGAAGCAAACTCATTTTACCAACTTTTTCATCATTTACTTCTATTATAAATAAATCACGATCTGGTTCATTTAAAATGCGTTGATTGTACTTCTCTGCATCACTATTTTCAAATCCAAAACATACAACATCTAAATTTGAGATAAATGCGAAATCAAATTGCTCTGCTTTCGTGAATTTAACGATTGGTGTAAATTCTTTTACCTCTTGGTTTTTCCAAGCCATTTGATATTCAGAAAAAGAATAGTTACAATTTTTTTGATTTCCAATAAATTCTTTCGCTGATGCGGAAGCTTCAGGAGCATTTAATAAAATGGTAGTGGTTGGAGCTATAGAATTCAGTGCTTCATTTAACAAACTTGAAAAAATTCCTTTTCGTCGAAAATCCGGATGAACCATACCGCAGATTTCAACTTTTTCTCCAAAATAGTAAGTCGCTAAAAATCCAACTAATTGATTTTCTTCATAGTGGAAGAAATCTTCTTTTACATCTTTTCTTCGATTTCTTAACATTTCCCAATTTAACTTTAAAGTTATTTCATCAAATTTTTCACATGTATCTTGTAAAATGTTAATTTCGTTTAATTGTTTTTCTGTAATCAAATTTTCCACCTTCTTCTTACAATATTTCTCATAGTCCCATTAAAGATATTCAACAAAAAAGCATGTCTTCCTTTATTTAGAAGAATGCTTTAATCGAATCAATTACTATTTATTTCCTCAAGAAGTATATCAAGTGCATTACTTTGATTCGATGATTTCATATTGGTAATGAAAAAGTCCTTTTTAGTTTGAAGTTCTTCAATTGAATCTTGTAGTGATTTATTTGTTAAATCCTCTTCTTCCATCATTAATGCAAAGCCTTTTTCTTTAAAAGAATTTGCATTTAAGATTTGGTCTCCCCTACTTTGATTTTTCGTAAGTGGGATGATGATCATCGGTTTATGTAGCGCTAAAAATTCAAATATTGCATTTGAGCCACCTCTAGTGATAATCATTTGAGATGTAGCCAATACGTCTGCTAGTTCGTCATGAACGTATTCAAATTGCTTATATCCTTGAATATTTTTTAAACTTTCATCAACATTTCCTTTACCACATAGATGGACAATCTGATACTTTTTCGTTAGATCCTGTAATGACTCTCTAACAGTTTCATTGATTTTCTTTGCACCTAAACTTCCACCCATAATTGTTAAGATTGGGATATAACTTTTAAAATTAAGGAATTCTAAACCCTTTTGCCTTGAGCCATTTAATAGTTCTTTTCTTATAGGTGAACCAATTACTGTTGTTTTATTTTTTGGAAAATAATTTTTTGCTTCTTCAAATGACGTAAAAATTTTTGTAGCAAATCGCTGGGAAATCTTATTTGCAAGTCCAGGTGTCATATCACTTTCATGTATAAAAATTGGAATTTTCAATGTGCTAGCTGCAATGATTACTGGTACAGAAACAAAACCACCTTTTGAAAAAACTAAACTCGGCTTAATTTTTTTTAATACTTTTCTTGCGTCAAGACAGCCTTTTATTACTCGAAACATATCAATAATATTTTCAAAATCTATATATCGTCTTAATTTTCCGCTTGAAATCCCGTAATAAGGTAATTCCATTTTTTTTATTAGTTCCTTTTCAATTCCTTTTTTAGATCCAATATAATGGATATTCCAATCATTTTTATTTAACTCATTAATAATGGCGATATTTGGTGTTACATGCCCCGCAGAGCCACCACCGGTAAATAAAATTGTTTTCTTAGACATATTAACTCCTATCTATTTTCTTTTTCAAACTAATTAACATAATCATAAATTTTCACAAAGCCCATACTTGGACCAAAATAGCTTACTGGAATATCCTTATCGCCCCCACTATATTAACTCTCTATTTATTCTCAATTTTATATCCTTATGAACCTTCATAGCTAAAAAATGCATAATTAGGCAAAGTATTCTTTGATAAATTCACCAAATTAAAGCGTTTTTCCTTTAAAAAGTAAAAATGCATTACTTCACCTTATTGAAGTAATGCATTTACTCTGTGTAAAATAGTTTTCCAACTAACTCCATTTTGTTGAATATCATTTAATTGGCTAATGTATCAAATAGGTTAAAGCTCCCAAATTCATGAATTAAATCAACTAATACTATCTTTTATCATTAGGATCAACTTCAAACCATTCTGACATTGATAAGTTGGTAGTAGAGTCCTCCCAATCATCAATTGATAAATCAGAAAAATCCGTTTCTAATAATTGTTCCGATGTCTTCTTTTGATTAGAGACGTTGCCATGATTGTACTGTTGGGGTTGTTCTTCAATATGATTTGTAAAATCTGATGATAATTCCGAGTAATTTTTTTCATTAATGCTCGTTAATCCAGTTATTATGCCGCTTGATTGACTTTCGTCCATTGTACTTGCAGAATACTGGTTTATATTTTCTTTGTTTTGATTATTATACTTTTTCCTATTAGCTACTCTTGAGTTATGTTGCTTTTCCTCGAAATGTTCATGTTCTTGATGCTCTTGTTTTTGTTGATGATCTTCATGCTCATGATGTTCATGATGCTCTTGATGATTTTCATGACTTTCATTTTTAGGCTCAAAAATACTTGCTGAAAATTCCTCCACATTATGGATTAAATTTTTAGCCCAATTAGGATGATCAGGATGGTGTTCATGACCTTTGTGATGCTTGTGATGTCTGTTTTGCTCTTGATGGTCTTCATGTTCTTGATGCTCGTTTTGCTGGTGATGACCTTTATTATGATCTATATTGTGGTGTAAGTTTGATTCATTTTCACTATTAATCATTGATAGTGTAGTTTTTAATTCTTTTTCTATATTAACAATTTGATGGTCAAAATTATGTAATTGCTTTTTAATTTCTTCCATATGAGACTCTATTTCATCTATTCTTTTGTTAACCTTATGCAAATTTTTTTGGTGTTCATTTTTTTTCAAATCAAATTGCTCTAATAATTTATCAAATGAAAGATCCATTTTTTTCACCTATTTCGTTTTTTAATATTATGTGTAAATCCACTGTATCCAAATCCTATTTAATGTAAAATTAACATTAATCAAAGTTGAAATTGCAAAATACAAAAGGGACTCCTTTTAGAAGTCCCAATTAGATTCAGTATCATTCATATAATTTAAATAAAATTTTACCAGTAATAACTACTACATCGTTCTGATTCTTTGCATTTACTTTAAAATGCAGTATGTTTTGATCAACTTTATCAAGTGTTGAATTTAATGTAATGACATCCTTTAGAAAAACCATATTTTTAAATCTTATGGAGTAATTTTCAATAAATCCGACTTCTAAATAATCTGAAAAAAGCTTTGCTAAATTCCCCATTGTCCACATGCCATGTGCAATAATCCCTGGTAAACCAGCTTTTTTTGCTTCCTCATCAATTGTATGAATAGGATTATAATCACCTGATGCTCCTGCGTATTTTATTAAATCCATTCGAGATACTGGTTCAAGTACGACTGGTTTCAACGAGTCGCCAATTTGTAAGTCTAATAATACTGTCATACCGTTAGCACCTTCCTAACCTCTTCAGTTATGATAACGACTGATTTAGCAGTAAATATAATATTGCCTGCTTGATCTTCTCCGTTATCTGACAGTACTAGAAACCCCATAAAGCCATGTCCACCACGTTTTTCATAATAGTCCTTTATCTCTGTATAGCAATTAATGGTTTCACCAACTAAAAGTGGCCTTTTATATTCAAATGTTTGCTCACCATGAATAAGGCCAACATTAGGTAGGTTAAAGTTCTCTATTTTTCCATAATCAAATACCCTAGGAAATGTTGTCGGAGTAATATTTTGTCCATATCTAGATTGTATTCCATATTCTTCATCAACATAAATTGGATGTAAATCCCCAATTGCTTTAGCAAATTTTTTCACAGCACCACGTTCTACAGTATTTTTTACTGATTTAGAGCGTTTACCAATAAACGATTTAAACATTAAATTCACCTCATTTTTTTTAAGCTTTAGGTCCACCTGCAACATATAAAACTTGCCCATTTACATACGAAGACTTTTCATCAGCAAAAAAAGCAACTGCATTTGCAATATCCTCTGGTTTACCTGTTCTTCCGGCTGGTATTTGGCTTAAACTTGCCTCAACGAGCTGTTCAAAAGTAATACCGATTCGATTTGCAGTTTCCTTCGTCATTTCAGTTTCAATAAACCCTGGTGCCACAGCGTTAGATGTGATTCCATATTTACCAAGTTCAATTGCAAGTGTTTTCGTTAGACCTTGTAAACCAGCCTTTGCAGTGGCATAGTTTGATTGTCCACGGTTGCCAAGTGCAGATGTTGAAGAAATATTAATGATTCTTCCATATTTTTGTTTAACCATATAGGCTTGTGCTGCACGTACAACATTAAATGAACCTTTCAAGTGGACATCCATAACAGTATCCCAATCTGAGTCTGTCATTTTAAATAATAAATTATCGCGAATAACACCTGCGTTATTGACTACAATATCTAATGAACCAAATCTATCATGAACCTCTTTCATAACAGTTTCAACTTCATTGGAATTTGTAACGTTTGCAACTTTAGTGTATATTTCAAATTGCTTAAATTCTGAAGCAGTTTGTGATAGTGCTTCTTCATTCACATCAATAATCGCTATTTTTGCTCCTTCTTTTGCAAATAATTCTACAATTCCTTTTCCTATTCCTCTACTACCACCTGTTACAAAGGCTACTCTACCTTCAAATCTTCCTGCCATATTCTTCTCTCCCATCTTTTAAACGTATTGTCCTAATTTAACATGTCCTTTTAGTAAATTACGTGAAATGATTAAGCGTTGAATTTCATCGGTTCCGTCGTATATTCTCCACAATCTTGCTTCACGGTACCATCTTTCAATTGGAAGTTCTTTTGTATATCCGATTCCACCATGAATTTGAAGTACGCGGTCAACAACTCGATTTCCCATATTCGAACCATATAGTTTTGCCATTGATGCTAAATGTCTATTGTCTTCTCCTTGATCGAGTGTATATGCTGCATTTAATACGAGCCATTTGGCAGCTTCTATTTCAACAGCAGAATCCGCTATTTGCCATTGTATAGCTTGTCGTTCGGCAATTGGTTTTCCGAATGTTTCCCTTTCTTTTGAATAATCAATGGCCATTTGTAATAAACGTTCAGCTGCTCCAACTGCTGTGGCCCCAACTATCCATCTTGCAAATCCAATCCATTCAAGACCTAAATTATAGCCACCATTTAATTCACCTAAAATATTTTCTTCAGGCACACGGACATTATCAAATACTAAACCAGCTGGTCCCCATTCGCCCATTGTATGGATAAATTCAGACCTCCAGCCCATGTCCCGGTCGACTATAAAACAAGTTACACCTTCTCTTCCACCAGTTTTTTGATGTCTTTCTTTATCCGTAATTGCAATGACCATTACAAAATCTGCTTCGTTTCCACCTGTAATAAATGTTTTTTCACCGTTTAATACCCATTCATTCCCATCCTTTACAGCGGTCATTTTAATGTTTTGAGTATCAGAGCCAGCATTAGGTTCCGTCATGGCAAAGCATGATTTTTTTTCGCCATTTATTGTAGGAATAAGGTATTTCTTTTTTTGTTCTTCGTTACAATAAAACAAAATATTATCCGCATAACCACCAAATTTAAAAGGAACGAATGTTTTTGAAATTTCCATATAAATAATCGCTAGCATCATTTGGCCTAAATCAGCACCACCATATTCAGTAGGTGTATTAATTCCCCAGAAACCAGCTTTTTTTGCTTTTAATTGTAGCTCCTTTTCAACCGCAGGATCTAAGCTTGATCTACCCTCACGTTCATTTCTAAGTACTTCATTTTCTAAAGGGATTAATTCTTTTTCAACAAATTTTCGAATTGTTTTTTGAATCATTTTTTGTTCGTCAGTCAGGCGTAAATGCATTTAAATTTCCCCCGTTTCATCTGATCAAATTTTTTCATATCAAAAATTTATTATTTTCTCGGCTCTAAAATCACTTTTCCAACTGTTTTTCTTGATTGCAATATCGTATGGACATTGGCTGCTTCACTTAATGGAAATACCTCTCCAATCGTGATCTTTAATTTTCCTTCAGCTAAATATGTAAATAACTCTTCTAAGCTTTGTTTAATTAATGCCTTTTTTCTCAAAAGTGGTGGTAAGAAGAAACCAATTACTGATTGATTTTTTGCCATTAAAGACGATGGGTAAAATTTACTTTGCTGGCCACTTGCTACACCATAAATAACTAATCTTCCGAAATAAGCTAAGCAATCTAACGTTTTGTAAAAAACATCGCCACCTGCCATCTCTAAGGCAACATCTACACCATTTCCATTTGTAGCTTCAAGTACTTTTTGTTGCCAGCCTTCTTCTGTATAATTGATTAATACATCTGCGCCCATCTCTTTAGCTAGCTGTAATTTTTCGGCTGTACTTGCTGTAGCGATTACTTTGCCGGCTCCAAAAAGCTTCGCTAATTGCACTGCTAACGTACCTAGACCACCTGCTGCCGCATGAACTAAAACGGTTTCACCTGGTTCTAACATACCCATCGTTTTTAAGATATGGTAAGCACTTAATCCTTGGACGGGTAATGCTGCGGCTATTTTAAAATCCATTTCGATCGGTAACGGAATAATCGACCGCTCATCTGTCACGGCAAAATCTGAGTATCCACCACATTCCAACATTGAAACAACTCGATCACCAATTTTTACTGAAGTAACCTCTTCTCCAATTTCCACTACGACTCCAGCAACCTCAGCACCAGGTACATACGGCAAAGTAGTTTTGACTACATATTGATTTTCTCTTCGCGCTGTATCAGCATAATTGACACCTGCTGCATGTACTTCAATTAATACTTCTTTCCCCATTGGTACTGGTCTTTCAAGTTCGACCTTTTCTAATACCTCAGGACCACCAAACTGTTTAAATTGAATTGATTGCATCGTAAACTTCCTTTCAGTTTTTTATTTACCAGTAAAAATCGCTTTTCTTTTTTCTTTAAATGCAGCGACACCTTCTTGATGGTCTTCAGTTGCTACCATTAATGGCTGAGTAATTCTTTCAAGTTCTAGCATTTCATCTAAAGTAGATGTAAAAGATTGATTAATTAATTTTTTCATCATACCATTTGCTTTTCCAGGTCCTGCCGCTACAATATTTGCAAATTTTACGGTTTCATCAGCTAAATTTTCAGGTGGTACGAGTGTGTTAATCATACCAAGCTGATACATTCTTTCAGCAGGAACTGGCTCTGCAGTAAAGAAAAACTGTTTTGCTAAATATGGTCCGATTAACCTTGGTAGGAAATAAGAACCGCCTCCATCTGAAATTAATCCCACTTGAGAGAAGCTTAATGCAAATTTACTATTGTCTGCTGCGATGATTAAATCACATGCTAAAGCCAAGTTAAAACCAGCACCAGCTGCAAATCCATGAACTGAAGCAATTACAGGCTTTTCGATTTCACGAATCGTTTTAATAACTGCATTTAGGATTCCTATATGTTCATATACTGCATTTGGAGTGACGTTTCCCATCGTTTTTACATCTCCACCTGCTGAAAATGAACGACCTGCACCATTTAGTACAATTGCTTTAATTTCCGGATTTAGTTTTGCTTGATTAAGCGTTTCAGTAATACCATTTAACATTTCATAACTAAAAGAATTTAGACTTTCGGGCCTATTTAGCGTTAAAGTTAAAATCCGCTCATTAACTTCTACTAATAAATGTTGTTTACTCATTTATTACACTCCTTTTATATGAATCTATTTAACTGCTATATCATTGGCAATCCTAATCAGATTTTCTGCGAATTGGTCAAACTTTGCAAAACGCTGATCACTTGTTTGTCCTGCTTTAAATCGATAGAAGATTTGTTGTACTATTACTGCTAATTTAAAATAGGCGAAAGCCATGTAGTAATTAATGTTTGATAAATCTCTGCCACTTTTCTTTGCATATGCCTCAATAAATTGATTTCTTGTAATAAATCCTTCTTGAATCGTAACAGGTGGCTTACCTAATCCAAATTTTAATAAATCTGGATCGTCATTTTGAATCCAATAGCATAAAGCAACACCTAAATCAGCTAACGGATCACCAATTGTTGCCATTTCCCAATCAAACAGTCCAATCATTTCTTTTAAATCATGACTAAACATCGAATTATTCAATTTAAAATCATAATGAATAATTGATGACTGATGATTTTTTGGTACATTATTGATTAACCAACTCATTAGTCGATCAACCTCGGCAACTTCACTAGTCTTTGCCCTGTTATACCGCCCAATCCAGCCGTTTACTTGTCTTTCCATAAAATTCTCAGGTTTTGTTATTTCTTGGAGTTTTGTTTTTGTATAATCAATGGAGTGTAACTCAACCAATTTATTTACCATTACAGTAGATAATCTTTTACGATCTTCAATTGTTACGTTTAAATGTGGAGGAAATGATGAGTCAAATACTTCACCGTTTTTTCTTTCCATAATGAAAAATGGACTACCTACAATTACTTCATTTTCAGAATATAAAATTGGCTTTGGCGCTGCCGAAAAATGTGGATGTATTTCAGATAAAATACGAAATTCTCTTTTCATATCATGTGCTTTTGGAGCAACTGGGCCAAGTGGCGGCCGTCTTAACACAACTTCCCATTCCCCAATTTTTAATAAATAGGTTAAGTTTGAATGACCTGCTGAGAACTGACGAATCGTTAATTCTCCATCTGGAAGATCATCAATATTTTTTGCTAAAAATTTATGTAAAACATGAGGATTTAACTCTTCACCTTTTCGAACTAGAATCGTTTCCAATTCTACCTTTTCAGCCATATTACCTCTCCTTCATTTTAGAAAATTCAGTTTATTTTACAATTAAATGCCTTTCTAGCTGTTCTCTAAATAACTCAGGAAGTACTTCACTACGCTGTTCTTTAAAATTAAAAAATACGATGATCGCATTACCTGTAGCAATCATTTGCTTTGTCTCTTCACAACAAATTTCATGTTCGAGATGAAAGCTTTTGTTTCCTATTTTTGAAATATAGGTCGATACTGATAATTTTTGATTAAAGTGACATTGATTCACAAAATCACATTTTGTTGACGCTAGAATAAACTTCCAATCATCTAGATTCATTGAATAGCCAAGCGATTGGAAGAATTTAATTCGCGCTTCTTCTAAATAAATAAAGTAACTAGTATTGTTAATATGACCCAATGCATCGGTTTCACAAAATCTCGGGGTAACGGTGAATTTTTCCATAAAACAACCTACCTTTATCAATTTTTTACCAATACTAACTGGTCGGTATGTAAAGTAGAAGGAGACAAAAGATTACTCCTCTACATTAATCCCTTTTAAGATCATCTCTTGGAATGACTTTGCTATTTCAAATGCATTTTTTTGTCCTTCTGCATTATACCATTCATAACTCCAGTTCATTACACCTAAAATACCGAATGAAACGATTGGTACGTCTAAATCTGATCTTAAATCACCATTTTTAATTCCTTCATTAAGAAGTTTCTCAATATTAAATCTGTATAAATCTCTTTTTGCTTTAATTTCTGTTAAACTTTCAGGATTTAAATGTCTCATTTCACGATAAAATACTTTTGCGCTTGGACCTTGCTTTTTAATGTCCATTAAGCTTAAATAAATGACTTCAAATAGCTTATCTGAAAAGCTTTTCTTTGAATCATTAATAACTTCTTCCTGCTCATTTAATACTTCATCAATAAATTGAAGGTGAATTTCCATAAGAAGCTGTTCTTTGCTTGTGTAATAGTAGTAAAAAGTTCCTTTTGTAACTCCGATCGATTCGACGATATCTTGAATGGATGTACTCGTAAATCCTTTTTTATCAAATAGCTGTATAGAGTGTTCCTTTATTTTTTGTTTCATTAGATGTCCTCGCAATCTTAAAAATTCAATAGAATTATATCATAGTACAAGGAAGGTTTTATCATAATCTAATTTTTATATGTTTTAAATAAGTATGTGTGATTGATTTCCACTGCAGGATGCTCGATTTTTCGCGGGGCGTAATGGCAGTATTAAAGAATTTTACCTATACCCTATCTATCCATTACCCTTGATATATAGAGCTTTCCTCTTCTCTAATCGCTCTTCTTAATATTTTGCCAACATTCGTTTTAGGTAGTTCGTTTCGGAATTCGATCAATCGTGGAACTTTATACGTCGCTAAATGATTTTTACAGTATTCCTTCATTTCTTCTAAAGTAAGATGTTTATCATCTTTAAGTACAATCACTGCTTTAACTGTTTCACCTCTATACGAGTCTGGTACACCTATTACAACAGCCTCTTTTACGTAGGGATGTTCATAAATTACTTCTTCAATTTCACGGGGATATACATTAAAGCCACTTGCTATAATCATATCCTTTTTTCGATCTAAAATTGAGACGTAACCATCTTCATCGACGCTCGCAATATCACCAGTATATAACCATCCATCCCTAATTGTAATTGCAGTTTCTTCTGGCAAATTCCAATAACCTTTCATCACTTGAGGACCTTTAATGATTAATTCACCAATTTCCCCTACTGGAACTTCGTCTAATCCGCTAGCTATGTCAACAATTTTTGAATCAGTAGATGGATAAGGGATTCCCACAGTGCCAGGCTTTCTTGCTGCAAATGCAGGATTACTATGAGTCGTTGGGGACGCTTCAGATAATCCATATCCTTCTAAAATAGTAGCACCTGTCTTTGTTTCGAATTGCTTCATTAGTTCTACTGCCATCGGTGCACTGCCACTATTGCAAAGCTTAATTGCATCAATCCCATATTTTTCAGACTCAGGATGATTAATTAATGCAACATACATTGTTGGGACGCCTGGAAATAGCGTAGGTTGTTCATTTTTTATTGTATTTAAAACTTCTTCAATTTCAAAACGAGGTAGGATGATCATTTCGTTTGCCATGAAAACACTTAAATTAATACATACGGTCATTCCATAAACATGGAAAAACGGAATGATAGATAAGACCCGCTCACAACCAGGATTGAATGCGCCTTTAAAAAATTCACCTTGCTGCATTATATTTGCATATAGATTTCGGTGGGTTAGCATTACTCCTTTTGAACGTCCAGTTGTTCCACCTGTATATTG
This sequence comes from Gottfriedia acidiceleris, assembly GCF_050457485.1. Lineage (GTDB taxonomy): Bacteria > Bacillota > Bacilli > Bacillales > Bacillaceae_G > Gottfriedia > Gottfriedia acidiceleris_D. Next base: position 104,907 of record NZ_JBCMJM010000015.1, read on the forward strand.
AAGAATTGCCACATCTTCATGAGAATCAATCGTAACTGGCTTTAGTTCTTGATTTCCGCTTTGCAAAAAGCTTCCAAATGTTATTGCTTCGTCATAATTCTCTTCTATACCAGTTAAATTTACTACGATAATTTTCCGTAATTTTGTTTCATCACTTAACGTTTTGACGATCGGGTACAAACTGTTTAATACTACAATTGTTTCAGTTCCTGAGTCATTTAATAATTCTTTTAGCTCTCTTTTAACAGACATTGGATTTACTTGGGTTACGATTCCACCTACAGTTAGAATTCCATAATATGAAATAACATAATGTGGACAATTTGGAAGCATGATTGCTACACGGTCACCTTTTTGAATGCCATTTTTTTGTAAAGCAGAAGCAAATCTCTTTACTGCCGACTGTACTTCTTTATAATTATTTTTTTTACCATAAAATGATAGACAAATATGATTAGGATAATTTTCAACAGTTTCGTTAAACATTTCTGGAATTGATTTTGTCGGAATTGATAGTTCTTTTGCAATATATTCAGGATAGTGAGCTAACCAAACTTTATTTGTTGACATACATAACTCTCCATTTCTGATCATGAATATTGTTTAAAACAACTTTTCAAATCTAATAGATTAGAATATTAATCCTCCACCATCAACTGATAGCGTTGCTCCAGTCACGAACGATGCTTCATCAGAGGCTAAAAATAGTGCAACTGATGCGATTTCATCTGGAGTCCCTATTCTACCAAGAGCATTTGCACGGGATAAAATCGGCCACTTTCTTTCATCATTTTTCCATTCCTTAATAATATTTGTATCAATTATTCCTGGCGCAATTGCATTTACTCGAATATTATATTTTCCGTACTCTAATGCTGCATTTTGCGTTAATAATATTACTCCACCTTTAGAAGCATTGTAAGCACTTACATATTTCCTTCCTTTTAAGCCTAGTAAACTAGCTGTATTAATTATTACACCATTGCCAGATTTTTTAAGCTCAGGAATTGCATATTTTATGCCTAAAAATACACTTTTTAGATTAATATCGATTACTTGATCCCATTCCTCTTCTGCTAAATCTACACTTCTTACTTCGGAGTTTCCAATTCCAGCATTGTTAAACAGAATATCAATTCTACCAAAATATTCAACTGCTCGATTCATCAAATTTTGAATGCTTTTGCTTTCGGCAACATTTGTTTTAACGAAAATAGCTTCTGGATTTTGTTCTTTTATTACACCTAGCGTTTCTTCACCAGTAACTTCATTAATGTCAGCTAGAACAATTTTTGCTCCCTCTTTTGCGAAGCGGATAGCAGTTGCACGCCCGATACCACTGCCTCCGCCTGTAATAACTGCGACTTTATCTTTTAATCTCATTTCGATCCTCTCTCAATCTATTTAATTTGAATTAACTTTTTATTGTAGAGAAGTTTTTTTCTGCAGCATGTTTTTTTAATTCTAATCTTGCTAACTGCGCTCGATGCACTTCATCCGGACCATCAGCTAATCTTAACGTTCTGGCATTTGCCCATTGAGCAGCTAACGTATAATCATCAGATACACCTGCAGCTCCAAAGGCTTGAATAGCGCGGTCAATTACTCGTAAAGCCATTGAAGGAGCGACGACTTTTATCATAGCAATTTCTGCTTTCGCCTCTTTATTACCAACAGTGTCCATCATATATGCGGCCTTTAAGGTTAGTAATCTAGCTTGCTCAATTTCTATTCTTGAATTTGCAATCCATTCTTGAACTACGCCTTGATTTGCAATTTGCTTACCAAATGCTGCACGATTTTGAACACGCTTACACATTTCTTCGAGTGCCCGTTCGGCAGCACCAATCAATCTCATACAATGGTGAATACGACCTGGACCAAGTCTACCTTGTGCAATCGCAAATCCTTTCCCTTCTCCCCATAAAATATTACTTGCAGGAACTTTTACATTTGTAAAGGTAATTTCTGCATGGCCATGCGGTGCATGATCATAACCGAATACTGGTAATACCCTTTCGATTTTTACACCAGGTGTATTTAACGGTACTAGAATCATAGATTGCTGATCATATTTGGATGCATCTGGATTCGTTTTACCCATAAATATTGCAATTTTGCATCTAGGATCCCCTGCCCCTGATGACCACCATTTTCGACCGTTGATAATATAATAATCACCATCTTTCTTGATACTCGCTTCTATATTTGTTGCATCAGAAGAAGCAACCTCAGGCTCGGTCATTGAAAAACATGAGCGAATTTCACCATTTAAAAGTGGTTCTAACCAATTTTCCTTTTGCTCTTTCGTGCCATATCTTTCTAAAACTTCCATATTCCCTGTATCTGGTGCACTACAATTAAACACTTCCGGTCCAATCATAGATCGTCCCATAATTTCGCATAATGGAGCGTATTCTAAATTCGTTAATCCTGCTCCTAGGTCACTTTCCGGTAAAAATAAATTCCATAATCCTTCTTGTTTTGCTTTTTGTTTTAGTTCTTCCATAATCGGAGGAACATTACTCCACCGAGTTTCTTGTGCATTTAGCTGCTGCTCATATATTCGCTCATTAGGATAAACATAAGTTTCCATAAATTTTGTTAATTTTAATTGAAGCTCTTTACTTTTTTGCGAATATAAAAAATCCATTCAATCATCCCTTTCACAACTAGTTTTTGCCTAACAAGTTACAGTGTTTAATTGAACAATATTTAAATAGTTTCCTTTGAAAAATCGACATTAACTACGCTTTTACCATCAGCAAATATTGGTACAACATTAAAAATGCTTTTACAACTAACGAATTTTAATTCCTCTTCAAATCCATAGTGAATTAACATTTTACCAACATTCGATTCCGCTAAAATCTCATTACAATTTTCTTTCAACCCTAAGTATAAATAATGGGCAGATTTAGCTGCATCGGATAAATCGAAAGGACATGAATCATTTACTAAGCAATCAATAAAATAACCTGCTCCATAAAAATCTTCCATATTAAATTGTCCAGAAGATCCCGAACATACTAAAATAACTGACTCATCTTTGTAGGATTGTCTTAAGTGATTTGCAACTGCATTTGCATTCAAAATCGATGCAGCATATACTCTCTTTGCATTTTGAGAATTTTTTAACGCCACTGTTCCATTCGTTGTTGATAATACGATTGACTGATCAGAAACAATTTTCTTTAATGTTAATGGATTAGGAGATAAAAAACCTTCGATAGTATTCCCTTCATATTCCCCTATTAATAAATATTCTTTGTCCAAATTTTTATTTGTGAAAAGAACTGCCTCTTGTCCATTCATTACAGGTATGACCTCTTTAGCACCAAAGGCTAATGCCGCTGTAATTGTTGAAGTAGCAAGCAATACATCAAAAACGACTACTATCTTTTCATCGTTTAGTTTTTGATCATCAATTTCTTCTTTTTTCATTAAAATATGAAGTTTGCCCATTTACAAAACTCCTTTTTGATTATGATGTTTCAAACATTAAACGATCGATGTTCCACCATCAACAACTAGAACAGACCCAGTCACATAATTCGAAGCTGGCGCTGCTAAAAATAAAGCCGCACCTTTTAACTCGTCTTCATTTCCAAATTTCTTAAGTGGTATAGATTCTAATATTTCATCTGTTCCGTGGGAAATAACATCTTTAGACATTTTTGTCGGGAAAAATCCAGGGGCTAATGCATTTACATAAATGCCACTTGGACCCCATTTCGCAGCTAAATCTTTTGTAAAACTGATCACTGCACCTTTACTTGCACTATAACCAACAGCATCCATTACGTTTGGATTCGTTCCCACTAAGCCAGCAATCGAAGCAATATTTATAATTTTTCCAGATTTTTGTGCTAACATGATTTTCCCTACTGCTTGTGACATTAAAAACGTACCGGTTACATTAACATTCATTACTTTATTCCAGGCCTCTAATGGCATTTCTTCAGCAGGTGCTCCCCAAGAAGCACCACTATTGTTTACTAAAATATCAATTCGGCCAAATTTTTCTTTCGCTTCGTCAACTACTCTTTGCACATCCTCTTTGTTTGTTACATCACACTTCAATGCGAAAGATTCTACACCTATACTTTTCAATTCTTCACTAATTTCCTGGCATGCTTCTACATTTCGAGAACAAAGTACAACATTTGCACCTGCTTCAGCGAATCCTTTCGCAATTTGTTCACCAAGACCTCGTCCACCACCAGTTACAATTGCTACTTTACCAGTTAAATCAAATAACTCTTTTACGTGCATTTCAAATCCTCCTAAAATTAGTATTTATTTCATAAAGCCTCTATTTTTGCTCAAAACTTTCGTTTAATTTTAAACAAACGTTAGATACTAACCAGTCGGTATGTTTGTTAATTAGATAATACAAGAAAAATTCTGAATATTCAATATCAAATCTTGTTTAATTTTTTTTGTTACTTTTTATCCATATTCATTTCTACTAAATTATTTGCTTACTATTTTAGTTTTAGTTAGGATACATATTTTGAAATGGCATTTTTTAAAACTACTATTTCTAGGTAAATCTAACAACAAAAAACTTTTGAAATGTTTAAACTAATAAATTATTGACCATCCTTCATTTATACGGCTCCTTTTGTTTGTAGCTCTACAATTGGCTTGGGTAGGATTTTTTATCCCGCTTATTAGTTCCAATTGCAACCTACGATAAGCAAAATGGAGCCGTTTTGTTCATTATGAAAAACTATTTCTATTCGAATATATTTTTCATTATTTATGATGTTTACTTTGCTGGTTGAGGGCAGGATCATACTAAAGTTTAATCGGATTCATTATCGGCTGATGGTGGATTCGTTGTGGTAATTGATTTTGGTTTGCTGTTATACGTGAAAGTGTAAAGAAGAAGTATGAGGATTAGTATACTTGCAACAATATCTTGAATGTAAAAACTCGTTTTGTGATTTGCCCAAAGTATTTTGCTTGAGCCCATTTTTTGTTTCGATTCATGAATGTATCGTTTTACTTCTGGATGGTTCGGATAGATTTGTTGGACTGCTTCAAATTTTGACAGTGCATCTTTGTAATAGCCGGCCCAGTAGAAAGTTAATCCTTCTTTGAACAATTTATCAGTTTGGCTTTTTGTGTCATGAACTTCCGCTTTTTTGACAACTTTTTTCAATGTGTTCACAGGTACAGCAAAATGAAATCCTTGCACTTCCTGGTCATTAACCGTATCTCCTCGGAAGGTGAGTAAGCCAATCAATTGTCCTTTGTTATTGATGATGGGTCCTCCACTATTCCCATGGGTAGAAGCTGCATTGATTTGAAGGACCGGGCTACCTGCTAATGTAGTTTTTGAGATTGCTGAGATTTGCCCTTTATTCATCGTGGGGATAACATAACTATGCATGGATAGCAATTCAGAATCTGCCGCAGCTGGGTAACCAATCACCCAAATATTATCTTGATCTTGAATGGAATCACTGTTTCCAAGGGGAATTGTAGGATAGTTGGAGCCATCGATTTTTAAAAGGGCCATATCTTTTCCATGATCGGTAGGTTGTTGATACCTTTTGACGACTGCGCTAATAGGATCATCTACAGTCGGTAAGTACACGTCGACGCCTTTTTGGAAGATTTCGTAACTAGTATACTGTTTCAAGTACGCATCTGTGTATTTGTGCGTCCAATTATTTTCCGTTGCAACATCATCCACAAGAATTGAAAATGCCTCTGAAACAATATCATGATCAGACAATTGATGAGAATAAACGAGAACATGAGCGTTTGTCACAATATAGCCGTCCGAATTAATGATAGCGCCAGATCCAAAACCGTCCAGTTCAGTTTTATAATCCCATTTCTTCAACACACTCGTTACGCGTTTATCATCTAAAGTAATCGTCCATTTCACAATCGCATAATCAACAATTCGAACAACCGCTGGTTTTGTCGTTTCAGCTAATTGCTGAGGTTTGAGTAGATCAGGTGCAGATGGATTTGTCGAAGTGAGCACAAACGATGTAGCGATTAAGATCGCCAATACAATACAAAATGGAATGGTCACGAATGCCTTTTTTTTCATTCCAAACATCCTTTCATTTGTTTTGCTTACGATCATCTCCCAATCGGAGTACATACACTAAAGCAAAAAAATGAGATAACACCCTTTCTCATATTTACATTATAAAATAAATCATTTTTTCCCCATGGATTCATGCCACAAATAAACTAGATTAGTTATTTTATTTTCTTTATCTTTAATGCAAAAGAAAAAGCCGCATTTATGCAGCTTAAACTCTTTTACTATTGTATGGTAATTAAATATAAAAAAGATTTAATTATTGAAAATTTCTTCGCTAATCAATTATAACTTCTTCCTTTGTAAAAATACGGTAATTGAAAAGTTATTTTTTACAAAATTAAGGGATCGTTATTAAATCTACATTTATTAACCATTTATCGATTGCTGATTTAGGATAGTAAAACTCAGAGCCAATTTTTATATGAGGAAGTTCACTTGAATAACCACCGTCTCCATCATCTAACTCTGTTAGTTTTTGAATTTCTTCTTTACTTAATCCTAAATAATCGACTAATTCCGTCTGTGTTAATAAATGATGCTGCTCAACACTACTCGTTGTAGCTTTTGTTCCCAATCCATTAGAAATCTTCCAACTTCCAATTACAATACATACCCCTAAAAGAAATATTGATATAGCTATAATATAATTTTTCATTTGATCACCTCTGTTGATTTAATTCAACAAGGGCATACATTACCCTTTTTTAATAGATGATTTCATATTAAAACCAAGGGTGTAAGGTTTATAAAATATTATTATTCCTTTTCACATAAAGGCAAAACAGTAGAATTTTTGATTTCTCTTAAAGCTAAACTTGTTTGAATTCTTGTAATTCCGAGTTGATTTAACTTCCTAATAAAATTCTCCAATTCCTTTCGTTCTCTGTTCGCAACTTTTAATAGATAGTCATACTCTCCAGTTAATAAGTGACACTCTAAAACTTGAGGCATAGATTTCAATTCTCTCTCTAACACTTCTAATTTATCGGCTTGATGGATATTTGTATTGATAAAAATAAAACAAAGTAAATCAAATCCTAGCTTTTCTTGATTTAAGATCGCAACTTGCCGATCGATATATCCTTCATTTTCTAATCGTTTAACTCTCGCATGTGTAGCTGGTGGTGACAAATTCACATGTCGAGCTAGTTCCATATTGCTTATTTGGCTTTCCTTTTGTAGCTTATCTAATATTTTAAGATCTACTTCATCTAACACTTTATTTCCTTGATATTCCACAATTATCTACTCCCTTTCAATTATTCGGAAAATGGTTTGGATCCAACAGATAAAATGAATTATATTCTTTAAAATGATACATTAATTTAATATTATTTTGTATTTTTACCATTATACAAAATTTTTAACGGTAAAACAAAGAATTATGTTAAACTATTTAAAAAATAGTAAGAAATCACTGTGTAAAGTCTTTTTTTAAACCTTAAGAACAGTGAACTAGGGGGTTTAGATATGCCAATCTTATATATACTGCTGTTATTATTAACAAGTTTTTTATGGGGAGGAAATTTTGTCGTTGGAAAATCCCTTGTTGGTCATGCTTCTCCCATGACCTTGACGACTTTAAGATGGGGAATTGCAATTATTTTATTATTACCAATAGTATGGTGGAAAGAAAAAAAGATTTTACCACCACGTAAAGCTATTCTTCCACTTTTCATGATGGGAGTTACAGGTGTTGTCCTTTTTAATCTTTTTCAATTTATGGCATTAGAAAAGACATCTGCAATGAATGTTGGGTTAATTTCGACCTTAAATACAATTTCTATTGCTTTATTTTCATCTTTATTTTTAAAAGAGAGAATGAACTTTTTACAAATATTTTCGATGATTATTTCGTTCTTTGGAGTTATTCTTGTGCTTTCAAAAGGAGATATGAATTTACTATTCTCAATGAAATTGAATTTAGGAGATTTATGGATGGTCATTGCTGTATGCATATGGGGGATCTATTCGGTATGTAGTAGATGGGCAACAAGGCTTATATCACCTATGATGTCTACACTATACTCAGGGATATTTGGACTCGTTGTAATCCTCCCTTTTAATCTCACAGATTTTACGCTTGTAAAAATGAATGGCTCATTTATTTTCTCAATTTTATATACTGGGATTATTTCAACTGTCTTATGTATGCTCTTTTGGAATATTGGTGTCCAAAAAATTGGGGCAACTTCAGCAGGTATTTTCCTAAACTTCAATCCAATTTTCACAGCCATTTTAGCGTTTTTCTTATTAAATGAAAAAATGACATGGGTTCAAGGACTTGGGAGCATAATCGTTATACTAGGTAGTTTCTTGTTCACTTACTTTAAAACAAATAGAATGTCTAAAAACAAACGAATTGTAAAGAAAGCAATGAAATCTCCAGCTTAAAGTATTATCAGTTGTACTTTAGTTGAATTAACAAATATTATTAAAGCCTGTATCTACGATTACTTGGTAATCTTAGATACAGGCTTTTTATTTTATTCTTGTTTTCTTAAATGAACAATGATAAATTCTCCTTAATCTAAATAAGACATATACTCATATGCTGTTGTTCCATATACGCTTTTGAAATGTTTATTTAAATGGGTTAAATCTACAAAGTTACATTCCGATACCGCTGAATAAATATCTCTATTTTTTTCGATCAACTGCTTTGCGCGTTCAATCTTACAGTTAAGAAAGTATTGATACGGTGAAATTCCGGTATGAGTCTTAAAGTATCTGATAAACTTGAATTTCGATAAATTAAGTTCATTACATATCTCATCGAGCTTAAGAACATTTTCCAAGAAGTATTTATTAATTTAATAAAATGGCAGCCAATGGCTGCTATTTTTGTTTAACTAAAGTAGCGTTAGTTCAATAGTTGCTATAAAATAATATACCAATGAGGCCAGCTAAAATTAATGAGCACTTTGATCTTATCTGTTTCTAATAAAACCTTGATATCTTGTGCCTTGAAATGTAAGTTCTCCAACATCACCTTCAACAATCATTCCGTATTCAGTATCCTTTACCTCGAATTCTAACCGATCTCCACTTTCTACTTCGAACGTTACAAAATAATTACTATATGAAGAATGTTCCCTACCACCATGTACTGCTGTTCTTTTAGCTATAGCTTTGGCATTTACATTTAATTTTGGTGAGTTATTATTTTTATTCCATTGTGTAACTCCTTTTATGATTGAGAATAAAACAATGGATATAACAATTACAAAAGTAATACCTATGAAAATTGGACCGAACGTAAACATAAAATCTTCGCCTTCAAACATTTTACCCCTCCTTGTATCATTTCCATTTTCATGCTGTTAACTACGATCAAATTTATCAACTAATGCATTGCTTTTTGTTCAACAAGTAATCAAAAGGATAATTATATGGTCTTATAGATATTGAAATAATTTAAATGATATTTAATTGCATTTTTAATTGATTTTCTTATTGATTGTAAAAACCTTCTAAGTAATCATTTCGCTTAAAGAATCTATAAGCTTCTTTATGTTTATTTTTCATTTCTATAAGACTATCATTTAGATGATCGATTGTACTTTTAGAAAATGCTTCATTTCCTTTAGGATCACCGCTACTATAACTCATCAAATCCATTAAATAGGCATCTTTAGATGAATTTGCACAAATAATCCATAATAAAAGCCCCTTATCAGGCGTTTTTTTAAATTTAAAATTCTCTAATACCTCATCTAGTTTCTCGATATCCTCCATCGATTTTTGTTCCAATTCAATTACTTTATTTTTCTCATTTTCATTTTCTAATATTTTTTCTAGCTGATTTAAATCTGATCTTACAATTATTAGTGAAGAATTTATTTTTTCTACTTTAGTTTCATTAGCTTTTGTTATTGGATATGAATTCGATTTAAAATAAATGAAAATTCCCAATCCAATCATAATAATCATTGAAAAAATGACTAATAAATTTCTGACAAATACTTTTTTCGTAGTTTTCATGTTGAAACCTTATCCTCGATTTTTTAATGTTCCTTTAATTGTATCAACTATATAAGTTTTTGTATTTGGGGATTTTGGTCCTTTTTTACAATAAATTTCTAATCTGTCATTTATTTCCATAAAAAAGACTTTATAGCCGATCATATTGATTCAACTAAAGCATGCTACTTAAAAACTATCAAACTAAAAATATAAGATTTACAGACACCCTATTCTCACTCTATCATAGTTCGAATACTCAGATCATTTTATAGGTCAAATATATTTCTCGTTCAATTACAATTAAGATATATATAAATATGCTCTTTTTGAATATATTTATTGCTTTATTCTTGTTTTACTCGCAAGTTAATTGGAAATTACTGAAAAACTGTATGGTACTTAGTGTATAATAGCTATGAGGTGTTTATATGAGTAAAGCTAAAGCTAAGGGCGGTACAGGTAGAGGTACAGATAAGAAGGGTTGGAATAGGTGGCAAGCTAGTGCAAAAAAAGCTAAGAACGCGAAACCATATGTCAGCAAAGGTACTAAGAATAAGGGCAATTCCAAAACAACTAATAATAATTCAAATGGCTAATTATTTTCGATAATTATTTGTTTCTTCATTTCATATGGTCTATAATACTTTAAACCATTTTCTTTACCGAGATCCACTTTAGATTTTACCCTTATTCTTTTTGGAATAGGGGTTTTTAAATTTAAAAGACATAAAAAGAGTCGGATTCTACATTATAGATTCCGACTCTTTTTTCAACTAAGCTTTTTTAACATTAGTTGCTTGTGGTCCTCGTTGACCTTGTTCTACTTCAAACGTTACCGCTTGACCTTCGTCTAATGATTTGAATCCATCAGTTTGAATTGCTGAAAAATGTACGAATACATCATCACCATTTTCACGCTCAATAAATCCAAATCCTTTTTCTGCATTAAACCATTTTACTTTACCATGTTCCATTTTTGTAACCTCCCAGTGTGGCTTACACACATTGTAATAGCCTAATTTTAACAATATAGTTATGAATTATCAAATTTCCATCAAAAAAAATAAATTAACTGAGTAATATGGCTAATTTAAAGTCGATTACTTTATAACTAACTCTTGCTATATTGTATAAGAGAGTCTCTCTATTTTTTCTCCAAATTACTTATTCTTTGCTCTAATTCCTTAATTTTTTTATTTGAAATAAACAAATTATTTGCTGCAAATAATCTTACTTTTTTAATAATCATAATCACAATAAATACTACTCCAATTAGAATTATCAATTGTAGTAATGTAATGATTAAACTAAAATTATCCATTAGGCACACTCCTTTTCAAACTCAATCTAGATTGAAACTACCTTCAACATAAGTAAATTAAATCCTTTAATGAACCAGTCTTTCAAATGTAAAATAGGAGTAGATCATCGTTATCGACTCCTATTATTATCTTTGTTTCCATGCCCAAACTCCTTGCATTTTACTCATTAATACATTTTGCCCAATATGATATGCGTCGTGCATTACTAGACTCTTTAGTATTACTATTAATTCATTAAATGAAAATTTCTTAAATAATAATAGCATGCGTTAGTTGTACAACAATCTAATTATTTATTAAGACGAATTCATTATCTTTCACTCTAACAACATCACATTTATTCAGCGATTCAAACTCCATTAATCTTTCTTCGATGGACTTGCCAGTTATATCTGGAAACAAGTCATCTCTATCATAGTGCGGAAAGATAATTTTATCTGTTATTTCTAATGCAGTTAAATCTTTGATATCTACTATATTCATTTGAGGAGTAAAATAATTGACAATATTAAGGTTTGGTCCAAGAACAACTGCACCTGCACTAACTCCAACTATTATGACGTTATTTTCTGTTAATCTCCTAAATATCAGATCAGCACCACTTTTTCTAATATGATGTAGCAAATAAAATGGATTACCTCCGTTAATATAGATAATATTATATTTTTCAAGCTTTTCTGCTGATTCGAATTCTAGATCAATAAACTCTACACTATTTATGCCCATTTGATTAAAGTCTTGTTTTGCTTTTATTGCGAATTTGTTTTTTTCTTTTTGTTGAGATGCAGTTGTAATCACTCCTACATTCATACTACTTATATTCCCATTAGTAAGTTGTAAAAATTGTTTTTTTATTCCATCTGTAAAAAATCCATTTGAAGTTAGCAGTAGTTTTGTCATTTGAAACAACCTCATTTAATTAATATTAAATTTATGTTTTCTATAAAAGGGGGAAATTTCCTTTTTAAAACCTCTATTCTTCTTCAACTAACACATAAAAAAAGCTGCTTTTTTGCAGCTCATAATCTTCAACTAATGCATTGCGTTAGTTGAATAAAAAAATATATTCATCAAAAAAATCAAAGAAAAATAACGCTGTACAAAAACCCAAGAAATCCTACATAAAATAACATTGCCCAAGTTTCTAATGGCTCAAAAAAGAAACCAAAAAGCATTAAAATTCTTTCCTTATTGCTTTCGGTATCTCTTAATTCTCTAATCAATAAAATAAGAGGAATTATCATTATTGATAAACTAATAAATAAAACTAAAATTCTCATATTAACTCCTCAATTTACTAATGCGTTAATTCCAAAAGTTATCTTATTATATTACTAAAAATACTTAAAAAACTTTTTTGATGTGTCGTCTAATTTTCTTAGAAAAAGTTCTTTACATTGTTCATCATCTGCCAATAATAAGTCTACAAATGGTTGATTTTTAAGCATTCCTTGAACTCTTGAGTTTTTTGAAATTATTTTTTTATTCTTATCGTTTTTCAATAAAGTTGAAAACCAAGGCAAATTTGACAATAAATTGATATTCTGATTCATCCTTTGATTTTGCTGCTTTTTAAACTTCTTTGAGGAGGAAGAAGGTGTTAACATATCCCCAATAACGTCTAATATAAATTCTAAAATAATACTCATCTATTTCAAAATCTCCTTAATAAAATTATTAATTTATAAAAGATTTTGTAACTAATAGGAACTGACATTCCACTGCATTTGCTCTTAAACTAAAGCAGCGCGTTAGTTTAAATAACTGCTTATTCTCCAAAGAAATAGAAATATAGCGCTAATAGATATATACATATGTATAACAAACATCCAATTATCGAAAGGAAATTAAAACATCCTTTATCTTTTCTATTCAGCATTACATTTCCAATAGCCATAACTACCACTACTATAAATAAAGGTGCAACTGCTAATTTGGAGATAAGTTCTGGAAAGGGCATTTCCATCAATTTGTCATCAATATTTCTCCCCCTAACTTAAGTCTAATAATAGCATAATTATCTAATTTCTTATGCAACTAATCTGCCATTTTGTTCAATAAAAAAGGACCGACAAAATCATCGATCACGTTTTTCAACTAATGCATGCGATAGTTGAATTAGAAAACACTAATTTAAAGTTCAATTATTAAATCTCAAATAATGTAAATTGTTCTGATTCCACTTCCTTTTTCTTTGTGGATTTTTTCTTTTCAATTACTTGTTTCGAAGTATTATTTACTTGAACAGCTATTTTTACTGCACTTACATAACTGTGCTCTTTATTGCAATTTGGACAGATGTATATCTGTTTGTTAATACGTGAGTCAGCTAGTTTCATACGTTCTTCTTTTGACATTCCTATGTTTTTAGCACATTGCCCACAAGTTTTCTCCATTACTTCAACCCCTATTTTTAATTCTTTTCTGTAAGATCTTTAATAAAAATCTATTTTATTGTTTTTAATCGCTCAGTAAAATAACAATTAATTATACCATGCCTTTATTAACTCTCCTGCCAAATACCTAAATAAAAAGGCAGCCCATGGCTGCTCTTGATCTTCAACTAACGCATCAGTTAGTTGTATAAGAAAAAATAAATTACTCTAATTCTTCTTGGATGGTTTCTAATTCTTCTTGGAAGATTTCTAATAAGAAATCTCCAAAATCATCTGCAATAAGTTCTATTGATTGTTCACTAAACTCCATTCCAAAATTAATAGAAACAACAGGAGGTTCATTTTCTCGATTAAGTTTATTAAAATCTAAACAAAATAGTTCACCCATACCTGTGGCATAAATTATAAGATAATTTTCTGGTAAACCAGCATTTTTTCTTAGTTTGATTGTATACCATATAGCATCTGGAACAGAAGAGTTTATAAAGTCATCGTCAATTACTCCATATACTTCTTCGGAGCCGAAATCTCCAGCTCCATAATTAATAAGAAAATGGCGATATATCTTTGAAAATTTTAACCCTAACGTAGTTTCTGCTTTTTCAATTAAACTTTCTGAACGCTTTCCTACAAAATCGGCTTCTTCTTGATTTTGCTCGATTATTTCAATTGCTTTTTCATAATTTGACCAACTCATTGTACTCCTCCACGATGTTCATTTGACATTAATATACCATATTATTTTAATTTTCTTGTTCAACTATACTGCCATTTAGTGCAACAAAAAAGAGCCACCGAAGTAACTCTTGATCTTCAACTATTGCATGCGTTAGTTGCACAAGAACTTATCTTAAATATGAATTAACAATGTTCCATTTGATTTTACCGTAACTAAAGGATTTTCAAGTAAGTTTTCTTCAGTAAGAATGATTTCTTTCCCAAGTATATTTGATAGCTTACTCATAAATTCAAATACGGAACTAGCTTCAGTTAGACCTATGATTTCTTGAGGATTTATATCAAATTCTATTTCATCTTCCCCAAAGAAATGGCAATTAACCAAAACACCATTGATATCAATAGACATTAAAACACTTTTATTCTTTTTTTCCTCAAATAATTTGGATCCATTTGTTATTATATTCGTGTTTTTTTGTCCATCTATATAAAACTCAATACCCCAATCAGATAAACATAACCAATCTATTAATTTTTGCCAGTCATCCATATTTGCATCTAAAATATAAATATCCCTTAAACTTCCATCAACGAAAAATACTTTATCCAAAACTTCATTAGTTAAGTGTTTTTCCATAAAATAGGTACCCCAATAATCATTATTTATATTTATTGTACCATTTCTTATTCAACTATCCTGCCATTATGTTGAATAAGAAAATGCGATCTTCTATTGAAGTATCGCATGCTTTAGTTGAATAAGTGTCTTATTTAATTTTGTATTCAAATATTCCCCAAGGTAAATATAAAACTGGTTCTCCTAATTCCTCATCATTAGTATAATCACAAAACAGAGTGGCTTCTTCTAAGGTGGAAATGAAACCATTTTCGTTTAGAGTGAAACCGAAAAGATTTTTATAGTCTTTTTCTAAACCACTGCACAAATAAGAGTGAAACTCTACGCCTTCAAATCCAATGACTTCGTAACCAAGCAGTTTTGAATCGCTTTCTTCAATGGTAATTCTATGTAATAATAATTGTTCAATACCGTATTGCTTTTCTTTTGGGTTGTTTTCAAATTCGATAAATTCTTCAACATACTCCTCTGGTAATCCTATTCCGATAATTTTAGCATCTGTTAAGTGACTTAGAAATTTGGATAGGAATTCTCTTGCAATTTCAATCGTGGTAAATACATTGTAATAAGATAAAGTTCCTGCTTTATACTTATTACTAAAATTTTCTTCAACCCATTTTTCCATTTCTTCATATGTGCTTTGAGATATATTTAATTGTTGAGCGTATTTTTGCTTTGCTTCATTTGAATGTCTCCATAAAACACTTATATTTGGGTAAAAATCAGTAAGACACTTACTAGCTGATAATATGGTATCAGGAATTAAGTCTTTATCCATATAATCGGGTCGCTTTTTAGGAGTAACAATAAAATATCCGCCTGAAATGTATTTCATAAACCACACCCCTTGAATAAAAATATACACTATTATATACTTCTTTCTCCCTCTCTTTTTTCCTATATAACACATCTACTACAACTAAACAGCCATTTACTAAAAAAGGAAGGTAACCACCTTTTTATTACATTCCTTATGTAACTAAATTGCCATTTTGTTTAATAAAAAGGCTCTTTTCGCATAGATTATTGCTATTGCTATTTTTATTTTTTATAGTTATTCTTGATTTTGCGCAATTGAAATGCAGCAAATAGTCCAATGATGCCGAATAGTAAGTCTCCTAGTTCAAATAGTTCTCGCAAACGTACTCACCTCCAGCTAACTTATTGAGTTGAACTATTTATTTTTTTCGTTCAATGATAATTATTATACAAATAGCAATAATTTTCCTTTACTAATATTTTATTTTATAAAAGCAACAAACTTTACGAAAAGAGCCAATAAAAAATGACCGACAAATCGTCGATCATGTTGTTAAACTATAGCATTGCTTTAGTTGAATTAGAATCCAAAACCATACAACAAAATTTGTTTTGTTTCAATTTTTACATATGAGCCAATAAGATAATTGTCTCCAGTCAACTCAAAAATGACTAAGTTGTTGCCAATTCTCAAGACTGAGTATCCATCAGAATCAATCGATTCCAATACTCCTGATAAATAAATATGATTTTCATCACTTGTTATTTGACTAAATTCCTTATCAATCTTATAAATTTGCTTTTCCCATTCTAGAATTTCTGGAATATCAATCTCGATATCACATTCAGAATTCAATTTTGGTTTAGATCCAACCCATTTACCTATTGCACTACCATAAGGCGAATTAAACTTAACAATATAACCATCTGATAATTTTTTTATATATTCGACTACTATTATTCTCATTTTTTTTCATCCTTTAATGGTCTTTACATCTAGAATTCAATATATATCTTGTTTTACCTTCTTCAACTAATCTGACATTTTGTTGAATAAAAAAAGCCACCTGAATTGGTAGCTGGTATTCAACTCATGCATGCGTTAGCCAACCGTGAATCGATTATTCACCACAGTGATTGGAAGTTTATAACTTACTTCCATAGTAGTTGAATTAGGATTAAAAAAGCCGAACTCCATAATTGGAAATCGACTTTAATTTTATCTTTGTTTTATATTATTGAACTACTACTGGATCTACTGGAGTATTTGGCATTGCAATACTTGTTCCGTTATAGTTTACAAATAATCCGCCTTCGCTCGATACTGGTTTAACTTCTGTTACAGTTGCGTGTACCCAAACACCTTCTGCATCATCATAAACTTCACGATTTCCAGTCAAAGGATCGCCTACAACCGGCACAGTTCCGTCAGTCACTACTGTTCCAAAATGATTTAAATTAAAGCCATTGATTTGATTAGCTTTTCGAGCGTCATATGCTACATCAGCACTAACAGATGCATGTTTTGGTACTGTTATTTCATGAGTTACGATTTTAGGTTGTTTACCACCAGTTAAAGTTTCCCAATATTCTGTTACAACATAAGTATCTTTAGCCTCATAAGTAAAAGTAAGAGCACTTGCATTTTTCTGTAAAGCAGCATTGTTCCAATTAAATGCTAATTGTACATCACCTTTACCTACAAATCCTGTTCCTGCTGCTGAATCAAAAGTAACTGCTGCATGTGCACCAGATGTTGCTACGCCTAAAGTTAATAACCCCGTTAAAATTAAACCACCGATTGCCTTTTTCATTAAAAAACCTCCAAAAGTATGTATTTATTAAAATCACATGATATAAAACATGTAATTTTAACCAGGTAAATAGTACCTTCTTAAACATTGTATACAATGTTTTGTTCTTAATCAAGAACTTTTTGGTTGCAAAATTATACAATACTACTCTGTTATACAGTTTGTTCCCCCTTAAATAGTCCTTCTCTTATTACTAAACTGCCATTTAGCTACATAAGAAAAACGATCCTTCGTTATTGAAGAATCGCATGCTTTAGTTGAATTAGAATTACAATTAGATTTATAAGAAAAGAAAACGGCAGGGAGAATCTTTTTTCTTATTAATATTTTATCTAATGATTTTCTTGTGCTTCTCCTCCTCTTGCTTTGCTTTTACTTTTGCAACGATTAATTTAATAAAAGCAATAAGAATAACTATACCAATTATTATTGGAATAAAAGATTCGAAAAGCCAACTCATTAGTAAAAGAATAAATTCAATACTCCCAAAACCTATTAGAATTACAAGATACCATAAAACGATTTTAAGTATATAAAGACGATTATTTTTTTTCATCATTTGCTTCAACACTACTATTTGAATTTCTGACTTTATTTTAGCATTTCTTATTCAACTAATCTGCCATTTTGATGTATAAGAAAAGCGATCCTCTATTGAAGAATCGCATGCGTTAGTTGAACAACGATAAACTATAATGCATGTAAATCTTCTATTGAAAACGATATAATATTATCTGATTGGTCAATTATTGCTTCACAAGACAATGTTAAATCACTTTCTTGATTATTTATCCAAAGTTCAAATTCCAACGCATATCCTGACCCATCATTATATTTATAATAACTAATATTCTCATACGCTACATCAGGTGGAATTGTTAGTGAGCCCCAGTGATTTAGTTCTCTTTTAATGTCCTCAATTGTAATTTCAACTGATAGTTTAGATTTAATTTTAATAGTATCGTTTTTTACTAAATCACAAACAGTTTCTTTAAGTAATAACATTAATTTTTCTTTAATATCCAAAATTCCCACCACCTCTTATGCATTTAATAATACAGTATCTTATTGAACTAATCTGCCATTATGTTGAATAAGAACGGAGCCTTCACATTTATTTATATATTTCTATCAAACACAAAGATAAGAATTACTACCTAAAGGATTTTTATACAAAGTAAAGAATAAATAAAAGTAGAAGAAAATGATAGAATTAAATTTTTTACTTGAAATTTGAATTTCATCTTTAATTAGCTTTTAAATATTAAAAGTTGTTCTTTTTTTTGTATTCAATGAATCAATTGAATAATATTGAAAGGTCATAGGGAGGTAAAGGATGAAAGAAAATAACAAGACTCTTATATTAATAGGACTAATGATTGGAGTCATCTTCTCAGAGCTTGATGAGACAGTCGTTTCAACAGCTATGCCAACAATTATTAGAGATTTAGGAGGTTTAGCACTTTACGGTTGGGTTGGTGGAGTTTACATGCTTTCGATGACCTCCTTTATGGCAATACTCGGTAAACTTGCGGATTTATATGGTCGAAAAAAAATATATTTATTTAGTATGGGATTATTTATGGCTGGCTCAATTATTAGTGGTACAGCTCACTCTATGGAAGTTCTTTTAATTGGACGTGGGATTCAAGGGATTGGTGCCGGTGGGTTAATGCCTCTTGCGATGGTCATTTTCGGAGACAGTTTCCCAGTTGAACAGCGTGCTAAGCTACAAGGTATATTCGGAGCTGTCATGTTTATACCTCAACTACTTGGACCGCTCATTGGAGGATATTTTGTACAGCATATTTCATGGCACTGGATCTTCTTAGTAAATATTCCAGTAGGAGTTTTAGCTGCAATTTTATTAGCAATCGGATTAAACGAAACGAAAGTTGACAAAAAAATCAATATCGACTGGTTTGGTGGGATTTTACTAGTTACCACCTTAATCAGTTATCTGCTTACTCCTGTACTTCATCAAACAGAAGGTTATGCATGGAGTGATCCTAATATGATTGGTTTACTAATTTTAGGAACCATTTTACTTGGATTATTTATATTTGTAGAGTCAAAAGCAAAAGAACCAATTATCCCATTGCACTTATTTAAAAATAGAAACTTTGTTGTCATTTCGGCTCTTGTATTTGTATTTGTTCTTGCGATCATGGGATCACTTTCATCTTTCCCATTCTTCTCGCAAAATGTACTCGGTTTAACACCTACTGAATCTGGCTATTTAAATTTACCAATTATGGTTGGGGCAATGGGTGCAAGTGTAGTTGCTGGTCGAGTAATGAATAAATTCTCTTATCGAAATATTTACGGTGTTTCATTTATTATACCTATGATCGGTTTCTATTTACTCACTAGTATTACTGCTCACACTTCAATAATGACATTCGTTATTTATTTCATTATTCTTGGACTTGGATTCGGTGCACTATTTAACAATGCATTAATTGTTCAAGAATCAGTTGAAAAGGAAAATGTAGGGATTGCTCAATCTGCCGTTATGTTATTTCAATCCATTGGTATGACGATTGGCTTTAGTTTATTTGGTTCTCTATTAGCCTCTAAAATTACATCAGGGATGAAATCACTAGCTGGAAGCCTTACCGTGGATCAATTACTACAATTAAAAAATGTACAAAATGGTATGATTCCATCTAATCTTGATCCTAATTTACTTGAAAAAGTTAAAACAGTCTTTACTCATGCATTCCAGGATTTATATTGGGTATCTTTCTTACTTGCCATTTTAACATTTTTAATTTGTTGGGGTCTGAAAAAGGAAATTTTAATAAAGAAAGATGAAGCAAGTGAAGTAAAAGAAGTGAATTCGATTTAACTAAAAAAACCATTCCAATTTTTTTGGAATGGTTTTACTTTTTTTAACCGATATTACTTGTTTGTTAGATGCTTAATTACATCTTCTAAAGATTTTTCTGCCATCGATGATAATCTTAAACTATGATTCTCAAACTCTAAATGTGATGTAACTTGATTCGGAACGATTACACAGTGCAATCCGGCTTTCGTTGCAGCGATTAATCCATTCAACGAATCTTCAAATGCGACAGCCTCTGATGCTTGAACTCCGATTTCCTCAATTGCTTTTAAATATAGCTCCGGATCTGGTTTAACTTTCTTTACATCTTCTTTCGTCTTAATTACAGAAAAGTATTCATAAATATTTAATTTTTTTAAGAAGCTTTCTACCCACTCTTTTGAGGAGCTAGAAGCCAAAGCTATCTTTAATCCCGCATTTTTTGCTGAAATTAAATAATCTTCTACGCTTTCTCTTAGTGAGGGCTTGAGTAGTTTCTCATCAACTAGCTCTTTAGCCATTTGTTCGATCAGTTCTTTTTCAATTGGTTCTTTTAAATTTGTATTTATAAAATCGAATAAAATTTCATCACTTGTTCCTACAACTTCTGAAAACTTTTGAAGAGTTAACTCCAATTCATACCGTTGTAGTACTTCCTTATATGCTTCGAACCATACAGACTCAGTATCGACAATTAGACCATCAAAATCAAATATTACAGCTTTAATCATTCCATTTCTCCTTTTCCTCAATTAGACAAATTTACTATATTATGGTTATTTCAGTTTATTATTGTTCGTTTTATTTTTGCCAATCAGGTTTAATGAGAGAAAATACATTTAAATCATGAGACTGATTCCCTTGAACTAAATAGCCTCTCAGTAATCCTTCTTTTTGAAACCCTAACTTCTCAACTAAAGTAGATGAGGCAGTATTATCTGGAAAAATATTAGCTCCAATTCGATAGATTCCTAGGTTATTAAAGCAGTATGATGTAATTTCCGTAATTGCTTCTGACATATATCCTTTTCTCCAATATTCAGGCAATAAATCATATCCAATTTCCGTTCTTCTTGCGTGTAAGACTAAATTATTTAAACCAATTGTCCCGATTAATTTTTTTGATTCTTTTTCAACTATTCCAAAGCGCATTCCTTGTTGATTTTCAAATCTAGTTTGAAAGGAATCGATCATTTTAAGCGCTTGATCTTTTTCAGTAAATGGGTCCATACCATAGTATTTAATTACCTCTTCATTTGAAAAGATGGAAAAAATCTCATCAACATTTTTTTGTGTAATTTGCACTAAAGATAATCTTTCTGTTTCTAAAATTGGGAAATCCATCATGTTACCCCTTTCTTATACGTCGAATAATCTCATAAACTCAGTTTGATTACTTGAAATACCTTATTTTACCATAAATCATGATTTAAATTACTTAATTTTATTTGATTTATTTCTGATTCATTTATACCTAATTCCTCATGAAAATCATTCTGTACAAAAGTATCCTTTTTTTGTGTTATCCAAAATTTGGGAATAATCCATTTTCACAGAAATAGAAATAAATAGACTCATTTCATTCATAAGGGAGAACAGTCACATGAATAATCAATTAAAAGTGAATCCACAGCAATTTTACAAAGACCCATATTCGTTTTTTAGTAACGCTAGAAAAATCAGTCCTATGCTTTATACGGAGCTATTTCAGAGAACTGGATGGCTAGTAACAGGCTATAGAGAAGCAGAAATCATGCTAAAAGACCCCCGTTTTATAAAAGAAGCAACCAAAGTCACTCCGCCTGAACAAATACCTGAAAGTGTTATGCCTGCAATTGCAATAAATCGAAAAATGATGTTATTTCGAGATGCTCCAGATCATACGAGATTAAGAAACCTAGTGAACAAAGCCTTTTCTCCAAGAATGGTTGAAAATTTACGAACTTCGGTAAATGAAATTGCTGATTATTTAATAGCAAATATGAAGGGAAAATTTACCCACGAATTAATATGTGATTTTTCATATTTATTACCTGTTTTTGTCATAACTGACCTATTAGGTGTTCCTAAAGAAGATCGGGATTTGTTCCGCGATTGGTCCGATGCATTTATTAAATTTATTGATTTTAATACGACTATGGAGGATTTAGAATTAGTATCAAAGGATATTCTTGATGCTTCTAATTATTTCAGAAATCTTATATCTTTAAGAAGAATAGAGCCTAAAGAGGATTTAATTAGTAATTTAATCGTAGCAGAGGAATCTGGTGATAAATTAAGTGAAGATGAAATGATCGCAAGTTGTCTTCTTTTATTAATAGCGGGTCATGAAACTACTGTTAATTTAATCACGAATGGATATTATTTATTATTAAAACATCCTGAGCAATTTGAGCTATTAAAAAATGATTTAACGTTAATTCCTTCAGCGATTGAAGAAATATTAAGATACGAATCACCCGTTATTTTTACATCTAGGTGGGCTAGAGAAGACTTTGAGTTCGCTGGAAATTCGATTAAAAAAGGCGATTACTTTATGGTTTCATTAGGTGGAGCTAATTACGATCCAACTGTCACAACTAATCCTGAAACATTTGATATCACTCGAAAAAATATAAAACATTTATCATTTTCATCCGGACCGCATTTCTGCTTAGGTGCCCCACTTGCTAGATTAGAAGGACAAATAGCAATTGAAAAACTGATTAGACATTTAGTTAATCCAGTTCTAATTGAGGAGCCAACTCGCCGTAAAAATGTTGCATTTCGAGGGTTTGAAAGCTTAAAGATTCAGGCAAGTATTCAGTGATGTTTCTCGCAAATTGTGTACTTTTCCAGACAGAAATTAATTTTTAATTTACTAAGTTGAAGTAATGAAAATAATACAATATATAGCTTAAAAAAGAGCATCGAGATCTCGATGCTCTTTACTGTTCAAAATCCTTCATTAAAAGGGACCAAAAAATAAAGTTCTAAATGAAATCACAGTTGGCTTATTTGTAGTAAAATATTTAATCCCTTTTTTAAATCTTCCAACGAAGCGTAGGCATAAGAAAGTCGAATATGGTGTAAATCTCTTGGTTCGTAAATATAACCTGGATTGATCAATATATTTTCTTTAAGTAATTTTAAAAATAAAGTTTTATTTACAATCGGCTTATGAAACCTGAGCCATATGTAGAAACCACCTTCAGACTTTTTCCATGAAGCTATTTTTTTAAATTCCTTTTCTAAAATTTCATCTACGTATTTAGCTCTTCTTTGCAATTGTTCACGAAGGTTAACAAGATGCTTTTCGTATAGACCGTTTGAGATCCAGTGTGATACGATTTCTTGCGAAAAGGCACTTGAACCATAATCTGTTTGCATTTTAATATCAGCTAATCGTTCAATAACAGGTGAAGGTGCAACAACCCAACCAATTCTTAATCCTGGACTCAGTGTTTTGGATACACTCCCAATATATAGAATTTGTCCTGAAGTATCAAACGATTTAATAGCTGGTGAAGATGATTCAAAAAGCAATTCGTGATACACATCATCTTCAATAATCGGAATTTGTAGCTCTTTGCATGTATTAAATAGATTTTGCTTTTCTTCCAACGACCAATTATAGCCCGTTGGATTGTTTAGTGTTGGAACACAGTAGAATAAAGATTGCCTCTTCCCTTTATGTGCCCGTAAATTATCTTTTAAGTGATGTTCCCTTGAAACTGAAATCATTCGCATACCATTCGATTGAAAGGGATGTACTGAATTTAAATACGAAAATTGTTCTTGAAATAAAATGGATCCCTCTTCTAATAATCCAACTGCAATTAATTGAAGTGCTTGAAGTGCACCTGAAACAATTAAAATGTTCTCTGGTGTTGATTCAATACCACGTTTTTTTAAATAATTACATAAAATTCCTCGAAGCTTTTCACTTCCTTGCGGAGATGAATAGCCAATTGCTTTTGAATCAAGTGAAATCTTTCTTAACGAATCTTCTATTTGTTTAGTTGGTAGTAATTCAGGTGATAATTCACCTGTTCCAAGACGTATGATATGATCCATTTGCTCGTATTCATTTATGAGCTGAATCGTATGGTAGTTTGGTTTATGAATACTTGATTCAATATGTCTCTGCCAATTTGGTTGATATTTGCTCAAAAGTACGTTCCAAGAATTGTTAGTCACATATACCCCTGAACCCATTTTTGATTCGATCAAACCATCTGCCCTTAATTCATCAAGTGCAAGTTGTATGGTACTACGATTCACATTAAATTGCGTTGCTAGTTGACGCTGTGTTGGAATCTTTGTGCCAACAGACCAATCACCTCTTTCAATACGAGATTTTATCCAATCTACTATTTGCTCTTGCACAGTCAAATGAGATTCACGATTTGGTTTCCATTTCATCTAACTCCCCCTAAATTGGGTGGATATAAAACCATCCAATTGGTTGTTTTCTTTTAGTTTTATCATAGTACGATAGTAATTGAAAGGGAGTTGATTAGATGGAAGCTATTATTCATGGTCTAGTCTTAGCATTCGGACTTATTTTACCTTTAGGGGTACAGAATGTATTTGTATTTTCACAAGGTGCCACACAACCAAAACTAATTCGGGCCCTTCCTGCGACTTTTACTGCTGCTGTATGCGATACTTTTTTAATTCTATTAGCTGTTTTTGGACTTTCCACGATCGTTCTACAATTTGAATGGCTAAGAATTAGCCTGATGATTGCTGGTATTTTGTTTTTAGTATACATGGGGTATGTTATTTGGAAATCTAAACCTGCAGCAAATGAATCAAACAGTGCATTACCTAGCCGACAGCAAATCATTTTTGCTTTATCAGTTTCCTTATTAAACCCTCATGCAATCTTAGATACAGTAGGTGTAATTGGAACAAGTGCATTAAAATATGTCGGAAAGGAACAAGTTTTCTTTACGATCGCATGTATTACAGTATCTTGGATTTGGTTTATTGGTTTAACGGTCGCAGGCTCAATCATGAAGAAAGTAGACAGTACAGGAGGTTTAATGAAAATATTCAACAAATTCTCCGCCCTGTTTATTTGGGGAACTAGTATTTATCTTTTAATTGGATTAACTTAATGTAGACTAGAGGATGATCGAATGAATGATGATCATCCTTTATTAATAGTTCAACTTAAGCATTGAGTAGTTGCTAAACCGATTTTTAAAATTATCTTCTTTCAATAGGTTTAGCAAAAATAATAGATATTAAAAATCCAACAAATCCACCACCAATAGAACCGGCAAATGCTGAGTTAATTTCGCCATGAAATAAGAATACTCTAACGAAAAAATACGATATTGCAAAAGAAAATGCGTATATCAAATATACATAAATGCTCTTTTTAGAAATCATCTAATCCTCCTTAATCATTCTAATTAATTAATTCAACAGGTATTTTAATAAACCTTTAAACTATTGAATTTAAAAAATAGGAGCCCTTGCCTACGTCATTTAAGAAGAAAAATGACAGACTAAAATTTTGTTATTAGTCCGTCATTTCGCTTTAACTATTCAATTAATTAGAAGCAACTAATTCAATTTCGGACTGATAATCACCAACTTTAATTTCTTTTCCGTTCACTTGATTCTTCACAACTAGTTTTCTCATTAATAAGTTTTCCTCAAGCATTGCTTTAAACTTTTCTATGATTTCAATAAACTCAGGATTAGCTGTTATTCCAATGTCTACGCGCATATTAATTGGTAAATCTAATTCTTTTCGGTATTCCTGAATAGACCTGATTAATTCTCTTACAGTACCTTCTTGGATAAGATCTTCAGTTAGTAATGTGTCGAGTGTCACTGTATATTCGCCATTTGTCGCTGAGGCAAAACCTTCTCTTGCGCTTTTTTCAACTAAAATATCTTGTGTGTGTACTTTAACAGTTTCTCCTGTTTCAATTAATACATTAGCGTACCCGCTCTCAACCACTCTTTTTGCTTCCTCATTTGATAATGTTTGAAGTGATTTATTGACTAAATTTGAAAGCTTTCCAAATTTTGCTCCTGATTTTTTAAAATCCAATTTCAGTTTTAAGATTGAAAACTCATTTTCGCTGTTTACTTGTTGGAATTTTTTTACGTTTAACTCATCTAAAACAATTTCTTTATATAAATCCCAATTGATTTCCTCATGGTTACTAACTAAAGTTAAACTAACTAGTGGCTGTTTGATTTTTAATGAATTTGCATTTCGGATGCTTCTTCCAAGTTCAACAACTTTTAGAACTGCATCCATTTCCTTTTCAAGCTGAGCGTCGATTAATGTTTCATCGCAAACTGGAAAATCAGATAAATGGACGCTTTGTTTTGTTAAATTAAAATAAACATCTTCCGCTAGGAATGGCGTAAACGGTGCTAATAATTGACTAACTTTTATTAATACTTCAAACAGTGTATAGTAAGCGGCCGCCTTCTCGTTATTCATTCCATTTGACCAGAAACGTTCTCTTGATCTTCTTACATACCAATTGCTTACTTCATCTACTAATTTAGCTATTTCTCGTGAAGCATTTGTAAATTGATAATCCTCTAAATTCTTTGTTACATTTTTAATTGTGCTTTGCAAACGTGAAATGATCCATTTATCCAATGTACTTGATTGATACACATATTGTTTTTTTGCATTAAATCCATCTAAATTTGCATATAAACTGTAAAAACTATACACATTGTCGAATGTATCGATGAGTTTCGATTTCGCCTCTTGTACGACTCTTTCAGAAAAACGCTTCGGGTTCCAAGGCGCACTGTCTACCAATAAAGCCCATCGTAATGAATCTGCACCATATTTTTGAATTAATTCTACTGGATCAAGTGCATTACCTTTACTTTTAGACATTTTTTGTCCATTTTCATCTAATACATGGCCTAGAGATAATACTCGTTTATACGGTACTTTCCCGGTAAATAAAGTAGATACTGCAAGTAAACTATAGAACCAGCCTCTCGTTTGATCAATCCCTTCAATCACAACATCAGCTGGGAATTGTTTTGTAAATTTCGCTTCATTTTCAAAAGGATAATGATACTGGGCAAATGGCATCGAACCGCTATCGAACCAGACATCAATTACTTCAGGTGTTCTTTTCATATTCCCTTTACAATTTGGACAGTTAAGAGTAACTTCATCAACAAAAGGTTTGTGCAGTTCAATTGAGTTGTCAATATCTTCAACCGAATGGCTACATAATTCATTAATACTTTTTGGTGCTAATTGATGATGACATGAATCACATTCCCAGACATTTAATGGGGTGCCCCAATATCTTTTTCGGCTAATATTCCAATCTACCATTTGTTCTAAAAAATTACCGAATCGACCGTATTTTATATGATCTGGATACCATGTTACTTCTTCATTATTTTTAATAAATTGTTCCTTTAATGCGGTCGTTTTAATAAACCAACTTTCATTCGCATAATAGAGTAAAGGTGAATCACAACGCCAACAATGCGGATAGCTGTGCTCATATTTTTCCTTACTAAATAATAATTTGCTTTCGGCTAAATACCTCACTATATCTACATCACACTCTTTAACAAAACGCCCTTGGAAATTAGGAACTTCATCAGTATATTGGCCCTTTTCATTCACTACATTTACAAAAGATAACCCATTATCTTGCACAACCTTATAGTCATCTTCACCGTATGCAGGTGCGATATGAACAATTCCAGTACCACTACCTTCAGTTACAAAATTTGCTTTCACAACTTTAAGACCAACTTCAACTTTTACGAAATTAAATGGTGGTATATAACTCATACCGATTAGGTCTGCCCCGAGAAATTCAGATAAAATGACATAATCAGTTTTTAGTACTTTATCTAATAACGCCTTAGCAAGAATATATACTTCCTCACCTTTTTTAGCACGAACATATTCCATAGTTGGATTTACAGCTAACGCTACATTAGCAGGAAGTGTCCACGGAGTTGTCGTCCATCCAAGGAAATAGACATTTTCTTCATCTTGCAATTTAAACTTAACGGTTGCAGATAAATCTTTAACGTCTTTATATCCTTGAGCTACTTCATGTGAGCTTAGTGATGTTTGACAACTAGGGCAATAAGGTGAAACACGATGACCTTTTACTAGTAAACCTTTTTCATGAATTGTCCCAAGGATATGCCATACACTTTCGATATAAGAATTATCCAATGTTACATAAGGATCATCCATATCTACCCAATAACCTAACTGCTCAGTAAAATCTCGCCATTGTTTCTCGTAAGTAAAAACACTTTCTTTACATTTCTCAAGAAAAGCTTTTACACCATAACGTTCAATTTCTGCCTTCCCTGAAATGCCTAACATCTTTTCAACACCGAGTTCAACTGGTAAACCATGAGTATCCCATCCAGCTTTACGAACAACTTGGAAACCAGCCATTGTTTTATATCTAGCTACCACATCTTTTATAGTACGACCTAATGCGTGACCAACGTGTGGTAGTCCATTTGCAGTTGGGGGACCTTCATAAAAAACAAAAGATTGATTATGTTCTCTTTGTTCAACTGATTTAATAAAGGTATTTTCTTTGGACCAAAGTTCACTTATCCTTTTTTCACGATTTTGAACAGATTCTTTCATGTTTTCTTTTTTCATATGATATCGCCTCTCTTATTTTTTTAAAGCACACAAAAACCCGCCCCTATAAAAAGGGACGGGTTTAACCGCGATACCACCCTAATTCTATTGAAAACAGTCCGTTCTTCAATAGCACTCAAGTCACGTACAATCATACGCGTTCCTTTTAACGGTAGACACCCGTTCAAACCTACTTATGTTTTCAGTTTGACTTCTCGGAGAGGATCTTCATTTAAGTACTATTCACCGGATTTCAGCTTCCCCGGCTCTCTGTAGAACAGTAACGAAAATTACTTTTCTCGTCATTGAATTCATTTGTGTGCTTTAATTGTTATTTATTATATCCATCAACTACTAAAAAGTCAAAGTTTTCTTAAATTTATTTTTCACTTAATTTATGTTCGGTATTCCAGTGGTAACAGAAACATCTAAATGATAAAGTTAATGTTCCTTTTGATAGTAAAATATCTTTTTATCATTTTCACTATTCTCCGCCACTAAGGAAAGTAAAGCAGATATTATTTCTTTTTCTGATTCAATTCTAATCTAATTTTACAATTTTAAACACTACAATCTTTTGTTAATCGTTAATACTTTCTCGTAATTTTTTTAAAAACTAATGGAGAATA
Source organism: Gottfriedia acidiceleris (assembly GCF_050457485.1). Lineage (GTDB taxonomy): Bacteria > Bacillota > Bacilli > Bacillales > Bacillaceae_G > Gottfriedia > Gottfriedia acidiceleris_D. The sequence continues at coordinate 134,637 of NZ_JBCMJM010000015.1, forward strand.
TTATGTTAAACTGATTTTGGAGAAAATTAACGAGAAAAAGGGGTGCCGAAATGATCAAAACGATGGCTGTATACAAGGACGGAACCCATGCGTTTGATGTATCAATTGAAGAATTAAATTCCGAACAAATTGATTGGGTTTGGGTCGATTTTGGAAAACCTGAAAAAGAAGAAATTGACTTATTGCGAACTCAATTCCACTTTGATGAAATCGCAATTAAGCATTGTGTAAGTTATAAAGAAAGACCGAAAATGGATTATTACGATGGTTATCGTTTTATCATTCTACAATCATTGCAGGAGAACATGGATCAAGCTGAAATCGATCTCTTTTTGTCCCACAAGTACATCGTTTCATTTTGCTGGGAGGAGTCAAATGCGCTACAAATTGTGTGGAACAAACTAAAAGGATTAAAAAGTACAAAAGGAATAAAACCAGAACGAATCCTGTATCACATTTGTGATGAAATTGTTGATAAATTCTTTCCAATCGTCCAAAAAATTGAAGATGACATCGAAGAGATTGATGAATTAGGATCAAATTCCGATCTTAGCATGATCGATGGAATTAAAACACAATTAAGCAAGTTATCAAAAGTAAGAAAAACAGTTAAACCAACAAAAGATTTAATTTATCGTATATTAAATTCAACCCACGTTGAAATTGACAAAGAAACGACAAAGAAATTACGAATCGTCTACGATCATTTATTAAAATTATTAGATGACATTGCAGATAACAGGGAAATGGCAAATGACATTAGAGAAAGTTATATTTCAACAAACTCACACAAAATGAATAAAACGATGAAAATGTTAACATCGGTCTCAATTGTGTTCATGCCTCTAACATTCATCGTCGGTGTATATGGAATGAATTTTGTTCACATCCCTGAGCTTCAATTAAAATATGGTTATTATTACTGTTGGGTGATCATGCTAATCATCGTGATTGGATTAGTGATGTGGTTCAAGAAAAAAGATTGGTTCTAAAAATCCTCGTTATAAAAAGAAAAACTATCCAACAAAAATAAGATGATCTCTGTAAAGAGCTCATCTTATTTAATTCTATTTATACCTTCACACTTAGTTTTTTAAAATCACATTGAATCCGCTGTTTTTTCAAACATTACACTTTGATCAATTAAACCACAAGCTCCACATTGAACTAAATATTCTGGACCTTTATATGGAACAAAAAATGGATCTAGCCCACTTGAAACATATTCTTCTATTTCAACATCTCCGCTTTGAGCATTTAATTTAACAGCTTTCGGATTTTGTTCGATTAAATAAAATCTACTTTTATTTGTTTTACAGCGTGGACATGCTAATTTATGCATATTTTCACCTCATTTTATTCATATAAGGTTACTATTCCATTAAATTATTATATTTATTCATATTAATTCGTATTTAGTTTGCCTTCAAATACAATCTTTCTTCCAGTCGGTTCAATTTCTACCTTTCCATTAACCATTTGTTCTGAAAATATTGGAACTTCCATTCTTTTAACTGGTGTATAGCCTTCTCTTTCCATTCTCTCTAAGCAATCATTAATTGTTTCATTTTCAAAGACTTCAAATTTTTTCTTACTCATCTAATTTCCTACTTTCTACAAATGTAATTCAATTTAATCATGATCGAATTCAAATCAAAATATAGTAAAAAACCTTACTTTCATTTGAGAGTAAGGTCTGACTGACTAAAATTATTTAATCGCGAAGCCTCGATAGGAATCGAAGTGCTTCAATATAAACCCAAATGACTGTTACTAATAAACCAAAAGCACAGTACCACTCGAACTCTTTTGGTGCACCTTGTCTAACACTTGTCGTAATTAGATCAAAATCCAAGAATAGATTTAATGAAGCAATAACAAGTATTGCTAAACTAACAAATATTCCTATTGGACCAGATTGATGGATATATGGAATTGGAACATGGAAAAGTTGAAGGACCATTGTTAGTAAATAAAATATAAACACTCCGATTGTTAAACCGAAAACAATTGATCTAAAACGGTGCGTTACTTTAACTAGTCCAGTAGCATAACAAATTAATGTACCTGCTATAATTGCAATTGTTAATAGAACCGCTTGTAAGACAATCATTCCATATGTTGCTTCATAAACAGCTGAAATATTTCCAATTAGAATCCCTTCAACTGCTGCATAAATAGGTGTAGTAATCGGCGCAATTCTAGGAGAAAAAGATGTTACTAACCCAATAATGAATGCAACGATTAAACATCCAATAAACACTTTAGAATTAAGTGTTCCAGTAGCCGTTAGATAAAATGAGTATCCTGCTGTTGCGATTAGTAAGATTAATGCGATAATTGTTTTACCAATTGTTCCACCGATCGTCATCGCTTTAGCAGCATGCTTTGATTTCGTTAATCGTTCAGAATTTAAGATAGGATTTGAACTCCTCATTTAAACTCCTCCTTTATTTTATACCTTTATTTTACCATTTTTAGTAAATTTCTTAAACTTTAAACAAGCTTTAGTAAAATATATGAAAAAAGATGTCCAAAAGGACACCTTATTTCAAAAAACAAAATTAAAATTTAATTTTATTTGCTAAAAATGATTGTAGTTCACTAATTGCAACACGAGTTTGCTCCATAGTGTCACGGTCACGAACTGTTACTTTTCCATCTTCAATTGATTCGAAGTCGTAAGTAATACAGAATGGAGTACCGATTTCATCTTGACGTCTGTATCGTTTACCAATTGAACCAGTTTCATCGAAATCAACATTGAAATCTTCTGCTAAAGAAGCAAATACTTCTTGTGCATTTTCTGATAATTTTTTAGATAATGGTAAAATCGCTGCCTTATATGGTGCTAATGCAGGATGTAGACGCATTACTGTACGAGATGTACCATCTTCTAATGCCTCTTCTTCATAAGCATCAATTAAAAATGCTAATGTAACACGATCTGCACCTAATGATGGCTCGATACAATATGGAACGTATTTTTCATTTGTAATTGGATCATGATATGTGAAATCTTCTGTTGAATATTCCATATGTTGTTTTAAATCATAATCTGTACGAGACGCAATGCCCCATAATTCGCCCCAACCAAATGGGAATTTATATTCAAAGTCAGTTGTCGCGTTACTATAGTGTGATAATTCATCCGCACTATGTTCACGTAAACGAAGATTTTCTTCTTTCATGCCTAAAGCTAAAAGCCATTTATTAGCAGTTTCTTTCCAATAAGAATACCACTCTAACTCTTCACCTGGTTTACAGAAGAATTCAAGCTCCATTTGTTCAAATTCACGAGTACGGAACGTGAAATTTCCTGGTGTAATTTCGTTACGGAAGCTTTTACCAATTTGAGCAATACCAAATGGTACTTTCTTTCTCATTGTACGTTGAACATTTTTGAAGTTTACGAAAATACCTTGTGCTGTTTCTGGACGTAAGAAAATTTCATTCGTACTTGACTCAGTAACACCTTGGAATGTTTTAAACATTAGGTTAAATTGACGAATATCTGTAAAATCATGGCTACCACAATCAGGACAAGCAATTTTATGTTCCTCAATTAATTTAGCCATTTCCGAAAATGGAAGACCATCAACTATAATTTCCATTCCTTTTTCTTCAAGTGCATTTTCGATTAATTTATCTGCACGATGACGAGCTTTACAATTTTTACAATCGATCATTGGATCATTAAAATTACCAATATGACCTGAAGCTTCCCATGTACGTGGATTCATTAAGATTGCAGCATCTAATCCAACATTATATGGACTTTGTTGAACAAACTTTTTCCACCAAGCTTTTTTCACATTATTTTTCAATTCAACACCTAGTGGACCATAATCCCACGTATTTGCTAAACCACCGTAAATTTCAGATCCTGGAAATACAAATCCTCTGTGTTTAGCATGACTTACTACGACATCCATTGATTTTTCTGACATTTCATCTGCCTCCAATTTTCAATTGTTTTTTGAAAATGCAAGAATGAAATAAAAAAGCTCTCATCCTTAGGCATTTTCTGCCTAGGGACGAGAGCTGTATATGCACCCGCGGTTCCACCCTAGTTGACAATTAAAAAAATTGTCCACTTTAAAAATTAACTCAGGAATGCCTTTCGCTAAAGGTTTTGATTGAGCTCACACCATCCTCAATTCGCTATACAAAATAATCTTTAGGTACTTCTTTCCGTCAACGTTATATGTAATAAATAATATGTTGTTATTTTAACAAAGTGACAATGATTAAGTCAAATATTATTATGAACAATTTTGATAAAAAAATACCGTGAATTTTATGAATATTTCAGGGGATACTCCATGTAAAGATAAAACCTTTACAGTATGAGCATTAATTGGTATGATAGAAAAGTTGTTTTATTTATATACCAATACTATCAGAAGGGAGTGCTAGTTTTGAGTAGCAGCATTTTTTTAAAGAAAAAGAAACGTTCAGCAGTATTGCTTGATAAACATCATTCCATTCGTTTATTAAAGACAAACAAAAAACGAATCGTGAACAAAAGAAACAATAAAATAAAAGGGTTCGAACAATTACTTGTTAAAGAATTAAACGAGGAAATGATTTCAACTTCAAACAGTACGGTAAATGAAATTCCTGAAAATGTAAATACAGTAGTGATCGAAGGACTTCCAGTAACATTTCTTCTAAAGCTTGGAAAAGAGTTTTTCTCAGATTTAGAAGCAGTGAAGTACTATTATAATAGTAAACATGAAGATTTTTACAAGAATCGTAGTTTACTAGAGGAATCACTTCAATCTTCAATTAACAATGCGTCAAGTGAAGAACAATTAAAAGTTTCGGAATTTATTTCTAATAAATAATAATTATTAATGAGGGAATCCATCGGGGTTTCCTCTTTTTATTAGTGTTGAGAAAACCGTAGTATATACCGACCGACTGAGCTGCAAATAAAATTAGAGATTCTGCAAATAAAATCAGCAAATCTGCAAATAAAGTAAAAAATTACCTATACCCGTAATGGTATATAGACTGATTTATTAGATCATTGTGGATCCGATCGAGTGTAATACTAGCATATTTCTTTTTAAACAATAAAATATTAATTCAAATCTGCCATTTATCTTTTATAAAAAGTCTGAAAAATAGACTTAAAATGATCAGTGACTCCAGATACCCTCCTCATTCTATAATTTTCCAATCATTCACATCAAAAAAAGGATGTTCACATGTCAACTGACCCGACTCATGATCCATCCCCTTTTCCATTATTTATTTTTGATTTGCAAATTCATTAAGCTAAATAAGCTTTTTTCACTTCTTCATTATTCATTAATGTCTTACCTTCACCAACCATTTGGATCTCACCAGTTTGAATTACATAGCCACGGTGAGCGATTTGTAATGCTTGGTATGCGTTTTGTTCGACTAATAAGATTGTCATTCCTTGTTTGTTTAGTTGTTCAATGATTTCAAATATTTGTTCAACGATAATTGGAGCAAGACCCATAGATGGTTCATCTAGCATTAGCAATGATGGTCCCATCATCAGTCCTCTACCAATCGCTAGCATTTGTTGTTCTCCTCCGCTCATCGTACCGCCTTTTTGGCTTAAACGCTCTTTCAGTCTTGGAAAATAATCAAATACCATTTCCATGCGTGCAGCGATTAGTTTTTTATCTTTAACTGAGAAAGCACCCATCTCTAAATTTTCTTTTACACTTAATTTAGAAAAGATTCTTCTTCCTTCTGGTACATGTGCGATTCCTTTTAAGGCAATTTCATGAGATTGTAGCTTTATAATTTCTTCACCTTTATAAATCAGCGTTCCAGATTTAGGTTTAACTTGGCCACAAATCGTTTTTAAAGTAGTAGATTTTCCCGCACCGTTACTTCCAATTAATGTTACAATTTCACCTTCATTTACTTCAATGTTAATATTTTTCAGTGCTTGAATACCACCGTAAAAAGAGTTAATATCTTTTAATTGTAATAGCGTCATCTTTTCGTACTCCTTTCACTATGCAGTAGTCACTGCACTTTTTCCTAAATATGCTTCAATTACTTTTTGATTATTTCGAATTTCAAGCGGTTTTCCTTCTGCAATTTTTTCACCATGATCAAGTACAAATAAATACTCGGATATTTCCATAACAAGCTTCATATCATGCTCGATTAAGACGATTGTTAAGTTAAGATCATCTCTCATTTGATAGATTAAATCAGTCAATTCTTTCGTTTCTTTCGGATTCATCCCTGCAGCTGGTTCATCTAAAAGTAATATTCTTGGTTGAGATGCTAATGCACGAGCGATTTCAAGTCGTCTTTGTGCACCGTATGATAAACTCGATGCTTCCTCATTATAAACATCCGCCAACCCTACGTATTCTAACCAATTATATGCTTCTTTCATTGCCGATTTTTCTGCTTTTTTAAATTTAGGTAAATGGAATATTGTAGAAAAAATACCATATTTTAAATGCTGATGCATTCCTACCATGACATTTTCTAAAGCAGTCATACTACTAAATAAACGAATATTTTGGAATGTCCGCGCGATCCCTTTTTTATTAACAGAATGTGGCTTTAACCCTACTAAACTCTCATTACCTAGCAAAATTTCACCACTACTAGGAGTATACACACCTGTAATCATATTAAAAAATGTTGTTTTGCCAGCTCCATTTGGTCCAATTACCGCTGTAATTGAGCCTTCTTTAATATCAATATTTACATTATTAACAGCTGTTAAACCGCCAAAGCTTTTCGTTAAATTCGTTGTTTTTAACATTTGATAACCTCCTCTCCTAAAATGAAACTGTGCGTGTTTTTTCTTCGACTACAGTTTGATCTACAACATCTTCTTTTGGAACAACTTTATTTTTGGCAGGCAATAATCCTTTTGGTCTGAAGATTGCTACAAGTACTAAAATTAGCCCGAAAATCATACGTTGCATTTTAGAAGGCGATAGAGCCGGTGGTAAATTAATAACTCCGTCTAATGTTAATTGGTTTAAATAATTAGTTACTTCTGTTAATACTTGTAGGTTTAAGATTGTTACAAGCGCTGCTCCAAGGATAACACCTGGAACGCTACCCATACCGCCTAAAATAACCATTACCAAGATCGTAATCGATTCAAGTAACGTAAAGCTTGTTGGGTCAATGAACATTTGCTTTGCAGAGAATACTACCCCCATCATTCCAGAGAAAGATGCACCGATTGCAAATGCAATTAATTTCGTACGTACTAAGTGAATACCTGATGCTTGTGCAGCGATTTCATTCTCACGAACTGCCTTCCAAGAGCGTCCAAGCTTAGAATCTTGTAATCTAGTAACAGCTAAAATTACGATTGCTAATACAACTAGCACTACATAATAAAATTGGCTTGAATTAACAATCTCTAATCCAAATAAAGTAGGTGGCGCAATAGAAGAAATACCTTGTGCTCCTCCAGTAATGTTTACTGGTTTATCTAAGTTATTAAATACGATTCGAATAATTTCTCCAAATCCAAGAGTTACAATTGCTAAATAATCACCTTTTACTCGAAGAACTGGAATACCTAATAATACGCCTGCAAATGCAGCGATAATTCCACCGATTAGTATAAATGCCCAAAATGAGTTTCCTGAAAAAGGAAGAAAGTCAAAATGTAAGAAATTTGTTACTTGTTTAGTCGAAAAAATTGCATAAGTATATGAACCGATTGCAAAGAAGGCAACAAAACCTAAATCTAATAATCCCGCTAAACCAACTACTACGTTTAATCCAAGTGCCATGGCAACATAGATTCCAACTAAAGTCGCTACACCCATATATGATTCAAATGCTGTACCTTGTGATGCTACATATGGCATGATCACGGTTAAAACTAGAATTCCAATGCTCCATTTTAATTTGACTGGAAAATTAGTTTTATATAATAAGTAAAGTGAGAACAAGATTAATAGAAATGCCGTTACGGATTCTTGCAAAAGGTATAATCCTAATGATGTAACAACGATATAAGCTCCTAAGAAAATTCCTTGTAGTTTATTTGATTGTTTTAACCCATTTAATAAGCTCTTCATCTAATTCACCTACACTTTCTCAGCTACAGGTTTACCTAATAAACCTTCTGGCTTGAATATTAGAACTAGAATTAAAATTCCAAATGCAACAACATCTTTATATTCTGATGGGAAAATACCATGTGTTAAAGTTGATAAATTTGTTGCTGCAAACACTTCGATTACACCGATTAATAAACCGCCAAGCATCGCACCACGGATATTTCCGATTCCACCTAATACTGCAGCTGTAAATGCTTTTAAGCCTAAAATAAAACCGATGTACGGGTCAATTGTGTTATATTGTAATGCAAATAATACGCCAGTTGCACCACCTAATCCAGAACCTAAAAAGAATGTTAAAGAAATGACTTTGTTAACGTTTACAGACATTAATGATGCAGTTTCACGATCCTGTGCAACTGCACGCATTGCTGTACCCCATTTTGTTTTATTGATGAAGTAATCTAATGAAATCATCATTACAACTGCAACGACTAAAATAATAATTGATGCTGATTTAATTTGTGCATTTCCAAATGAAGAAAGAATTGAGCTAGTTTTAATTTGGTGTTGTCCTGAAAATAGTGATGGGCCAGTAATAATGTAATTTCCTTCTTTTAATTCAGCAATAAAACGGACGATATCTTGTAGTAAAAATGAAATACCGATTGCTGTAATTAATGTGATTAATTTTGGTGCTTTTCGCAAAGGACGATATGCTACTCTTTCAATCCCCATTCCTAAGAATCCAGTTGCTAATGAAGCAACGATTAAAACAATTGCTAACACGATAATTGCAGGTAAACTACTTAATAAGCCTAAACCAGTAAATGTAATTAATACTGCAGTACCTATAAACGCACCCGCCATGAATATTTCACCATGTGCAAAGTTGATTAGTTCCAAAATCCCATAAACCATCGTGTATCCGAGTGCTACAATTGCATATACTGCTCCTAAAACAAGACCGTCTATTAGTACTTGAGGTAGTGTTTGGATTACTTCATTCATGTATAAGACCTCCTATAAATAATGTAGTTTATTTCCTATCAACTTCCAAAATTTTACAATTTTCTCAACTTATTTAGAGAAAAAGAGTATCTCGTTTTTTACGCGGGATACTCTTTTCTTTTTCTGGTTGGCATAGTTTCTAATTAAGGTTTAGTAACTTCGCCTTCTTGAGTACCAGGATATTTAGCTTCTTTAAACGTATAAATAAATACTTTTGCGTATTTGTTGTCCCCTTTATCGTCGAAGCCAACCTTCGTTACTACACCATCATAATCTTGAATTGCACGTACTGCTTTTTCAACTTGTTCACGCGTTGGCGTTTTTCCTTTATTATCATTGATCGCATTTTTTAATCCTTCTAATAAAACGCCTGCAGAATCATAACCGTAAGATGAGAACGATTCGATGTTTTTATTAAATTTAGTTTTATATGCGTCAGCAAAAGTTTTACCTTTATCTGTTTTTAACGTATCACCAGCTACTGAAGTATAGTAGAAGTTTTTAACAGCATCTCCAGCAATATCAACTAAACCTGAAGAGTCCATTCCATCTCCACCCATGAATGGGATGTTTAATCCTTTTTCACGAGCTTGTTTTAATAAAATTCCACCTTCAGCATAAAGTCCACCAAAGAATACTAAATCAGGCTTTTTCGCAATTGCATTATTTAGTACACCGTTAAAGTCTTTATCTCCGATTGAGATCCCTTCTTCACCTAAAATTTTAGCGCCTAATTTCTCAGCAGCACCTTTGAATTCATTTGCTAAACCAGTTCCGTAAGGTGTTTTATCTTGAATGATAAAAATCTTTTTAGCTTTTAAAGTATTAACAGCGAAATTTGCACCTGCAGGACCTTGGAAATCATCACGAGCACAAATTCGGTTAACTACTCCTAATCCACGATCAGTTACTTCATTTGCAGTATTTGAAGGAGATACCATTACGATATGGTCTTTCTCATACTTTACTGAAGAAGGTATTGCTACACCAGAGTTTAAGTGTCCTACAACACCAAGGATTTTATTGTCTGCAGCTAACTGCTCAGCATTTGCTACACCTTTTTTTGGATCCCCTTGGTCATCATAAGGCACAATCTTTAAATCAAAGCCTAATTTTTTGAAAGCTGCTTTTTGATCTTCTAATGCAAGCTGAGCTCCAAGTTTAATGGATTCACCTAAAATTGCATTATTACCAGATAATGGTGTATTTGTCGCAATTTTAATGACCTGGTTCCCATCCTTTGAACTACTACTACCACAGCCTGCTAAAATACCCGCAGTTAACGATACTGATGCTAAAATTGCAAATCCCTTCTTAAATACCATATGTACGCCCCCTTAAAAACCTATTTTTTTGAAAATTTAAAATTCTTAAGAAAATAGTAAGCTATATTTTTTCGTTAGACAAGTTCTTTTGATTCAAAATATTTCGACAATTCTGTCGATTCGTTGTTATTTTAGGTAATTATTCCCATTAATAAATCATTAAAAACCTATTTTCCTTATTTTCAAAATATAAAATTGGAAGTTTTTAACGTATTTTCCTAGGTTAATCTTAATAAAATATTTTCCTAGTATCATTTTACCTTTTTCGACAAATTCGACAAAAAAACCTATTCCAAAAAGCTTGGAATAGGCCTAATTTTAATTATTTTCTTCTTTTTTATATCGAATTATCGTCTTTATTTCACCAGAATCATCTGTATCCATAACAAATGATCCATTACTATATTGATCACTATTTCTTAAATCAGTTGGGTCAACTGTCTCAAATTGACCAGATTTACTTAGTAATACAAACATATCATTTTCATTAATTGCGTATACCCCAATTAACAAATGAGGATTATTTTTTAAATCTCGAAGTACTTTAACACCTCGGGTACCTCTAGAACTTTGAGGGATCGTATCGAGTTTCATTTTTTTAATTGCCCCTCGATGTGTTGCACAGAAAATTTCTTTTACTTCATTACTAATCGTATCCGCAGAAACAACAAAATCATGATCCTTTAAGTTAATTCCTTTAACACCACCAGCTCTTAAGCCTTGAATACTAATCTCTTCAACATTAAATAACAATGTGTATCCTGAACTTGTAGCCAATAACACTTGATCAGTTTCTGAAGTGACACCAGCAAAAATTAAGGAATCATCAGACTTAATTGACATCCCGACAAGTGGTTTAGAATATCGTTGTACTTTTAATTGCTGTATGCTTGTACGTTTTACAATACCATTTTTAGTGACAAATAAAATATAATCTTTGTTTTCTTCAAAATTATTTACGACCGTGGCAGAAAGAATTGCTTCATCTCGTTCAATAGGAATAATATTAGCAACATGTTGCCCCATATCTTTCCATCTGATATCCTGCATTTCATGAATTGGTAAATATAAATAGTTACCTTTTGACGTAAATAAAATTAGTGTATCTGTCGTTGTGCTTTCTATTTGATAAATTAAACGGTCGCCTTCTTTCATACCGTAATCTTTACCATTCGAAGCTGAATAAGATCTTGGACTTGTTCGTTTAACGTATCCTTCACTTGTAACGGTAACTATGACATCTTCTTGAGCGATTATATCTTCTCTAGAGATTTTAATTTCTTCGATCTCTTCTTGAATTGTTGAACGTCTGTCGTCTGCATATTTTAACTTAATTTTCTTTAAGTCTGTTTTTATAACTGACAATAATTTTGCTTCACTGTTTAAAATTGCTTCTAGCTGTTTGATCTTTTTATCTAACTCATCTGCTTCTTCTTGTAATGCAGTAATATCAGTGTTTGTTAAACGATATAACTGTAACATAACAATTGCTTCAGCTTGTTGTTCAGTAAACTCAAATTGAGCAATTAACTTATCTTTTGCATCGCGTTTATCATTTGCAGAACGGATTGTTGTAATCACTTCATCTAAAATCGATAAAGCCTTCATTAAACCTTCTACAACATGTTGGCGAGCTTTTGCTTTTCTTAAATCAAAATTTGAACGATTTGTAATGACTTCTTTTTGATGTTCAATATAAGCATCAAGAATTGCCGGTAATGACATCTGTTTTGGTGTACGATTATAAATCGCAACCATATTGAAGTTATATGGTATTTGAAGCTCAGTATTTTTATATAAATAATTTAAAATCGCTTCGTTATTTGCATCTTTTTTCAGTTCAATGACAATACGTAGTCCTGTACGATCTGTTTCATCACGTACTTCCGTAATTCCATCTACTTTTCGATCAAGACGAACCTCATCCATTTTCTTTACTAAATTCGCTTTATTCACTTCTGAAGGAATTTCTGTAATGATTAATGCCTGTTTTCCACCACGTAAATCCTCGGTATGAACTCGGCTTCGAATAATGATTTTTCCTTTTCCTGTTTCATAAGCTTTTTTTATTCCATCTACACCTTGAATGATCCCTCCAGTAGCAAAATCTGGTCCGTGAATTACGGTCATTAATTCATCTACTGTACAGTTTTTATTTTCAATGCGCATAATCGTCGCATCGATTACTTCCCCAAGGTGGTGCGAAGGTATTTCAGTTGCATATCCAGCTGAGATTCCTGTACTACCGTTAACCAATAAATTTGGAAACATTGATGGTAAAACCACTGGCTCCATACTCGTATCGTCGAAGTTTGGCACAAAATCTACTGTTTCTTTATCAATATCTCTCAATAGTTCACTTGCAATTGCTGATAACCTAGCTTCCGTATAACGCATAGCTGCTGGAGGGTCTCCATCAATACTACCGTTATTTCCATGCATTTGAACTAATACATTTCTTAATTTCCAATCTTGACTTAGTCGTACCATCGCATCATAAACAGAAGTATCACCATGAGGATGGTAATTACCGATTACATTTCCGACTGTTTTAGCAGATTTACGGTATGGCTTGTCTTGCGTGTTTCCTTCAACGTGCATTGAATACAAAATACGGCGTTGAACTGGCTTTAACCCGTCACGAGCATCAGGTAATGCTCGTTCTTGAATAATATACTTACTATATCGACCAAAGCGGTCACCTATTATATCTTCTAAAGGGATATTATATAATTTTTCCGATGATTGCATCAGACATTGCTCCCTTCTGATTCAACTTCAACTTGCTCATTGTTTAAAATTTTATCCTCTTCATCTAAATCAAATACTACATTTGATTCAATCCACTTACGTCTAGGTTCAACTTTATCGCCCATTAAAGTAGTTACACGTCGATCCGCTCTAGCGGCATCATCAATTTTCACACGAATAAGCGTTCTAGTTTCTGGGTCCATCGTTGTGTCCCAAAGTTGGTCAGCATTCATCTCACCAAGTCCTTTGTAACGCTGAATCATATATCCTTTACCAACTTTTTTGATTGCATCTTGTAGGTCTACTTCTGACCAAGCGTATTCGATTACTTCTTTTTTTCCAGAACCTTTACTCACTTTGAATAAAGGAGGTAAGGCAATATAAACTTTACCAGCCTCAACTAATGGCTTCATATAACGGTAAAAGAATGTTAATAAAAGTACTTGAATATGCGCTCCATCTGTATCAGCATCGGTCATAATAACGATTTTGTCATAGTTAACATCTTCAATATCAAAATCACTACCTACTCCTGCACCAATCGCATGAATAATCGTATTAATCTCTTCATTTTTCATTATGTCAGCAAGTTTTGCCTTCTCTGTATTGATGACCTTACCACGCAGGGGCAAGATTGCTTGGAATCGTCGATCACGACCTTGTTTAGCACTACCACCAGCTGAATCACCCTCAACTAGGTATAATTCATTTTTCTGTGGGTTACGTGACTGTGCAGGTGTGAGCTTACCACTTAATGAAGTTTCTGAACGCTTTTTCTTTTTCCCACTTCTTGCTTCTTCACGTGCTTTTCTTGCAGCTTCTCTAGCTTGAAAAGCTTTAATAGATTTCTTTACTAATGAAGTTGCAATGTCTGGATTTTCTTCCAGGAAATAAGCTAATTGATCCGAAACAACTGAGTCAACAGCTGATCTTGCTTCACTAGTACCTAATTTACCTTTTGTTTGTCCTTCAAATTGAAGCAACTCTTCAGGAATTCGTACAGAAACAATTGCAGCTAATCCCTCACGAATATCTGCTCCATCAAGATTTTTATCTTTTTCTTTTAAGAGACTTACTTTTCTTGCATATTCATTAAATGCTCTTGTTAAAGCGGTTTTTGCACCAACTTCGTGCGTACCACCATCTTTTGTACGAACATTATTTACGAAAGAAAGCATCGTTTCCGAATATCCATCATTAAATTGGAACGAAAATTCAACCTCAATTTTATTTTGTAATCCGTCAAAGAATACAACAGGATGTAATGCTTCTTTTTCTTCGTTTAAATACGATACAAATGCTTCGATACCGTTTTCATAATAAAACTCTTCAAACGCATCATGTCGTTCATCTTTAATGGTAATTTTTAAGCCTTTTAATAAAAATGCTGACTCTCTAAGTCTTTCACATAAAGTATCAAAGTTGAAATTTGTTGTGCTAAAAATAGTTGGATCTGGTTTAAAATGAATTGTCGTACCAGTTCGTCTTGTCTTACCAACGATTTCTAATGAAGTTACTGCTTTACCTCCATCTTCAAAACGTTGCTTGAAAATTGTGCCTTCACGGTGAATTTCAACTGTTAACCATTCTGATAAAGCATTTACTACTGATGCACCAACACCATGTAGACCACCACTTGTTTTGTATCCACCTTGTCCAAATTTACCACCTGCGTGTAATACAGTTAAAATAATTTCTGGAGTTGGTTTTCCCATTTTGTGCATTCCCGTAGGCATCCCACGACCATGGTCTTTTACGCTTAAGCTATTATCTTTATGAATAACCACATCTATTTGAGTCCCGTGACCAGCTAATGCTTCATCTACAGAGTTATCTACGATTTCATAAACTAAATGGTGCAGACCTCTACTATCTGTGCTGCCAATATACATTCCAGGTCGTTTACGTACAGCTTCTAAACCTTCTAGTACCTGTATCGCATCTTCGTTATATGTTGTTTCATTCTTTGCCAACACCATTTCTCCTTTCTAACTAAACACTTACATAAGAACATCTGTTCCATTATATCATATTATAAATAAAATGTTTCTTCTAATCGTTCATGTTAATGGTTTTTTTCCTAACTTACAAGTCGAACATGAAAAAAAAAATCGGACAAGTTCATAAAAAGCTGGATTTTTGAATCAAGAAAAAGCAGATTAAAAGTTGAAAATTGATAAATTAACTTACAAAATTCAATTTTAAAGACCGTGTAAACTGGCATCTTAATTGCTAATCTATATTGATACATATCTGTACAATTTCTCGAATACCCTAATGTTCATATCCCCTACTCGATCTTCCGTTAAAAAAACTCACTGATTAACAGTGAGCCAAATTTTAAAACAAAACTAAAAATTTGATTTTCAGACTGATTGTAAGCGCTTGACTTTCGAACCACGAATTCTAGTGATGACCCAAGTTACCCCTAAGCGGTAATGAACATCGCAGCCAGGTAAATCAACGAAGAAAACGAGCGTCTGATTGCCAGTCTGAAACAGTGAGCTTTTTTAACGGTCTATCTTGTCATTGCATGCTCAACTTTAATACAACGATCCATAATGACCGTTTTACCATTTTCCTTTAGCAATTGATATGCTTCTTCGTTTTCGATTCCAAGCTGTGCAAAGAAAACATCGCAATCAATTTTAAGAAACTCTTGTGCTACAGGTAATAGGTGTTCAGGTCTTCTAAATACATTTACAATATCAACTTTTTCATTTATTTCTGTTAAACTCGCTACTGCTTTTTCTCCTAATACAGTATCAACTGTTGGATTTACTGGAATAATTTTATATCCAGCATCTTGCATTGCTTTGCTTACCATATAAGACGTTTTAGACGGGTCCCCTGATAATCCAACAACTGCAATTACTTTACTTGATTTTAAAATCTTTCCAATTTCTTCTCTTGATGGGTATTTACTCATTTGCTGATCACCCTTTCTGTTTGCATAAATAAGCGAAAAGATTAACTTTTCGCTTATTTTGTATTCTTTTATCATATTTCCTAAGTTAATTGCCTGTCAATCATTGACTAGAGGCTAATGTTAATGTTGAATTAGTTAACTTACCATCACGGTAATAAGTAATCTTTAATTTATCTCCAACTTTTTTGTGTGAATATAGGTATT
Organism: Gottfriedia acidiceleris; assembly: GCF_050457485.1. GTDB lineage: Bacteria > Bacillota > Bacilli > Bacillales > Bacillaceae_G > Gottfriedia > Gottfriedia acidiceleris_D. The sequence continues at coordinate 150,902 of NZ_JBCMJM010000015.1, forward strand.
CTCTAACAGTAATTACATCACTTACTGGTTTGTCATCAAGTGCAACGATAACATCTAATTGTTTCATTCCAACTTTCGCAGCAGGAGTATTTGGATCAACATGTGTAACAACTGCACCTTTAGTTACTGAACCAGGTAATTTTAATGTTTCTTCGATATTAAATTGCGGTATTTCATCAAGTGATTTTAAGCCTACACCCATTACAGGTCGAGTCACTTCACCAAATTTTTCGATTTGATCTAAAGCTGGTTTTGCAATATTCATTGGAATCGCAAATCCAATTCCTTCAACAGCTTGTTCGGCAATTTTACTTGAATTAATCCCGATTACTTCACCTTTTGCATTGATTAAAGCACCACCACTATTACCAGGATTAATCGCAGCATCCGTTTGTATTACTTGAGTTTGGTAATCTGCAACTCCATCTCCATCGATATCTTGTGGTATTTCACGAGCTTTACTACTTACAATTCCTTCTGTTACAGTACTTTCTAAAAATCCAAGTGGATTTCCAATTGCAATAGCAGTTTCACCTACGTTAATTTTTTCTGAATCACCTAATTTAGCGATATTCGTAACATATTTTGCATCAATTGCTACAACAGCTAAATCTAATAATTCATCTGTTCCAACAAGCTTAGCATCAATTAATTGACCATCTGCCATTTTTACTTTTAATTGTTTTGCACCAGCAACAACGTGGTTATTTGTTGCTACTAAAGCTTTATTTCCTACTCTTTTATAAACTACTCCTGAACCAGATCCAGCTTCTTCAGTTTCCATTGAAAATGGATTTGATGATTGATAATTATTAACTCCTACTACAAATTTGCGAGCATTTTGAATCGTAGTTGTTAAATCTTCCCTTGATACATTAATAACTTGTGTTGGTACTGTATTCGTATCATTAGATAAGTTTGCAGGTTTATTTGTTAAGTTAAAAATATCCGGGGATACGATTGAGATTGTTACAGCCCCAATTATCGCTCCAATAAAGCCTGTAACAAGTGGATACCCTCCACGTCTACTTCTCTTTTGTCTTTTATGATTATTTTCATCGTATAAATCTGTTTCATCATAATATCCCATAATTCATTCCTCCAATATGTAGGTATCTTTTATTGATATTAATTTAACCCACTCATGTGTATTTGCTGTGAACTTTTTGATTTAATTCAAATATTTTTTCAAATTAAAAATAAATTCAACTCCATCTTCTTTATTATGAACTTTTATAGTTGAATGATGTAAGTCAAGGATTGTTTTTACGATTGCTAAACCTAAACCTGTTCCACCATTTTGTCTATTTCTAGATTCATCAATACGATAGAAGCGATCCCAAATTTTATCAATTTTATCAGCAGGTATTGGATTACCTTCATTAAAAATAGAGATATTTACATAATCCTCTTCTTCTAATAAATTCATTTTTATGACACTACCTGGGTTACCATAATGGATTGCATTTGAAAGGATATTAATGATTACTTGTTCTATTTTTCTTTTTTCACCTACTACGAGCGTATCCTCATCAAGATTAAAATTGAAATGACAATGAATATTACTATTTTCAAACATGCGAATAATCACATTTTCTATGCAATCCACAATTAAGAAAGGTTCACTTTTTAGTGTGTATGTACCTGATTGAAGTTTGGAAAGTTCTAGCATATCGACTACTAACCCGTTCATCCGATCAACTTCTTCAAGGATTACATCAGCATAATAACCATTTTTTTCAATATTTAATCCATCTTTTAAACCTTCTGCATAACTTTGCACAATACTCAATGGCGTTTTCAGCTCATGGGATACTCCACTAATAAACTCTTTTCTTATTTGTTCTAACTGCTTTTCTTTTTCAATATCCTTCATTAATTTAGCATTTGCCTGCTGTAAATTTTCAATCGTACTAGCTAAATTCTCGGATAATGAATTAATTGATTTGGATAATTGTCCAATTTCATCATCGGATTGAATATCGATTTTTTCGTTAAAGTTTAACTTTGCTAATTGATCTGTTACAGAATTCATTTTCAATAATGGTTTCGTAATCAATTTCGAATAGTAAAAAGAAACGATTACAATCAATAATAAAGCAATAATAAAAGCGTAAATATAAAAGTCTTTTAAAACGTACATTGCTTCATTTACTGGTTGAAGTGAAGTAATGGCAAAAATAACTTCTTTTGAACCTTTACTAGTATTAATTGGGTAAATAAAAACTTTATTTTCTAATCCATTTACTCGGTCTAAGTAGCGATAAATTAACGGGAAATCCTCATCAGTATAGTTAGAAAAATCTTCATTACTCTTTGTCCAATCAGTTATTGCACCCATTAATGAGTTCATTTGAGCTGAATATGTATATTGATTTGCAATTGGTAAATGTAAATTAATTACTTTCCCTTTAATTTCAATATTCACCATTTCCTGAAGATTATTTTTAGTTGATAATTGAACCGTGTTAGAAGGTTGATTTTCCTCTTGCCAAACACCCATATTCGTTTTTATATAGAGTGGAATAAAATAATCATCTTGAACATAACCTCGGATTGTAATCCTTGAATTTTCTTTAATATTAAGTCCTAAAATACTGTCTATTTGATCCGAATATAATAGATTATTTAAAGGTACATATACCTTTTTTCCTTCATTCGTAAGTACGGTTAAATCAAAATTATTCTCAGCTTTTAGTACCCCTCTTTTATCTAAAACTGCTAAAGTTGTATTGTATTTTGAATATAGTTTGGATAGTTCTTGTTGAAACTGATTGTTGTTAAATTTACCCGCTTTATACCCTTTAGCAAATTGTGTAAGTTCCTCTGTTACAATATTAACTTTCTTATTCGTATAAAAAGATTGCATAAAGATTGATTGACCAACAAATACAATTAATAAAAAAATAACTAATAATAACGTTATGGATAAAAAAAGTTTACGGACTATACTATTTTTCATTTTTTACTCCTCAAACTTATAGCCAACTCTAATAACTGTTGCTATATGTTTTGCTTTGTCTCCCAATTTATGTCGAAGTTTTTTTATATGTGTATCAACGGTTCTTCCATCACCAAAATAATCAAATCCCCAAATATTATTTAATAATTGATCTCTTGTTAATACGATGCCTTTATTATCAATTAAATAACATAGTAATTCGAACTCTTTATTCGTAAGTTGTAATAATTCATTATTTATTGAAGCTGTCCTTGACGAAGTATTGATTGTAATTCCACAAATCGTTTTAGATTCTTTATCGTCTTCTTTTAAGTCAGCCGTTCTTCTAAGTACACTTTTTGCTTTTGCTACTAGAATTTTAGGACTGAATGGCTTTGTCACATATTCATCTGTTCCAATATCAAAACCAAGTAATTGATCTTCTTCTTCTGAGCGAGCAGTGGTCATAATGATTGGTATACTTGATTGCTCTCTAATTAACTTACAAACTTCCCATCCATCTAATTTTGGTAACATTAAATCTAGAATAATTAAATCTACTTGATTTTCGTTAAATTTCTTTATGCCTTGTTCTCCATCTTCTGCTTCGATTACTGTAAATTGATCGTTTTCAAAATACTCTTTTACGATTTCTCTTAATCTTTTTTCATCTTCAATGATTAAAACTGTCGGGTTCATATTCTTTTCCTTCCATTAATATTGATAGATATAAGAACTTTTACCTAAAATAAAATGTCCTTTGTTTACTCATTTGAATTAATATTCTAAAGCAACTATCTATATATTCGCTTAAAATTGTGATAAAATCATATGATACTGCACTAATTTATTATTGTTTGAAAAGGAGCTAGAAAATGAGTTTGGTCATTATTGTACTAGCCTATTTAATCGGATCTGTACCATTCGGTTTAGTAGTTGGAAAAATATTTTACGGAGTAGATATCCGTCAACACGGTAGTGGAAATCTTGGTGCGACAAATACATTCCGCACATTAGGTAAAAAAGCAGGTATTATTGTAACACTTGGAGATATTTTAAAAGGAACACTAGCAGCTTCATTACCTGTATTATTCCATTATCATGGAATTCACCCTTTAATTATCGGCCTAGTTGCTGTTATTGGTCATATGTATCCAATATTTGCCGGATTTAGAGGTGGTAAAGCGGTAGCAACCTCTGCAGGGATCTTATTATATGCATCGCCACTACTTTTTGTCTGCTTAATTATTATCTTCGCAATTAGTTTAAAAACAACAAAATATGTTTCACTTTCGTCAATGTTAACAGCTTTTTTAGGTACTATTTTAGCTTTTATAATGGAATACACTGGACTAATTAAAGACAATGGGTACATAATAACGTATATTTTGATCGTACTTACAATCTTTGTCGTATATAAACATCGTCCAAATATAAAACGAATTAAAGACAAAACAGAACCAAAAGTAAAATTTTAAAAGCAAGATTAGCTAAAGATTAGAGATTGAAGATTAATGATCTTCCTCTCTAATCTTTTATTTATTCATGCTCTTATTGCTACTTCTATACCTTTAATCTTGCCCCATCGCCTTCTCATATGCTTCATACCAGTCAGGGAACATTTTCTTAAATTTAATCGGTCTAAATGTTTCTTTATGAACAAGGACATGTGTTGAATTTCCTATACAGCAAATATCGCCTTCTTCATTCATAATTTCATATTCGTAAATCACTTTAAGTGGTGTTAGTGATTTTATTTTTGTTTTCACTTTAGCTGTCTGTCCATATCGTAGACTTTTCTTGTATGAAACATTCAAATCAATCACTGGAGAAATGACACCTTGTGATTCCATTTCTGCATAATTAAAGCCCAAATCTTTTATTAATTGAGTACGTCCAATTTCAAACCATACTAAATAATTTGCATGGTACACAACACCCATTGCATCTGTTTCTGCATATCTTACTTCAACTAATTTTTCTGAAATAAACATAAAGTCACCTCTTATTCTTCTACAGAATACTTTACCAAAAAATTAATAATTGTTCTATTTTTTAACTTATCCTAAATGTTATAATTTTCTTATAAAAAACTAATGATTTTCTAACATTAGAAATTAGGAGGTCGATCTTCTTGAAGGTTCTAGTGGGCTCAATCTTAATCATCCTTCTTTTTTTATTCGGAGTATGGCTTCTTCTTTCTCCAACATTTGAAAAAATTGGTGAGAAATCAGCTAAAGTAAAAAATATTTTAAAGGATAAGGGGGACAAAAATAATGGAAATTCGTCCAAATGAAAAAAAGAATTCATTTTTCAATCGTAAACTAATTGGAGGAATCATCGCTGGTATTGCACTGATCCTAATCGCAACAATTCCAACATTATTTATTGAAAAAATAACACCTGGTTATGTAGGAGTTGTCTATTCACCAAATGGAGGAATACAGAAAAACACATTATCACAAGGTTGGAATTTCGTTGGTTTATTCGATAAAGTTACCGAGTATCCTGTCCGTCTTCGTACTGTAGAATATAAAGACGTTGCATTAGCGACTTCAGACGGTAAAAGGATTGAAATGGATTTATCATATACATATAAAATTGATCCTTCTAAAGTAGTATCATTGTTTAACGAGTTTGGACCTGTGTCGATCGAAGAAATTGAGGATACATATTTAAAGAAACGTTTACAAGATGCAGCTCGAATTGCAGTATCAAAATACACCGTTTTACAATTATACGGTGAGAAATCAAGTAATGCCTCAGCTGACATTGAAGCAATTTATAAAGATGATGTAAAAGTACTTGGTTTCTTTGTTGAAAATTTAACACTAGGAACACCAAAACCAGATGCAAAAACGCAAGATGCAATTGATGCACGTGTTCAAGCTGCCCAAGAAAATGATCGCAAAAAAATAGAACTAGAAACAGCTAAAATTGAAGCAGAAAAGAAAAAAGTAGAAGCAAAGGCTGATGCTGATTCACAATTAATCCGAGCACAAGGTCAAGCAAAAGCGAACCAAGTAATCCAACAAACACTAACAAATGAATTAATTGAATACAAAAAAGCAGAGAAATGGGATGGAAAACTCCCTACTGTTTCAGGCAGTAACTCAAACATCATTCAATTCCCGCTTAATCCTAATAGCGATAAAGAATCAAAAAAATAAATATTTGTCCAAAAAAACCTAGCTTTGGCTAGGTTTTAGTATTTATACGAAATCCAAAAACTTGATTTTCAGACTGATTGCAAGCGCTTGTCTTTCGAGGCGCGAAGCCTGATGAGGAGCGGAGTTACCTTTGAGGGTAATGAGCACCGCAGGCAGGCGAAGCAACGAAGAAAGCGA
>NZ_JBCMJM010000016.1:0-456832 GCF_050457485.1 Gottfriedia acidiceleris
GAATGGACTTGAAATGCCAATTTTATTTATGGTTGGAGAAGGAAACCTTCATGAAATTAAAGGAGCTATTACATATCCGAATGTGGGTAATGATGTCCATGTTTCTGTCATCCCTTTCGCCTCTCATCTTGTACACATTGACCAACCAGAAATATACACTAATATATTAGAACAATTCATATTTAAAAATGAACAACGTAGTAACTGACCTGATTGCAATTGGTAAAAGGATAATTTTTTGAAGAATTTTTACTTTTCTTATACAACTAACGCATGCTTTAGTTGAAGATCATGAGTCGCTCAGTCGCTCAATGTGGCTCTTTTTTTTATTCAACATAATAGCAGGTTGTTGAATAAGAAAAGAAGGAAATGATGTTCATTTAAGGTATATTAATTGTTGTTTATGTCTATTGCTTTATTGAAAAACTTTTCACCAAATAGTAGTTAATAATTTTAAAATTGGGAGTATAGAAATGTCATTCATAAAAGATCCTGAATTAATATTTTGTATTAATGAAAGACCTCAATTTACTGATGATTTGAATGGATTAGATGTTACTTTAACAGAGTTAGTGATTCGTGGTAAAACAAAGAATCTTCATAAACTAAAACTTTTTACTGAATTAGAAAAATTATGGATATATACAGTTAATCAAAAGGAATTTGAGGTTATTTTGGACTTAGTTGATCCTAAAATGCTATATATTTATGAAATGAGGGTAGAGGATTTATCATTATTTAGTACTTTAAAAAAAGTTGAGATTCTAGCTCTTACTTGGAATACTAAAGCCAAAAGTTTATGGGATATCACTAAAAACTCATTACTAAAAAGTTTATTTATTGAAGATTTCTCAAAATTAAGTAATTTAAGTTCATTAAATAATAATTTAAAGTTGGAGTACTTGAATTTATCCGGTGGTATGTGGAATTCTTTGAAATTAGATAACCTTAAAGATCTTAGAAATCTTAATAATCTTAGATACCTTGGTTTATCAAATATTAAAACAAAAGATGAATCTTTAGAACCGATTGCATTTCTAAAAAATCTACAAATATTAGAAATTTCTAATCAGTTTCCAACGGAAGAATATGCAAGGCTATCTGTATTATTACCTAATACTAAATGTGATTATTTTGAACCTTATAAAGTTTTACTAGATCCAATTGATGATAAAGATATAATGGTTACTGGTAAAAGAAAACCATTTTTAAATTCAAAAGATGATGTAAAGAGAATTCAAAAATATAAAGATCAGTTTGAAGATTTTCAAATTAAATATAGAAAATAATGTTTTCCTTATGCAACTAACGCATGCGTTAGTTATACAAACAAAAAGTTGAAAAATAGCCTGTTTCTATGAACATTTAGTTTACATAGAAACAGGCTTTATTTTTTTAGTTAAACTTTCTAGGTTAGATTAATCTAAATATTGATTAAAAATCAATGGAAGGTTAATGTATATTGAGAAATAATAAATGTTTTGGAGGAAATTCATATTGCGATATTTATTAAAAATCATATTTGCTATTATTCTATCGGCTCCTATTGCAGTATTAATATGGACAGTTTTCACTTATTTTGTAAGTCCAGATTTCTTTAGAGAAGAAAATCTTGCAAATAGAGGATATTTTCCGTTTTTTACTTTTGTTTATATCATTGTATATTTTATTTTGGGTGTACCTACTACACTTATTGCAGATTTTGTTAGTAAGAGAAAGATGTTTAGTAATTCAGTTAAAATTCAATATTTCGTTCAATTTGGAATTTACACTCTTGCTGCCTTATGTATAACAAGCTTTGATTTTTCTGAAGGGTTATCTGCATTTATTCCTGTTCTAATACCTGTTTACACATATCTACATATATTATTATTTCTAAGGAGAAATCCAAAGAAAATAATAAGCAACAATAACTTGAAAAGTACCTCAAATACTTGAACCGTAATTTTTATTTGAGAAGAAATAGATGTTTTTGCTTTTCCTTATACAGCTTACGCATGCTTTAGTTGTATAAGGTTTACTAATTCCGAAGTTTAGAAAAATATTTAGACTATAGAATTAGTGGATTAATATATTCTATCTCTTCAAGAAACAACATTGTTTTTTGAAAGACTTCATCTTCAAATTCTTAGTAGTCATTCTATAGAAAGAGCATAGAAATCATAAAAGAAACAGATGGTAATCTTCGTATAAATAGTCTAGTTTTAGTACTAACAGTATTAAGGGATAGTACTACCAATGATGATACATATAATATATTAGATAATGTAGTTAAAGTACTTTGATAGAAGTCTAATTGAATAAGGTCTTTTCATTACTTTTAATTATGTCGAAAGTTTTATAAAAATAAGCTAAGGAAAGACAGGATTAAACAAAATCTCCCCGTTGTGATAAAAATATTAAGATTTTATAATTTAAATATTAGAAAATTCTTAAAAACGGGGGTTAATCATGAAAAAGAAATTGATTACAGGTGTTTTAACTGGTGCATTAAGTGCTTTTACTGTAATTAGCAGTCTTAATGTTGGACAAGCTCAAGTAGTGGACAAGGATTATGTGGTTGTTTTTAAATCAGAAACAAATTTACCGTCAAACTATATGGATGTAGTGAAAAATGCTGGAGGTAAAGTGAAAAAATCTTTAGCAAAATTAGGAGTTATTGAGGTCACATCAGATAATCCAAATTTCTTAACAGATATCCAAAAAAGTCCAGCTGTTTTAAACGCTGGTGTTGAAAATACTATTTATCCTGAAGCACCTGTAGATGTTGAAGCTATGCAAGATTTTGCTGCTACTTCTTCAAATGATTTATATAACCAATATCAATGGGATATTAAACAAGTCACAAATAATGGTGCTTCTTGGAAAATGCAAGGTGGTACAGGCAAGTCAACGAATGGTAAAGATGTTATTGTAGCCGTTGTGGATACAGGTATTGATTATACTCACCCTGATATCAAAAATAACTATGCGTACGGAAAGTCGTTCGTTCCTGGTATCACGAGTGCGATGGATGAAGATGGACATGGAACTCATGTTGCAGGATCAATCGCTGGTAACGGAAGAGTATTGGGTATCGGTCCTGAACTAAAAGTGGCTGCATATCGTGTATTTGGTCCAGAAGGTGAAGCAGCTACAGCTGATATTGCAAATGCCTTAATGACAGCTGCAGATGACAATGTCGATGTTGTTAATATGTCTCTTGGTGGATACGATTGGTTCCAAAATCCTGAATATGCAACAAAGGATGTTGTAGCTGACGTTCGTCTCTTCAACCGTGCAATTCAATATGCAATTAAAAGTGGTGTAACGGTAGTTGGTTCTGCTGGAAATGCTGGTGTGGATATTTCAAGTCCTGGTAAGCTTTCTGGAGATGATAATGGTGCTACACACAGAAGCCCAAGCAGCCAAACATTAATTCGTGTTTCTGCAGGTGGACAAGAGAAGAATTTAACTTATTACTCAAACTATGGTGTAGGTAAAATCGATGTAATCGCTCCAGGTGGTGACTATGGTACAGCTTGGTTAGCTACTGGCGATAAATCGCTAAGAGAAAATAAATTATGTTTATCAACTGTTCCTGGAGGTTATGCATTTTATGCAGGTACATCTATGGCAGCTCCTAAGACTGCAGGACTAGCTGGGGTAATTATTGCAAAACACGGTAAGGATGTTCTTTCTCCTTCACAAGTAAAACATATAATTCAAAGCTCAGCTGATGATTGGTTCAAAAATGGTTACGATGGTCAATCAGGATTTGGTTCAATCAATGCTGTAAATGCTTTAAAATAATTTATCAAATCAAAGTAAAAAGGATCTAAAACATAGATCCTTTTTACTTTGCGAATAGGCTAATCCTTATCTTATCTGAACTGCAAAATGACATTCAATTGTTAATGAATGAAATTTAATTATGTTATTCAACTAACGAATGCTTTAGTTCAATAGCGATTGGCTGCTTCGGCAGTCTTTTTTTATTCAACAAAATGGCAGTTTAGTTGCATAAGGATTACATAAATAAACTTTGTAATTTAAAGCATAAAATCGATTTTATAGAATATATATTATAAACATTTTTTAAGATTAAGAACTATCAGAAGGGGATGGTTGATTGATAAAACTGATAAAGTATGATGACTTTACATTATTTAAGAAAGATGTGATTTCTTTCTTAGAACTATATGAAGCTGAAAACAATCTAATTTTAGGCGTCTTGCTATCATTAAGTGAAATAGATGAAAGTCCCCTTTTAATGGCTACTGTAATAAAAGACGCCGAAATAGGGCTGGTCTTACTTCAGACACATCCTAGTCAAATTATTTTGTCAAAATCTGTTTCTTTTACATCAAAAGAAATAATTGTTATAGGGGAAAAGTTGAATAACACAACACAAGTAATACCTGGCTTTATAGGCGAAAAGAAATTAACCACAGAACTAGCCAATTGTATTTTGAAATTAAAAGGGATTCAAATAGGATTTTTAATGGATCAAAAAATTTATAAACTTGAAAAAGTTAACAAAAGAAACAATACAATTGGAAAGCTTAGGAGGATTTTAGAAAAGGATCATAATACTATTAAAGAATGGATGTATCAGTTTTGTAATGAAATTAATCAACCTATTAGTAATGAAGAAGCAGATAAAAGAGCAAAAGAAATGATTAATAAAGGGAAATTATTTGCTTGGGAAGTGGACGGAGAACTGGTTTCCATGGCTTGTGCAACACGTCCAACCAAAAATAATATTACTATCAGCTGTGTGTACACTCCGAATAGAGAAAGAAAAAATGGATATGCCTCTGATTGTGTTTCATCTCTTACTGAATTCTTATTAGAAAGTGGTTATAAAACAACAAGTCTATACACTGATCTTAGTAATCCTACTTCCAATAAAATTTATATTCAAATTGGATATAAAGCAATAATGGATTCATTTGCTATTTTTTTTAAATGAATGAATTAATAATTGGAGTATTAGTCACATTTCATTTTATCTAATTCAACTAACAATCAGCTTTAGTTGAAGATCACGAGTTGCTAGCAACTCGTTTTTTTATTCAACAAAATGGCAGTTTAGTTCAATAAGAACTCGCAGTTTGGTAATAAAATAAATGGAAATTTATGGTATAATCACTTGGGTAAGCTGTCTTTCCAATTGAATTTTTAATACATACACTAATTTTACTAGTTCAATAGTGAAGTAGTTTGTTTAGTTGAGCAATTATTTTTAACGAACATCGAGAAGTAATCAGAAATGAGTCGCTAATGCGGCTTTTTTGAATTATACAGGGGGAAATGATGGTTAAAAAAGGTAGAAAAATTATAGTGTTTATCTTGGCATTAGTAATCTGTTTAATAGTTTATTACTTTTTACAACTAAATTGGATTTCAATAACCAATGAAACGGTTCATTTAAATGATTTACCACCAGAATTTAATGGTTATAAAATCGTACAGTTATCAGATTTGCACAATAAAGAATTTGGGGAAGGAAATAAAAAGTTAGCCAATAAAATTAATAAAATTAAGCCAGATATGATTGTTATTACAGGTGATATGTTGAATAACAATCACGATATACTAAATAATGGAGAAGTTTTAATTAAATTACTTAGAAACCTGAATAACAATTATCCGATTTATTATGTGACGGGTGAACACGAGGAAGGTTTGTATTACGAGGATAGAAATAAGTATCATAAAGAAGGTACAAAAAAAGCATACGAAGAGGAATTAAGTAAACTAGGTGTTACGATCTTAAATGATGAAAAAACAACAGTTAGACAACAAGATGCAAAAATTAACTTATATGGTTTAAAAGAACATTTATCAGGAGACATTCATATCGAAGAACGTTTAGGCAATACGAGAGAAGGAGAAGTTAATATATTACTTTCACATAGACCTTTTTATTTTAAAGAATATGCTAAATGGGGAGCAGATTTAGTTTTTTCTGGTGATACTCACGGGGGAATGATTCATCTACCTTTTATAGGCGGTATTTTTTCAACAGAGGGATTTTTCCCGAAATATGATGGTGGTTTGTTCCAAAATGGGAACTCAATAATGGTTGTAAATAGAGGTTTAGGTAACAATCCATTTGCTCTTAGAATAAATAATCGCCCAGAAATAGTTGTCATTACCTTAAAAAATAAAAAATAAGCTAGTAAATGTTATTCAACTAACGCATGCTTTAGTTGAATATTGTAAACTTGATGATCAGTAAACAGGAAGTGGAGATATTATGAAAAATAGATTTAAACTCTTGATAATTCCAGCTATTGTATTATGGATAGGTGGGGGACTTACTTATTTCGTTTCAACTTGGTATTACGGAGTTTCCAATAATTATAGATTTATTGCCTATATACTAATTATTATCGGATTTATTATGTATATAATTGAAAAGTATTTACTTAAAAAAATAACAAAAAAACAATTACTTTGGTTTAATTTCACTTTCTTGATATTACTGATAGTTAGTATTTTAGGAATCAAATTCTTCAACTAACGCAGTGCTTTAGTTGAAGAACTTGATTCGCTTTATGTGGCTCATTTTTTATTCAACAAAATGGCAGATTAGTTGAATAAGTGATTCTCTACTTCATCAAAAATAAAAGATAGTTTATTATTAAATTAGTTAAAAGTATTTGGGGGCAATCACATGAGTAATGGTTTTATATGTAAGTGTTGTGGAAAATATCATGAAGAGTTACCAATGAGTTACGGAAGTGCAGTTCCTGACTATTTTTTTGATATTCCAGTTGATGAGCAAGAAAGTCGTGTCGAGATGAACGATGATTTATGTATTATTGATGATAAGTATTTCTTTATTCGTGGAAATATTGAAATTCCTGTTATCGATACAAATCAAAAATTTATTTGGGATGTATGGGTATCATTAAGCGAAGAGAACTTCGATAAGACAAATGACTTTTGGGAGGATCCTGAAAGGCAAAAAAAATTAGATCCTATGTTTGGTTGGTTATCGACCGATATTCCTTGTTATCCAGACACAATAAATTTAAAAACTATGGTACAAACAAGGACAGTTGGTTTGTGTCCTGTTATTGAATTAGAGCCAACTAAACACCCATTAGCAGTGGAACAAAGAGAAGGAATAACATTAGAACGAATTAAGCGAATTGTAGAAGAATTATGTGATTCAGAAGAGTAAGATTAGTAATTCCTTATGCAACTAACGCAATGCATTAGTTGACTAACCCAGCTAATTATAAGCGGCTTTTTGTATTGTGTAAATGACAGATTAGTTACATATGATAATATTTAATTTTTGGATAAAGAGACAAAATTCCCCCAAATCAAAAACAATTATTGCCTTGGTATAGTTAAAGGTACTAATTAGAATTTAGGAGAAGAGTATTATGGATCAAGAAAAATACTAGCGTATGCTAATCTATTACTCACAATAATTGCATTGGTGCTGTATTAGTCTAAAAACTAACACTAAAAATCCATTGCTTTTTCCAATAATATCACTGACATATATACTTGGAGGATTTTATAATTTAAACTATTTCATTTCCAAATATTTCTATTTTATTCAAGGAGTCTTTTTATTGAGCAAAAATTACCTAAATATAAAATAGGAGCCGATCATATTCCATCTGCTCCAGAGTTTTATTCAACTATTGCAATGTGTTAGAATAATTTCTATTTAACCCCAATGACTTAACTTAGAAAAAAAGCTACCGTAGCTGGTAGCTAGAACATAAATTTAAAACAGAAATTGTTTAAACTATTTTCTTTGTTAATTATTTATTCGAATGAGTAGCAAGACCCCGTCCAATTAGATTTGCAGAAATAGGTTGTTTCCCGATTTCCCTTGCCCAAATTGATAATTGTCCTATATGGTGAATTTCATGAGCAATGGTATGTCTAATGATTTCACCCCAAGTATCCGTTACATTTCTTCCATCTGGTAAGGTATCGTAAAATAAACGATTTTCCATTTCATGATCCCAGCTGTCTACAAAATTTTTCACTTCAATATGAAATTTAGCGTCTAATTCTCGAACTTTATCTAAGCTTTTATAATCATTAAAACTCTCCTGAAAATCAGATTTGCCTTGTAAGACACGAATCCAGCTCCACTCTACATCAACTATATGAAATAGTGTATGTAAAATACTTCCCATTCCACCAGTTCGGGTCAACAGTAATTCTTCTTCACTTAACTCTTCACACCACCTATACCAATCTTCTCTTACCGACCAATTATATTTATAAAACATTTGCAATAATAACCCCTCCTAATATAGAAAATTAAGCTACTAAAATAATTTATTAAGAATTTTACCAAAATTTGTTAACTATGAGTATTTCAACAAGTAAATGTTAAATTCCTTGTTGAACAACTAGGTGATAATACTGTTTTTTTCGATGATGAAACACAGCAAGTAATTGGAAGAGGATATAGAGATCGAATTGGTAGGAAGCCCCTGTTCCTTTAATTGACATTATCGCATGCATGGAAGGGGGGCAATGCTTGTCTAATAACTAGTAGATTTATTGAATCATAGAGGCAACTCAATTTTTATAAGTAATTTTTAGGAAGTTTCTCTTATTGAGTTAAGACAGCAATTTATTATTTATATAAAAAACTAGGATTATTTAAATCATTATTTTTAATGATTACGTCAGCAGTGAGTTGAGGTGAGTGTTCTACCAAATAGAGTTTCGAAGCTGCATGATACCTTTTAAAAAACATTTCTTCAGCTTTTTCATAGCTTCCGAATGCTCGTTCTTCACGGATCGCTCCTCTTTTTCTAGCTATATCAAATTCGGTATCTACGAATATTTTAAAATCGTACAGGTTACATAATTCCCTCTTAAATAAAAAGGTTCCATCTATAATAAAAATCATATCATTTGTTGCAACTTTTAAATTTGAATTAACATATTCATCCTTTAGCAAGTCGAAGGAAGTTGTTTGATAATGCAAGTTGCCATTTGGACCTAATGGTATTAAAAGTTTTTGCTTAAAAGACTCGTAATCATGTGCAGCCTCATAATAACCTAAAGCAGATTCCTTGCCGTGTTTGTATCGAATTTCTCTTGGGTTATGAAAATGATCTATACTTGTTCTAATCACGTTCTTTTTCCTGCGTTTAAGTTCCTCAGCAATTTCATTAGCAATTGTTGACTTACCAGATGCCGTGATTCCACTAACTCCCACTCGAATTGGATGATCTGTTTTTAAGCAGAAAATTTTATTTACCAAATCAGAAATTAATTTGCTCCTTAGCATAAATCCTCCTTATTTGCGAAACTTTTTAATTTGGTCCATTAATATTATTTGGATTAGTAGGATTAGTTGTATTTCTCCCAATTTCTTCATTAAATGTTTGATTATCACTTTTAGTTGGAGTGCCAGTTCCAAACATCTTTTCCATAAAAAAACCAAATGCAATCATTAAAATAACAAATCCCAAAATTATGTATCCAAACAATGTCGTATACCTCCTGTCATATTTAAATGTTATATAGACAAAACTCAAATTTACACAAAATGTATGTTTAATAAAAAGCTCGTTTTAGTTCTATTTTTAAAGATATTCCATTTTTTACCATAAAATTCCTCTTCCTTATTGAACTAAAATATTATTTAGCTCTAACAATGGTATTTTATTTACCCTGAACTATTCTTCAAACCCCCAATGGAAATGGAAAACAGTAACTGAATACCAAGAGGGCATTTATAATTAAAATAAAAGAACCTATCTTGAAAATTTATTTTCAAAATAGGTTCTTTTTCTCTTATCTACCTAAAACATGTTCAATTAAACCATAACTCCAAAATCCAAGTAAAGCTAAGCTACTCGCTAAAATGATATAGGCAATAAAAATTTGCCATTTTTTACGATTGCTAGAAACATAGTAAGTTTCTAATGTTTCTTGTTGTTTCAGTAAAGGGGCAATCCTTTTATGCTTAATTTCTTGAATCTTTTCATCTATATAAGTTCTCCAGTCTAAGTCTGGTTCATGTAAACGTGCTCGAATGGAACGAATTAGATAATTTATTTCAAGACGTTCCTTATGAATTTCTAATTCTAATTTCTTATGATCCTCAAAAAATGGGAAAAAGAAACGTTTTACAATCGTACGATCGGAATAGACATTAAAAATCCCAAATTGAAATTGTTTAATAGTATGCTCGTATAGTTTTATTTTTTCTTTAATAACCTTTAACTGGTAAGCTTCTCGAATTCGTTTAACGAATGTAGTAATACCTAAAATAATAATATAAAATGCGATAAAACTAGGTTGATAAAATAAATACACTAGCATCATCATAATACCGATAAACCAAAAAATTGGAGGTAAAACACTTAAAATTCTTCCTCCATCAAGAGGAGAAATCGGAATTAAATTAAACAAATTAAGTATACAGCCTAAAGCAATGACTAATCCGAAAAATTCATTATGAGTATAATGATAAAGTGGAATTGCTGGTAGAACTGAAATTAAGCCTAAAAACGGGCCACCAAATGCTACATATGATTCAGTTACAGCATCTTTAGGCATTTTTTTAAGTGAAATAACCGCTCCAACAAAAGGAATAAAAAATGCTGGTGAAGTTGGTAGACCCTTTTGTTTCGCAGCAATTAAGTGCCCGCCTTCATGACAAATTAATAAGTAAACAAGAGCGAAAGCAAAATACCATCCAAAAGTAAATCCGTATACAAATAAATACAATATCATGCTTAAAAAAGATAAAAATTTTGCAGCTTTTAATAACGGTAAAAGTAGCTTTAATTTAGTACCGATTAGTGCGATTACAACACCAATTCTTGTTAACGATTTTTTCGTTTTATTATTGATCATTGGTTGTGCCATTCATTTCACCTTCTCGCTAATTATGATATGATTATGTAGTATAAAAATTATATCATTAAAGATTATTTGTTTGATAGAACAATAAAGAAATAGGGACTAAAGTCTGTCCTTGTACTGAGATAAAAAGAAAAGATTTAAGAGGAAAATAACAAATTAGATGAGTTTAAGTAAATGTTAGAAAGTTTTCTTTCTAACTTTTGCATTTTTCTAGAATATTTAATTATATGTAATACTAACAATGAAATTAACTAAGGATTGATAAAGTAATGAATATATATGAGATGATTAAAGAAGTAGCAGATAATAAAGGTAAAAACATAGCTTATAATTACGATGGAAACAAAACGAATTATGAAGAACTCATTTCATCGTGTGAAAACATAGCACAACTATTAGTTGAAAATGAGATTGAAAAAGGAGATAAAATAGCGATTTTATTAGGAAATTCTCCTGAGTTTGTACAAACCTATTTAGCAATTTTAAGACTAGGTGCAATCGCCATTCCATTAAATCCAGCTTTTACGGAAAAGGAACTTAGCTATATTTTAAATGACTCTTCTACTAAACTTGTAATTTCAACTAGTGAGCAGGAGAAAAAGCTTAAAATTGTTAAAAATCTGTGTCCTTCATTATTAAATATCATTTCAATAGATGTAATACAACCGGTAGTGACAATAAAAAATCAATTAGAAGAAATTGAAATCCTACAGGATGATACGGCTGTTATTCTATATACATCAGGAACAACCGGTAACCCTAAAGGTGCAATGTTGTCTCATTTCAATTTAATTGAAAATGCAAATGATTTTTCCAGGTTAATCGAATTAAGTGAAAATGATCAAATAATCGCCGTCCTTCCAATGTTTCATTCATTTTGCTTAACATTATGTGTAAATATGATTTTGTTAAATGGGGCATCAACAATCATTATTCCTAAATTTAACCCAGCTGAATTAGTTGAGGTAATCAAAAAAGAAAAAGCTACTTTAATTGCGGCGGTACCGACGATTTATAATTATTTATATCAATTAAATAGTGCGACAGCAAAGGATTTTAGTAGTTTAAGAGCATGTATTTCTGGCGGGGCATCTATCCCAATTGAATTATTACAGTCAATTCAAGAAAAATACAATGTCTTAATTGTAGAAGGTTATGGACTTTCTGAAACAGCTCCAGTTCTTACTTTCAATCCATATCGTGGTATTTGCAAACCAGGATCGGTAGGTCTTGATCTACCAAGTGTTGAGACTAGAATAGTAAATGAAAATGGCGAAGAAGTTCCAACTGGTGATGTAGGTGAAGTTATTGCGATAGGACCGAATGTGATGAGTGGTTATTTAAATAATATAGAAGAAACTGAAAAAGCATTTTTAAACGGTTGGTTTAAAACGGGTGATCTCGGAAAAAAAGATGAAGATGGATATTTATTTTTATTAGATCGAAAAAAAGATGTTATTATTACGAACGGATATAATGTTTACCCTAGAGAAATAGAAGAGAGACTTTATCAACATCCTAATGTTATTGAAGCAGCGGTAGTCGGAAAACCTAATCAATTAATAGGTGAAAGTGTTTGTGCTTATATAGTCGTTTCAAATGATTCACTTTCAGAAAGTGAGATCATTGATTTTTGTAAAAAAGCACTTGTTTATTATAAAATTCCTAAAGAAATTTATTTTGTAGAAGAACTACCTAAAAATAGTACTGGGAAAATTTTAAAAAGAAAACTTAAGTAATTTTGGAGACCAATCATTTGAATGGTCTTTTTTTTTTTGCGAATTTGGGCCATGTCTTCTCCTGTGCAAAACTAGTTAAATAGTCCTGTTAAATTAAGAAGATGATATAGTCTAAATTTCGTATATTTGACACATTACTACAAACTAAATACTACTAATTTTTGGTAATATTTAGATGAAAAAAAGGTAATTGAAGAGGAGATAAAAATTGAAAATGAAATTAATGATCATGTAACTGAATTAGTGGAAGAAACGTTGAGGGAATTAAATTAGTTTATAAGAATTTTGCTTTCCAACTCTTTGTGTTTATGTGACTATTAAGTTAGTCATTAAACAAAGGGGATAGAAAATGAGAATGAAAATGTTTATTTTGTATGTAAGTTTAATGTGTGTATTATTGTCGAGTTGTACAACTCCATCATCTAATGGCAACTATTTTGAATTGGATGATTATGATAAATTAACTTCATTTAGTGCACAAAAAGGAGATGTGTACTATGTTGATTATTCATTTGCTGTCAAAAAAGGTTATGTAGATTTAATTGTCTATAATAAAAAAACGAGAGATATCGTTTTCACAACATCAATTAATAAGAAGGCAAAATATCAAGGTTCTTTTACTATACAAAGAAGCGGTATTTATATTGTCGAAATGGATGGTTATAAAGCATCTGGTGAATATAAATTCAAACTTACTAATGAAACAATTGCAAAAAAAGAATCAACTATTGAACACATGGATGAAATGTTGTTAACGAATACAAAAAATCATGATTTTGAGATAGAGAGATGGAAAGATAAAAAAAATACTTATTACAATGTTACATTCCAAACAGATTATACTGGTGTAGAGCTGTGTACGTTTGATGGTATAAAGAATGAAAACAGTGGAGTAATAGCAGGTAATTACGATCGGCAGGATGATCTTGTTGAATTACCAACAACAATTGATGTTTGGAAAAGCGCAAAAACGATGATTCATTTTAACATTCCAAATGAAAAAACGATAGGTAGTATGGTAATTTGCTATATTCCAATTGAAAAAGATGGGGAAACTTTAAGTAAGGAAATTAAATATGATCGAATCCTCTTTCATAAATAAATGATAATGAAACGCACCTCTTTAGTAGAGGTGTACAAATTCCAACTGTAAAAACTAAAAAAACGTCTAAACAAAATGCGAATGGAAAAACTATAGATGAAAATATAAGTGCATTAAAAAGATTTTAGAGAGACTGATTATAAAAAACTAATATATTGGAGCAAATCTATGGAGCTATACTTCAAAAAGGAGTATAGCTTTTTTTTGAAATGCTTTTTTGAAAAATCCTGTATTTTGAAATGAAATCTTACAAATCCCACAATTTTCAGCCTAAAAAATCTTACAAAAAACAACAAAAACCATCTTTTTGTGATTTTATTTCCTTTTTATTTTCATAAAGAATTAAATATGTAACTAATAGATACTAGGTTAAAAATTTAAAAGAATAATCTGATTTTACTTAAAAGATTAGTATAAAATGTTAATTTTTTACTTTTGAAATCTACTTAATTATAGAGATGAATATCGCGAAAAATCACTAGATTTATTGGGAATTAATGTAATTTTTGTAGAAAAATGAAGGTTAATTTCACTTAATATTCCCCCAATACACTTTAAGAATTTGTCTGATTATAATGATAATTGTAAGATTTTTCAGAAAAGTACAAAAAGGAGAATGCAGATGATGAAGCATAAAAACAAAAAAATTGTCAAAGTAATGACTGCTGGAGTAATCACCTCTAGCTTATTTTCAGCTAGTTTAATTTCTGGTCACAAAACATTCGCAGTGACAAACTCTTCTGGCTCAAATAATAGTATTAAGGATATTGATAGTTATATCAAAAATATATCCAATGCTGATCGAGAAATGATTCACAGCATGCAGGAGAATAATAATGCTGAAGGGCTAAAAATCTCGCCTGACGTAGATTTAAATGTAGATACTCCTTTAAATGTAATTGTTCAGTTTAAACAAGCTCCATCAGAAATTGATTTTAAAATCAATCAAAAGAGTGGTCTTAACGCTTCCATGCAGAATTCAAGAGAGAAGGTAGAGGAATCTCATAAAAAATTCAAAGAACAATTAAATGGAAATGCAAAATTAAAATCGATTGATATAAAGAGAGAATACAAGAGCATCTTTAACGGTGTTGCAATGACACTACCTGCTAATGAAGTAAAAGAGCTTTTAACATTAGAGACAGTAAATGCTGTTTATGAAGATCGGGAAATTACGGTGGAACCTTTCGTAGAACAAAATGGTGAGCCGACAAACAACGCTTCGATTAAATTAAATAATATGGAACAAATCGGTGCTGAAAAGCTACATAAAGAAGGTATCACTGGTAAAGGAATTAAAGTAGGTGTCATTGATACAGGTATTGATTATACTCATCCTGATATAAAAGATGTGTATAAAGGCGGATATGATTTAGTAAATAACGATTCAGATCCTATGGAATCAACTTATGATGATTGGAAAAAATCTGGAAAACCTGAATTAAATCCAACTTCAGGTGAACCTTGGTATACGGCACATGGAACACACGTATCAGGTATTATTGCGGGAACAGGTAAAAATAAATCCGATTTTGCCATAACAGGTGTAGCTCCAGAAGTGGAGCTTTATGGCTATAAAGTTCTTGGTCCATATGGTACTGGATCATCGAATACAATACTTGCAGGAATTGAAAAAGCCGTAGAGGATAAGATGGATGTCATTAACTTATCGTTAGGGGCACCTGTTGCTAACCCACTTGATCCATTAGCAGTTGCGATCAATAATGCTACTTTAGCTGGAACAGTTTGTGTTCTTGCTGCTGGTAATGCCGGACCTAACCAGTATACGATTGGTAGCCCAGCTTCATCTGCGCTTGGTATTACAGTTGGCGCAAGTAGCTCACCAATTACGGTTCAAACTAGTAATTCAGTTGCAACTTCAGCAACTGAAACTGCTAAATTAGATAATATGAGAATTATGGGTTCAGATTATACTAATCTAAATACGTTGAAGGGATCAAATCTTCCAATTGTATTTGTAGGTAAAGGTCAAGTTTCTGATTACAATGGTAAAAACGTGAAGGACAAGATTGTACTGATTGAGCGTGGCGATTTAACGTTGAATGTAAAAATTAAGAACGCAAAGGCAAATGGTGCCAAGGCAGTAATCATGTTCAATAATATTGCTGGAGAAACGTATATTCCTTATTATATTGGAAACAATTTTGACTTTATCCCAACTTTTAGTATTCCAAATGATCAAGGTACAAAGCTAGTCAATATGTTATCTAAAGGCAATGTAAACATAACGATGAACGATTTTGGATCTTATGATACGGATGGGGATAAATTGGCTGACTTTAGTTCAAAAGGACCAGCAAGAAGATATTATGACATTAAGCCAGAGGTCACTGCACCAGGTGTGGCAGTATTTTCTTCAATCCCAGCTTATTACAATGGTGTAGCTCACAAAGATGACTACGAACATGCATATGCGCGCTTTGATGGTACTTCTATGGCTGCGCCACATGTTACTGGTTCTGCTGCTTTAATTTTACAAGCTCATCCTGACTATACTCCTGAGCAAGTTAAATTAGCACTAATGAATTCTGCTGACGCATTAAATGGAAACTATAGTGTTTTTGAAGAAGGATCGGGAAGAATTGATGCAGATGAGGCTGTACACTCTTCAATTCAAATTGGTGTGAAGGATGATGCACCAACGCTTGATGAAAACGGAAATAAAATGATGATCCCAGAAACAGCTGGCGACCTAAGCTACGGTGCCATTGTATCGACAGATGAGGATTATACAGACAAAAAGACAATTGAACTTACAAACAACTCAGATAAAGATAAAGTGTTTGACGTAAAAGTTAAATTTAATAATGTTGAAAGTTATGATAAGGACGGAGCTAAGAATGGTATTTTAATAGATTTGCCTTCTGAAGTTAGAGCTAAAGTTCATGGCATGTCAAAAATTAAACCTATACTTACAGTTCCAAAAACAGCTGAATTAGGCATTTATGAAGGGTACATTACCTTTACGAATAAAGAAGACAGCAATGAAGTTTATCAAATTCCATTTGCCTTAAATAAAATGGAACAAGGTATTAAAGACGTTCTACTAACAACAAAAGCTTTTAATACAAGAAGAGATTTACCATTCCCTATCTCTGGATCTACTGGAATTGCATTCTCTTTAAACAGTCGCATGGAGACAGTTGATGTAATATTAAAGAATGCCGACACTGGCGAGCAATTAGGAATCATTGACTCATTCGATGGTGGATATAATGAAGGTATGACATATGGTTTAGATGCTGGATTTAATGGTCTTTACTTCCCATTTACAGGAAATCCTGACCAACCAGTTCATGTTACAAAAGCTCTTGCTTCTCCAGGAAGATATGAGATTGAAATTGTTGGAACAAACGAAGAAGGGAAAATATTTAAAAAATCTCAGCAAATTGTCATTGATAATACGCTACCAACGATGAAAATGAATATTCCAGGTGGAGTTTATGAAGTAGATGATGCAGGTCTTAAAATTACTGGTAATATTTCAGATTCAAGCATGGATCTAATAAACAAAAATGGTGATAATATTGACCAATCCAAAAATACAGTTAAAGTAACTGGTGCACAAAATCCTATTGGTAATGTACCATTAGTCGTTGACAGCAATGGAAACTTTGAATACACAAGAAAAATCCAAGCAGAGAAAAATTTCTCAACGATGACATTATTAGGCCAAGACATTGCTACTAACGGCATTCAGAATCATCCTAGTCAAACGTACACTTTGGTTAAAAAAGGACAACCTTACATTAAGTTAACAACTGATAAATTTGACGCAAAATACGGTGATACTATTAAAGTAACGTTAAGTGAACATAACATTAAAAATTTAATGGGCGGGGAGTTTACACTTGCTTATCCTAAAGATGTATTTGAATACCAAAGCACAGAAATAAGTAGCGAATATGTTAATGCAGCAAAAGCTTTAGGGTTAACAGCTAACCTTACAGCTCAAGATCAAAAAACAGATACATCAAACAATTGGGTTAAATTAACGACAAGTTTAGATGGACCTACTCCTACAACTGGAATTAATTCAAATATGCCTGTGGCTACGATTACTTTAAAAGTAAAAGATAAGCCAAACTTATATACAAAATGGGTTCAACAATTAGGATTCCAGACTGCTAAAGCGAATATTTTAGGTCAACCACAAATGACAATAAACAATAAATTTGGACAAGGAATTAATATCATTCCATCTTATTCAATACTTGAAGGTGGATTCCTTCCAGATGGGTTTGTCCCTAGTAATCTAATTTGGTTAGATCCAAATAGGGATTATTCAAAAGTAGGAGCAGAAGTGTATGTAATTGGTGGAACTGATGGAAAACGTTATGATGCAACCATTAACAGTGCTGCTAGATTCTCAGTACCTAATCTACCATTACTAGATCAATCTTACGAAATTGTTATCAAAATACCAGGACATTTCGAAAGACATGTAAAGGTTGATGAATTAGTAGATTCATACGATGCAATGGATGCTGGAAAATTAAAGTATTTCTACTACGCTACGATGAAAGCTGGAGATGTTAACAATGATAATGTCGTTGATCTACTTGATGCAGTCTACATCACTAGCAAACTGAATACAAATGATCGAAATGCAGACATTAATTTTGACGGTAAAGTTGATGCGAAGGATCTTAATTATGTAAAGAGAAACTATCTAATGGTAAACCCAGATGCATCTGGAAATATCAAACCAGTTACAAAATATAAAGGCAAAACGATTGATGATTATATTAAACCATTAGGATAAGTTGTATTTTGTAATTATGGCCACCAGCTTTTATGCTGGTGGTTTTTTCTTGTGAGACTTGTTTTTAAGAGTTGGATTAAATTCTACTCATATGGAAAGGAAGGCCAAAAATGCGTTTATGAGTAAGTAAAGAGGTAAAAAGATGAAAAATGCTTCTTCATGAGGTGTTTATGAGGAAGTAAACAAGGAAAACTATGAAAAATGATTCCTCATGAGGTGTTCATGGGGAAGTAAAAAAGGGAAAATATGAAAAATGCTTCCTCATGGGTGTTCATGAGGAAGTAAAAAGGTAAAAAGATGAAAAATGGTTCCTCATGAGGTGTTCATGAGGAAGTAAAAAGGTAAAAAGATGAAAAGTGCTTCCTCATGAGGTGTTCATGAGGAAGTAAAAAGGTAAAAAGAAGAAAAGTGCTTCCTCATAAGGTGTTCATGAGGAAGTAAAAAGGTAAAAAGATGAAAAATGGTTCCTCATGAAGTTTTCATGAGGAAGTAAATAAGGAAAAAGATGAAATATGATTCCTCATGAGGTGTCCATGAGGAATTAAAAAAGGAAAAAGATGAAAAATACTACCTCATGAGGTGTTCATAAGAAAGTAAACAAGGAAAAAAATGAAAATACCCTACTCAGCAAGGTTTCATAACTAGCTAAAATAACAAAAAAATATGTACTCACAATATAATGAGTACAAAACTAAAGCAACTAAACAAAATAACTATATTTTCCATGACCATTCTTATTGAAATTTTCACGAAGTACTTTACAAATTCCTTTTTTTGATTTATAAATTCCACACCAATCATAAACCGCATTAGTTGTAATTTTTTTATCTGGGAAGAGAAATTTAAGTTCTTCAACACTCCTTAATATTCCATTGGGCAGATCTTCTACATAGTCACAGGCTTGACAGATCAGTTTCCCTTTTTTAACCTCGGTTAGATACGTATTACAATTAACACAAATGATCCCTTTTACTAGTTGGTCATAGTGATACATTGGATATTGAGAGTATTTTGACTCTGTTTTATGAAGAGAAAATAATGCTTCGGCAAGTCGAAAATGATTAACATTTAATTTGAAATATTGCATGTTTAATTCGTTTATTAAGCTATTTAATTGTGATGGGAAAATAATGGGTAGGTTCATTGGGGTATTATATAAAAAAAATTCGGAGTTTACAAAAACTAAATGTGGTTTTATTTTGAAATGAATCTTGTGTTCATTAAGTAATTTTCTCAACATGGACTCGGTTCTTTTAAGTTGTTCGTAAGGATTTTTTATTTCGGTTTTTGGTGTTTTATACCATCGATCCCCTTCTATATAATAATCTCCTTCAAAATTTTTTACTTCAAATAAATAGATCGTTTCTCCGTTTATACCAATCGAATCAATTTGGAATTCGGATTTGTTACATTCGAACAATAAATCGTTAAGGAAAAGCTAGGATAAGTATGATAAATCTTCATCAGAAAGCCTGCTCCTATTATTTAATCTTTGATAAATACGTAAATCATTTGATTCAAATCGTTCTTTTTGATTTTTCATAATCCACCTCCTTTCAATCTATCTTACATACAAATGAAACTAATTATTTGATGATTTTCTAACTATTTTATGAATTGCGTGTTGTTTAGACTTATTTCACAAAAATTTTACACTTTTTTAAGATTTATATGATATAGTTCACTTAATTTCAATTGAAAATAACCCTTTATTTTTAGAGTGTGTAGTTTACGAAAGTAGATAGCATGCTAAGAATAAAGATAATCTAAATAAAATTTTATTACCGAGCGAGTGAAAGAAATGTCAATTAAAATGAGGTTTCTGTTGTCTTATATTGGGGTGATTCTTTTTTCGATCACATTATTATTGGCAGCAGGTTTTTTAATAATTTTTGCAATAACTGGAGATGTAAAGTCAGTAGAAAATCTTTACAAAAAGACTTATGTACAAAAGCCTTTGACTACAGTTGAAGAAAGTGTGTTTCTTGATTTGAAGCTACTTGCTAAACATAATCCTAAGCAGTTACTTAATAATAAGGAACTTAAAAGTATAGAGCATAAGAATATCGGAATTGTAGTAAGAAAGGGAAAACATATCGAGTACGCTTCCCCATCTTTAGACAAAAAAGTGTTGGAACAAGCGCTCCCTGGGTTTGAGGAAACAAATATAAATACTCGCGATACGATTAAAATTAATGATTTGTTTTTTACGTATGTGAAATTTGATTTTTATTTTCCAGATCAAAGCCAAGGGAGTATTTTTGTCTTAAAGAAGGCAAGCTCATATACCGAGGTTATTCGTAATCTTTTTCCAATTTTACTAGGTTTATTGCTTTTTTTATTTATCATGATAATCGGAATGCTAAACTATTTAGTTTCTCGAAGCATTATAAAGCCAATCTCAAAACTTAAAAATGGTGCTGAAAAAATTAAAGTTGGGGATTTGAATTTTGAAATTGATACGAGTTCAAATGATGAAATAGGTGTATTAAATAAAGCGTTTGAGGAAATGAGAATAAAATTAAAAGAATCGATTAATCTACAGATTCAATATGAGGAAAATCGTAAAGAGCTATTGTCCAATATTTCACATGATTTGAAAACACCGATTACTTCAATAATTGGATATGTGGAAGGGATAAAAGATGGGGTAGCAAATACTCCAGAGAAAATGGAAAAATATTTATCAACAGTTTACTCTAAAGCAAAGGATATGGATTCATTAATCGATGAATTGTTCTTATTTTCTAAGCTAGATTTAAAAAAAGAACCTTTTCACTTTGAAAATGTCGAAATGAATAAATATATAGGAAGCTATATAGATGAAATTTATTTGGATTTACTGCAGCAAGGCATCAAGATAGAATTTAGCCATTCAAACGTATCAATCGATGTAACAGCAGATCGAGAGAAATTAAAAAGAGTGTTGTCGAACCTAGTAAGCAATTGTGTGAAATATATGAACAAAGGAGAAAAGAAAATTTCTTTTTCATTAAATGAACAGTTAAATGAAGTAATTGTTAAAGTATCTGATAATGGACAAGGTATTGATCCTGCTGCGTTACCATTTATTTTTGAACGTTTTTACCGTGCAGAACAATCAAGAAATTCACAAACTGGCGGTAGTGGTTTAGGACTAGCAATCGCAAAACAAATTGTTGAAGAGCACGGAGGGAAAATCTGGGTAACTAGCGAGATTGGTAAGGGGACAAGTATATTCTTTTCCTTAAAGAAAGGTGAGAGAAATTGAAAGAAATATTACTGATTGAAGATGATATAAGCATAGCAGAATTACAAAGAGATTATTTAGAAATAAATGATTTTCGTGTAGATATTCAGCATAATGGCGATGAAGGCGTTCAACATGCATTAAAAGGAAATTATGATTTAATCATTTTGGATATCATGCTGCCAGGAAAAAATGGTTTTGAAATTTGTAAAGAAATACGTGCAGTAAAGAATATTCCTATTTTATTTGTATCTGCAAAAAAAGAAGATATCGATAAAATTAGAGGCCTCGGTTTAGGTGCGGACGATTACATTACAAAGCCATTTAGCCCAAGTGAATTAGTTGCTAGAGTAAAAGCACATTTATCTCGATATGAAAGACTAGCAGGTAACAATACTGTTTCAAAAACAATTTTCATTCATGGAATATCAATTGATCGTTCAGCCCGTAAGGTTTTTATTAACGAAGAAGAAGTACCTTTTACGACAAAAGAATTTGATTTAATGGTGTTTTTTGTAATGAACCCGAACCAAGTATTAAGTAAAGAACAGCTCTATGAAAAGGTTTGGGGCCTCGAATCAGCTGCAGACGTTTCGACTGTAACTGTCCATATTAGTAGATTACGTGAAAAAATAGAAAGAGATCCTACTAACCCTAAGTTCTTGGAAACAGTTTGGGGAGCGGGATATCGATTTAATGTATAAATAACGTTTTAAAACTGTCACAAAGTGGCGGTTTTTTTCTTTATATTGATATTTGTCTTGCACCTTTAACTATATAGTAGTTTGTTTGAACAAAGGAATGAAATTATTAAAGTAGAATTTTATAGATAAACATGGGGTTATATTAACATAATGTAATTGTCAAAATTTGATGCCTTTCTAACCAATAAAAAAAATTGAAAAATTGGGGTGGAGATTAAAAAATGAATCAAAAAGATGAAGAAAAACTAAGTAAATTTATGAGTAAAATTTTAAGACATGACCCATTAAAATTTGGAGTGAATTTAAAAGAAGATGGGTCATGTACAATACAGGAATTAGTTGATGCAATAAATAGTCAAATAAATTGGAGCGGTGTGACTGTTGAAAACATTACTCAGGTAGTAAGGAATTGTCCAAAACAGCGGTATGCAATAAATGATGATCGAATTAAAGCGAATTATGGGCACTCGAAAACTAAAATACAATATCAATCGAAAAAACCACCTGAATTACTTTATCATGGTACAAATAAAAAAGTTGAAGAACTAATTCTCAATGAAGGAATAAAACCAATGGGACGTAATTATGTTCATTTATCTGAAGGGGTTGAATTCGCGACACTGGCTGGAAAGCGTAGAGGAGAATTAGTAATTTTAAAAGTAGATGCTAAAAATGCATATGAGAATGGTGTTAAATTTTTTTATACTGACAATGAAGTGTGGTTGACTGATTATATCTCACCTAAATATGTTATAAAAAATGAAAGTTTTTAGCACTGGTAATAACTGAACCAGAAATAGTTTGTTTATATTAATCCCATGAAAAATATCGAAAATCAAGTCTTGCTGTGTATGACATGTGTAAGTTAGTTCGTTTGACTGTCTAATTGGACAGTCATTTTTTAGTTCAAAAAAATACATTTTAGTTCATTAGAGCAATCTATAAAGAATTATTTTTAAAAATTTTATACTTTTTTAATAATTTGTTTAGAAGGAGTTTTCATTTAAGGATTAACATAGGTTTCAGACGAACAATGGTCTAACTTAAAAAAAAGATTGGAGGAAAATTTCCCAGGAATAAAACGATATTTTCATGGTGATTTGTAATGGAAAAGGAGGACGTTGTATTTTATGTGGAAGTTACTTGCAGTAATAACCAGCTGCATACTTTTGCTAAATGGATGTGCTTCATTTGCTAAGGGGGAAGAAAAAGTGAACGAACAGTTATTTCAAGCAGCTAAACGAGGAGAAACTGATATCGTTAAGAAGTTGATTGAGAATGGTGCGAATATTAATGCACAGAATTCTAATGGACAAACTGCCACAATGATTGCGACTTATCATAATGATTTCAAAACTGCAAAAGTACTGATTGATGCAGGCGCAGATGTCAATATTCGAGATCATATGAAAAACAATCCTTTTTTATATGCTGGTGCTGAAGGCTTTATTGAAATTCTAAAACTTACAATAAAAGCTGGTGCTGATCCAACAATTACGAACCGGTATGGTGGAACAGCATTGATTCCCGCTTCAGAACATGGTTATTTAGTTGTGGTCAATGAACTTCTTACTAATACCGAGATCGATGTTAATCATGTTAATAATTTAGGATGGACGGCCCTTTTGGAAGCAATTATTTTGAACGATGGAAGTGAAAAACAACAGCAAACAGTACAATTGCTTATTGAAAATGGAGCAGATGTTAATTTGTCTGATCGTGAAAATGTTAGCCCTTTACAGCATGCACGTGAAAGAGGTTTTAAAGAAATCGAAGAGATTTTGCTAGAAGCAGGTGCTAAATAAGGAAAGTTTTTGAATAAATGGAGAACATATTAAAAACGATAAAATGAAAATTGAGGAGACAATTAAAATGAATAATAAAACAAAAACAATTTCATCAATTTTACTCGGAATATCTCTAGTAGTAACAGGGTATAATACTGCTGCTAACGCACAAGTAGAGCATGGTAAACAAAAGCAAGAAAGAGTATACAAAGCTCCAAAAAAAGTAAAGAACAAATTAACAAAAGGCCAGGTAATGGCTAATATTTTAAGTAGTACAAACTGGCAAGGTACAAGAGTGTATGATAAAAATCATCATGATTTAACAAAAGAGAACGCAAATTTTATTGGTCTTGCTAAATATGATACAAAATCAGGTAGATACGAATTTTTTGATGCAAAAACTGGCCAAAGTCGTGGTGATAAAGGAACATTCTTTATTACAAATGATGGTAATAAACGAATTTTAATTTCTGAATCAATGAATTACCAAGCTGTAGTCGATATGATAAAACTAAATAAAAACGTATTCACTTATAAAAGAATGGGGAAAGATGCAAACGGTAATGATGTAGAAGTATATGTTGAACATGTTCCTTATAAAGAAAAACAGCTTTCTTTTACAGATCCTGATAAAAAATTAGATTCTAAAACAGGCGAGATTGTAAAAAACGTTGATGGTGATAAAATTTTAGGTAGAACACTTTGGAATGGTACAAAAGTTCTAGATGAACAAGGGAATGACGTAACGAAATATAATACGAATTTTATTAGCCTTGCAAAATTTGATGGATATACTAATAAATATGAGTTTTTCAATCTTGAAACAGGTAAAAGCCGTGGTGACTATGGATATTTCGATATTGCCCACGAAAATAAAATTAGAGCACATGTTTCAATCGGAGCAAATAAGTATGGCGCTGTTCTTGAATTGACTGAGCTTAATAATAATAAATTTACTTACAAAAGAACAGGAAAAGACAAAGATGGTAAGGATATAACTGTATTTGTTGAGCATGAACCTTATAAAGGTGATTTTAAACCTATGTTTAGTTTCTAATAAACTTAAAAAGGGATGGAGAAATCCATTCCTTTTTTTTTATGTATAAATTATTTTCAATAAGAATGTTAAATTTCCCCCAATACAATTAATATTTAAATACTTGATTTAGAAGGTATTTCTATCTAGAATTAACCAAAAAATTGCTATTTTAACATTCTTTTTTAGATGAAATTGTTAAAATTCCCCCAATAGTATTGAAAGGTATTATCTTGTTTAATTAAAATGTGGATTGATTTTAACAGATTTAAGACGCTTCCAATCTATCATTTAAAAAGGGGAATTCAAATGGAAAACAATTCTACATATTACAATGGCAGTGTACCAGAATATGAAGTACCAATAGAGATTGGGAAACAAAAAGACGATGATGATATCTGGGTTAAAGAAGAATCAAAATAAACGATGAGAAAAGCATCATCGTATATTATTGAGTAAATTTAAATTGTAAAAGCTTGTAGACAGTGGGATTTTCCCAAAGTTTACAAGCTTTTTTTGATTATATCCTCATAACAATAAGTCGAACTTATCACAGAAAAAGCCTTCAATACATAAAATAAATGGGCACAAATACAATATTTTTTATTTTAAAAGGATGTGAGGAAGATTTATCCATTAAATAATTATAACTTAACAGGTATGCGATATGATTATTCAACCCCTCAATATCAAAGTGCTATCCGATCACGCAATTTGAATACTAATTATACGATTAAAGCAACAGGAAAAGGTGAAGTATCAGTAAAGCCCGACCAGTCGTTTGTACTATTAGGATCAGTTGTAGAAAATATGAAAGTACAAACGGCTCAAACAGAGAATGCAATCATTTCGAATAAAATTATAGAGGCATTAAAAGGGATAGGAATTAAACAAGACGAAATTGAAACGAATTCATATACAATCGATCGAATTGTTGATTACCAAGATTCACAGCAAATTTTTAAGGGGTATCGGGTGAGTCATATTTTCAAAGTAATCGTGAAGGATCTTGCAAATGTTGGGAAAGTGATTGACGTTGCAGTTGAAAATGGAGCAAATGAAGTAAGAAATCTTACATTCGAAGTATCCAATCCCGAACCTTATTACGGAGAAGCACTACAAAAGGCCACTTTAAATGCAAAAATGAATGCAGAGAACATCGCAAAATCTCTAGGTTTATCGATTAATAGCATACCTATTTGGTTGGCTGAAGAAGGAATTCAAGTTGTACGTCCGATGGCATCATTAACAATGACTGCAGCAGCATTCAGCGGTCCAACTACGCCAATTCAAGAAGGTCAAATTAAAATAACTGCTTCAGTGCAGGCAATGTTTAATTATGTAGGTTATTAAATGTTTAAAATTCGAATTAGATAGAAATTTATAAAGTTAACATAATGATTGTTAATTTAAACAGATAGAGATATAATAAATCCGGATGATATGGAAACATGATAATGTAATTTGTTATGGATCTATTAAATTCAATTAACTTAAATTGGATTGGTATTTTAGTAAACTTTTTGCTAATTAACTATTCCACCAAGAAGACCGTAAGCCTATGAAATGGCCAATTGTCTTCCTGGTGGAATTTTTTTTTTTCAAAAAAGTGGGAGAAGTGAAGTGATTTTTGAAAAATGTAATAGAAACTAGGGTAATTCCTCGTCTTTAGTAAATAGGTTAAAGAATACTGTGCAAAGATAAGCTATAACATTAAAAAAATTGAAATTGAGGCGAATAAGTAATGTCAAAAAAAGTACATGAATTTAATGATATGATGAGAAAACTTCGGAAAGATTTGTTTGGGAAAGGTCCTGAGCGAATTCATACGGTGTTTGTTGAAAACATGGCCGTTTCAACTTTATATGGTAATTTGACTCCAACCGAAAAATTTATTTCTGGAACAATGAACGGGGCAGAAATGGTTCATACTGCACGAACAAAAATGATTCAAGAATTGTATTTAAATAACCCACCAGAAGGTTTAGAAGAACTTGTGGGCGCAAAATTAGTCCATCTATTTTCAGATATGAAAGTTGAAGAAAATATAGGCATTTCGGTTTTTGTGTTCGATCGAAATATTATATAGAAGAAGCTAAAATGATTAGTGTTTTTCATTTATTTTAAAAGAATCAAATAAAAAACTTTTAAGGGACAAAAAACTGGGGGAGACAAATGATTGGAATGAGTTGGTTTAAAAATCGTAAATTGTTGATCAAGCTTTATCAAACCTTATTAAATATATCTTTATTATTACTGAGCTTGATTCTTGCGTATTTCCTTTTCAGAGAACTTTATTATATTTTTAACGATATTTTATTGGAAAATAAAAATGTTCATCAGATTTTTGGCAAAGTTTTAATATTTTTCTTATATTTTGGATTTATATCAATTATTGTTCAATATTTCAAAGAAAATTATCATTTTCCAATTCGCTATCTTCTATACATAGGGATTACAGCTACTATTCGTTTTATTATTGTAAATAATGGAGAATCGGCCCATAATTTTTGGTTAGCAATTATAATTTTAGTGCTTACAATTAGTTATATTATTTTACCTTTTGGGGAAACGAGAAATGGTTGAATTGATCCTATATAGGAGTAGATAAAGTTTTCTAAAATTAAAGTAATTTAACCCAACCTAAAGGTTGAGTTAATGTAATTATACATGAACGACAATATATAGATTAACTTGAACAACCTGAACTTGAGCAACTCGAACTAGAACACGAAGAGTGAGAACTACTAGAACATGAAGAATGTGATGAACTTGAGCATGAAGAGTGCGAGTTATGATGATGACTATCACTCTTGCTTGAACAATCATTTGAACTTTCATTTAATGCAAAAAAAGAATTTGTAGCTAAAAATGTTGAATTAATATGCCCATCATCTGATTTTTTGCTAGAAGATGATCGATTAGTTGAACTTGGGTAAGATTTTTGTGATTGGTGTTTAATTCTGGCTTCTTCTTTTTCCTTTTCTACTAAATTTTTTTGAATTTTAGTAAACTCGTCTAAAAAATTATTTTTAATTTGTGGGTTTAAATGTGAAACGAAACTTTTTGCTTGAATTGTTTTGCTCGATAAATATTCTTGAACTTTAGTATTTTTATAATTAACAAATAAATTTCCTAAGACATAAGTATTTACAGATGTCATTTCAAACAAAGTATTATATAACAAATTGTAAACAGCCCTAGCATCGCTTCTATCGGTTATCGATACATCATCTTTATGAACTTTTGGTTCATGGTGGATCATTTCACCACAAAAAGCCTTGCAGAAATTATGATAACTTTTCGTAAATAAAATCATTTCGTGCCAGATTTTATCAACTTCTTGACTATACATTGGAACGTTTTCAAAGATTGCTGCCATTAAGAAAAAGCGTTTTAATTCCCTTTCTATAAAGGAATACTTTTCGCTGCTCCAACCTTCTTTTTCTATAACTCTTTCTTTAACATTAGCCAGGAAATCCATTTTCCATGTGTTTTCTAGTCTAGAAACTAAAGATAAATTAGCGAAGTTGGAATTTAGATTTAAGGTGTTTGTATTAAACTGATTATAAAGGTCGTTATAGTATGCATTATCCTTATTTAAATTCTTTTTAAAAATTCTTCCTAAAAATTTTTTCATATAAACCTCCTTTTTATTTATTTTTAATTCAATTATATAATTAAAAAATTAACAAAAGAAGAAAATTGTTAAGATTAGGAAATACTTGAATTGTGGATTAACATATCTATATGATTCTGGAAGAGAGACCCATTGCTTGACGGATAGATCATTAATAGTATGTGCATCCCTTATTAAATTTGCATTTTTTGTCAATTAACTGCAAAGTTTTTGGATATGTAAAAATATGGTACAATCTATTTATATTTACATTTTTTTAAGGCTAAGTCTCCAGCGGAAATAGATGATTTACAGCTGTTTTTTTAGTTCTAAAACGAGGTAATTTCAAATTGTTTGGAGGGTTTCAAAGATGGCACAAGAACAAGTAATACCGGTTGTATCAGGGCAAAGGATTACTCCATTTCTTACGTTTAGCGGTAATGCGGAGGAAGCAATGAACTATTATGTTCGTATTTTTCCGAATTCAAAACTCGTTTCTCTACGAAGATATAAGAAAGATGACCGAGGCGTAGAGGGAAAAATTCTAAATGGCATCATTGAAATTTTAGGACAGTCTTTTATGGTTTTAGATATGGATAAAGAATCTTGTCCTGATTTTACTTGGGCTGTTTCTTTTTATTTAGAATGTAAAGACGATGCGGAGTTTGATTTAATTTTTGGTGGCTTGAAAAGTGATGGGAAAGTACTAATGGGGCCAGTAGAAATGAATGATTTTAGTAAGGTTACATGGGTGACTGATTGTTTTGGTGTTACTTGGCAGCTAGTGTTAAGAAAAAAATCTTAACAATCGGCGAATGATCCTTTTTTCTGTAATTCAATATATTATTATTTAAAGATGATATTGGACAAGTTTTCTTAAATAATAATTTACTGATGAATATTTTGAATATTACAACAAGTTTTAATAAAAAAATATTTTTTAAAAATAATAATCTGAAAATATTGAAGTTTACTAATTGTTGGCATATAATGTAATCAGATACTAGTTTATTAGAGAAAGTAAGTAAGAGGTATTAGCGATATGGCAGAGCAAAGTCAACGAATTGGTCGAACAGCTATGATGCTTACTTTGACTGATCATGAAGAAGAATTAATGAAAAATGAAAACGTTGTATGGTGTGTAGGTAAGGTCGGTACAATGGATGCTCAGAAGGTCGTTGCTGCGATTGAAACCGCTGCCAAACAAAATGGTGTAATAAATGGAGCTCTATATAGAGAAGTTCATTCATTATATCATGCAACACTTGAAGCAATTCAAGGCGTAACAAGAGGTCATGTTCAATTAGGTGATGTTCTTAGAACAGTAGGACTTAGATTTGCTGTTGTTAGAGGAAAGCCTTATAAAAACGTGAACGAGGGTGACTGGATAGCAGTTGCACTATACGGTACGATTGGTGCTCCAATTAAAGGATCGGAGCATGAATCAGCAGGACTCGGCATTAATCACATATAATTGCCCATAGTTTATTAGATGATAGGGGGCTATGATTCGTAAGTTTATATTTACGTCTCATAGCCTCTTTCTGTGTTTTTTTTGACAAAATTCGGAGGTGTTTTTAATGGTAACTTTAACTGGTAATAGCTTAACAATGGAACAAATGAAAAGTATTTTATTCGATAAGGCATATGTAAAAGCAGGTGAAGAGAGCTTAGTTGCGGTAAAAGCATGTAGAGAAAAGGTTGAAGAAATCGTAAATAATGGCAAAGTCGTTTATGGTATCACAACAGGTTTCGGAAAATTTAGTGATGTATTAATTGAAAAAGAAAATGTTTCAACACTTCAATATAACTTAATCGCTTCTCATGCATGTGGTGTTGGTGAACCGTTCCCTGAATTAGTTTCAAGAGCGATGTTAGTACTTCGTGCAAATACAATGTTAAAAGGTCACTCTGGTGTGCGTTTAGTAGTAGTTGAAAAATTACTTTCATTAATTAATGCTCAAATTCACCCAGTGATTCCATCTCAAGGATCATTAGGTGCAAGCGGAGACTTAGCTCCTTTATCTCACTTAGCTTTAGTTTTACTTGGTGAAGGTGAAGTTTTCTATAAAGGAAAACGTATGGAAACAGCAGAAGCTTTAGCAAAAGAAGGAATTTTACCAATTACTCTAGAAGCTAAAGAAGGTTTAGCTTTAATTAATGGTACTCAAGCAATGACAGCAATGGGCGTTCTTACTTACCTTGAAGGTGAAGAATTAGCTTATCAAAGTGAATTAATTTCTTCTATTACATTTGAAGCATTAAATGGTATTACAGATGTTTTTGATGAAAGAATTCATATTGCTCGTGGATATAAAGAACAAATTGAAGTAGCAGAACGTTACCGCAATATTTTAGCAACAAGCCAATTAACGACTAGACAAGGTGAAATCCGAGTTCAAGACGCTTATACATTAAGATGTATCCCACAAGTTCATGGAGCAAGCTGGCAAGTTCTGAACTATGCAAAAGAAAAATTAGAAATCGAAATGAATGCAGCTACTGATAATCCATTACTTTTCGGTGATGATGTATTCTCTGGTGGGAATTTCCATGGTCAACCAATCGCATTTGCAATGGACTTCTTTAAATTAGGTGTTGCTGAGTTAGCGAATATTTCAGAAAGACGAATTGAGCGTTTAGTAAACCCACAATTAAATGATTTACCACCATTTTTAAGTCCAGAACCAGGATTACAGTCTGGTGCAATGATTATGCAATATGTGGCAGCTGCTTTAGTATCTGAAAATAAAACTTTAGCACATCCAGCAAGTGTTGACTCAATTCCTTCTTCTGCAAACCAAGAAGACCATGTAAGTATGGGGACAATCGGTGCTCGCCATGCATACCAAATTCTACAAAACGCTAGAAGAGTTTTAGCAATCGAATGTATTTGTGCAATGCAAGGTGTTGAATATAAAGGAATTGAAAAAATGTCTGAAACAACTAGAAAGTTTATGGAAGATGCTCGTAAAACAGTTCCATCAATTACTAGAGATCGCGTATTCTCAAAAGACATTGAAAAATTAACAACTTATTTAAAAGAAAATTTCTTAGCAAAAAACTATACAAAACAAACACAAATATAAGAAGAGGTGGAATTAAAATGGAAATCACAAAAGGATCTTTAAAAGCGCCAAGAGGTACTGAATTAAACACTAAAGGTTGGATTCAAGAAGCAGCACTTCGTATGTTATTAAACAACTTAGATGAAGAAGTAGCAGAAAGACCAGAAGATTTAGTTGTATACGGTGGAATCGGTAAAGCTGCAAGAAACTGGGAAAGTTTTGATGCAATTATTGAATCATTAAAAAAATTAGAGAGCGATGAAACATTATTAGTTCAATCAGGTAAACCAGTAGCTGTGTTTAAATCTCACGAAGATGCACCTAGAGTATTATTAGCAAACTCAAACTTAGTTCCAAAATGGGCAACTTGGGAACACTTCCGTGAATTAGATGAAAAAGGCTTAATGATGTACGGTCAAATGACTGCTGGTAGCTGGATTTACATCGGTACTCAAGGAATTTTACAAGGTACTTATGAAACATTTGGTGAAGCTGCTAAACAACATTTCGGTGGAAGCTTAAAAGGTACAATTACAATTACTGCAGGTCTTGGTGGTATGGGTGGAGCACAACCTCTGGCTGTAACAATGAATGGTGGAGTTGTAATTGGTATTGATGTGGATGAAACTAGAATTCAACGTCGTATTGACACTAGATATTGTGATGTATTAACTCACGATTTAGAGGAAGCATTACAACTTGCAACTGAAGCTAAAAATGAAGGAAGAGCTTTAGCAATCGGCTTAGTAGGAAATGCTGCTGAAATTTTACCTCAATTAGTTGAACGTAATTTTGTACCGGATCTAATTACTGACCAAACTTCAGCACATGATCCATTAAATGGTTATTTACCAATCGGGATGACAATGGAAGAAGGAAAGAAACTTCGTGCCCAAAATCCAGATGAAGTCATTAAACGTGCAAAACATAGTATGGCAGTGCATGTTGAAGCAATTTTAGCGATGCAACAACGTGGTGCGATCGCATTTGATTACGGTAATAATATTCGTCAAGTTGCATTAGATGAAGGTGTTAAAAATGCATTTGATTTCCCTGGTTTCGTACCTGCATTTATTCGTCCATTATTCTGTGAAGGTAAAGGTCCTTTCCGTTGGGTAGCACTTTCAGGTGATCCAGAAGATATTTATAAAACAGACGAAGTAATTTTACGTGAATTTGCTGATAACGAGCATTTATGTAACTGGATCCGTATGGCTCGTGAAAAGGTAGCATTCCAAGGTTTACCATCACGTATTTGTTGGTTAGGATACGGTGAGCGTGCTAAATTCGGTAAAATCATTAACGAAATGGTTAAAAATGGCGAATTAAAAGCTCCAATCGTAATCGGTCGTGACCACTTAGATTGTGGTTCAGTAGCATCTCCAAATCGTGAAACAGAAAGCATGAAAGATGGTAGTGATGCAGTAGCTGACTGGCCAATCCTAAATGCACTTATTAATGGTGTAAATGGCGCAAGCTGGGTAAGTGTACACCACGGTGGTGGAGTAGGTATGGGTTACTCTTTACATGCTGGTATGGTAATCGTTGCTGACGGTACTGATGCAGCTGCAAAACGTATCGAAAGAGTATTAACTTCAGATCCAGGAATGGGTGTAGTTCGTCACGTTGATGCAGGTTATGATTTAGCTGTTGAAACTGCGAAAACAAAAGGCGTAAACATCCCAATGATGAAGTAGGTGTTAGAATTGAAAGCAGATATTCTATTAACAAATATTGGTCAATTATTAACGATGGATCATGGTGATGGTCCAATCCATGGAAAAGACATGAGTAATCTACCTGTTCTAGAAAATGCAGAAATTGCATGGAAAGATGGGCAAATTATTTATATCGGACAAATGAACGAACAGAAAATTGATGCAAAAGAAGTAATTGATTGCCAGGGAAAACTAGTCACCCCAGGATTAGTTGACCCTCATACTCACGTGGTCTTTGGAGGATCACGTGAGCATGAAGTTAGTTTGAAATTACAAGGTGCTTCATATTTAGAAATATTAGAAATGGGCGGCGGGATCCATTCTACTGTGGGTCAAACTAAATTAGCTTCTCATGAAGATCTAAAAAAGAAAACGATTCATCACTTAAACAGAATGCTTTCATTCGGTGTAACAACAGTTGAAGCAAAAAGTGGTTATGGACTTGATGAAGAAACTGAATTAAAACAACTTCGAGTTGCTAAAGAATTACAAACCGAGCATGATATTGATTTAGTTTCAACTTTCTTAGGTGCGCATGCAGTACCAAAGGAGTATAGAGGAAATGAAGAAGCTTTCTTAGAAAAAATGCTTTCTTTATTAGATGTTATTAAAGAAGAAGAACTTGCTGAATTTGTAGATGTATTCGCTGAAACAGGTGTATTTTCAGTAGAACAATCAAAAGAATTTTTATTAAAAGCAAAAGAACAAGGCTTTA
This sequence comes from Gottfriedia acidiceleris, assembly GCF_050457485.1. Classification (GTDB taxonomy): domain Bacteria; phylum Bacillota; class Bacilli; order Bacillales; family Bacillaceae_G; genus Gottfriedia; species Gottfriedia acidiceleris_D. Next base: position 34,361 of record NZ_JBCMJM010000016.1, read on the forward strand.
ATGTTAAAATTCATGCAGATGAAATAGATCCTCTAGGTGGCACTGAAATGGCTGCTGAAATTGGCGCTATTTCTGCTGATCATCTATGTGGAGCATCTGAAAAAGGCGTTGAAATGCTTGGTAAGAGTAGTACAATCGGCGTTATTTTACCGGGAACTACTTTCTATTTGAATAAACCTGAATTTGCACCTGCAAGAGCGATGATTGAAAATAACGTAGCAGTTTCATTAGCAACTGATTTCAACCCAGGAAGCTGCCCAACTGAAAATTTACAATTAATCATGACAATCGCAATGCTTAAATTAAAAATGACGCCTGAAGAAATTTGGAATGCCGTTACGATTAACTCATCATACGCGATTAATCGTGGAGACCAAGCTGGTAAACTTAAAATTGGTCGTAAGGCAGATGTGGTTATTTGGAATGTACCAAACTATACTTATGTACCTTACCATTTTGGTGTAAATCATGTAGAATCAGTATTTAAGAATGGTAAATTAGTAGTAAGTAGGGGTGAACACGATGTCGCTATCACATCTTAAAAAAGCAGGAGATGCCATTTTCATTGATTCAAAAGTTACAAAAGCCAATGAAATCATCTCTGCATGGAATGGAACAGAAGCATCAAATTTCTCAATTATCGGTGTACCATTATCTAAAACATCAATTAGTCATTCAGGTGCAAGCTTCGCACCTGCTTCAATTCGTAAAATGCTAAGTAGCTATAGTACTTATCATATTGAAGACCAAATTGATTTAAAAGATTACAAGGTTACTGATTTTGGTGATATTACGATGCATGTGACTGATTTTGAAGAGTCTAGAAATCGTATTAAAACGACAATCTCTGAATTGCTAGGTCAATATAAAGAAACGATGCCAATTATTTTAGGTGGCGATCACGGAATTAGTTTTCCAAGCATTTCAGCTTTTGCTCAAGAACGAGGAACAGTAGGCGTTATCCAATTTGATGCTCATCATGACTTAAGAAATACTGAAGATGGTGGACGTTCAAACGGTACACCTTTCCGTAGCTTAATTGATGAAGGTATTCTAAAAGGTGAACACTTAGTTCAAATTGGAATTAGAAATTTTTCAAATAGTGCTCCATACACTGAATTCGGTGTTAATAACGGAGTAACAATCTATTCAATGCGCGATGTTCGCGAATTAGGAATCTCAAAAATTATTAAAGAGAGCATCAATCATTTAGTAGACAAAGTCGATGCAATATACATTAGCCTAGATATGGACGTACTAGATCAAGCATTTGCTCCTGGTTGCCCAGCAATTGGACCTGGAGGTATGGACAGTCAAACTCTATTAGATGGCATCTGTTATCTAGCATCACATCCTAAAGTTTGTGGAATGGATATTGTTGAGCTTGACCCAACAATCGATTTCCGTGATATGACAAGCAGAATCGCTGCACATGTAATCTTAAACTTTCTTGTTGAGAAAGTTAAATTGCTAAATAAGTAAAATGTGAAACTCGTAAACTTAGTTGTTTGCGGGTTTTTTGGTTTTTATGGGTAGGAGTAGAAATAAAAGTCGAGGTGCAAGTAAGAAGTAAGAGCTGAGTGATTGCAAATAAGATATGTAACATTGCAATAAGGGCTCCAGGGGTGCAAATATACGTCGAAGTACAAATAATATAAGAGTGACTGCAAATAAATATCGATATTTGATAGCACCAAGCCTGCTTGTTATAATCAAAATAAGAACAAATATTCGATTTCGTTGATAAGTGAATGTTACAAGATTAAAAAATGTCTAAACAAAAGTAGGAGGAAAAGTTTTGTCAAATAACATAAAACAAAGAAAAATAATTTTAGATCTAGCTGTTACATTAGATGGTTTTATAGAAGGGAAAAACGGAGAAATTGATTGGTGCATAATGGATCCTGAAATGGAATTCACACATTTCTTGAATCAAATTGATACGATTTTATATGGTCGAAAAAGCTATGAATTGTTGGGAAATTATATTCCAAATATAGATGACTCTGAATCGGATAAAGAAATGTGGCATCTTGTACATAGCAAGGAAAAATACGTGTTTTCCAGAACGCAATCAAAAGATGAAAATAATGCAACATTTATAAATGAAAATATAATTGAAGAAGTAAATAAATTGAAGGAAAAGCCCGGTAAAGACATCTGGTTGTATGGTGGTTCGAGCCTTATTACAACATTTATAAATTTAGGACTAGTAGATGAATTTAGATTATCAATTCATCCCGTTATATTGGGAGAAGGAAAACCTTTGTTTGTTGACATAAAGCAAAGAAAGAATTTAATCATGATGAATACAAGAACGTTTTCTTCTGGAGTTGTTCAGGTAACTTATCATTTAAATGAAGAATAAATTTGTTAAGAGCTACATTTATAAATGGCTATATGTTTTTTTAGAGGTAACGATAACCCTTCATAATGGTATAACTGGCTTCTATGAAAAATAAAATGTTCCTCCAAAGAACAAGATAGTATAGTGAAAATAAGAACTAAAGAGGTTACAACATGATCGGCTGTATAGTCGATTTTTTTTGTGGAACTAAATGGCAGGATAGTTTAGGTGGAAAAAATCACAAAATCGATTGTAAATTCAAACTCTAATAACCGATTATCTGAAGACGTTCCTCAACAATCAAGCCATTTAATGGAGTAAGGCTTATTCAAACGGATCAGATTACTTGAATAATTTTTAATAATGAATACATATTTCCTGATTATATTGCCGTTACATATCTATTTCATTCTTCATCTATTAATAATAGGAATAAAGAATGGAGGTGAATTTCACATGAAAAAAAGAAATGATTTGCATCTTTCGTTCCTAACGTGGAATATTTATCAAGGTACTGATCCAGCACTATTGATTAATGCTACCCCAGAGCAAATCCCTGAAAGAGTAACACAAATCTTTAGGCTATTTCTTGCAACAAATTTTACTGTTCGTGCAAAGGCAATTGCTAGAGCTATTGCATCAGAAAAACCTGACCTTATCGGTTTGCAGGAGGCTCAGCTTTGGGCACTGATTATCCCTACTTTTAGAACAATTACCTATGATTTTATAGAGATATTATTGGAAGAATTGGAAAGAATAGGGCTGGAATACGAAGTAGCAGCTCAAAACCGAAATTTTACAATACAACTTCCTGACAGTAATGGAAATTTCGTTCGATTAATGAACAGGGATGCCATATTGGTTCGTAAAGAAAAAGATTTCAAGGTAATTAAAAGCCAAGAAGCTAATTTTCAAACAAATTTAATTGTACCTATAGGAGGACAACCTTTTACAGTCATTAGAGGATGGTCTTCAGTAGATGTAAAAAAAGATGGACAAGTATTCAGGATGATTAATACACACTTGGATCCAGCTGTTGAGGCAATAAGGAATGCTCAAGCAAATGAAATACTCCAAGGACCAGCAAATACTCATTTACCTGTAATAATTACAGGAGATTTGAACTCCATCCCTAATAGCACGACTTATAATTTGTTTATTAACGAAGGCTTTCAAGATGTATGGAACGAGGTCGGTGAAGGTTCAGGACCTACCTGTTGTCAGGGTCCCGATCTTTTAAATGCAGTTTCTAGTTTGATTTTAAGAATAGACTATATCTTGTTTAAAAATGGTTGGAAACCAAAAGAAGCAGAATTAGTAGGTGAAGAACAGAGTGACAGAACAAGAACGGGTCTATGGCCGTCCGACCACGCAGGTGTATCTGCTAGTTTACATTTAGAGGATCATCATCACCATGATGAAAGCTGTAGTTAACAATTGCCAAAGAATGTATGGACCGTTATTTATTAAAGAGACGGTCTTTTTTAGTGGACAAAGTGTAGCTTCCATTTGTTATATTCGTAACCTATGAAACCGTATTACATATATCCTTATTCAAATGGTGCATTAGTAAAATAACTTACTTAGAAGTCATTTTTTAAGATCTTTCTTATCTTCAGCAATCGGGCGTTTTATTTGAAAAAGGCTAATATATTGAATTTATTAAGAGCGTTAATAGATCTTTTTTTTAAAGAGGCTCATTCTAAAATTTTAGGGTTGTAGATTTCAAGGTATTTAAAGGAGATTTATAGAAAACAAGATATAGGTAGAAAGTTTAATGGAATTTTAATTAAAAAGAAAATAGGGAGTAAAACGGTAATGAAAATGAGAGGTATTCTTTTTACTGTAATTACTATGATTTTATTATTTACAGGATATAAAGTCTATTCTACTACACACAAACCAGTAAATCATAGTACAATATTCTCTGCGAAAGTAATAGATAAAATACAATTAAAAGATAAAAATATTATTGAGGTTGTTGATATTAATAATATTAATAAAACAGAAAATGGTAAAATGGATACTCCTATATTCAGTGAAGAAAAAGCGACGTTTACAACAGATAAATATCGTAAAATAAACTGAAATTGTATTTTAAATCTTGTTCATCTAACGCATGTTTATGTTCAATAAGGCAATTTAAATTTTAGACGTCAAGTATCTCTATAAACCAGAGAAATGGCGTGCCAATACTGATGTCAGTTCGCATGCCATTTTTATTGCCATATATACGATATGCACCTCAAAACGGAATTACTTTACAATTAAACAGAACGGCTTTTTTCAATTTTATAATCAAATCTTTAAGATGCTTTTCGTTTCACTCAATACTCGGCTGTCATTAATTCGTAATTTCATAGTATAAAATTGTGCTACATGATAGATACCGCCTTGGTTGCGACACGGGGTCACTTTTCGGATCAATATTTGCATCTACAAAATCTTCATGCCTAAAGAACGCTGTGTGAACGAACACCGTGTTCATCATTCTTGGAACATATTTAGCAAGGTGTCATTTGGAATTGGGTTACTCGGTGGTTTGATTTCTACTTCAACCATGTCTGCGTGTCTGAAAAAGACAGTAGGATCAGCAACTGATAATGTTACACCGCCAGGGGCTGATGTACCAGCGATTACCTCCACACTGAGTCGGTTTTTCACCTCATCTCGACCGATATTTCCAAAAAATGAAAATCGAATAAAAAATCCAGCAGGGTTGCCAGCATTAAATGGTTTAAAGCTGTGTGCAGGAACGATGATTTTAAATAAATGGGGGGGCTCAATCTCTTTTTGAACTCCTGTAGTAGTAACAGGGAATTGGGTTCTTTCCCCGAGTAAATACGTAGTGAGTGGTTTATCGGTTGGATTTTTCCAGAGGATAAACAACGTGTTGTTGGGGCTGCCACTTTGGTTAGTCAATGGAACTAAAAATGCTCCCGTCGTTATTGCCTTCATTCAATCACTTCCTTTTCATATACTTGCTTATTATATGCACTGTGGTACAAGCTGTGTAGGACACCTATCAAGGTATAATAAAAAAATATAGGAATCTACTTGGCACGGCCGACATCAACTTTCACATAATATTTCATTGTGTAATTTCCGACCTAAGGAGCACCAACTTCATTTCTTCAATTGTTTGATATGATCAGGAACAAACAAGTATCCCATGGAGTACGATGTAGTATTCGATATTAGGGAGGAATACACTTTGAGCAATACGGATGTACATGGATTACTTAGATGGAAGAAAGAATTAAACGCCGAAATCAAAAGACTAGATAAAGAGTTAGTCGATTTAACAAAAGAAATAGATAATGTTAGGACAAGATATTCGGTAGCCGAGAAAGCATTTTTACAATATAGTAACGAAACAATCTCGCAAGAATTTGTTACACCATTAAGTGTACAACTGAATGAATTAAATAATAATTATGATGTTTTATTGCTAGTGAATAATCAAAAAAAAACAGCTATTGCTTCAATTATAGAAACTGTGGATTCAATTATTAACGGATATTTCACAAATTAATGGGGTTTCCAATTTTGAGGAACTCCTTACCCCAATAGGCAAGTCAAAACAAAGTTTTTGACAAAACCAAGAGCAAGAGGGTTTGTGTTCTTATTCAAATAACGCATGCGATACTTCAATAGAAGATCGCTTTTTCTAATTCAACATAATGGCAGTTTAGTTCAATCTGGATTTTTACAAGAAGTTTGATAAAAAGGAAAATAATGGGTCAATATAGAAACTCCTATATATCGCTATATAGGAGGAATCTTAATGTCTGAATTTAAAAGTATTAATGTTGAAAATATAAATATTGTCGATAAAGATGGAGCTGTAAGAATGAGAATTTTTAATAATGAAAACATTCCACCTGCAATTATGGATGGAAAAGATTTTCTCCCAGGTCACAGGCAAAAAGATCCAATTGCTGGATTAATGTTTTATAACGGAGAAGGCGATGAGTGTGGGGGACTAATATTTGGAAGTAAAAAAGATGATATAGGAAACTATGAATCATACGCATCATTAACTTTTGACCAATATAAACAAGATCAAGTAGTACAAATGCATTATATTGATGAGAATGGACAAAAAAATTATGGGATTTCAATTTATGATAGACCTAATACACCTTTACCAGAACTTGTAGAAAGAACACATAAAATACAAAAGTCTGAACTATCTGATGAGGATGTTGAACGAGAGTTGAAAAATATTTGGGAAGGAAATACGCCTCGCGCTTTTATGGGGAAGAATTCAACTGGAGAAGTAACTGTTCAACTATCTGATAGCAAAGGAAAACCACGAATCAGAATGGTAGTCGATGAAAATGATGTTCCCCGTATGGAATTTTTAGACGGTGAAGGAATAGTCACGTATAAAATTCCACCTGAAACTGAAATGTAATTTAAACTTTTATTATGACTTTCTTATGCAACTAAAGCAATGCATTAGTTGTAAAACAAGATTGGCTGTTTAGTCGATTTTTTTATTGAGCTAAATAGCGGGTTAGTTCAAGAAGGAAAATCTTTACTCAAAGCGAATTTCTGTTCTAACTATATTTTAAACAAACATGTACACCTTTTATTTATTCTTCACCAGACTAATTTTCAATAGATTTATGAAACTTTCTAACTATTTTGCAATTATAATCAAACCGTTTACAGCCTCCCTTCGTTTCCTTTAATAGTACTAATAAAAATCATGTATGAAATGGAGGAAGAATCATGAAGAAGACCGTGTTCCTATCAGTTCTACTGCTCTTTGTCATTATGGCTTCAGGATTGTCAGCCTATGCAAAAATGGACCGTAAGCCAGCGTTCCAGGCGACACCAAATACTAGCCAAAGTGATCATGTCATCCGGGTGTACGGACCGGGCGGACCACTTGGACCGATTAAGGAAGCTGCTGAACATTTTTCAGCTGAAACGGGAATCAAGGTGGAATTAACAGCCGGACCAGAGGGCAATTGGATCGGCCAGGCAAAGCAAGATGCAGATATTATTTTCGGTGGCTCCGAGTATATGCTGCAGGACTTCATCTTTAACCACCCCGAAATAATCGACACTAAATCACGTACGGAGCTTTACCCGCGTGCCGCAGGAATATTGGTGAGGAAAGGAAATCCTAAGAAGATTGAAAGTCTGGAGGATTTGACGAAAAAAGGAGTAAAAATAATCGATGTGAATGGGGCCGGCCAGCTTGGCCTGTGGGAAGACCTGGCAGGCAGAAAAGGGCTGATTGAAGGCATTTCCCAAAATATTAAGCTTTCTGTAAAGTCTAGTGCCGAAGCCATTGAACGATGGAAATCGAATTCCAGCCCGGACGCCTGGATTACCTATGAATCGTGGCATTACCGGCTCCAGGATGTGACCGACCTGGTCGAACTGCCCGAGGAAGAAAAGCTCTATCGTGGAACGCCAATCGCCCTGACGAAAATCACCGATCAGAAAAAAGAGGCACAGCAATTTATTGATTATTTAAGAACGGAAGAATCTCACCAAATCTTTCAAAAATGGGGCTGGAAGTAAGGATGAGCCTTAAATCTAAAAAACTGGGAGGAAAGTTTGTGAAGAAATGTACTTAAACTAACGGGGTGCGTTAGTTGAATAACATCGAGTTGCAACAGCAGCTCTTTTTTCATATTCAAGTAACTAGTAGGTTAGTAGCAGAAAGTGATTTAATTATTAATATTGAATAAAGTATTTGAATATATTTAGTAGGAAAAATATACTAAGGGTGAGTGCATGAAGAAATTATTTATACTTTTTTTATGCTTAATATTAGTGAGTTGTTCAGCAAAAACAGTAACACCTTCTTCTCATAAGTTTATTAATCATGTACCTTTTCCAAAATCAACAACTTTACTCTATAAAGAAAAAATAGATGAAGGCACTATTTACTTATATAAAGATAAAAGTGGTTTCCATCATGCATTTTCGTCAAATGATCTTAATATTTGGTTTAACAGTGGGAATGCGGAAGTTCGTCCTAAAGAAGGATTTGACTGGACTATGAATAATGATCCCAAAGTACCGAATGTTACATTTGCAGGGGTTATTACGAGAGATGACATAATAAGTGTCATTGTTAAACAAAAAACAATGGAAAAAGAGGCAAAAATTATTAATACGAAACAAGGAATAAGAGTTTGGTTTGCAACTTTTAAATTCTTAGAAGACGCTGATAAAGGTAAACCGGATCCACTTAAAATAGAAGCGTATTCAAGAGAAGGTAAATTAGTTTGGAAAGATGGAGTTTATTAAGCTAAAGCATGCAATTGAACAACAAGATCGGCTGTTTAGTCGATTTTTTTTATTGAAGTAAATGGCAGTTTAGTTCAATAGGACTCTTAATCACATTAAAGAAATATTAGAAATGATATAATTTCACAAACTTAGAATCATGTCAATTTACCATATAATAAAAATAAGGGTTTTTATTAGAAATCATTTCTAGAAGGAGTTTAATGACTACTATATCTTATTTAGATTGACTTCTAAGAAAATATCGCAAAATAAGTTTATTTATGCGAAAGGTGTTGATTGAAATTTTTAAGTACATAAGAATCTTTATTTTTTCTCTATTAATTGTAACTGTTTCAGCATGTAGCGTAAAAGAAACTGCAAGTGTTAATCTAGGATTAACAAAATTAAGTATTGTCACTTATAACGGAACTGGAAAAACATCAAAAGTAGCTGATAAGGACTCTACTAAAAAAGCATATAGAATCATTCAGGATGCAAAAGACGTTTTAAAAAAGAATGATCTGAGTTTTAGACAAGAACGTAATTATGCATTTGTCTTTAATTATGGTCTGGAAAATATAGATAATTATTTCTTATGGGTTATTCCATCAGATAATAAAGCAAAACCACAATCTGTAATAGTAGAAAAAGAAGACTACAAACACTATAAATTATCTGAAAAGGATTCAAAGAAAATAATTAGTATAGTTAGTAAATAAACAAATTAAAAACTAATTATTAATCTTTCTTATGCAACTAAATGATGCATTAGTTTTACAACAAGATCGGCTGTTTAGTCGATTTTTTTATTGAGCTAAATGTCAGTTTAGTTGAATTAGAAAACGCAATTTTTATGAGGCTTTTGATTGATTAATATATTTTGGCTTAATGATAAAATAAAAATGAATTTGCAAATTGACAAAGGAGAAATAAACATACTATGGATATCGGGATGGGAATAATCGTACTTATTGGTTCTTTTTTCTTTTAATTGCAACTGTCATTGAGGCTTTAAGAGGAGGGAGCTTTAGTGCTGAGGAAAATATGGATAGTTTTATTAATTTTTTCAATTTCTTTGACATTTTTTCCGCATACTCAAGCAGCAGCTGCAACAAACGTAAATCAATTATCTATAGGTTCAAGTCTTACAAAGTGGGTTCTAGATGACCCATCAAAAAAACTCTATGCTATATCATCGGAAGATAAGAAATTATTTTTTATCAATTCTTCATCATTGACTATTGATAAAACCTTAACCCTAGGAGGGGCTCCTACAGACATCATAAAAAGTGATGGCAATTTATACGTTGCAATAGATAGTTTAAAACAAATAATTGTTGTGGATTTATCGAAGAAAGTCATAACTCAAACATTGAAAACAACATCTGATCCATATCAGATTGTAAAGGATGGAGATATGATTTATTACACTGAAGAAAATGTATGGAGTAGTATATACGCTTATAATTTACAAACAAATTTGGATCAAATAATACAATCTTATTTGAGAGAACCTGCTTTAGCAATTAATACAGAAAATCACATTTTATACATTGGTGAGGCGGATCCAATGAGTTCACACTTGATATACTATAGCACTAAGGATAATAAAGTTATTGGAACATCAAATTATAACAATGGTTATGGATTTCGGAATCTAAATAGGAATATTCTTTTTGATGGAGTAAATGTGTATTACGCAGGACGTGACTTTAATCCAAATAATCCGAATCGATTTAATGGTAACTTTGGTAATGATGACAATGTAATCTATGTAAACAATAATCTCGTATTCACTTATAAGAGTATTTACAATAAAGATTCACATGAGAAATTAGGAGAATATGGTTATAATTCAGACCTTATAGCATCATCTCAGAACTCTATATTTATTTACAGCTCAGAATTAAGTCAAATTAAGAGATATGATTCAAATCAAATAAATAGCTCTAACATTATCTCGCTTATTTCTGGAATACGGAATCAATCTCAAAGTACCGCTTTAAGCAGACAAATAAACGATAAAACTAGACAACTAAAAATTCAATCAAATTTGACTAAATGGGTGTTGGATGAGCCAACACAAACATTGTATGGTATCTCAACAGATGATAAAACGTTATTATTTATAAACTCACAGACCTTAAACCTAGAGAAAGTAATAAATTTTGCATGCAATCCAACTGATATTATAAAAGACAATGGTAAGCTTTATGTTGCACTTGATGATGCAAATCAAATAGCTGTTATAGATATGGCGAGTAGGACAAAAGTAGACACGTTATATACGACCAGTGACCCTTATCTAATCGCTAAGGACGGAGATATGATTTATTATGCTGAGCGTGATCAATGGTGTGACGTCTTTGCTTATAATTTACAAACCAATATAGATCAAATATTGCCAATTGAAAAGCAATATGAACCTACTTTATCATTTAATACAGACAAACATATTTTATATATCGGAGAATCAGGTTTAAGTGATTCAAACTTGATTTACTATAGCACAACAGATAATAAAGTTATCGGAACATCAAATTGGTTTCCTTCCCCAAGGAGGAGCATTCTTTTTAATGGAATAAACGTGTACTATGCAGGATTTGCTTTCAGTTCAGAAGATGTAAATAAAATGAATAATTCAGAAAATTTATTCTATGCAAATCAAAATTTCTTATTTTCTTCAACTAGTGTATATGACGAAGGTTCGAATGCGAAACTAGGAGATTTTAAAAATAAAGTAGATCTCATAGAATCTAATAGTAACAGTTTATATACTTACAATCAGGCAGTAGATGTTGTTGAAAAATATTCGAATAACAGTGAACAATTAAGTAATTCTAATATAGGTACAATTGTTTCAGCGATTCCACATGACACCGATAATACGAAGGGAACAGCTACACCACTTAATCTTACTACCATTAATGATGAATATTATCAATATGGAGCAACTGGAATTGGGAAATTTGAAAATGAAAAGGACGTTGATTATTTCCGTATTACTTTGGATGCTGCTGGAATGATTGAAACTGACTTATCTCAATTAAAAAACGCTGGGATTGTGATTGATTTATTTAATAGTAAAGATGAGTTATTAGAGAGTTTGGTAACAGATCGAGGCAATCAAGTTATTCCTATTTTAGATCAAGGATTACCAGCGGGAACCTACTATATTAGACTATCAATAGATAATGGTACTATTGCAAACGCAAATTATCGAATGCTTGTTTTTTACCGTAAAAGTAATTTTGTAGAAAAAGAAGCAAATAATACACTGAAAACGGCTAATCCAATGACTATTGGAAAAGAATATATTGGTTTTTCTGATTTTGATACAAAAGATTATTATAAAATTGAAACAAAAGAAAATGGAAAATTAACTGTTCGAGGTAGCTATTCACCAAATGTAACTTTATACTATATACTTATAAATACTAAAGGCGAGCAAGTTGATGGATGGAAACTTGATCCAAAAGATACGGATGAAACTAAAAATTTGTTTACGGTAGGTGTGAGAGCAGGTACTTATTATTTAGTAGTAAGTCAGGATGATGACACGTATTCAAATGAATATTACGCAACTCAAGTTAATTTTAAGGCAGATCCATTCACTGAACTAGAACATAATGAAACAACAGGTTCTGCAACAACTGTTCTGCTTAAGCGAACTTATAATGGCTTTATTTCATGGAAAAATGATATTGATACATTTAAAGTAAATGTACCTGCAAATGCAAACGTTTCTTTCTCGTTATCGCAAGCTTCATCAACTTCATTTAAGGTTGAGGTAGTAAATAATAATAATAGACTAATTAAAACGTTCAATACAAAAACTGGAAAAAGTCCAATGATTTCATTAGGAAATCTGAACCTTGTAAAAGGTACTTATTTTATTAAAGTTAAGTATTTAAGTGGAAAATCTGATGAAGTATCATATAAATTACAGCTTCAACCAAAAATTTATTGGGGAAAAGTTGAATACAAACCTGGAATTGTTGGTAAAGTCGTGGCAGTAAGTACTTCAAAAGTTTATAAACTAAAGTCAGGCAAACTAATCTACGTAAAATCTGCTCCAAAAGGATCTGAATTTGCAGTTTACGGTAGTGATAAATATGGATATAAGTTGGGTAATGGTTACTATGTGAAGAAAAACAAAACTGTAAAATATTACACAGTTCCAAGTCAGGTAAAGAGTAATTATGTTGCTGTAAATAAATAAGTAAAAGACAGAGTTCATTTGGTGTTAATTAAAAGGCTCAGTTAAAGTATACTGGTATACTGTTGATATTTAAAATATATATTAAGACCATCTAAGTATAGATCTATAGGTAAATGTGTTCATTTGTAGTGTTCACCTGTTTTAATTCTTTATTTATATTTAAATGAAGTAGTTAACTCTACTTCATTTTTTTATGACCATTCTAGATTATGTTTCTTATAGGTGGTGGCTAATTATGGTGCAAATACTTTCTTGATCAACTAACGCAATGCGTTAGCTTAATAACTATTTCTTCAAATCTAACCATTCCCAATAAGTTTCATAAATTTGATCATGTAATAATTCATCTTCGTCATTATTTTCCGCATCTTCATTTTCATTTCGTTCTTGCAATTTTATCCCTAACTATAATTCAATATCTTCAATATCTTCAATATCTTCAATATCTTCAATATCTTCAATAACTTCTGGATCAGAAACAGCATCCATTAAGGCAAAGCTATCATGAAAGACTCGTTTTTCCCTAAGACATTTCAATAGAAAGACCATTAACGAAATATAATGGTTTCAGTTCCTACCGCAATGACAAACTGTCCCGTACTTAATGCGATTTGGCATAAATCTATTAAATTATCAACAAATTCTCTTACTCCCCGATCATCTCGTTCATCTTCTGTATGCGTATGGAGCAACCTTTCACAGACTTTGATTAATGAAATTATTTCTTGAACGTTGTATTTCTTTTTCGAATAGCTCCTTAATTGAAGTAGCAAATCAACATGTTGATGATCCATCGGTGATTCACGACTTGAACGATGGCATTCCATCACTCCAATATGACGGAGCGGATTGTCTTCCAATAGAATATATTCATCTGATTTAGCCAATTCTTGAAACGTATTGGCCACAAAGAAATAAACTCCTATCGGGTCACAACCTTGTGCGCTTCTTAAATGGTGCTCGCACACCTTTGCTTTTCTCCAAAGTGCTTTATAGGTTATAAGGTCGTTTTTATATTTTTCACATTCGTGATAGGCGCTGATTAACACTTTTTTCGCTTCAATTTCTTTAGGGGTTTGCCTATCGATAATTCTTTTTTCACTATACATAATGTAATACTTGTTAAAATTTCTTCTTGATTCGGCTAAACCAGAATTGCCATTTGGATCGACATCTTCAAAACGATCAAAACCATCACCGAACGGCAAATCTTCCCAATTGCAAAGCATACAGATATCGCAAGCAGCTCGCTCCTCTAATGTTGGGTAACCACAGCAAGGACAAATTCCACGATTCATGTTAATTCCCCCTAGTAAATTAAATCAATTTTTATAATATCAACATCTTCCATTGAAGGAAATCTTTTTGAACAATTATATTTGCTGAAACTTTATTCTTCAATTAATCAACTTTTCCTGTAATCTCTTTTGTTCTTCGTTTCTATTTGCCATGTTCATCTTTTAAGCAGTTAATCTCGTATTCAATACAACCATTCTTGTAAACAAATAACTTTTAACGACCAGTTAACATACTAATAAATGCTAATATAAAACAAATTGAAGCCAATCTCTTTACTTTTTACCACTCCCATAGATATATTATTTTAGTTCTTAAATACTAGTCCTGATTCCTTACACCCTTTGTGAATTCTTCTATATTTTTATGCAACTTTATTGTCAGTTATCTCAATAAAAATGGACTACCGAAGTAGCCCATCGTTGTTGAACTAACGCATTGCGTTAGTTCAATAAGGGTTATTTATGCAGTTGTTTAAAAGGATTGTGATGCAACTAAAATTATAATTACCGATAAGACAAAGAAGGCAATTGACCAACTTTTCTTTTTTAAAATATATTGCTCTATCCCCGATAAAAACATATAAACGGCAAGGGTCATTCCTATAAGTCCAGAATAGAAAAAATTAACGGGATATGATTTTAAAGAAAAAATAAATAATACTGTGATTGGAATACCCAATATCATTTGAGTAATTACGATAGGCTTTACCCTGTTCTTGAAAAAACGGTCGCTAAATGTCATTAAACGTAAGCCCTCCTTTCTATAATAAAAAAATGCTTCTATGTCTATAAAGACGAAACATGTTGTGTAACTAAAGCATACGTTAGTTCAATATATAATTTGTTTTAGTAATCTAGATTATTAATCACTATTAGTGCGATTGAAATAAGTGCTATTAATATCCAAATAACTCTGGTTAACTTTTTATTTTGTCGGACACCTTTCTTATCTATTATAAAATAACCACACAGTAACAAAACAAATAAAATATTAATTAACCACCGCACACCAATTCCTCCATTTTTATAATTCCTTAATTAATTATATACTTCATACGACTTAGATAATTTGGGGAAATTTAACCTTTTTTTCAAAGAATTTGGGTTCATCCTTATACAATTACTAGGGGAGACCTCCAAAATTGTTATACAGGATTTACTCTAGATAAGGAATATAATGGAAAGGGCTATACAACAGAATCTCTTCAACTTGTTGTAGACTTTGCTTTTAGAGAATTAAAACTACATAAAATTGAAGCAGGAGCTATGCCTGACAATATTGCATCTATTCGGGTATAAGAAAAAGTAGGGTTTAAAAAAGAAGTCATTGCTAAAGAAAATCTAAAGATTAATGGAAAATGGACAGAGTATCAAATATTAGCTATCATCAACGATGAGTAGGGAGTTACTTGCTGCTCTCTTTTTTATAGAAGATTGTGTAATGTTTTTCTTGTACAACTTAAAAAATTTTTTAAGAATTTTTAGTTTGTTATTTATTGTTTATATTATAAATAAATTAATTCTAATCTTATATTTAAAACTATTGCATGCATTCATAGAAAAAAAGAGGAGGGTCTTAGGATCTTCCTCTATATTTTTAAAAGAATATTAGCTAAACGAATGTAAATAAAATTTTACAATAAATTGGCAAGATAAAATTTAGGTTTACTTTTATATTATTTTAAGAATAAATTAGGGACACTTAGCAAATTAGCATATATAATTAGTAAAGCCGAATCAATAGGCGTTTGTGAAAATTAATAACTATATGCTTCAGTTGGAAAGTGAGATAAATTAATTATGAAATATGATTTAGTTTTTGATTTAGACGATACATTAATTCAAACCCAAGCCGCATTTCGGAATAATGTAGATTTATGTTCGAATCTAGTACATCAAGCGCTAGATGAAAAAGTAATAATAAATGACATTAAAGAAGTTTTTAATAAAATTGATCTAGAACTAATAAAAGAAATGGGTTTCAGTAAAGCGCGATATCCTTATGCATGGGAATCAACTTTAGATTTATTAGCAACTCGTTTTAATATAGAGATATCAAGTATTGTCAATGATCAATTACAATCATTAGCAAAAACGATATTTAAAGTAAATATTCCAATGCAAAGTGACACATTTATAATAGAAGAATTATCAAATCACAAAGATGTAGCAAGTATGACTATATTGACTTTAGGTGAAAAAGACGTACAAACTAAGCGAGTGATGGATACTGGCTTAGTACAACATTTTGATAACGTATTTATAACAAGTAAAAAAGATATAAATACCTATGTTGAGTTAAATGAAAAATTAAGTAATCCAGTAATGATCGGGAACTCTCTTAGAAGTGACATTGTACCTGCTTTAGATGCAGGGATGAAGGCAATCCATATTATAAGAGATTCATGGTCTTATGACGAAATTGAGCATAGTCACAGAATAGATAGTATTAAGTCATTAGTTGAG
The DNA here is from genome assembly GCF_050457485.1 of Gottfriedia acidiceleris. Lineage (GTDB taxonomy): Bacteria > Bacillota > Bacilli > Bacillales > Bacillaceae_G > Gottfriedia > Gottfriedia acidiceleris_D. The sequence goes on from NZ_JBCMJM010000016.1 coordinate 50,955, forward strand.
ATTAAATTACTTTTATTTGGTAATTTGGTAAAACTTTAAGGATTGTTTTTTAGTCCATTTGATTTATCGATAGTTCATTCAACATCCCTTTCGATTAGTCAATCATGTTTTTGAAGAAGGAATTGCAAGCTCAACAACAAAAAGAGGATGATCATTAATCGATCATTGAACTTGAACCTAAGACAAATAACAAAAAGTTAGAAAGTGAAAAAACCAGAAAGTTGTTTAAGACTTTTCTGGTTTTTTGCTAGAAATTTTAAGGTGTATCCAAAGTCAAGATATAAATCTTTTTCCAACGTAATGGAAGAAATGGAATGAGAACTCATTTAAATAGAGAGAATGATCTAGATTTTTGTTAAAGTATGATTGTTCCTAGAAAATAAATATCTAACTTTATTCAAATAAAGATAAATTAAGAAAAGGTGCGATTTTTTTGAAAAAAGAACAAAAGGCACTGTTTAAAGAAATTGAAAAAATTCAAGAAAAGAGTATGAGAGAGTTAGCAAAGGAATTTGGTTTGAAAAAAAGGTCATATGTTTATTTAATAAAATTGGAGAATTTTTTGTAGAGGGTGTCTATTCAACAAATTTTACAGATGAAGATTATGAAGTTTCAATTAGTATGAAATGGAATATAAAACCATTTTGCTATGATGATTTATTTTGGGAAGTATTCGATATGCGAGAAAACGCAAAAGAACCCATGAGTTTAAGAGCAATTGGCGCATTCGTAGCTCCAATCTATACGATCAATAGAATTAAGATTGTTGAAAACAGTCTAGTGAATATTGAAGATGATATTCGACAAACTGTAATAGAATTTATTGAAACTTTCACGACGTTTATTAATTCTATGGAAAATTCTGTAGATAATTTCAATAAGTTTATTATACAACAATCAGATTTTTATCATGAAGAACTGATGAAAATTTTAGCATATTTACAAGGTGGAAAATACAAGAATGCATTAAATTATGCATATGAGTTAATAAGTGAAGGTGACACAGGACCCTTTATTAATGGGAATAAAGGTATTTATGAATATATAGTTGACTATTGTGAAAAAAAACATAGCATTCTTTAATATATATTAATATCTACAATTATTACTTAGCTACGTTAGAGATAACTACTTTCTACTACAAAGATTTTAAAGCATTAATTCTGAAAAGTAATTCCATGATCATTTATAAATATAAAAAAATAATAGAATGCTTTAGATATGATTTATATTGTTTACCTTTTAGTGATAAGTATTTTGGGGGCCTCCTTATTAAATGCTTTTTTTCGGGTTAATTCCTTTAATAAAAATAATAAATATACATGGGGAATAAATTACCAAGTGAAGTTGTCTTTGTAAAAAATTCATCTATACCTACTATAGTAATTACACTGAAATCTGCTACGGTTGCACTTTTTGTTCAAAATCGTTTATGTAAATGTCAGTTAAAACTAACTAATTGTTCGTTAGTTTAAAACTATGAGTCGCAGTGGTGTGGCTCATTTTTTTATGGGTCAACTTCCTAACATTAGGAAGTTGCTCTTATTCAACAACCTCATGCTATAGTTCTATTCTAGGACTAACTAGTTTTACATCCTCTATCAATGGCAAAACTAATGATAAAAGGAGGATGTAAAAGTGACTCAAGATCGATTTGAAGAAGCATATGAAATGTATAGAAATCAAAGTGATGACGAACAAATGATAGTAGACGAATCAGTGAATCAGGACAAGGAACATATTGTTGCTGTTCGTAAAAATGAAGATGGTGATTTAATTGGTTTCAGAACAAGTTTTAATCGTGAACTAGATTATCTACAAGCTTTGCAGGAAGCAAAAAGTGGAAATTTAGCACATGTAGATGTAATCCATAAGTATGGTCGAGACATCCTTAGAAGTGAACCGGATGGTATTGCAGAAAATAATTTGAGTAATTTACCAGAGTTTTAAGTCTGAAAAGCTTATAAAAAAATGAAGTAAACCCACTAGGAATTTTCCTCGTGGGATTTTTATTAGATCTACACATTTGTCGTCAATTGATGTCAAATGAAAGAGGGTGAACAAAAAATTGCAAATAGATTTTAATTTCAACATTTTCAATCATGATGAGGCATCTTCTATTTAAATAGTAGTATTGCTTGTCCACACTTTAAAAATATGAGTCTGTATGTTGGAAGGTCTCTTATTCTGTTCTATTAAGTCTATTTAATCTTGGCAATTGGAATTGTTCAGCGTTTGCATCTTCAGTTCCAGCGCCTTCGTTGTGTTCGGAATCTGTTCTGATTCTGCTTCTTTTGATTTTGCTGTCTCTGATTTTAATTCCTTGCTGTCCGCCTAATTCATCGTTATCTCTTCCAGCAATACCGCTTCTACCATTTCCATCTGCAAATTGTGAACGATCATTTGCTGTTTGGCTATTGTCTCTAGCATTTTGACCGCCTTGATTTGCGTTCATTCCAACATTTCGATTAATTTGTCCTCCGCCTTCAGCTCTTTGTTCGACTTGGATGCGGTTCTCTTTAATTTCAATGTTGAAAAAATTAAAATTGATTGAACCATCTGGATTAGCTGATGCAAGCACCTCTTGAATTTCTTCTTTTAAAGCTTTGAAATCATCAAATTCTGCTGCCATAGTAAAAAACGCTCCTTTCTATCATTACTCTCACTATATTCAGTTTTAAAAGTTTCTGATTAGACATTTAATAGATTATTCAATTTTTAAAATACTGTAGAGAAAAAAATTTAAAGTAAATTATTTATTTCCCCTGAAATTCCCACTATAAATTGTTGATTTTTCCAAGTAACAGGTACTAATTACACAGAATAATTCATTATTTCACATTTAAATCATAGATTAGTAATGGAGTGTGATCTAGTTGAATCCTTTTTTAATAAAAATAGTAAAATCATTTTGCGGTGTAATTGTTATCGATCTGTTATTACTTACTTATTGCTTGTTATTAGGTAGCTTTTTTCATATTTTACATTCATTTACTTGGTTTGGATTTAAAATAATTGTTTTACCTTTTAGCCTTTTAGCATTTATTATTTCAATTGTATATTTTAGTAAAAAAATAGAAATCGAGGTATCAGAGGAAATTGATGATCTTGAAGGAATTGAAATTGAACATTCAACAAGAATGGAAAAATACCATCAGGCAGAAAAAAATTGAACTGAGGTGGTAGAATGGACCTCGAAAATATTGTTTTACGAAATATTGAAGAGCGGATCAAACGTCTAAGAGCAAAACAAGATGAAGATGGTTCTTGGGAATATTGTTTTGAAGGTTCATTAATGACGGATAGTTTTATGATTTTATTAATGAATGATCTTGAATACAAAAATCAAAAGGTGATTGATGGGATTATTGATCGGATCATCAATCTTCAACATCCGAATGGAGCTTGGAAATTATACGAGGATGAAAAAGATGGAAACTTAAATGCAACAGTACAAGCTTACATAGCTTTATTAATCTCAAAAAAGTATACAAAAGATCATTCAAGTATGAAAAAAGCTGAAAAATTTATACGTGAAAACGGTGGTATTAAAAAAACGCATTTTATGTTAAAAATGATTTTGGCTACTCATGGTTTGATAGAGTATCCTAAATTATTTTACTTTCCAATGAGCTATTTTTTGCTGCCGGATAAAATTCCGTTAAGTTTATTTGATTTAAGTAATTATGCAAGAGTTCATTTAGTTCCAATGATTCTTTGTATAAATAAGCGATTTAAAGTGAAATTGGATGAGGATTTAAATATCGATCATCTTTTGGAAACTAGTGATGTAGAATGGTTTTACGAAGAGCGAGGGAGTTTTTATCAATTTTTACTTGAAGAAGGTAAGAAGCTAGCTTCATATCCTCTCTATTTTCACCAGAAAGGATATGAGAAGGCTGAAAGATTTATTCTGGATCGTATTGAAACAAATGGAACTTTTTATAGCTATGCTAGTTCAACGTTTTATATGATTTATGCTTTAATGGCTTTAGGCTATGAATCTACTTCATCTGTCATTCAAAATGCTCTACAAGGACTTCTTTCATATGCAGCCGATACTGAAGCGGGACTTCATATTCAAAATTCGCCATCAAAAGTTTGGGACACAGCATTATTGTCATATGCAATTCAAGAGGCTGGTTACCAGGTAAGTGATCCGATTATTTCGAAATCAATAAACTACCTAATTAAGAAACAGCAAAATATGGTTGGTGACTGGAAGGTTCATGCTAAAAATTTAAGTCCTGGGGGTTGGGGCTTTTCTGATGTTAATTCTTTTATTCCAGATAATGATGATACTGGCGCAGTTTTAAGGGCATTAACTAGAAGTGCTAGTGCTTTGGATCAGTCCACAATTCATGAAAGTTGGTCAAGGGGAGTTCATTTTTTATTTGGACTTCAAAATGATGATGGTGGTTGGGGAGCTTTCGAAAAAAATGTAACGAATAAATGGTTAACTTTTTTACCAATTGAAAATGCAAAAGATGCAATCATTGATCCTTCTACTGCGGATTTAACAGGACGCGTATTGGAATTTATTGGGCATTATACGACGATTTCAAACGATGATCCGATTGTGAAAAAGACGGTTGATTGGCTTTTAAAAAACCAAAAATCAAATGGTAGTTGGTATGGTAGATGGGGAATTTGTTATATTTATGGGACTTGGGCAGCCATTACTGGTCTTAGAGCCGTGGGGATTCCTAAAAATCATGAGGCCATTAGAAAAGCTGAGAAATGGTTAGTTAGTATTCAAAATGAAGACGGAGGTTGGGGAGAGTCGGGTCTTTCACCAGTTAAAAATAAATATGTTCCTTTAAAATTTAGTACACCTAGTCAAACAGCGTGGGCAGTTGATACTTTACTTTCAATTCGTAATAAAGAAGATGAAGTAATAAGAAAAGGGATTAAATTTTTAACTACTCAAAGTGAATTGACTAATAAAGCATTAACTTATCCAACTGGATTAGGTTTACCTGGTCAGTTTTACATTCATTACCATAGCTATAATGAAATTTATCCGCTATTAGCACTAGCACACTATAAAAATAGTTAAATAATACTATTATGTAAACAAAATAAATTTATTTTTGGAAATCTTTCCATAAATGTCTTTTCTTTATCATATAAATATAGTAAACTGTTTTTATTAAATATAACTAAATAATCCTTATCGAGAGTGGTGGAGGGACTGGCCCTTTGAAACCCGGCAACTTTAGCGAAAGCTAAAAAGTGCTAAATCCAGCATGTTTAAAACATGAGAGATAAGGCGTAATCTGTACTTAAACGTCATTCTCTCATTTTTTTGAGAGAATGGCGTTTTTTATTTTATATAAACGGGAAGTGATTGAATGGGCTTATTGGAAAAGTTAAAAGATGGAATTGTTTTAGGTGACGGCGCAATGGGAACGCTTTTGTATTCTGGTGGACTTCACAGCTGTTTTGAAGAACTTAATATTACTGAACGTGATCGAATCATTCATATACATGAACAATATATAGATGCTGGCGCAGAAGTGATTCAAACAAATTCGTACGGTGCTAATGCTGGAAAACTGAGACAATACGGTTTGGAAAAGCTGGTTAAGCAAATTAATCAAATGGCTGTTAGAAATGCTAGAGCGGCATCAAAAGGAAGAGCTTTAGTTATCGGTGGTATAGGTGGAATGAAATATGTGGGTTCTACTTTTACTACACCTTTAGAACGTGAAATGATGCTGCTTGAGCAAGCTTCAGCGTTACTAGAAGAAGGCGTAGACGGGATCATGCTTGAAACATTTTATGATGAAAATGAATTATATGATGCTGTAAATCTATTAAGAGGAAGAACGGATTTACCTATTATTGCACAAGTAACACTACAAGAAATTGGTGTCATGCAAAGTGGCCAATATATCGAAAAAATTCTTCCTAATTTAATCGATTTGGGTGCAGATGTAGTTGGTATCAATTGTCATCTAGGACCACTTCATATGTTGGAGTCATTAAATACCGTTTCATTACCAACGAATGGTTACTTATCTGCATTTCCTAATTCAGGATTACCACTATACAATGAGGGGAAATACGTATACAAATCGAATCCAGAATATTTTGAAGATATGACAAAACCATTTATTGAACAAGGTGTAAGACTAATCGGTGGATGTTGTGGTACAACACCAGCGCATATCGCTGCTTTACGAAGTAGGATTGATACTTTACAGCCTGTAACAAAAAAAGATGTGAAAAACAGAACAATTAAAATTACAATTCCTAAGCAAGAAGAACAAAAGAATGAAACTTTAGCAGAAAAGGCAAAAAAGAGAACGACGATCATTGCAGAGCTAGATCCACCAAAAACATTACAAACTAGAAAGTTTTTTGAAGGAGCGAAAGCATTACATAGCGCAGGGGCTGATGCAATTACGCTAGCAGATAATCCACTAGCTTCACCTAGAATTTCGAATGTGGCAATGGCATCACTGCTTCAAAGATTGGATGTTCCAGTCTTGACGCATTTAACTTGTAGAGATCGTAATATGATTGGACTTCAATCTCATTTAATGGGGCTTTCAACTTTAGGATTAAATGAAGTTCTTGCTATAACAGGTGATCCAGCAAGGGTAGGCGATTTTCCAGGTGCAACTTCAGTCTATGATGTAGCATCACTTGAACTAATTCGAATGATTAAAGAAATGAATGAAGGTAGACTTTATTCCGGTAAGAGCTTAGGGAATGGAACGAGATTTTCTGTCGCTGCAGCTTTTAACCCGAATGTTCGAAAATTTGATGCGGCAATTAAAAGACTTGAGAAAAAGGTCGAGGCGGGAGCAGATTATTTTTTAACTCAGCCAATTTATGATTTTGAAACGATTGATAAGTTGTATGAGGCAACCCGTCATATTAAACAGCCAATTTTTATTGGGATTATGCCACTAGTTAGTAAGAAAAATGCTGATTTTATCCATTATGAAGTTCCAGGAATTACTTTATCCGAAGAGGTAAGAAACAGAATCTCATCAGTAGAACCAGAGAGAGCAGTTGATGAAGGTAAAAAAATTGCAAAAGAGCTTATTGATTATGTTAAGGATAAATTTAACGGCATTTATTTTATCACTCCATTTTTGAAGTATGAAATAACAGAGGACTTAATTCAATTTACTAAAAGCAGCAATAAAGAGGAGATTCAACTATGAAAACTTTAGATGTAGCATTAAAAGAAAAAATATTACTTCTTGATGGAGCAATGGGAACGATGATCCAACAAAGAAACTTAACAGCAGAAGACTTTGGGGGAGAAGAATACGAAGGTTGTAATGAATATTTAGTTGTTACAAGACCGGATGTTATACAAGAAATTCATGAGGAGTATATATTTGCTGGGTCTGACATTATCGAAACGAACACATTTGGAGCAACAAATATTGTTTTATCCGATTATAATTTACAGCATTTAGATATTGAATTAAATGAAATTGCAGCAAGGATTGCAAAGCAAGCTGTTGTGGCATCGGGTAAAGATGTATATGTAGCAGGTGCAATGGGTCCAACAACAAAAGCAATCAGTGTTACAGGTGGTGTGACTTTTGATGAATTAATTACTGCATATAATCGACAAGCAACTGGCCTAATTAATGGTGGTGTAGATGTTTTATTAGTTGAAACTTGTCAAGATATGAGAAATGTTAAAGCTGCTTGTATTGGGATTAGTAATGCATTTAACGAATTAAATAAAAAATTACCAGTTATGATTTCCGGTACGATTGAACCAATGGGGACAACATTAGCAGGTCAAACAATTGATGCTTTCTATTTAGCCATTGAACATATTTCTCCAATATCAGTTGGATTAAACTGTGCAACAGGACCTGAGTTTATGAGAGACCATGTTCGTTCATTGTCAGATCTATCTGAGACATTTGTTTCATGTTATCCAAATGCTGGTTTACCAGATGAAGATGGACATTATCATGAGTCACCAGAATCTTTAGCACAAAAAGTACGCGATTTTGCAGAACAAGGATGGATTAATATAATAGGTGGTTGTTGTGGAACAACTCCTGAACATATTAGGGCAATGAAAGAAGCGGTAAGTGGAATAACTCCTCGTCAACTTAAAAAAAGAGAGGATCATGCGGTTAGTGGTTTAGAATCACTTCAATATGACGATAGTATGAGACCACTTTTCGTCGGTGAAAGAACAAACGTTATTGGATCGCGTAAATTTAAAAATTTAATAGCTGACGGAAAATTTGAAGAAGCTTCAGAAATTGCTAGAGCTCAAGTGAAAAAAGGTGCTCATGTCATCGACGTATGTATGGCAGACCCTGATCGTGATGAAGTTGAAGATATGGAAAATTTCATAAAGCAATTAGTTAATAAAGTAAAAGTACCAATCATGATTGATTCAACTGATGAAAATGTAATTGAATTAGCACTAACTTATATTCAAGGTAAAGCGATTATTAATTCGATTAATCTTGAGGATGGGGAGGAGCGATTTGAGAAAATTTTACCTTTTATTCATAAATATGGTTCTGCCGTTGTAGTTGGTACGATTGATGAAGATGGGATGGCTGTATCGGCAGAAAGAAAATTGGAAATTGCAAAAAGAAGTTATCAACTATTAACTGAAAAATATAAAATTCGTGCGACAGACATCATTTTTGATCCGCTTGTTTTCCCTGTTGGAACAGGTGACACGCAATATATCGGTTCTGCAAAAGCGACAATTGATGGCATTAAATTAATTAAAGATGAATTTCCACAGTGTTTAACGATTTTAGGTTTAAGTAATATTTCATTTGGATTACCAAATGCTGGTCGTGAAGTGTTAAATGCCGTTTTCTTATATCATTCTACAAAAGCTGGTCTTGATTACGCGATTGTGAATACCGAGAAATTAGAACGATTCGCATCAATTCCTGCGGAAGAACGTGAGCTTGCTGAGAATTTATTATTCCATACGTCTCAAGAAACATTAGATAAATTTGTTGAGCATTTTAGAAATTCAGTAAAGAAAGAAGAAAAACCGAAAGAACAGCTTCCGATTGAGGAAAGATTAGCTGCGTGTGTAATTGAAGGTTCAAAACAAGGATTAATAGAAGATCTACAAGCTTGTCTAGACCGTGGGGACACACCGTTAAATATTATTAATGGTCCACTAATGACTGGTATGGATGAAGTTGGAAGACTTTTCAATAATAATGAGCTAATCGTAGCTGAAGTATTACAAAGTGCAGAAGTAATGAAGGCATCTGTAAACTTTTTAGAGCAATTTATGGAGAAAACGGAAAGCTCTAGAAAAGGGAAAGTCATTTTAGCAACTGTTAAAGGTGATGTTCATGATATCGGAAAGAACTTAGTTGATATTATTTTGACGAATAATGGTTTTGATGTTGTCAATTTAGGCATTAATATTCGACCAGATGATTTAATTACAAAGATTCGTGAAAACAAGCCCGACATTATTGGCTTATCAGGCTTATTAGTAAAGTCTGCTCAACAAATGGTTATTACAGCTGGTGACTTAAAAAGTGCAGGAATTAACACACCTATATTAGTTGGTGGCGCTGCATTAACTAGAAAATTTACTGAAAACCGTATTCAACCAATTTACGATGGATTAGTTGTTTACTCAAATGACGCGATGACTGGTTTAGATTTAGCAAATAAAATTGTTAATCCTGATGAATTAAAAGCATTAGAAGAAAAGAAAAAGGCAATTAAAAAAATTGACAATGTTATTGAATTGCCTGTTCCTGAAATTAATACAACGAGATCAGCAATACAAAAATCAGATTGCCTAGTTCCTTCATCATTAAGTAAAACGGTCATAAAAAATATTCCAGTAGCTCAAGTGGCACCTTTTATTAATTACCAAATGCTAATAGGACATCATTTGGGGGTAAAAGGTAAATGGGAAAATCAAGAACGTGGCCAAGAGTTATACGAGTTAGTTCAAGAATTCTTAAAAGATGGAAATGAATATTTTGACTGTCAAGTAATCTATCAATTTTTCCCGGCTCAAAGTGATGGCAATGATGTCATTATCTATGACTCTGAAACGAAAAAACCGATTGAGCGTTTTCAATTTCCAAGACAAAGAAAAGAACCAAATCTTTGTATAAGCGACTTTTTAAATCCTATTGGTGAAGAGATGGATTATGTTGGATTCTTCTCTGTAACATCTGGCCCACGAGTAAGAAATATTGCCGAAAGATTGAAACAAGAAGGGGAGTATTTAAAGAGTCACGTTTTATTCTCATTAGCTTTAGAATTAGCAGAAGGTTTAGCTGAAAAAACTCATATGCTGATGAGAGAAAAATGGGGATTCCCAGATCGTCCAGATTTCACAATGTCTGAGCGTTTTAAAGCAAGATATCAAGGAATTAGGGTTTCATTTGGTTACCCTGCTTGTCCAAATCTAGAGGACCAAGAAAAGCTATTTAAGTTAATTAACCCAAATGAAATTGGGATTAATCTGACAGAAGGATTTATGATGCTACCAGAAGCATCTGTAACTGCAATGGTATTCTCGCATAAAGATGGAAGATATTTTTCAGTTTAATAAGCGAGAATAATTATTCATTTGATTCAATAAAACCATAATTTAGTTTAGATATTTCAAATAGGTAGTAGAAATAGTTCATGCATCAATCTACTACCTTTTTCTTAAGAAAAAAGAGGAGTGGAAAAAATGCCTATAATTATCAACAAAGATCTACCTGCAACGGAAATACTAACGAAAGAAAATGTTTTCTATATGACGAAAGAGCGAGCGGAGTCACAAGATATAAGACCGCTTCAAATAGGCATTTTAAACTTAATGCCAACTAAAATTGAAACCGAAACGCAATTATTACGTTTAATTGCAAATTCACCTATACAAGTAGATATCGATTTAATCGGTACTGAATCATACAAGCCAAAAAACGTTTCGGAAGAACATGTTTCAAGCTTTTATAAAACAATTTCACAAATTAAAAATACAAAATATGATGGCTTTATTATTACCGGTGCTCCAGTAGAGACATTGGACTTTGAAGAAGTTGAATATTGGTCGGAACTTAAAGAAATTATGGATTTCACAAAAGAAAATGTAACATCTACATTGCATATATGTTGGGGTGCACAAGCAGGTCTTTATCATCACTACGGAGTTCCAAAATACACATTAGATAAAAAAATGTTTGGTGTTTTTCCACACTCAGTAGAGGATCGCTTTGTGAAACTAGTACGTGGCTTTGATGACGAGTATTATGTACCACATTCAAGACATACTGAAGTTAGGAAGGAAGACATCGATCAAATAGGAGAATTGAAGATTTTAAGTCTATCAGATGATGCAGGTGTCCATCTTGTTACTAGTGAGGACGGAAAGCAAATTTTCGCAACTGGACATCATGAATATTGTATTAATACTTTAAAATCAGAATATGAAAGAGATGTACAAAGAGGAGCGGAAATTGCTATTCCAAAAAACTATTTCCGTAATGATAATCCTGAAAAACCACCAATTGTACGTTGGAGAAGTCATGCTAATCTACTTTTCTCAAATTGGTTAAATTATTACGTTTATCAAGAAACCCCTTACAATTTATAATTTTATATTTTTAGTTTCATAATTTCGTCAAATTCTAAATAAAAATAATTGGAAAATTTCAAAAAATGTTTGCTATTTTCATAAAACATTACCATAATGGAAATAATATCAAATTTTAACGGAGGAGATCATATGAAGGACTGTATATCTATCGGACTATTAGGACTAGGAACTGTTGGAAGTGGTGTTGTAAAAATCGTTGAAGATCATCAGGACAGATTAGCCCATCAAATCGGTTGTTCTGTTCAAGTAAAAAAGGTTCTTGTAAAGGACCTTGACAAGGAACGTTCAATTTCAATTCAAAAGGATTTATTAACAACAGATGCAAATGAAATTTTAGATGATGCAGAAGTAGATGTTGTAGTAGAGGTAATGGGTGGAATTGAAGACGCTAGACAATACATACTCCATGCTCTTCGAAATAAAAAGCATGTAGTCACAGCTAATAAAGATTTAATGGCTTTATATGGTACTGAATTACTCCGTGTAGCAAATGAAAATAAATGTGATTTATTCTATGAAGCTAGTGTTGCTGGTGGTATCCCTATTATTCGTAGTTTAGTAGACGGATTAGCTTCAGACCGTGTAACTAAGTTAATGGGTATTGTAAATGGAACGACAAATTTTATTCTTACAAAGATGAGCAATGAAGGGAAAGCATATGAGGATGTGTTAAAAGAAGCTCAAGAACTCGGCTTTGCAGAAGCAGATCCAACATCTGATGTTGAAGGATTAGATGCTGCGAGAAAAATGACAATTTTAGCTAAATTAGGTTTTTCAATGGATGTTGAACTAGAAGATGTGCAAGTGCGTGGAATTAGTTCAGTATCTTCAGAAGACATCGATTTTGCTAAATACTTTGGTTATACAATGAAATTAATCGGTTATGCGAAGAGAAACGATAATCGAATTGAAGTTAGTGTTGGACCAACTTTAATTGCACATAATCATCCATTAGCATCAGTTAGCAATGAATTTAATGCAGTTTATGTATATGGTGAGGCTGTAGGAGAAACGATGTTCTATGGACCAGGTGCAGGTAGTTTACCAACTGCAACTGCTATCGTATCAGACTTAGTAGCAGTAATGAAAAATATGCGATTAGGTGTAAACGGTACAAGTGCTGTTTTACCACAATATCCAAAAGAAATTAAAGAAGATCATGAAATTTATTTTAAATCTTTCTTCCGCTTTACAGTTAAAGATCAATTAGGTTCGTTCGCAGAAATTACTTCTATTTTTACAGAATCAGATATTAGCTTTGAGAAAATTATTCAAGTTCCATTAAAGCATAAAGGTCTTGCTGAAATCATCTTAGTAACACACCATGCATCATATTCAGCATACAAAAAAGTAATTGAAAATTTAGAAACATCTGATGTAGTCGATGAAGTACGTAGCTATTATCGAATTGCAGGTGAAGATTGTGATGTATAAAGGATTAATCGAAAAATATTCAAATTTCTTACCAATCAATGAAGAAACACCAAAATTAACTTTAAATGAAGGAAATACGCCATTACTGTTTTTACCTCGCTTATCCGAGGAATGGGGAATTGAATTATTTGCAAAATTAGAAGGACTAAATCCAACAGGTTCATTTAAAGATCGTGGGATGGTAATGGCAGTTGCTAAAGCAAAGGAAGCAGGAAGTTCAGCAATTATTTGTGCATCGACAGGCAATACATCTGCAGCCGCTGCTGCTTATGCTGCAAGAGCTGGTATGAAATGTTTTGTTATTATTCCTAATGGCAAGATTGCATATGGTAAACTTGCGCAGGCTGTCATGTATGGAGCTCATATCATTAGTATCGATGGAAATTTTGATCACGCATTACAAATGGTAAGAAAAATTAGTGAGACTGAACCAATTACACTAGTAAATTCCGTAAACCCATATCGAATCGAGGGCCAGAAAACAGCTGCGTTCGAAATTTGTGAGCAATTGGAAGAAGCTCCAGATATATTAGCAATTCCAGTTGGAAATGCAGGGAATATTACAGCTTATTGGAAAGGATTTAACGAATACAATTTATCAAAAGGTTATCAATTACCTAAAATGCATGGTTTTCAAGCAGAAGGTGCAGCACCAATTGTTAATAATAAAAAGATTGATAATCCCGAAACAATTGCAACAGCTATTCGAATAGGTAACCCAGCAAGCTGGGAGCACGCAGTAAATGCAATAGGGCAATCAAACGGTGCAATCGATAGTGTATCAGATGAAGAAATCCTACAAGCGTATAAATGGATTGCATCAAAAGAAGGCGTATTTGCAGAGCCAGGTTCATGTGCAAGTATTGCAGGAGTATTTAAACAAGTACAGTCAGGTGTAATCAAAAAGGGCTCAAAAGTAGTTGCCATTTTAACAGGTAATGGATTAAAGGATCCAGATATCGCAATTCAATCAAGTAAAATTGAGCCAATACTGTTACCGAATGAAGAAAAAATTGTCTTAGAACATTTACAAGGTGTGGTTTCGATATGAAAAAACTTTTCCAAATAACAGTTCCTGCAAGCACTGCAAATGTAGGACCTGGTTTTGATTCGATTGGTATCGCATTAGATCGATACTTAACAATTGAAGTATATGATCATGATCAATATAGCTGTGAGGGATTTAGTGAATTTTTGAAAAATATTCCACTTGATCAGACAAATTTAATCTTAAAAACAGCAATTGATGTAGCAAAAGCAAATCATAAATCATTGCCAACATGTCATTTAAAGCTTGAAAGTAATATTCCGTTAACAAGAGGTTTAGGAAGTAGTGCCTCAGCAATAGTAGGTGGCATTATTCTAGCAAATGAACTTTGTAATCTTCAATTATCTTTAGAAGAACAGCTTAGAATTGCAACTTCAATTGAAGGTCATATGGATAATGTCGGCGCATCACTTTATGGCGGCTTAGTTATTGGGACTTTTATAGATGGAAAAGCATATATCCAGCACTCAACATTAAATAAAGTGTCAGTAGTAGCAATTATTCCAAAATACGAATTAGAAACTGTCCATGCCAGAAATATATTACCTTCAACGATTCCGTATAAAGATGCTATCCAATCTAGCAGCTATAGTAATATATTAGTTTTAGCACTATTAACGGAAAATTGGGCATTAGCAGGCGATATGATGAAACGAGATCTGTTTCACGAACCATATCGATGCAAAATTGTAAAAGAACTAGATACCTTAAAACAAATCGAATTACCTGAATATGTACATGGATTTGTTTTAAGTGGAGCCGGTCCGACAGTACTAGCCTTTGTTTCGATCGAAGGTTGTCCCGAAGCAATTGACTATTTTACACGTTTATTTCCAAATTGTGATGTAAGTGAAATAAAAATAGAAAACAAAGGTGCAACAGTTAAACAGTCAATCCACTCGAATTAAAAGAAACCACTCAACTATGGTCGTTGAGTGGTTTCTTATTTTTGGGAAAAATATGAACTCCAAATAAAAATTGTGAAGGTGCAATTAAAAAAAGTAAATCTGCAAATAAAAATTACGAAACTATAAATAAAAAAGTCGAATCAGCAAATAAAATCACTAAAACAGCAAATAAGAGCATCAACTATGAATGAATAAATTAAGGGGAAATCACGAGAATTAACAATAAATTAGAATAAGGAATCAATAATTCTTTATTTTTCTCGTTCTTTCATATATTTTTCTGCAAGTAATTGTTTAACTTGATTATATGTTAAACCAGAATTTGCATTTTTTCTTTTCACTTCGTTTATGTCAGTTCCTGTTATCGTAAAACGTTTATCTTTCATTTAGTTTCATCTCCAAAAAAAAATTATATAATCTTATTATTTATTAGTATAATGGAAAATATCCAAAGGATTGATTAAAAGAACAATTAAACTAATTGGTAAGATATGTTAAAATTATAATGATAAATAGAGTAGGAGATAAAACCATGCATGAGATTTTCTTTGGGTTATTAGGTTTCATATTTCGTTTAATATCTTGGCTTGTTATCGAAATAATCGCTCAATTTTTCTTTGATTATTTGCCAAAAAAATTTTTTGGCTATTCGTTTTATAAGAAAGATGAGGAATTAATTGAAAAGAGAATGACTGTATTGAAAAAAGAAGAGTGGTTTAAACCATACGAAATGTATTTACTAGAAATATCACAAAGAAAGAGTATTCAAAAGTTAATTTTAAATGCAAATATGCTTGAAATTATATCAAATGAAGAAAAGAGAAATGAATTCTTAAATGAATTGGATCGCCAATTATTTGACTTAAATCCGAATGGAATTAGAAATAGAAAAACGAGCCCGAATTAACGGCTCGTTTTCTTATTTTTTATAAACTTTTACAGTAACTGTTTTAACTCCCCATTTTTGGGCGTTTTTCTGACTTGGGATAAATACATCAATTTTATTTCCTTTTAGTGAACCGCCAGTATCTCCAGCAATTGCATAGCCATAGCCTTCTACATATACTTTAGAACCTAGTGGAATTACTTTTGGATCCACAGAAATAACTTTTGCTTTTGGATTCTTTTTTAAATCTATGCCAGTAGCTGTTTTACCACTACATCCTTTACAACTACCAGTGTAAGCTGTAGCTTTCATTTTAATTACTTTATAAGGTGTAGCAGCTTTAGCTGTTGTTTTTTTAGTCGTTGTCGTTTTTTTCTTAGTTGCAGGTTTAATTTGCAATACTTGATTTACTTTAATAAGGTCTGATTTTAAATGGTTCCAAGATTTAATTTGAGAGACTGTTACCTTTTGCTTTTTTGCGATAGCAGATAAGGTATCTCCAGATTTTACTTTGTAAGTTGCTGCGTATGTATTTGTCGTAAATCCCATTGTTAGAATAACAGTAGTAACAAAACATGTCATTAATTTTTTCATATTTCCCGCTCCTGTCCATCTTCTATGTATAATACTTTACCATGGGAATGTGACAGTAAGATTTCAGCAGTTTTATTTTATGTTACAAATATATTACCTTTTTTTATAATTTTCTATAAATTCTGCATAATAGTGACAGTTAATTTCGACATAGTTCCAAATTAAGAATGTTCAACGCCTAATTATGAGCCGAAAGCTTGATTTTAAAGGGCTGAACGGTTGGAATGAATGATTTATAGGGAGAAAGTAAAATAGTAAAAACTTTTCAATAAGGTAATAAATATTCTAGAAAAACATACTTTTTTAGGGCAATTGAGCTGGTTTTTATTAATTTTGAATTAAAAACTATGTAACAATTAGTGAAGTTTTGTAATATTTACTTCATATTTAAGGAAACAGATCCTGAATTTAAGTTCAAAAAACTACTAAAATTTACTAAAAACTACCTTCATAATGGATCATGCTAAACATTACATACTTTCATAAATAGACAAAAAGTACGATTGCAGCAAAATTCAACAAGCTTGTGTAGGTCATAAAATTGGTGAAAAGTAGTATGATTAGACTAAATATTTTGAATAATGTATAATAACAAATGTACTTATAAAACCAAAAGGTGGGGTCGTATGTCAACCAATACATATTCACTTACATGGGATTTAGATGTTTTCTTTAACGGAGGCAGTGAATCTCCTGCATTCGCATCATACATAAAAGAAATTACTAATTTAGTAGAAAGAATAGAGAGTCAGGTTTCTTTGTTTTCTGCTCCTAAAAGTAGTGATGAAGTTGAGGAATTAGCTGATATCATAGGTATTATTGAAGTAATAGGTAAGAAATTATCGCAAGCTGGTGGATTTGTTAGCTGTTTACAAGCTCAAAATATGGCTGATCAAAAAGCTAATTTATTAAGAGGAACTTTAACGCAGCTATATGCAACATTTTCTACTTCTTTAACAAAATTCCATAGTCAATTAACTAAAATTGAGGATTCTGTTTGGAAAGGTATTTTAGAAACTGATGAGTTTAAGGAAATTTCTTTCGCATTAAATGAGCGTCGTCAAAATGCTAGTGAATTATTATCAGTTGAACAAGAGGCATTAATTACTGCCCTTTCAGTTGACGGTTATCATGGTTGGGGCCAAATGTACGATACGGTTGTTGGAAAAATGCAGATCGAATATGATGATAAAGTTTTATCTGTTGGTCAAGCATCGAATCTATTTTCTTCTAAGGAACGCAATGTGCGTAAAGAGATTTTTGAAAAATGGGAAGAAACATGGGGAGAAGAGTCAGATTATTTCGCTAAAATATTAAACCATCTTGCAGGTTTCCGTTTGAGTGTATATGGACAACGTGGATGGAATAATGTATTAAAAGAACCATTATCAATCAATCGTATGAGTCAAGAAACACTTGATTCAATGTGGGGTGCGATCATCGACAATAAAGCTCCATTTGTTGAATATTTAGAAAGAAAAGCTAAATTACTAGGCGTAGAGAAATTAAGTTGGTATGATTTAGAAGCGCCTGTTGCCGATATTGATTCTATCGTTTCATATTCTGAAGGTGCAGAATTTATATTAGATCAATTTGGTAAATTTGGTGATGAATTAACTAGTTTTACAAAGATGGCTTTTGAAGACTCTTGGATTGAAGCGGAGGATCGTGCAGGTAAACGTCCAGGCGGTTTCTGTACAGGATTTCCTGAAAGTGGCCAATCTCGTATTTTCATGACATATTCAGGTACACCTTCGAATGTTTCGACTTTAGCACATGAATTAGGTCATGCTTTCCATTCATTTGCGATGAAAGATGTTCATACACTTAATAAATATTATGCGATGAATGTTGCTGAAACAGCTTCTACATTTGCAGAAATGATCGTAGCTGATGCAGCTGTTAAAAATGCGAGTTCAGATCAGGAGCGTTTAGCTCTTTTAGAAGACAAAATTCAACGTAGTGTAGCATTTTATATGAATATTCATGCTCGCTTCTTGTTTGAAACGCGTTTTTACGAAGAGCGTAAAAATGGTGTTGTAAGTAAAAATAAAATAAATGAACTGATGGAAGAAGCTCAAAAAGAAGCGTATAGTGGGGCTTTAGAAGAGTATCATCCACATTTCTGGGCATCAAAACTACACTTTTATATTACAGGTGTGCCGTTCTATAACTTCCCATACACTTTTGGATACTTATTCTCATTAGGAATTTATGCAAAAGCATTGGAAGAAGGAAAGAGCTATGAACAGAAATATATTGCTCTATTAAAAGACACAGCTTCTATGACAGTTGAAGAATTAGCTCAAAAACATTTAGGTGTAGATTTAACAAAACGTGATTTCTGGGAGAAGGCAGTAAAACTATCTCTTAAAGACGTTGAAGAATTTTTATCGATCACTGAATGATAATTTTTTATGAGGAGGACTCGTTTAATTACGAGTTCTTTTCCTGTTTTAAATGCCTTTATTAAGATTTTAGTAGATTTATTAAAAAGAGATAAGAAAATACAGAGGGGTTTTTAATCATTACCTCTTTAGTAGGGGAGTGACTAAAGTGAATAGTTTTAAATTTTTAAAACCATATAAAATAACAATTTTCGCAGCAATCGTCTTTTTACTTTTAGAGTTAGTAGTTGAATTATTTCAACCATATATTTTATCTAATATCATAAACAATGGAATAGTTCACAAAGACATGGCTTATGTTACAAAATGGGGAATCGTCATGATCGTGTTATCGATCGTTGCTTTTATTGGAGGAGTATTAAATACTTTTTATGCTACTCATATTGCACAAAGCTATTCATATACGTTAAGGAAAACATTATTTGAGAAAGTACAAACTTTTTCATTTACAACGTTTAGTTATTTACCAACATCATCAATCATTACTAGATTGACAAATGATGTATCACAATTACAAAGTGCAGTATTTATGAGCTTAAGAATTATTTTGAGAGCGCCATTAATCGTAACTGGTAGTGTCGTAATGGCATTAATTTTGAATTGGAAGCTTTCTTTTATACTATTTTTAATTTTACCTTTCTTATTTATGTTTTTAAATTGGATGGTTAAAAAAGGTAGAAGGCTATTTAAGAATGTTCAAGATAATGTGGATATTGTAAATAGTGTGCTAAGGGAAAATTTAGTTGGAATGAAATTAATAAAAGCTTTTGTACGAAATGACCATGAAAATAATCGATTTCAACATATAAATCAAAATTTAAAACAAAAAACTTCTGTAGCATTACGAACAATGGAAATTACGATGCCGGTCATGCTTCTATTTATGAATGCTTCCATTTTGATCGTATTATGGTTTGGAAATAGTAAAGTACATTCACACGAAACGAATATTGGAGATATTGTTGCAATCGTAAATTATATTTCCCGTATTACTTCATCATTTACTGTCTTTTCATTTATTATTAGTGCGTTTTCAAGAATGAGAGCTTCTTCTGAACGAATTGATGAAATATTAACGATTGAAGAAGACTTTGTCGAAAAGAATGAAGGAAACCAACTAGCAAATCGGTTAGAAGGAAAAATTCAATTCCATCAAGTTTCTTTTAGTTATCCTAATTCTGAAAAAGAAGTACTAAAAAATATTTCATTTGTTGCATACCCTCAAACAACTATTGCAATATTGGGTTCAACAGGCTCTGGAAAAACTTCTTTATTCCAATTAATCCCTCGCTTATACGATGTTAATTCTGGAACAATTTTAATTGATGATCAAGATGTACGTAAAATAAACAGTAAGCAACTAAGGGGTCAAATTGGATATGTACCACAAGAAGCCTTACTATTTACAGGAACAATCAAAGAAAATTTACTAATGGGCCGAGAAAGTGCATCAGATGAGGAAGTTTATTTAGCTGCTAAACATGCGCAAATTCACGATTCAATTTTAACTTTTCCAAATGGGTATGAAAGTTTAATTGGTCAAAAAGGGGTTAACCTTTCAGGTGGGCAAAAACAAAGACTTTCGATTGCAAGAGCAATTCTTAGAAAGCCTAGTATCTTATTACTTGATGATAGTACTAGTGCATTAGATTTAAAAACCGAAGCTAGCTTGATTGAAGCCTTAAAAAATTACGAGTGTACCACATTAATCATCACTCAAAAAATCAGCACAGCAAAAAATGCAGATAAAATATTAATTATAGATGAAGGTGAACTTGTAGAAGAGGGTACACATGAATCTCTATTAAAAAGTTCAAAATTATATAAAGCAATCTACTATTCACAATATGGAAGGGAGGAAATTCATAATGTTAAAGGAGCTAACTAAACCTTTCCAATATAAACACTTACAATTATCAAAGGAAAAGAAGAAAAAGGAAGCTTCTCGAGCAGATAACGTTTCCTCAACATTGAAAAGAATATGGTCTTACCTAGCATTAATGAAAGGTAAATTAGTTGTTGTGCTTTTAATGGTTTTAGCAAGCTCTGTCCTCGGTTTATTAGGACCTGTATTAGTTGGCTATTCAATCGACCATTATATTCTTAAAAATAATTTAAGTGGTTTAAGTTGGTTAATCGTTGCTTTAGTGTTTATTTACTTAGGTTATTCAGCATCATTGTTTTTACAAAATTTTTGGATGATCGATATTGCTCAAAATACTGTAACAAAAATGAGAACAGAATTATTTAATATGTTTCATAAATTACCAATGTCATTTTTTGAAAAAAGACAACACGGAGAATTAATGAGTCGTGTAACGAATGACTTGGAAAATGTAAGTTCGACTTTAAATACATCTGTAATTCAAGTATTTTCAAGTGTTATAACTTTAGTTGGTACTGTTTCAGTGATGCTTTGGTATAGTCCAATCTTAACTTTATTGACTTTATCAATTGTACCAGTTTTAATAATTGGTATTAAATGGATTACGCACCGTACTGGCCAACTTTATAAAATCCAGCAACGTAACTTAGGTGAGTTAAATGGATTTATTGAAGAAACAGTTTCCGGCCAAAGAATCATCAAGACTTTTTCTCAAGAAGATAAAATGATTCGAGATTTTTTAAGTAAAAATGAAAAATTAAAAAACTCAGGATTTTGGGCATTTATCTTTGCCGGATTTATTCCTAAATTCATGAATGTATTAAACAATGTAAGCTTTGCAATCATTGCAGGGATTGGTGGCTACTTTGCCTATAAAGGCCATATCTCGATTGGTACAATTGTTGTATTTACAGAGTATTCAAGACAATTTACTCGTCCACTAAACGATTTATCAAATCAGTTTAATACATTACTATCTGCGATCGCTGGAGCTGAAAGAGTATTCTCCATCATCGATGAAGATATTGAAGCGATTGATGAATCCCACATTATTAACGATCAAAAAGTTATTCAAGGTGAAGTTGAATATAAAAATGTTAATTTTTCTTATGGGAAGGATTCAAATACATTAACAAATGTTTCATTTAAAGTATCACAAGGTGAGACAATCGCTTTAATCGGTCCAACAGGTGCAGGTAAAACTACAGTAGTAAATTTACTTTCGCGCTTTTATCAAATCAATAGTGGTGATATACTCATAGATGGTGTAAGTATTGGTCAATATTCTAGAAAAAATTTGAGACAGCAAATGGCATTTGTTTTACAAGATTCATTTTTATTTAAAGGAACAATTCGAGAAAATATTCGCTATGGTCGTTTAGATGCCACAGATGAAGAAGTAGAAGAGGCTGCAAAGCTTGCCAATGCACATAGTTTTATTATGAAATCTTCAAAGGGATATGATACAATTTTACAACAAGATGATCAGCAAATTAGTCAAGGTCAAAAGCAACTTCTCTCAATTGCTCGAGCTATTCTAGCAAATCCTGCAATTTTAATTTTAGATGAAGCAACAAGTAGTATCGATACAATTACTGAAATTAAAATTCAAGATGCTTTACAAAGACTAATGCAAGGTCGAACAAGCTTTGTCATTGCTCATCGACTAAATACAATTAAAAATGCTAATCAAATACTTGTTTTGAGAAATGGAATGTGTATAGAGAGAGGTTCACATGAAGAATTAATTGATAAACAAGGTTTTTACTATGAATTAGTAAAACATCAAGGGATGAATGAAGATCAGCATATACAATAAAGGGTGGAAGCATGGATTACAATTCGTTTAAAGAAATTATTCACGGAAGAAGAAGTATTCGAAAATTTACTGATCAAGCAGTTTCAAATGAAATAATTGAAGAAATTATCGACTGCGCACGTTACGCTCCAAGTGATACAAACTCACAAACTTGGGAGTTTATCATTATTAAAAACACTGACAAAATTAAAAAAATTGAAGAGATGACATGGGATTCTCTACATGAAGTAGCTGAAAAAGCAAAAGAAAAAGGATTAGAAAAAGAAGGTAAACTATTAGTTCGTTCTTTTGGTCCTTATGCAACAGCATTTAGAGAAGCACCAGTTTTAATAATTTGTTTAGCAACACCTTATGAATCAAAATTCAGAACCAAAATATTTGATCCAATTGGCTTTGTTGAAAATGAAGTTTGGAAAGAAGAAGGAATTAAAAGTAGCTGCTTAGCATCACAAAACTTAATGTTAGCTGCACATGCATTAGGCTTAGGAACATGTCCAATGACAGGTCCAGTCTTACTTGCTCAAGATAAACTTAGAACGTATTTAGAGATCGAGGAAAACCGTGAAATTAACATGGTCATTTCACTTGGATATCCATCTGAACCAGCGAAAAAACTTGCACGTAAAGAAGTTGCAGAAATTATTCGTTACGTTGATTAATAAATTAAGTAGCCCACGAGGAAATTACTCGTGGGTTTTTTGCTTTTTTATAGAAGAATCAACTAGATATTGACTCTTTTAACGAAATTCAAAACTTTATCAATAACCAATCATTTAAAGATGCAATTTTACATTAATTCAAAAAATTATACTAGTATAAAATAACGTTTGAATTTATATTAATATATTTGTATAATTACTCAAGTGATTAATAAGTAGAAGATTTTTTTTATGAAAGGTGCAGTATCATCATGGATTCGACTAAAAAATTAGGTGTAATGGGTTTATCATTTTTAAGTATAAATGCAATATTAGGATTACGTAATATTGCTTTTGCTTCAACAATTGGTCCTTCAGCTATATTTTATTGGATTGTTGCAGCGTTAATTTATTTTATTCCAATTGGATTGATTGTAGCTGAATTATCAACAACCTATCCAAATCAAGGCGGTATGGGTGTTTGGGTTCGAAAAGCTTTTGGAGAAAAAGCCTCATTTTTATGTTCGTGGTTTTTTTGGATTGCTAATTTTACATATTATCCGTCACTTTTATTAACTACTACAATTGCGATTGCATATGGAATTAACCAGCCACAAATGGCAAGTCATCCTATGAAAACAGCTATTATATCTAGTGTTATCTTTTGGATTGTTACATTACTTACATTAAAAGGGACTAAAATGAGCGGAAGACTTGCGTCGATCGGCGCACCACTTGGCGTATTAGTTCCAGCAATTTTAATATTTGGTTTCGGATTTTATAGTATGTTTAGCGGTGAACCAAGCGCTACTCACTTTACACAAAGTACAATCATGCCAAATAATTTATCATTTGGAACGATTATGTTTTTATCAACATTAATGTTTGGTTTTTCAGGGGCAGAAATGCTAGGAACGATTGCTGGGAATGTAAGAAACCCACAAAAAACATTTCCGAGAGCCATTTTTATTACATCAATTATAATTGCATTAGTCTATATACTTGCAACAGTTGCTTTCCAGTTTGTCATTACAATTTCATCTGACCAAACTGCGACTGCACTATACTTATTTGCGGATAAAATAACTTCACAATTTGGACTGAGTTTTTCACTATCGCAAATTTTAGGAATCTGTTTTGTGCTAGCATTTGTAGGTTCTCTTTCATTTTTAATTTTAAATCCTAGTGTAATGATTGCTGAAAGTGCAAAGGATGTTCTTCCTAAAAATTTATTAAAAGTAAATAAAGATGGTATGCCATCAATTTTAGTATTAGGTCAGGCGGTTGCAGTTACATTCATTTTAATTCTTTCTGCTTTTGTACCAAGTGTTTCAAAGGCATTAAATATGTTAATTTTAATGTCGACATTGGCATTTTTTATCCCTTATGTATTTTTAATTAGTGCATATATTAAACTTCGTATGACTGATAAAAAAATAAACAGACCGTTTAAAATTAAAAGCAATTCACTAGCTATATTCGTTGCACTCATTGGAATGATTTCAGTAGTTGGTACAATCGGTTTAACGCTTATTCCGACTCCAGATACTACATTATTAGAATATTTACCAATTGTACTTGGACCGATTTTATTCGGATGTATTGGATTTATCCTTTACAGTAATGGAACAAAAGCTAAAAAGAAGAAAATGAAAAACTAATAAAAAAACCTAAATTATTTATATTAAAATAATTTAGGTTTTTTTGATATTTTTAGAAAAGAGACTCTAATTCAGTCACTAATGAACCAACATACTCAACAGCCTCTTTGATCGGTGCACTTGTTGTTAGATCAACGCCAGCCATTTTTAATAGTTCAACTGGTTTTTTCGAACCACCTGTTTTTAATACTTCAATCCATGCATCAATAACAGGTTGTCCCTCTGAGGCAATTCTACGTGAAATAGCAGTAGATGCAGTCAATCCAGCAGAATAAGTATATGGATAAAGTCCCATATAATAATGAGGCTGGCGCATCCAAGTTAAACTTGCACCTTCATCTATTTCAACAGAATCTCCCCAAAATTCTTTCAGAACATTACCTTTAACTTCACAGAAAGTTGTCGCAGTAAGAGGCGTACCTTTTTCTGCAAGTTCATAAACTCTTCTTTGGAACTCGCCTTCAAGTAAATGAGTTACAAAATTATGATAATAAGTACCTAATAATTGAAGGATGACCCAACGCTTCATTTTTGGATCATTCGTTTGTTTTAATAAATATTGGCCTAATAACATCTCATTAAAAGTTGATGGTGCTTCAACGAAATACATTGAAGGACGAGTATTTACAACACGTTGATATTTGTTTGCATAATAGAAATGACCAGCATGTCCAAGCTCATGAGCAAGTACAAATGCATTTCTCATAGTATCCTGCCAGCTAATTAAAATATATGGATGCACTCCATACGGACTAGAGCAAAACGCACCTGTTGATTTTCCAACATTATCGGAATAATCGATCCAGCGCTCATCAAACGCTTTTTCCATAATCGAGAGATAGTCAGATCCCATAATTTCTAGTGATTTTAAAATCGTTTCTTTTGCTTCTTCATAAGTAGTGCTTGGGTTGAAATCTGGATCTAGTGGTGCTTTTAAGTCATAGAAATGAATCGTTTCAAGTCCAAGTTGTTTTTTCTTTAAGTTAGCTAGTCTACGCATATGTGGAGCTAGTTCCTTAAAGATGATATTTAATTGATTATGATACATTTCTAAAGATACTTTATGATCTTCAAGCAGCATTTGTGTAACTGAGTCATAATTACGTAATTTACTTAAAGCGACTTCCTTTTTTACTTGAGTAGCATAGATCGAAGCATATGTATTTTTGTATTGGGTAAGTGTTTTAGTAAATGATTCATATGCTTGTTTACGCACTGTATGATTCGGAGAGAATTCATATAAGTTTTCAAACATGGCAAAGGAATTTTCTAATTCTTTTCCATTTTCATCTTCAAAGGAATCGAATGTTAAATCAGCGGCCTTACTTGTTTGGTAAATTCGATATGGGGCAGAAGTAACTTCACCGAGCGCAGCTAAAGCCTCTTCAGTTTCAGGGAGTAATCTATGTTTTTTAGATGTAATAATTTCTTCTAAGAATAATTTAAAAACCTCAATTTCATTTTCTTCCTTAATAAATGTTTCTAGCATTTCATTATTTAGATGTAAAAGCTCTGACTGAATAAAGGTTAAAGTTGTATTTGCTTTTGTACTTAAGCTAGAAAATTGTAAACTATCAGATTGATTTTGAGAATCTGAACCATCTCCAGACTGACGTAAGCTTACATATGTACCACAACGAATTAATTGAAGCATAATCGATTCATAAGTTAATAATGCTTTTTTTAAAGATTCACCAGACTTAAGGACAGAACCTTTTAACGATTTCGCCTCTACTAAATCATTTTCAATTAGTTCTAAAGCAACTAGCCACTCTGCACGAGTAGGATATAAATCCTCTAATTTCCATGTCATTTCTGTTGGAACCTCAGCACGTGTTAAACGTTTTACTAACATTTTTTCCATCAAATTGCCTCCTTTAGTAGTAGTTGGTACGAGTCTATTATACTGTATAAAAACATTTTAATGGTGAAATTATTAGATAAAATTGAAAATTATAACAATTTTACTGCACAACCCGTCATTATTTTGATAAAATTAATTTGAATTTGGTTAAAAATTTCAACTTTTATATGAAAAATTGGAAATAAATTTTATTCTTGAGAAAGGAGTTTTTTAAATCGAATGAAAAAAATTAAAATGGTCTGTTTACTAACTTTGGCAACTGTTGCACTTACAGCATGTACAATTAAAAAACCTCCACAAAATTTAGCTATTAAAGCACAAGGGACTTATGATTTAAAAAGTGTTGGGATTAAAGTGGAATCATCACTTCCTAAAAATGCTAAATTTAATATTCTGTTTAAGGATGATGATACAAAGAAAGTAATCTACGAAACTATCATAAAAACGGATGAACAAGGCACTGCAAATAAAAAAATATTATTAGAATCAAAAAATAAAAACATCACTGGCTTCTTATTTTTTAAGCCTGATGAGCAACCAAAAAACATTCAAGACAAATTCGGTAAATATGGTGAAAACATTAGATCTACTACAGAAGGTTATAGAGTCGGGAAAAAGCATGACCAAAAATATATGTATATTAAACAGTACGGTACATTTTGGAAATTCGGTAAATTAAGTGATGGAGGTTTTCTAGTATTTGGTAAAGATAAGATAAAGCAAGAAAAGGAGGGGAAATAATACACAATTAGACGAAACAGATTGTGTATAAAACATGATACAAACAAGCAGAACTATATCTAAATATCTTCTTCAGTTTTGTTTAACTATATTCGGAATTGGTTTAATTACGGCTACTTCTTTTACTCTATTTTTACCAAAGGGAGAGCGACTGGTTGAGTTTTGGAATCAATTACAAATCTTTTTTTGGAGTTTTTTTTACTTCGATAATTTAGAAGTTTACTTAAAAGAATTCCAATATGTTCCTTTTTCTTCTGTATTTATTGAGCCATACGTTTATTCTTTTACGATTCTTTTTTCAGCGTTTTTACTTTCAATTTTCGTCGCATTATTTATTGTGTATATAGTAAATATAGGTCCAAAATCATTTAGAAAAATAATGAATAGCATCCTATTTTTCTTACAATCTATTCCAGACGTAGTAATGATTTGCGCATTTCAAATTTTCTTTTTATGGATTTTTAATAAAACCGGCGTAAAAATTGTCGATCCAATAAGTGGCTTTGAATCCAAAGCCTACGCATTACCGATCATCCTTGTATCAATCATTCCTACAATCCAACTTTTTCAAATGTTATTTCTAGCAATACAAGAAGAAAAAATTAGAGACTATGTAGAGTATGCAAAAGCAAAGGGACTTTCTAACTCTTGGATTATTATCCGTCATATATTCAGTAATGTTGCGATTACTTTATTAAGTAATAGTAAGTTAATATTTTGGATGATGATTTCAAATCTATTAATAGTAGAAAAGTTCTTTAATATGAAGGGCTATTTCTCATTTCTATTTAATAATAGCAGATCGCCTGAAATCTTTTTTATGGCATTAGTTTTACTATTTATCCCATTCTTTTTGCTAGAGATTCTGTTTAAACAAATTGTAAATAGAATGAAAGGGGGACAAGCTGTATGATAAAAATTAGAAAGTATTTACCAATTATAATAGGAAGCTTTATCATACTTGGCTTAATCACCTTTAGTTTTATTTATACTTACTTTATTAAGGATACAATAAAACCAGCCCCAGCTTTGTTATATAATGCAAAAGGTAAGTTAATAGATACATATGGTTATCCTCCAAGTTGGAAATATCTTTTTGGTGTCGACCGATTTGGAAGAGATGTATTTTGGATGGTAATTGATGGGGCTAAATACACTTTATCCATTGCTATTGTTGTAGGATTAATGAGAGTCATATTTGGCGGTTTATTAGGTACATTTTTCGGATTCATGAATCAAAGATTACTTAAAATTTTTGAACCAATTTTGAATGCCTTTCGTTTTGTGCCAGCTGTTATCATTATATTTCCATTTTTTGAGAGGTTAAATGACGTTCCAGAAGCAGTAAAAGAAAAAACAATAGCAATTCAAATATCATTACTAATCATTATCTCGATACCAGTATTGATGAATTCAATCGGTGAAGAAGTAAGAGATTTTTTAAAAAATGATTTCATTACTAGCTCTAGAGTCATAGGTGCACGAAATGGCTGGATCAGTCGTAAACATGTCATACCATATTTACGAAGCCGTATTCTTTTATTATTTGTTCAACAGACTATTCAAACTTTATTTTTACTAACCCAATTAGGAGTTTTTAAACTATTTATTGGTGGTGTAAAAGTCCTTTATTTAGATCTTGGAGTCGATCGACCGATGTCACAAGCTAATGAATGGTCTGCAATGATTGGTGCAAATTACATCGAGTTATCGATTGATTCATGGGTAATTATTGGTCCAAGTATAGCGTTTATTGTTTCAATATTTGCTTTTAATCTTATTAAATTGGGTATTGAGCGTTTACTGGAAAACCAAACTGGACAAAAAAAGAAGCAACCTATGAAATATGAAGCTTTATATCAGGGATTAAATGATTTTGATTTTGTGAATAAGGAAAAATTAAATGAAGTTAGTAAGAACGTAGAGGACGAACCTAAATCGAGTGGGCAGCTTGTAACTAGATAATAAAGTAATAGAAAACCTTTGTTCTAAATAGAGAATAGAGGTTTTTATTTTTGGCAATAGAGGAAAATCAAAAATCGTATAAAGTACTCATAATTTGTAGGACTCCCTTTTAGTGATACCACTTATTTTTGTTTGGTTAATGTTATTTTTATACGATTAATCTCATCCATAGATTACGAGTATTTATCAAGACTAAATTTAAAGAATACTTTAAAGGCGAGCGAACTATGACGGAATTATTTATATTTTTACTACTTATTCTTATTCTCATTATTGCTATAAAATTTTATCGGATATTAGAGGAATCTATATGGTTTAGCTTTTCCATTTTAGGGTTAGCAATAAGTTTTTTATTCAACAAAATGGCAGATTAGTTGAATAAGGAATGATATAATTAGTTTCAAAATAACCTTAAAGGATGTTAGAAAATTGAAGTTTGAATATAAATTACGGGGTTCAGGTTGGGCAAATTTTAATATAGAGATTAATACTAAAAGTTTTAGTTTCGATCCAGGATATTTAACAGATGCGTTAGGTGGTATTTTAAATGCAATTAAAAAAATACATCCATTATTTGATCCAAATGGCGATTTTAAAGAAAATGGTTCATATTATATGTGGGATGCTGAACCTGATATATTAAGATGGAACTTAAAATATTTAGATAACGAAAATATACATATTAATCTTATTTACTGTGACGATGATGAAGATGAAACAGTAGTGCTAAATGAAAAATGTCCTTATGATGTTTTCTTAAAAGAAGTTATAAGAGAAGTTGAAATGATTCTCGTGGAGCACGGAATTGTTGGATATAAGGAAATGTGGCATGCACATGAATTTCCATTAAGTACATTTTTAGAGTTGAAATTTTACTTAGAAAGTAAGCAACGCTTTCCATTAGTTACAAATAAAGTAGGAAATAAAAAAAGAAAAAATAGTGATTTGAAATTTGAACTAGATTACATTAATAAATTAGCCTTATTCAACTTAATCATGCATTAGTTGAAGAACACCTGAATGTGTTTTATCAAGCATTGGATATACGATTAGGTAAAGAAAGTTATTAATATAAGACTCTTCAAAAGACGCTTGGATATAAGTTCGAGCGTTTTTTTGTTGTGATTTTAATTACACTCTTTGACTTTTTCAAAAAATTGGGAAAATTTATTTCAAGAAGGATTACCAAGAACGGTAACGAATCATTTATTTAAGAGAAAAAATACCAACTTTTGACAAATAGTGTGGTAAATCGAGAGAAATAAGAGGTATCAAAAATGAAAAAGTTTGTTTTAATGTTGAGTGTTGTACTAGTAGTTATCGCATCATTAATGGGGTGTGCAATAAAAAAACCACCGCAAAAGATCGATATAAATGCTAGTGGACTGTATACGGACCGAGGAAAAATTCGTGTTTCGGGTGACACAAATTTACCAAAAGGCAGTATCTTGACATTACAGATTAGTGAAGTTGGGAAAACAGATTTAGTGTATGATGAAAAAATTCAGGTAGAAAAAGATGATGGATACTTTAACTGGCTTGATACAAGTTTTGATGCTTCAAAGGACTATAATATCAATTTATACTTCATTCCAAATAACCAGCCAAAAGAAATACAAAAAAAATATGGAGAAAACGGAGAATACATCAAAAAAACGGATGATTCTGGCATTGAAGTAGATGATCAAGGGAAAGTAGTTCTTCATCAAACGACAACCATTCAGAAAACAGATGGCTTTACTACTGGTGGATATTTTAATTTATATACTGTTGCTGCACCGAAAAAATAATGGAGGAAGCTCATGAACGAAATCGTTCATGGGCTAATTTTAATATGAAGATACTTAAATTTACGTTGGAAAAAATGTTTCAGTTAGTATTAACCATTACGATGATTGGATTGATTATTGCTTTTTCTGTTTCGTTACAAGGACCCCGAAATGAGCTGTTTCACACGTTTTGGGATCAAATTCAAGTTTATCTCGGCAGTTTAGTGTATATCGATACCATAACAATCAATATGAATAAGCATTATGATTTGCTAATGAATTTGATGAAAGAACCATATACTTATTCACTCATCATATTGGCTGTTTCGTTTTTGTGTTCATTATTATTGGCACTGTTCTGTTCGTTTGGGCTATTCTTACTTCCAGTGAAAATTAGAAACATTGTACAAGAATGGTTTTACTTTTTGCAAAGTATCCCCGATGTGATGTTTATATTTGCTGCCCAATTAATTTTTATTTGGATCTATAAAAAAACGGGGGTCATGATTCTTGATCCAATCGCTGGATTTGACAAAGTCTATGTCTTACCGATTCTGGTTGTTTCAATTTTACCTGGTATACTGTTGTCGCAAATGACATTATTAGCAATTGAGGATGAAAGGCAAAAAACGTATGTTGAATTTGCCAAAGCAAAAGGACTAACAATGAAATGGATCTTATTCAAACATATTT
Source organism: Gottfriedia acidiceleris (assembly GCF_050457485.1). Lineage (GTDB taxonomy): Bacteria > Bacillota > Bacilli > Bacillales > Bacillaceae_G > Gottfriedia > Gottfriedia acidiceleris_D. The sequence goes on from NZ_JBCMJM010000016.1 coordinate 82,861, forward strand.
TCAGAAATGTTTTAGTGACTGTTTTCTCAAATATCCAATACATTTTTTGGTTTTTAATCTCGAACCTGCTTGTTCTCGAGTACTTGTTTAATATGAGTGGGTATTTTAAATTACTCTATTTTCTTATCAAAAACCATAATCCCGAAGCATTTTTTGTCTGTTTAGTGTTTCTATTTATACCATTCTATTTATTTGATGTACTTTCCAAATTTGTCATTTTGAAATTAACAGGAGAGGAGCAATTAATCTAATGAAGTATATAAAAAATCGCTCTTTTCTTATCGGTAGTTCCTTCATACTTTCTCTGCTTTGTTTTAGTTTTTTCTATACAGTTTACTTAAAAGATGTCATTCAACCACCACCTAAGTTTCTTTATAACCAAGAGGGGAGAGTCATCGATACCTTTCCATATCCTCCTAGTTTTCACTATCTTTTTGGGGTGGATCGTCATGGGAAAGATGTATTTTGGGCTGTAATCGATGGTGCAAAATATACGATTCTGTTTGCAATGCTTATTGGAGTCTTTCGTGTGTTTTTTGGAATGGTATTTGGCGTAGTATATGGCGTGTATTTACAAAGAATGCGATTTTTCTTTCAAGCGTTTGAACGGGCATTCCGATTTGTCCCAGCAGTTTTTCTCGTATTCTTGTTTTTTCAAGTGAATTTTATTAGTCAATCAAGTGACGGGTTGACATTGTTAATCTCACAACTTATTTTATTAACTGTTGTTGCACTTCCACCATTAACCAGTGTTGTAGGCAATGAAGTAAACTTTTATGTTAAAAATGAATTTATTACTTCATCAAGAATTATGGGAGGAAGCAAACTTTGGATTATTCGGAAACATGTTATTCCGTTTTTACGTTCAAGGCTACTCCTACTGTTTGTTCAACAAATTATACAAGTGTTATTGTTACTAGTTCATCTAGGCGTTTTTAACTTAATTGTTGGTGGAAGTTATGTAGTTAATACGGGCGAAAGAGATGTTACAGTCTCATTATCGAACGAGTGGTCAGGGTTAATTGGTCTCTCCTATGCAGAATTAATGCTAGATAAGTGGATTGTTATTGGTCCATGTATCGGGTTTGTTTTAACAATTATCGCTTTTACTTTCATCAAAAAAGGAATCGAAAATCCAAGTATGCCAAAGAATCGAAAAGAACTTGTTCCTAATAAACAAGTAAATTCAAACGCACTTAAAGATTTTACCTTTGTCCACAAACAGATGTAATAAAAAAGTTAAAAAGGAACTTCATTCGAAGTTCCTTTTTTTCTTTAGTTAGTCTTAAGTTTAAAATTCTTTCCAGTAATAAGTTAGTGTAATGAGTAAAGAAACGATTGTAAAAGTAAAAGACACAAGTAAAGAAAATGATTTTTGAGTTACTGTAAAAGGACTAGCATTCTCACCCGTTACTTTCATACCCGTCTGTGTTTGAGTGCTTAAATTAATGCTATTGGATGCATATCCTCCACTACTCGTGAAAAATCGGATAATGATCGTTACTACCAATCCTACAAAAAACGCATAGTCAATCATTTTACCATGCATAAAATCTGAAACAATCCATGTAAGTCCAAACAGAAATCCTAGTGTAATGATTGCAAAAATAAGCTTTTTCAACTCCATCATCCCTTCAAGTTTTAAAATCTAATTAACATAATTTTAAACCAAAATGGAAATTATTGTAAGAAAAATTAGAATAGATTGAGTTGTTTAAAAAATAAATGGTAAGGATTCCTCGTAAAGTGTTTGTGATTGGAAATTTATAAGCCACAAAAATGCTCGGCTTCTTATGCAACTAACTCATGCTTTAGTTGAATAAGATCAGGAGTCACATAGGCGGCTTTTTTTATTATACAAACTGGCAAATTAGTTGAAGAAGGTGTAGTAATATAAAAAAACATTAGTAAAATGAATAGTATTGTTTAGAAAGGAGCGTGTATCAATAATCGTTACGCTAATTATTTCAAGTATTATCTTTTTTGCAGCGACCAATATTGATGATATTTTCTTGTTAATGAGCTGGTTCTCGCAAGCCAAAACAATAGAAGAAAAACGTTATGTGGTATTTGGACAATATGTTGGATTCATATTCATTCTTTTTTTCAGTTTGATCGGGTCATTTGGAGCCCTTATTATATCGGAAGCTTGGATTGGTCTACTTGGTTTGTTCCCTGTTTACCTTGGGATGAAACAGTTAATTGAACTTTACCAGGAGCGAAAACTAAGACTTCGTTCTGTTGACGGAGACATCGGCTGTGATGATGAACTAGATGATACAGAAGAAGATGTTTCAACGAATCGCTTTAGTTGGTTAAAGAAAGTCATGAACCCTAATATTTTAAAATTAGCCACGATCACTTTTGCAAATGGAGGGGACAACATAGGGGTATATGTTCCTTACTTTTCAAGTAAAAGTATTGGTGAAATTATTTTAATTGTAGTGCTTTTCCTTTGTTTGGTTGCAATATGGTGTTATTTTGGTTCTCTATTAGTTCGTCATCCAATCATTGCAAAAGGGATAGAACGTTATGGACATATTGTTGTTCCATTTGTTTTAATCGCACTTGGAATCTTCATTCTTGTGGAAAATGGAACATTCCATTTAATAAAGTAATTCAACTAACGCAATGAATTAGTTGAAGATTAAGAGTTACTTAAAGGTGACTCTTTTTTGTTTAACTAAATAGCAGTTTAGTTGAATAAGAACTGGATATTTTTTCAAACAAAAATTAAGGGATTAATATGATAAAATTCAACTATTAAAACTATTTAGGGAGAAAAATTGTGATTTCTAATATATTATTTTTTGTATTTTTTATATGTGCATCATTTTATCATTATAGAAAGTACATATTTATTGGACGGGGATGGAACTTTTTTATTGGAGGAAATTCATTTATTGCAGGTTTTGGAATTATAAAAAGCAATCTTCCCGATGGAAAGAAATGGCTTTTTCATATCGTAACAATAATAATAGGTCTATCGATTTTAGCTTTAGTTGAATTTTTAAGGAAAAAACATAAGAATAAAGTCTTTAGTTAAGTTTCTCCACCAATTCTGAAACCACACTCTTACGAAAAGTGTCATACTGAATCTGGCAATGTTAATGGACGTGTAGCAAAAGAAAATATGGAACATTGATATAATCTTAAATAACTAACGCAGTGCAATAATTGAAGATCAAGGCTGCTTCGGCAGTTTTTTGTAATGAAAATATAGAGAGAGTACAAGAGGAGTAGTTAAAAATAATAAAGAAACATAATTTAATTCTTAATACAATATTTTTAATAAGTACTATTCTTATTGCAATTATTTTAGTTAAGGACATTGATGATTCATTGTCTAATAAGTTTGTTATAGGCTATGTAGTATTTTTACTTTTATATTTTTTTTTTATTATTTAAAGTGATTTCAAAGTTAAGTAAATTAAAACGAACTGAAATTAAAAGTCGAATTTTAAAGTTTATTATTTGTTTTATTGTAATTATTGCTACGAATTATATTTTCAACTTTATATTTCAACCTTCAGAAATTGATGATCTTAATTTTGGTACAGCTTTAGGCTTAGGTTTAGGCATATCATTTTTTGATTTAGCATTCTTTAATAAGAAAGAAAACAAATAGAAAATTATCTAACTAAAGCATGCTTTAGTTGTATCACATGATCGGCAGAATTGTCGGTCTTTTTTTGTTTAAACAGGCAGATTAGTTGAATTGTAAATGGATTTTTCTTCTAATAAATAATCGATAAATAAGTGATAAAATTTAGTTAGTAAATATAGGAGAAGTATTGAATATGAAAAGCTTTTTTATTAGATTGTTTTTTGGACTTCTGACTTTTGGAATCATCTTAAGTATCTCTCAGGTTTTAAATGCAAATTGGTTCAGAAAGGCTACCAGTTTTAATTTTTATATCGTACCATTAATAATAGTTGGAGGATGGGGTGGTTGGTTTCTATACAAAACAATAAAAAATAGAAAATAGTAAAGTTGTATAGGAGAATCACAAATGAAAAAAAGAATTATTATTAGTATAATTTTAGCTATTTTATTACTTAGTGGAGTACATTTCACTTTTAAAGATGCATTAATTTATGCTTTTATATATCTTATTGGAAAGACCCTTATATATTATTTCGAATCTAAAAAAATAAATTGGAATCAAAATATTAAAGATTTTGCTTTTTTCGTTATTTTTACCTTTTCATACTATATTTGTTATCTTGTATTAGAATCGTTTGGTTTTAAATCTATTAAATTTTTCTCAAGTGGAATTGCATTAATAGGGGGAGTTTTAGGGGGAATTGGATTTATTTACATTGTATTTGTAGTACCTTATAAAATTCTAACAAAAAAAGCAAGTAAAAAATAAGGGTCCTATTTTCAATTTATAAATAATAAGCTTATTCAACTAACGCAGTGCGTTAGTTGAACAACAAGGGTTGCTTCGGCAGCTCTTTTTTGTGCAGCTAAATGGCAGTTTAGTGCAAGAAGGATTACAGGAAATAATATACAACAAATAGAAATATTTAAAATAACAAACTAAGTGAGGAGATAATACCTAATTTGAACATTCTAACTCTGATTTTAAGTTACTTAATAGGCTCAATTTCATTTGCTTTAATAATCGGTAAAGTGTTTTATAAGAAAGATATTCGTGATTATGGTAGTGGAAATCTTGGTGCAACTAATTCTTATAGGGTTCTTGGAAAGAAAGCAGGAGCAATTGTTGCAATTGCTGATATATTAAAAGGTACACTTGCTTGTTTACTTCCACTAATACTTAGTTCTACGATTAACCCTATTGTTTGTGGTTTATTAGCTATATTAGGACACATATTTTCTGTATTTGCTAATTTTAAAGGTGGAAAAGCTGTTGCGACAACAACTGGAGTTTTTTTATTTGTGACACCTTTAGGTGTTTTGGTTGGTTTTGTTGTGTTTTTACTAACATTGTTATTTACTAAGTATGTATCACTAAGTTCAATGTTGGCGAGTATAGCATTATTTATTTACAGTCTAATATTTGAAGATAAAGTTATCATAATACTTTCGCTACTAATAAGCGTATTAATAATCATTCTTCATCGACAAAATATAAAGAGAATTCTAAATGGAACAGAGAACAAAATAGTCTAAAAATATTGAGTATATTTGTTCAGCTAACGGGTGCGATACTTCAATAGAAGATCGCATTTTTTTATTCAATATAATGGCAGTTTAGTTGAATAAGTTTTTTTTGAAAATTACCTATATAATTAAAATATAGCTAGTGTTCAAGAGGAGGGCTTATGGAAATTAATGATGAAATTTATGATAAAATAGTTGAACTTTCTGAGGAAGGTGATGCTTTATTTGAAGCACAAGATTATGTTGGTGCCATTAAGAAATACAAAAATGCTTTAGAACTAATACCTGACCCTAAATATATGTGGGAAGCTAGCACTTGGGTACTTACCGCACTTGGTGATGTGTATTTTTATCTTGAGGATTATCACAAAGCAAAGAATTATTTTTATGATGCTTTTAATTGTCCTAAAGGAATGGCAAATCCATACATACTACTGAGATTGGGTCAGAACTTATATGAAACCAATGAAGAAGAAAAGGCAAAGGAATATTTGTTGAAAGCATATATGTTGGAAGATCAAAGCATATTTGAAGAGGAAACTCCAAAATATTTAAAGCTTATACAAGAGCTAATATAGGAGGAATTAAGCGTGAAAATATCAAATCTTGAACTTGAACAGAGGATATCTTTACTATCTGATAAAAGTAACCAGGAGTTCGAATTAGGAAACTACGAAGACTCAATTAAATATCTTGAAGAAGCCTGGGATGCTTTACCGGATCCAAAAGGTACCTATGATGATAGTTATCATTTTGCTTTTTATCTAAGTGAGACCCATCTCCTGATTAATAATTTTATTGAAGCTAAGAAATGGGCAGAAATAATTTATAGCTGTGATCTTGATAGAATCGACACAGGGCAAAGAGAATTTCTATCAGGAAAAGTAGCTTATGATATGGGAGATATAAGTGCTGCTAGAAGATACTTTGATTTAGCAAATGAAAAATCTGAGGGTAGATGTTTTATAGATGAAGATAAGAAATATGTAGAATTCTTTAAACGAAAGTAGTACAGCTCTATGTAAGTTACTTCTAAATTGTAGCTGTTCTTATGCAACTAACGCATTGCGATTCTTCAATAGAAGATCGCTTTTTCTTAATCAACAAAATGGCAGAATAGTGCAATAATGAATAAATAAAAAACAGTAGACAAATAAGACAGAAAAGTTATAATAGTATAAAAAATAAAAAACTTTGAAGAGAAGAGTAAATAGAATTCATCATCTTAGAGAGCTCCAGTTGCTGAAAAGGAGTATGAATGGTCTATTGAAGCAAGACTCTGAGTTTCATATCGGAACCAATAATGGCGATGGTATGACAGGCGCTCCTGTTATAGAGTATGAGTATGTTTAAAATGTACTTAATGAGGTTAATGTGATGACATATTAACAAACTGGGGTGGCACCACGACACAATAGGTAAACTCGTCCCCAAGACTACGGTCTTGGAGGGCGAGTTTTTTATTTGTACAAATTAAAAATATTTATTTAGAGGTGTAAAATGAAAAGAAATAAGATGTATATTAATTGGAAAAACCCTTTGCTTTTACTATTTGGAATAGGCGTCTCAAATATTGGAGATTGGATTTATTTAATCGCACTAAATTTAATTATTTTTGATTTGACGAAATCTGTTTTGGCTGTATCCACTCTTTATGTCTTGAAACCATTAGCAACAATACTTACTAACCTATGGGCTGGCAGTTTAATCGACCGATTTAACAAAAGGAATTTAATGGTACTTTTGGATTTCTTGAGGGGATTATTAATATTCTTATTACCAAGTATATCATCCGTCTTTTTGATCTTTGTCATCGTATTTATCGTTAATATGGGAAGTTCAATGTTTTATCCAACATCAACAACTTATATAACAAAATTAATTCCACAGAATCAGAGGATTCGCTTCAATGCTTTGCGTAGTTTAGTTCAATCTGTAGGATTTCTAACTGGACCAGCGATTGCAGGTCTACTTTTTATGATTGGCACACCTATGTTTGCTATTAATATTAATGCGATCTCATTTATCATTTCGGGAATTGTAACAGCTTGTTTACCTAATTTGGATAAGGTAACAATGCGAAAGGTAAAATATGAGAAGATTTCCTTCAAACTAATTAGGAAAGATTTTATTGAGGTTTTAAAATTCAGTCGTAAATCAAGTTACGTTATGATAATTTATTTTTTGTTTAATAGTATATTAGTTTTAACGGCTGCTGTTGATTCATTAGAAGCAGTGTTTTCAAAGAGCGTACTTCATTTGAGTAATACTGAATATGGTGTTCTAGTAAGTATTGCTGGAGCAGGAATTGGTATAGGTGCAATTATTAATACAATTTTTGCAAAAAGACTACATCCTTCTTGGCTTATGGGTATTGGGACAACTTTTTTATCATTAGGATATATCGTATATTCATTTTCAAATTATTTTTCAATGGCTGGAATCGGATTTTTCATATTATCATTTGCGTTGTCTTTTGCAAATACGGGATTTGATACATTTTACCAATCCAACGTAGATGTTAAGATAATGGGGAGAGTGGGAAGTATCTATGGTTTTGTTGAGGCAATATTAGTGATAGTTTCAACTATGCTAATCGGATTTTCTACTCACTATGTATCGATTAAAATGTCAGTAATTACTGGTAGTTTTATTATGTTATTTTTAGCGCTATTTTTAAGTATATTTATTATCCGACCTTCAAGCGAAAACCATTTCAGCAGCATTGGATATAAATAAAGTTTTTAGAATTTAGTAAAAAATTTTCTTTTTTATGCAACTAACTGATGCAATAGTTGAAGTTCGAGAGTTGCTTCGGTGACCCTTTTTTGTTGAACTAAAGTGAAGGATAGTTGAATAAGGACTTACCTTTTTCATGAGTTTTTTGATTGATTAATACAGTTTGGCTTAGTGATAAAATATAGATGAAATTATAAATAGATTATGTGTTAGTTTAATATTGGAGTGATGAAAAATAGATAGAAAAAAATATGAGATTGTTAAGTTAGAAATAGACAAATGGGATCCTATGGGATTATTAGGTAATTGAGCACCTGATGATGAATACGAACCTCAAATAAAAAATATAGTTAACGAGATTCATACAGTAAAAAACGAAAATGAACTTGCATTACTAACTAAACGTATTTTTGAAAAATGGTTTAGTGAGGAGTTTGACTTTGAAGATTGCTTTAAAGTAGCAATGAATATCTGGAGCGAAATTGAAAATTAATATATTTATATTGTACAAGTTGCGCATTACTTCAGTTACATAAGTTTATATGATAAAACAGGCTATTAATAAAAAATTTTATGCTATATGGATTGGTTAGCACCCAGTCGTGACTATTATAATAGTAAAAATTGATGGATTTTATCAGCAGGTTTTTCTTACAGGTAGAAAGTGTTCTAAGAAAGAATTAAAGCAAAAATATCTACAAGCATTAAGTATCGTTAGTGATATAAGCGATTTACCTGACTTGTTTTGTAGAATACATCATTTTGATAAATTAAATTTTGGCAATTATGATGAAGTGGATTTTGTAATTGATACGGATACGAATCGTATTTATTCTCCAAATTATTAAACTAACGTAGTGCAAATAGTCAAAAAACTTAAAGCGATAATTTGTTTTGTAGTATATATTGAATATCACGAGTACCTAATTCGTACTCCTTAGTTGAAATATCTGCCAGAATATGTATATTTAAGGTTTTTAAGACGGAGAAATAATATGAAAGATACTAAATTAATATCCTGGAATTAGTTACTACTAAAATATCAATGTGATTTTAGTAGATTGTTCCGTATTATTTTTACAAGGTTGTATCAATCATGATTAGGCCCTGTTAAACGTAATTCATTAATGGGCAATCGTCATAAAATATTGGAGAGGAGAACTGAATTTATGGAAATAAGAAAACCAAACAATTCGGAATATAAAATGATTTTATCGCTTTCGCCAAAAGCCTTATTCGATGGCACTTTAGGTGAGGTAAAACCAACGGATGAAAAAATCAAACAACTTATTGAGCCTCTATTGCAGAAAGGAAGCTACTATTTAATAGCTTCTGAAGAGGATACTTTACTGGGGTGGATTCTTATAGGAACAAGTAAAGACCAATTAACAGAAAAGAAATATGGTTTTATTTATGAATTATTTGTGTTAGAAGAATTTAGAGGAATGGGAATATCAAAACGATTGATAGAATCCGGTATGGAATATCTTAAACAGGCTGGATATTCAGAGGTTCGTTTAAGTGTATACGCAGGTAATCAAGCCATTAAACTATATGAAAAAATGGGATTCAAAAATAGAACCATTACAATGAGTTTATCCATTTAAAACAACTGTTTACAGATCATAATTTGATTAATTAAGGTACTAGTTAGAACAATTTGTTAGTAAGAAGTTATTTAGTTATTGTTTTGCTATTCTTGATCAATGAAAGTTTGGAAAAAACTTCTATATCAGCCTTTTGCTGCTATTTTTATTTGAATTTTGTAAGTATTGTTATATATGGAATGTGAAAGTTAAATATTAAATTGTGTTTCAAAAAGGAAAAGTCCAAATGATGAATTTATCTTCTGTAAAATAAATAATTTTTTATAGTATATAAAATTCGAAATAAATTGCAGAAAATGAAGGTGATTGAATGATTACTTATAAAGGTGCCCCAATGATAGAAACCAAAAGACTTAAATTAAGGAAAATAGAAATGAATGATGCAAATAGAATGTTTGATTACATATTCTCAGATTATCGTGTAATGGATAATTTAATTAAAGGACCACATAAATCGATTTCCGAAACATTCAACCGATTGACTGAAATTACTAATCAATATGAAAGCGATAAGTTTTGCTATTGGGGTATAGAAGTAAAGGAAACTGGCGAATTAATTGGAACGATTGATCTATATAATATCAATGAAAATACAGAAAACTGTGAGGTTGGATACGACATCGGATTTAATTGGTGGAATCAGGGCTATGGAACAGAAGCATTACATGCAGTTGTTGATTTTGCATTCCGTTTTATGAATATTCATAAGATATCGGCAACACATAATATTGATAATCCTGCATCTGGTAAAATTATGTTAAAAGTGGGGATGAAACGCGAAGGCATTATTAGGCATATGGTTCGAAAAAATAATCAATACAAGGATTGTGGAATATATGGAATTCTCCAACAGGAATATTTAGAAACGAATTCGCCTGATCAAACACCAATATTAAACATAATAGATTAAAATATCTTTTCCTTAACATTTTGAATTAGATGTAGCATAGGCTATCGAACAAAACGATCGGCTGAATAGTCGATTTTTTTAAGGGGAAATATCAGTTTAGTTCAATAAAAAAGGTTTCTATAAGTTTAATAGAATTTAAAAAGGATTATTTAGTAATGTGAAATAGAAAGGGGAATTCTTTTGTTATCTAAGGAAAAAAATACAGAAAAATTCTTTTCGCCACCCAAACATATTATTTCAGCTGCGACAATTGTAATTAATGAACAAAATGAAATTTTATTAATTAAGGGTCCGAAAAGAGGTTGGGAAATGCCAGGTGGGCAAGTTGAAGAGGGGGAATCATTGAAAGAAGCTGCAATTAGGGAAACAAAAGAGGAAAGTGGAATTGATATTGAAGTTTTGAAATTTTGTGGAATATTTCAAAATGTTAGTGGTTCTATTTGTAACACGTTGTTTTTAGCTAAACCAATCGGCGGAAAGTTGACAACTTCTTCAGAAAGTTTAGAATTGGGATATTTTCCTATTGAGGAAGCTTTAGCAATGGTAACCTGGAAAAACTTCAAACAAAGAATAGAATATTGTTTGAATGAAAACAGCCATCCCTTTTATATAGAGTTTTAGTTTCCTTGTTCAACTAACTTATTTATAAAATATGATAAAATCATTTTAAAAAATCTATCTTTCTCCTAATGTTTGAACTTTCAATTTATTTTTCACTTCTTAACTATTTATCTAAGGAGTATATATAAAAAAGTTTAATGTTTTTCAAATTTCATAACTGTGACCACTAATTATAGTCAAAATAATTCAATTGTGGGGGAATTTATGAACGTTTCTTCTTTTTACATGATTGTTATTGTGATTGCAGCATTGGTATTATGGCGAAGAACGCGGGCTATGTATCACCCAATTAAAGGAAGCGGAGTTCGCCTTCTCCTCCCCATACTATATTTACTGATACCTAGTCTTCCCATTATTTTGAATCCGGATGCTCATGCTGCTAGCTGGGAATGGATTTGTGCACTTTTCTTTGGATTTATTTTATCTATTCCACTTATTTGGACGACTAACTATGAACTCCGATCCGACCAACATATCTATGCTACAAAGAACAGAAGTTTCATCGTCGTCTTCGTTACAATCTTTATTATCCGATTTTTACTTCGCGATTATTTAAAGTGGCTCGGCAATGAAACTGAGGCAGCACTGTTTATTACTGTTGCAATCGGATATATTTTCCCTTGGAGAATTATTTCATTTCTCAAGTTTCGGAAAATATATAAGAAGAAAAAATATAAAAATAAAGAATCCCTTCAGAAAAATATCTGAAGGGTATTATAGTTAAATGGGTAAAGCCAAGTAAAATTAATAATGATAATTTAATTTTTATGATTCAAATATCTTTTTACAAATGTATAAACTTAATCAGAAAGTGTTTTTTTGCGTTCTTTCAGATAGATAAAAAGTGCTTCTTTGTCTTCGTGTGAAACATTCCAGTCTACAGGGATCTGCTGGAGCACTTCTTGGACGGATGCTTCTGATAATTCCAAGATTTTTTCAATATAATACGTTATGATGTTTAAGTCATTTAATATGTCTATCGTCCAAATATGAACGACTGAATCCTTCTTAAACTTTTTGGACTTTTGAAGCGTTTCTGCATTCCATTTGTATCCTCCAGGAAAACATTTTCCATGATCAATCATAAAAATATCATACTGTCCATCTGGGAGTTGTTTCAAAAGAATATTGCTTTTAGTACGGTCTGCATCGTGGACCCAAAAATCGAAAACAAGAATTCCAGCCAAAACATGGGGATTATTTATTTCATTTAAAGTAGGGTGAGGAGGTTTTTTTGCAAGACCAGTACAGTTATCTATAAAAAGGCTAGCAAACTGGTGGCCTGCTTGGTAATCAGAAGAAAATTTTTTTGGTATTTGCTGAATTTGCTTTTCGTATAATTTTATAATTTCAAATGGGACAATAGGCAAATTCAACAACTGACCTAATCTAGCGACTACGTATTCGTTTACGAGCTCCCTTGTTCCATGGAAATTATTTTTACATTTAACTGCATAACGATTACCATCACTAAACAAAAATAAATGTGCAGCCTTACCTGGTAATGTTTCTAAATATTTTATTGGTACGATCAATTTTATAACTCATCCTCCTTTTTAGTAGAACATATTAATATATTCCATATTAGTAGTAGGGTATTGGACAAAAGAATTAATAAACTAGAAGATTTTGCTGATTTTTTATTAGTTCTCATTCGGTCATTTATCTGCTCTCATTAAACTTTTATAAGAAAAGGAATTTTAATAATAGTTAGAGAATAAAGGTCTTTATTACTAATTAGGAGTTGAGAAGATGAATATTTTAATTAAAGAACTACCTGAATATGAAGTTGCGTATTTCAGGCGCTATGGATCATATTTTGAACCAAATGGAGAACATTGGGATAAGCTATTAAATTGGGCAATAAATAATGGACTTTTTCCACCTCAACAATCTTTCATAGGAATTTCCTTAGATAATCCAGATTTAGTAGAAAGTCATAATTGTCGTCATGATGCATGTGTTACTATACCTGATCGTTTTGATAAGGAAAATCATGAAAATATAGAATTTAGGAAATTAGCTGGTGGGCTATACGCTTTATATCAATATTATGATTCTCCTAGTATGCTAAATAGTGGATATAAATTTATATATGAACAATGGTTACCAAATAGTGATTTTGAAGCTGATTACGAACGCTATAACTTAGAATTTAATATGAATAATCCTGCTGAAGATCCAAATGGAAAAGCTAAAGTTCATTTATTTGTGCCAGTTAAAAAGCGGACATCTTACTAAATTAGTTTTTATAGTATATTATTAGACAAAATTAGTAATAAACTAATTTGATTATCTACTAACCTAAACATCTTCTTTCATATATGATGTAAGTATTGTTATTTCTTGGAAATAATAATATAATTAAATAGAATTTAAATTAAAATTATATCCTTTGTGAAAGGGTGTTAGACAATGAATTTCACTATTTACTTTGGAAATCATGAAGACAAAGAAGTACATACAATGGATTGCTATGTAGACATTGAGGAAGAAACTGTTTCTTAAGCAATCGATCTTAATAAGAGTTATTTCAAGGATGCGAAAAATTTTCGTATCCTTTTTTTCATTTTTAAGATTTACATTTTAAAATTTATTGTGTATGATTAAAATATAAAAAGCGAACTAATGTTCTGTATATAGATTTTAGAAGGAAAGGAACTTGCATGATGAAAAGAAATGGAGCAACTAAAAGGAATTCCAAAACACCTATTATATCCAATACAGGTTTTATCGGAGCAAGTTTCATTGACATGGAAGAATTGCAAGAACATCAATATTATTTCTCAAGGAAGCATCCTTTAATTATACATGAAGTATTAAATGGTCTATTACAAGCTGCATGTGCATTATTTCAGAAACAAAACATTTCAGCATATATTGCATGTGAATATTTACGTGATGAAAAGAAAATTGGCTTAATTTTATCAAAAAAGCCATTCGAAAAAGAAGAAGGAATCCGTTATTTTATTGAATATCTTCGTGAGATTGGTCACTTAAATAATGAAAAAACAATTAGGGCTGAAATTTCAAATACCGGATTTATTGGCGTAATTTTTGTGGATTTAAGCTATATTACAAGATTTACATTCGATACAGAAATTAAGTTGCTTTCTGCTTTCGCTATAAATTTCATGGAACCGTTAAAAGAAATTTATCATCAATATAAAATTCATTTATATATGTCAGGTGTTGAACTTCAAAAGGATGATAAGTTAGGGTTTGTACTTTCTAAGAATCCTTATGATGAGCGAAAAGAAGCAAACTTGTATTTTAAGGAATATTTGAGAGAAAGAGGCTTGTTAAAAAATTATAAAGAGAATGTGTTTATTCAAAGACATCGAGCATAAATTTTTTTTATTAAATCTAATTTGAGTTGAATTTTGTTATAAAAATACATATTAAATTTAAGAGGAACTAGCATGATTAGTTTCTCTTTTTGTTTATACAAAAAGTTCATAATTTGGATAAAGTTAGAAACTTACTTAAAACATTCGTTTGCATAATATATAAAGGAAATAGTTAAAAAGTAACGAATTATAATAATATAAGACTAACCAAAAAGGTGGCTAAAACGATGTCGAATAATGGGAAATATGTAGATTGGTTAAGTGAAATCGTAAAGCGTCATGAAAAAGAAGGTGGATTTGAAGATCTACCTGGATTAGGTAAACCATTACCTAAGGAGCTTTTAAAAGATGATCTATTAACAACTGTTATTAAGAAGTCGGGCTATAAACCAGATTGGGTAATACAACAAAAGAAAATATTTCAGAAGCTTGAAACGATATTGATGAAGTTAAATTCGGATGAAAATAGTAAAGAAATAGCTAAAATGATCTCTGAGGTAAATGATGAAATAAAGAAATATAACCTAGGCTGTCCTTTTCCAATGCAAAGAAATTATGTAAATAAGGAAAATCTTGAGAATCAGATGATTTATTGGAAATAAGTTTGTGAAAAAATGAACGATTTAACTATTTTGATGTTTATACTTTTTTAGTCGGTATAAGCATCTTTTTATTTTCTAACTTTATAAATGGTAATTCTATGAAAAAATCTAAATTAAATGTTAATGTAAATAAATACTTAGTAAGAAAAGTTGTGTAGGGGGAATAGGAATGAGCGCCACTCTTGAAGTAAGGAGACTAGATCGGAATTTTCCATTTTGTTTATTTACAAATGATGGTTTGACGTTAGTTGGTCATCATTGGCATAAACTCGTAGAAATCATTTATGTACAAAAGGGCATTTTAAAGATTGGTGTAAATGATGAACTACTTCATTTAAAAGAGGGAGAATTTTATATCATTAATAGTGGTGACATTCATTATTTTTTATCTTCACCAAATAGTATGAGATTGGTCGTGCAATTTGATTTTACTATTTTCGAAGATGTACAGTTTTTGAAAAAAAATAATATGGAACTAATTGAATTGTTTAATTGTATTCAAAAATCTAGTGTTTTATGGAATTTAGAAGTTAAACAGAAAATGATTACCTATTTAAAAGAACTTGAAAGTGAATATCTTGATAAAAAAGAAGGTTACGAATTGGCGATTAGAGCTAGATTATATGATATTTTACTACTAATCTATCGAGATCTACCTCATACAGAAAATAATAAGCTTTACTACCCTAATAGGAAAGCTAGTCTTTTAAAATTAGAAAAAATATTTCATTATATAGAAGAGAATTATATGAATGATATTACATTAAATGATGTTGCGAATTATATCGGCTTTACGAATTCATATTTTGCAAAGTTTTTTAAAAAATACACTGGTTCTACATTTTGTCATTTTGTAAATCAATACAGATTAACGAAGGCTCAATGGTATTTATTTAATGAAGATTTACCAATTACAGAAATTGCTTATAATGTTGGATTCATCAATGTGAAAACGTTTAACAGATTATTTAAAAATGAAGTTGGTTTATCACCAACCCAATATAAAAAAAAGACAATATTTGAGAAGTTTTAGGCAAGGTGTAAGGAAGACTCAAATGAATTATTTCTATAAACTGGAAATGTAAATAACTTTTCCGGAGGTTTTCATAATGAAATTAAAAGTAGGAATAATCGGTTGTGGCGGAATAGCTAAAGGTAAACATATGCCAAGCTTAGCAGCATTAGATCATGTAGAAATGGTAGCTTTTTGTGACATTATTGAAGAACGCGCTATTAAAGCGAAGGCACAATTTGGTGTTGAGGAAGCAAAGACATATACAGATTACAAGGAATTATTAGCAGACGAGTCAATTGATGTCATTCACGTTTGTACCCCAAATAAATCACATTCATTTATTACGATTGATTCTTTGGAAGCAGGTAAACACGTTATGTGTGAAAAGCCAATGGCAAAAACTTCAGCAGAAGCAAAAGCGATGCTAGAAGCGTCTAAACGCACGGGAAAAAAATTAACGATTGGCTATCAAAATCGTTTTCGAAACGATTCACAATATTTAAGCGAAGTTTGTAAAAATAATGAACTAGGTGAAATTTACTTTGCAAAAGCTCATGCGATTAGAAGAAGAGCAGTACCTACTTGGGGCGTATTTTTAAATGAAGAAGAGCAAGGTGGCGGACCATTAATTGATATTGGTACTCATGCTTTGGATTTAACATTATGGCTGATGGATAATTATAAACCTAAATTTGTAGTTGGAAACGTTTACCACGAATTATCACATAAAGAAAACGCTGCAAATGCTTTTGGACCATGGGATCCAAAGGAATTTAAAGTGGAAGACTCTGCATTTGGTTTTATTACGATGGAAAATGGTGCAACCGTTATCCTAGAATCGAGCTGGGCTTTAAATACTCTTGAAATAGGAGAAGCTCAAACGACACTTTGTGGTACTGAAGGTGGTGCTGATATGAGAGATGGACTCTGTATTAATGGCGAAGCATATGGGCGACTTTACGATAAAAAAATTGATATCAACACTGGCGGCGTAGCTTTTTATGAAGGTGCATCCGATTCCGCTGAAGTATTAGAAGCGAGACAATGGATTGACAGTATTATTAATGATACAGAGCCAACCGTTAAACCCGAACAAGCATTAGTTGTAACTCAAATTTTAGAGGCAATCTACGAATCTTCAAAATCAAAGAAACCGGTATATTTTAACTAATTTGTTTAGGAGATGGAATAAATGACACTACCAATTGCCTTACAATTATGGAGTGTAAAAGAGGATGCCGCAATCGACTTTTTCGGTGCATTAGAAAAAGTAGCGAAAATGGGTTATGACGGTGTTGAGTTCGCGGGATACTATGGTAAAAATGCTTCGGAAATAAAATCTGTTTTAAACAAACTAGGGTTAAAGATAGCAGGAGCCCATGTAAGTGCAGAACAAATTATTCATCACATTGATGACGTAATTGCTTTCGAAAAAGAATTAGGAAACAAATACGTTGTATGTCCTTGGGCAAATTTTACTAGTTTAGAAGAATGGAAAGAATTCGCAGAACATTTACAACAGTCAGGAAAAAAGTTAGCTGAAGCAGGGATATCATTAGTATATCACAATCATGCTCATGAATTAGTCAGATTTGAAAGCGAATATTTATTAGATAGTTTATTAAATTCAGTTCCAAGTAATCTCTTAAAAGCAGAGTTGGATACTTATTGGTTAGAATATGCTGGTGTTGTTGCGATTGAATTTATGAGTAAGTACAAAGGAAGAACTCCATTAATTCATGTGAAGGATATGGCTCTATCCAAAGAGGAAAGTACCGAAGTAGGAAATGGAATTATGAATATAAAAGGAATTGTACAACAAGCCAAACTAAATTCAGCCGAATGGTTGATTGTTGAGCAAGAAGCGTTTACGAAATCACAATTAGAAAGTGTTGAAATTGGATTGAATAACTTAAAAATGATTCTAGCTGAAGCTTAAGAAGCTATTAAACTTTGTAAAAAAAATAGAGATGGGTGAGTCGTATGGTAAAAGTAACGATTTGGAATGAAAATCGACATGAACAAATTAATCCAGATGTAAAAAGCATTTATCCAAGCGGAATACACAGAACCATTGCTACTTTCTTAAATGAAGCAGGGTGCGATACGATGACGGCTACATTAGAGCAACCAGAGCATGGATTGACGGATGAAGTGCTAGAAAATACTGATGTATTAATTTGGTGGGGACATATTGCTCATAATGAAGTAGAAGATCAAATTGTTCAGAAAGTATATGAAAAAGCATTGCAAGGTATGGGGCTAATTGTCTTACATTCTGGACATTTTTCAAAGATTTTTAAAAAATTAATGGGTACTAGCTGCGATTTAAAATGGCGTGAAGCAGCGGAAACGGAAAGACTTTGGGTTGTCGATCCGTCTCATCCGATAGTAGATGGTATTGGCGAATATATAGAGATTGACCAAGAAGAAATGTATGGCGAGCATTTTGATATTCCAACCCCAGATGAGCTAGTTTTAGTAAGCTGGTTTAAAGGTGGAGAAGTCTTTAGAAGTGGATGTACATTTAAAAGAGGGAATGGGAAAATCTTTTATTTCAGACCAGGTCACGAAACTTATCCAACTTATCATCATAAAGAAGTTCAAAAAATCATCATTAATGCAGTGAATTGGGCGAATAAATCAAAAAGAAATTATCCTACATATGGACATAAAGAGCCCATAGAGGCATTAACGTAAAATAATAGATTGGAGCGAGAAAAAGATGAAATTAGGAG
Organism: Gottfriedia acidiceleris; assembly: GCF_050457485.1. Taxonomy (GTDB): domain Bacteria; phylum Bacillota; class Bacilli; order Bacillales; family Bacillaceae_G; genus Gottfriedia; species Gottfriedia acidiceleris_D. The sequence continues at coordinate 101,577 of NZ_JBCMJM010000016.1, forward strand.
TATTCACGGTATTATTTGCGGATCAATCATTTGAGGAAATGCTTGATAAAGTTGCACACTCCGGATTAAAGGCTGTTGAAATAGGAACTGGTTGTTACCCTGGGAATGCCCATTGTCCGTTAAACGATTTATTAGAAAGTGATCAACTCAGAAGAGAGTATATTGAAAAAGTTGGAAAACGTGGATTAACGATTAGCGCTTTTAGTTGTCATGGAAATCCATTATCACCTGATAAAAAGTTTGCGAAAGAGTCCCATGATGTACTTGCTAAAACGATTAAACTAGCTTCGCTTTTAAGTGTGCCAGTTGTAAATTGCTTTTCTGGAACAAGTGGCGACCATGAAGAAGCAAAGTTTCCAAGCTGGCCTGTAACTGCTTGGCCAAATGAGTATAGAGATGTACTAAATTGGCAATGGGAAGAAAAGCTAATTCCTTATTGGAAAGAAGTGGGTAAATTTGCGGAGGATCACCAAGTAAAAATTGGGCTAGAACTGCATGGTGGCTTTTTAGTTCATACTCCATATACATTATTAAAGTTGCGTAAAGAAACTAGTGATGCAATTGGTGCTAACTTAGATCCTAGTCATCTTTGGTGGCAAGGAATTGATCCTGTAGCGGCGATTAAAATACTTGGAAAAGAAAATGCGATTCATCATTTCCATGCTAAAGATACTTATATCGATCAAGATAATGTAAATATGTATGGTTTAACTGATATGCAACCTTATGGTGAAGTTCAAACTAGAGCTTGGACCTTCCGATCAGTAGGCTGTGGACATAGTTTGAAAGATTGGTCAGATATGATGAGTGCACTACGTACTTTTGGATATGATTATGTCGTTAGTATTGAACATGAAGACCCAATCATGTCGATTGAAGAAGGTTTTTCACGTGCTGTAAAAAACTTACAGTCTGTATTAATAAATGAAGAGCCATCACAAATGTGGTGGACTTGATAAAAGATAAGTAACCAATCTAAAAAAAGTTGGTGTAAAAATGGAAAAATTAAGAGTTGCGATTATTGGTTGTGGAAATATTTTTTTAATGCATGCACAACCTGCTTTCATAAGAGAAAATGTAGAATTAGTAGCTGTATGTGATATTAAAGAAGAGCGAGCAAAAGCGAAAGCTGAACAATTCAAATGTGTATATTATACAAACTATCTAGAGCTTTTTGAAAAAGAAAATTTAGATGTTATTCATATTTGCTTACCGCATTATTTACATGCGCCGGTTGCAATTGAAGCCGCAAAACGAAAAATCCATGTTCTTACTGAAAAGCCAATGTCTATTCATTATTCTGATGCACAAGAAATGGTAGAAACAGCAAAAAATAATGGAATAACATTAGGTGTCATTTTCCAAAATAGGTATAATCCAGGATCAGTTCTAATTAAAGAAATGTTACAAAATGGTACTTTAGGTAAAATAAAATCTGGAAAACTATCAGTAACATGGGACCGTTCTGACGAGTACTATTTAACTAGTGATTGGAAAGGGACTTGGGATAAAGAAGGTGGCGGGGTAGTCATTGACCAAGCTATTCATACGATGGATTTAATGCGATGGTTCGTTGATGATGAGATTGAATATGTCGACGCTACAATTAGTAATAGAGCACATGAAATGATTGAAGTTGAAGATTGTGCAGAAGGTATTATTAAGTATAGAAGTGGTGTAGTTACTGCTTTTCATACAATAAACTATTATTCTTATGATGCACCAGTTACAATTGAGCTACACTGTGAAAACGGACTTGCTAAAATGATTGCTGACCGTGGAGTAGTCTCTTTAAAAGATGGAAGAGAGTTTGTTGCTGATAACAATCCAAATGAAACCTTTGATTATGGCAATGGTGCGAAAGGGTATTGGGGCGTAAGTCATGTAAAACAGATTAATAATTTTTATGAATCATTGAATGATCATTCTCAGTTACATATTTCTGGTGAAGAAGCGATGAAAACTCAAAAAATGATTTGTGCAATCTATGAATCAGGTAAGAAAAAAGTGAGGATTTATTTATAAACAAATCTATTATATTATCCCAAATAATTTAATAATTAGACTTATGAAAAAGTAAATGACGTGGAGTGTTATACTCCATGTCGTTTACTTTTTTTATTTTCTCACTGTAAACAATGACTAATTGACTAAATTGAATTATAGGGAGGAATTAAGAACGTAAACAAATCAAGTCCATTATTGAGGAAATGATTTAGATGAAAAAATATCACAATTAATACAGTTAACAACAAAGAATCTTAGTATTTCAGCAGAAAAAATTTCATTTACCGAAATGAGTATATTTAGATTTACTACAAGAAAAACAAGCTTACTAGAACATACTAAGAAAGACATTAAATTTAACCGTTATAAAGCTTAAGAACAATTTGCTGGTTTGAATAATGGTAAAGTATCCGCAAAAGGTGGACGGAGAATCTATTCGAGCTGTCCAGGAATTTACATAAAACATTTCCATGATGGTATGAATCGTATTGATTTAAAAAAAGAACCTCTAGGAAAGGTTCTTAGTCGAATATACACTTAAAAGCGATGATTGAATATGATGGGTATACATGGAAAACTAATACTTGATGTTGAAAAGAGGTATATTATGAATCATTTTTCGGGAATGCCCATTCAACAAATTGACTCGGGTCCGTCTGATAGTATTGTAAAAACGATAATTCAACGGATGAATGAAGAAGCGACGGTATTTGCATTTCGATCTGTTGATGAGTATGAGGGTATGTTGCGAAAAAACATAATTTTAAGTGCAAGAGCTATGTTTCAAAATAGAATCAGGTTTGCAGTATTTGAAAAATCTTATTGTAATCCAATGTACTGGCAATTAATGAGAACCGGCGGATTCCAATTGAGGAGAGGCGTAAGACCTTCTGACGCAATTAATGATATCTACGTTAATAGTTCATATTATGCTTTTGAATGTGCAACGGCAATGGTCATTATATATTACCATGCAGTCCTAAATCTAATTGGTGAAAACTTATTTAATCAAATTTTTCAAAACATCTATTTATACGGCTGGCATGCTGATCCTGACTTAGGAATAGGTGCCCAGTATTCTAACCGAATTTTACCTGGAGATATCGTATATTTTAATAATCCAGAATTTAGTCCACTTACCCCTGAGTGGAGAGGAGAAAATGCCGTTGTTCTAGGTGATGGTACTTATTTTGGACATGGATTAGGAATAATGACGGCTGAACAAATGATTTTTGCACTGAATAAAATGAGATGGCCAGGAGCATATCGGTCAGCCTATCTGACTAATTCAGTTACAAGACCGAACTTTAAAAATTTGGCGGCATTATCGAATTGGCAACGAGATCACTCAAATAATAAGTATAAGAATATAGTAGTCCATCATAATGAAAGTTCGATTTCATTTGATCATTATATGTATTTGTTAAATTACTTTACGAATTACTTTACGTGATGTTCAATTGTAATAAATATTACTTAAAACAATTAAAAACCAAAGTGGTCATGGCAGAGTGATTTATTTGCTAAATCTCATTTTTTTTATAATATTTCCACTAATTTATGCCCTAATATTCCCAATAACTTAATTACTTCATAAATTTTACCAGTAATGTAAAGGTGAGCAATGGAAGTTCAAAATACTTCAATGCTCACTTTTTATAAGTAAAAATATAACATTTCTCATTTAGGTACAAAGGGTGGAAAAAATGTAGGAAAATTTTACTTAATTTTGATAAAATTAATATACCTATTATAATTCATCTACATTTAATCTAAACGTAATAAAAGATAAAATAGAAAAAATGGCTTTTTGGTATTGAGAATGGAGGATATGGGATGGCGGGAATAAAAGATATAGCCAAAGAAGCTGGAGTTTCCATTTCAACAGTGTCATATGCATTGAATGGTAGTCCAAAAGTAACAGAAGAAACTCGAAGCAGAATCATGAAAATCGCAAATAGATTAGGGTATGTTCCTAATGCAGCGGCAAGGATGTTAAAGGTTAAAGAAACAAAAATTATTGGGGTATTTTTAACTGATTATGGAGGGTATTTTTACGGACCACTATTAAGAGGAATGAGACAAGCTTTAAATGACAAAGGTTATGAATTAATTGCATGTTCTGGTGTGCAATCACATCGACTTTTATTAGAAAAAGTAATTGATGGTGGAATCATTTTAGATCAGGCTTTTTCAGATGAAGAACTTTTAGATTATGCTGAAAAAAATTATAAAATGGTAGTGATGGATCGAGAATTACAACACAACAGTATTAAAGGAGTTCTATTAGATAATAATGGTGGAGCTAAATTAGCAATTAAAGAACTTCTTAAAAATGATGTGAAAAAAATATATGCAGTAACAGGGCCAGAAGGATCATACGATTCAAGTAAACGTATGGATGGTGTTAGAGAAGAGTTAGCAAATTATCCTGAAATTGAGTTAATTGAAATCGGTGGAAATTTCATGAAAGATTCAGGAGAGTTAGCAGCAAAACAAATCTTTTCAAACTATAATGAACCATGTGCAATTTTCTGTTTAAATGATGAAATGGCAATAGGGATCTATAACTATCTGCAAGATACAGATTACAAAGTAGGTAAAGATGTTTTTATTGTAGGATTTGATAATATTGAATTATCACAATATGTATCACCCAGATTAAGTACAGTATCTTATTCTACATTTGATTGGGGTTCATTAGCGGCTAAAAATTTATTGAAACTCATATCGAACGAAGTTGTTGAGAATAAGAAAATTGAAGTTTCATTAAGTGTTGGTGGTTCTTCTTAAGAAGAAAATTATATCAGAAACTTAAGTTTTTCTTAAAGAGACTTAAATTTCTCTTAAAAAGAGAGGTTTAAGTTTCTTTTTTTTATGTCTAATACCGAAAATTTCACATACCGTAATAGAATGACCCAATCAAAAAAAATCAGTTTTTAATAGTCAAAATTGAACAAATGACCTGATTTAAAAAGAACATACTTTGGAATTGAACCTCTTTTACTAATATGACAGGAAATTAAACTGACTTTGTCGAAATATTGAACTATATAAATTCTACCAAAGGACTGAGTGCTTTTGAACACATTATTGTTAACAGGTTTTGAACCTTTTCTGAACTTTTCAATTAATCCTACAGAAGAAATTGTGAAAGAGCTAAATAATCAAGAGGTTGGAGGGTTTCGAATTATCGGGTCAGTTTTACCTGTGGATTTCAGTACAGCAGGTAATGAGTTAATAAAATTGTTTCATACACACAACCCATCGGCGGTTATCTCATTAGGATTAGCAGGTGGTAGATTTAAAATAACACCAGAACGGATCGCCATTAATTGCAATGATGGTGCAGCGGACAATAAAGGCAATAAATATGCAGGGGCAAAAATTGATCCAGAAGGCTCGGATGGTCTATTTTCAACGCTTCCAGTTCAGAAAATTGTTAATGAATTAAACAATCAAAAATTTCCAGCTGAAATATCCAATTCTGCAGGTACTTATTTGTGTAATAACGTTATGTATCAAATGCTTAATGAAATAAAAAAAATAAATAAGCAAATTCCGAGTGGCTTTATTCATATTCCAGCTTCACATGAAATGGCCGTAATTGATCAGAAGTTGCCAAGTTGGTCGCAAACTGATTTGACAGATGCTATAAAGCTTGCAATTGAAGTGATTAGTCTAAATGACTAACATCAAATTAGATATTTTTCCGTTAGGTTGCTCTGGCTTAGTATGTTATTTAGGTGATTCAATTTCAATGGAAACAAATAGTCTAGTACATGCTTTTTCAGAATATCTAAAAACTAAATTAATGACGAGATTAACAGCAGTCGTACCATCTTATCATTCCATTACGATTTTTTATGATTCAATTAACTTTTCATACAAGGAAATATACCAAGAAATAAAAGGTCATTTTAATCTTTATACTAGTTCGAAAATTAACAGAGAGCATACAATTTATGAAATTCCTATTTGTTTTAGTTCCACGTTTGAGACAGAACTTCAAAAAGTAGCAGAGCATAATAAACTAAAAACTGAAGAGGTAATTCGTCTTTATCTAGAAAAAATGTATCCCATTTATATGATTGGTTTTATACCCGGGTTTCCATATCTTGGCGGGTTAAATCCTAAACTAGCAACTCCTAGGCTAACAAAACCAAAAACAGTTTTAAAAGGTTCGGTTGGGATTGCTGGACATCAAACAGGTATTTATCCATTTGAATCTCCTGGTGGATGGAATATTATTGGACGTACTCCAATTTCAATATTTTCAACGAAAAATAATGGCACAGGAAACTTTAAACCTGGAGATCTATTGAAATTTTTCGAGATTAATATCGAAGGATTTAATGAGATTGAACAACTAGTGAAAGAGGACAACTATTCAATTAAAAAGGAAGTGCGTTTTATTGATTCACATTGATTTAAACTGTGATTTAGGTGAAAGTTTTGGGAATTACAAAATAAATGACGAACAAATTATGCCACATATTACTTCAGCAAATATCGCTTGCGGATTTCATGCAGGAGATCCGTTTGTAATTTATGAAACAGTAAAATTAGCAAAGCAATATAATTTATCAATTGGAGCGCATCCAAGTTTTCCGGATTTACTTGGTTTTGGTAGAAGAGAAATGAATTTCAGTGAAGAAGAAATATATAAATTAGTTCTCTATCAGATTGGTGCACTCTATTCGGTTTGCAAAGTAAATCAAGTTGAAATACGTCATTTAAAACCTCATGGTGCACTTTATAATATGGCAGCTACTAATCTGAAACTTGCTTTAGCGATTACAAAAGCAATGAAAAGCTTCGATCCTTCACTAGTCTTATTTGGACTTGCAAATAGCAAATTAATTGAAGCTGCAATTGAAATGGATATTCCTTTTTCTTCAGAAGTATTTGCAGACCGGACATATGATGAAGATGGTTTTTTAGTACCTCGTAATCAATTAAACTCGGTTCATCACAATACGAAAGATGCCATTCATCAGGCACTTCAAATTGTAACAACTAATACCGTATCGACAATTTCCGGTAAAGTTATTCCAATTCAAGCTGATACCATTTGTATACATAGTGATTCTGACATTTCAATTAAATTAGCGATGGAATTACGTAAGGTATTTAGTGAAAATAATATACTTGTTAAGTCTATAGGAGTGTAATACTTTGAAAGAGTTTTTTGAAGTTATACAAAGAGGTGTATCTATTTCAATTCAAGATAATGGTAGGAATGGATTTAGACATTTAGGGATACCTGTATCTGGTGCGATGGACAAGCTAGCTTATCAAATTGGAAATCTATTATTAGGAAATAAATTTAATGCATCCAGTATCGAAATTGCGATTGGTGGTACAGTCTTAAAAGCATTAAATCAATGCTCAATCGTCATTACAGGCGGAAATTTGAAACCTACAATTAACGGTAAATTCGTTGAGATGTATAAAATAATCGACATAGCAAAAGGAGAGATTTTGACTTTTAACGGGGGAAATAATGGTGTTTATTCATATATTTCGGTACCCGGCGGAATTACAAGTGATTGTCATTTCGAAAGTCAGTCCTCATATGAGCCTGCTTCTCTTGGATTAATTGTTAAGAAAGGTACAATAATTTATGGTTCAGGCACTACATTTAAACTAGTGAAAAATGGACTGAAACATGAGTATATTCCAATCTATCATAAGCATAATTTGGTTCATTTTATAAAAAGTAGTCATTTTGAAAAAATACCTCACCAGATAAAATCACAAATTTTATCTAAACCTCTTACAGTTGGTACCTTTAATAGAATGGGAATGTATTTAAATTCAAACAATGCTAATATAGAACCGTTTGATTCAAATATTTTATCAGAAGGTACTACTTTTGGAACGATTCAAATCCTACCATCTGGTGAACCAATTATCTTACTAGCAGACTCACAAACTACAGGTGGATATGCCACATTAGGTACAGTGATTTATTCAGACCTTTGGAAACTTGTACAAATGCAACAAGGAAATACAGTTCAATTAATACCAGTAGATGTAGATGAGGCGAGACTTTTAAATAAAAAGCTTCATTTATTTTTGCACTTTTTACAAATTGAATGTAGAAATAGGGAGAGATAACGATGGAAAATTTACTTGCAAAATTATTTGATGCTACGGAAAAAGGTGAAAATGAAAATGTAATGGAAATAATAAGTAACCTGCCCAATTTAATTCATGAAGAAAATGAGCATGGGTTAACATTACTTGGAATCGCAGCACATTACGGTCAATATGAAGTTGTAAAAACTTTAGTAAAAAGTGGTGCTCAGATTAATGCACTTTCTCACTCAAAGCTTTCATTCATTCCACAAAACACAGCTCTCCATGCAGCAATTGCAGGTGCTAAGTCAATAGAAGTGATCGATTTTCTTTTAACTAATGGAGCAAATCCAAATATTAGCGACAGTGAAGGTCACACTCCACTACATATCGCAGCATTTGAAGGAAATACCACTATAGCTGAACTTTTGTTAAAAAACGGAGCAGAAATTAAAACGAATAATTCTGGTAAAACTCCAATTGAAATTGCTGAAGAGCGTGGTAATACAGAGTTTATGAATTTTATAAAAGAAGTAACTTTATGATTAATCCGTAGTGTTGTGATGACTGTTATGTCACAGCACTTTTTGTTATGATAAAGGAAAGACTAGTAAAAGAGGTACAATTATTGAGAATTAATGTTTATATTAGCGCATCAGGGTATTGTTCTAGAAGAGCCGCAGAACGATTAGTTGCTTCGGGACAGGTTAAAATTAACGGGCTACCTGCTGAAAAAAACAGCATTGTAGAAGAAAACGATCTTGTACAAGTAAATGATGAAGTGATTAACTTAACGAGTGAAAAAGACTATATCATCCTAAATAAACCAGTAGGAATTACTTGTACGGGATTACAAACTGCAAAAGGAAATATAATTGATTTTGTTAATTATCCAAAGAGGATTTTTCCAATAGGTAGATTAGATAAAGATTCTGAAGGATTAATCATCCTTACAAACGACGGACCTATTGCACATAAAATATTACATAGTGAACATGGACATGAAAAAGAGTATATTGTCACAGTCGATCAGCCAATTGATGCAAATTTTATTAATGGAATGTCAAATGGTGTACTTCTAGGAACTGTTTTAACTAAAAAATGTAAAGTAGAAAAAATAGATGAATATATATTTCGTATTATTTTAACGCAGGGTTTAAATCGTCAAATTAGGAAGATGGCAAAAAGTTTTGGATTTAAAGTGATTAAATTAAAGAGAATTCGGATTATGAATATCCATATGGAAAATCTAGAAATAGGTAAATGGAGAAAATTAACAGATAACGAATTATTTAATTTAAAAGAACAATTGAAAGAGGAAGAATCAAATGAAAATTTTAATTGATGCAGATGGTTGTCCAGTAGTTTCAGAAACAATTAAAATTGCAGCAGAATATAAGATAAACGTTCTTTTATTATGTGATACTGCTCATATAATGCAAAGAGAGGGAGCTGAAACGATTGTTGTTTCACAAGGAGCGGATGCAGTTGATTTTGCATTAGTAAATCGTGTTGTAAACGGAGATCTCGTAATTACTCAAGATTATGGTCTTGCTGCAATGGTTTTATCAAAGCAAGCTTATGTTTTAAATCAAAACGGTTTTCAATATACAAATGAAAATATTGATTCACTTTTACATACTCGATATGTTTCAAAGAAAATTCGAAATGCAGGTGGACGAGTGAAGGGACCAAAGAAACGTCAGAAGCTTGATAATGCAAATTTCGAAAACGGCTTAAGAAAATTACTTTCTTCAATTTCTTTATAGTAAAATATAATTGTATAAATAAAATAAAAAGGAGGCAAGCATGTTAACACTTGCAAGAGAAAACTTAAAAAAGTATTTTGGATATGAAAATTTTAGAGCTGGACAAGAACAAATTATTGAACGAGTTTTATCTGGAAATCACACAGCTGGTATTATGCCTACTGGTGGTGGAAAGTCGATCTGTTATCAAATTCCAGCGACAATTCTCCAAGGAGTTACCCTCGTCATTTCTCCTTTGATCTCTTTAATGAAAGACCAGGTAGATGCATTGCATCAAGTAGGTATTCCTTCCACATTTATTAATAGTTCACTTTCTTATAATGAAGTTAATGAAAGAATGATGGATTTAAGTTATGGTGAATACAAAATTCTATATGTTGCGCCTGAAAGATTAGAATCAGAAAGCTTTATCAATGAATTAAAAAGATTGCCGATCTTACTTGTAGCAGTTGATGAAGCACACTGTATATCGTCGTGGGGACATGATTTTAGACCAAGTTACTTACGCATAAAAAACTTAATACAAGAATTGCCTACTAACCCAACAATATTAGCACTCACTGCGACGGCAACTCCGCAAGTTAAATCTGATATATGTAATCAACTAGGAATAATTGAGGAAACGACGATCATTACAGGCTTTGAAAGAGAGAATTTGTCATTTAAAGTCATTAGAGGTCAAAATCGATTAGATTATATTTGTAATTACATAAAACAAAATAAAAACGAATCAGGTATTATTTACGCCGCAACTAGGAAAGAAGTAGATAATGTTACTAATAAATTAAAAAACCTAGGCATTTCCGTCGGTAAATATCATGCAGGCTTAAGCGATGCAGAACGTTCAAAACAACAGGATGCATTTTTACAAGATAATATTAATGTAATGGTTGCTACAAATGCATTTGGAATGGGAATTGACAAAAGTAATGTTAGATACGTAATCCATTACCAAATGCCTAAAAATATGGAAAGTTATTATCAAGAGGCTGGAAGAGCAGGACGAGATGGATTAGAAAGTGAATGTATTTTACTTTTTACTGCACAAGACGTTCAAATACAAAGATTTTTAATTGAGCAATCTACCTTTGAACCTAATCGACTAAAGCAAGAGATTTCAAAACTACAATCAATGAAGGATTACAGTTATTGTGAAACATGTTTACAAGCATTTATTTTAAAATACTTTGGTGATGAAAGTGACCACTCTTGTGGTAAATGTAGTAATTGTATTGACGAACGGACTGCTATAGACATTACAATTGATGCTCAAATCGTTTTATCATGCATTATTCGAATGGGCGAAAGATTTGGTAAAACGATGGTTGCATCAGTACTAACAGGATCAATGAATAAAAAATTAATAGACTTAAATTTTCATACTTTAACGACATACGGTTTATTCAAAAATCGTACATTAAAAAGTGTTGGCGATTTAATTGATTATTTAACATCGGAACAATTTATTGGCGTAACAAGCGGTAAATTCCCACTGTTAACTGTAACAAATAGAGGAAGAGAAGTACTATTAAATAAAATAAACGTAATGAAAAAAGAAGAAATCCAAGTTACTGAAAGTACAAACGTTGATAATCATTTATTTGATCAGCTACGAAGTTTACGTAAAGAAATTGCGACAGAACTTGGTGTACCACCATTTGTCGTATTTGCAGATAGTACTTTACGAGATTTATGTAAGTTACTCCCAACTACTGATGAAGAATTCCTACAAGCAAAAGGTGTCGGATTGCAAAAACAACAAAAATTTGGTATGCAATTTATAGAAGTGATTAAGAAATATAAAGAAGATAACCAAATAGAAGAAGAGACAGCAAAACCAAAAGCAACTACAATTAATAAAGTACCTTCCCATAAAATATCATACGAATCTTTTCAAAACGGACTTACGATTTCTGAAATTGCAAAAGAGAGAGGATTAAATACGACTACTGTAGAAAATCATATTTTGCAAAGTGCAGTGGAAGATGATCTTTTTGATTGGGATGAAGTAGTGCCTTTTGATATTGAAAAACAAATTAAAGAAGTAATAAATACAGTTGGAAGCGAAAAACTTCGACCTATAAAAGATGAATTACCTTCTGAAATTAGTTATTTTATGATAAAAGCTGTGATTATGAAATCTGCTACTTAATCTAATCTGCTTCTTTGCACTAAAGTATAAAGAGCTTCCAGCAAAAAATCGGAAGCTCTTTTTTTTATCTATTTCTTACTAGCTTTGACCTTTATTTGATTACTTTCTTTACTTTCATTATGAAGTCGATCGACAGCCGTTATTTCATACGTGTAATCTTTATCTATATTTGCCGTTGTATCTATAAATGTTGTTTTGCCATTTTCTGATTTACGAACGGTAGTTAAGATGTTTCTTGGATCATCAATGCTATCTTTATGTAATCCATCAAAACGGTATACAACATAATATGAAACATCTTGATCATTAGGGTGAGTATTCAATGTAAGTTGGATTCCATCTTTTGTACGAGAAGCGTTTTCGAATTTTGGTTTCTTTGGAGCTTGGTCATCTAACCACGGCATTGAAGGAATTAATGCCTTTGTTCTATATAAGTCCTGGCTTAAACGGTCCTTAATACCAAGTGGATTTCGATTTAAGTCTTTAATTGAAAAATGCATACTACCTTTGATTTCTGGAATTGTACGATTTAAGGCAATTTGTTTTGGTAATTCGTCAGGTAGAGCCCATGCCTCATTGTTGGCATTAATTTTGTAATCGGCTTGTCCAATATATAAATCAACATTCTTACCTTTTACTTCCTTCGTCCACCAATTTGCAAGCGTATCGTATGCAGCGGCTTCAAATCCTATATTCCAATAGATTTGAGGTGTAATATAGTCAATGTACTCTTTATTAATCCATTCTCTTGTATCAGCAAATAAATCATCGTAATTTGTTTGACCAGCTGTTGTATTTGAACCAGTAGGGTCTTTTGCGATATTTCTCCATACCCCAAAAGGACTAATCCCAAATTTGACATAAGATTTTTCTTTCTTTATTGAATTATGAAGAACTTTTACGAACTGATCTACATTGTCTCGTCGCCAATCTTCAATATTAGCAAACTTTTGTTTACCATATTTTTCGTACGAAGATTGATCAGGAAATTCTTGACCTGCGATACGATATGGATAAAAATAATCATCCAAATGGACTGCATCAATATCATATTTTTTTACAACTTCCATAATCCCATCAATAATAAATTGACGTGCATCAGGATTACCTGGGTCAAAATATAATTGCTTTCCATATGGGATTACCCATTCAGGATGTTTTCTTGCAGGATGGTTTTCTGCTAAAGTATTTAAATCCTCTAAAGTTGCATCTCCTGGTGCTGTTCTTGGCATTGTAATTCGGTATGGATTGAACCAAGCATGAAATTCAATATTTCGTTTATGAGCTTCTTCAACCATAAATGCAAGAGGATCATAGCCTGGATTCTTACCTTGTGTACCAGTTAAGTATTTCGACCATGGGCCATATTCAGAAGGATAAAAAGCATCGGCGGTCGGCTTAATTTGTACAACAACTGAATTCATTCCCATCTTTTCCACATCATCTAATAGTTTAATAAACTCCGATTTTTGTTGCATTTCAGACAAGCCAGTAGCAGATGGCCAATCTATATTTGTAACTGAAGCAATCCAAGCTGCTCGCAGCTCATGCTTAGGCGGGACTGAGTACTGTGAAGTAGTTTCAGCATGAACATTTTGAATTTGTTGAAATAATAGAGATGCACCTACTGTAGCAGCAATCGCATATTTACCAAGTTTTCTTTCCTTCATTAGTGTTCCACCTTACTTTCTATTAAATTAGTAGCGCTTACATAATATAAAACTACCAAAAATGGAAAGTATTGTCTATAATTTTTGAAATGAAATTTCAGAAAAATACAAAAAATAAAGAAATTAAATTTCGTTTTTTGATAATTTTGTGAAATCCCTCAAATATAAATCATTTTATCATTCCCGTTCTATAGCTTGGATTGTCTTAAATTGGTAAAATATTGATTGTAAGTATAATTGCATAAATTAAAGGTCATATAAGGAAAGAGCATACATAATTTATTCAAATTTTACGAGACAAGAGAGGATAAGAATTTGAAAATAAGTCAATTAATTGCAAATAATATTAATAAATTAGATGCAATTTTACCTGAGAATCAGTCATTGGGAATTGCTGGATTATCTGGCTCTGGCAAAACTACTTTTTGTCAAACAATTGGTGAGGAGTCAAAAAAACGTCTAGTATCATTACTTCCAAAAGCTGAATATCAATATTTATTCCCAAATATAATGGAAACAAATTTTAGTGCGATTAAGATGGAAGAAATGCCATTAGTACTTTTCCTAGGCAAATCATCCATTTCTACTAATCCACGTTCAACACTTGGAACACATACAGGTGTTTTTAAAGACATTCGTGTAAGCATTGCAGAAAAGTTTAATCTTTCTCCAGAAGTTTTTTCATTTAATAATGAATTAGGCTGGTGTCCGGATTGTAAAGGCCGCGGAATTACAAAAAATATTGAATGTAAAAAGTGTAAAGGAAACCGTTATAATCAAAAAATTGAAGAATATACAATTGAGTTATTTAATCGTCCACATTCTATTTCGGATATTAATAACTTAAGTGTAGAAACAATCTTATCACTAGCAGAAGAATTACAAATAAGTGAAGCTAAACAACATTTACTAAACAATATAATCAAAATGAATATTGGCTATTTATCACTAAATCGAATTACTGGAACATTATCAGGTGGAGAAATAACTCGACTTTATTTAGCAGAATTTATGGCAACTAGTGAAAATACTGTTATTATCATCGATGAAATTTCGGTAGGACTTGATCAAGATACTTTAAATAGAATATTAGACGAGATAAAAGAATTAGGATTTAAAAATCAAATATGGTTAATTGACCATTCTGATACTGTACTGGATGTAACAGATGATCAAGTATTTTTTGGACCTGGAAGTGGCAAATATGGCGGGAAAATTGTTGAAGAATCTCCACGACCTAAACCAATTTATTGGGAAAGAAACGAGACTTTACCAAATGAGTTCTATGAGTTTAAGGATCTTCATTGTCGAAATATCCAAATTCAAGAAATACAGATCCCTAAAAATAGACTAGTAACATTTACTGGCGAATCTGGATGTGGTAAATCTACTCTAGTAAATGAATGTATGTCAAAAGACTTTGTAAAACGATACCCAAAAGATAAATTGGTGATGGTAGGTCAGGATCGGAACCAATCGATTACGAGTCGATCAACAGTTGCTACTTTCCTAGATATAAAGAGAAAGTTAACAAAATATAGCGAAGAAATAGATGATATTTTCCTACGTTCAATCGAGGATATCATTGAAGAACTACCGAACGAAGACATTGCACATAAGCGATTAAGCTTATTAATCAAACTTGGGCTTGGGTATCTTACTCTTGAGAGAAAAACACAAACACTATCAACTGGTGAATTTCAATGTGTACATTTAGTTTCTGAACTATTTTCTAATACAAGAAACCCTCATACATTATTCATTTTTGATGAGCCCTCAAAAGGATTATCACAAAATATATTAAATCAATTTATCGATAGTGTTCGAGAAATTCTAAAAGATGAATCAATCTCTATTATGATGATTGAACACAATGCTTACATGTTAGAAAGCTCGGATTATATTGTTGATTTTGGAAAAAGAAAAATTGCTCCCGTTGAACATCTCGATGTTGTAAATCATGATGACTATTTTAATCAGATAAAACAGGATCATGAAAAGCCACAGGCGCAAATTTCATCATCACTTAAAATACAAAAGGGAGTTCAATATATACAAGAAAATAATATAAATTATTTCAAAAATGCAGAAAACATTTATAAAGGTGGAATATTAAAAAGTCTATCATCGATGGCACGACTTATTTATGGAGAATATGAATCTGATGCTATTCTTCCTGTTATTGCAATTGATTTAGAAAGACATTTATACAGTCAATATACATTTTTATATGAAATAGGCGGACTAATCAATCAAATCGTTGCTTCACATCCGACTAATAAGGATACAAGAAGTTTTGACTTTTATAGCCAAGAAAATCATTGTCCATCCTGTTCTGGCCGTAGAGTAATTGAGAAGTTTAATATTGATGTAGTCATTCAAGATAAAACAGTATCTTTTTGGGAAGGTTTATTACATTCAGATGTAATGGAAGTTTTAAAATATTACCAATATCCTAAAATACAATTCCTCTTTGATGAAATAAAAAATGAACTTGGCCAAGACATTAGCAAAAGTTTTAATGAGATGTCAGATGCAGAAAAGCATACTTTTTTATATGGTTACTATGAAAAAACTTTTTATGATAAAGC
The DNA here is from genome assembly GCF_050457485.1 of Gottfriedia acidiceleris. Lineage (GTDB taxonomy): Bacteria > Bacillota > Bacilli > Bacillales > Bacillaceae_G > Gottfriedia > Gottfriedia acidiceleris_D. Next base: position 117,850 of record NZ_JBCMJM010000016.1, read on the forward strand.
TGGAAAGACACAAAGATTATGGGAAGGCTTTAATACGATTATTGGACGATATATGTCAATTTCAAAATCGGCTATCAAAGAACAAATGAAGGCTTCAAAAGAGCAAATTATATGTCCTATTTGCGAAGGCACAGTTTTAAACCACCACAAAAAACTAATGTTTGGCAAATTAAATATTCGTGAAATCATCAATCAACCTGTCGATCAAGTAATTAAAACAGTTGGACAGTTAACAGTCTTAGAAGAAATAAAATCAATTGTTGGTGGAGAGACAGCATTAACAGTAGAAGTTTCTTTACTTTCTCGAGAACAACAGGTTGCTTTAAAAATGTTAGAAATAAAACAGGCAAGTTTCGTTGGATATGAAGTTGTATTACAAAATGCACTACCGTTCTGGGAGCGTGTTAAGACGAATATTGAAGAAGTAAGCAATAAAAACTTAATAACGATAACTGATTTTAAAGATATATTTGAGACTAGAGAAGACATTATAGACAAATATTTTACGAATGGTAAATTCAAAAAACTAACATATGTTTATGAAGCATTTGGATATAAAAAAATCGTTACACTAATTAATAAAGTAAAAGCAAGTAACCCTTGTCCGTTCTGTAAAGGAAAGAAAGTAATTTCTGAAGATAATTTACATGACGGAGTATATAAATTAACAATACCTTGTGTTAGCTGTTTAGCTAGTGGAATCAATGAGAGTGGACGCCAACAGCTAGTTGAGGGCATTGCGGTTCAAGCATGGCTCACTGGTAAAGTAAGTGAAATAGTTCCTGAAAACCAACTAACTGAGGAAGTTATGGATATACCGATATTTAATCGTATTAGAGAACTAAATAAACGTGATATGATGGCAGTTTATCAATGTTTAATTCAAAATAATTAACAATAAAAAAAACTCATTTTCAAAGATCGTTTTGAAATGAGTTTTTTATTTTGTTGCTAAAAATATATGTGTCAATATAACAGGTAAAATTGTTGGGAAATTTTCATAGAATAATGTTCACACTTTATACATGGAAATAAAACAGAATACTTTGTATGATTATTCTGTAGCAAAAAACGAATTTTCTAAAAATATATTTTTAAAATAATAATATTTTAATTGAAAGTAGGAGATATGATGAATCATTTAAACTTAGGTAGGAACTTAAAAATTTCATCGGGTTTAACAGTATTTGTAATATTCTTGATGACATATCTTTTAAACTAAAATATAGTATTTTACATCATAATTTGATCTGAAAACTCATTTGTTAAAAATACAAATGAGTTTTTTATTATATTTCTTTTATAAATAAAGAAACTATTATATCATTTCATTTGTATAAAAATAGAACTGTAAATTAGAACAATGGTTTTTTCAAGATTATATAAAGATAACATACATACAAATGTTCAGAGCTACTTTGATATTATTGGTTTATCTTAAGCATGCCTTTACACAATATAAAAATCAGAGAACACTGCTGATATTGAATTTACTGTATATTTTAAATACGTTACTTTTAATAAATTACAATAGAAGAAATTAAATAGAGAATCACACTTAAGTAGTGGTCCTCTTTTATAAAAATTCATTTATTCACTCATTAAATCTTTCTCTTTCAAAAAACCTTTTTCAATGCAAAAAGGAGATAGCATGCCAGTATAGAATATAAGCATTGTAAGGAGTGTGAGGGGCATGATAGACGGAGATGTAATATTAACTAGTACTCAAATAAGAGAGCAGTTGGAGTTGAAACCAAGCACCTTTAGAAAGTATCAGGACATCTTAGAGAATGTTGGTTATACAATCAAGAAGAATAGTAGAGGACATCGACAATATTCAAATTATGATGTCTTGATCTTCGAAAAACTAATTGAATTAAGTAAGCATGATGGTATGACGTTAGAGAAGTCTGCGAGAATGATAAAAGAGCAAACCAATAGAATAATACCTCATACTGACATGATAGTTGAAGAAAAGTCTTTAAACTTAACAGAGCACTTAATACAGATAAACAATGAACACCAGCTGCAAGCAATTGAAAAACTTATGAATGAAATGGAAGAAAGACTTTCTAAAAAGATGGATCTACAACATAAAGAAGTATTAAAGCAACGAGAAAAGCAAACTAGCTTACTGATAGAAGAATGGAGAGAACAAAGAAAACAAGATCAACAACTGTTATTAGAAACGGCAGCCACTCAAGAAAAGAATCCATTACTAAAGAAAGTAAGTGAAAAAATAGAAGAATTAAAAAAATGGTATTTCGAAATATAAGCTTATATTACATTCTAGCGATTTCGCGTTGCTTTTATCATTGGAATGATAATAGCCATCTTATATGGAATTTTACACTTAATAATGAATAGCAGAAATTAGGGAGCACTTAAAACAAGTGTTCTTTTTTATATATTTGAAATTATTATGTAAACTTGTTTTTAATTGACCGTTCTTCAGGAATGATGGATTTTCATTAACTCATCATTCTAGTACCCTTATTAAGTTTAAAAAATGCAGTGGAGGTAATGTTACTGACGAAATGGATTGTAATTAAATATCTTAAAAACAGAACATACATTCTGGTGTTTTGAATATACTTATGGTAAAATTAGGTAGAGTAGAGTTGTGGTAGGTGCCTTTCTTCGCTAAGAAGGGAGGTGAGAATGTGACTGGTTATGAGATTGCAAATTTAATTATTCAATGTGTTGGAATAACTGCAACTGTAATCTTAAGCATAATCGGTATTATCATTTCTATTAGCAAAAAAAAATAACCACCCTACCCCTCGAAATGGTTGTGGTGATTATTTCTTCACTTGATCCGAGGAAAGCAACTTTACCAATTACTACTCGGAAGGGGTGTGTTCGCAGCACATCCCTTTTTAGTATATTCTTTATGACTTCATTATAGTCCTTTTAGTATAGTTTGACAATGAAAGTTAAAGTTGTTTTTAACTGAATGAATCGTTAATTTGCAATTTTTTCATTTGAATTTTGCGACACCTTTTTCGGTGAATTCAGTAGCAATATTAAAGCGATACCTAAAAATGTCATAAAAATTCCAACTACTTGGGTTGGTGTTGGTTTAAAACCTGTTATGACTGTATCTAACACAATGGCCACTGCAGGATCTAAAAATGTTAATACAGCAATCATATTAGAAGGTAAAAATCGAATATTACCAAAGAATAATGCATAAATAATGCCTGTATGAACAAATCCAATAATTAAAATAAAACTCCAGTTTTCAAAATGCAAGTTTTGAAATGAATCAAATTTAACAAAAGGAATTAAAAGTAGAAACCCTAATGTTGTCTGAAGTAATGTCGTAAAATATGAACTTGTTTGTGTAATCCCTTTATTCACAATCATTAATAATCCATAAAAGATAGCAGCAAGAAATGCCCAAATGACACCAGACGAAAGAAATTTATCAAGTGTAAAATCAGAATTAATACCGGATAAAAGAATTGAGCCGATAAAACTACTTAAAACTCCAAGTAAAGGAACTACCGTGATTTTTTCTTTATAAATTAAACTACCAAATAAGAATAAAATAACGGGAGCTAAGTAATAAATTGAAACTGAAATTGTAACTGATAAATTTTCAAATGATTTAAATAAAAATATCCAATTCAAAACTAATAGGATCCCACTAAATAATGAAAGAGTTATATCTTTTTTATTAAATATTTCTTTTTTAGCTATCCCTGAAAAATACCAAACAGAAAATAAAAAAATACTTGCAAAAACACATCGAATAAAAACTAAATCAATGGCTTTTAGGCCTGTTTTAGGAGCGACAAAACCTACTGTTCCAAAAGTAGCCATTGCAATAATGATACTAATTGTCGCCTTTTTATTTACCGCCTTATTCCCCAATATGTATCACATCCATTTCATATGTAATTTCAATATTCTGTCAAATAAGTATATACTAAACTTTAGTGTTATATCAATCGAATTAATCATAGATATGGATATACCTTCCTCATAGGGTGTTCATGAAGAAGTAACATGTCAAAAAGATGAGATTAACTTCCTCATAGAGTATTCATGAGGAAGTAAAAAGGGAAGAAGATGAGACATAGTTTCTCATAGGGTGTTCACGAGGAAGTAAAAAGGCAAGAAGATGAGATATACTTCTTCATAGGGTGTTCATGAGGAAGTAAAAAGGCAAGAAGATGAGATATACTTCCTTATAGAGTGATCATGAGGAAGTAAAAAGGCAAGAAGATGAGATATACTTCCTCATAGGATGTTCATGAGGAACTAAAATGCGAGAAAGATGAAATTTACATACTCCTAAAGAGTTCATGAGTAAGTAAAAAGCCAGGAAGCTAATAATTCCTTATGCATAATAAGTTCATAATAGATAGATTTCCCAAGCCTTTTAAGAGTTTTAAAATCGAAGTTTTCATTAAATTCTGTTTAAATTATTAGGCAAATAAATAGATTTCATTTATACTATAATTTGTAGTTTTAAAGTATTATTGGTAATAAATTGTCAATTAAGTGACAACTATTTTAAATAGTGAGGGGAATTTAAATGAATATCGTAGTAGTAAATGGTTCACCTAGAGCAAATGGTCGAACTAGATTCTTAGCAAAACAAATCGCAGACTCTAATAATTTTACAAATTTAGATTTAGCATTTGAACAAGTTCCTCTTTATAACGGGGAAGCTGAACAAAAAGAAATAGAAGCAGTTAAAGCTATTAGAGAATTACTAGTTAAAGCTGATGGAATCGTTATTTGTACACCAGAGTACAATAATGCGATGAGTGGAGCTTTAAAAAATCTAGTTGAGTTATTAGGCTCTGAGCCATTTAAGAAAAAGCCAATTTCATTATTAGCAGTAGCTGGTGGTGGAAAAGGTGGTATAAACGCTTTAAATAGTATGAGAACTGTAATTCGTGGTGTATATGGAAATGCATTACCAAAACAACTAGTGTTAGATCCAGTTGATTTTGAAAATGATACAGTTGTGAAGCCTGAAGCTTTTGCAAAAGTAGCTGAAGTAATTGATGAATTACAAGAATATGTACAAAAAGAAATTTTATATAAAGAATACATAGAATCAAATAGTGTTTCTAAGTAATAAAAATGGTCCTAATCAATGATTGGTTAGGACCATTAAAAATAGCTTAACATCTTTGTTAAGCTTAAAGTAAATTATCATTTACATTTCTAATAGGAAAGTTCACTTTGTATCGTACAGCGATAATTCTAATTGCGGTTGTAATTAGAAAACAAATATACAAAGATTGCAGTTTAGTAAATTCACCATGTGTAAACAAAATTGTTATCGAGCCAATAATTGCTGCAATTGCATAAATTTCTTTTCGGAATACAAATGGAATTTCTCTTGCGAATACATCTCGCATAATTCCACCACCAATTCCAGTGATTAAACCCATCGAAATAATTAAAAAAGAACCTTTTAAACCATGATCAATTGCCGAATATGAACCAACAGCAGTAAAAACACCTAGACCAATTGCATCAGTAATGATTAAAGTTGATTGGAACTGCATTGTTCGTTGATAAAATAACCATGTTACAATTGAAACGACTGTACTTACGATAAAGTATTGAGGTTTTGCGAAAGCATTCGGTACCGTTTGACCTAAAATAATATCACGAATTAACCCTCCGCCAAGCGCAGTACAAGCTGCTAAAAAAACAACACCGAATAAGTCCAATTTCTTTTGAATACCAACCAAAGTACCAGAAATGCTAGCAGCTATAATCCCTGCATAAACAAAAACCTCGAGCAAAATCATCCATTCTATCCCCTTAATTCCATTTTCTATGATTCATTTTAGCAACAGGTAAGGACTATTACAATATTAAAATAACTTTGAAAACGCTTCATTTAAAAAAAATTTTTTACATAAAAAATTTACAGTATTTTACATGAAATTCACTTGAAATTTATAGATTGGAGAGGTTAAAATGCAAAACAAAATTAAACAACATAAAAATAAAATTTTATCAAAAGAAATTCAATTAATAATGGATAAATTTAATATTGTCGGGTGTCAAGCTACTGCGGTTTTAAAAGATAAACTGATTTGGTCTGATGCTTATGGTTATCGTAATTTAGAAACAAAAGAATTAGTTACAGAAAATACGATGTTTCGAATTGCTTCTATTTCAAAACTTTTTACTGCTACTGCAATAATGCAATTAGTCGAAAAAAAACTAATCGATTTAAATCAAGATATTAGTCAGTATTTAGGTTTTAAAGTAAGAAATCCTAAATTCCCTAATTCTTATATTACGTTGAAACAAATTTTAACTCATACATCTTCACTTAACTCAGACGATGCTTCAAATAGTGTATATGCTAAATACATTAAAGATGGACATTCAAATTTTTCTTTACAGCTTACTGAATTATTAGATGAAAATGGAAAGTATTTTACGAAAGAAATATGGGGGGATTGGGAACCAGGAGATCAATGGATGTATTCAAATATTGGTGCGATCATATGCGGTGCAATTATTGAAAAAGTCACTAATATACGCTTTGACCAATATATCAAAAAAAATATTTTTGAACCTCTAGAAATGAAGAATGTAGCTTTTTCATATTCTAATTTTAATAAAAGCCATGAACTATCAAATATATATGAAAAAAATAAAGATACAAACGAATATAAAGTATCAATTGACGATGTTAGGCAGAGTGGCTATTCGAAAACTCATTGGGATCAATACATCATCGGTAATCATGGAGGATTATTTGAACCTCAAGGTGGACTAAGGGCATCCGCAGTTGAATTAAGTAAATTTTTACGGGCACATATGTTAAATGGGAGTTTAAATGGACAACAAATACTTGGACAAAAACCGTCAAAATTAATGACATCAATTCAATGGTCTAGAGAAGAAAATAATCACTTCTATAGTAAAATGGGGCTTGGATTTCATATTAGCCATGACTTCTTACCGGGTTACAAAGAAATGATTGGCCATGCGGGTGAAGCTTACGGATTAATCAGCAATTTATACTGGAATGTAGAAAAACAATTCGGCATTATTTTTATTTTGAACGGAAGTCAGTTTGATTTATCTGAAGATTCAAGATTTGAAGTAGAAAAAGAATTAGCTGAAGTTATTTATAAACATGTTATTGAAGAACGATTATAAAAACAGATGTAGGGTAAATAATAAAAAATAGTGAATCGTTGTTTCCTAAACTACAATTTTTAATTTCTGTTCGATTGCGGAGTAGAAATACAGACTTAAATTGTTTGAATAACTGCACTCTCAGTTAAAAGGATCTATTTTTCAATAGGTCTTTTTTTATTTGTAATAGAAAATCCCAATTAAATTTTCATCAATTTTTCATAAAACTTTTATATAATAATTTCCGATCAAAAAAATGGAGGAAATTTAATGAACTACTCAATATTTAAATTAATAAATAGTTTTGCAGGCATTTGGCCTGCATTAGATAATGTAATGATATTTTTATCTAAATCTGCCATTTTAATCGTAATAGGACTTTTATGTTATTTATGGATTCAAAAAGGTAGCGAACGTAAGTATACAGCTTTTTATATCGTTTTAACACTTATTTTAGCACTAGGTGGTAACTTTATTATCCATCAATTTTATTACCACGCACGACCATTCGTTAATCACCATGTGACGAAACTGATTTCACACTCATCCGACTCATCTTTTGTAAGTGATCACGGGACATTAGTATTTTCTACTGCGCTTATTTTATTGTTTAGAAAAGATCGATTAGGTTTGATTTCATTTGTTTGGGCGATCTTAGTTGGTATTTCAAGAATCTTTGTTGGAGTACATTATCCATTTGATATAATTGGTGCATTTATTTTGGCTGGTATAGTTGCAATTGTTGTTATAAAAACATCAACATTAACGGAACCATTAATGAAAATATTATTGAAAATATATGAAAGAATAATAAAAAAGTTACCAAATAATATGAAAAAGAAATTAAGTTCCTGATTAAGAACTTAATAGAGGAGACATCTTTTGAAAATTTTATTTGCTGAAGACGATCAAAAATTAGGAAAAATGACAACCCATTTATTAAAAACACAAACTCCATTTCAAATTGAATGGACTACTAATGGGAAGCAAGCATTGGAATTAGCTAATCACTATGATTTTGATTTACTTATTTTGGACTGGATGTTACCAGAAATTAGTGGTTTAGAAATATGCAAAAAGCTTAGAAGAGATGGATTTAAAGGTCCTATCTTAATGTTAACAGCGAGAGATAGTATTAATCACCGTGTTGAAGGATTAGAAGCTGGAGCGGATGACTATTTAATCAAACCATTTGATTTTAGTGAGCTTTCCGCAAGAATTAAAGTACTTAATCGAAGAAATTTTGCGCCACTTCAAGATGAAATCATCACGATTGAAGACTTAACATATAATCGGACAAATTTTAGTTTAAGTAGAGGCAATGAACAAATAATTTTAACGCAAAGAGAATTACAACTATTTGATTTATTAGTAAAAAATAGAGGGATCGTGCTTACTAGAGAAGTTATTTTTGAGAGAGTTTGGGGAATTGAATCAGAAGTAACAAGTAATGCTGTTGAAGCGTATGTAAAAAATCTTAGAAAAAAAATTGATCCGCCAAATCAGAAAACTTATATAAAGAGTGTTAGAGGTGTTGGATATACAATCGAAAAATGAGATCTCATTATTTCAACAAATTAGCAAGCGATTAACATTTTTCAATCTTAGAATTTTAATGATTTTCATTATTTTATTTAATATTTCAGTAGGAATTGTATTGTCGTTTTACATTTACTTAGACCAAAAGAGTGATCTAATTACAGTATTAAAGCAAGAAATAAAAGAAGTAAAAATGAATGCTGCATCTCAAGGTCCAAATGATGACATTGCTCAAAGAAAACATAAACGTAAAAATGTTTATTTTAATTATTTTTTAAATAAAAATAACCGATATGAAATCTATGATGAAACAGCACCCGGGTATACAAAGGATATAGAAAAAGTTTTAAAACAGATTAATCCTATTCATAATAAAGTCGTTATTAAACGAATTGATCCTCATGATAAAGAAGAACTAAATTTAATGATTGCTGCAGAAAAGGTTTATGATTCATCAAATCATTACCTCGGTACAATCTATAGTGGTAAAGATTTATCGTCAGTAATTTATTTAATAAAGCAGTTTATCAGTATCTCATTTTTACTTTCAATTATCTTTTGTTTTATGGCGTACTACTTCGGCAAGAAAATTACAAATCAGGCAATGGAACCAATTATTGCGTCTTATAAAGAACAGCAAGAATTCGTGGAAAATGCTTCACATGAACTAAGAACACCGTTATCTGTATTACAAGCCGGTATTGATGTATTAAGCGTTGAACAAGATCGCCTATCTGATTTTGGAAAAGAAACCTTATCAGATTTAAAAAAGGAATTAAGTGATACACGTAATCTAGTCCATCAATTACTTTTTCTAGCAAGACTTGATCACAAACAAATCGCCAAAGTAAATAGAGAAGAATTTAGAATCGATGCCTTTTCGGAACAAATTCAAAAAGCATGGCAATATAAAGCATCAGAAAAAAAACAAATAATCAAGCTATTAAATGAAGAAAAATTTATTGTTAAAACAAATCAAGAAAGTTTAAAACAATTGATTAATATCTTTGTTGATAATGCAATTAAATATTCAAATGAGGACCATACCATTTCGTTAAATTACTACGTAAAATCAGAAAAAAAAGCAAACTATTTCTATTATGAAATAAATGATAATGGTATTGGAATTCCAAAAGAGCTACAAGAGAAAATATTTAATCGGTTTTATCGAATAGAAGAGCATAGGTCAAGAGATGAAGGGAATACTGGACTCGGTTTATCGATTGCAAAATCGATTATAGAGTCTTTAAATGGAGAAATTATTGTTAATAGCGAATTCGGTAAGGGAAGCAGTTTTAAAATTAAAATTCCGATTTCAAATTTATTTCAAATTAAGACAAACATATAGAGAATGATTTTTAAGGGAGTTAGAGTTATATGGAGATTATTAAAAATATTATTGATCTCATATTGCATTTAGATCAACATTTATTAACCTTTGTGAACAATTATGGGGCAATAACTTATTTCATCTTATTTTTGGTTATTTTATTGGAAACGGGTCTTGTTGTGACACCATTTTTACCAGGAGATTCATTAATTTTTACAGCAGGTGCACTTGCTTCCTTACATTTATTAAACTTTTTTGGATTATTAATCCTTTTCATAGTCGCAGCTAGTTTAGGTGATTCTTTAAATTATTTTATAGGTAAGAAATTCGGTAGTAAATTAAGTAAGAGTAAAAAAATAAATACTAAATACATTCATGAAACTGAAAACTTTTATAAACAAAAAGGTCCTAAATTTATTGTATTAGCAAGGTTTATTCCGATTGTTAGAACTTTTGCTCCGTTTGTAGCCGGGATCGGTGAAATGAACTATTCAAAATTTATTTCATATAACATTTTCGGAGCGACGCTTTGGGTTGGACTAATGGTATCGATTGGTTACTTTTTTGGTAATATTCCTTTTGTTAAAAATCATTTTGGCATATTAACGATTGGGATCATTTTCGTATCAATCATTCCAATATTAATCGATGTCATTAGAAAATTTATTAAGAAAAAATAAATTGAATCCAAACAAATTAATCAATTTTAGGAAAACATAATACTATTTTCATTAAATTTTCACTTTTATTTTGTACATTAGTTGTATATAAAGGGAGGCGAAAATGGATAATGTATTTTCTAATATTTTTTCAAAATTTAAAAGGAACAAATCAAAATGATTAGTAATTGGATAAAAAATAAATCTGAGAGAAAATTAATTTATATAGCATTAGCAATTTCGATCATTATTTTCATCATTGCTGAGTGGAAAGTCTCGCATCGAACTGAATTATTAACGAATATAGGACCACATATACAAAATGGAATACAACAAGGTTTTCATAAAATAAATCCTTTAAAAATGTATGCGAAAGATAAAGGTTCCCTTGGAAGAATAGGTGTATTTGCGGCATTTATTCTCTTTCCACTATATTTTTTAATTAGATTTAAAAAATTAAATGACAAAAAACAATTTAAGAAATACTTAGCTAGATTATTGAAATGGTGCAAGTTAATACATGTCCCAATCTCGTTAATTACTTTTGCTTTAATTACAGTACACTCTGTGATTATGACTTTTTTTGAATGGAAAACAGATGCTGTTTATATTTCAGGTGTTATAACTTATTTGCTCCTTATCCCATTAGGAATATTCGGTTTTTTAAGATATAAACGAAAAGATAAAAACTGGCATTACTATCTTTCATTTGCAGTTGTAATCTCAATGTTAATTCATACATTCGTTTAATTAATTTGTCTATTCTGAGAGGTTGATTAGTATGGTATTGCAGCCTAAAATACTTGTCGTTACATCGAGTTTTGGAAATGGGCATAAAGAAGTATCTAAAGCGTTAAAAAGTGAGTTTGAACATATTAACTTTAACGATGTAACAATAATTGATATATATGAAGAAGCATATCCAACTATAAATGTATTTGCAAAAAATATTCATTTGCAATTATTCCAACATGCCCAAACAATTTATAAATGGTTCTTTTATGGGACAGAGAAATTATTCAGTACAGTCATTTTTGACAGGCTTTTAGAATTATGCGGAAAGAATATAAAAAGTATTCTTCAAAAAGAGAAGCCAGATATTATCATTACTACATTTCCAGTTGGGTCTGTAGCAAAATGGAAAAAATACTCTTCACATCCTTGTAAATTATATACAGTTGTAACCGACTATTATATTCACCGTTCATGGATTCATAATGAAATCGATCGCTATTATATAGCGACGGAAGGATTAATACATCAAATGGTGAATTTAGGCGTTTCTTTATCGAAAATATTTGTATCTGGTATACCTCTTCGCCAAGAATTTAAAGAAATAGATTTTTTAAATGAAGGTACAAGTAAATCGAAATCCAACGATCAAATCTTAATAGTTGCTGGGGCAGTTGGATTATTAAAGGATGTAGAAAAAATGGCCAAGCAGTTACTTGCTGAAACAAAACTTAAAGTAGCAGTTGTTTGTGGCTATAATCATATACTTTATAATAAATTAAGTAAGTTAAATGAAGAATACAAAGATCGACTGCAAGTATTTGGCTACGTAAATAATATACGTAATTTGTATAAAATATCTGATCTCTTAATTACGAAGCCTGGTGGTATTACATTATCAGAATGTATTGCATGTAATTTACCGACTATCCTATATAAACCAACACCAGGTCAAGAAAAAGAGAATTCCCGAATATTTGAAAATGCGGGGGCTTCAGTTACAGTTAAGTCGTTAAATGAATTAACTTTTTATATTAATCGAATTCTTTTCAAATCAAATCATTTAGAACAAATGAAATCATCTTTAACTGCATTAAATAAAGGATTTAGTTCACAATTAATTGTCAATGATATTTTTAGTTCAATTTCTTAAAAGTTTAATGACTAATAACTTTATGAATACGTAAAAACACCACAAGGTATTGAGTTTCCTTGTGGTGTTTGGGTTTAATTAGCTAATGATCAATTCTAACAAATTGATATTGGTTTTGTAAACAATGTTCAATAAATCTCTCTAATGCTTTTATTGTATGAATAGGCGCATCCTCATCTGCACCAAATGTATCTCCATTATCATGTAATAAAATAATTGCTCCTGGTTTTGTTTGATTTAACAAAAGAGTATAAATGCCTTCACTTCCTTTTTTACTACTCCAATCATTTGCCATTACAGACCATAAAATAATTTTAAGCTTTTTCTGAAATAGGAGAGGCAGTGAAACTAACCCCCAAGGTGGTCGATAATAAACTGGATCACTGTTCGTTATTTTCTTAATAATACTTGCAGTCTTTTCTATTTGATTTTTTAATTGTTTTGGACTGAGAAACCAATTACATTTATGTTTATAATTGTGTATTCCAATTATGTGACCATCTTTATGTATTCTTTTAATGATCGTAGGATACTTTTCTGCCTCTGAACCTAATACAAAAAAAGTTGCTTTAATCGAATGACTTTGGAGTAAATCTAAAAGTAAATTCGTATAAACTGGATGTGGACCATCATCAAATGTTAAAGCAATTCGTTTTTGATTATTAATTGAAACTGTATGTATTGAAAAAAATTTAAATAAACGTGTTAGTAAACTCGGGATTGGTCCGTAAAGAATAAATAATAATAATAGTACGCCCCCGATTATGATGAAAATTCTAAGCATAAATTCTCCTTATGTAACTTTAAATAAAAATAATCATATAACATTATTATAGTCCAATTTACTATTTGGTGGTAATTAAAAGAAGAAAATATTATGATGAAATAAGATTGTATTGTCGAAAAGTGAGTAGGTGGTAAAATGAGTAAGATTATATCGATCCAAGGCCCAATGGCTGGTGGAAAAACAACACTTGCGAAAAGATTAGAAAATCAATTAAAAAATTTTCAAGTAATCTATGAAAATCCTTATCCTATTGTTCAAAATAGGAATAATTTAAAACTTGATATACATACAATAGAGGGGTTTATAAAAAATCAGCAATTATTTATTGAAGCTGAAATTAAGGGATTTAATCATTTTTTTAATGAAAATATTCTTTTTGATCGTGGACCAGAAGATATCGAATTCTATACGCTCTTTTTTCCGATCGCAAACGGTTATTCATGGGATATAGAATATTATTTAAAAGATGAATTAAATCAACTTAGAAAATGCAGATCTGATTTAATTATTTATTTAGATGCTGAATTTGAAACTCTTGAAAGAAGAAAACAAAATGATTTGTCAAAAAGAAGAGGTTCATTTGACCAAAATATGAAATTATATCAATATGAAAAAGAGTGGTATAAGCAGTTTAACACTAAATTTATTGATGTAAATGACAAGGCATCAATTGAAGTAGAAAAATCAGTCTTGGAAATATTAACGAATAATAATTTTCTAAGAAAATGAATTTCACTTTAGTAAAAAGGGATTAAACCTATTACATAGAATTAATACATTATACGTTTCAAATTTTCCATTTTTAACTAATGAAGTTTAAAAATGGGATTGAAAATACATACACAAAATTGGATAAATATATTTGTGTAAAGAATAAAAATTTTGAGGTGAACAATATGATCGTAGTTACAACTGAAAACATTGAAGGGTATAAACTAGTTGAAGTAAAAGGACCTGTATTTGGAGTAATTGTACGTAGTAGGGGACTAGGTGGCGATATTTTAGCTGGTCTAAAAAGTCTTGTTGGTGGAGAAATCAAACAATACACTGCAATGCTTGAGGATGCGAGAAAAGAAGCAATGGATCGAATGACTAAAAATGCGAGTGAAATGGATGCAAATGCAATTATCATGATGCGCTTTGATTCAGGTGAAATAGGGCAAAACATGAGTGAAATTGTCGCATATGGTACGGCTGTTTTAGTAGAGAAAATATGATGGAAAAAACCTTGTAAATTCAAGGTTTTCTTATTTTAATTTAAATAGAATTAAATATAAATAAAAAAAGTGCGGACAATTTCACGGACAAGATTTAAAAAAAACCGTACAAAAAATCTCCGTTAAAAAACACGTTGCGTATTATAGTAAAAAAAACATATTACTCATAAAAGAAATAGCACTGTAATACAAAAATAAAATTGTTTTATAACCTCATGCATTAAACTGACTGCATTTCTTTTTTTAAAATTTATTGACCTATGCTTCTTCCGGATTTTAGATCATCTTTATAATTTAGGGGGAGGAAATAGGGTAATGAATGTCTTAGAAAAAATATAAAAGAAAAGAAATTGAAAAAGATAGATCGAATTGAAATAAACCTAGATCCTGAACTATCTAATTTGTTTACAAAGTATTGCAAACAAAATGGTACAAACAAAACTAAAGTAATATCTTCTTTAATAGAAAATCTTCGCAATAGAGTTGAAAAACAGGTGCACAAAAATACAATATTTTATAATGAACTCCCGAATTCTAATGAAGAAGCAATAGAGAATCTAATTAAAGTCTTACAAGAGGAACTGGTCAATGCTCGGGCACAAAAGGTTGAAACATTTACCAAAAGTGATTAAAAAGATACGAAATTGAAGCAATAAATGAGAAAAATTATTTTTATTGTCTTTTATGTAAGATATGGTTACAAGCCAAAACTTTCAGACAATATCGCTCCGAAAGAACTCATAAAATCTTGCCCGAACTAATCTATCAGGATAATCAATACCACGTTATTACAGAATATAGAAATGCAATTATAGTGGGATCTATTAATATTTCTAATGGAAAAAATGTTCAAATTAAACCAAAAAAATCTTCCGAAAAATTTAGTCAGTAAGCCGACACTGTGCTTAACAATCGAAAATAAAAAATATATTGTAGAAGAAGATCAAAAATATATTTTTGAATTTAAGCCTGGTTATGAACTTGGAGATTTCAATAATCCGTTTAGTAAATGTATGGTAATGGAGCTTTCACTAAAAAATGATGTTTATGAATGCTTAATGCCAATAAATAGTCTATAAAAAAGAACCATTCATATTTTTGTGAATGGTTCTTTTTCTATTTTTGGGGTAGTTCAGTATAAAGCGTTAATCCAATATGGATTAACGCACTTTTTGTTTTTCAAAATAAATTAATTTATTTTGATTGACGATAACACTAACATTGTTTATATTAATATTGTTAATATAAATAATGTTAATATAGTTTTAGGCGATATATGTATAAAAGAGGGGGATAATAAATTGAAACATTTATATTTATCCATAATAAAAACACAAAGCGTTATGATTGGTTTAATAACAGCAATAATATTTCAAGTTCTATTTAGCATTATCTGGCTTACAGGTTACGATCATGTTACTGATCGAATTAATAAATTTAAAATTATTATTGTAAATAGTGACTCTAAAATTGGTGATCAAATAGCAAATAGTTTGGAAGAAAACTTAAAATTTAAAGTTACGCAATTGTCGGATATAAAAAGTGCAATGAAAAAGTTGGATGATCGTAAAGTTCAAATGGTTATCCATTTACCTGAAGATTTTACTGAAACGCTTCAAAATAACGAAAAGGCAAAAATTATATATTCTTTAAATGAATCAAACCCAAGTATGTTAAAAGGTGTAATGCAAATAGTACAAAATAATGTAACTAGTACGATTAATAAAGAAATGGTGAAGTCGGGATTACAAAATACTTTTGAACAAATGGAAGTACCTTCTTATACAGCTAATGAGTTAGTACAAGGTCTCTCAGATCGTGTACATCCTGTTGTTAATAATATTAATAAAGTTTCAAATTTTTCAAAATTGATGGTTCCAATGATGTTAGTAATGGCATCTTTTACTGGGGCAATGTTATTTATTTTAGAAATGAATAAAGCGTTTAAACCTTATAAGATTTTATATAATCGTTGGCAAAGATTTGGGACAAGAGTTCTTTTAATATTTACGGCTGCTATATTAATCTCTACTTTTGGAACTATTATGGTTAACTTAATGGGTGTACATTCAGATCAAGGTTTTTTTACAATGTGGTTTTTTCAAATAATATATGTGCTAACTTTCTTATTTTTAGCCCAAATTCCATTTTTTATTGTGAGCGATGCAGGTGGATGGGTTAATATTGCTATGTTATCTATTCAACTTTTATCATCTGGTACAACTATACCGAGAGAGTTATTGTCAAGTTTTTATCAGACTGTAAGTAACTTTTTACCTGCAACATATGCAGTTGAAGGTATAATGAAACTTGTTACTGGAGGTTCATCCATTTATCATGAAATAATTATGCTTTGTAAGATATTAATGGTTATTTTTGCAATTACCTTAATACTAGTAACCATTCAAAGGGAAAAAAGGAAAGGGAAAGTTATAACTATATAATATTGGTATAAATAAACTTTGAAATATATAAAGTGCAGAAAAAATAGAGGTGTAAAAAATGAACATACAAAATGTTATTCTGGGATTTTTATTAGAAGAACCAATGAGCGGTTACGATATTAAACGGATAATGGAGGTATCTGTCGCACATTTTTTTGATGCATCTTTTGGAGCAATTTATCCAGCTCTAAAAAGAATGGAGAAAGAAGGGTATGTAAAAAAGGAAATTATTCAACAAGAAGGGAAACCGAATAAGAATTTATATGTGATTACAAATAAAGGAAAAGAAGTTTTTAATACGTATATGGAAAGTCCTATAAATCCAACAATAATGAGGTCAGATTTTTTAATTCGTTTATTTTTTGGGAAATTTACAAAAAAAGAAAATATTATTAAATGGATGGAAAACGAAAAAAAGCATCTAAAACAAGAATTAGAAAGTTTATTAGAAGTGCAAACAAATTCACCTGATACTGATAAATATAAGAAAATAACAATTGAGTACGGTTTGGAATATTCTAAAATGACAATAAGTTTACTAGATGCAAAAATAAAGTTTTTAAGAGAAGAAGATCAGGAAATATAAGTGTAGTTAAGAATTCAATGTCCTTTTTCGACAGTACAATAGAAGTGAAGATAAGAGTGGAAATTGAATACTAACAAAAAAGTGGTTGGCGTATATGCCAACCACTTTTTTAATTAATTAATAATCAATTTATAAGGCATTGCGCTTGCATTTCCGTTAAAATCTTCAACTTTAATATAGTAGTTTCCTTTTTTGAGATTAACATTAAAGATTTCATTGTCTCCATTGCTGTAAAAGTCAGAAAAAGCGACTTGTTTTCCTTTTGAATTGTAAACTGTCACGACTCCGTCAAGGTCAAATGGGACTTCTAACTTTATTGTTTTGTTGCCATCACTTTTTTGAACTAGTTTGTAATAGTCAGCATCGCCTATGTTGTTTGTCATGTTTATAAAGCCAACATTTGAAAACTTACCGGACTGGAACTTTAAAGAGATTGGTTTAGTTGGTACATTGTTTTTTACAATAGAACCAGCATCTTCATCTTTCGTTACTACTTCTTTTACTGTAAACGTATATGGTGTTAGATTTGTTTCTCTATCAAAGTAGTTTTGTATTTTAAAGAAGTAGCCGCTTCCTTTTTTCGCTCGGAAGGAACTGATTTCAGGTTGATTATCGTATGAAAAATCTACAATCGAAACGTTTTCTTTCTCTTTTTCTTCAAGTTTCTGATTTCCATTCGTATCCTCATAAATAAAGAACACAGAATCAAGCTCTCTTTTCAATTCTGTATGAGCGCTATTATATTTAATAGGAAGTGAACCTGGTTGTTCAATTGCACTGTAAATACTTGTTTTATTTGGCTTGAAATAGAATGTATCAATATCACCAATAGATGATAAGTTGCTTACTATAGGTTTAGTAGTTATCTTCTTAGCTGTTTCAAATGTATCGTTATGCTCAAAATTATCATTTGTGTTTTTAAATGCAGTAGAAATTTTGAATTCATACGGGTCAAAGCTTGATCTATAGGATGAATCATTCAATAGGATATAATAGGTTTCACCTTTTTTTAGGCCAATATTGAATGAATTATTCCCCTTCAATCCTGTACCATCGACCGAATTCGTATCCAAACTTGAGTATATTGAATCAAGATCATTTATTCGGTCACTGTACTTATGTACAAGGGCAATTGGAACATTATATCCCTCTTTATTCGTAAATTTCATTTCAAAAACAGAGTTATCTTTTGGAGTAAACTTAAACCAATCTTCATCTCCTCTGTACTGAAAATAACCTTTCTGTGCTTTATCTAATTCAAGAGGAATCGCTTTATCTTTAATAAGATCAAAATAACTAGTTCCTTTATGATATTGGTAGTCCATATTCGTGAATTTATCGTAAATTTCCTTGAATTTATTAATCCCATTTTCTTTTGATTCCATATTTACGCTTACTTTTCCAACTTGTCGAAAATTATCTTCATCCTGTGAAATATCTTTGATATCAATGTCAACTTGATATGGCTTTTGAGAAGTATAGCTTCGTGTAAAATCAATCTCTTTTCCGATTAGTTGATCGTATTCACTTAGTAAAGGCTTGTTTGTTACTTCAAAAATATATTCCATTCCAGGAAGTGCAGTCATTGAAGCTGTCTTTGATTCACCGTAACCTTTAACTTTAAATTGATCAACAACATTAATACTTTCAGAGGTTGTACCATCCTCGTTTACAACTTTATTAACCATATGTAGCCTAAAAGATGGATCTATACCTTCGACAGCAGATACATGGAATTTTAATACTTTTTCTGGATCACCTATATTTCCGGGTACCTTAAATCGATAAAAATCAGAATCGCCAGGTATAGGATCTTCTTGTCTAGACGCTAATGAAGTTGTTAATTCATCTGTATAATAATTCGAGAGTGATGTTTTATATGGAAGAGAGTCGATAACAAAGGGCCTTTCCAAAGTATTTCCATCATCGTGAAGTAAATCTTTACGACTTACAGAAAGTGAGTAGGTAGATTTTCCGTCTTCATTGTATTGCCCAAAGGAGTCCTTTAAAGCTATTACAATTGTTCCTTTTTTGGGAGCTTTGAAGTAAGAACCTTCAGCCTTTCCTGCCTTTCGATCATTAACTTCTAGAGTATACTCAGGTTTCCTTGCTCCTTCTGGATAGAATTGTAATTCGTATTTCAAATCATATTGGCTTGCTCCTTGAAGGCTTATTTGGATATTTTGATTCTTTTCCACATCAAACTTGTAATAATCTATTTGTTCAATTTTTTGCAAAGCACCAGTAACTGATGTTTCCGATGATAGAGTCAGCGGTTTTGCTTTATCTAAAATTTGATCATCCTTAATAACTGATTGAGCTGGTATCTTCTTAGGATCGAAAGAAAGAAGTTTAACAAGGTCGATCATACCGTAACCATATTTTGCATCATATCCTTTTTCCCCTAAATCTTTCGCCGTTTGAGTTAAAATATAGTTTACTTGATAAGGTGTAAGTTTAGGATATTTAGATAATAATAGTGAAACGGCACCAGTTACCATAGGAGCTGCCATAGATGTACCGCTCATATGTACAAAAGTTGATCCTTTATCAGGGGAGTAGACCGTCGAGTATATGTTATCCCCGGGCGCTGTTACATCAACAGATGGACCGTATGTTGAAAATTTAGTTATTTTATTGTTCTTATCTGTTGCACCAACGCTTATGACTCCATCATAGGATGCTGGATATTCTATATTTTCCACCCCAGAGTTACCCGCTGCAGCGACGATTACAATTCCTTTATCAATTGCTTTTTTTACCGCATCTCTTACGATAGGTGATGGACTATAAGAACCTAGGCTCATATTGATAACGTCAACTTTTTGTTTAATTGCCTCTAAAATACCTTCAGCGATAACATAGTCAGTACCAAAATCAGATTTGTTAAATACGTCGATTGAAATAATTTGAGAATTTGGTGCAATCCCGTAACCGCCGATACCGTTATTTTTTTCAGCAGCTATGATCCCTGAAACATGAGTACCATGAGAATCTGGTATTCCTTTTTTGATAGGGTTCATCGCATTTTTGTTAGCGACTACTTTATTTACTAGTTCAGGGTGTTTTGTATCAATACCAGTATCAATAACTCCGACTCGAATTTTGTTTTTACCCGCTAACTTTTGGGCTTTTTCAACATTAAGATTTTTTAGATGGTACATTTCAGAGGTTTTTAGATCTACAGTTCCTAGCCTTTTAAAAAGAGCACTTTTAGAGATTGAAGTAACTTTTGGTAGCTTCGCGTAGGCTTGGACTACTTTTTCAAGTTCTCCTACATTCTTTACTTCAATCACATCATAGCCTAATGAAGATATTCTTTTAATTAGTCTACCGCCAGATTTGGCATGTTCACTTTCAGTAATTGGCGAAGTATATCGGATAACAAGTTGGTTTTCAGAAAATTGTTTTTGACCAACATCAAAAGCCCCTGCAGATTTATTATTTTTCTTTACAGTACTAACAACTTTTTCTGATTGAGAAAGAGTTGGACGCTGATTATCTGAATCCTTAGATACAGCATGAGAAACTGTTGGTAATTGAGATGAAAGTGCTAAGGTTGCAGACAAGCCGAGTAATGCTAGGTTGTTGATTTTTTTCTTCTTCATAACTAAAATACCTCCCAGAAATTTTTACAATAGGCTTCGATTTTAGAAAGGTTTTCAATTTTCAATGAAAACTTGATTATTTAGTCAGATTGTGACATAAATCGTTGTTTTTAGAATCTAATAAATTTTCTGCCTATTTGAGACTTAATAATACAAGGCGCATTAAGTAGCATCAATACTCGATTTTTGATTAAAACAATCAAGGATTTTTAATTATGAAGTTGGAATTGCACTTATCAAACCTCTGTTCAATTTGTCGATTTATGATATATGAATATTTTATTAAGATTAATTTTTAAAACTTTTTGCAGTTCGACTCGAAGAGATTTTAATTTAAATAAACAAGACCCCTCAATTAAAATAATCCAAAACTCATTGTTTTTTAATATCAAAACACAAATTTTCTTATCATCAAATTTATCAATCATAATCAACAAAAATCGACTATTGTTAAATGTTCTGAACATTTATATTATTAAGTCGTTCTTTTATAACTCAAAAAGGAGGTACTAGTGTATAGAGAATGGTTGCACACCCATTCTGTTCAAGGTTGTTAAAAAATTTATTTTTTAAAAGTTTTTTTGAGGAAAAAGTTTCTTTTTCGCAAATTCGAGTTCAGTAATTGTTTCAAAAAAAGTATTGTAAGAGCTTTCAAATTTCTCAAAAAGGCAACATCTACAAAACGTGTCATCTCGATTAATTACACTTCTAGAATTACATAATCGTATCAAACTTTAAAAATGTAGTTTATAAAGTTTATAAAAGGAGACTGCAAATGAGAGGGTTAAAAGGGAGAAAACTGAATATAGTAGCTTTTTTGATTATTTTTTCTATACTTGGAACGATCTTTCAACTAAAAGGGAGTGCCGTACAAAAAGGAGAAACGAATTCAAACCCAATTGTAGGAAAGGTGGACCAAAAGGTTATACAGGCTTTTGAAAAAAACAAGTATACGACAGTGATTGTAGAGTTAAAAAACCAAGTAGATGTTGAACAAATTGCTGATCAAGCACGTGAAGAAGCTAAGAAAATGAAGGTTACCAGTTATCAAGAGAAACTCCGCGTCCGTTCAACCATTTTATCAGAACTAAAAACTAGCGCTGAACAAACACAGAATAGGCTTAAGAATTTTATCCATCAAAAGAAATCTGAAGGTAAACTGAAAGATTATCAATCTTTCTACATCGTAAATGCTGTTTCATTTACTTCCACGAAAGAAGTCTTACAAGAAATAGCAACTTTTCCAGAAGTCGACCATATTTACCTTAACGAACAGCATGTATTGCCTAATCCGAAGACGTCTGAAGTCAAAAAGTTTACAAGTGAACTACCTTGGAACCTGGAAAAAATTCAGGCAAATAAAGCATGGGAAAATGGGCTGGATGGAACTGGCGTCGTAATCGCAACGCTTGATACTGGGGTGGACGTAAACCATCCGGCACTTAAGAAACAATACCGAGGTTTTAATGCGGATGGCACCTTTACACACACTTTCAATTGGCTAGACTTAGTGGGAGATAGCCCTACTCCAGTTGATTTAATTGGACATGGTACACATGTGACAGGAACAATGGTAGGACATGACCCAGATACTGGCATGCATACCGGAGTTGCTCCAGGGGCACGCTGGATTGCAGTAAACGCATTTTCAGAAGACGGCGCGTTGGATACAGACTTGATAAAAGCAGGAGAATGGCTTCTTGCACCACTGGATGAAAAGGGAATTCCTCATCCTGAGATGGCTCCAGACATTATTAATAACTCATGGGGTGGCGGTTCTACCATGAATGAGTGGTTTAGATCAGTTGTAAAAGCTTGGGTAGCTGCTGGGATAATACCGGTTTTTGCAGCAGGCAATGACACCAATGAGACGCCAGTCGGGCCAGGTTCTGTAAGCAATCCAGCTAATTACCCTGAAGTTATTGCAGTTGGTTCTACAAATATAGCAAACCAAATTTCAATATTTTCTTTAAGAGGACCGTCTCCATATGGTGGAAGTGAAATAAAACCAGATTTGACTGCACCTGGGCAAGAGATTCTTTCAACCCTTCCAAATAACGAATATGGCTTATCTTCTGGAACATCTATGGCTACACCACATGTTTCAGGCGCTATTGCCATCTTAAAACAAATGCAGCCAAACATGTCAATTGAAAAGCTTAAGGAAACCTTGTATGTCGGATTAATTCCGTTATCTGATTCAAAATATCCAACTTCTCCAAATGACGCTTATGGAAGAGGGTTACTTGATTTAACAGGGATGATTAAGAGCAGTGCAAACGGCGTAGGCAGTCTAGTAGGAAAAGTAGGTTATAAAACAGTTGATAAAAAGAAACCAACTGCAAACCATGAGCCTCTTCCATATGCTTATGCTAATGCGCCCTTAAAAATAAACGTACAAGTCTCTGACGATAATGCAGTTTCCAAAGTGGAACTGCATTATCAAGTGGATAGATCACCAGAGCAAACAGCAAATAGTACACTTTTTAAAGGCGACTTTAAAAGCGGATCCTATTCAAGTGAACTTCCTAAAGAACAATTAAAGGGAAAAAAATTAACTTATTACTGGGAAATTACGGACTATGCAGGGAATAGTACGAAAACTGCCCCTGTTCACTTAACCTTAAAGGAACCGGTGTCAGTTGGTTATTCAACAAACTTTGAAACAAACCCTGTAGGGTGGTACAGTACTGGTAGAAACAGTTCGTGGAATTGGGGGAAGGTCATGAACCCTATCGTGAAGGTGCCTTCTGGAGCAAATGCTTACGGCACAGTGAACCCTGACTGGAGAAATACTGATTCGGCCTGGACTTATAATAATAATGAGGAATCAATGCTAATTATGCCTCCTATCCAAGTCAATAAAGGAAAAGTGACATATCTTAACTTTAAGCAGACTTTTGGCAAACCGATTTCATTCAAAGGGATTAATGATTATGGCCAAGTTCTTGTTTCTGAAGACATGAAGAACTGGCATGTAGCTAAAACGAATGATGAGCATTTATTCTTAAAATGGGAAGCCATTTCAGTCGACCTGTCCTCCTACTCAGGGAAAACTGCTTATGTAGCTTACCGCTTCCATTCGGATAGTGCGGTTACGAATTTAGGATGGTACTTAGATGATGTTTCTATTGGAGCTAAGGCTACTGGTACAGTATATCAACCTTCACCTTTACTAACTGCAATTGAACCAGTTGGGGATGCTACAAAGGTAAAAGGGACATATGATAAACAAGTTCTCATCCCCCTTAGTGCGCAAATACAAATTATTGAAAGTGGAAGGCTTTTAGCGACCGAACCAACGGACGGAAGCTTCCATGTAAAGCTACCAGCGGATGAATACCATATAAAAGCCGAGGCTTATGGCTTTAAACAAAAGATTCAAACGGCAAGTGTAACAAAAGATACATCGACCAAAGTGAATTTACAGTTAACCCCACTAAATAAATCAATCATCAAGGGAAAAATCAAGAATAGCGAAACAAAAAAAGCTATTAAAGGAGCAACAGTGAAACTTATTGAAGACGCTGTTATAGAACCGGTAAGAACTAGTGCAAATGGTAAATATTCGCTTAATCCATATATTGGAACTTATACGCTTGAAGTAAGTGCTCCAAATTTTCATACTTATAGGAAAAAGGTTGTAATTAAGAAAAATAATATTAGTTCAATAGATATTCAGTTAAAGCCTTATAGGGGTACTGCAAGTGAAATCAGTTATGATGATGGCTCTGCTGAAACTGTCTTGTCGGTCGCTGGTTTAGACGAGGCCGCAGTAAAAATGTCATTGAAGGATGGACAGGAACAAGCGATGCTGACGGCGGGTCTATTTTATATTGACCCACACTGGGATAACCCAGGAGGAGTGAATTTTCAAGTTGATGTATATGATGCGACTGGACCTGAAGGTGCGCCTGGTAAAAAATTAACTGAATCAATTGCTGCAAAATCAAAGGACGTACGTGGTTGGGTAAAAGTAGATCTTAGCCCATACTCCATTTTCGTGCCGAAGGAATATTTTCTTGTGTACAGTACCCAAGCTTACAGCCCTTATATACCGACTCTTGGCCTTGATATAAACAGCCCGTTCTCAGACCGAGTATGGTACATGAGCAAAAGCCCATGGTATAAAATATATAATGGAGATATTGGTACTGGTAACCCGATGATGCGGTCTATCGTTTCATATGAAAACAAATAAAAATTTCGTGCCCGATTCCGGTTCTTACCGGAATTGGGCTTTTTATATGTAACTATTTACAAAATGGAAATAAGTAATGATTACGTTTGACACAGGTAAAATAAATTATTTTAAGAAATAAAATATCTCAAACTCCATACTTTCTACAAATTTTATTTGTAATATTTGTAGTAGCTAGTCAGTAATGAAAACATTGATGAAAAAACTATCTAAATTAAATTTGTGTGTTTAGTCAAAATAAAATTTTAAGAGGTTGATGAAGATGATATCAAAACTCCTTTAGAATAAATCGATAAAAGTATTTAAACCATGATCTAACAGATTTAGAAAAAAATATAGCTATATAAACAATTTAGTAAATTAATTCAATATACAAGGAGAGAGAATATGATTAAAAGAATATTATTTGTACTTCTAGGGACGTTTTTATTTCTTTTACCTACAGCCAATGCAACAGCTGACCGAACGGCTCCTGCTATTCCATCAGTTCTTTCCGTTAAAGAAACCGCAACGATAATAAGTGGGAAAGCAGAAGAGAATCCTATTGTTAAACTATATCTTAATAATAAATATTTATCTAAAACAACAGCAACTAAAAGTGGAAACTTTAGTTTTAAGGTTAGTAAATTAAAAGCTTTTACTACTATTAAAGTATTCTCACTAGATGTGGCTGGTAATCAAAGTAAGCCATCTTACAGTGAGGTTAAGAGTAAACAGCTATATTCAAACGGACAACTTCTTATTATTAATACAAAATCTAATAAACTCTATTACTATAATAAGGGGAAACTTGTGAAATCCTTTAGCGTTGCAACAGGAAAAGCTTCAACGCCAACACCAACAGGAAAATTTAATATTTTAAATAGGATAAAAAATAGGCCATGGTATAAAGAGAATATTCCTGGTGGAGCACCGAATAACCCACTTGGTAAACGTTGGATGGGATTAAGTGTAGGTAATTCTCCTGGAAACTCCTATGGAATTCATGGAAACAATAAAGCAAGTTCGATCGGAAAATCTGTCAGCTCTGGTTGTATTCGTATGCATAATAGTGAAATTCAATGGCTGTTTGATCAAATTAAAGTTGGAACAACCGTTATTATAGCTAATTCAGCAAATACAAATGGTCAAATAGCTCATTCGTACGGTCTTTCTATTTCCTAGACTAATGGGAAACAACTAAATACTACTCCGAACCTACTGTTTGTAAAAAAAATTTGAAATCTGACTTCACTCTGAGCAAACCCTGATTAGGTTTGCTTTTTTATATGACTTTTTAATTTTCTCATGATAGGACTTTATTTTAATTGTCTACTATAAGGGGATAATTGCTAGTTTGAAATCAAACTCCATACTTTATACAAAGTTTATTTGTAACATTTGTGGTAGATAAATAACTAAATACAGAAATAGGAGTCATCTCATGAAAAAAATATTAATTGTTGAAGATGAAAAATATATGTTGAATTTATTAAGCGCTCAATTAGCTAATTTTTATAAAATAATTGAAGCAAAAGATGGTGCAATTGCGTTAAAACTAATAAAGGAAGATTCTTTTGATTTAATCATTTTAGATATCATGCTACCTTACGTTGATGGCTGGACGCTTTGTAAAAAGATTAGAGAAAAAGACGATACTCCTATTCTAATGTTGACTGCAAGAAATGAACTTTCAGACAAAGTTAAAGGCTTAGAGATTGGTTCAGACGATTATTTGGTGAAACCATTTGAATTTGATGAATTAAAGGCAAGAATAACTGCTCTATTAAGAAGAGCGGAAAGAAATTATAATTATCAAGCTAAAAAACATATTTCGATTTTAAATTGTGAATTTGTTTTATATAGTGAAAGCCGACAGTTATTTATAAATCAGCAGAAATTAGTCTTAACTTCAAAAGAATTTGATTTAATAAGTTTCTTTGTAGCTGCTCCTTCTCGTGTATTTACTAGAGAAGTTTTATTAGCTCAGATATGGGAGGTCAATGAAATTAGGGATCTTCGAATTGTCGATACACATATAAAAAATATTCGAACTAAACTAAAAAAAGTTGAGAAAGATATTAGGTTTATTGAAACAGTTTGGGGAGTAGGATATAAATTTATCGATGTGGAACGGGCATTAGTAAAGTCGAAATAAAAAAGAAGTAGTTTCTAATGTTTTAATTTAAAGCAAATGATTGTTTAAACAACCTAAATATTACAAAATTAGTTGAAACCATTTATTTTTCTTATCCTAAGAAACTCGCATATGTACTCTTTTTAGTCTTAAATGTACAACAACAATTAATAGAATGTTAAATCTATGTCAAAATTATTATTAAGACACAATATCAGAAGGAAGAAGAGTATAGCAGTGAAAACTATATTAGTTGTTGAAGATGAAATGTATATGGTTAATTTGCTAAATATTCATTTAAGTAATGAATATAAAGTTATTAATGCTAAAGATGGTGCTGTTGCCTTACAGTATATTAATGAAAGTTTGTATGATTTAATCATCCTAGATATTATGCTTCCTTACGTAGATGGGTGGAAACTTTGCGAAAAAATCAGGGAAAAAGGGGGGACACCTATTCTTATGCTTACTGCTAGAACAGAATTATCTGATAAGGTTAGAGGTTTAGAAATAGGTGCTGATGACTATTTAGTGAAACCTTTTGAATTTGATGAATTAAAGGCTAGAGTAAAGGCATTAATTAGAAGATCACGTCAGAATAAAATAAGTAATAGTCCAGAGACTAAAGAAATTATTCTGTTTGAAGGAATGTTTCGCTTAGACTTGGAAAGTAGACAATTATATATCAATAGTCAATTTGTGGAATTGACCGCTAAAGAATTTAATCTCTTATCTTTACTTGCTTCATCTTCTTCTCGGGTTTTTACAAGAGACGTATTGTTGGATCAAATTTGGGATGATTATGAAATTAGGGATTTACGTATTGTAGATACGCATATTAAAAATATAAGAATTAAAATGAAGAAAGTAGAAAAAGACGTAAAGTTTATAAAAACTATTTGGGGTGTGGGGTATTCATTACAATTAAAAGAGGAAATAGAATGAAACTTAATAGTATCGGAATGAAAATAGGATTTACCATCATGATTCTATTTTTAGTTGTGCTATTACCATTAGGATTTTTTATAGATCGTATTTTTCTACAAACATATACTTCACAAGTTCATCAAAAAGTAAATGAGCTATCAAATAATATTGTAGAGACACTAAATAAGCAACATGGTACTATTCCAGACTATTACGAATTTTTAAGCTTAATAACTGGGGAAGAAATCGTAGTGTTTAATTCAAATGGAGTAATCATATCTAATTCAGCTTTCGGTTATAAAAAAGGGAAGTCTATGCCGAAAGAGTTATTTAGTATTGTGAAAATGGGGAAGCACTTTGAAAGGGATTATTATGACCATGAAACAAATGAACATTTTATTTATGTTGGACGCCCAATTATACAAAATGAGACATTTCAGGGAGGAATACTAGTTTTTTCTCCAATTAATGAAATGATTGACATAAGAAATTGGATAATCAGGTCAATTGTAGGTGCTATTATTCTTGCGTTAGGGGTTACCATTTTTGTTTCAAAAAGGATGTCTAAACCTATGATTGAAATGGAAAAAGCTACTAGAGAAATAGCTAAAGGCAATTTAAATACAAAAGTTCAAATCAAATCAAATGATGAAGTGGGCTCATTAGCACATGCGATCAATGATTTAAGTATAGAATTGAATAATTATCGTACAAATCGCAGTGAACTTTTAGCCAATATTTCACATGAACTACGAACTCCTATATCTTACTTAAAGGGTTATGCACAATTAATTAATAGTCATAAATATCGGGATATCAAAGAACTGGAAGATTATTCAGGAATAATTGAAAAGGAATCGGATCGGTTAGCGAAGCTAATTCAAGATTTATTTGAGCTTTCCAAGATGGAAGAGGGACAAATAAAATTATACATCCAATCTGTCGACATTGAAGATATTATTGAAGCGGTCATCCAAAAAGTGAAATTCAAGGCAGCGAAAAAAAATATAAATTTAATATTTAATGTAGAGAATGAATTACCTTTAATAATCTCTGATGGGTCTAGAGTAGAACAAATTATCATAAATCTAATCGAAAATGCTATAAATTACACAGAATCAGGAGAAATAGTGGTTACAGCCAAATTTATAAAGAAATCGATTATGGTTTCAATAAAAGATACAGGAGTAGGAATTTCTGATGAGGATCTTCCTTTTATTTTCGATCGATTTTATCGAGTTGAAAAGTCACGTTCAAGAGAAATGGGTGGCACTGGTTTAGGCCTTGCAATTGTATATGAGTTGGTAAAACAACTTCAGGGTAGTATTACAGTAAAATCTGAGATTAGAAAGGGGACAGAGTTTCTCATATCCTTTCCTGAAAAATAGGTTGTAAAAATATTTATGCGGGGAAAAGAGAATGGATTATTCTCTAATCTTCTTAATAAAAAAAATACCCAAGCGGAATTTCATAATGCTTGGGTACTAAAATAATGTTCAGTGATTACTTATGCTAACTCGTTAGGATTGCTTGTTTTTTATCTAAGTAATTAAAATCGTAGGCATTTTCAATAAAAACTTGATGCCAGATCATGAATACAATTATGGTCCACAGTTTGCGACTGTTATCTTTTTTGTTAGTTACGTGCTCTTCTAATAGTTTCATCACTTCTTCTTTTCTAAACAAATACTCGGTAGAACTAGCATGAATTAATTCAATGGTCCAATCATATATTTCATTTTTTAACCAATGACGAATCGGTACTGGGAACCCTAATTTTTTTCTGTTTAATACATGATTAGGGACAATGCCTTGTGCAGCTTGTCTAAGAATGTATTTAGTCGTATTGTGGCTGATTTTATGATTTGCACTGATTTTGGATGCCACATTAAACACTTCTTTATCAAGAAAAGGAACTCTTAGTTCCAGAGAATGAGCCATAGTCATTTTATCTGCTTTCAGGAGGATATCACCTCTTAACCAAGTTTGAATATCTAAATGCTGCATTTTTGTGACTGAATCATATGCACTAGCTTCTCTAAATATAGGACTTGTTATCGTTGTATTGTCTAAATAACTTTGGTAATCAGAGAATATTATTCTTTTTTCGTTCTCAGTAAACATCTTGGCATTTCCGATATACCTTTCTTCTAATGGAGTTGTACCTCGCTCTAGAAAATTCTTCCCTTTAATCCCATCTGGAAGAATTCGGCTCATTAACCTTATAATATTTTTTATGGAAGCAGGTATATAGTTGAACATCCTTAGTGAATGTGGCTCTCGATAGATATTATATCCTCCGAAAAGTTCATCAGCCCCTTCGCCTGACAATACAACCTTTACATGTTTCCGCGCTTCTCGAGCAATGAAATAAAGGGGGACTGCTGCCGGATCAGCCAATGGATCATCCATATGCCATATTATTTTCGGGAGCTCAGCTAAGTACTCCTCAGGAGAAATGATATAACTAATATTTTCTAAATTAAGTGCATAAGCTGTCTCCTTTGCCACATCCACTTCACTGAAGCCATCTTTTTCGAATCCAACGGAAAAGGTTTTTATATTTGGATTCACCTGTTTAGCTAATGAAACAATAAAGGAGGAATCAATGCCTCCCGATAGAAATGAGCCAACAGGGACATCGCTTCTCATATGAACATTAACTGAATCCAAAAGGACGTCACGAATAGATTTACTTAATTGAGCTTCCGTTTGATTCAATGGCTTAAACTGTGGTTTCCAATAGCTACTGATGACCATTTTGCTTCCAGGTTTTTTAGTAAAATAGTGACCTGGTTCCAATTTTTTTACATTTGGAGTCATTGTTTCAGGTTCTGGAACGTATTGAAAACTTAAATAGTGTTGGAGAGCATCCCGATCCAATCCACCATCAATTGCAAGAAGGGTACTCTTTTTTTCTGAACCAAAGTATGTTTTGTCTCCTTGTTCAGAAAAAAAGAATGGTTTTATCCCAAAATGATCCCGCGCTCCAAATAAAATTTTTTCATCTTTATCCCAAATCAGAAAAGCGAACATGCCCCTTAATTTTTGAACAGATTTCTCTTTATATTCCTTATAAAGAGCTAGGATTACTTCTGTATCAGATTCCGTAACAAATTTATATCCCTTATTGGACAATTCTTTACGTAATTCAATATAGTTATAAATTTCGCCATTGAATACAATCCAATATTTTTCATTTTCATCGGAAAGTGGCTGATGTCCACTTTCGATATCAATGATACTTAGTCTTCTAAAGCCAAAATTTATATATTGATCAAAATAGTATCCTTCATCGTCTGGACCTCTATGGACAATCAACGAGTTCATTTCTTTAATATTTTTTTTGAATAAAGAAATTCTTAATTGAGGTTCATTATGAATACAACCTACAAAACCACACAAAATTCTCACCAACCTAACGTATTTTATTAATGGATTTATCTAATAATAGGTACACGCGATAAAACCAAATGGCTAAGCCTTACAATGTTAGGATACTAACTAAATATGTAGAATTTATGGAGTTGAATTATTTCTTGTTAGATTTTTTAAAAAAATAAGAAATTTTAAACTAATATGGGGAAACTGACAAAGATTAAAGAACTTTTTAATCTTTATACAAAAAAATCACATCGAAAAACTCAATGTGATTTTTGATTTTATTATTTATTTTAAGAAATCTTGCTCTAAAAATTTAGGATTTGGGTATTTATAAAATCCTTCGCCAGATTGTTTTCCTAGTTTTCCTTTATCAATAAATTCCCTTTTTAGATAATCAGCTATTGTAGCAGATTCGTGATTACCTTGTTCTCCTAATGTTTTACCAACATTATAGGCAGTATTGATGCCAATAATATCTAGCCATGCGAATGGACCGAATGGTGCTCCGGAAGTAAGCATCCATGTTTTGTCAATTGATTCTGGGTCTGAAATACCGTTTACAAGTAAACTTTGAGCAGCGAATAAGAACGGAATAAGAAGCGAATTCATTACATATCCTGGTTGTTCTTTATGAATCGGAATTGGAACCATTCCAATTGCTTTTGCAAATTCGATAACTTCATTAAAGATTTCTTCTTTTGTTTCAGAGTGTTTCATAATTTCTGCAACATTAAATTTCCAAATTTCATTAGCGAAATGCAATGCTAAGAATTTTTCAGGTCTACCTGTAAATTCAACAAATTGACTAGGTAACAACGTTGAAGAGTTAGTAGCAAAAATAGTTTTTTCTGGTGCAACTTCCGCTAATTTTTGATAAAAGTCCTTTTTTATTTCAAGTAATTCAGGTACGGCTTCAATCACTAAATCCGCGTTTTCAACTGCTTTCGCTAAATCAGTATACAGTGTTAATCGGTTGTATGCCGCTTCTAATTCTGATTGTGTAGCTCCGATATCTTCTTGGTAACGTTCCATGTAACTTTTAAAACGCAAATTCGTCATTTCTAAAGCGTTTTCATTAATATCGTATAATGATACTTCAAATCCTTTAAAAGCTGATTGAAAAGCAATTTGACTTCCTAGAACTCCTCCACCAGCAACAGTAATGTTTTTATAGTTCATATTAATAACCCCCTATAATAAATGTGTGTTTCTTCCCCTATAGATTGTCCCCTAACAATACAAAGGTTATCCTTCACTTAAATGTTAACGTTGATTGAACAATCAACTTTAGAACAAGAGATAAAAAGTTAGCTTTAATTTTTCTAATCTAAACTTGTTAATCTTATTCGGGATGATTGCTTGAACTTATATTATAATTTCATTGAAATTAAGTAAAATTAGTCCTAATTAATTAGAATTAAGTCCAACTTAAATGGAGGTATCTATGTATTTAGAACAATTAGAATATATTCTTGAAGTTGCCAAAACAGGTTCGATTATTAATGCATCGAAAAATCTGCATGTATCTCCGTCAGGCATAAGTCAGTCTATTTCACAATTAGAAGATGAATTTGGAGTGAAAATATTTAGCCGAGCTCGTGGACAAAGTGCTGTTCCAACGGATGAAGGCGAATTAATAATTAAACAAGCAATTCAAATAATAATGAACGTCCAAAGGCTTCAAGAAATGGTTGGTTCTTTTAGCTCTTTAAATAAAGGGAGCATGAAAGTAGCAGCAATAACCGGTGTTATGCCATTCTTGCTCAAAGCAAAAACAAGTATCAAAGCTGATTACCCTCAAATTGATTTTCAAATCATTGAAAGCAACACAGAAGAAATTATTAATGATGTGAAACAGCATAAAATTGATATAGGATTTATTGCAGTAGGCGAGTTGATTATTGATAGTGATTTAAGCAGTGAAGTTCTACTGGAATCTGAAATAAAGGTTTATGTAAATAAAAATTCTTTGTTAGCCTGTAACAAAAGGGTAAAGCCTCAAGAACTACTAAACTTCCCGTTTATTATATACAAAGATGAATATTATAATTGGTTAACTCAGGAACTATTCCGTGATTTGGGAAAAATTGATATAGTGTTTTCATCGAGTAACGTTGATGTGTTAAAAAGTGCTGTTGCAGAAGATATAGGGATTAGCTTGGCGCCAGATTATTACATGAAAAATGATCCGTACGTCTTAAATGGCATTGTTATCCCTCTAGAGATAGAGGTTAATGAAAAAATCACTAATCTTTCTATTCATATGGTTTGGTCAAAAGATAAACACTCATCTAACTTGATCCATAAATTTGTAAAATATGTGAAGGCATGTCTACAATAATAGCCATTAACAATATCAAGATTGAAAAACCTGCTCCTAGCTGAGCAGGTTTTTTTATAAATAATTATTAAATGTAGCAATACTTTTAATTTGTTGAAGTTTTGCGTGGACGTAAATGAGATATTGTAATTTTATTATGTTGATTAATTGTTGAATAAAAATATCTAGCTAGAGAGCAAGCTCAAAAAAAGCTTTGATAAAACCTAAATAATATTTAAGTCATACTTAATATTATTTAACTACTATTAATTTTACATTAATAAAAGTAAGACTTTAAAATATAAATGCTTATCTTTAATAGTAAATTTAAGTAAATTAGTTAATTTTACTATTTATTCTTCAAGTTTTAATAAGCTAGTACGTCATTAAGGGAGGTATTCTATTCAATTAAAAAATAAATGTTTACTTAAAGTAGTACGATCCATGAATATGACAAAGGTGATGAAAAACATGGAATTGAAACAATTAGAATATTTTATAGCAATTTGTGAAGAAATGCATTTTACAAGGGCTGCAGATAATTTAGGGATTGGACAATCTGCTTTAAGTTACCAAATTAAGTCCTTAGAAGACGAACTTGGAATTCTACTTTTTGATAGATTGGGTAAAAAAATAGCAATAACTGAGGCAGGAAAAATTTTACAAGAGCATAGTAATAAAATTTTAGACACAATCAAAAGCGTCAATGATGATTTACAAGAATTGCAAACTGTTAATAGAGGTAAGTTAATCATTGGCGCACTTTCTGGAGATTTAACCTATATTGCTTCAATGGCATTATTAGAGTTTCATTCCATCTATCCACAAATACAGTTACAATTTTTTGCATTAGACGATGTCATAAAGAAAATTAAACAAAATGAAATTGACTTAGCATTAACAATTATTCCACCTGAGGACGACCAATTAAATTTGATTCCTTTATATGAAGAAGAATTTTACTTGGTCGTACATGCTGAGAATGAAGTAGCAAACAAAAAAGATTTAGATTTAAGAGATATACAAAATATGCCGTTAATATTAAATCCAAAAGACCATTGTTTTAGACATTGGTTTGATACAGTATGTGGTAATCAAGGGATAATGATCAATCCGATTATAGAATCGACCGATACAAAAGCGATTATCAACCTTGTTATGGAAGGTAAGGGCGCAACTATTTTATCAAGTAGACTATTTAACTTAGAAAATAATGGACAATTAAGTGCTATTCGAATAAAGCCATCTCTCAATAGAAAAGTAGCAATCGTTCATCATAAGCAAAAGCAAATCGGAGCTGCAGCGAAGGCGTTTAAAAGTTTATTGAATTTATGTATAGAAAAATATAGTCCTGAAAATAGAGAGCGTATTAGCATATGAAAAGAAGATGTTCCTACCGCAATCTGTTAAAGATTTACTATATTTATAAATCTATATAACATGTTTAAAATTAATAGAATAATTGAATTATAGTGGTTAAATGATTGAAACCCAATACATAATAAGTATTGGGTTTTTTATTAAAGTATCTCAATATTAAACAATCTAAGACGGGAACAACTGAAAATTATACATTTGGCTCCTGTTTTGCTAACTCTTGTAACATGCCTCCAATTTGTTCAACTAATAGTGAAGGCGCTTTCTTTGGCGAGCCTGCGTTAAACGGTGGCTGAGGATCATATTCTAAAATCAATTGGACACCTTTGCTTATGTCTTCGCCGAATTCCCATGCTAATAATTGAAGTGCCATATCAATTCCAGAAGATACACCAGCAGCGGTAACAATTTTGCCTTGGCGAACCACTCTCTCATCAGTTGGAATTGTTCCGAGTGATTTTAGCAGTTCGAAGGATCCCCAATGACAAGTTGCAATTATCCCGTTTAATAAGCCTGCGGCGCTCAAAATCAGTGATCCGTTACAAACAGACGTAGTCCACTTTGTTGTTTTATGCATAAGGCGAATCCAATTTAACGTTTCTTCATCATTCATTGGCGTTTTATAATTTGGAGGGCAGCATCCTGGAACAATAAGAACATCAGCTGAAGTAACTTCAGAAAAACTGTAATCAGCATGCAAATATCCCATATTTGAGTCCAGTTTAATTAACCCTTTTTCTTTAGCGACAAACTTCACTTCACATTTCAATGAAGCTGAAAATACTTCGTATGGACCAATTGCATCTAATGCTGTGATTCCATCGAAAAGCATGATTGCGATTTTCATTATGATTTCTCCTTTGATGTTATTTGTACTACACATTGATAATAACATACCTATACGGGGTATGTGTGTGTCTGAAATGTGAACAATGAGCAATAATGAATAAAATAATAAAATATGCATATTTTATGCAAAAAAAGAATCTTGATTTAAAAAATCCCCTCGAAAATGATAATAAAGAATATTTTTCATCTACTAATTCCATCTGTAAATGACAGTCTCTTCTTAATCAATTTATTTAATCATTTTGTTCGAAAATCCAGTATTGATAACGTTTCAGTATACTTTTATCCTTAAGTAAGTGATAAAAGTATTAATAGATAGTAAGCTTCTAAGAATTTGTTTTTAACAAGAAAGACTTATAGAGTGATATTAATATGCTGTTTATACAGTTGAATTAATATAAAAAAATAAGGAGGAAAATAAATGAAAAAGAAGGAATTTAATCGTATTACAGTCATGACAATTATTTTCAGTTTATTCCTATCTCTGTTTAATCATTTGACTTTTGCATCTAGTAAAACGATTAGTGAATCACTGAAGAAATTGCCAAATGATCAAATTGTTAAACTTCAGCCAAGTGAATCAACTGTATCTTTCAGTCTATTCGAAGAAAAAAAAGTTAAAGTTGAAGCAGAATTTAAGGATGGAATAATCAAAGATGTAACAAAAAATGGTAAATGGACTTCCCAAGATGAGATGAAAGTTACGGTTATTGATGGAGTATTAAAGGCAGTTTCCACTGGAACAACGAAAGTTCAATTTAAAATTGGTTCAGCTGTAACGATCATTGATGTAATCGTTTCTTCAAATGGAGCAATACAAAGTGAAAACCCTAAACCGGATACACCAAAAATTGTATCTTTAATGCTTTCTGCTTACAATATTGTCTATTTAAATGAAGGTGAAAAAAAATCAATTCAATTGAAAGCTTTATTCAGTGACGGTTCTGTCAAAGATGTGACGAAATCAGCAATATGGAATTCGAGAGTTACTTCAATTGCTGAAGTATCAGATGGTGTACTAACAGGTATATCACCAGGGGATGTTGCGTTAAACGTAAAGTACTCGAATTTACCTGAGATAAATTTCTTTGTTTCTGTAAAAGAAAAATTAGTGGAAGAGAAAGGTTTAATTCTTTCTGTAAGTCAATTAAGATTTGAAGAAGCTGATAAACCAGAACAGGTTTCAGCTTATACTAGAAGCAATATATCGGGTTCTAAAGAAGTAACAAGTCTTGGGAAATGGAGTACATCAAATTCTAATGTTGTCGCTGTAAATAGCAGTGGGCAGGTAACTCCTGTTGGAGTTGGTGAAGCTTATATTTACTTTAAATATGATAAAATGGTTAACTCGGTACTAGTGAATGTTGTTAAGCCAACGAACCTAGTTACTGAAACTCCAATATTAGAAATTTTACCGAATGAGTCAGTTGGGGCAGTATTGAAAGAAGTATTTAATGATGGAATATTAAACGATGTTACAAATATGGCAAAGTGGACGATTGAGGATAGTAGCCTTGCAACTGTTACAGAACAAGGTGTAGTAAATGCAAGAGGTAAGATTGGAAAAACAAAACTAATCGCATCATATCGAAGTGAAGTTCATTCTCCAGTTGAAATTGAAGTGATTATTACAAATAAATTAACGACTCCTAGAGCGATTGGTCTTACAACTTCAACTTCTCATTATTTTTTAGGAGTAGGTTCAGAGAAGGAAGTTTCAATTAAGGCTGTTTTCAGTGATGGGTCAATAAAAGATGTAACTGATTCTGTTGAATGGAGTGCAAGCAATCCAATTATTGCTTCAGTTGAACTAAATAAAATTCACGCGAATTGGAACGGAAGAACCGTTTTAACTGCTATGTATGATAGTAAAATCGTGCAGATTCCAGTTACAGTTGCAGATAAATATGGTCCAGCAAAGCCTGCCATTCCTAAGTCTGTTACTGTTACACCAAATGTAACAAATATGATTGTAAATGAAAAGCAACAATTAAACGTAAAAGTAACTTATACAGATGACAGTGTAATTGATGATACACCTTATTCAATTTATAAGACTGATAATCCAAGTGTAGTTACAATCAATGAAGATGGGCTTCTCACAGCCGTCGGGACAGGTATTGCGAAAATTAGTGTTTGGAGTATGGGGTATACAGAACGATTAACAATCATAGTATCAGAAACTCCTTCTAAAGTTGAGCTCAATCGAATTGTTGACCTCTTACCAAATGAATCGGATATTTCACTTACATTAAATGAACATACACATCGATATTCTATTAAAGCAAAATATCAAGATGGCACGACAGCGGATGTTACTTTTAAGGGGAGAAGTACTTCTTTAAACCCTGAAATTGTATCAGTTGATAATGGTGTACTAACTGCAATTGCACCTGGAACTACTCAAGTGCTAATCAATCAAGGGAATAATACTGAAATTTTGGATGTTACAATTCTTCCCAATTCCTCTATATTAGAACAGGATTTAAAAATAGAATCATTATTATTTAATACATTTGATGTAGTGGTTCCAAAAGGAAATTTATTTCCATTAAGAATCTCCGCTCAATATAATGATGGTGCTCAAAGAGAAATCACAAAATCGGTACAATGGACTTCAAATGATCCATCAATTGCTGTGATTGAGGAAGGAAAAATTACAGGAAAGTCAAAAGGAAGTACAACAATTTTTGGTAAAATTGAGGGATTTCCTGCAATTAAAATTCCAGTTACTGTAAATGAAAAGAGTGGTTCTAGCGATTTAATAGGTATTACTTTAAGTGAGGGTATGTTAATGATGCAGCCAGGTAATGAACCAGTAGATGTATATGCCTTTGCTGAGTATACAGACAATAACGTAGTTGAAGTTGATACTGATGGAATATGGGAGTCAACTGATGAAAGTGTAGCAACTGTTGATAAAAATGGAAAAATTACTCCGGTTGGTCTAGGGGAAGCTTATGTATATTTCCGTTATCATAATGGGTTGAACGATGCAGTTTGGGTAAGAAATATTAAACCAGAGGCTTTGATTTCAAATGTGACAGATGTTGAATTAGAAACAAACGAGTCGTTGTTAGTTTCTCTACGTGCAATATTTGGACCACGTGATATCTTTGAAGTCACTGATCTTGCTGAATGGTCAGTAGCTGATAAATCAGTAGCTACAATTTCAGATACTGGAATTATTATTGGACAGGCAGTAGGGAAAACAAAAATCACTGCTTCTTATTTAGGAAAAACAGTAGAAATAAATGTAGAAGTAGTCGATAAACATACAACACAAGTATTAGGAATATTTGCAGCTCCAGACTATATTGTCAGCTCAGCAGGTAAGAAAACAAAAATGATAATTAATGCAATTTTAAGCGATGGAACAATAAGAGATGTTACCTCAGAAGTAACATATAGATTATCAAATCCTGACATTGCAAACACAACAACAAATAATGAAATTGTCACAGGTGATGACGGTTCAGCCATCGTTATGGCTGAATATGCAGGATTTTATACAATTATTCCTGTAGTTGTAAATCAATAGTCGAGTGAAAACATTAGCTAAAGAGAACGAATAAAATAAGGTTGAAAAAAATAACCTGTATCTATGATTATCTAGTAATCTATGATACAGGTTTTATTTTTTCTTGACTTATCGTAATTGTAAATGTTGTTTTATTTTTCCAGGCTTAATTCACGACTTTGTAAGGTTAAATATTCTTGTTAAAACAGATGCAGCAAAGGGTAGGATGAAACTAGCTTATTCCTGGCTGAAAGAATAGCATCTTTATTAATGTGGAAAACTATTCCAGTAGTAAAAGTATAAAAGATGATCTACTAATATTTCCTAAATTAAAGTCAAAACAAAACGAGTTATTTTATAACCTGCATCAAAAGATATTTTAGAAGCAACTGATAGCCCACATTCGATTTAGATCCTCAAAAAGGAAGAGTAGCAATCGGGATGATAGATCTAATTTTTCAGGAGTTCCAGATATAACAGCCTTAACGTTACTAAGTTATTCTTGTAAAGACTTAGAATACGGGTAGGTAATATAATTGTGGCTTTGATGTTTGAAATGCAACAGAATACCGAACTTAGGGATTGCATCTTAAAGTAACTTATGCAATTGCCGATACAATAGTAATATTCTGATATTTACTATTACTAACTTTAATGGAGGAAGAAGGATGTCTAATATAGAAATTCAAAAATACCTTAAAGAAAATATCATAAATATAAAGAATACTTTTAATGGTACATCGGACCTTATTGTGAGAAAGATGAACGTGGACTCTAGAGGTCCTGTCGAAATAAATATTGTCTATCTGGACGGAATTATTGATTTAGACTTTATTCAGGAATATGTGATCAAGCCTTTATTAGAACCATTCAAGACTGTTGGTTTTAATCAATCATTAATTGATCATATAATTGAAAGAATTATTGAATCGGCAGATGTAAAAACCACTACTCAGTATAAGGAATTAACCAATGCCATCGTACAAGGAAGTACTGTTATACTGATTAACGGGTATAGAAAAGGAATAATTATACCATCTCCTAAATGGGCGGAAAGAAGCATCGAAGAATCAATAGGAGAACGTTCAGTAAGAGGTCCACAAATTGGATTAACAGAAAAAATGAAAACAAATATTAATTTGATAAGAGGTTCATTAAAAACTCCAGATTTATGTGTAGAAACAGTAGATTTTGGCTCTATTTCACCAACATCTGTTTCTATATTATATATTGAAAGAATTGTTGATAAAGGTATATTAAATGAAGTTAAAAAGAGGTTAAATAGTATTACCATTAAGTATGTCCTTAGTGAAAGAGTATTGGAAGATGTGTTAGAGGGAAAACCAAAATCTTTTTTTTCTCGATTAAGACATTCAGAACGAATTGACGGGGTAGTGTCCTCTTTATTTGAAGGAAGAGTAGTAGTTATTGTTGATGGGTACCCTTTCGCCATCATAGCTCCTGCATTATTTTTTGATTTTATTCAGGCACCTGATGAATATCACATATCACCCGGTAGGTTTACTAACCGGATAATGCGATTGATCGCCTTTATATTAGGTGTATATCTGCCAAGTGTTTATGTTGCTATAGCAAATTTTCATAAAGATGATTTGTCAAACAATATTTCAAAAGCAATCATTTCAAAGGATGAGCTATTGCCTACCTTTTGGGAAATTGCCATTCTTTTATTTTTGATAAAAATGTTAATAGATGTTTCGTTTCGTCTTCCGAATAGTGCGGTAATTTTAGTATCTTTAATTGGAACAATAGTAATTGGTCAAACGGCAGTTACTGCAAAATTAATCCACCCAGTCAGTTTAATAGTTATAGGGATAACAACTCTTTCTAGTTTCTTAGTGGCTAACAGGGGACTAGTTGGAGCAGATGTCACTTTAAGACCATTTTTTTTAATTATTGCTAATTTTTTTGGGTTTTACGGTTTAATTGTTGCTACAATAATTCTAATAATTTATATGGCAAGTCTAAAATCAGTTGGTGTTCCATATCTGTCACCATTAGTTCCATTTAAAATGAAGGAATTAAAAGATACATTTTTTAGAGGAGATTTACAGAAACTTATAAATAGCAAGCATACCTATACCGAAGATAATGATTAAGATTTGCATTGTGAAAACTATATACAATATTAACTACTACTAAGGTTATGCCTGAAACGTTTACATCCAGAAATGCGACATGGAAAGTAATCGACACACCTGGTCATGCTTTTGATCATAAAGCTTTGTTAAATGAGGAAACAGATCAATTATTTACGGGAGATTTATTTGTAAGTGACCGGACAAAAGTCGTATTAGCAGAAGAAAGTATCCCTTCAATTATTCACTCATTAGAGAGAGTATTAACATATGATTTTCAAGATGTATTCTGCAACCATGTAGGGTTTGTAGAAGATGGTCGTGCATCGCTTAAACGAAAACGAGACTATTTATTATCTATTAAGCAATAAGTATTATCTTTACAAAAAGAAGGGGATTCAGTTGAAGTTATCCGTAATAAGCTATTTCCCAAAAAATACCCAATTAAAGGCTTAACTAGGGAGAAAATACAATACATTAACTTTTAATATAAAATATTCGATTAAGCAAATCTTCTTTGCCAATATAAAATAAAAAAAGAGAACCCGGTTCTCTTTTTTTATTTTAATCATCGAGTTTTTTTATTAGCCAACCACAAAATATAATGAATAAAAAACAACCAATTCCTACCCAAAGCCCTAACATTTTCTCATCCTTTACCGAAGACAAATTCACCAGATACGTAAGAATTCCCATTCGGTGTATCATACTGTAATCGGATTTGTTCACCAGCATTAACGTGTACTTGTCTTGTTTAAGTAAGAAAAGTATTGCAATTATCAATGAAATATATGATTTGCATTTAACATTTCATGTGACAGCTGAACGAGAGATTAACTCAGCTTATTATAAAATTTCACATACCGGTATTAGTTTATAAAAAGAATATATAAGGTCAGTAGTCATAGTTTGACAATGGTCGAAGTTAGTGAAATAGAAATTGACCATGTGGTTTATACATAAAACAAAACACTTATATTCCTAACCTTGAAGAACTAGGATAAATACCCGGTATATTTATTTTTGCTCTATAAAAATTTTATACAATCATTAACACGAAATGAACATTTAATCGCGTAACGTTGAAAGAATAAATGATGCAAATAGCTAATCACTATGAAACAATTAATAAATTGGAA
This sequence comes from Gottfriedia acidiceleris, assembly GCF_050457485.1. GTDB lineage: Bacteria > Bacillota > Bacilli > Bacillales > Bacillaceae_G > Gottfriedia > Gottfriedia acidiceleris_D. The sequence goes on from NZ_JBCMJM010000016.1 coordinate 160,971, forward strand.
ACCGAGATTCAAGCTCGCAAGGAGAGATATCAAATGACAATCGAAAAGATAGAAAACATCCATCGAACTACGATTGAGAAACTCGAAAGCAAAATGATTAATCGTGGAATAAGCTACAGAGTAGATGTTGACAAACTGAAAACTGAATTTCAGTCAACAATCAATAAAGTAGAGAACGAACAAAAAGACCTTCGTAAAGATTATATGAATCAAGTTAACGTGGTTAACCAGCAGTTACCTAAACAACAATCTCCATCCAATCCAACTAAAAATTTTTAAGAAACTGAAGAATTCTACTGATTTATAATTTAAAGAGCACTTGGCTTTTTTATTTCCAAAATTGCCACCAAGGTTTACCTTTTTAGCATAAGCTATTTGTGGCAAACAAGTTCTAGAAAATCCATTATTTTTCAATTTAATCCCTTAATCAGTATTTTTCATTTTATCAAGGTACATTTTATACATTTTATCGATGTTTTCTTTTTTTGATAGAATTTCTTGGGTAGTTGTTCCATCATGTTCTTCTCTGGCATGTTTTGCGAATTTAGAGTAGTTAGTCCACTTTTCACATAACGAACAAGGGACCAAATTACCATGTTTATAATTAGCAAGGGCAGTAAAATGAGATTCAACTTTAATAATAGATTTTGTAGTTCTTTCAGTTTGTGTAGACTCTTCATTTAAATCTTGATCTTCTACAACTATTCGATCAAATCCTGTTTTAGTAACAGTCAATTCTGACTTTTTATCCATTGATAACACAACTTTATTCCTTAATTCATGTTTCTCGTCTAATAGAAGTGGTACCCAATGTGAAATATATTCATAGTTAAATTCCCATGCGTTCAAATCTTCATGGAAGTAGGCAGCATTGTATTTAGCTAGTTCTTTTTCGAGATAATTCCCCCTAAAGTTTTTACGGTTCATATTTATTCCATGGTCTTTACAATTATTGAGAACTTCATCCTCTGTTAAGGATTTTTCGTATACAGGCTTTTTAAAAAATGGCATTTTAGATTTTATTCTCGTGATTGCCAAATCAAGAGATTGTTCCAATTCAGGATTTTTAATAAAAAGAATGCACGAAGTAGGGCTTCGGCTGATATCTTTTCCATTTTTATATTCCCCTTAGTTATTTTTTTATTTTTAGTATTATCAAATAAAGTCATAGTTATTAAAACAATTTCCATATTAAAATGGAGGAAGAAATAAATGATTTTCCTATTTATAATGCTGAATAATTTCATAACGAGAATATTAAAATGGGGAAATGGCACGTAAATATTACATAGTTTGAATTGGAAAATGGCAACATTTATCATTAATCATCAAACCTTTAAAATTTCATTCAACATTTCCAAGCCACCGGGACCTTATAGTGGTAATTTTTCTAATGGTCACCAATCTAATTTTTGTAGTTGACTACACTCAGTAATTTGAGTCGATCCGTGGATTCAGCAAGTGAAGCGAAAGTGTACTATTTTGTAATGAAGCATAAAACAATTTTATTTTTTTAAAATTCCAATACATTGAGTGCATAGACCTCTCAAAAAAAAATTGCTATAATCAAATTCATAAGGTGATCTGGTAATTCGGGAGTAAGCTAATCAAACTAAGATGTTATTTTTTGCAGGTTCATTAAAGTTATGATTTGAACGTCCAAATAGTTCATTCCTGATATTTTTTGAGATAATAGTTATAACGGACAAAATAACGGACATAATTTGGTGAGTAGATTGTTTTAGTATTGTAATACCAATACTTTTAGGGGGTCTGTCTACATGAAGTACAATATGAGTGAAATTGTTGCTTATGGAACTGCTGTAGTAGTCGAGAAAATTTAGTGGAAACATTTATTTTCGGTTTTTATGGTATCCAAATTTTATTTCTCATTATTTGCTTATTACTAGGCTATTTTATTTACGATAAACGATTTAATCGAAATCATGGAAACCAAATACCAGAAGGATTTCAACGAACTAGCGAAGTTAATATTGATCCTGTAACAGGGGAGAAAACAAGAGTTTACTATAATCCGGATACAGGTGAACGATTTTATAAAAAAGAAAAGTAATAATTTAAAAACGCCCCAAAAGGGCGTTTTTGTCTTGAAAATCAATGTTATTTGATTGTTGAGTTAATTAATTCAAGCATATCATTAAAATCAAACGGAGATTTTGTTTTTACGGTCTCAGCAAATTGAGATACAATTTTTAATGTTTCAATGCTTTCGATTGGATGATGGCCAGCTGCACTTTCTGCCGATAACATGACGGCATTTGTACCATCCATTACTGCTTGAAATACATCTGTTACTTCAGCTCTTGTTGGAAGTGAATTATCTATCATTGATTGTAGCATTTGAGTGGCTGTGATCACATATGTCCCATTTGAATTACACTCATGAATCATCGCTCTTTGTAAAAGAGGAATCCATTGATAGGGTAGTTCAACACCTAAATCACCACGAGCAATCATAATTGCATCTGTTTCTTTATTAATTTCTTGGAAATTTTTTATTGCTTCGATTGTTTCAATTTTTGCGATTAATTGAGGTGTTTTATCACTTTTTGAATTCATAAAAGTTCTGATTTCTTGTAAATGCGACGCCCTTCTAATAAATGAACATGCTATATAATCTAAACCTTCTTGCAAAATGAATTCGATGTCTTTTCGGTCTTTTTCAGTTATAGCAGGTAAACTTGTAACGACTCCGGGTAAATTTACCCCTTTATGTGAAGAAATTTCGCCACCAGTTTTTACTGAAGTGACAATCTTATTTTGTTCTATTTTTTCAACAAATAATTCCACGGCACCATCATTAATTAATATACGATCTCCTTGTTTCACATCATTTATTAACCCTTTATAATCTACACTTGCTTGATTACGATCACCTGTAATTTCATCAATTACGAGAGTAAAAGTTTGATTAGATTCAAGATTTATTTTTTCGCCTTCAATTTTACCTAATCGAATTTTTGGACCTTGGAGGTCTCCTAAAATCTTGATTTCTTTTCCTGTCTCTTTCCTGATAGCTTTTATTAGTTCAATCACATTGTGATGACTTTCGTGTGTACCGTGTGAAAAATTTAGTCTTGCGATCGTCATGCCGTGTTGAATCAATTCAGACAGTATTTTTTTATCAAAACTAGCTGGTCCAATCGTACAAATTCGATCAATTGTCATTGGTATCGCCTCCATTTACTGGAATTATTATACCCAAGATAAAGTAGAAGAATCTAAATTATTTATGAAGTGTTAATTAAAAAAGAATATCTTAAATAATCTATATTTCTAAAATTTGACATTTTTCTACGTTTTAAAGAAGGAATTCATGTAACTTTTGTAGAACACTACTAATCGATCAAAATTTAGTGTGAGGTGAATCTACTAGTGATTAAACAAGATGTATTAAAAGTTGTAATTGGAGCAGGTGAATATAACAATAATCCAACATGGATTCAAACTCAGGAAGAAGAACTTAATCTATTAGTTAAGTCCACGTGGGAAAATAAATTTGAGAAAAATTCAATTACAGCTATTTTAGCTGAACATGTTTGGGAACACCTTACATATGATGAAGGTTTAGTAGCTGCTAAAATTTGTTATGATTTTTTAAAACCATCGGGTTATATTCGTTGTGCAGTACCAGATGGATTTTTTCAAGACGAAACTTATCAAAGTATTGTTAAAGTTGGTGGACCAGGACCTATAGATCATCCTGCTGCAAGCCATAAAATTGTCTATAACTATAAAACACTAGTTACGATGTTTGAAACAGCGGGTTTTGAAGTTAAACTGCTAGAATATTGTGATGAAGAAGGAAATTTTCATTTTATAGAGTGGGATGGCAAGGACGGGGTTATTTTCCGTTCAAAAAAATATGATCCTAGAAATCACGGAGAAAAAGTGCTGTTTCCGTCAATCATTGTAGATGCAATAAAGCGATAAATTACCAAAAATATCATTTTCTAAACAAAGAACTGAAGCTTAACTTCAGTTCTTTAAAATAGATTTAATTAGTAAATCATTATATCTCTGATTTCTTTCGTTATTCGTTCGATTTGACCTTGAAACATCATAGAAGGTATGAAAATAGATTCTTCGGGATGGTTAATTACTAGATAAGCACTATGTGATGGTGTTTCTTTATAGCGATATTGTAAATTAACACGAGTAATATGATGAGCGGGTAACGTACGCTTAAAACCCCAATGTTCGTATGTAACACCGTGATCGTTTATTCTAATAACCATACTACGAGTATAGCCAATATAAGCTAGAAAGATTATGCATACCAAAGTCATTATCATATATGACTTAATCGTAATAGGAAAACCATGCCTTTGTACATAAAAGATAAAAGTGATTAAACAAATCGTAAACAATATTGCAACTAAAAAATTGGAAAGCCTTCCACTACTTCTAAATTCCACTGTTGATACACCTCTTTCATATTAATATAGTTTTGACTAAAAACTTTAAATATTAACATTTGGATGATCTCTTTTAGTATGAATCAATATTTTTTCAAAAATCAGGCTTATCCAATCTAATAACACAAACAATCCATCTTACTATAAAAAAGAATACAAGTGTAAGGAGTTTATGATGAAAATCCAACCTCAGAAATTTACGATAAATGGCCTACAATATATTATTAGACATGCAGTACTTACTGACGCTATACAATTATCTAGTTTGAGAGTACAAATTGACGGGGAGACAGAAAATTTAGATAGAGAAGCTGGAGAAGCATTTATTGATCCAAAAGGCTTTAAACAATTAATTATCTCTGATACAGAAACGATTAATAATTTATTTTTAGTAACAGAAGTTGAAGATAAAATAATAGGTTTTTCTAGATGTGAAGGTAATGAATTAAAAAGACTTTCTCATAAAGTAGAGTTTGGAGTTTGCGTCTTAAAAGAATTTTGGGGATACGGAATCGGTAAAAATCTTTTAAAACTATCAATTTCTTGGGCAGATGCAAATGATCTCCATAAAATGAATTTGAGTGTTTTAGAAACGAATGAAAATGCAATTAAACTTTATAAAAAGTTAGGCTTTGAAGTTGAAGGTGTATTAAAAAACGATAAGGTACTTTCAGATGGGAAATATTATAATACGATTTTAATGGGTAGATTTAATAAATAAATGTTCATTAAAAAGAGGCAGTTAATTTGTCTCTTTTTACAACCGTTTGATTAATTAAATTATTAGCTAAGTATGATAAGAGAGACTAAAATAAAGACATTTTCAATATTATAAAATGAATTTTCTGAAAAATCTAGTTTTTTATGCGTTTACTTGAATTAGATAACCTTCTTTTTATATGAAGGAATGAATGACTTGAAATAGAAATTATTATATGGGAGCTTAATCTTGGCCAACTTGTATTAGCTAAAATAGAGATAAGTTGTAATTAGATCAAAATTTGAAGAAGAGGTGTTTCAAATGATTTTAGGTATCAACCCTTATTTAATATTAAATGGAAATGGAGAGGAAGCTGTTTCATTTTATGAACATGCATTCAATACAAAGACCCTTGTCCTTCAAAGATTTGGCGACATGCCTGGGGAAGAAAATACAAATCTATCTGATGAAGAAAAAAATCGTATCTTACATGCACATCTCAAGGTTGGAACAACAGATCTAATGATTTCTGACACATTTACAGGTCTACCTTATCAAATTGGCGACCAAACTACTTTAGCTATTTTAATAAATGACGTTGAAACAACCAAAGAAGTATTCGGTAAATTACAAGATGGTGGAAAAGTAATCATTTCATTACACGAAACTTTTTGGAGTCCTTTATACGGACAAGTAACTGATAAATTTGGAGTTACATGGCAAGTTTCAACACAGTCAGCTCAATAGATGAAAGATGCTTTCTGGATAACGAATAAATCCAGTAGAATGTGGGGTAACCCTTAAGGCTGACACAAATTAGTTTAACGAAAAGAGTTACTTTTGTGACTCTTTTTTTATTTTTGTATCTTTAATCATTAAATTTCCTGCCTATATAATCAATTACTTTTAAAAATGAAAATAAAAACCTTTTTATCTTCCATTTTTCAAGTATAATGAATCATATTGAATTAATGAATATGATTTTTCTTAGGGAGAATTCTATACATATATCGAAAAAAACAAAAACGAGGTTAAGAAATGACTAAAAGAAGTTATGCGGACTATCATCTAAGTGATGAAATTAAAAGAGCACTTGCTGTATTAAAATACGAAACTCCAACTGAAGTTCAGAGTGAAGTTATACCGTTGGCGATGGAAAATAAAGATTTAGTCGTAAAATCTCAAACAGGAAGCGGCAAAACGGCCTCTTATAGTATTCCTGTTTGCGAAATGATCGAATGGGAGGAAAAAAAACCACAGGCTTTAATTCTAACTCCAACTAGAGAGCTTGCGGCTCAAGTCCGTGAAGATATTACGAATATTGGAAGATTTAAACGCATAAAAGCTGTGGCCGTATATGGTAAAGAACCGTTTACGAAACAAAAGGTAGAATTGGAACAAAAAACACATGTTGTAGTTGGTACACCTGGAAGGGTTATGGACCATCTTGAACGTGAGACCCTGGATATAGATCAAATAAAATATCTTATCATAGATGAAGCTGATGAGATGCTTAATAGAGGTTTTATCGATGAGGTAGAAGCGATCATTAACAAGCTCCCTTTAAATCGAGTTACGATGGTTTTTTCTGCAACCTTACCTAATGATGTTGAAAATCTCTGCCATGAATATATGAAAGATCCGATTCAAATTGAGATTGAATCAACAGGTGTAACCGCCGATACTATTGAACATTTTTTAATAGAAGTGAAAGAGGAAGAAAAAATTCAACTCCTTAAAGACATCACGGTTGTAGAAAATCCAGATAGCTGCCTAATTTTTTGCCGAACGAAAGAAAATGTAGATACTGTGTATAGTGAATTGGAAAAAGCTAATTATTCATGTGAAAGACTCCACGGGGGACTGGAACAAGAAGACAGGTTTGCTGTAATGGAAGGATTTAAAATAGGGAACTTCCGCTATCTAGTAGCAACCGATGTAGCTGCAAGAGGTATTGATATTGATAATGTAACCTTAGTCATTAACTATGACGTTCCAATGGAAAAAGAGAGCTATGTGCACCGTACTGGAAGAACAGGCCGTGCCGGAAATAAAGGGAAAGCAATTACGTTTTCAACACGTTTTGAAGGAAAGTTTGTTAAAGCAATTGAAAATTATATCGGCTTTGAAATACCTAAAATAGAGGCACCTAGTCAACAAGAGGTGGTTGATGGAAAAGCTATATTTGAAGAAAAACTTAACAGCAGGCGAGTTGTAAGAAATAATAAAACTGCCCGAATTAACCAAGATATTATGAAACTTCATTTCAGTGGCGGAAAAAAGAAAAAAATTCGTGCAGTTGATTTTGTTGGAACAATCGCAAAAATCCCTGGAGTGTCAGTAGATGATATTGGCATAATAACTATTCATGATCAGATGTCCTATGTTGATATTCTGAATGGAAAAGGGTCACTAGTTTTACAAGCCATGGAGAACGCGACGGTCAAAGGAAAAAAATTAAAAGTGAGTAAAGCAATTAAATAATGAAGTAAATGATTAGCTTATGGTGAAAAAGGGGTCAAACATTTAGGTCTAAATATTTATTCAATTATTGCATACTTAGAACAAAAAAGTCGATTTTCGCAAAAACGGAAATCGACTTTTTATTGTACATTAATATTCAATAATTTGTGAAAAGGGAGGCGCTATTTAAAATCAATTAAATTTTATAAGCAAGCTTCTAATGCAAGTTTCATCATTTTATCAAATGAAGTTTGTCTTGCTTCAGCGCTAATCTCTTCATGTGTAACTAAAGAATCTGAAATAGTGAGTAAACAAGCTGCATTCTTTCCTAAGACTTTCGCATTATGGAAAAGTGCATAGCTTTCCATTTCTGTACAAATACACTTATGCTCATTATAAAAATTAACAAAATTTGGAACTGAACTTTCATAATAAAAAACATCACTAGAATGTATTCTTCCTTTAACAATAGGAGTATTGATTTGTTTTGCAGTTTCTTCAATTTTGTTTGTTAATGATTCGCAAGGATATTGAATGTCACTTTCTACGCCTGCTTGAGTTTTTGCAAATGTAGATTGACTCCACGCACTATCTACAAGCACAATATCGTGAATATTAAGTTCATCTGTATAAGCTCCTGCACTACCAACTCGGATAATATTTTCTACATCATAAAATTTGTATAATTCGTATGAATAAATTCCAATACTTGGCATCCCCATACCAGATCCCATTACAGATATTTGTTTTCCTTTATAAGTTCCTGTATAGCCAAACATATTACGTACTGTATTAAATTGCACGATATTTTCTAGATATGTTTCTGCAATATATTTTGCACGTAATGGATCTCCTGGCATTAAAACTGTTTTTGCAATTTCTCCTGATTTGGCTGTATTATGTGGCGTTGTCATAGTATTTTCTCTCCATTTCTATTCTAAAAATTTATTTAACTAATCTATACAACTTATATTCTTACTCATTTCACATGTTAATTCATCTTAACATTATCATTCTTTCCTAATTTGTTTGCGTTTACAAAATAAAACAAAACAACACAATCAAAATAATGTTAAATTAATACTACGAAGTATAGTTGTATAAGTAGTTGTCTATTTTTCTTCAACTAAATTATATTTCAACAAAATAGATAAATCAATAGCAACTTACACAGACTCAAAATTTATATTAAAAAAATTCTAGAAACTTTATTTGAAAGAAATGAATGATTAGGTTTGCCGTTTCCACTTTTAACAGACAAGTTTGCGAATAATCCATAACCCGATATAATAATGATAAGGAGTGTTGTTATGTCCGTTGAAAATAAAAAAAAATTACCTCTATACGTAGGGGTTTATGAGAAATTATTTAAATTAATTAATGAGGGAGTCTATCCGATTGGAAGTAAGCTTCCTTCAGAACCAGAACTTTCTAAGATGATGAATGTAAGCAGAATGACGCTAAGACAGGGATTGGGTTTATTAAAAGAGGACGGTTATATTGAAACAATCCATGGACAAGGTAACTTTATTAAACAAAATTTGAATTTAAGAAGTGTTGGATTAGAAAAAATAGATAATACAGTGTATCAATGCTGCACAGAAACAATTGATGATGTAGATGCTTATTTAGAAGTTAGTTTTTCGGATGATTATGAATATGTTAAAAAGATTTTTAATCAAGATTCTGCAGTGTTGATTAGGTTTAATAGATGGTACAAAGCTAAAAATAAAATTGTCGCACATGCTTATACTATGTTCCCAAGTGAGACAGCTTCCTTATATCAAATGAATCTAGGCGACCATCTGGGTGTATTAAAAATTCTGGAAGAAGATATTTATAAATTAATCCATTCATCAACAATCGAAATAAAATTTACAGAATCAGTCCTTCCTTCTTCAAACCATGAATTACGTTCAACGAATAATTTATTCGTTTTACTAATTGAAAATCTATATGACTCAATGGGGAATATTGTACTTAAAAATAAGATCTATATTCCAATCGAACTTAGCTCAATAAAAATAAATCGCATAAACAAATAGCGGAAAATGCATTGAATGTTAAAAGGAAGAAATGTTAACTAGACGAGTATGTCAGTTTTTTGTTGAGAATTTTAATTACATAAGATTTTGCTCTTCCAATCAATTTTGAATCAAATTATGAACATTTCAGCAAACTATATCATATTTAATTGATTTTAAAGGAGAGCAATATGATTAAACTTGTATTAATCAGACACGGGCAAAGTTTATGGAATGTTGAAAATCGGTTCACAGGTTGGACAGATGTAGATTTAACGAAGAGCGGGCTTTCTGAGGCAAGAGAAGCTGGTATCATTTTAAGGAAAAACGGATTTACATTTGATGTTGCCTATACATCAGTGCTAAAAAGAGCAATTCGTACATTATGGATTATATTAAATGAGATTGATATGATGTGGATTCCAGTACATAAAACATGGAGATTAAATGAACGACATTACGGTTCACTTCAAGGGCTGAATAAAGCCGAAACAGCTCAAAAATATGGTGAAGAACAGGTTAATATTTGGCGAAGATCTATGAATGTTAGACCACCTGCTCTAAAACCAGATGATCCAAGATATGAAATAAATGAACCTCGTTATAAAAACTTGTTAAAAGGTGAATTCCCACTTACTGAAAATCTGGAGGATACAGAAAAAAGAGTTTTAAAATATTGGGACGAAGAAATTGCACCAGCCTTGAAAACAGGCAAAAAGGTTATTATATCTGCACATGGAAATACGTTGAGGGGAATCGTACAATATTTAGATCAAGTCTCCGCAGACGGAATTGCTTCGCTTAATATTCCAACAAGTATTCCTTTAGTTTATGAATTAAATGACGAGCTGAAGCCTATTCGACATTACTATTTAGGTATGGATGGAGAACTTCCACCCGATGTAATCCCAAAACATATCCCTAGCGAATTACTTGACCAATTCGATGATGATCATCCAAATATAACAATACAAGATGAGTAAGATGCAAAAAAGGATGGGTTTAGCAATCGTGCTTCCCATCCTTGTCATTATGCTTCAGATAACTTTATTTTTTTTATTTGTAATTGTACTAATCGGAAAGATAATGTTAGTGCTGATACTCCTAAACCAACGATTAATCCAACCCAATATCCTTTTGCACCAAGATTCGTATTAGAAAGTGCATACCCAACTGGTAATGCTATTACCCAATAAGCTAAAATCATCATAATCAACGTGGCATTCACATCTTTATAACCTCTTAATGCACCTTGGATTGGCGCTGCAATTGCATCAAATAGTTGGAACATGACTGCAAAAATTAAGAATCCGCCTGCCAAAATTTGGACAGATGGGTCATTTGTATACCATCCAGCTACATCATATCGGAATAAATAAATGATGATCCCAAAAAATGAAGCAATTGAAACTGCCATTACTAAACCAATTTTGCTATATTCTTTTGCATTTTGAAACTCTTTCGCCCCAACTTCATATCCGACAGCAATAGTTAATGCCATCGAAATACTTAAAGGAACCATATAGAGAAGACTTGCAAAATTCATTGCCACTGTATGTGCAGCAATCGTTTCAGTATCAAATTCACTTAATAATAATGTTACGACCGAGAACACACTTACTTCAAAAAAGATACTAAGTCCAATTGGAACTCCTAATTTTAAAATACTTTTCCAAGTATCAAATGAAATTGGAGGAAGCTTTTTAAATAGATTAAAGCCGCTAAATGGCTTTTTAGTTTTAATAATATAGAAAGCAATTCCAAAAATAATCCAATACGTTATTGCAGATGCTACACCAGAACCTACGCCACCTAAACGTGGAAGACCAGCTTTACCGAAGATAAGGAAATAGTTCAAAATTACGTTAACTGGTACTGAAATAACCGTAATGATCATAGTAGTTCTTGTTTTACCTAAACCATCAATAAACTGACGAATGACTGTATATAGAAATAAAGGTAAAATGCCAAATGATAATGCGAATAAGAAATGAAGAGCAACACGATGAACTTTCGGATCAAGATTCATATGATTTAAGATTGGATGAATTGAAAATATACCAATAATAATAATGACAACTGCAATAATCCCAGCCAAATAAAGTGCCTGCGTAACAAGAGGCGTTATTTTTCCATCCTGTTTTGCACCATTTAAATTGGCAACCATTGTTGTAATTGCGACTAAAATGCCAGTTAACCCTGTACTAATTGGAGTCCAAATACTAACACCAATCGCAACCCCTGCTAAATCCCCTGGACTACTATTCCCAGACATGATTGTATCAAAAAATGACATCGAAAATAATGTCACTTGAGTGATTAAAATCGGAAGTAGTAGTTTAAAAAAGCGTGATATTTTATCCGTTTTAGTAGTATTCAATTTATCGACCTCCTAAACAAACACTTTTACAATTGTATCATGTTTTGGTTTAATAGCTATAATGAAATTATTCGGATAAATATTTTATAAAGAAAGTTGGTCTTAGATTGGGAAATCAAGTTGTTATCATTACAGGCGCAGGAAGTGGATTAGGAGCGTCATTAGCTAAAAAGTATTCTGAAAATGGAGCTCACATTTGTTTGTTAGGAAGAACTGAAAATAAACTTAGAGAAATTGGTAAACAATTACCTAACAATTATTCAATACATACTGTAGATGTTTCAGAACATGAAGATGTAAAAAGAGTCTTCGATACAATCATTCAAACATATGGAAAAGTTGATTTATTATTTAATAATGCAGGAGTTGGAATTTTTGATCTTGCAGAAGAATTAACTGATGAAGCAGTACATAAGATGATTGACATTAACCTAAAGGGAACTATTTTCTGTTCACAAGAAGTTTTAAAACAAATGAAAAAACAAGATAGTGGAACAATCGTCAATATTGTTTCTACTGCAGGTCTTATTGGAAAAGCAACAGAATCAGTTTATTGCGCAAGTAAGTTCGGAGTTAAAGGCTTTACCGAAAGTTTGGTGGTCGAATTAACAGGAACACCAATTTCAGTATTTGCAGCATATATGGGTGGAATGAATACAGACTTTTGGGACGGTATTTTTGATGAGGATAAAACTTCAAAAATGATGAATCCAGATGATATAGCTGAAATCATAATTGAAAATATAAAACCTCGTAAAAATCTATCCATTCCTGAAATTATCATAAAAAACATAAAATAAGTATTAACCAGGCCGTCTTTTACACAAACTAAAGCCAAATCATTAAGGATTAAGTGAGGTATAAAAGATGAGCAAATCAAAAAAGAACAAATCAATTGAGTCGAATCAAAATAATTTTGACGAATTATTACTTGAAGATCTTAATTCTGCAGATGATATACCAATTGATTGGTTACCAAAAAGTGAACCGATTACGGAAAAAATGTCATATAAAAATGGAGAAGATTAATTAGACTATGGTTTAAAAAGACTTATCGTTTGTTTGCAATAGGATGAGTAGGCTTAGCGACCTGAAACATAAGCGTTTTCAATTAGTCTTATTGACATGTTTTTTTGACTTTGTCCTCAAACTGTAAAGAATAGCCATTTTGGCTATTTTTTTTTATTTTGATATGGTATTATTATTGAAGCGTTTTATATTAGAGCCAATTCCTGGCAATAAAATACATAAACAAATGAAAAACAAGATATAGTTAGGAGAATTTTTGATGGAAAAAGTACTAGTTTTTGGTCACAAAAACCCAGACACAGATACAATTTGCTCTGCAATTGCATATGCAGAATTAAAAAAGGCTTTAGGTGAAAATGCTGAAGCAATTCGTTTAGGTGACGTAAGTGCAGAAACACAATTTGCACTTGATACATTTAAATCTGAAGCACCACGTTTAGTAGAAAAAGTTGCAGCTGAAACAAATAATGTAATTTTAGTTGACCATAATGAGCGTCAACAAAGTGCTGATGATATCGAACAAGTTCGTGTACTTGAAGTTATCGATCATCACCGTATTGCTAATTTTGAAACTAGCGATCCTTTATACTACCGTTGTGAGCCAGTTGGATGTACTGCTACAATTTTAAACAAATTGTATAAAGAAAATAATATCGAAATTAAGAAAGAAGTTGCTGGTCTAATGCTTTCAGCAATTATTTCTGATACATTATTATTCAAATCTCCAACTTGTACTGATCAAGATGTTGCTGCTGCAAAAGAACTTGCAGAAATCGCTGGTGTAAATGCAGAAGAATATGGTCTTGAAATGTTAAAAGCAGGTGCAAATCTAGCAGATAAATCAATTGAGTCTTTAGTTTCACTTGATGCTAAAGAATTCCAAATGGGTAACTATAAAGTAGAAATCGCACAAGTAAACGCAGTTGATACAAATGACGTACTTTCTCGTCAAGCTGAATTAGAAAATGTACTTGAAGGCATCGTTGCTAATAAAGGATTAGACTTATTCTTATTCGTTGTAACTGATATTTTAACAAATGACTCAATCGCAGTTGCAAAAGGTACTGCTACTAAAGCGGTAGAAAAAGCATACAATGTAACGTTAGAAAACAACACTGCTTTATTAAAAGGTGTTGTATCTCGTAAAAAACAAATCGTTCCAGTATTAACTGAAACATTTAATACACTTTAATTCGTAATTTAACAACAAAGTCTTTTGTAAGGCTTTGTTGTTTTTTTATAAATAGCTATTAAATGGGGGATTTGAAATGGAAAATTTAAAATATCCGATTGGCAGATTTACCTTGCCTTCAGATTACACTCATCAACAACGTAAAGAATTTATTAAAATACTAAAAAATGCTCCGTTTAAATTTAAAGAAGCAATCACATCACTTACAGAAGAACAATTAAACACACCTTATCGTGATGGTGGTTGGACACCAAAACAAGTTATTCATCATGTTGCTGATAGCCATATGAATAGCCTTATGAGAGTTAAACTAGCTTTAACTGAAGAAAATCCTACAATCAAAGCGTATGATGAAAATGCATGGATTTCATTAAGTGATTCGAATTTTGATTTTCATAGTTCATTAAAAATAATCGAAGGTATTCACGAACGTTACGTAGTTTTACTTGAATCACTAACAGAGGAAGAGTTTAATCGCACTTGTTATCACCCTGAGCTTAAAATTAATATTAGTATAGATTTCATCTTAGCTTTATACGCATGGCATAGCGAACATCATTTGGCTCATATTTATTTAGTGAAAAACAATTAATAGTAAGGTGTGAAGAACAATTAAATTATTATTTATTTGTAGTAAAAATCAATGGAGAAGTCCTACAGCAGAAAAAATTTTCCACTTATATAATGGTTATCAAGCAAGATCAGCAGGGACTGAAACTGGTGCCAGAATTAAAGTGACAGAGGGACATATTGGTTGGGCAGATATTATTTTTGTAATGGAGAAAAAACATTTAAGAAGAATTCGTGATAAATTCGGAGATTTACTCAATGAAAAAAAGATTGTCAATCTAGATATAGCTGATGACTATCAGTTTATGGACAAAGAACTAATTGAAATTCTCCAAAATAGAGTATCGGAAATAATTTAAGGTAAATGAGAAAGAAGCGAAAAAAATTTAAAAATTTATAAGATTTTAAGGAACCCACTCAACGAAAAGAGTGGGTTTAGTTCTTTTTACCTTATGAACGGTTAGGAATCTAAGTACTTCCTCATGATTATAAAAAATTTCCAAAATAATCCAATTTGTAACAGTGTCAAAGTCCATGTAGTACACATAAAAATAAAAATAGAGCAAAATAAGAAAAAGGTGTGAGCATGTACTACAAATTATTAAAGCAATATATTAAAAATTCAAATTTAAGTTTGACTGAAATAGCCAAAGAATTAAATAAATTAGGCTTTTCAAAAGATAAGAGCTATTTAAGCAAATTACAAAATGCGAAATTGACTCCACCTGAAGAAAAATTAACTAGAGCGATTGCAAAAGTTACTGGTGGAAATGCTGATGATTTAATTTGGTGTACTTATATTATTAATGCACCTGAAAGATTGAAAACTCCTTTACGAAATTTATCAGAAGAAGTATTCAATAGTTCACAGATAGAAATGAATAGTAGTCTAAAATTTGATGTGGTCTATAAAGAGCAAAATATTGAGAATCGTTCAAAAATGTTTGCTGAATTTATTAGACAGTTACGATTACAAAAAAATCTATCAATAAAGTGCCTTGCAACAAAAGCAAATGTATCCCATTCATATATTTCACAAATTGAAAATGGCAAAAGAGGTATTCCGTCAACAGAAATTATTCGAAAGTTGGCAGAACCACTCGGTGTTCCTGTTATTCAGTTGTACCAATTAGCTGGATATGTACCAATAGATGAAAATGATTGGATAGAAGGTATAAACCTCATAAGTAAAGCTAATTCAATGCTAAACAATGAAGAAAAAGAGAAATTATTGAGGTTAATAGAAGCTTTTCTAACATTGTCTTCTTTACGCTTTTTCTAATTATATAGAAAAAATAAAAATGCAGGATTCAGGACTACTCCTTTAACCTGCATTTTTTTATCACTCTATTATGCCTTTAATTAAGTAAACAACAATACACCAAATTATGATAGCCGATATTTTATTAACAACCAACATAAATTTTCCAGATTGATCAAGTTTTCCTGCCATTCTTCCTGCTATAGCGAGTGAGAAAAACCAGTTCCACGAAACTGCAATACAAGTTACCGAGAAAGCAATTTTTTGAATTCCGTCATATAGAAGAGAATTTGTTCCAATTCTCCTATATCAATTTTGAGTTGCACCTTGGTGAAAAATAAAGACGTTTTGTACTCCTAAAGGAAGAATTAATCCAAAAGATAATAAAGAAGCGTGTAAAATAGTTTGAATCATAGAACCACCTAACTAATCATATTTAAGTACATTTCAATTCTTTTTACGAATCATGACTAAATTTGTAAATTTTAGGAAAGGATAGTAAGAAACTGTAAAAGGAAGTGAAGAGTATGTCACAACAATTTGACAATATACCTGATTATGAATTATTAGCGAATAATCCAGCATTATCTTTACATGAATTGTCATATCACTATGATATGAGTTTTAATGATATTGCTGAAATTAGAGGAATCTCGGTAGAGGATTTAGTAAATTACTATCAGACAAATACTTCTCACGATTCATTATTTTATTTTGAATAAACTATCCATAAAGCTGAGCCAATATATATATTGGAATCGGCTTTTTTTGTAAACAAATCATCTTCTTATTTTATTGAAAAAATTGTGAGGATACTAGAATTATAGACCAAGTTACCATTGGGAAATAGTTTTAAAAAAAGTTAAGCCATTTTTAGACTTAACTTCATTTTTTCTTCTTTATCTTTAGTCGCCAATTATTACATACCATAAATTTACCTATTGGATATTCAAAATTACATTTTTTAATAAACTTGAAATTTAATTTTTCACATATTTTATTAGATGGAATGTTATTAGTAGAAGGAAAAGCGTGAATGTATTTATGCTTCGATTCTTTTTGGGCCTTCTTAATAGCTTTTTTTACTGCGATTGTTGCTATACCTTTTCGTTGAAATTGAGGTAAAATGCTCCAACCAATTTCATAAACAAGTTTACCATCCCATATGCGATCCCAGTAGCCAACAGTTCCTATTTTTGTTCTATACGGAAGCAAAATGATTACAAACATTTGTCCTGTACCTATTCGACTTATTTCAAGATAATGCTTGTGGCGACTCATAATTTGATTTAAACTTTCTAGACCACCAAGATATTTCATCATAATATTCGTATTCGATGACAGAAGTAAATTAAGATCTGCTTCGTTCCAAGGCTCAATTAGAATGTTTGATTCATCTATTTTTGACAATTAATACACTCCAAATTTATATTAAAAAGAATCATAATAAGATAGTATTCTGAAGTGAAGATGATATCTCTAATTAAATAACACAAATTAAATAGGTGAGATTCTTATCGCGATAACCTTTTATAGCAAATAATCATTTAAGTAAATAGAAAAGTTTAATAGGGTTGTTTGAAGTTGGAAAACTTCGATCAGCCCTTTTAATTATGTATTTTTAATTGAAAAATTAATCTGCTCAGTAATCTTTTAATATTTTGTCGATTTTAAAATTTCTTTACCGAAGATTTACATCACTTCTACAAGGCCTTAAAAAAACGTTTATATAATGTTTTTGTAAAGTCATTGTCCAATTATAATGAACTTTCAAAAAAGTTGAAGGCCTGCAACTTTTTGAAAACAGTTACAAAAAATTACTAGATTAAAAGAGCGGAGAGATAGAAGTTGAAAAAAATAAAATTAGTAGGTTACAGTTTAACACTAGCTTTAGCGTCATCAATTTTATCTAATAATGCTTTTGCTCAAGCAAAGGTTAATAATGGAGTGGAATTTCAACAACAACAAGAGACTGCACATGTTAACAATCATGGACTACTAAATGCAAAAGTAGTGAGAACTCAAGAAGGAAAATTGAATATTTCATGGGACGGTTCACTTAAAAATGATAAAATTCGCATCTTTTGGTCTACTTCTCCAGACAAAATCGGTAAATTACTTGTTAAAGTAAATTCAGGTACATCAATTACAATTGATGATCCAAGCCCAAATACTAGACCATATTTCCATCTAATTGGTGAAAATGGTAAACATACAACAGTTGCAGAAAGGAAAATAACATTGCAAGGAACTTTTAACTTCCGAGATATGGGTGGATATGAAACCGTAGATGGCAGAACAATTAAGTGGGGAAAACTGTACCGTTCAGATGCACTAGGAGGTTTAACTAAACACGATATTTCATACTTACAAAATACAGGTTTAAAAACGATTCTTGATTATCGTAGTGAGGATGAAATCACGAAAAGTCCAGATCCACTAATACCTGGTGTAAATAATGTCAATGATCCAGTCATAAAATCTGGGAGTACTAGTTTAGATATCTTTAATCTAGATATGGCAGGATTAGATAAAACTTTCCAACAGATGCAAAAAGAAATGGTCGAGGATCCAGATGTAGAAGCGTATCGAACGTTATTTCAGTTGCTTTTGAATTCAAAAAATGAAGCTGTTTTACAGCATTGTACAGCGGGCAAAGATCGAACTGGAGTTGGGTCGGCCCTAGTTTTATTAGCACTAGGAGTACCCGAAAACACTGTGCTTGATGATTACTTGCTAAGTAATAACCAAGCTTATATTGAGAAACAATTGGCTACCATGGAACCATTATTGAAAACAGATGAACAAAGACAAGTTGTTGCTGCAATATTCGGTGTGAAAAAAGAATGGCTACAAGCTTCATTGAATCAAATTAAAGAAAATTATGGATCATATGATAATTATTTCAAAAAAGTTATTGGATTGACTGCAAAAGATCGTCTAAAATTAAAGGATATGTATTTAAGTTAATACGAAAGATTGTACTAAAAGAATATAATAATTAAACCAAAAGGGCTGTTTGAAGTTAGAAAAAACTTCGGACAGCCCGATTAAATTTAATAAAGAGTAGTAAATAAGATTTAAATTTTCATTTGATAAGCTCTGACGATAATCCCATCATTTGCTGGTTCAAAGTCAAACTTTGGTAAACGTTTAAATCCAATTCTTTCATATAAACTTATGGCATTTTTCATAAATTCACCGGTATGTAATCCGATTGCATCGAATCCTTTTTCCTTCGTGCGATTAAAACATTCTGAAATTAGCGCAGAAGCAATTCCTTGACCGCGACAGTCTGATTCTACAGCAAGCATTCGGATCTCTGGATAATCAAGTTCGTCGATATAATCACCATAGGCATTTATTTTGGCTGGGAATAAAGCGACGCTACCAACAATTTTTCCTAAAACCGTGGCAACAATTAATTCTACCCCTTCTTGTTCATCAACATTCGATAAGAGGGACCTCTTTAAAGCATTCCAATGTTTTTCTGGTAACAAGTTGACGTATTCATAATAAGCGTTAATTCTTTGTTCTCGAATTAACTGAAACATCTCTTTTTCAGCATTACAAATTTCTATTTTTACCATTTAAATACATCTCCTTATGCCTTAATGAATGAGGAACTTTTCTTTTTGTCTACTTAAATCTTCGCGATTGTGCTTCGAATTCCAAATCGTAAGTTCTGGACCTTTTGGTAAGACTTTTGGTTCTTCTTTATCGGGTGATATGGTAATCGATAAATGGTAATGTCTCTTAATCGCATCAAAATCTGTCGTATCCCCAAAGCCTGGCGTTTGATATAAATCTCGTACATAGCCCCATAAGTTTTTAAACTCACGTATTAAATTTCGATTCGTATTAAATGCTGTAAAGTAAGCAGCATCGAACCGTACGAGTGTTGTATATAACCTAACATCAGTATCAGTAATTTTATCACCAAATAAAAAACGTTGTTTAGATAAGCGATGCTCTAGCTCATCTAATCTATTAAATAATGTTTCATAAGCGACTTCATAAGCATTCTGAGATTGTGCAAAACCACATTTGTATACACCATTGTTTACATCAGTAAATATGATTTCGTTTAGCGCATCAATTTCTTGTCGGATGGAAACTGGGTATAAATCTGGTGCCTTCTTTTTATGGTACGGCTTCCAAACTGTTTCGAAATAATTTGTTAACCTAAAATAGTCATTATTGACAACCTTACCAGAACTAATATCGATAATTGCGGGAACTGTCGGACGTCCTGAATAGTTTTTATCTGATTTATGATAGATTTCGCTCATATAACGAACGCCTAATATTGGATCAACTCCTCCTGAATCCAAAGAAAATTCCCAATCCACGTGAGGCAATCTTGGACGCATTGGACTGACGGTTCCTAAACTGATTGCATTTTCTAAGCCTAAAACTTTTCGTACAATAACAGACCGATGGGCCCATGGACATGCAGCTGACCAAATGAGACGATATCGACCTGCTTCAACAGGGAGTTCTCCTGGTTTATTTCCAAATGGTGTAGAAAAACGATTTAATTGACGTCTAAAGAAACCATCAACTGTTACTTCAGTTGGTTTAGTTTTATTCATACTTAAACTTCCTTTCTCACTACTTTGGATAATATTTTTTTGAAAAGAATTGTTGAAGGTGAACATAGGAGAAATTCTAATACTCTATTATACTCTTAAAATTCAGAAAATGTATTTTTTTCTAGTCATACTTAAGATAATAATACAATCTATTTAATTGCTTTAAACTACTTTGTTAGAAATTATCTCGAATTTGAGGTATATTTAAAATGTTTAATAAATATAGCAGCAGAACCTTATAAATCTACTCAAAATTTTCTTTAAAATTACAGAAATTCGGAGGAATAGTTTAATGGAAATAGGAATTAGTACTTTTGTAGAAACAACGCCTGATGCTAAGTCAGGAGATGTAATAAGCCATGCAGAACGATTACGTGAAGTGGTTGAAGAGATTATTCTGGCAGATCAAATTGGATTAGATGTATTTGGAGTAGGGGAACATCATCGTAATGATTTTGCAGCATCATCTCCAGCTGTCGTACTAGCAGCTGCTGCATCACAAACAAATCGTATTCGGCTAACAAGTGCCGTAACTGTCCTTTCATCAGCAGATCCAGTACGAGTATTTCAAGATTTTGCTACGCTTGATGGTATTTCGAATGGTCGAGCGGAAATCATGGCGGGACGTGGTTCATTCATCGAATCATTTCCTTTATTCGGCTATAATTTAAACGACTATGATGAACTTTTTGAAGAAAAACTGGATTTACTGTTAACCTTGCAAAAATCTGAATTCATAACATGGAGTGGAAAACATCGACCAGCCATTAATAATATAGGTATCTATCCACGTCCAGTTCAGGAGCCATTGCCAATTTGGATTGGAAGTGGCGGAAACAGTGAGTCAGTCGTTCGAGCTGGACTATTAGGACTTCCACTAGTACTTGCAATTATAGGTGGACGGCCAATTCAGTTCGCACCACTTGTCGAGCTTTATAAAAAAGCAGCAGCTCATGCCGGTCATGATGTAAACAAACTACAGGTTGCATCCCATTCACATGGGTTCATCGCAGAGGATACAATGACTGCAGCTGATAAATTTTTCCCATCAACACAGCAAGTTATGAATAAGCTTGGAAAGGAACGTGGTTGGGGAACTTATGACCGAGCTGCATTCGATGCGGCACGAAGCTTTGAAGGTGCACTTTATGTTGGTGATTCTGAAACTGTAGCACAAAAAATCATCCACCTTCGAAAAAATGTAGGTATTACAAGATTTATGCTACATGTACCAGTTGGTTCGATGCCACATGCAGACGTAATGAAAGCAATCGAACTATTAGGTAAGGAAGTTGCACCAATCGTTCGAGAAGAAATCAAAAAGTGGGAAGCAAATCAATAACTTGAAATAATGAAAAGCTGTTTTCTAAAAGAAGACAGCTTTTTTATATGATCAAATAAAAAAAATCGTGATAATATTCCATCAATTGGAAAAGAATATTGCATAGGAAAGGAGGGAATGCGAGTGTTAATAAAAAATTGGCTATCAGGACTAATTGTTTTTTTAGCAACGATTGTGTTAATGGCAGCACCAGGTAATTTCAAAGCTTTTGCTGAATCTGAGGTTTCAGATGCATATGATCGTGCACAAACAATCGTAGTAGAGTTGAATGATGATTACTTTAACCCGAAAAACATCACAATTCCAAATGGAACAAAAACAACTTTATTATTAAAAAATAAAGGGAGTAAACCACATACTTTTACAGTGAAAATGCTCAATATTGATGTAGAAGTTCAACCAAGAACTGAAAAAACCATTTCAGTGTTACCAAATCAAGCAAATACATATGATCTTACATGTAAATACCATTTTAATGTAGGTATGGTAGGAAAAGTAATCGTAAAATAAAGTCAAGGCCATTGAGCCTTGACTTTATTTATGTATTGATAATATTCCACAGTAAAGAAATGCGATCTGAAATTCTAACTTATAATGGTATTTCATTACTTTTTAGCAAAACCTCCTCATACAATTAGAATGAGGAGGGATATGGATGGAGAACATCGATTTTCATATACTTCAATGGTTTTTTGGTAGTACACCGATTCTAGGTTTAGCTTTAATGATGTTTATTGCTTCGTCGCTTGGGAAACGATTGACTATACCAATTATTACAGTTATCGTAACATCATGCTTGTGGTTTATTTGGAAAACGCTACCAAACGATATTTGGCATCGTATGGGAGCAGACGGTAATGTTGGGCTGTACCCACATATAACCTTTGCTCTAATCCTTGGTTTTGCCACATCAAGCATTCTCGGAATGTTGCAAAAAACTCGTCACGCTAAATAAGATTATCATAAGATATATGAACATTTTTAAAAATTTTATATAGACGGAAACTATGTATCAACTATGAGCTTCTCTAAAAAGAGGCTTTTTTTTATTTCACAGAAATAGATTAAAAACCTTATTTTAATAAAGAAAGCGAATTCATAAAAAAAGAATCAAAAATGATAAAAAAACTAATTGACTCTCCCCTCGGAGGAGGCTTTACATTATGTTTTGTAGAGTTTTAAAAGGAGTTGAATTAAGATGAAAAAACAAAACATAATGTTATCTTTAGTATTAATGAATTTATTCATTATTTTTTTAGGAATTGGGTTAGTTATTCCAGTCACACCTTCAATTATGAATGAGTTAAATATATCGGGTACGATTGTAGGCTATATGGTAGCTGCATTTGCTATTACACAATTATTTTTTTCACCAATTGCAGGTCGCTGGGTAGACCAGTTCGGACGTAAAAAAATGATTATAACTGGATTATTAATCTTTAGTATCTCAGAGTTTTTATTCGGAATGGGTAAAACAATTGAGGTTCTTTTTATTTCACGTATGCTAGGCGGAATAAGTGCGGCATTCATAATGCCAGCTGTAACAGCATTTATAGCAGATGTTACAACGGTCGATACAAGAGCAAAAGCACTCGGCTATATGTCGGCAGCAATTTCAACAGGTTTTATTGTTGGACCAGGTGTTGGAGGTTTTTTAGCAGAATATGGCCCACGCATACCATTTTTCTCCGCAGCTGGATTGGCGATTTTCGCAGGCGTTTTATCTATTACAGTCCTTCCTGAGCCAGAACGAAATCAAGAAAGTATTGAGAACAAAGGACAAAAACCAGGATTTAAACGTATTTTTGCTCCGATGTATTTTATCTCGTTTATGGTTATATTGATCTCACAATTTGGCTTGTCAGCTTTTGAATCACTATTTTCATTGTTCACTAATCATAAATTTGGTTTTACACCGAAAGACATAGCAATCATGATTACTGGCGGAGGGATTGTTGGCGCGATTGCTCAAGTAGCATTGTTTGATCGTTTAACAAAATGGATGGGAGAAATTCGATTAATTCGATATAGTTTAATCCTTTCAACTATACTGGTGTTTATGATGACAATTGTGAACTCATATTTTATGATTTTACTAGTGACGATTACAGTATTTTTAGGCTTTGATTTAATGCGTCCAGCTGTAACAACCTATTTATCTAAAATTGCAGGTAATGAACAAGGCTTTGTAGGTGGAATGAATTCAATGTTTACTAGTTTTGGGAATGTAATAGGACCAATAATAGGTGGAATCCTATTTGATATCGACTTAAACTATCCATTTTATTTTGCAACAGTCTTATTAGCGAGTGGTGTTGGTTTAACAATTGCTTGGAAAATGCCAGTATATCGAACAGCATAATAATTCAAAAAAGCATATTCTATATTTTCGAATAAAGAATATGCTTCTTTTGCTAAAATAAGAATGTGGAGGTGATTGAAGTGAAGGAAAAACTTTATACAATAGGTGAGGTATCTAAATTAGTTAATATTTCGATTAAAGCACTCCGATATTATGATAAAATCAACTTATTTAAACCAGCGTATGTCGATCCAGATACGAATTATCGATATTACAAAGACTCACAAATTCATCTTCTCGATTTAATCAAATCACTCAAATATATTGGTACTCCATTAGAAGAGATGAAAGAAGTACAGGGGCTACACAGAGATGAATTTTTCTCCTTTTTAACAGAACAAGAAAAAATTGTCAGAGAAAAAATAGATTCATTAATCGAAATTGAAAAAATCATCGCAAATGCAAAAAGGGGATTACAAAAACAAAAGGATTATCCACAATTTGGTGAAGTGTTTTTTTCGTATGAAGAAGAAATGCAAATCATTCAGACGAAAGCTAATGGGATCGATCCGAAAAATATTTTAAATGCTTCATACAGTAAATTGAAGAAATTTGCGGCATCTACAGAAGGTTTTAGGAACAATGGTTATGGAGCCATAGTGCCATATAAGTCTTATAAACATGTTAGTGAAGTAACCTATCAATATTTATTTACACCCGTTTTAACAAAAAAACAAACTACACTACTATTACCGGGTACCGAGCTTTCAACCATCCAAGAAGGAAAATACATATGCATTACTTATAAAAGCGTATCATCTGATGATTATTTTACAAACTTACAAAGACTTATTAATTATATAGACAAACATCAAATAACGATTAAAAGCGATATATATGAATCATTAATACATAATAATTATTCACCGAATCAAAAAGAAGAATTTTTGATTGAAATGAGAGTATTGGTCGATAATGAAAAAGAATAGGCAGAAAATATGATACTTTAAAGCTCATAGAAGATTTTAGAAAGACTCCTTAAAGGGTCTTTTTTTATTTTTATGATCCAAGAATAAATTTATTTAATATACAAATTGAATTATTGAATAAAAAGATAAATATTTATATGGAAATTAAACTTTACCGTTCTTCGAATCAATATATTTAATATAAATATTTAATAATTTAATTAAAATATAAATTTTTATAAATAAATTTAAATTTTTGTTTGAAAAATTAAATATATAGTGTATGATATGATTAAATAAAAGAAAGGAGAACAGTATGTCGTATCCTTTACTCACTAATTGCCCTGTTTGCAGCAAGGCACTTAAAATTACTAAGCTACATTGTAATCATTGTCAGACAACGATTGAAAATGAATTTGAAGTATCAAGATTAGCAGCTCTTGGACAAGAACAACTCCATTTTATTGAGATTTTTCTTAAATGCCGTGGAAATATCAAAGAGGTCGAAAAGGAACTTGGAATATCTTATCCGACAGTCAGAGGAAAATTAGATGAAATTATCTCTACACTTGGATATTCCACTCAAAAGAAACCAGAAATAGATAAATCAAAAATTGTTACAATGTTAGAAAAAGGCGAAATTTCGGCTGAGAAAGCCATTCAATTATTAAAAGAGGGGGACTTATAATGAAGGATGAGATTTCAAGAATCTTAACGTTGATGGAAGAAGGAAAGATTGATAAGGATAAGGCAAGTGAATTAATTAATATTTTACAAGATAAAGATCAGCCGGAACGCGTATCTTTAAAAAAAGAACCGTATGGAAATAAAATATTAAAAATTCGTGTGAACTCTGAAGTAGGAGATAATGTTAATGTAAATGTACCGATTAATCTTGTAAAAGCACTTTTAAAAGTAGGTACAAATATTGCTGAAAAAATTCCTGAGGCAGAAAAATATGTAAAAGATATTAACGTTGATTTGCTAATCGAAGCAATCGAAAACGAAATGGTCGGACAAATCGTTGATATCACTTCATCAAACGGTGATAAAGTTTTTGTTGTGATTGAGTAGATTATGTTAAAGGTCAAGGTGAAAATAGAAGGGAAACGATTCTCCATTCCTGTTCCTTATGCGGTTTTAAATTTAGCTAGTTTGATCATCACATCAAAATTGCTTAATCGTTTAATAAATAAAGCAATAAAAAAAAATGGCAGTAACTTCATTTTCCCTGAAATTGAAAGAAAGGATTTGAAGCCGTTAATACATGGACTTTCAAAAAACAGTGGACTAATCCTTGTTGATACAAAATTAAAAGATGGAACAGAGGTAGTAGTAAAGCTTTAAAGTTCAATCTTTTAGATACGGATTTATATTTTCCTATTTTCCAAATTGTTTCAAGTGGATTGCTTATAATAATATTATGTAAACTGATTATAAATATAAAAAAAACCCCTATTTTAAAAAATGGGGTTTTTCTTATTAATAATTTTCATCATCCCAAACATTACTTGCATTTTGAGTTCGATTCATCATTTTAGCTAAATAAAGTTCAGTCGTTTGAATACTTTCATGACCTAAACTTCGACTAACTTGATAAATGCTCGCACCTTTTTCAATTGAACGACATGCATAATGATGTCGAAAGAAGTGAGGACTAATATTATTCGATCGATTATGTTCTTTTACAAAAGGTAACTCCGAATCTTTTATCATTCCAATTACATATTTTGATAAATATTTAAACGAGTAATGTTGATTCAGTTTATTTGGAAAGAATGGACTTGAATCTGTTTTCGAAATGAGATTTGATAGACCACGTCGACTCCTTAGTTTACATAAATCTACAAATACATGATTTAATAATTTAACTTCACGTTTTTTATTTCCTTTTCCAACAATCTCTAGCCAATAACCGTTTGAATCCTTTGTAACTTTGCCCCAATTTGCCTCTGCTAGTTCCCGAATTCGCATACCAGTTGTAGCTAATAATTTGATTATAGTCGCTTTTAAAATATTTCCATTATAAAAATTCAGTAATGCTTTAACTTCACTCTCTTCTAAATCGCGATTTGGTAAATCATCCTTTGTAATTTTTGCATTCAGCATTCGAGTATACAAAGGTACTTGAACATAATGACTATCAAATAAAAACTTGAAAAAGCTTTTTAATATGACAAGTTTTCTCGAAAGAGTTGTAACACGATATTGTTGCTTGTTCGAACCATATTGATAAGTAGATAGCCATTGTTGATATGAATCGATATGTCTTTGTTTTAAATTTTTGAAAAATGAAGTTTCTATATAAGAGCCTACATCCTGTCGCAAAAACTCTTCACTCTTAATCAAGTATCGAAAAAACTGCATTAACTCTCGTATGTATTCCATCTTTGTACTATCTTTTCGTTGTTTCGATTTTTGTATATCTTTTCTCTGATGGACAAAGTAGTAGATCATATCCAAATCAGAAAACCCTTCATAAATCATTCGATGATTTTTTTCATTTTCAAATTTTGTTTGTAGAAGAATAGGAAAGTATGTTTCATCTATTAAATACTCAATTATGTTGGATTCATTTAGATTCGTACTTGGTAAATGCACTGAATTTGTAATAAGTAGGCTTGATTTTACTAACATATTACTCACCTCTTAATCTATTATACATAAATCATTCTATTTATAGTAATAATTCGGATACTTTTTCCAGTTAAATATTTAACTTTCATTTTTTATATATATTAAATTGCATAAATTGATTAAGGTAGAAAAATACACTATTATTCTACTTTAAACAAATTATGTATAATTTATTATTTATAAATAAATTGATTTAATTGTATCAGTTTAATTACTTTTTAACAATTTGTTGGAAATAATTATGATATAATAGGTCTATAAAACAATAAAAAAGGAAGAATTAAAATGTTAGAACAAGATCATAAAATGAAAGAGATTGTTACAACAAATGAGGCTGTAGAACTGTTAGGTGTTTCTAAACAAACGATCTATAATTATGTAAAGACTGGGAAACTGAATCTTGTTTATGAAGATTGGCAAATCGATGGGACAATGAGGTTTTATCTTGAGGATCTTAATCAGTTAAAGTCCCAAACTGTAAAACCGGTAGGACTAACTGTTCTTGAAACAGCTAATTTATTAGGAGTATCGAAAGCAACAATTCATCAATATATAAAAAATGGGAAAATTAACGCAAATAAAGTAAATTTTAAAGGTAGACTAACTGTATTTATTCCAGAAGAAGAAATTGAAAATCTAAAATTCTCACAAAAAAATGCATCAAGAAAAAAGTCTTTTTTTACAAAAGACTTAGAGTTTTACCTATTCGGACTTTATGAAATTCCAAACTCAAACGAAAAAGCCCGAATTATCGAACTTGATGAGAACTCTGAAATCGTAGCAAAAACGAATATGGGTGAACTTTTAAATAAAGAAGAACTTACAAGCCGTGGTTTTAGAAAAGCTTATGAAATGAAGAAAGCCAGTCATAGTACGAAAAGAGGTATGATTTCATTTCAATTTCCAATCCCTCAGTCAATTAGTGCTCCGATTTTTGGCATTATCGATTCTTTTTATAAACACATTGGACATCAAAATATGAATCTATATATTATGAACAACTCAATTAAGATCGACATAAAGCCAATTAAACTACCATATCTTGATGCTCAAATTGAACAAGATTTTGAAATTTTACAAAACTGTTTAATTGATGGTAAGCTTTCTACTAGACCAGGTTTTATTGTGTTTACGAGTAATCAAGAACAACTGACTATTTTTGTAAAAGATTCAATAAAAGAAAAGATTAAACAAATTGCAGTAGAACATCATACTGGAATTGAGGATATTACTGAGAAACTTTTGCTCATGGGTTTAAAGGAATTTGAAAAAAACAACACATTTAATGACTAAATTCACCCGCCAATTTCCGACAACGAGATGGATACTTGTATTAGAAACCAAATCTCGATGCGTCTATTAAACTAGTTTAGATAATTCTGAAAACAGTAAAAAAGGGGAATGAAAATGAAGTTTATTGATTTAAGAAGTGACACTGTAACAAATCCTACAGATGAAATGAGACAAGCCATGTTTTTAGCCGAAGTCGGCGATGATGTTTATGGGGATGACCCAACTGTACAAAAATTAGAAAGTCTAGCTGCTTCTATGGTTGGGAAAGAAGCAGCATTATTTGTACCAAGTGGAACATTTGGTAACCAGCTTGCTTTGTTTACACATTGTGATCGTGGTACTGAAGTTATACTTGGAGAGGATTGTCATATTTTCGAACATGAAGTAGGAGCAGCTTCAATTATTGCCGGGGTTCACTTAAGAACATTACAAACAACTCATGGCATGATGGATATTAAACGAATCAAACATTCGATCCGACCTGATGACATCCATTACCCAGAAACTTCATTAATCTGTTTAGAAAATGCTTATTCAAATGGTTCTGTAGTTGATATCGACTATATGAAGCAAGTATATAGCATTGCAAAAGATGCAAATATTCCTGTGCATTTAGATGGCGCAAGAATTTTCAATGCTGCAACTTATTTAAAAACAGACGTTAAAGAATTATCTCAATATAGTGACTCATTAATGTTTTGTTTATCAAAAGGGCTTTGTGCACCTGTAGGTTCAATACTTGCTGGAAGTAAAGAATTTATTGAAAAAGCAAAAAAGAAACGTAAATTACTAGGTGGAGGCTGGAGACAATCTGGATTTTTAGCAGCCGCTGGTCTAATCGCATTAGAAAAAATGACGAAACGATTACATGAAGATCATGAAAATGCTCAATATTTAGCTAATAGACTTAGTGAAATCCCTGGAATTCATCTTGACACATCTCAGCTTCATATTAATTTAGTATTCTTCCAAATGACTGAAATGAGAAGA
The DNA here is from genome assembly GCF_050457485.1 of Gottfriedia acidiceleris. Lineage (GTDB taxonomy): Bacteria > Bacillota > Bacilli > Bacillales > Bacillaceae_G > Gottfriedia > Gottfriedia acidiceleris_D. Next base: position 191,156 of record NZ_JBCMJM010000016.1, read on the forward strand.
AGTCCTGAAGAAATTGAACAAATTTTTAAAGAGAACGGAATTATCATCTTTGCCCCAGAAGAAGACGGCATGATGCGTTTTGCTATACATTATTGGATTACGAAAAATGATATTGAAAAAGTAATTGAAGTGATGAAAGCAATATAAATTTCGGGTGTGAAATTTAAAAAAGAGGAAAATTCCTCTTTTTTATTTTGGAGACTTATAAAGAAGAGCTGTAACCTCCTGTGAAGATAGAGAAAGTTAAGTACATGAATTATATTACATCTCTTTATAAAACTTTAAACGGTAATAACTGTTATATCCAAGGAAAAACATATATGCAATAACTAATAGTAACAACATTGTTAAATCTATATCCATCAAGGAAAATGATAAAATTAAGGCTCCAAATACAATAACCATCATGTCATATGCTTTCGCCTTTGCTTGATTAGCGATTGCCAAATTACGTTCATCTTTTTGGTCAATCTCTAGCCGCTTTGCTGCGACAGGATTTTTCTTCATAGCCAAACGGGTTAATATTTCTCCCATACCATGACCAAAAATACTACAGCCAAGGCCAACACAGATATAAGGCAACACTCGCAACAAACCTTGTGGATTTCCATTAGTTTTGATGAAGTATATACCAACTACTAGTAGTACTAAGGCTACTACGGTCAGATAATAAATCGAATTATTTTTTTTCATATACTTTCATCCTCCTCATAAATAAAGATTTCTTCGATGCTCATACCGAAAAAACGAGCAATCTTAAACGCTAAAAGAATGGATGGGTTATAACGCCCGTTTTCTAATGAACCGATAGTTTGCCTTGACACTTCAAGAGCTGTTGCTAATTCCTCTTGCTTAATTCCGCGTTGTTTGCGGATTTCTTCTAAACGGTTTAGCAACGTGTTCCCCCCTTTTTTATGGAAAGTTAACTTTCCGTAGAGTAAGTTTATCGTGCAACAAAAGTAATGTCAAGCATACTTTCCATTTGAGGGAAGCTTTTAATTCACACTGGTAAAAATTGTGTTTCTCTTCTAAAAGAGAGTAATTGTCGGCTATCTTTGTGAAGTAATTACTGAATCGGGTATTAATAAAAACTGATATTCTTATTACACTACCCATGCCATAGTTGATCAACCTTTAAGCTGTTCAGGTACCTTTTCTTTGACAAGTAAATAGCAGTTTAGTTTATGAAGGATTTATATATGCATTAATAGAATATTGATATAAAAAGTTGAACTCTAGGAGAATGTGAAATGGAATCATTTAACACTAAAGCTAGAAAAGAGTAGCTAGGTCTATAGTATAAAACGGAAACTCTCTTCGACTGAACAAATATATATCTTTTCCTTGGGGGGAATCTCATGAAAAAAATCATTCTATCTTTCTTGTTCGTTGTCTTACTAAGCGGCTGTAATCATCATGCTGCAGAAGACAAACTATTCGGAAAGTGGTCTTACCATACAAAAACAACGAAATCGAATGAAGACGTTGATTATCTGATTGAATTTAAAGAAGACAAAAAAACGCATGTAGTTCTTATGCGGTACACTACGAAAATGGGTTCTTTCAACCAAACGCTCGAACGACACTACAAAATCGTCTCGTCAACCGACAAACAAGTGAAGCTGAAAATAAAAGGGACATCAAACATTTTAACGGTGAAGGTGACAGACAAAACCATAACGTTTTTGAATCAAACATTTAACCGAGTTGACGAATAAGTGTAAAGGAACAGGAGATCGTTAAGCTTTTTTAACAAATTCCACTTCAATAAGCATGCATTAGTTGAGCAACATGATCGGCTGTTTAGTCGAGTTTTCATTGAAATAAAAGGTAGTTTAGGTGGATAAGAATTACCTAAATTAGTATGATATATTAATAATAAAACTAAATTTTGAGGGATCATTATGGATGCAGAATTATTTGAAAGTGCTCTAAAATTAAAAGAAGAATTAGTTAAATCTGAACCAATTAGTGAAGAAACACTAAGGTTTTTTACTGAATTTCAAATACCAAAAGACATATTGTTATTTATGTCTAAATTTTCTTTTTCACAAAACCTAATAATTAATCACGTATATTTTGATAAAGTCAATGACATTCCAGACAATAATATATGGGAAGAAAATAAAAGATGTATTGATGAAGGACTTCTAATAATTGGTTCAGGCTTAAATGGCGATTTTATTGTAATTGATGTACATACGTTAAAAGTCGGTTATGTTTTTCATGATGAAATCTGGGAAGATGAAGATGCAATAGTAAGAGGAAATTATATCAATTTGAATTGGTCAATCGGTCAGTTCTATTATAATGCTCTTACTTTGCAAGAATTTCCAGTTGATGGCTATCAAGCAGAAGAGTACCTGGAACAGATGTAATCACTTATTCAAATAACGCATAGTGTTAGTTGAACTACATGAGTTGTTTTGGCAGCTCATTTTTTTATTAACAAAATGGCAGATTAGTTCAGCAAGGAATGTTATTATTGGAATAGACGAGAATGATTTAAAAAGGAGTTTTTATGGATATAAAGGAGTTCAAAAAATTAGTTGATGAAGCTCTTTTAGCTAAAGGAATGAAAAAAAGAAGAAGTGATTATTACTATGTCAATGAAGAAATTATTTCTGTATTAGGTTTACAAAAAACAAGTTATACAAACGGATATTATCTTAATTTGGGCTATTTTATTAAAGATTTGAACACTAAGGAATTCCCTAAATACACGGACGGAAATATACGACTCCGTTTCGAATTTAAAATTAATAGAAAGTTAACTGATCTTATCGACTTTCATAATGTGGATAAAGAACGATTAATTGAGCAATTTCAAATGAATATTAACAATTACATACTTCCGATAAAGAGAATATCAGATTTACAAAAGTTACTTAAAAAAGAACCTAAACTCTTATTACAAACTACACTTGAAACCAAAAAATTCCTAAATATTGATTAATTCTTATTCAAAACCAAGTAAAAACGAATATTTCTTTCATCCACTGTTGTGAATCCTGGATTCAAGGTTGGCTAACGTATGCTTTATTTAAATTACTTATTTTGAGGTGAACCTTACCAAAAGTAAATGAGGTTTATAATCTTAGGCATTGATATCACTTATCTAGGGCTATATATTATTTAAAATAGTGTTTTTTTAAATTCAATCACTTTAACGAAAAAATACTGAAAAATTTGTGGAGGTAAAAATGGGACTGTTTAATATTTTTAAAATAAAGGAAAATAATTATCATTTAACATTGCAACTTAATGCACGATTACTACCCATTGACCGTGGCGAGTTTTATGAGGAGCCTATTAGCGAAGCTTTAGAGGCAAGTAAATGCGGAACCACAGACGGAGGCGGGACGATGCAACAGGCAACAGGAGAAATAGAGTTCTGTGATATAGAAATACTTCTTAAAGATAACAAAATGGAAAACGTTGATAAACTACTACAAATTATTGATGGAATTGGTGTACCAAAGGGTTCCATTCTAAGAGCCGATGGTTTCGAACAATCTGTTGGAACTCTTGAAGGTCTAGCACTTTATTTAAATGGTACAGAATTGTCAGAAGAAGTTTATCAAAACTGTGATATAAATTATGTGATCGAAAAAATTGATGAAATGCTTGATGGTACCGGACGATTTTATAGCTATTGGGAAGGTCCTGAAAAGACAGCTTTATATTATTACGGTATTTCATTTGGGGAAATGAAGCAAAGAATGATTTCTTTTTTATCTGAATATCCACTTTGTCAAAAGTGTAAAGTAGAACAAATTGCTTAGTAAAAAAATCATTAATTTATTCTGGAAGAATGTCCTGACTGGAAGGAAATTTGTTGAACTAACGTATACTATATTGATATTTTGCCCTAAAAACGATACTTGGTTCAATTATTTTTAATTTAATATCGTAAAATTATAATTTTATAAGTAAGTGATGTAATAGAAAAAAGAAGTACTAACAAAAAAGTTTTGTTAGTACTTTTTTTATTTTAAAGCCGTATTTTTTAATTTAATTCTTCAAGTATTTGAAGTGTTATTTTATTAAGCTTTTGAGCAAGTTCTTTATCAAAAGTTTTCATTGTTAGACTCACTTCTTTATCCATTTTAAAAGCGGCAAAAGAAGCTTTTGGCGGATTTTCTAATAATTTTATGATTGGCTTAATTCCTTCTTCTACCGGTTTTCCAATTATTTTATAAGATAATTTCATCAAATTTTTCATCAAACGATTTTCAACCATGTCAAAAACTCCAGAAGTTTGTACAGCCCAAGGATTATAAAGAACATATTTTATTTTACCAAAAGGATCATTTTCAGCAAATGCAACGCCTAACAAATCGTTTAAACGGCTGCCATGAAATGAAACATTTTTATAGCTTTTTTTATGCTGTAAGTCCTCCCAATTTACTTCTCCCTTCATCCCGGGTGCACAAACATTTATTATTACAGGATTTTCAGATGATTCTAAATACTCTTTCAACCCATAGCTGAGAATAAATCTACTCAAATAATACAGCGCAAAAGTAAGTTCAAATCCCTCTTGTGTTTCAATATAAGTGTTATTATGTTTTGTCGCACATAAGACTACCAAATCCAATGAATTAAACCGCTCTTTTATTACTTGGATTATTCGCAGATTTTCTTGCACCAAGCTTAGATTTGCTTGTAGAAAAATTGCTCTTTCTTCTGCACCTAACTGTTTAGCTTCATTATTGAAAATTTCGCCTTTTACAGTTGAACTACCCACAACAATTACTCGGTCTCCTTTTTTTAAGTAATGCATAGCAACACCTTTTCCGATTCCATCTGTTCCACCAGTTACCAGTATTGTTTTCATTTGTCACCATTCTCCTCAAGTACTATATTTAAAAAATCTTTTGATTTTAAATTATTAATTACAGATATATACTAAATCCACAGACACAATAATAAAAGTAGGCATTTTTATATGACATAGTCACAAAAATAGTACCATTATGAAAGAGAGGTAATTAAAATTAATGGCTCGATTTAATTTTCAAGAAGATCATCCTCCTGAAGAACAAGATGTAGTTTGTCCATTGACACTTACTCAAAATGTAATAGCTGGAAGATGGAAAATCATAATACTATGGCACTTAAGCCAGCGTACAAGAAGGTTTAACGAACTCCAAAGGTTGTTACCGGGTATTTCAAAAGGAATATTGACGAGACAACTGAGAGAATTAGAAGAGGATGGAATGGTTCACAGAGAAGTCTATAAGGAAATTCCACCTAAAGTGGAATACTCTCTGACAGAACTAGGTAAAAAATTTAACACTGTACTCGATGCTATGAAGGATTGGGGGACGGGATTTATGAAGAAAAAAATAGAGGAGCATAACTATACTATACAAGATGAAGAATTATAGAAAAACGTATGAAGGACTTCTAAACAAGTATGGCGGTTTAGCCGTAAATAGATTGCCAGTTACGCATGATCGTTTTACCGTTATTCAAGATATACCTGGTCATTTCACTACTTATTCTCATTTCTGTAATGATTACCGAACTTTAGATGGTGTGGATTATGGCGACGGAAAGACGTTAAGTTACCCAAATGAAATAGAAGACGCAGTTGCCGGGGACATAAACAAAGATAACGTCATTGATATAAAAGATGCTTTCGTAGCTGCAGAAAGCTTTGGAGCTCAAGTAGCCGATCAAAAATTCAACCGTAATGCAGATATCAACTGGGATGGTGTAATCGATTCGAAAGATTTTGCTAATGTTGAAGAAAATTTCGGTATGCAGAACCCAACCGTTATAAACTCTCCAAAACCAGTGAATCAATTGAAAGGAAAAACTTTTGACGATATTAAGAAAGAAATAGGATTGTAAGAACTATTTGCCGGCAGCAATTTTCGCTGACGGCATTTTTAAGTGTAAAAATGATTTTGATCTTCCTATTTTAGACTAATCATTTTGTGTTGCTTTTCCTCTTGAGCGGAAAAATTGGAGAATTAATCGGGAATGAAGGATATATAAATAACATAGTTATTCAAAATGCTAAACATTATTTTTTTGTTGATTAGGGGATGAATTCAATTTTTGAAACCATAAAGTGCATTAGGAAAAATGCCTAAAGCTATTAAAGAACTACTTGAATCGATGAATCGTAGTTGGCATTTCCAATAATTGAAATGAGGTGAAATTGTGGAATTAATAGAAAAGCTGATTAATAGATTGAAAAAGTATAGCGGACAAAGCTTTTGGATTACTTTCGAAACAAGTAAAGGTTTTTTATCTCATTCAGTAATTGAATGCGGTGACGTTTATGTACGAGAAGAAATAAAAAATCTCGATGAAGATTGTGTTTATTTTCTTGATGATGTAATTAATATTGTTCGTAGAGATACAATGCTTTCTTTTATTTTAAAAGATAAAGGGATAAAATCAGTTAAAGATTATCCAGATATAATAGAAGATGCAGAATGTCTTGATAAATTTGATATTGAATATGAAAGTGGAATAACAATCAGTATTGTAATTTTAGAATATTATGATTTAAACGAGGAAACAGTTAACGACGAAACAGATCGTGAGGAAGTACAAACTGACCAATTTAATCGAAATGAATATATAAAGGAATTGCTTTTAAGAAATTACTTTGAAAAGGATAACGAAACATTGATTAATGTCTTGACCACATTAAAAAGTCTTGAAGGTAAAGATTTATTCATTGAACATTCGGGTAATATTTTTAGTTACAATAATGAAATTCATGATATGGTTTTTGAAGAAGTAATTGGTAAGGATATTTTTTCAGATGGGATAAAATTAAAGGATTTAAATTACTTAAATGGTATTTGTATTAATGAAAAAAAAATAGTAGGTTTCAACACTTTTGATAATTCTCTAACTGAAGAAGCAAATATAAGATATGAGATTGAATTTGATGATGGTTCAGTTACAATTATTAAAATATTTAATGATATTTTAATTTCTGGAATAACAACAATATCTTCTCCACTTGTTACTAAATATAGTGCGGTGTCAGATTTTTATGAGCCGAACCAAATCAAAAAATTTGAGGAACAGTTATCAAAATATTTAATTGAATACGGCTTAAAGGAAGATAAATTTATATTTGACTGGTCAAATAGTTTTGCCGCATCGAGAAGAACATATGATAATATAAATTTGATAGATTTCTCATATATTAAAGTACTTAATGTGAGCAATAAAATTATTGCAGAAGGTTGGATGGAAACTATTCATGACAACAGTGAGAACTTCATAATTGCTTTTTGGGAGTTTTTATCTTTCAACATTGACGGTAAAGAAGTAAGCGCAAAAAAGGAATGTGGCGTACCAAAATATGTATTAAATAAGTTACCATTATCTACACGAGAGAAAATAGAAAAATATTTAACTTAAGAAAAGCAATTATTCTATAATTTATACATTCTTCTTTAGATAAACAATTGTAACTAAAAATATTAGCCCTCCAAATATCGGGTGCTTTAATAGAACAAATCTAGGAGTCGATGATAATCGACTCCTTTTTAATTATTTGGAAGGCTAGTGGAAAACAAGGTAAAATATACTTATTCTAATATATTGAGTGGCAAATTATAAAATGATTAACTACCCATGTAATTGTTGAACAAACTTTTAAACTGCTCAGATAGTTTTATATTTTTTCTTATTCAATTAAATAATGCAATGTTGATGAAGAAGAACATATATAAATGACAGAGGAGATCATCAGATGAAAAATACAGAAGATTTATATTTAGAGATGTCTGATAAAATCAATGAAAAAGAAAGCATAAAAGGATTTGAAGAATTAAGTCAAAATATAAGAAATTTTTATTTAGTCGATAGTCTCATAATGGAATTGAATAACGGTGGATTTGATTAATATTTCTTAAATTGGACTGGCGAACATTGGCAAGAAACTGTTGCGATTTTAGATAAATTAGGAATAAGTTTCTTATCTAATTTAGTTAACAAAGCTAATGAAATCTATCGAAGTAATAAATCAGAAGATGATATTCTTGATGAACTTAATGAATTAAATAATAAATTTTATAATAATTTGAACTATGAAGATACTTATGAAAAAGTAATGAAATTGTTCAACTAATTTAATCCGAAAAATGAAATTATCTATAATACAAAAAGAAGTTGCTCCGCCAGTAATTCTCTGTGTACATAATTTTTAGTTAATTGTAAGCTTGAAAAGTATTACTCTACTTTAAAAGTATAGTTAATATTAACGGAATTATCAGGTAACTATTGTACATAAGTAAGACCTTGTATATATTTAAAGTACAATATGACCGAACGATTGTTCATATTATGATGAATTTTATTTAAAAACTTTTTAAGGAGGATGAATGATGGAAGAAGTAATTGAAAAAGCAATTCAAGATATCTATCCTGATGATTTCGCTTGGTGTTATGGATGTGGTCGATTAAATAAAGATGGTCATCATCTTCGCACTGGATGGCAAGGTGATAAAACAGTTACAATCTTTACACCTGAATCAAAGTACATGGGAATTCCGGGTTTTATTTATGGTGGATTAATAGCTTCGTTAATTGATTGTCATGGGACAGGTTCTGCCTCACTCGCTTTACACCGTAAGAATGGAAACGAAGTAGGAGATGGCTCAGTACCTCCTAGATTTGTAACCGCTTCCCTTAATGTGGAATATCTTAAACCAACTCCACAAGAGGTTCCACTAAAAGCAATCGGCTCTGTTGAAGAAATCCATCCTAAAAAATGGAAAGTTCATACAGAATTATTCGCAAATGATATTCTTTGCGCTCGTGGAGAGGTAGTTCTTGTTGTAATGCCTAGCACATTTTTAAAATAAAATCTTTAAATAAATATCTACTTCGTTCCAAGTCTAAGAGAAAATTTCTTAGCCATTTTAAGTAGGTGATTTAATGTGTAAAGAAATAAAGAAATATGAAGTTATGAATTTATTAATCCATGCATGTCCTTCTTATAAAAAAAGATGGGAAAATTACCTTAAAAACAATTATGAGGAAAATGAAGATCAATTATTATATAATGATTTATCAGATTTTGCTCGTCATTTGGCGGATTTGTATTCTAAAGGAAATTTTGAAGAATTCCCTAAAGTATTTGATGTTATCGAACGATTACATACAGACGGAGACGAATACGTGCAAGAAGCAGCAACGATCGGGTTATTGGAAGACCTTCAAAATCTTGGAATAAACCCAAACCCAGTTGGAATGAAGAAGTATTTACATTCTGTATCTTTAAAGTGGTGGAATGACTTAGAAGATTTTTGGAATGGATACACTGAATATGTTGGTGGTCCCAAAAAATAGTTCTTAAACAAATTTAACTAAAATGTCGATTAGTATGTTTAGTAGTGTTATTTTTGGTAATATAAAGGATATTGAATTAACTGCCGAATTGATTTTACTCAAGGTACAGATAAAGATCTCAAAATGAAGGAAACTCGCCAGTATTGTAGCGAGTTCCCTTCATTTTTATATGCCAATTGCTATGTCAAAACGGGGTTTAAATATCTGAAGAGCACTTCAAAAAAAACCCTTAGGTCTCAACATATTTTATCAACAGACTCTTTTATTTAGGCTCTTTAAGTATTTTGCTAATTCCTCTTTTTGTAGGCTTATCTCTGCTTATCAACCAGCGTACTAATGGAACTGCAACCAGCAACATGATAAAAAGACGGAATGTTTGCATCTCAAATATTAAAGTTGTATCGGCTCCGCTACCAAAGGCGATGGCCAACACAGTTGCTTAAAGTAAAAAATTTTAGAAAAAGCTTCCGAACACTCAAATGTTGTGTTCGGAAGCTTTTTTCTATGGCCTATATTCAATTTCATATACACATTTTTTCATGGTCAATCAGTTAACCACTAAGTTTTGAGATTTTTTATTAACTTTTTCTTTATTGTGCAAGAAAGATTCCATTGCTTGATCCACATAAACCCATCCCTTTAAACTTAAATGAAGTGAATCTCTGAAAAAATATTTATCATATTCATGGTTCGATAAGTCTTCAACTTCGAATCCAGAATCACGAATTTCTTTAGATACTTTTTTATAATACAAAGTACGCTCTTCTTTTTTAAAACCAACGTAATCATAAAAGTACCCATTTACTGGAATAGATATGAAAAGTGGTTTTGCGCCAGCACTTTTTAATAAATCTAATTCCAGTTGTAGGTCCTTATATTCAGGTGATTCTTTATAGGAAGCTGTGGATCTAGAGTTCTTTAATTGATTAATTTTATTAGCAAAATGCAATGTATAAATACTGTTTCTAATATAAAATGGATTATTGGTTGCTGTTTTCTTTCCTTCTTTTTCTGCAATTGCCATCAGTTCTTTATATGATTTATTTTTTGAAGTTGAGTAATAATTTCTTTCAAAATTACTGATAAAATTAAATTTCGATGTAAGAACATCTTGTTTATTAATAATTGATAAATAAGGATTGACTAAATTATTAGTAATTAGTTTATTAGTTAGTTTTTCTGTTTTCATTCCAAGTGCCTGGCTCATCAAAGTCGCAAGCATTTTGTCATTTCTTACTATTGAATAATCAAGTAATCGATTAATTGCTCTTTCTTTTATATCCATAGGGATTTTATTATTTTTTGCAAATTCAATTGCTTGTAACTTCGAAAAATTTGGGTCAAAACGTTGTTCATCTAATCCTCTTTTATTAAACCATTGTGGTGAAATTATAAAAATTATCTGTTTCCCTTTTAAACTTGAATAGTTAGCAGATAAACTTAGGAAATGTATTAAAGATTGAGTTCCTCCTCTTCCAATAAGGAAAGGTGTATATTTTGGATCATATGCCTTAAAAAAATTTGAAGGATGAAACTGATCAAATCTTGAAAGTTCAGACGAACCATAGATTGGTATAATGGTAGGATCTTTCATAACTTGTTTTTGTACTGTAATACCTTGGAAGATAGCAGGACTAAGTGAGCTAGATTGATGCCTAGCTGTTTGATTTGTAACTAGTGGAGTTAACCATTGCTTTGGAATGGTAATTATTAATATAACAACTATAACAGCCAAAAACATTGGACCGAAAGTAGTTTTTTTCATATCTAATCCCTCATTTGATGTCTAATTATTTGTTTTAGAATAATGTTCCTGAAAAAATTAAAAAACCAAAACAAATAAAGTGAAATGTAATAATTATTGAAAGTATATCAGTGAATTTTGTTCGCGGAATTAATTTCTTTTCTTTGTTTTTCCTTTCAAATAGATCGTAACAAATAATTAAAATAGCATGGTAAATACCATAAACAATGAAATGCAATGCAAGTCCATGCCAAAGACCCATTAAAAAAAATAAGGTAAAGTAAGAAATATACGAAATAACATATCGATTTTTTATTATTTTCTTTTTTTGTAAGAAAAAAACTAGCCTCATATAAACATAATCTCTAAACCAAAAAGACAATGTCATATGCCAACGATTCCAAAAATCTTTAATATTTCTACTCAAAAATGGTTTATTAAAGTTCTGTGGTGTTTGAACACCTAATAAATAGCTAACTCCGACTGCAAAAGCACTATAACCTGCAAAATCAAAGAACAAATAAAAACTGTATGCATACATGTATAGAAGTTTTAAGACAAATAGGTCTTCATGTAAATAGACATTTGAAATAATATACAAATTGATAGCATGGGCAATAATATACTTGTAAAGAAAACCTCGAAAAATTAAGTTTATACCATTAAATAAAAGAACTTTATATTCCCCAGGTTCAAAGCTATTCTTGAAATCCTTCTCAAATCTTCGATATCGATCAATCGGACCAGACGTAAAAGTTGGGAAGAATAAAAAGAACTGTAGAAACTCAAATACTGTTAACGTTTTGATTAATCCATCCCTTATTTCGATTAGTAATTGGATTGATTTGAAAGTTACATAGGAAATACCCAAAAATCCAATTATTGAATTTGGTATAAAAAGTGGCTGAACCTTAGTTAAAATTAACGGAAATAACGTTAATACTATTAAAAAATAAAAAACACGAGGATTATTGTATTTCTCACGATACTTTCTATAGTTAATGACCAATACTGATTGGAAAATAGTAAAACATATAAAAAATAACAACTGTTTTATATCGTCTTTAAAAATAAGTAAAATAAGTGTCCAGCCAACAAGCGTATTGTAAAATGTTATCTTTTTTCCATTTAACCCAAAAATAATAATTGGTAGGAATAATAACATCAATAATAAAAAATATAGTAAATTTTCGTATGGTGTCATTTGAATACCTCTATAAATATTAGTTAATAAAATTAAAATTCATTATAAATAAATGTTGATGAGCCAGAGGAATTACAAATGTAAAAATATATTAGTAATATGATGATCATCAAATAATAACTTGTTTTTAAAAACCATTGAAAAATCATTACATTTTTATAAACTAGTTTTGTTTTCTTTTCTTTCATAGTTAATTCTCCCTTTAATTTCTAAGTTTAAAATTGAATGTTTAATTTGTTTATAAGTACGTGAAATGTATAGCATTGCTATATAATAGCACAGTAAAAAAGCAAAAAAGATTATATTTTTTTAATCAATTTCACTATAATTTAATGATTGACTATAAAATTCATTATTGGTTTTTTTTAGGCATTTTTTTGATTGTATAATTGGTTATTAATTAAATTGTTTTAATGAAATTTATAGTGAATTTTCATAATAGAATCTGCGAAATTTAACATAATCAGGCAAGAAGTTTCCTTTCTCAAGCGTGTAAAGACTTTACTCTAACGGTAGGTGGGAGATGAATTGCCTTTTATCGATAGAACTTGAAAAGTCATATTATTAATTTAGAATGAAAATATCTCTAATGAATTTATATAAAGGTCTTAGTTCTCAGTTAATCGTAAACGATATTTTTGAAGGAATATCATAATATTAAGCAAATGAAAAAGAGAGAGTAACGGTACTCTCTCTTTTTTGTTTGCTTAATAAAAGGCTTCTTTAATCAATCTGAACAAATTTAAAATTCCTTTTTTTACTATAAGTAATAAAATCTTCAAGCGCATTGTTTTCGTTCATATTGCTTTTCTTTATAACGCTGATAATACCAAATTGCAATACTAATCCAAAATCCTCCAGTAAAGTAGCCAGCAATTACATCGCTTGGAAAATGAACACCTAAATAAATTCTGCTTATACCAATTAAAAGAATCATTATTAAACTTATTAATATCAATAGAGAACGTCCAGATTTTGTACGAATATTTCTCCACAATATAAATGCTAGGATTCCATAAACTGTCATAGCGTTGGTTGCATGTCCACTCGGAAAACTAAATCCACTTATTTCAATTAAACGGTGTAAATCAGGTCTCGCCCTATGAAAGAAGAGTTTTAATAAAATACAAAGAATATTTGAGCCAATAAGAGCGGCAATAAATAATATTAATTCAGAACGGTGATCTAAAACTTTATAAAGAAAATATAGAATACTTATAGAAAGTAGAATTATAAATACGCTTGAACCTAAAAAAGTTATTAATTTCATAAAAGATGTCATGACGGGTGATTCAAACCCTTGTATAAAGTTAATAACTGTACTATCAAAATGATATATACTATGATTGCTTACTAGTAATGCCATGAGTCCGAAACCAAAAAGTGACAAAAGACTAATTAAAAAAGCAATCGACAAAAAATACTTTAAATTCATTTAAAATACCTCAAATTTACAAAGTTGAAATTGGATCTTACTAACGATAAAGGAAAATATTTGGAGTTCTTTTAATACTCTTTCGTAACACTCAGCTAATGTTAGTAGAATGAAATATTTCATTGAATGATTATATAAAAATATAGATTATAAATCCATCATAGCACTCCGATCCATATTAAATTAATATTATTTCTTGTTGTCTAAATGGTGCGTTTGTTTGGAAATGGCTTATATTGTTGTATGAGACGAAGTATTTCAAGTAGTAATAAGTTTAAAAATAACCATGCTGCTCCAAATGTGTATCCTGCTATAAGGTCACTTGGAATTTGAATTGAGAAATAAATATTTGCTACACCAATTAATATTAAAAGAAATAAAAGTATAATTGGAGAGATCAATTTGATTCGAGTAAAGATATCGTTTTTTAAATGGCGTATCAATACAAAAACAAAATAACCATAGACGACAATTGACATATAAGATTGTTCATTTGGAAACTCAAAGTGTAATAAAGAGCCGGCATTAGGTTTTAAATAATGAAATACATGCGTAATAATTTCTTTGAATATCACACCACCAACAATAGATGTTATAAAAAATAAGAATTCCAATATTAAGTTTCTCTTATTAACAAATAGTAAGATTAATGAAACCATTGAAATAACAAGCAAAATTAAAGGTATTTGAAGAACAAGTAATCCCTTCATTATGAAACTCCAGTTGTCTCCAAAGAGTTCATTTATGATATATATACTAACTTCATTTAACTCTTTAAACTCATTATGTAAATATTGTTCACTCAATCCTAAAGTAAAAATAAGCATACTTAAAAACAAAACAGCAAGGCAAATAATAAAAATTTCAATTCTTTTTAATGATAAAAAAAACGAGTTGAAAATGAAGTTATATAATTATTTAAAAAGTATTTTAAGGATGTTTTGTATCTCCTTAACAAGAATAAAATTACAATAAAGCTTAAAAGACCAACTATTCCTATTCCAAGGTATTTACTTGCAGAATGATGAAATTTCTCCCACTGAGGACCAAGAACCTTACCAAGAGTGACAAAGGTAATAGACCAAAGAATCGCACCAATATATACATTTCGTGCAAATATTTTAAAAGGTAATCGGGAAATCCCACTAAAATACCCGGTAAAATGGCGAATTCCAGGTATAAAAAAAGCAAATACCAAGAGTTTATTACCATGATGATCAAACCATTTTGCGGTTTTATTATATCTTTCGGGACCAAAGTGTATATATTTTCCGTACTTTAGAATAAGATTATAACCGAATCTATTACCAATTAAATAAGATACAGTAATTCCAATAACAGCACCCAAAGTTGCTAAGAAAATAGAAAGTATATAACTCATTTTACCTTGGTATATTAGATACCCCGTATAACTCATAGTGATTTCTCCTGAAATAGGTAATGCAATAAGTTCAAGTAGATTCACTGAAAATAATAATAGATAACGATGGTGTACTATTAAGGTAAGGAGTATGGACAAAGTATTTTTCCTTTCTAATTATATAAGTATTTATTTATACTCGTTGCTATATAGAAGTTCTTGATTATTAGAAACTATACAAATATTAGAAATGAAAACTATAATATAAATCAATTTTGTTTTGGTTTTCAAGCATTCTCATTTTTATTACAACTATATTAGTATGGTTAAGATATAAACTTAAGTCCGTGAATATCTATATTTAGGTTAACCAAAATGAGATATTAAATGTACTGGTTACATTAGTTTCAATTGTTTTAATCAAGTGTATATGGTAAATTAAGGTCATCAACTTATTAAAGGCGTTTAATAAGTTTTTTAAGGCGGTGAATTTAGTGAATGAATTTTTAGCAACTCCAAGCAATATGAAGAAAATGGTTCTTTGTGGTATTCGTACAACGCTCTTAAAATTAGGCAGTGCAACTAAAGTTGAATTAAGTCAAAGGTTAGAAATTAGTTTTCCGACAATTAGTAAGTTTCTAACAGAAATGGAAAAAGAAGGAGAAGTTCTTTTAGTCGGATTAGATCATTCTAGTGGTGGAAGAAGGGCAAAAAGATACTCTTACAATCCTGAACATATGTTAGGTTTAGTAATATTCTTAGAGGGAACTGAAACGAACTATATCATTTTTAATTGTGTTGGTGAAGTAAAGGAACAAGGCAAAGCACCGAGTGCATTAATAGATAAAAGTTTGCATTTTTTAACGATGACCATTGAAAAGATCATAACTAAATATCCAAAAATCAGTTCAATGTCGATTGGAGTACCAGCGGCGGTTGATAATGGAAAAATCTTTTATATCCCAGGATACGAACAGTTTCAAAACATTAATTTAAAAGAATATTATGAAGAACATTTTTCGATTCCTGTCATAGTAGAGAACGATATGAATGCAGCTGTTTTAGGTTTTCACAATAATAGAGGGATAAAGGATAAACAATCCCTTGTTTATTTGTATTCAGGTCAAAACGGTCCAGGTGCAGGAATTATGGTAAATGGAGATGTTGTAAGAGGAAGTACATTTTTCTCAGGTGAGGTTTCATTCGTACCTCAATATGATGAAAGAAATTTTGGACAGGCATTAGAAATTAGAAGAGGACTTAAAAACCTAATAATAAGTGAGGACTATGAAATTGATGCAATCAGCAGATTAGTCGCCTCATTTGTAGCGATCATTAATCCTCATATCATCATTTTTTGTAAAGATGAAGTTGAAAACGAAATATTAGATAAAATTAGAATTGCTAGCTCAAATTATATTCCGTCCGAACATCTTCCTGTGCTTTCGACGAGTGATTGGAAAAAAGACTATTTAATTGGATTACAGAGTCTTTGTCTTAAACTTATGATCGATTGAATAATAAAAAGATATTAATATATGGTGGTGATCTTCATTTAACATAAAATTTTAGAAGAAAATACGATTGGGGAGGATAAAAATAAATGAAAATTGAACATGTTGCTATATGGGTTAAGGATTTGGAAAGGATGAGGGAGTTTTACGAAACATTTTTTAATTGTAAGTCTAACAATAAATATCATAATAGCGAAAAGAAATTTGAATCTTATTTTCTTACCTTTGAATCTGGCGTACGATTAGAAATTATGCGTAAAGAGGGTATTGTTAAGAGTAATCCCGGTGATCAATTTGGTTGGGCTCATATAGCAATCTCCTTAGGAAGTGAAGACGCTGTCAATCAGATGAGTGCCAAAATTAAAAATAGTGGTTATTCCCTCGTTAATGGTCCTCGTTTGACTGGTGATGGGTACTATGAGAGTGTTATAAAAGACCCTGAAGGAAACTTGATTGAGTTGACTGTATAATTAATACCGCTAGAATGTTGGAAAAAATGACAACAATATTCGATTAAGTATTATGAAAGAGTTTGAATAAGTAAGTGATTCGATACTTATTAAACACCTTTAATAAGTATGTCTCACTTCACTTTTTAAACATATTTAAAAAGTTTTGAAACTAAAACTAGGAGGTCAAGTATGCACTATTCATTAACTAGCCGTCAAATTCAACTATGGCGGGTCGCCATTTATTTCATTTTTGCTCTGACCGGATTTGCATTCGCATCATGGGTATCTCGTACGCCTGCAATTAGGGATGCACTAGGTTCTACAACAGCAGAGATGGGTGTAATCATTTTTGGGCTTTCGGTAGGATCAATAATCGGACTGATAAGTGCCAGTATGCTTATTGCTCAAAAGGGCGGACGTTTTGTTATGGTTTTTGGGCTATCTGTGGTTTCTATTGGACTCTTAATTGTTGGAATCAGTGGTTCATGGCTGACAAATAGTATTATGGTATTTTTAGGGCTTGTCATTTTTGGTTTTGGGCAAGGAATATGTGATGTAGCGATGAATGTAGAAGGAACCACAGTTGAGAGAGCAACAAAAAAGTCGCTCTTAACCGGTTTTCATGCAGCGTTCAGTTTGGGTACGCTTCTTGGAGCATTGGTTGGTTCGACATTGACTAAGTCGGGAATCTCTGTACCTATTCACTTGTCACTTACAGCCTTGGTTATCGTTTTGACTGTTTTTTCTTTATACCGTTTCATACCTGCTGACACAGGTAAAGAAGTTGCTAGTGACGCTGTTAAAGTAAATAGAACGAAGGAATATATGGCTGTATGGAAAGAACGACGCACAATCATGATCGGTATTATTGTACTTGGAATGGCTTTCGTTGAAGGATCAGCAAATGACTGGTTACCACTTATTATGGTTGATGGTTATAATGTTACCCCAGCTATGGGTTCCATTGCATATGGGATATTTGTAGGTTCAATGACTATTGGACGTGCAATAGGAGATAAAATATTAGACCGTTTCGGTAGAGTGATTGTTTTGCGTTCATCTGCACTTTTGGCTTTTGTAGGACTGATTATTGTTATATTGAGCCAAAGTTTTGAGATAGCAACGATTGGTATTGTATTTTGGGGACTTGGGGCGGCATTTGGTTTTCCAGTTGGACTGTCCGCTGCAGGAGACGATCCAAACAGAGTAGCTGCAAGAGTAAGTGCAGTATCCACGGCCGGTTACCTAGCATTCCTAGTAGGACCACCATTTTTAGGAATTATCGGTGAACATATAGGGTTACTTCGTGCTCTAATTTTCGTACTTATTGCTGTAACGATCTCTGGACTGCTTTCAAAAGCTGCGAAACCAATTCGAAACCATAATAATTTAGAAATGGAATCTAAAGTATCTAATTCCCTAAAATTGTAGTTTTGAAAGTATTGTTCTACCAATCTGAAATATTTAAACAACGTGTAGAGGATAATCATTAAACGATTATCCTCTATTTCTTTTGATTAGTTAAAGTAGGGAAATTCTATTAAAAAGGTTGAAAATTCCCCTAACCATTAAGCAAAATAGGGAAGATATTTTTTTAAAACTTAACTCTAAGAATTCAAAATTTTAACCAATCATTTTTTGAAATAGTGACCCATTTCAAGATTCGAAATCAAACTTGATTGTGTTGGTCGCCATCCTAATAGTTCTTGAGTCTTTTCGCTTGACCTTGGAATATCTTGCGAAGCGATCATACCTAGAAAACCAAAGTGCTCGAATGCTTTTTCTTTAGGAATGCTGACAATAGGCAAATTAAGGTGCTTACCGATGACACTCGCTATGTCATGAAACGGTACTGCTTCATCTGCGACACCATCTAAATATGAAGCAGCAGGAGCTTTTTCCAAAGCAAGGCGGTACAATTTTGCAGCGTCAAGTCGATGTATTGCCGTCCAGCGGTTAGAACCTTCATCAATATATGCAGAAAAACCTTTTTCACGTGCAATATTTATGAGTGCCGGAACAAAGCCCTTATCACCAGGCCCATGCACAGATGGAGCAAGCGACACAATTGAAGTTCGAACTCCACGTTGCCCAAGTTCTATTACTGCGTTATCAGATGCTGTTCCATTGTAGTGAGCAGTGGTCACAAATGGCTTACCAGTTCCTTCCAAAGCTCTACCAATCGTCTCGATGACGTTTAAATCGGTTTTTAATGAGTTCGCAAAATCAGAGAAGTCATTATTAAACGCTAGATGGATAACGCCGTCAGCAGCCTTTGTACCATTATATATACTCTCGAGTTCATTAAGATTTCCTAGATGTACTTCAGCCCCGACTTCTCTTAGTTTCTCAGCACTACTGTCAGAGCGAGTAAGCCCGATTACTTTATGTTCTGCATTAATGAGTTCTTGCACTACGGCAGTACCTACATAACCAGTTGCACCTGTTACAAATATTCGCATAATTTTATCCTCCTGAAACTGTTTAATTGTTTAGTTGCTTGAACAATTGTAGTATAAACTATAGAGTTGACTCTAAGGCAATGCGTTTTAGGAGGAATTTTTTTGAAGATTAATGAGTTAGCGAAAAAGATGGGTTTATCAGTCCACACTATTCGCTTTTATGAAAAAGAAGGCTTGTTGGACAGTCGTCACGTTCAAAGAGAGGAAAATAACTATCGTAACTATTCAGAAGAAGCGGTTGAACGCCTGAAACTCATCAAAAAATTTCAGGACATAGGATGTTCTTTAACTGAACTAAAAGAGATCTTAGAAGACAAAGACAAAAATACCCGAACTAATCAACAGGTAATTGAATGGATTTCTCAAAAAATGACTGAAATCGAACGGATGAGAAATGAATATGATCAAATGCTTGTAACTCTTAAAATCATGTTAGAATACAGGAAGACATTAGATAATGATTAATTTACTAACGATTTTCTTTTAGTAGAAATTTGTATATCCATTTTTTATAAGCTATAATACTTTAAACCATTTCTTTACCTGAGCTCCACGATTAAATTTCCCCCTATTCTTAAATGAATAGGGGGTTTTTTTTTATTAGATAAAAAAAGTCAGATTCTAATATTAGAATCCGACTTTTTAATTTTTTTATTATGCTTTTTTAACGTTAGTTGCTTGTGGTCCGCGTTGTCCTTGTTCTACATCAAATGTAACTGCTTGACCTTCATCTAAAGATTTAAATCCGTCAGTTTGAATTGCTGAGAAGTGAACGAACACATCATCACCATTTTCACGCTCGATGAATCCGAAACCTTTTTCTGCATTAAACCATTTTACTTTACCTTGTTCCATTCTTGTTTCCTCCTAGTGCGCTTTACACACATTGTAATAATTCAATCATAACATTAAATGTAAAGATAATCAAATTCACCTATATATTGGTGAATAACATATTTATTATGATCAATCTTTACTTAATTCTTAGTCATAAATTTTAAAAATAAAAACACTAGCTAAAAAAATCCATTTACTTATTGACATGTCTTATTTATTACTGGTAAAATATTTGTTTTGACAAAAAAACGATAAATGTTATGCTTATATATGTTCATAATTAAATGGGGGTGTAGATAATGTTTGAAGTTGGTGATAACATCTTTTATCCAATGCAAGGAGCAGGTGTAATCGAATCTATTCAAGAAAAAGAAGTACAAGGTGAAATACAGCAGTATTTTATTATAAAATTACTAATTAAAGAGATGGAAGTAATGATTCCAATTTCAAAAATGAGTAATTCAAGAATTCGAATGGTCGTTGATTCAAATACACTCGACAATATATTAATAAATTTTCATAATGGTGAATCTGATCGTTCTCTATCATACAAACAAAGATTTAAGCTAAATACTGAGAAAATGAAAACAGGTAATATTGAAGAAGGCGCAGAAGTAGTACGTGATTTAATGCGTATAGATAATGAAAAATCTCTTAATTCAAGTGAAAAACAAATGTTAGGTAACGCAATTAAAATTTTTATAAGCGAACTTGAATTAGTTAGAGGGATATCAGAAAGCCAAGCCAAAGAACTATTATTCGGGTAAAAAATCTTTAACTCAACTTACAAAGGAAGATTACACAGAATTTCAAATTTTCAAATCATGTATGAAACGAAACCCCTTATATAAGACAATAGCCCCGTTCAATTTATGCTATTGTTCCTACTTTTAAATTCCATTTAGAATATAATGTTGCTAATTTAAAATTAATCCATTATATATTGAAAAACTGAAATCGAGTATCTATTTCGTATATAATTTGTTCAACGATAAAAAAACATCCAATTTATTTGGATGCATATTTAAGTATTCCGCTTAAAAAGAGTGAATCTTCTAACTGTGTGCACTCTTTTAGTTTGATTAATCCATCTAGTTCTAGTTCCTTAGCTAGTTTTTCAATTATATTTGTATCATTTTCCAAGGAATTTTTAATGTCGATTATAAAGAAATTTCCTCTTGTTGCAAGTCGAAGGTTCTTTAATAGATTTTCCTTACTCATTTTCACATCTCCCTTCTAAATTATATAATTCGACACAGAAGAGGTGTTGTCCTGTAAATTCAATTAAGATACAAATTATTTGTAGGATGATATTTTATCTTAAGAGTATAACATTAATAATTATCCTACACTTTCAATATACAAAAACACATAGTATTTAGAATAAAATTAGCTTTATAAAGGTATAAAATGAATGTTGTGTATTCATTTTTTATAAGCTATAATACTCTAAACCATTTCTTTACCCGATTTCCACGTTTATAAAACCCCCTATTCAATGAATAGGGGGTTTTTATTTTATTTGATAAAAAAAAGTCAGATTCTACAATAGAATCCGACTTTTTTAATTATGCTTTTTTAACATTAGTAGCTTGTGGTCCGCGTTGTCCTTGTTCTACATCAAAAGTAACTGCTTGACCTTCATCTAATGATTTGAATCCTTCAGATTGAATTGCTGAGAAGTGAACGAATACGTCATCACCATTTTCACGCTCGATGAAACCAAAACCTTTTTCTGCATTAAACCATTTTACTTTACCATGTTCCATTTTCTATTTCCTCCTTATGTGCTTGAACACATTTAATGTTTATATAATAACAATTTAAATTAAGATAATCAAATTGTTTTACTAAAAAATAGGTCTTTTCACTTATTTAATTGGAAATTATAGGATTTTCTTTAATTTTTAATTAGAAATCATTAATTTAGATCCAGTTGAATTTACGAGAGTTTGTATTGAAACTGCAAAAGAAGCAGGTCTTTTTTAAGGATACTTACTTGAAATCGAGTGACTAAAATTATATAGAGTAAATAAACAATAATAAAAAGCAAATGGACAGTTCAACCCAGATCCGTTTGCTTTTTTATTTCATTCTCTTTTTTCAACAGCTACGTCACGAATTTTGTTTAGGGAGTACTGCGAGCATCGGATAATATTCCGTAGTCATAATCCTAGCTATCACGGCTGGATCTTCTTCGATAAGTTTTGGGACTTGCGCTTCATTTTCAACTTCAATTATTGCAATTCCATGAGGTGAAGAAGGATTTCGAACCGGTCCAAACACTAGAGCTATTCCCTGGTTTTGTTTTTCTGTCCAATAAGCAATATGTTTTCCCATAATATTCCGTTCTTCATCTGTCATGTCCTGTTGAAATGTTGTTCTTGGGGGAATAGATTTTAGCATAAAGTGTATCTTTACTGAATCATTAATTAATGTGTTATCTGCCATCCTTATTTTACCTCCATTCATTCTGATGATCTTTACCTTTAATTATTTCACAAATCCCTTTTGAATACACTTTACAATTTAAGATAAATGAAACTGCTGAATAATTTAAGAGATGCAGTAGAAAATATCCTATTGTCTTTTTTATTAATAATTTTTAATTGTACAAATGAACAATAAAGATTTATTATTAGTTTACAATGTAAACAGTTTATAAAGTAAACTAATGTAAGGGGTGATATGATGCCAGATTTTCAACAAGCAATAGATTTAACAAATTCGTTTATTTCAATTGCGCGCCAACTAAAAAGAATAAACTTACAAACTGCAACTAAACTTGGGATAACCTTCCAACAGTTAAT
This sequence comes from Gottfriedia acidiceleris, assembly GCF_050457485.1. GTDB lineage: Bacteria > Bacillota > Bacilli > Bacillales > Bacillaceae_G > Gottfriedia > Gottfriedia acidiceleris_D. The sequence goes on from NZ_JBCMJM010000016.1 coordinate 214,310, forward strand.
TATCCTCAATTCAATTCGAAATAAAGAAGGGCTATCACAAAAAGAACTAACTGAACGAATTAGAACTGCTAAAAGCAGAGTGAGTCTTAGTATTGATGAGTTGGAGAAGAAAAATTATGTAAAAAGAGAAACGTCAGTTATTGATCGCAGAGAAACTCAATTATTTTTAACGCCCGATGGTGAAGAATTATGTCAACGCTATCGCGAGGAATCAGAAGCATATAAGAGTTTAGCAAATTCACTGGAACAATTTACTCAGGATGAGCTTAATATACTTATAGACATGCAAAAAAAAATTTTAACTGATTTATCAAATGAACAAACTAATTGTTCGAAATAAGGAGGACGTTTAATTATGTCAGGATGGGGTGGTGGACCTCCGATGGGTCCCCATGGTTTTGGGCGAATGAAATATGATAAAAACGCACAAAAACCTAATATATCAAAGGCAATACTACTTAGAATTGCAAAATATTTTATTCCGTATTGGAAGCAAACAACACTTGTTGTGCTTATTTTATTAGTTACTTCAGTACTAGGCATTTTACCGCCTATCATCATTCAACATATTGTTGATACAGCCTTACCAAATAAAGATTTAAGTCTCCTAATCTATCTCGTACTTGCCTCACTTAGTACTACGATTATTTCAGAGTTATTGGGTGTGTGGCAAAATTATTTAAATGCATATGTTGCCCAAAAAATTATTTACGATATGAGAAACCAAATGTATCTTCATTTACAACAAATGCCATACCAATTTTATTCGAACGTAAAGCAAGGTGAAGTAATCACCCGAATGACGGCTGATATTTCTGGTGTTAAAGCTGTTTTTGATAGTACGATTGTGAGTTTCGCTAATAATCTATTCATTCTTATTTCTACCGCTACCACATTGTTAATAGTGAACTGGAGGCTTGGAATACTAGGATTAATCATTGTACCATTATTTATTCTACCGACTCGTAAAATGGGGAATGTTCGTTGGAGTATTGCAAAACAGACACAGGAAAAAACAAGTGAGCAAAATCATATTATACAAGAAACATTAAATATTAGTGGTTATTTATTAATGAAGCTTTTTACAAAGGAACAAAGGGAATTTAAAAATTTTGATGACATTAATGTACAGGCTACTAAACTTAAAATAAAGGAATCTATGGCAGGCCGCTGGTTTATGATGATTTTATCAACCTTTACTAGCATCGGCCCAATGCTCATCTATTTATATGGTGGATATTTATTTATTCACGATCAGATTACAATTGGGGCTATTATTAGCTTTGTTGCTTTACTTGGCCGTTTATACGGGCCAGTTGGACAATTAACAAATCTTTATGTAAATATTACAAGTTCGATCGCTTTATTCGAACGTATTTTTGAATATTTCGATATGAAATTAACGATAAAAGATCGTGATGATGCGACTGAAATGAATGTTACTCATTTAGATATTGAATTTAACGATGTATCATTTTCTTATCAGAAAGATAAAACGGCTTTACAAAATATTTCCTTTATTGCCCCATCCGGTACAATGACTGCATTAGTTGGACCTAGTGGCGCTGGTAAAACAACCATTACCAATTTAATTCCTCGTTTGTATGATTTCACTTCAGGTTCAATCAAAATTGGCGGACGTGATATTAGAGAATTTACCCTAGAATCATTACGGTCTCATATTGGACTTGTTACACAGGATAGCTATTTATTTAATGGAACGATTAAAGAAAATTTATTATATGCAAGCCCTGATGCTTCAGATGAAGAAATTACGAATGCTTGTAAGGCAGCATATATTCATGATTTCATAATGGACTTACCAAATGGTTATGAGACAATTGTAGGAAATCGAGGTATCAAACTTTCAGGAGGGGAAAAACAAAGAATTTCAATCGCCCGTGTATTATTGAAAAATCCTGAAATCATTATTCTTGATGAAGCAACTTCCTCATTAGATACTTTATCTGAATTTTATATTCAAAGTGCAATACAAGGATTATTAAAAAATAAAACGTCCATTGTAATTGCTCACAGACTTTCAACTATTATGGCTGCGGATCACATCATTGTGTTAAAGGATGGTCAAATTGTTGAGGAAGGCAAAAATGAAGAATTGTTAATGCAAAATGGGTTATATAAAGAATTGTATAATAAACAGTTTGGTAGAAAACCAATCGCATCTATTGAATAGAAAAAAAGCACAGATTAATTTCTGTGCTTTTTTCATTATATATAGTAGTTAATACATTTTTTGTTGATTCGGTTTTGTTACATATTCTTCCTAATTTAATTATACCATAAAAAAAATGCTCAAAATAGACTTTATCTTCTTATTTTCTACTGATAAAATCAATAGACATTAAAGGTTAGGAGAGATGTGGAATGAATTCTTTAGTTCTCGATTTCCAGGAGATTGATAAAAACCAACTTTTACTCGTTGGCGGAAAAGGGGGAAATTTAGGTGAATTATCAAAAATTCAAGATATAAAAGTACCAGAAGGATTTTGTATCACAACAGAGGCATTTCAAAATGCCATCGAACAAAATCAATCCTATCATGCTTTATTAGATCAACTAACAATGTTAAATATACAAGATCGAGATCAAATTCGTGAGATTAGCAGAAAGATTCGAGACATTATTTTGGAAGTAGTAATCCCTACCGATGTTGTAAATGCAGTTTCTAACTATCTCTCCAAATTCGGCGAAGAACTTGCATATGCTGTGCGTTCTAGTGCAACTGCTGAAGATTTGCCCCATGCCTCTTTTGCGGGCCAACAAGACACCTATTTAAATATTATTGGAAAAGAAAATATTTTGAAACATATTAGTAAATGTTGGGCTTCTTTATTTACGGATCGTGCGGTTATCTACCGAATGCAAAATGAATTTGATCATAGTCAAGTTTATTTATCCGTTGTAATTCAAAAAATGGTTTTCCCACACGCTTCTGGAATATTATTTACTGCTGATCCCATTACTTCTAATCGAAAGGTACTATCAATCGATGCAAGTTTCGGACTTGGAGAAGCTCTAGTTTCTGGTTTAGTATCGGCCGATTGTTATAAGGTACAAGGTAATGAAATCGTCGATAAAAGAATCGCAACAAAAAAATTAGCTATTTATGGTCGAAAAGAAGGCGGAACAGAGTCTCAGCAAATTGATCCCCAAAAACAAATCACTCAAACACTTTCTGAACAACAAATTTTACAACTCGCACAAATTGGCAGACATATAGAAGCTTATTTCCGTTGTCCACAAGATATCGAATGGTGTTTAGTAGAAGATACATTTTATATTGTCCAAAGTCGTCCAATCACAACTTTATATCCGATTCCTGAAGTGGATGACAAAGAAAATCACGTCTATCTATCTGTCGGCCACCAACAAATGATGACCGATCCAATCAAACCGTTGGGATTGTCGTTTTGGATGTTAACGTCTAGGGCACCTATGCGAAAAGCTGGAGGAAGATTATTTGTTGATATCTCACAAAATCTTGCTTCACCTGACAGCAGAAAAATGTTTATAGAGGCTATAGGAAAATCCGATCCGCTCTTAAAAGACGCTCTTTTAAAGGTTGTAGGACGAGAAGATTTTATGGAATCACCTGTGAATCAAGCACCGACCCCAACTCGAAATGATCAAACACAATCGTCGTCGAGTTTTAAAGCACTGATCGAAAACGATCCAACAATTGTATCTGAATTGATTAAGAAAAACGAAACATCAATTGAAGAATTAAAACAAACCATTCAAATGAAATCAGGATCAGATTTAATGGATTTTATTTTAGAAGATCTTCAAAAATTACGAGAGTTATTATTTGACCCGCGAAGTTCGGCAGTGTTTATGTCTGCTATGAATGCTACAGAATGGATCAATGAAAGAATATACGAATGGTTAGATGAAAAGAATGTAGGAGATACACTTTCGCAATCTGTACCAAATAATATTACTTCAGAAATGGGTCTAGAACTTCTGGATGTCGCCGATGTAATTCGCCCTTATCCAGAAGTAATAGAATTTTTACAACAAGTAGAAGATGATAACTTTTTGGATGAATTGATTAAATTTGAGGGTGGACAGGAAACTAAAGACGTAATCGATGATTATCTGAGAAAATATGGAATGCGATGTACTGGTGAAATTGATCTAACTAGAACTCGTTGGAGCGAAAAACCATCTACACTCTTACCAATGATTCTTAGTAACATCAAAAACTTTAAGCCGCATGAAAGTAGACGGAAATTTGAGCAAGGGCTAGAAAAAGCATTGCAAAAAGAACAAGAGCTTGTAGAACGATTATTGGAATTACCAGATGGTAAACAAAAAGCGGAAGAGATAAAGGAAGTAATTAATCTAATCAGGAATTTCATTGGATACCGTGAATATCCAAAGTATGGAATGATTAGTCGCTATTATGTGTATAAGCTAGCTTTATTGAAAGAAGCTGAACAACTCGTTAAAACGAATGTCATTTTTGAAGTGGAAGATCTATTCTATCTCACATTCGAAGAACTTCAAAAAGTCGTTCGCACAAAAAAACTAGATTACCAAATCATTAACAAACGAAAAGACGAGTACAAATTATATCATAAACTAACTCCTCCACGAGTTATAACATCTGATGGTGAAATTATTGTAGGTGAATACAAACGGGAAAAACTTCCACCTGAAGCGATTGTAGGTTTAGCTGTTTCTTCAGGTGTAATCGAAGGAAGAGCACGTGTTATTTTAAATATGGAAGATGCAAATCTAGCAGAAGGTGACATATTAGTTACTTCATTTACTGACCCAAGCTGGACACCATTATTTGTAGCAATAAAAGGACTGGTCACTGAAGTTGGTGGACTGATGACACACGGAGCGGTTATTGCTCGAGAATATGGCTTACCAGCAGTTGTCGGTGTAGAGAATGCTACAAAACTGATAAAAGATGGGCAAAGAATTCGTGTACACGGTACTGATGGGTATATTGAAATATTATAATTGTTGAATGCATAGGCCGTTTTTCCAAATGTGGAAAGCGGCTTATTTTTTATTGAAATATATAATAGTTTAGGCAATTACTGCAAAATATTGTTGTATAATAGTCTAAATATAAAGTAACGAGAGAGGAGATGAACATCATGCTTTCATTTATTTTAGTTGTATTAACGCTATTTTTAATACCGGGACCCGCTGTACTTTTAACATTATCCCAAACAATGAAAGGTGGGAAATGGAATGGTATCTTAACAGGCATTGGTATTGCTGTCGGTGATTTAATTCACACATGTGCATCTGTATTTGGACTTTCTGCAATTTTAATGACTTCAGCATTTGCTTTTGAAATCGTTAAATATTTAGGTGCAGCTTATTTATTTTATTTAGGAATCATGGCAATCATTAAAAAATCAAAAAACAGTAAAAAATCAACTGATCAAAAAGAAGTAAATAGTAAACTTTCATTCCGTCAAGCAGTGCTGATCGAAGTATTAAACCCTAAAACTGCACTATTTTTCTTAGCTCTTTTACCTCAATTTGTTCAACATAATGGACATCCGGTATTCCTTCAACTTTTAACTCTTGGTTTGACATTTGTATTACTTAGTATTTTGTACACAACTTTATTAGTACTTTTATCAAGTGTAATCGGTAAAAAAATCTTTAGTAAAAAAACAAAAGGAACAAAATGGATGGGGAAAGCGATTGGGTTAGTCTACATTGGGTTAGGTTTAAGAGTTGCTCTTCAAACGCAATCATAATAGTTAAATATTATTCTATATTAAAAAAAGGAGGCCGACTGGCATCCTTTTTTATTGTTCTTATATTAGTGAAGTTCCAAATTTTGTATTCTTATCAATTCACTTAAAATACAAATGGTAATGGTTTTTACACCCTGGATTAAAGTCAGATTCACATTTAGGACATTTGTAGTGACAATCTTGATATTCTTGAATTGTTAATTCCTCATGACAGTTACCACAAAGAATTGCTTTTGTTTGCCATTCATCTTTGCCCCAGACTTTTGGTTCATGGTTAGTACTTTCCTCATGGCAAAAATAACATCCATAGTATGTATCACAACACTTGAATTTGATGGCAATGATATCTCTTGATGTATGGTAATGTTGACAGCGTGTATGCTTGTCGATTGAACCGATTACTTTCATATTTTTACCTCTCTTTATACTTCTTACTACTTTATGATTTATTAATTTTGTTTTACGATTTCGAATAAGACAGCTAATCCAATTCCACCACCACTTCCAATTGCAGCCAAAACATAATTTGATTCAAAGTTTTTTCTTCTTTGAACTTCATAAAAAAGTCTCGTGACCATGATACTTCCAGATGCTCCATACGGATGGCCGATCGTTAATGCTCCACCACAACTATTTAACTTGGAAGTAGGGATGGAAAGCTCCTTAGAACAGGCTAGTACTTTTGAAGAAAAAGCCTCATTTATTTCAAAAAGTTCAATATCTGCAACTGTTAGTTTGTTTCTATTTAATAATTCTTGAATAGCAGGGATCGGTGCCGCACCTGGATAATTAGGATGAACACCAGAAACTTGACTATCCACAAATCGTAAAACTGGTTTTAAACCGTATTTTATTGCTTCATTTTCTTCCATGATTAGAACAGCAGAGGCTCCATCATGAATTCCACAACTATTTGCAACAGTGACTGTACCGTTCTTTTTAAATACAGGTTTTGCTCTTTTTAAAAGTTCGTCCATTTTCCTTTTTTTGAAAAATACTTCATCTTGGCCGAAATCTCCAACTGGAATAATTTCTTGATTGAAGAGTCCATTTTGTTGAGAGTCCCAGCTTCGAGTATAACTTAATAAAGCATATTGATCTTGAGCTTCTTTTGAGATACTGTATTTTTCAGCTACATTTTCCGCTGCAATTCCCATTTCAGGATCACCAATTTTGCTAGGTGCAAATCTAGCTCTAGCAGGAAATGGGGAAGTACTAGTACTTTCAACTCCTCCAGCAAGATAACAATTTCCAGCACCACCTTGAACTAAGTAACAAGCCATTCGAATCGCTTCTAATCCAGCGCTACATTGGCGATCAATTGTGATTCCTGGGATTTTAAGAGGTAGATCCGCTTCTAACGCGGAAACTCGAGCGACATTTCCACCTGGTCCTACAACATTGCCTAAAATGATGTCCTCAATTTTGTCTTCTAAACCATTTGCCAAATGCTTGAGCAATGGGGCAGCAAGCTCATGCGGTTGAAAATCTCGTAAAATTCCACCTTTTTTTCCGATAGGTGTTCGCTTTGCTTTGACAATGACAGCTCTCTTAATTTTTAGTCACCTGCATTTCAATTTGTTTAATTAGCTCTGCCCGTGCGATTTTTCCACTAGTCGTATACGGCATTTCATTTTGAAAAAACCATTTACGAGGTATTTTATAAGCTGATAAGTGTGTCTTACAAAATCTTTTTAAGTCAAACGAATTAGATTTACCTTTGACCACTGCTGCAACAATCTGACCCCAGTACGGGTTTGAAAGACCAACAACTGCAACTTCCTCAACATCTGGATGAAGAGAAATAACCTTTTCGATTTCTTCAGGAAATATATTAATACCTCCGTATAGAATCATATTTTTTTCACGTCCGTTTATTGTTAAAAAACCGTCTTCATCAATAAAGCCCATATCATGAACTGTAGCCCAGCCGTCATCATCTTGAATTGAATGAATGGTTTTTTCATTTTCTTCAAAGTAACCATTTATTAAATACTTACTTTTCACATATATTTTTCCAGTTTCATTCGGTTTAGCTAACTCTTGGTCTGGTCGACGAATTTGTAACTCCACACCATAACAAGGTTTTCCGACAGTTTTTGCCTTATGGACACCATCTTTATCCGACAAAACGGTAATGAAGCTTAATTCACTAGCCCCAAAAAATTCGTAAATCGTCATAGCAGGAAACAAATGACGAAATTCGATTTTAGATTTTTCGGTCCACTTTGCACCAGACGAAAGTATTTTCATCGCATGATCGACTTGAATACCTTCTTTAATTAATGCTTCAATCATTGTCGGAACAACATAAATTGTCGTAATAGGAAAAGAATTGATTCGTGATATTACGTTTATAGGAGAAAACTTTTCTAAAAGAATAACTGTTCCACCTAAATATAATGTACTAATTGCACCATATAAAAAATGTGAATGGATCAAAGCTCCAGGTATAAGAGTTTGATCTGCTTCATCTAATCCAAAGTCAAAGCGATTGCAATCAAAGCTAGCAACCCATGAATCTTGAGAACGGATAAATGCTTTCGGGCTACCGGTTGTACCTGAAGTAAATCCGACATAGAATGGTAGGTTCTCATTTATCTCCATTGAAGATAATGTAGCAAATTGAGCAATTTCTAGTAAGATATCATCTAAAACCTTCACATTTGGATGGATCGAATAAATCTTATTGTACATTTCTTTTGTTGTAACAATAATCGAAGGATTCGAAAGTCTTACCCTTTTTTCCAAATCCGCTAGATTCCATTTCATATCATATGGAACAGCAATCCAACCTGCTTTAGAAGCTCCCGTAAACATCTGCAAGAACGAGATACCATTCGGTAAAAGAATACCAATTGTTTTCGAATTTGATCGATAAGAGTGTAGCCAATTAGCCGTTTGATTAATTAATTGATTCCATTCCTTATAACTGATTTGTTCATTACTCGTATGTATCGCAATTTTGTCAGGCGACAATATAGCGTTTTTCTGATAGGTTTCTGTAATATTTGCCATTTTAAATCACCTCTATAAAAAAGAGACACAACAAGCGTGTCCCAAAGATTTACATATTTTCTGTTGATTGATTTGAATAGTTTTTTGTCAATGTGCTTGAAAAAACTGGTTGCTGTCTTAGTTTGAAAACTAAAATTGAAGCAAGAATCGCTTTTAATACATCTCCTGGAATATAAACTAAACTTAATTTAGCCGCTGTCAAAACTGGAATTCCCATCATTACCGCTTGAATTGGGATACCGATTAAGTAGATTAATAGAATTCCAACAGTCAAGTTAATCATTAAGACATGTTTTAATTTTAACGTTTTAAAACGAGATAATAAAAACCCAATTACAAAAGCCGTGATAGGCCATGAAATTAAATAACCAACACTTGGTCCTGCAAATACACTAAAACCGCCACGACCACCAGATAGAAGCGGCATTCCAACTGCAACTAGTAATAAAAAGATAGTTTGGCTTAGTGCACCTAATCTTGCACCTAAAACACCACCGGTTAGAAGAACACCAAGAGTTTGTAAAGTAATTGGAACTGGTGTAAAGGATAACATAATCGGAGGAACTTGTCCAAGGACACCCATAACTGCTGCAAACATTGCTACAAATGTAATTTCTTTGATTTTCATTTTAATTCTCCTACTGTCAATTTTCTAATAACTTCTTTCATATTAATGAAACTTAAAATATATGTCAACTAAATATTTTAGTTGGTTAACATATGTTATAGTAAGATAGAAAACTAGAAAAAACGAAGAAGACAGACTTAAAGTTGAGAGTAGAAATTGGAAGTCTTTATAGATGGGTGGAGTAACTAAAATTATAGTAATTGATTCACAGGGAGCGTGTAATTCTACTTTTGCTAAAAATTTAGAAAACACGCTATAAATAGATGTAATAAGACTTCATCAAGTATCAGATAGTAACCTTGTAGTTATTTTAAAATCTCCGAAAGAAGTTAAACGATATTTACAGGAAAGTAGATAATTAATGTAACTGATGATTATGGGGCGCTTTTGGTGGCTCCTTTTTTTGTAGTCAAGCATAATAGTTTACCAAAAAATAACCATAGTAATTTAAACGAATTTTCGACATTTTATTCAAAACTGTTCCAAATTTGTAATAAATTGTTAGGATTTGAAGTGTTATATTAATAAAAACAGAAGGAGAGGTTATTTAATGAAAAATCTAAAATCGATATTTTTTTCAACAATAGCTGTATCATTTTTGAGTCTTGTTTTTATTATTCCTGCATTTGCTAGTACAAGTATCTTCAATCTCAAGATGAATAAAGTTTATTTAGATGGAAGAGTGGATGGCGCTTATCATAAATTGGATGCAGGTAAGGTATTAATTAATGGTTCTACTTATGTTTACAGTAAAGATGCAGGTGCTAAAAACACCCCAACTCAATTATTGTTTAGTCTTTGGAATTCAACTTCTGGTAACAGCTTTGGATCTGTTCAAGCAAAAGTAGGTAGTAATTTTTCAGGAACGTTTAAAACAGTAGGTGGAGGAACTAAATATTATTTAATAATAACAAGAGTGGATGGAAAAGACGATGGGAATAATATCAAAGGTTCTGGAACACTAAAAAATTAGAAATATAAATTTAAAATTATTAAAATAACACAAAAATATGTCTTTTGTAGGTTTGATTTTGATTTGAAGGAGATTTTCTTATATGGAAAAGGCGTTTTTTTTTAATGGCTGGATATTATATGGATCTATAATTATATTATTATTGATGTTAATTGTTTTAAAGATAAAATTCAAAAAAGATATAGTGCATTTATTCTTTTTCACTATTATGTATATCTATTTATGCTTTGTTCTTAATTATACTCAATTTCCAATCTATGTATCCCAGACTTTCAGGAACATGATTGGACTACATACATGGAAAAACTTGAATCTAGTTCCTCTTGTTAACCTTACAATGCAGGACCTTGAGACTTCTTTATTGAATGTTTTAATGACAATACCATTTGGCTTTGGACTTCCTTTTATCACAAAATGTACATTTAAAAAAATAGTCATAGCTGGATTAATAATCGGAGTCATAATTGAGTCTTTGCAAGGGGGTATTGGACTACTTAATGGTTACACCTTTAGAGTTGTTGATATAAATGACATCATATTTAATTTTACAGGAACGTTAATTGGATATAGTATATTTAAATTGTTTTCTTATTTATTTAAGTTAACAGTTAAAAAAAGTAATGTAAAATTAAACTCGCTATTAAAACATATATTTGATGCTTAAGAAATGATTTAATTTGAAAAAAGACTAGAATGTTTTTACCAACTTTCTAAAGGTATTCACTTAGAAGTTGACGCCCTAAAGCAACCTAGTTGTAATCAAAAAGACAGCAAGCTAGTAATAGCCAACTGTCTTTTATTTTTTACTACATTCGTTATTTTTTAATTGAGTTATTCTATCGATCAATATCCTGGAATATTTACTTTCTGGCCAATTCTCTCAATTACATCATCCAATTCGTCCGGTTTCAAAAACTCAATCGGAGAAAAACCCTTCTCAAATTGCAATACATCAGCTTCTAAAATTACGACATATCGACCGTTTACTTTCGCAATATGGAGGTTATCACCGAAATCAGCTAGTAAACCTTTAACTGAAAAGTGATCCGCTTTAAATGATAATTCAATTTCTGGTGTATGTTCCACGATTTGTGCCGCTGCTTCGATTACTTCATTGGGTGTAAAATGCTCTTGAATTTCACGTTTAGGACTTGCTGCCCAGACTTCCATTGCTGCATCGAATTGTTGTCTTTCAACGCTTTCCTCTTCAAATACATCTTCAATTTTGTCATATACCATTTCCATTACTTGAGATTTTACAATTTCAGGCATTGATTCAGAATAGGAAACAAATTTTAAAAAGTCTTCAAAATATCTTGCGTGAGATGCTTGATGGATTTTTAATTCACTTTCTGAGATCATCCCTAATTCTTCCATATAAGGGTATTGAATCGATTTCATATTTTTCGTTGTAATTGCCATTTCAACTGTTTTAATGAGAGTAGATTCATCTGAAATGGAGGCAACTTTTGGTTCAAAATCGCATTTTAGTACAAATAAGAAGGGATCATCAAAATATTTCCTTAGTTTCGCTTGAATAACTAGAAATGCTCCTCCGCGAACGGCACTAGTATCAATGTAATTAATGACTAAAGTTTCATTTTCAGCTTTAAAATCTTCAATTGATTTAGCATCACGTATACGCTGGAATAAATTATAATTTGGATTTGAGTCTAAGGAGTGGCCTTCTTCGACAATAAAGTGACCTAATTTTGTAGGTACAGAATCAGATTTTGGATGTTTTTCAACTTTTCGATTTACAATTCTTTCAAGTTCACCTTCTAAAAAACCTTTCAATGCGCTTTCTTCAAACATTGATTCATCTAATGTTTGGAAATGTTTATATCGTTTATCGGATTGTTCACCTTTACCTTCAACAGTAACAACATAAAACGATAAATATGTAATTTCAAAATCCATCCAATCACCTTTTCCTATTTTTCTGTATTTAAGTATATTGATGAGGATTCGTTGAGTCAATCAAGAACTAATCAAGTTTTGGGCAAAATTTCCATAAAAACTATCATAAGATAGAGAAATTTTACAGTTATGAGACAAATTCATTACACACTATGATAAAATAAAGATATAATTTAATGTGGAACCAATAAAATTTAAAGTACTTGGATGTGGGAATATCACATCTTTTTTTCGTTAAGTGGGAATAAATTGGCAGCAATGAAGTGATTTCAACGTAGTCGCCAATTAGGCTCGTCAATCAACGAGTTTTCTTTACTTGCAATTTTATGGGACCAACTTATATGGAGAGGGGATGAGAGACCTGAGAATAGATAGAATAGCTACCATCTCATTAATTATCGTAACATTACTTTGGGGTACAACATTTGTAGTAGTCCAAAATGCGATTGCTTACGTTGAACCGTTTGCATTTAACGCATTTCGATTTATCCTCGCAACTTTAGTCCTTTTGCCATTTTTAGTTAAAAGAAAACAAAAAACTAAATTAACGGTTAAACAAATCGTTATTACTAGTGGTATTGGATTCATGTTGTTTTTAGGGTATTTACTACAAACATTTGGATTGAAGTATACAACTTCATCAAAATCAGGTTTTATTACTGGTCTATGTGTTGTATTAGTACCTGTTCTTTTATATTTAGTCTATAAAGAACGGTCCAACTGGTCTACCGTAATCGCATGTTTAATTGCATTACTAGGATTAAGTTTCTTAACTTTAGGTGATTCATTTTCTGTAAATCTTGGAGATGTTCTTACACTAATTGGGTCGGTTGCATTTGCATTCCATATTATTTTATCAGGAAAGTATACGAAGCAAATGGATCCAATTACCTTTACAACGATTCAACTAGCAACAGTCGGCATTAGTAGTACGATTTTCTCCCTAATTTTTGAAGATACTTCCGTTTCTTTTTCTAAGGAACTTTGGGTCAACCCGACATTCATTTTTGCAGTGATTGTGACTGCAGTATTCTGTACGAGTATCGCATTTTGGGTCCAAATGTTTGCTCAACAACATATTTCTTCAACGAAAGCTGCATTAATTTTTATTTTTGAACCTGTTTTTGCCGCATTTACTGCTGTACTTTTTGCAAATGAAACATTATCGATCGAAACAATTATCGGTGGGACATTTATTGTAGGTGGCATGTTGTTATCTGAAATACCTTTACCAAAGAAACGAGCAAAAGAAGTAAAAAATGAGGTAATATAGTAAGAAATGTAAGAAATTTTAAAAAAATGGTTATACTACACATTGACAGATACTATTTGTTCACGTATTATAACTTTAAATTAATAAACGACTTAGAAAAGGAATAGTAAGTTTATAAGCTTTTAAGAGAGGGAATGGTCGGTGCAAATTCCTAAAGCAAGTATTCTGAACCAGCCTTGGAGTCTCTGTACCGAAATTATAGTAGGCTACAGCGGTTTTCCCGTTAAAGATGTTAAGAGATTATGTAGAGCTTTTACATAATAAGTAGGGTGGTAACGCCATGAATGGTCCCTTTTGATCATTCATGGCGTTTTTTTGTTTATAATCCGCTTATTTTGTTTTTCTATATAGTAATTAGGGTGGTAACGCCGAGAATGGTCCCTTATAGATTATTCTCGCGCGTTTTTTATTTTCTAAAAAATGATTAGGAGTAGAGAAAATGACTACAAAAAAATTTGTTGAAGCAATTACAGATATGGATGTTGATTTTGCACAATGGTACACAGATATCGTAAAAAAAGCAGAATTAGTCGATTACTCAAGTGTTAAAGGTTGTATGATTTTAAGACCTTATGGTTATGCATTATGGGAAAATATCCAAAAAGAATTAGATTTTCAATTCAAACAAACAGAACATGAAAACGTATATATGCCATTATTTATCCCTAAATCTTTATTACAAAAAGAAGCAGAACATGTAGAAGGATTTGCACCTGAAGTTGCTTGGGTAACACATGGTGGACATGACGAATTAGCTGAACCATTAGCTATACGTCCAACATCAGAAACACTATTTTGTGAGCATTTTTCTAAAACAGTTGAAAGTTATAATGACCTACCAAAATTATATAATCAATGGTGCTCAGTAGTTCGTTGGGAAAAAACAACAAGACCATTCTTAAGAACGACTGAATTCTTATGGCAAGAAGGTCATACAGCTCATGCAACCGCTGAAGAAGCACAAGCAGAAACGATTCAAATGCTAAATGTTTATGCTAATTTCTTAGAAGACTTCTTAGCAATTCCTGTTATTAAAGGGCAAAAAACAGAAAAAGAAAAATTCGCAGGTGCAAAAGCTACTTATACAATTGAAAGCTTAATGCACGATGGGAAAGCATTACAAAGTGGTACATCTCATAACTTTGGGGATGGATTTGCAAGAGCATTTGATATTCAATACACAGATAAAAACTCTAAAAGACAATATGTACATCAAACTTCTTGGGGTATGACAACAAGAGTAATCGGCGCTTTAATTATGGTTCACGGTGATAACAGCGGATTAGTATTACCTCCAAAAGTGGCACCAACTCAAGTCATGGTCATTCCAATTGCTCAACATAAAGAAGGCGTCATCCAAAAGGCTACTGAATTAAAAAATCGTATTTCAAAGATTGCTCGAGTTAAAATTGATACTTCTGATAAAATGCCAGGCTGGAAATTTAACGAATATGAAATGAAAGGAATTCCAGTTCGTGTTGAAATTGGGCCAAAAGATATTGAAAAAAATCAAGCAGTTTTAGTAAGACGTGACACGCGAGAAAAAACGATTGTTTCATTAGACGTTTTAGAAGAAAATATTACAAAATTACTTGAAGAAATCCAAACATCTCTTTATGAAAAGGCATTAAACAATCGTACAGAAAAAACATATGAAGCTACTTCAATGGAAGAGCTAAAACAAATCAGTGACGAAAAACAAGGCTTTATTAAAGCAATGTGGTGTCAGGATCTAGCTTGTGAAGAACAAATTAAAGAAGAAGCTGGCTTAACTTCAAGATGTATCCCATTTGAACAAGAACAACTTGCTGATACATGTGTATGTTGTGGAAAGAAAACGGATGTAATGGTCTATTGGGGTAAAGCATACTAAATTAAAATCAATCTAAATAAAACTAAGAGGGTGAACGAATGATGGAAAGTTTAGAATTTTTAAAAGAGCATCTTTGTATGTTAGAAGAAAAATTACTTAGACCAGAAATTCGTACCTCACAAATTGAATTAAAAAACCTACTAGCCGATGAATTTTTTGAATTTGGGAGTTCAGGTAGGGTTTTATATAAAGATGATCAATTCGAAAATGGAATTGGAATCGTAAAAATGACTTTAAGTGATTTTGAAATACATCCATTATCAGACGAAATTACACTAGTGACCTATCGAATATTTAATGAAATTAAAAAACAACATTCCTTACGTAGTTCCATTTGGAAGTTTAAAGATGGTCAATGGAAAATGTGTTTTCACCAAGGCACACCAACAGAGTTTTAGGTAATTGTATAAGTATAACAAACAAAAGAACATATTCAAAAAATAGTAAGATAATGTAAGAATGAGTAGGTAAGGAGAACAAAATGTATTTAACAATTAAAGAAACAGCGGAATACTTAGATCTTGATGAATCCTATATTAACCAATTAATTCAAGAACGAAAAATAAGAGCAGTCCATGATGGTGAACAATATTTAATCTACAAAGAGCAATTTAATAATCATCTAGAACAAATGGAAAAAGCAAAAAAAATGATTGCTGATTACTATAACGAACCAATTCCTGAAGATATAGATGTAAAGGACGAAGACTAAATAAAATCAGATTATAATAGGTTGCTATAACGGAGGGATAAAATGGATTCGCAAGTACTCATATCAATTTCAATTTACTTTATTTTTATGTTAGCTATAGGTTTTTACGCTTATAAAAAATCTACTGATAGTTTATCCGAGTATATGCTTGGTGATCGTGGTCTTGGACCTGCAGTTACTGCTCTTTCAGCTGGTGCAGCCGATATGAGCGGATGGATGTTAATGGGATTACCTGGTGCAATGTACGCAACTGGTATCTCATCTGCATGGATTGCTATTGGATTAACGCTTGGAGCATATTTAAACTATTTACTTTTAGCACCCCGACTACGTGTATTTACTGAAGTAGCCGATAATTCAATCACAATACCAAATTTCTTTGAAAAAAGATTCCAAGATTCAACTCGAATTTTAAGAATTACTTCAGCTGTTGTTATTATCATTTTCTTTACACTTTATTGCTCAGCTGGTTTTGTATCTGGAGGTACATTATTTGAATCAGCTTTCGGGATCGATTATAAAGTAGGATTAATTATTACAGCTGCGGTTGTAATTGCCTATACATTATTTGGTGGGTTCTTAGCTGTAAGTTTAACAGATTTCGTTCAAGGTCTAATTATGTTTATTGCATTAATTTTGGTACCACTTGTTGCTTTTACAGATGTAGGTGGAGTAAAGCCTGCTTTCGATGAAATTAAAAATATAGACCCTAAGTTATTAAATATATTTACTGGAACTTCATTTATTGGAATTGTTTCTTTACTTGCTTGGGGATTAGGTTATTTTGGACAACCTCATATTATTGTTCGATTTATGGCGATTTCAACTGTAAAGGAATTAAAGCCAGCGCGTCGTATTGGAATGGGATGGATGATTTTTACGATTGTTGGTGCAACATTAACAGGACTAGTTGGAATTGCATACATTTCAGTTAACAACTTAACATTAGATGATCCAGAAACAATTTTTATCTATTTCTCAGAAACATTATTTCATCCACTAATTACTGGATTCTTGTTATCTGCTATACTTGCTGCGATTATGAGTACTATTTCATCTCAACTTTTAGTAACTGCGAGTGCTTTAACAGAAGATCTTTATCGTATATTTGGTAAAAAGAATGCATCTGATAAAGAGCTTGTTCGTATTGGTAGAATAGCTGTATTAGTCGTTGCGCTCGTATCATTACTTTTATCGTTAACACCGAATGATACGATTCTAAATCTTGTTGGTAATGCCTGGGCAGGCTTTGGTGCTGCATTTGGTCCAGCTATATTATTAAGTTTATTCTGGAAAAGAATGACTAGCTGGGGTGCACTTGCAGGCATGGTAGTAGGGGCATCAACTGTTATCATTTGGATCAGCTTCGATGCGATTAAAGAAGCGATTAACTTATATGAAATGGTTCCAGGTTTCTTTTTCAGCTTACTAGCAGTTATTGTAGTTAGTCTATTAACTTCAAATTCAAATCCAAAAGTAGAAAAGCAATTTGAGGAAATGGAAAAAAGAATAGCATAAAAATAAAAATACATTTTCTAAATGTTTAATCAGTAGAAATAGGGGCGTGCTATGCACACTCCTTTTTTTTTTTGACTATTTGCAAATATGTCACTTAAAACCAGACGATGCAAATTAGTAAATATCTTCAGGTTCAAGTTTTTAAAGATTAAAATAAAATCAGATTGTAGTGGTTGCTAAAGCAAGCTACTTCTTACAATCTGATTTTTTATATAGTTCAAAATAATAATTCTTATTGGAAATAATTCACAATTGAATAATACATACACATTGTATACAATTTCTATATAAGTTAGAAAATTAAAAATCAAATGTGACGTTAAGGGGTGTTGTATATATGAAAAAGGAAGTAATGATTATAGTCCCCATCCTTATTATTATATCAGTTGCATTAAGCATGAATAATGCTTATCACCAGATGGTTTTTACAGGTGTAGGAGAAGGTTTTACTGATTTTTTGAAATATATTGTTCATGGACTTTTCTAATAGTTTTTATAAAGACAATATCGTAAAAAACCCCTGTCTCCTTATTTGGATACAGGGGTTTTTTAATCAAATAAAATAGGATAGAGGTATTCAAACTCGTAAATTAGCACTTAGAAAAAATGATGTAGTTAATTTTATAGAACCTTACGCAATACATTTCCTAATTTTTCTATGTGCATTGTAATATCAGAAACTTTTTCTATATTAAAATTTGTCGGTCATCATCATTAAATTGTATAGCTTTTTTTTGACAAAGTAAGTTTAATCCATTAACGTTTATTCAAATTCTCCTGCGCCATTCTAACTAATTCTTTTACCATATTCCCACCGATCCGGCCTCCAACTTTACCGTTTTGATGAGACGTTAAATTGCCATTATATCCTTTCGTTAAAGGAACTCCAACTTCCTCAGCAGCTTCGAATTTAGCATCTTCAGGATTTGTTGTATGCATGACTTTAGCTTTTAGAGCATCGAGTGCTTTTCTAGATTCAGGAACTAAGATTTTATTCTTTCTACTCATCAAACCCACTCCTTTTAGTTGTAGATTTCCCGTTTATTGATTTTTTTAATTATGGAAATAATTGCTATAAAATAGGGAATGTTACATAATGAAGACATGCGTTGATCAATCGATATAAAAGGAGAATGATGATGAAATCTTTTAATGTAACATTTCACAAAGAAGATAATGTAGATAATATGTTAATCCAAAAATTGAATGACGAGGAATACCATAAGTCAACTGAAGGTGGAACTAGACATTTATTCGAAATCGATACGAATATAGGCTTTTTTGTGTTTTTAGATTCAGAGGATAATGAAGGAAATGTATCTCATTTAGTCCTTCAATATAATGAAGAAGATGAAGAACCAGTTGCTTGCTATTCATTTGCAATGAAAGATTTTTATGAATTCATGGCTTTATATTTAAATGATTTAGAATTCGTTGATGAAACATCTGAAGAAGAGGAAGTTGAACTGGATGCTTCTAGTTCAATTCATCATTTAGTTCATCTATTATTCCATGTAATTGAAGAAGGCGAAGATTTAGAAGTATAAATTACCAAATAAATGTATATTCTTCCAAAAATACCGGGTTTATATCTTGGGAATTGGATATTTATTCAAAAAATGGAAGTTTCACTAATTTAGTTTGATTATCAATTTAAGACAATGATTTCAGAAAAGCTCTTGATATTTTATCGGGAGCTTTTTTTATTTTAAAGATTCTACTTTGTCTATCATAAATAACTTTCGACTCAATAGAATTTATACAAGGATATTTACAGAGGAGCTAGTTTTAAAAAAATAAAAAGTAGAATAGGAGTCGATATATTGAACTTGCCACAGTCTGTATTTATAAAAGAAATTGGACCTCGTATTAATTTTCAATATGGATCACGATTATCTATCGACCAAAAATTACAATGGATTAACCATCTAATTGATAGTGGATTAAATCATATCGAAGTATCCACGTTAATGAATTTTCCGAATAAACAACAGTTTAGTGAAGCTACCGAATTAGTATTGAAGTTAAAGAGAGAACATCACATAACATATGGAGTATTAGTACCAAATAAAAGAAGTCTAATGAGAGCATTTGTTGTAGATGCAGATGAAATTAACTTTTTTATCTCAACAAGTGAGTCATATAATTTTAAAGTTAAAAATTGCTCGATCAATCAATCATTGAAAGATATAAAGGAGATGACAAAAGTAACGAAAGATTATGAAAAGCAAACGCGTGCTTATATTACAACGGTATTTGGCTGTCACGATGAAAAAGTAAGTCATCAAAAAGGAATCGACTTGGCATCGCAATTATTAGATGATGGAGTAGATGAGATATCATTTGTTGATACGCTAGGCAAAGTAACGCCTCTTCAAGTTAAGTTATTTTTGGAGGATTTATTAATAAAAATACCTAAAGAGCGTTGTTCAATGCAATTTTATAATACTTTTGGGAATGGCATTTCTAATATCTATACATCACTTTCATATGGGATTCAGCGGTTTGAATCAGCAAATGGAGGGTTCGGAGGTTGTTTTCCATCTAATGAGCAAAATAGAATGATTGAAACGGAAGATTTAATTTCATTTTTACATCGACTTGAGATTACTACTGATGTCGACGAAGTAAAACTACTAGCCGCTACAAACTATATTTCAAAACAATTAAATGAAAAGGCTACTAGTAAGTTATTTTCAAGATTACCATCCAAAAAGCATCTAACATGATGCTTTTTTATATTGTTTTAAATAAATTGGACAAGAATTGCATTTTTTTGAATATAATTTACTAATTTGAATGAAAGGAGAATTGATTATGTCTAACTTTGAAGCAATAATACTAGGCATCATTCAAGGGTTAACTGAATTTCTCCCTATCAGTAGTACCGGCCATTTATATATTGGTAGACATTTATTCGGCTTAGATGAGGCAGGCTTATTATTAGATACGTTAATGCATATTGGTACTTTATTAGCGGTGTTTGTTTTTTACAGTAAAGAATGGAAAGGTTTGATCAAAAAACCTTTTTCCAAATTAACCTTATTACTTTTTGTAGGAACATTACCCGCTGTCATTGTAGGCTTATTATTTAAAGATTTTTTCGATGAGATATCTGTTTCGGGTAAGACGATTGGGTGGGAGTTTATTTTTACTGGTATTATTTTATTTATTGCTGATAAAAGGAGAAAAGGGAAGAAAACAATGGAGGAGCTAACATGGGTCGATGCGTTATTCATCGGCTCATTTCAAGCCCTTGCTATATTTCCAGCGGTTTCCCGTTCAGGATTAACAATCGCTGCAGCATTATTTAAAGGAATGGAGCGAAAAAGCGCTGCTTATTTTTCATTCTTATTATCTACCCCTGCAATTTTAGGTGGAATCGTATTCCAAGGAAAAGATCTCCTTGGTGGAAACACGGAACAAATTGCATTTTTCCCGCTATTTCTTGGTACATTAGCCGCAGCTTTATTCGGTTATTTAGCTATTAGTTGGATGATCAATTTATTAAAAAAACAATCACTAAATATTTTTGGCTATTATGTTATTTTTTTAGGGGTTAGTATCGTAGTTCTACAATATTTGAAGATATTTTAATACAATTCATTTATAAACTAACTTAAAAAAGCACAGGTAATAATTAACCTGTGCTTTTTTTTAATTTCTTACAGTTTTTTAACTTTTTCTTCATCACCAGTCGTTGAATTAATAAAGATATCATATGTATCGTGATTATATGTACCTAAAAATTCATACGTCAGGACTTCTTTATTAAAATCATTTAAGATGACCGCTAGACGTTCTTCCTCAACTTTAACATTTTTATTAAGCTTTGCTCTTGCTTGCTCAAGTGTAAGCTTAGGAGTAGGGACTTTACGTACGTGGTTTGAAGTAATATAGTTTTTAGCATTAAATCCGATGATTTGACCGTTATCTAATGCAACCTTTAATTGAATTGCTTCTGGATAGATGCGTACGTCATCAATTGATTTAACCATTTGAAGTACGCCAATCGTATCGTATTGTGAACTATCATATAACTCCATGTTCTTATAGTTTTTTGAATTTAAATAACTTAAACCTTTTTTCACTGCATCGTCTAAACTGATTTGCTGTTTAGCTATTGGTCTATTTGTAATAAAGAAGATAGGCAATCCAGCAGTTTCAGTTATTTCCATATACGTATCAGCTACTGGGTTATTGTGTGCCATAGTAACTGAGTAAAAAGGTTCAAATCGATCATTATCGCTTTTACTTCTAGTAACTTGAATTTTCGTAACGTTTTTGAGCGGTACAGCGTCTTCAGCAATTTTTTTAGCTTCATTTTCATTAATTTTTTTACCGGTTAACTTCTTTAAGCCTTTAGATTCTTCTTGACCATTCGAAAACGTAGGACCAAAATCATTATCTGTAGTTGCTTTTACTTGTTCAATATGTTTAAAACCATCCACAATACTATTGTCTCGTGGTGCTTTTTTTTCTTCGGACATTTGGCCAACATCCATCCATGTTAAGTTTTTATTCATGATGTTTGTTTGTACATTCCGTAGTCCATCTTGAATTTTTTCAGCTGTTGAATATATATTACGTAAATTACTATATTCCTTTGCAGTTAAGGGTTCTTTATTTAAATCACGGACTGCAGTTTTATAGCTAAAGTTTCCAACTCCAGTTAAAAAAGCCTGTGTTTTGTCAAAAGGCACAAATTTTAGTGGAAGCTGTGCAATGTCAGATTTAGCTTGAATCGAAAGACGCCAAACATCTGCTAAAGCAGGGGAGAGAGACGTTCTTGAATTCATTGCTAATGTCGTACCGATTTTATCGTGTAATAAGTCCATATCAAATGTTAGTTCATTGAAAGCTCTTTGATAATTATTTTCTGCTTTTAAATTCATTTCTTTCAGATCGCGATTTTGCGTATAACCCCAATAACCAGTTCCGATTAGAGCGGCTGCTAAAGCACCTGCAACAATCCAACTACCTTTCATAATTACACCTCACTACAATTATTTACAAAAAATATGTTGACCAATTGTAAGAATAATAGGGCGACCACGAATCCATTGGTTTGTTGCTGTTTTAGGATTGTAATAATAAATACATCCAGTGGTTGGATCCCAGCCATTTATTGCATCAATTACGGCTTTTTTAGCCTGAGCATTAGGTGTTAAATTAATTTGCCCGTCAGCTACTGCCGTAAAAGCACCTGGTTGATAAATAACACCAGCGATTGAATTTGGAAAAGACGCATTTGTTAAACGGTTTAAAATGACTGCTGCAACAGCAACTTGACCGATATATGGTTCACCACGTGATTCTCCATAAACAGCATTTGCCATTAATTTAATGTCGTTATCTGTATAACCGTTTGGTGCGTTTGCAATCGGTTTATTATTTGGTTTTGCATTCGAATTATTAGGTTTATTTGTATTTGGTTTTGCCGGCTTATTGTTGTTATTAGAAGTATTATTATTTGCCGTATTATTGGATGTGCTACCCTTATAATTCTTAGTTGCTTTTGTCAGCTTTTCTTTTAATTTTGTTCCTGCGACACCATCAACCTTCATACCAAATTCCTTTTGAAAATTACGAAGAGCCCAGTAAGTATTCCAGCCGAAAACGCCATCAGCTTTATCATCTAGAAAACCTATAAATATAAGTCGTTCTTGAAGTTCCTTAACATCCTGACCTGTTGAACCACGGCTAAGCACTTGACTACTAAATGCATCAACTTGTTTTTTAGGTAAGTAAATATTTAAAGTAATCAGCGAAATACTTATTATGCATAAGATAACAAATGCAGTTTTATAGTAAAAATTTTTTTGCAAAATAAATCCTCCTTAATCAAATACATATAGGATTACTATTTGTAAAAAATTTCTTTTTATTAGTAAAAAGCGTAAAAACTGATATAAATTGCACAAACAAGAAGCGGATAGATTGAGTAGAGAGGTCGAATAGTAAGGATAGGAGCAAAAAGGAGGAGGTATTTTGAAAAGAACATACAGAGCCATTTTCATTTTCTCATTCTTATTTTGTATTTTTTGCAATGTAAACCCAGCTGCTTCAGAACCTGTTTATGAGCCTCCATATGCAAAATGGGGGAAAATTGCAGTTGAAAAAACAATCCAAAGATACCCACAATCGGATGTTATAGATTATTTACACATAGGAAGAGAACAAAAAACTCCAACTGTATCAGTAGAAAAATTCAAGTTATGGTTAAGATTAAAAGATGGAAGTAGGGAATTCGGTGTATATGTAAATGTTGAATTTGAACCAAGAACTGAAAGGTACCTAGGAATTACATATACTGAGACGGATCGATAAGAAACTAACTTTAAAAAACATCGCTTAAAACGTGATGTTTTTTATTGAGATCTATATTGTGAGGGAAATCACATGAGGAGAATATTAGTTTGAAATATGATTTTAAAAATAGAATATATTGGGTTTAAACATTGATTTTTAATGATGGAACGGTAATTGAAATCAAATAAAAAAATTAGCTAAATCAGTAAGTGTAATTAAACAAAATGAAATTTGAATTTTTGTAGAACCTTAAACAAATTAATAAACACATTTAAACTTTTTTATTGGAGAATTTTTATTAATTTTTATTACTCAAGTTTTAATTGATTAGATTACTATATAAATTTGAGTTTTATTAAATTAGTTAATATTTAAACTGAATTGATTTTTTTGATCTAATTATTCAAATTGATGATTTTTTCCGTTTTATCTCAAAACACTAAGAATACTTGCTAATTGAGACGGATTATAGTGATTTCACTTCAACTTCCTATAATATATATTATGTAAACTAGCGAATGAACATAATCATAAGTAGCTTCATTGTACTGTGTTGACATAAAAAATGCTATGGTCAACTTCTCTTTTTTTTGTTGACTATAATAATTAATTTACCAATTTTTTTAGGAGGTTTTTATATTGAACTTAATCGATGTTTTTGATGAGTTTCTATTATATTTACAAGTTGAAAGGAATTACATATGTACTATAGATAGTTACCACCATGATTTTAAATGTTTATTACATTTCTTGAATGCAAATAGCCGCTCTACTAAGCTCGAAGATATGTCTCCTGCATTATTACGTCGCTTTATTCAAGATCAAGTAACTCGCCATAATGTGAAACCTAGAACTGTTCAAAGACGGATTTCAAGCTTGAAGTCATTTAATCGTTTTTGTTTAAAAGTTCAATTTACTACGAAGGATTTTACCGCTGGAATCGAAGCGCCAAAACATGATAAATTACTTCCTGTTTACATGTCGTTAAATGAATTGAAAATGCTTTTTAAATATTTAGAAGATGATGTTCGCCCTTCCTCTTTAAGAAATGAATTAATATTTAAGCTTTTTGCAACTAGTGGGATGAGACGCCAGGAATTGGTTGAACTTACGTGGCAGCAGATTGATTTTCATCATCAAACAATAAGAATCTTTGGTAAGGGTAAAAAAGAGCGTCTTCTCCCCCTTCACCCAATTGTCATTCCGCTTATATCTAAATATCGTGATATTTTAAACGAAATTGAATTGCACGGTTCCGAGCCAATTTTTTTAAATTCAAGAAAAGAAAAATTTAATCCTCGTGGTTTACACATATTGTTCAAAAGATCTCTAGAAGCCGCTGGTCTACCGCCTTCTCGATTTTCACTTCATCATTTAAGACACCCTGTATTACATGTTTTGTAGGAATTCGTTTATCCTCAGATTCATATATTTTATCTTCAAATACCAGACAAATATTATTATTTAATCTCCACCATGGATCAGGTGCAGTATTACCTTCAGAATTTCCTGATTGATATCCTAATAGTAAACCAAGTTTTTCATGTCCTTTTTCAAATTCGTTACCATCAGATGAATTTAAATTTGTTAAGATTTCTGAAACAGCTTTTTCAAATTTTCTATTTGACTGAAGACCTAATGAATTTAACGAGTTCTCTAATCCTTCAATTAATAACGATAAATAATTATCTTCTTGAAAATCTGCGTTTTCAGTTGAAATTACTGCTAACTTATTTAACCAAGCAATTGTATTAGTACATCTAACCGCATTTAAATAATTTGAAAATATTTGATCTCTAAAAACAATTAGTCCACTTTTCAAAGCCAACCATGCAGTACTTCCTGCTAAATAATACCAAAAACTTCTAAAACCCTTTACATCATCCCCAGATAAACATCTTGTTATATCCTGAATACTCTTCATAGCTACGGAGTAATCTTGATTCCAAATAGAATATATGTATTTAATTTCATAATTCACCGATTCGAATAGCTTTGTCGATGCTGGCAACTGTTCTTGGAACGTTTTATCAAATATAAACAAATAATCCTTTGTTTCACTTTAATAACAAAATACTAAACAAATTGATATACCAATAATTTGAAAATCTCCCCATTTTATTGAGTTTTAATAATAACAATCAATCCTTATCGTTAATGTTATACCTTCTAACTTCAGACGATTTTCCCTTTTCTGTCATACCCTTCCAAACTGTTTTATTGTAACGATCAATTCCTATTCGTTCCCACTTTTTATTTTCTTTTGACATTCCAATAGTAGCTTTTGAATGTTCTTCAAATTTTTTTCTAGTAACTTTTGCTTGTTCTGTTTCTTCTTTTTCGTTGTTTAATGCTTTTAATTCTTTTTCTTTATTTAGAAGATTTCTAGCCTTCAATTTTTCTTGTCGCTGTGCTACTTTTCTAGCTTTTTTCTGTCTTAATCTTTCCATTGTTATTTTATCTTTTTTATGTTTCTTTCGTTTTTCTTCTTTTTTCTTGCGACCTTCATCAAATGAATTAGTTGCTTTCCGTCTAAAATCCATTTAATTTCCCCCTACCAATTAAGATCACTATATTTACCTTCAATAAATTCTTTTAATTCACGATCAATTTTTGTTTTAGGTGCAGGATTCACTTTTGCTATACTTTTATATGATCCATCAATTAATAACTGAGGTGTTCCAAATGAATACCCTTACCCACTTTTAAAAACCCTGCATTCCTGTATTTCAAATTTAAGTCCGTAACTATCTTTAAAAATCATATTAAAATAACCTATATAACTGAATTATATTTTTTTAGGATTAGCTTTCAATATTTTTACATCTGATAATAAAAAAATTTAATTAATCCTTTTTTTTAATTGATTTTATATTTAGAATTATATTATAAATAATATTTTTATGAGGTGAGTTAAATGAAGAATTTTAAAATTAACTATTTAAGTATCAAAACTGGTAATGAAGTACCTTGTATCATTTCTATTGAATATGATTATGAAACTAATATTTGTCATATTCTTGATATGTACAATGACCAAACGCTTTCATGTACATTGACAACTACAGTAAATGACGAAATTTTAAAAAAGATTATTGAAAAAATTGATTTTGATGATATCACATATATTAGTTATGATGACATTGTAAAAGATATGAAATTTTGGCTATATGGTACAGATGGAGTTGTTTCTTCTTATAATAATGATACCTTTAAAAATATCCCATTAAGTGATAAAATGCCAAAAGATTTTCATTTTGAAATGAAAAAACGATTGGATTTTTATAGCACTTTAAACGGTTAATAAAGAGTTACTAATCCTGAGATTTAGCAATGGAGGGGTTTAAAAATGATTGGTTCTCCGAATAAAACAAATGATTATTTTTATAGTTTATTTAAAACAGCTAGAGCAAGAGAAATGGCAAAAGAAATAAATGACTATCTTACGAAAGATAGTCCCTTTAACGATGAAGTTGAGGATTACCATGACAAATTCAAAAATGGTGTAAGAACAGATTGCATAGGGTATGTGAGTAGTCAATGCAAATATAAATTTGCAACCATGACGATGGTTAGGAAGGTCTGTTTTGTATTACATCTTGGAGCAAAATTACATAAAAATAATGCAGTAGCCATGCAAAATGAAATTGACAAGATGTTAAAACGAAACTATAAAGATACAGATCATACGAAACTTACTCCTGGAGAAGTTTATGTTCGATTAGAGTGGGTTGATAATTTAGATCAAATAAAACCATTTATTAATGAAGCTTATTATTTAAGAAAAAAAAAATAATAGAATATCTCTCGTATTAATTTGGAATGAGTAAACACACCCACTCATCAGATTATATATTGAGTGGGTGTGTATTTTCTTCTAGTGATATACTTGATCTTATTTGTAATGACACTCGAATCCATTGCCAAACTAACAATCTTTTAATCTAATAAAAAAGTGCAAGAAATTTTTACATCCCTACACTTTTCTTAATTGATTAATTATTTTTGTGATACAGTTATTGTTTTTGGACTTATCGTAACTTTAAAGCCTTGTTTACTAACCACTTCGGCTGATACTGTGTTCGTACCATTAGGGTGGTATTGTAAAAGGCTACCTTTTTTTACACATATTAGGCTTTTATTTTTGATGAAGATTCATATAAATCTACCGCTTCATTTACTGTGAATCCTTTATGAACGATAGAATGTATCGCTTGGATCATTGCAAGAGGATGCTGAGATTGCCAAATATTTCTTCCCATATCCACACCAGCTGCACCTTGCTCCATAGCATTATACGTAATTTCTAGTGCTTCACGAATTGTATCAAATTTTGGGCCACCTGCAATAACTATTGGAACCGGGCACTTACTCGTTACCTGTTCAAAGTTGTCACAGTAATAAGTCTTAACAATATCGGTTCCCATTTCAGCTAGAACTCTTGAAGCTAATGCTAAGAACCTGGCATCCCGTTTTTCAAGCTCTTTTCCGACTGCGGTAATTCCAAGTACAGGTATTCCGTAATCATGTGCATCAGTTACAACTTGAGCTAGATTCGTTACTGTTTGAGTTTCATAGTCAGAACCGATAAATACCGAAACCCCTACACCAACAACATTATGACGAATTGCTTCTTTTATTGAAGTAACAATCCTTTCATTCGCTAGATCCTTCCCTAACGTTGTAGGACCGCCTGAAACACGAAGTACCATTGGTTTTTCCGTATTTTTCGGAATACATGCTGCAAGTGTACCTCTTGTTAAATATAGCGAATCCGTGTATGGAAGTAAGTCTCTGACAGTTTCCTCAGGCTTTTCTAAACCTCTTATTGGCCCTAAGAAATAGCCATGATCTATCGCAAGCATTACTGCCCTCTTATTTGGTAATATTTTGTTTAATCGATTTTGAAATCCCCAGCTCACTATCTATTCACTCCTTAACTTGATTTCTGGATTCTTTATATTAACAACATCTCTTTCCAAAATATGCGGAGATTTAATGAAGAGGGCTTTAAAGGTTTTGTCAGTTTGATTGATAAGGTAATGAGTATCGCCTGGTCGGCATTGTATCATATCACCTGGTATTGTAGGAACTTTATTACCATTAATATAGAAATCTATCTGCCCTTCGAGGATATAGAAAATTTCTTCGCAGACTGTATGATAATGGTTTTGGAAGTCTTGACCTGGTTTCAATACAACCACACCAAGATCTACGTTCGGACCTTTTGTTAAATATTTCGGCCCGTTGTCGCCAAACCGATAAACGAAGTCATTTTCGTGAACTTTCTTCATCCCTTCACTCCCTTTCACATTATTCCAAACCAGGTGCCTTCCACATATGAGTCGTTATACCACGATCAGCAAGTTGAAGCTGTTCTAGATATACACTTCTCCATTTTTCATAGATTTCTAGGTATTGGTTATGGTTTTCATTGTTAGGTATATGTGTCCTATCCCACTTTACAACTTGGTTAACTGCTTGATGGATATTCTCATAAATTCCTATACCAATCCCCGCAAATAATGCGGTGCCCAGTGCTGCTGCTTCTTTAACTACAGGTACTTTCACTGGTACTCCAAGGACATCTGCAAGGGTTTGACTCCAAAGCTTTCCTTTCGAAGCACCACCTGTGAAAATAACTTCACTAGGATAATAACCAGTTTCTTCTTCTATAATCTTTAAGTTTCCTAGTGTAATAAGTGCAGCATTTTCTTGAATAGATTTAAACATTTCTTTTTTACCAGTCATTAGTGGGTCTAGAGTGAGGTTAATAAAAGACGGAGATGCGTGGCGCCAAGCGCTATAATTCATCGTATCTGAAAATATAGAAATAATCCCATTTGCCCCGATTGGAACATTTTTTGACTTTTCCTCTAAAATTTCATACGGGTCTCTACCGGTCACTATTGCCTCTGCTTTTTCCAAATCACAAAATGCATCACGAAACCATCTCATTACAAGCCCAGGGAAAAAAGCAATGGTTTCTATCTGCCATAATTCAGGCACGGCATGGCAGTTAACCCGGATACGGCCACTTTTGTCAACTAAAGGCTGTCTCACATTGACTTCCTGCTGCCAAAATGATCCACCTGACACAACAGTCTGCCCCGCTTTTACCGCACCGACGCCAACAGAAGCCATTTGAGCATCTCCGCCTCCACAAATAACCGGAGTTCCTGAATTCAAACCTGTATACGCTGCTACTCCATCCGTCACGTAACCGATAACGGTACCAGCTTCATTTACCGGTGGAAATAAAATATTTTTTAGTCCGCACATTTTTGCTACATCACTTTCCCATTTCCTTTTCTCAATATCAAATATCCCTGTAGTACATCCATTTGAAGGATCCACTTGTAGTTTCCCTGACAATTTATAAAGAATCCAATCATTAATCATAGTCATGTCCGTAGCTTTTTCATAAATCCCCGGTAAATGATTTTTTATCCACAAAAGCCTAGGCAATGCCCCTAATGCAAACATTTGACCTGATAACCTATAAATCTTGTATTCTAATTCAGGATCTAGTTCCTTTAAAGCTTTGACCTCATCCGAAGCTCGAGCATCTACATTTGCACAAGCCCAGATTTCCTTACCCGTTTCATCATAAAGGACAATTCCTTCCCTCATACTCGTAGCACTTATCGCTTTTATTTTTTTTGCGTCAACTCCTGTTTCTTCAATAACAGACTTTACACACTGAACGACTAACCTCCAGTTTGTTTCCCAATCAAAATCCATAGATCCTGGATACTTTTCATTTGATAAATGGTTCCATTCTATTTGTGAAAACCCAACTTGATTTCCTAATTGATCAAACAAAACAGCGCGAATACTACCAGTACCAGCATCAAATGCTAGAATGTACGCCATTAATTTATTTCACCTCCATATTGTGTAATGAAATAGCTGTAGCTTCATCAGTTATTAACGTCGTAATATACTTACCTTTTAAAGCTCCGTAGATGGCATCAATTTTTTTCTCTCCACCGGCCACGGCTATAACATTTAAGACCTTTAGACTCTTCAAGTCCGTTCCGATTAACATTTTATGATTTATAAAACATCAGAATGCAGTCGGCGATATTTTAGGTCAATTTTACGATCGAAATGGCAAAATTATTGATTTGCCACCCGCTCCAGCATTCTAACAACCTTGGACCTTGACAATTCTAGTAAATCAGCTATCTCATTTTGAGTTAAGTTCTCTTTATAGTAGTACCAGGCTACTTTCATCAGCATATTTTCCGTATAATGATCTTGGCTCATCTACTACTACACCCCTTAACAAAAGTTCCCCATGAAAAAAATTGTTCACCTTCATATTAGAAATATATCCGTAATTTAAATAATAAGACCTGACAAAATAAGTTTCCGAACATTCAAAATTTCATTTCCGACTGGTAATACTTTTGTAATTTTTACTGTAATAATTAACTACAGTTGTCTTCAAATATTGAAGAATTAAATCGTAATTTTTTTCGGATAGTTTGTAAACGTTTCTGAACTTTTTATTGGGGTGGTGACAAAAGTCCAATGAATCGCACCGAAGTGACTCTACTAGAATTAGATCAGGTAAATGAAATAGGAGCTGATCAATTGATCAGCTCCTAAATACTTATTTAATTAAAGAACTGCGTTAGTTCAACTACTCTCCTCTATGATCTGCCACACCTTGGTCCATAGTAAAATAACTCCATAAAATCATAAATGCCAAGAACACTAAAATAGTTTGAATACATATTCCTACAATGGTTAAAGTCTTACCTGATATAGCTAACGATCTTCATTTTTGATTTGAATTGTCAATTTTTTCATGCTTTTAGATGATAAAACAGTACCTATAATGCCGATTATTAAACCTATATAAGGTATAAAAACTCTTTCAATTACGCAATAATTGTTACCCTAATCAAAACAATATCGTTTATAAAGGTAAAAGAAATATATAACCGTTTATAAAATCTTTCAAAGACATTTATAGAATTGATTTTTCCCAGTTCGGGATTTCGACTCGATGGACTGGATGAGGTTGGTAGGTACCATTTTGAAGGGATTGTTTTAGTTCATCCCAGTGATTGACGATATACGAACGCAGGTCTTTGGTCGACATATTGTCTACACCATGACTCCCCTTATTCCTTTCAACTCTTTTCAGAGCGCTTAAATAGCCGCTCTACATCATTAAAAAGACCATCCCCTATCTCTTCAATTCCTTTCTTTATCCTTTTTAAATTGAATTACAAATGAATTAATACATCATTATATAAAATATTTCAGTTTCTTCATATTTTAATTAACTTCCTAAAGTAAAATGCATTCTTAAATTATTTACAACTTTGAAACAAGTTGTGCCTAAATTTGAAACATCCAGTTCTTATCATTCTCTTATATAGTTCGAGTTTTTTAGACAATAATATGAGGGAGATTTAAAAATGAGCAAGATTTTTATCATACATCCACTGAGTAGTAGACAAAGCCTTATCTGGGGGTACTTTCTTTTATGAAATATTTAGTTCTTTCAATTATGATTAGCTTACTATTATCTTTAAGTAGTTGTTTTTCAAAAAACCAAAATCATAATGATTCTAGTGCAAAAAAAGAGAATCACCAAATAAATATAGAAAACGCTAATAAAAAGAAAAACGCAACATCAGATGTACCTGAAAATGTAATTAATAAAACTAAGCAAAGTAATTCAATTAGAACGGTTTCACACCCTGATGTAATTACAGTTTTAGTAAACAAAAAATATTTTTTACCTAAAAATTATGTTCCAAAGGATCTAGTTTTTCCGAATGTTTCATTCATTTTTAAGGAAAAGCTTGAAAAACGAAAAATGAGAAAAGAAGCAGCGATAGCATTAAAGAAATTATTTGCTGGAGCAAAAAAAGATCATATATATTTAAGTGGTGTTTCAGGATATCGCTCTTATGCGACTCAGAAAGTTATTTTTAATCGATATGTAAAAGAAGATGGCTATGTTAATGCAAGAAAGTATAGTGCATTACCCGGTTCAAGTGAACACCAATCAGGATTAGCAATTGATGTAAGTAGTAGCACTGGAAAGTGTGCGGCTACAAGTTGTTTTGCTAATACAAAAGAAGCCAAATGGCTTGATAAAAATAGCTCTAATTATGGTTTTATTATTCGATATCCAAAAGGTAAAGAGCAGATCACAGGTTACAAATACGAACCTTGGCATATTCGGTATGTTGGCGTAACAACAGCAAAACAAATAAAAAAAAGAAACTTAACCTTAGAAGAATATTTAAACGTCTATCCAGTTTCAAAATAAAAAAATCTAAGAACTCTAAGAACATAGTATCTCTTATTGATAAAAGGCTATGATTAAAATACATAGCCTCTTTATGTATTCATTTTTATTAATTCTTTCGTTAATTAGTTTAGAATACTATTTTGTCTGAATTAATCTCAATTAATAACTTCCGTTCATTTAAAATGAGCTATTTGCTTTAACATTAGTCTCCTCACAATTATTCAGATAATCTTCTACTGCGAGTTGGCCGTCCCTTTGTAATTTTTAGTCCTTAATGTCTTTTAAAATAGATTAGGTTTACCTACATTATTTTCATTTATTATCGATGTTACAATGTGTAGTGAATCCCATTCTCCACCTGAAAATTTTATAATTGGGTATCTTTTTGGAAATAGCTTATTACGGATAATTTCAGCTGAATTCCCTTCTTTATGTAAAGTTAATACTTTATGTTTAATAGCTAATAAATAGTCTTGTTTTCGTTCAAGCGCTGCACGACCATCTTCTACAAACCCTGCATGGCTGCAAAATACATCTTGAAAATCATAAGTTAATACTCGCTCTAATGAGTTAATAATTGAAGGGATACATTCTTCTGCTAATACGACTTTTGTCCGTTCACTTACAAATAAATCTCCCGTAAATAATTGACCAGTCTCCTGATTTAATAATGCTTTATGATCAAAAGCATGACCAGGTGTATCGATTACTGTCCATGTCGCATTTCTGGACTTAACCGTTTCAGGCATAGCCTTAGCATGAAACGGTTTTCTCCTCCCCCAAAAGAGTTGCCTATATAAAGGATAATCTGCACGTCGTGCGCAATAATCAATTGTTTTTTCACTTAAATAAATTGGTAGATTCTTTGTTTTTTCAATATAAGCAGCACAACCTGAATGATCTTCATGAGAATGAGTTATCATTACTTGATCAAAATCTGCTTGGTCAATAAAAGATTCGAAATATCTATGTAAGGACTGCGATCCTGTATCAATTAATACTCCATCTACTAAATAACTGTAAACATTTAATGAAACACTTAGAAATTTAACTTCTCCATTCAAGTAAGAGACACCATTTTTCTCTCCTAAGTTTGATTTTTTCTTTAAAAACATCACCTTTCATCTCCTTAGTATTAAATAGTAAAGATATATAATACGTAAAAAATTTTTATACTTTAAATATTCTGATTTTAAATTTTATCATTTAAATGAATGAATAGCCACTCATTTTTTGTTTTGAATTGAACTGTCATTTAGTGTATTAAAAAAGGACTTGAATTAGCTCATTGCTAATTCGGGGTATTTTCAAAAAAATGAAGATTATAAATTTATGACAAGCCCCAAGAGGGCTTGTCATGTATCTACTCCTAACCTCAGATTTCTTTCCCCATAACTCGCGGCATTGGATAAAGCATAGGTTGGTGTGAAATAAAGATAAAGTTTTTAGACTGATTCATTATAAAGAAACTGCGTTAGTTAACGATCTTAAAAAGAAAGTCCTAGACTGACGCTGTTTCAACCTATTATAAATTCAAATTCAATCCGCTTCAGCCGAACGGTCTAACCACGTATTGACCTCTTCAAGACGCTTGTTATAAGCTTCTCGGATTGTATATGCAGCATGTGAACCAACAGGAAGTCGCAGTGGTACATTATCGCTTTTTATAACGGAAATGATATATTGCACCGCTTTTGTTGGGTCACCAATCTTGATGTTCGTCATACCTTGCTCAATTGCTTCATACAAAGGAGTATATTCTTGTTTCTTTTCAGCATGTTGCATAGACCCGCCTAAAAACTCTGTTGCATACACGGAAGGTTCAACAATCGTCGTCTTGATTCCAAAGCTTGCGAACTCTTGAGCGAACGCTTCAGAAAAGCCTTCAACTGCAAACTTAGATGCAGCGTACAGACTGTATGGAGGCATTGACCAATTTCCGAAAAAGGATGAAAAATTAACGTAATGTCCAGAACCTTGACGTTTAAAGACAGGTAATGTCTCTCGAATAACATCTAGTACACCGAACACGTTGACGTCAAACTGATTTCGGATTTGTTCATCAGTGTACTCCTCTAGCATACCGAAAAGTCCATATCCGGCATTATTCACGACAATATCAATTTTCCCGAAAACGTTAACGGCTTCTTGGACAGCAGATTGGATTTGCTCCTTGTTTGTCACGTCTAAAGCAGCAAGGTGAACACGATCCGGTGCCAGTTCTTTAAAATCCTGTATAGCATTAAGATTTCGCGCTGTAGCGACCACTTTGTCTCCTGCATCTAGCAGCTGTTGCACAAATTCTCTACCGAATCCTGTCGAAGTTCCTGTAATAAACCATACTTTACTCATCTTTATCATTTCTCCCTTTTTTTTTATTCGGATCTGATCCTCTGCTTTATAACAAAACTTGACAGTGATCGATCAATAACCTATCTTAATTTGATACTTTTTAATAGAATCCCTCAAAAATTTTCTATTTATATGAAACTTTTAAGTTGATAGCAAAATCATATTAGGGATTCTCCTTCTATAAGACCATATTTGCAGTTGCTTTGATCGCAACTAATAGCTGAAGAAATTATTTAAGAACATTCATTCTCAAATATTCAAATAAAAATTAAAGTTTAATTTGCCCCTTTCAGTTCTTTACTACATATCATCTTGATGCTCCTTGATTTGGAACTGCTGTACTATATGTCTCACGTTTAAATTTTACTGAATACAAAAATATATAGGCAACAATTATCGTTGCAAACAAATTAAGAAATACAAGTGCTAAGTTTAAATTGAAAAATTTTGTAAGTACTCCTACTCCTATAACAGGAACAATAAATCCAATATAAGCAACAAAATAAAAAGCTGAAATTACACGAGGTCTAGACTCAGGTTCTGGCAATTTACCTGCAAAAAATAACGCATTCTGAAAAGTCCATCCGCCACCTAGAGCTTGTGTGAATACACCTATCCAGAGCAATGCTAAACTTGATGTTTGACCAGAGATGACAATTAGCCACGTACCAACAAGTAGAAACAATATACCTAATCTAATTCGAGTAATTGGATGATTCGGTCTAGGTATGAACTGAGCAGTTGCTGATCCACTTAATAGTACGAAAAATATTAAACCTGCAATAAAGTGATTAGACGTATGAATTATATTTTTGACAAAAGTAGGAATTAGTGCAAACGCAATCCCTTGTAACGTGAAAACTGTAAAAATAGGAAGTGCTGACATTGCCCAAAAATGTGAACGAATCTTTTTGGGAACACCTAGTGATATCTTGTTTTTAGCACGCTTTTGCTCAGGTGAAACAATATCTTTTGACAAAGTTTCAAGGGTTAAAATTGATATGATTAAGAAAACAATCAGAATGTAAAAAGGTAATTTTAACGGTTGAACTGGGATATATTGCAACATGAAAGCAGCAATTAATGGTCCAAGTCCAAAACCAACGAGAACTGTAACTCCTGATAGTTTGAGTGCTGTACTTGTGTCTTTTGGAGAAGTATGTCTCATTAAGAAAGCAACTGCAGTACCTGTAAAGGCACCGTATGCAATTCCTTCTAATATTCTTCCAGCATATAACATCCACACTCCAGTATTACTTAGCAATAAAATAGTAGAAACAATGGAAAACAGGATACTAATACGGATTACTTTCTTTAATCCCCAAACGTTCCCTTTTGCTCCTACAATAAGTAAAGTTGGTAATAGAAAAACAGCATAAATAGCAAATAAAATTGTAATTTGCAAACTACTTAATTGATAATATTCGCTATACAATGAAAACATTGGAGTAACAAAAGTTGCACCACATGACATCAATAATATAATTAATAACATTCTTTTCATGTTTACATTCCTTTCATTTTTTTACTGTTCGTTCTCAAAAAGCCATAAAGATAGTTGTGCTAAACGTTATCGTGTTCAAAGATTTGTATAAGCACAAACATTTTATCTGTTTCTCTTTTGAGAATGTTCGTTCTAGAATGAGCTGTCCCTCCTCCTATATTAATAAAAATGGATGATCTTAGTTATGTTCTATGATTACAAATAAAGCAATTATTTCTACCTCGCGAATATATTTATAACATATTGAGAACGAACGGTAAATAATTATTTTTTACCATTCGTTCTCAAATGGTCATCAAAATTTAACCACTTTAAATAATTAACTATTATTACTCTCTCCTTTCGCAGTAAAATTAAATAGTTAATCTAATATAGAAAGTGTTATATCAACAATATTTTTTAGCTTATTTTTATCATTAGTTGTTTTTGCTAATACTCGTAATCCTATAAAAGAATTATGAATAAACTGAGATAATTTTTCTATATCATGGTGCTTTGGGATTTCACCTGAATTTTGTCCACGCTCTAGTAGTTCAAATATAATTTCTTCTGTTTTAGAAAAAATTTGTTCAATTTTTTCGGCTACATTTTCATCATGTAAAGACAATTCAACTGCACTATTCACTGTTAAACAACCAACTGATTTTTTATTATCTTTAGAAATAGGCATTTCTAATATACTTCTAATAGTATCCTTCACAGATAATGATTTCTTAGCTTGTAAATTCATTTCTTTTTTCATTTTGTTATCATAAAGTTCTAATGATTTTATAAACAAAGAATGTTTGACACCAAATGTATCATATAAACTTCTTCTATGAATCCCCATATGAGAAACAAGATCCTGCAATGAAGTTTTTTCGTATCCTTGATACCTAAAAAGTTCCATCGCTTTTTGTAACACTTCTTTTTCATCATATTCTTTATGTCTAGCCACTGTTATTCCCTCCTTATAAAAGATTATAGCATTAAAAAGGGACTGAAGATAACTTACTTCAATCCCTCTTTTCTTCTCTATCTAGTTTTTTAAAATTAAAATTGCTAAAAATATATTTAGTTTCTATACAAAATTTCTTAAACTGTTACTGACTTCTTTGTTACGTATTTTACATATTCAGCAGCATTTTGAGCCAATTGCTCATCGGTTATGTTACTAACCCCGTTCAAAATAAACGGCGTCATAAATGACTCAAATAAAGGTGCATATTTTAAATTCATGAAATCTTTTCTCCTCATTCGATTAATTATGCATTCTATGCTTGCATTGATATTAATTCAACTAAGACTGATTTTGGTTTTGAATCCTCAATCCATGATGAAGCGTTGTCAACATCAAGATAATTTAACAAAAATCACATAATTTCTTTTACTTTCACTTTTCTTTTACTACCTGAATATTTTCTATGGATAAAATTAGCAATTAATCGAGCTAATAGATTAAATAATAGGACCATAACGATTAACACTGCAGCCGACTTTGCAGCAATTTCGTGAGCGTCTGGAACAATACCTTCAGAATTCAGTTTCCAAATATGAACTGCTAATGTTTCCGCAGGCCGGAAAATATTAAATGGATTCATTTGACTATTTATTGGAGCAACCGAATTTAATACCGGAGATGTTAATCCTGCAGTATAGATAAGAGCTGCTGCTTCTCCAAATATTCTGCCTGCTGATAGAATAATCCCAGTGATGAGTTGTGGAATTGCTGTAGGAATACTTATTTTAACAATTGTTTGCCATTTTGTGGCCCCTAAACCAAAACTACCTTCTTTAATATTTTTCGGAACATCTAGTAGTGCTGTTTCTGATACACGAGTAAGACTTGGTAGATTTAAAATTGTAATTGCTAGAGAACCTCCAATTAATGAATAGCCCCAACCAGTCATTGTAACAAATACAAGTAATCCGAATAATCCAACTACAATTGATGGTAAAGAAGCTAAAGTTTCTATACAAAGTCTGACAAAACTTAGAAATTTACCTGGCTTTGCATATTCTGCCAAATAAATTCCTGATCCTAACCCTAGAGGTATAGAAATAAGCAATGTTAATACTAAAATATAAAATGAATTAAATAATTGAGGACCAATGCCACCCCCTGCTTGGATATTGCTTGGTCTTCCAAATAAAAAATTTGGGTCCCAAAATCCCCATCCTTTTGAAATTATTTCCCATAGTAGATAAATAAGTAGTAAAACAACTAATAATGAAACGGTATAGAGAATCATCGTCCATATTTTATCAATACTTCGAGCATTCATTATGTTTGTCGCCCCCTATCTTTTACCTATTAATCGAATAATTAAAATAAAGAAAAATGAAATGAATAGTAAAATCATTGCCAATGACCATAATGCATTGTTCCATGGGGTTCCATTCATCGTATTCGCCATATCCATTGTTAATATACCAGTTAATGTGACCGTGGGATCAAAGATGCTTTTAGGGAATTGAAGTGTATTACCAATAACCATCTGAACTGCTAAAGCTTCGCCAAAAGCTCTAGCTAAACCTAGTACTACACCAGTCAATACATTAGTAATAGCAGCAGGAACAATAGCTTTGCTAATTGCTTGCCACCTAGTGGAACCTAAGCCATATGAAGCCTCTAAATAATCTTTTGGAACTGCTCTAATAGCATCCGATGCTATGCTTGCAATTGTTGGAAGAATCATGATACTCAAAACTATTATTCCTGCAATTAAACTAAAACCAACTCCACCAATATAATTACGAATAATCGGAACTAGAATTGTTACACCCAGAAATCCGTAGACAACTGAAGGGATACCTACTAGTATTTCTAAAACAGGTTTTAATATTTTATCTCCAAAAATTGGTGAAATATAATTCATAAAAATAGCTAAAGCAATTGCAATTGGTGCTGCAATAATAACTGCCCCAATTGATACCACGATTGAACCAGTAATAAATTTTAATGCTCCAAACCTAGGATTTTGTGCGTCATTTGGGCTCCAATTAGGAGAAAATAACATTTCAAATAATGAAATATTACTATGAATAAATGATTGTATTCCTTTACCTACAATAAAAATAATAATCAAAATCGTGGTAAGTACCATTAAAATACCGCAAAATGTTACTAATGTTCTTCCTAAGTATTCGTTTGCAAAGTAATTTTTTTTTCTTGTTTTCATAAATAACTCCTAATAATAATTTAAGTGCTAATAAAGGGTGCCTAATCAAACTTAATTTGAAATAGTACACCCTTTAGAGTTAGATCATTATTTTAAATTACCCATTTTAGACATCGGTATATATCCCATTTCTTCGACTTTCGCCGAAAAATCATCGCCTTTAACAAAATCTATATAACTTTTCCCTGGTTCCTTTAAATCACCTTTTGTAATCATGTATTCATATGAGTAAAATGGATATTTTCCAGATGTAATATTATCTATTGAAGAATCATTTCCATCAATTTGAACAATTGTTAAAGCATTCTTTTTATCTCCAACAAGATATGAATTTGCTAAATAAGAAATCGTCCCTGGAGTACTGTTAATTGCTTGTTCTACAGCTCCATTTGAATCTTGAACTGTACCCACTGAATCGTTTATTTTTACACCACTCATAACTGTTTTTTCGAAAGCTGCTCTTGTTCCAGAAGCAGCTGGACGATTAATCACATTTATTTTCTCGTCTTTGCCGCCAACATCTTTCCAATTTGTGACTGCCCCTGAGAAGATATCTTGAATTTGTTTTAACGTTAATGAAGTAACAGTAACATCTTTATTAACAATAATCGAATACCCGATACCTGCAACTTTTGTTTCAACTAAATCCTTGGCAAGAGCTGGATCACTAAGTTTTTCAGCAGCTGGTACATCAGAATTCCCGATTTGAACTGCTCCTGATGTTACTTGGTTCACCCCAGTTCCACTTCCACCACCTTGAATAGTAATCGAAACACTTGGATTATTA
Source organism: Gottfriedia acidiceleris (assembly GCF_050457485.1). Lineage (GTDB taxonomy): Bacteria > Bacillota > Bacilli > Bacillales > Bacillaceae_G > Gottfriedia > Gottfriedia acidiceleris_D. The sequence continues at coordinate 255,377 of NZ_JBCMJM010000016.1, forward strand.
CTCATGAATTCTGTAGCAGCTTCCTCGGCTAAAGGTTGCAATGCAGTTGAACCAGCCGCTGTAATCGTACCGCTTAATTTTCCGCCGCTAGTTTGATTCTTTTTATTCGTATTTTTTTGAGTGTTACATCCTACTAAAATGACTGCTACTAAAAAAAATGCAAAAATCAGTTTAATATTACGTTTCATCAAATACCTCCAAAGTAAAAATAGTTGACCTTTATACTATTGCAATTTAAGTTTACAAAAATAGTTTGTGCCAAATATAAACTGCTATGCAATGTAGATTCATTCGCATCATAGATTCAGTTTTCATAATTTTTATTAGTTCACTTTTATTGATTCAAGAAATAATGTTTACCTTTTACAAGATAATAAATATTTTCAGCAATATTTGTTGCATAGTCTGCAATTCTTTCTAGATATCTGCAAATAAATGCCATCTGCATTAAATTTGTAACGTGATCAGGTGAATCGGCGATACTATTCATTAAAAATTTAACAGTTTCTCCATATAAATCATCTACTTGATCATCGATTTCACCAATTTCTTTAGCCGCATATAAATCCTCTGAGCGATAAGCATCCACCGCTCTAGATAACATATCAATTCCTAGTTCATGCATTTTTTCAATATTTTCTAATGGTAAATTTTCTTGTCGATCACGTATCCTTATCGTCGACTTCGCGATATTTACAGCGTAATCGGCAACCCGTTCTAGGTCATGTGAAATTTTAATTGCTGTTAAATTCCTTCTTAAGTCTACGGCTACAGGTTGCTGTCTAGTAATGATTACAACGATTAGTTCGTTTATCTCTTCTTCTAATTTATTAATGCGCTCATCTTCATCAATTACTTCTAAAGCTTTTTCAATATCTTCAGCTCGAAATGCATCCATACTTTTAATTACAGCCTTTTTTGTTTTCTCAGCTAATTCGATGATTAATTCTTGTAAGGTTCTTAAATCTTCTTCAAATTTATGTCTCATCAATGATCACCTCTAAATTCTTCTATTAACCGAAACGCCCAGTGATATAATCCTCGGTACGTTTATCTTTTGGTGTAGAAAATAATTTATTTGTATCAGAGTATTCAACTACTTCACCACTTAAGAAAAAAGCAGTTCGATCAGATACACGAGCAGCCTGTTGCATATTGTGAGTAACGATAATAATACTGAATTCTTCTTTCAGATGATGAATAAGCTCTTCTACTTTTAATGTAGATATAGGATCTAATGCAGATGTTGGCTCATCCATTAAAATAACGTCTGGTTCAATTGCTAAACATCGTGCTATACATAATCGTTGCTGTTGACCTCCTGAAAGACCAAATGCATTTTCATGTATACGATCCTTCACCTCTTCCCAAATCGCAGCACCCTTTAAACTTTTCTCAACTATTTGATTTAGCTCTTTTTTATCTTTAATACCTTGAATTTTTGGTCCATAAGCTACATTTTCCCAAATTGATTTAGGAAAGACGTTTGGTTTTTGAAATACCATACCAACATGGGTTCGTAATTCTTCAACTGGGTAATTTTTATCAAAAATATTTTGATCTCGATAAAATATCTTTCCCTCAGTTCTAACGGTTGGTACTAATTCAACCATTCTATTTAACGTTTTTAAATAGGTGGATTTACCACAACCACTTGGTCCGATGATTGCTGTCACTTCATTTTCATATATACTTAAATTGATATCTTTTAACGCTTTATCTTGACCATACCAAAGAGATAAATTCTGTGTATCATAAACAATTAAATTTTTAAAATCAGAATGCGCTTCGATCTTATCATTTATTTTATGTTTTTCTTTAATCATTGTATTAGTCATTTATTTCGAAACCCTTCCATTTTGAAGTTTAAACAAGATTCTTAATTCAACTCTTAAATACCATATCTCCTCCAGTCACTAATGTCATTTATTTTTACTACATTCATTTTAATAACTTCATCTTGACTTATTGCTTAACAAGCGTTAATTCTATAAACCTATAAATATTACTTAGATTCCCCTATTAACGAAGTATCATTCAAGTCAGAATTGTAAAGAATCCCTCACTACACTAGTTGTTACAGGAAGTGCAAAGAGGCAGCGCCTTATTCGAGCAATCTGCCAATTTCATTTTTATTATCTTAATTAGGAAAAAATAATGAGTTAAAATCCAAAATTTGCTATTAATATAGGAGCTAATCGGCTCTTATATTTTGAGTTTTATACAAAATAATCGGACAGTTATCTAATTGATTGATTTCCAATCTTACTACCTTTTATGTTCTCCTTTTCCTTCAATGAAACGATAGAAACCTAAGTGACTTGATTGTTTTGTGTGCCATTGTAATATAATTATAAAATAATCGGTAATTTGTTTATGTTATTAATTCTTTGATAAGTAGATACTAAAATATGCAGCATTAGTCCAGCTGCATATTTTTATATTTTGAAAATACTTTTGGATTTGTTATTATCTAGTAAAAAAACTATAGTGTTTTACATACTTTGCCCCTGGTTATATGTCAACTCATGATGAAGAGGCGATGAAAACCCAAAGTACAGTCCCGACCGCAACGCCTGTATTTTGATCTTGGACCGATTTCTTTCAAATTCAATCCCCTTCAGGAACTAATAGAGTAATTGTTTCTACTTCCTTCGGCGACAAACGAATGTTGGTAGCTGCAAGATTCTCTTTAAGGTGCTCGATACTTGTTGTCCCAGGAATCGGCAGCATCCGCGGAGAACGATGCAACTGCCATGCTAGAGCGAGTTGTTGGATTGTGACGTGATGTTTCTCCGCAATCGGGACAAGAACATCTCGGAATTTTTTGCCTTCCTCGCCCGACGGCACAGCAGCTGGGTGCCAAGGTGAGTATATTATACCTGCTTCATCTGCCACTTTGAGCAACGCTGCACCGAGTCGGTTTCCGATGTTGTATTGAGCTGTTACAGCGGCGATCTCGGTAATACTCATTGCAATTCGAAGCTGATCTGCACTAACATTGGACAGTCCAATATGTCGGATTAAACCATGTTTTCGCATGCCTGCTAGTGTTTCGATAACCTCCTCGAAAGGCACGTCGGTCATCGTCGGCGTGTGCAAATAGTAGAGGTCGATGTGGTCGACACCTAAACGTCGCATACTCATATAAGCACATTGGCGTAAGTAAGATCGATTACCCACAGCGCTCATGTCGGTGAATTCAGGACCGCCCCGAACGAAACCACCCTTGGTAGCGATCACCTGATCCTCACCATAAGGGTGAAGAGCTTCGCGGATTAATTCTTCGTTTGAATGCGGACCGTATACGTCGGCGGTATCAATGAAGTTGACCCCTTGATCAATTACCTCGCGCAGCAACACGATCCCTTTATTGTGGTCAGGATATTCACCCCAGACCTTTGGACCAGTCAATTGCATTGCGCCGTATCCGATTCTGTTTACAGTAAGCTCACCACCGATCGTGACCGTAGTGGGGATCTCATTAAATGCTGTTTTCATAGCTCATCTTCCTTTCAAAAAATCTTGATATTTGTAGACTCCTTCGTACACCGAATATCTAATTGTAGCGATATTATAATGAAAATCTATTGATAAAGAGTTTAATCGATCATTTGTTGAGCAGTGACATCATGCCTTCTGAATAACGTTCACCCGATGCGACTCCGGCAGGGGCTACTTTGTCGAGCTTGGCTAGCTCATCTTTCGACAGAATAATCTCCGTTGCAGCAACATTTTCTTCGAGATAAACAATCCGTCTAGTGCCGGGGATTGGGACGCCACCCTGTGCCATGGTCCAAGCCAATGCCAGTTGGGAAGGCTTAACTCCTTTCTCTTTAGCGATGCAGCTGATCGCCTCGACGATATGCAAGTTGGCCTCTAAATTCTTTCCACCTAGCCGAGGGTCATAGTTACGAAAGTCAGTAGGATCGAGCTGATCGACCTTAAGCTGACCAGTCAGGAACCCGCGTCCTAGCGGTGAGTAAGGAACAAAGCCAATGCCCAACTCGAGAACCGTCTCTAATACGCCGTTTAACTCGACACCACGCTCGAACAGTGAATACTCAGTCTGAACAGCAGTGATAGGGTGAACAGCGTGAGCACGTCGGATTGTGTCAGCTGATGCTTCGGACAGACCAATGTGGCCTATCTTACCGCCCATGACCAATTTACTCATCGCCACGATTGTTTCTTCGATAGGTACCGTAGGATCGATTCGGTGAAGATATACAAGATCGATGTAATCCGTCTTCAACCTTCTCAGTGACCCTTCGATTGACTTGACGATATGCTCTGGTCTACCATCCACGACAGGTTTGCCGTCAACGATTTTGAGCTGGCCGTCATCCGTGAAGCCGAATCCGACCTTAGTTGAAATGACTACTTGGTCACGATAGCTTGCGAATGCGCGTCCAAGCAGTTCCTCGTTGTGGAAAGGCCCATAAGTTTGTGCTGTGTCGAAGTACGTGATACCGAGCTCGATGGCACGACGAAGCGTAGCTAAACTCTCCTCGTCGTTACTCGGGCCATAGGTAGTACTCATGCCCATGCAGCCTAAGCCTTCTACGGTCACTTTTAGTCCCTGTGATCCTAATTCGACTGTTTTCATATTTAGTTCCCTCCATCTACTAATTTTAATTTTCCACTTACACATTTTAGACGATATTCATAAAATGTCTACGTGTCCATAATATACAGTTAGACATTTATCGTCAAGTGTCTAAAGTTGATATATGCACAATAAATGAACGTCTCTAAATGCAGGAAATAATATCGTAAAAATGAGGAAATCCACAATTGGGTCGCGTCTTTTGGTTAAAATAAAGTTAGACAATATTAAAAAAACATCTACCTGTCTATAGTGTGTATATAGACATTAGGTATAAATATGTATAAAATGGGGATATAGACGATATGAAGAATCTACATATTATTTCGGCGACACTAGTGTTGTTCTTCAAGTACGGTTATAAACGAAATTGCAGAGGCTACAGACATTTCGCGCGCCGGGCTCTATCTGTATTTTAAAAATAAGGAGGAATGAAAATTATGGACGATAAAAAGAAGCTGCATATTGTTTCTACTGCACTAGAGATGTTCTACAAGTATGGATACAAACGGGTGTCTATGAACGATATTGCAGAGGCAGCAGGCATTTCGCGCGCCGGTCTCTATCTATATTTTAAAAATAAAGAGGAAATTTTTAATGCCGCGATTGTTCACCACGGTATCATGCTTATAGATGAGATTAAGAATGGTTTGTTGTCCCATAAAACGACTGAAGACAAAATTTCATACGCCTTCGAAGTGTGGGCGATCCGTAATTTCGACGATTCACTAAACTCACCGGAACATAAAGAAATAACGGAGAGCTCTTATCAGTTTGCCCAAGAGGCAATCAACACGTGTTTTGGAAAATTTGAGACCTTGCTTGCCGCCTTACTGGAAGTACACCCAGGGGCCACAAAGAGTGGTATTTCTCCAGTAAGATTAGCACAACTGATTACAGGCGCGTTACGCGGCTATAAAATTGTAGCCAAAAGTTCGGACGAGCTTCGCCATATGATTCAAGACATACTCCAGATTGTCTTTGCCAGTCAATAGGAGATAGTAATAATAGGAAAATCATGAACTTGATATCCATCGATTTAATTCATTTCAGTCTCTACATTCAATAATTTCCCTGTATTCTAAAATAAAAATATGGACCAAACATCTGGTCCATATCAACATCTTAGTATTTAGGTGTAAATGGTTGGTATAGGTGTTGCTTTACCGACCCTTATTGAACTACCCTGCAATTATGTTTAATTAGAACTTTGAGATTTTACTTAAATAGCAACGCTATTTCAAATATTTTATAGTTTATTGACCACCTGTTACCTATAAACCTATATACTTTCCTGCTTTAAAGCATCAATAATATTTTCTTTCTTTATCTTTGCACTAGAGTATAGCATTGCCGAACTTACAATGATAAACACAGTAGCAATACAATAGAAGATATTCATCCATGGCAGTGTAAAGTCATAACTAAAGGTATTCATCATGGCTAGATGAATTAAATACATGATGACGATGCTAATAGGAAGACCAAAAAGCAAGGACTTAATCCCATAGAAGATGCTTTCGTAATGAATCATTTTATTAAAGCCTTTTGGTGTCATGCCAACAGACTTCAGCATGGCAAATTCCCGTTTTCGCAGAGAGACAGATGTTGAAATTGTATTAAAAATATTGGCAACGGATATCAGAGTAATGAGCGTAATAAATCCATACGTAAAAATCGTCATCAGCATGAGCAGCTGTTCTTGCTGTTGTCTCGTTTGAAATCGATTATTAACCTGCATTTTACTGGATTTCATATTCTCAATATCCTGCTGAGTTTTCATTGGGTCCTTGCTTTTTAGGTAATAATACAAGTTGACTTCACCATTAGGATAAAGCGAAATAAGTTTATTCATTACAGGTTCAGAGACAATTAAATTTAAGCCTCCTAACCCTACTGACGATACACCTGTTGGAAAGTGATCAGTTAAATTCGCAATGGTAACATTGGTTAATGCATTTTCTTTGCCTGAACCAGAATCTGTATAGACTAGTTCTAAACTTTGACCGGGCTTTTTATAAATAGTCTTCATTTCTGTAATCTTATGTGATTTTGGATTCTTACTGATGTACCTGTCAATCACAATACCATTTAATTTCTCCGCGTTCATCAGCTGTTTATAATCTGCACCAATTGCTTCTGAATATTTTTTTAAGCTTGTCGAGTCTAAAGAATAGACATTTATATAGTAAGACATTTTCCCATTTTTAAAATTACCTTTAGAAACATCTTCCTTTAATTCATCTGCGACTGCTTCTTTTTCAATCCAGGATTGCAACGATAAAGTTCTTTCCTCGGTCGTATCAGTGACATCACCAACCTTCTTAAATGATTTTAGAAGCCCGTTTAAATCATCACTTTTTTGGCCATTAATCCTTACTTGTAAATCATAATTTGCCTGATCCTGCGTAAGTAAAAGTGATTTCTTTAAGTTAGTAGTGAAAAATGTTACAGATAAAAATAAAACAATACTAATAACAAGTGAAAATACAGTTGATTGATAGCGGCGTTTGTTTCTTTTTAAATTCTTCAATCCAATTTCCGCCTCAAATCCGAAAATCTTTCGGACTAACTTTGAAGTTTTTACCGTTTTGCTTGTAAGTTTCACTTCGGTTGACTGGCGGATCGCGTCAATGGCTGAAATTTTTGATGCTTTTATTGCCGGAATATAGGTTGAAATGAATATGGTCAGCATTGAAACCATACAGGTAACAATGATGGATAATGGTGTAACCATCAAGACCAACTGCTCTTCAAGCCCTAATGCACTTTTTAGGATTGAATTAATAAACAGTAAGGTTATTCTAATGCCGCCTAGCCCGCATAGAATGCCGATTGGGATACTAATGAGACCGATGATGACACCTTCAAAAAACACAGAGTTCCGCTTCTGCCTCTTTGTTGCTCCGACACTAACCAGCATCCCCAAATGACGAGAACGTTCGGATACGGATATCGCAAAGGCATTATAAATAAGTGAAACAGAACCGATTATGATAACCGCTATAATGATGACTGATAACCAAAAAAATGTACTGCTAAGACCAGCATTACTGGTTACACCATAATAGCGTAACAAAGCACTATTAAATTGAAACTGTTTAATTTTATTTATTTTCGCTAAATTCTTCGCATGATTGTAAAGGTTATTGTTAGCCTTATTTAAAACAACCGATGCATTTACCCGATCATTTGAACCCATCTTATTTTCATCTAAAAAACTAAGAACCGTATACCAAGAAGCCCATGATGGTTCCCATTTAGGGCGTTTAATAAAACCTACCACCGTATAAGTTTTCTTCCCTTTACTGATTAATGTTTCGGAAATCTTACCATTTTCCTCTTGTAACGGAGTGTTCTTGTCAAATGTAAACAACTGTCCGAGGTTATTTTTCAATGTCCGTTCTCCAACCTCGAGGTTTAAACGGTCACCTATTTTGTAGTTTACCCCTCCATTTTTAGTAATCTCTTCGGAGAGAACAACTTCATTCTCGGATTTTGGTAGTCGCCCTTTAATCAATTCAATAGGGAAATTCTTAAAACCCTGTTTATTATAATCCTTGATAAATAAATACGGTTTATAATCATTTTTACTGTTCTCTAGAAAGGCATAGCCAACATCCCTTGAAATTACAACCTCTTTTGTATCTTTATCATTTTTAATTGCACTCAGTTGTTCCTTATTCACATCGTTATAAAGAACATGCCATTTTCCACCTTGGTCAATTTCTTTTCTTTGCATTAAATCCAGAAAAGAAACAAATAGAGTTGCAACTGCTGTTACCATTGCAACGGAAATAATCACACCTATTATGGTCACAAGTGTCCGGTGCTTGTTTTGCTTCAAATGGCTAATAGTCAACTTATTGACGATATTCACGGACGAATCACCTCATCCTTGGCAATTCTTCCATCTTCAATGACAATTACCCTGTCCGCTTGCAGCGCTATTCTTTCATCATGAGTGATGACAATTAACGTCTGTTGTAAAGTTTTATTAAATAGCTTTAATAAATCAATAATTTCACTACTATTCTTACTATCTAAATTACCAGTCGGTTCATCTGCAAGCATGATTGCAGGGTTTGAAATTAATGCCCTTCCGATGGATACCCTTTGCTGCTGTCCACCGGAAAGCTGATTCGGCAGATGGTTTAATCGGTTTTCCAGGTTTAGTGCTCTGACAATATCCGCAAATTGTTTTTTATTCACTTTATGCCCATCCAATAAAAGGGGAAGAGTAATATTTTCCTCCACAGTTAAAACAGGAATCAAATTGTAAAATTGATAGATTAAGCCAATTTGCCTGCGCCGAAAGATGGCTAATTGCGTTTCATTTAAGTTATAGATGCTTGTGTTATCAACAATTACTTTTCCGCTTGTAGGTTGGTCCACTCCGCCAATCATATGAAGAAGTGTAGACTTGCCAGAACCAGAAGGACCAATAATGGCTACAAATTCGCCCTTATTCACAGAAAACGAAACATTATCCAGTGCGTTAACTGTTGTTTCCCCTTTGCCGTACACTTTAGACAGATGTTCAATTTTTAAAATTTCCAATAGAAAAACCTCCATTTAATGTTAATAATGATAGTTTATCTGCCTAAAATGACTTGTCAGTGACTGTAAAGTGACAATTTAGTCATAAAGTATTAAAACACTTGTTTGTAAAACTTAATTCGAAACTGTGTTCCTTCACCCAGCTTACTTTTGACCTCGATTGTCCCATTTTGGTTTTTGATAATACTATAAGACATTGCAAGACCAATACCGATGCTCCCTTCGCTGGCATTTTTCCCTTTATAAAAGCGTTTAAAAATATAACGTAAATCATCGTTTGCAATGCCGATCCCATTATCCGTAATTACAATTTCCGTAAATAGCGGATTTTCAGAAAGAAAAATTTCAATTTGACCGCCATTAGGAGTATGCTCCACACAGTTTTTCAAAATATTTATTAAAGCCTCGGTTGTCCAATTGAAATCACCCCAAAAAGAGATATTTTCATCTTTATGAATCGAAACGTTTAGATCCTTAATATCAATTGGAATCAGTAAAGGCTCAAGAGCTTTTTGGATCAGTTTGTTTAAAATAACTGGCTCCTGTTTGAACAGTTCCGTCCCCGCATCGATTTTTGAAAGCTTTAATAAAGACGAAACAAGCCAATCAATTCGTTCAAGTTGAAGTCTAATATTATTAGTAAACTCCGATCTTTTATCCATTGGAAGCCTGTCTTCGCTTAACAAATCAGACATGATCATCATCGAAGTAAGCGGCGTTTTAAGCTGATGAGATATATCCGATATTGCATTAGTCAGCTTTATTTTATCTTTTTTTAATAGCTCACTCTGCTCAGATAGTTTAATGGTTACTTTATAAATTTCGTTTTTTAAAATACTAAGTTCACCTTCACGATTTTCCCTGACATCGAGCGAAAAATTACCTGCACTAATTCTCCTCAAGTATTCTGATAGCTTTTCAATCTGGCTATATCTCCATTTTGTATAAATGAAGCAACTACTTATTAATAATGTGGATACTAGAATTGTCAGGACAAGTGCAGTTGGCGCGACGAATATGGCTACGGTGGCAACTGTCAAACTAATAAAAACCATCGTGAAGAGGAGAATTTGAATTTCTCGATTTCGGAGCATGTTTAATCACCAACCTTATAGCCCAAACCTCGAATAGTTTTAATGATTGTTGGATTTTGCGGTGTATCTTCCACCTTTTCCCTCAACCGCTTAATGTACACCGTTAAAGTATTATCATTAACAAAGTCCCCAGCTACATCCCACATTTGCTCTAAAAGCTGATTTCTAGATAGAACCTGTCCGATATGATTAGCAAAAATAAGGAATAGACGGTACTCCATTGCTGTTAATAGAATTTCTTCTCCGTTTTTATACACCTTTCCCTCAAGGGTATTAATCAAAATGTTTTTGATTTCTATATTTACTTTTAATGACTGTTTTTGATAGCGTCTTAGAACAGTCTTAATCCTGGAAATGAGTTCACGTATACGAAAGGGCTTTGTAATATAATCATCTGCCCCCATATCAAGTCCCATCACCACATTCACCTCATCGTCAATCGCTGTTAAAAAAATGACAGGGATATCTTTTTGAGCTTTAACTAGCCGGCACAAATCATAACCACTTCCATCAGGTAGTGATAAATCAAATAAACATAAATCAATCTGAGCCATTTGTTCTTGCAGTATCTTTTTCGCAGACGATACATCATAGCAGAGAATGGTCGAAAATTGTTCGTTCTGAAGCGAATACTCAAGTCCTGTGGCGATTATTTTATCATCTTCTACTAGCAAAATTTTCATCTATGGAACTCACCAACCTTGTTTTCTATAAAACCAATAACTAATTACCCTTTTTGCTACACTGTTGTATAATTAGTTAAACAATTCATTTTATATAATGAATCATTTTACCAATCTATTTAAAAATCATAGGATACTGTGCATCTTCAAATAATTATTTTGAGCAAGAAAAGAGACTGTCAAATTGACAGTCCTTAAAGAAATCTTTATAACTAATGAAGAACACGAAAAAAATTTCCATTTTTTGAGATAACTTACAATTACAGTGTATGAAATTAAAAACAAAAATTTTGTGACTTTTTCATTTATGCTTAAACGATATTTAATCTAAAATAGATAATGTCATAACAAGTATGTTTTTAAGTTTATTTTTATCATTAGTTGTTTGTGTTAATACTCGTAAACCTACAAAAGAATTAAGAATAAACTGGGATAATTTTTCTATATCAATATGTTTAGAAATTTCACCTGAATTTTGTCCAAATTCTAATAATTCGAATATAATTTTTTCAGTTTTAGAAAAATTTAGTTTGATTTTTTCGGCTACATCTTGATTCTCTAAATACAACTCAATTGCACTATTCACAGTTAAACAATCACTTGATTTTTTATTATCTTCTGAAATAGCCATTTTTAATATACTTCTAATAGTATCTTTCACAAATTCATTTTTTCTCATAATTATAGTTACTCACTTCTGAAAAATACTTTATTAGATGATTCCTCGGGAATTTTTTAATACTCCTGTTTCTGTTTCATCCTGTTATTCTAAAAGACCAATATTATTATTCAACAGCTAAATAACATATACAATTTATATTCGGCCATCGATACATGGTTAGTTACATTAAATAATTTTATAAAAGTATTCTTTAATATTTAATGGAATTATAGTTTGGATTTTCAGAAAAAATTTGAACAGCTGAGCTAGTACCAATTCTTGTTGCCCCTGCTTCCACCATAGCTTTTATATCATCAATGCTGCGAACACCACCAGACGCTTTAACTCCAACCGATTCTCCAACCGTTTCTCTCATTAGGGCAACATCTTTAAGTGTTGCTCCATGTAAAGAAAAGCCCGTAGATGTTTTTACATAGTCAGCCCCTGCTTTTACAGATAATTCACATGCTAATTGTATTTCTTTATCTGTTAAAAGACACGCTTCTATAATAACTTTGACTAAAGCTTTTCCACTTGCAGCTTCCACTACAGCGTTAATATCTTTTTCGACTAGATCATAATTTTCACTTTTCAAAGCACCAATATTTATGACCATATCTACTTCTATAGCACCATTTTCAATAGCATTTTTAGTTTCAAATATTTTGGTTTCGATTGTATTAGCACCTAATGGAAATCCGATAACAGTACATACGTTAACATCAGATTGTCTTACTAGTTTTGAGGCTAATTTTACCCAAGTAGGATTTACTACTACTGAAGCAAATCCGAATTCCATCGCTTCATTACATAACTTGATAATAGCTACATCATCAGTCTCTGGCGATAATAATGTGTGATCAATAATATTTGCATATTCCATGTTTTACTCCACCTTATAAATTATTTTGTGTTAAACTCTATGCTGATTCCATTGAATCTGCTAAATTTTTGAAACTTTATATCGACTTCATTTTTTTAGTATGTTAGAAAGTGAAAGATAATTGTGAATCAATTCACTCAATAATATATCTTGTACCGTTATGAATTCGTGGATTGTTTCCACCTATTCATTATAAAAAATCTGTAAAAAATTAAACCATCCATTGTAGTACTTTTTACCCCATCCACTTAAAAAATGAATGAAAAAGGTATCATGATTAGTACATGATTACTAGTTCATATCGATTTTAGTGCTTTAGAAAATCTTTTTATCCCTTCATCTATTGACTCTTCGTCTTCTCTTGCAAAGGTAAAACGAACATACCCTTTTTTAGACCCCATTGTTGAACCCGGTGCAAATATTACCCCTCTTTTAATTGATTCTTCTAGTAATTGTACTTCATTAACATCTCTTTTTAATTTGCACCAAATATGGATACCTCCTTGTGGCTGAGTAAATTCTACCTGATCCATTAAATAAAATTGAAGACTTTTAACAATTTGATTTCTTCTTTTTTCTAGTTGCTTCACTAAATTTTTAATATGCAAATGAAAATCTTCTGCTTCTAAAAAATCATTTGCAATCCACTGTGTAAATCCAGAGTGACCAAAATCAATTTGTTGTTTAGCATCAGATAATCTCTCAATTACAGGTTTTGGACCAATAATCCAACCAATTCTTAATCCAGAAGCTACAATCTTTGACAATGAACTTATATATAATACATTTCCATTTTCATCTAATGATTTTAATGTAGAGATCGTTTCTCCATTATAAGACGTCAAACTATACGGATCGTCTTCAATAACTGGAATTCCAAGTTCTGAAGAAATATCTAATACGGCCTTACGACGTTCATGGCTAAGATTGGTTCCTGTTGGGTTTTGATAGGTCGGATTTAAGAATACCATTCTAATTCTATGTTTTTTATGTAATTCGATAATATCGGTCGGGTTTACTCCATTATTATCTACTGTTAATAAATAGGTCTTGATTCCTGCTGATTTAAAAATTGGTAGATTGTATGCATATGAAGGGTCTTCAATAGCTACTGAATCTCCAGGGTTTAGCAAACATTGAACAACTAAATATAAAGCTTGTTGAGCACCAGATGTGATTAAAATTGATGAAAAATCCGTTTCAATTTTTCGATATTGTTTAACATGCTTTGCGATCGTTTCTCTTAATATTTTGTAACCTTGTGGATGATCATATCCAAGACTTCCAATAAATGATCTAGTTGAAGTAATTTCTCGTAATGATTTTATCGGAAAAAGATCTTCCGACAACTCTCCACTCGCTAAATTAATTAGCTTATCTTCAGCGGTCTTTTGACGAATTCTTTGAGTAACAGGTAAGTTTGGTAGAAAAGAGCCAGCTTCAACATACCTGTTCCAACTTGGTATTCGCTTTTTAGTTATCCCCCAAATATCTTTACTTATTGTGGTTCCGCTTCCTCTATTTCTTTCAATTAGCCCATTTGATTCCAATTCATCATAAGCAGCAACTACTGTGCTTCGATTAATGTTAAATTCTTTTGCTAAATGCCTTTCGGAAGGAAGCGGTTTATCTAGTGGAAAAGTACCGTTAACGATTCCTTCTTCTATGTACTCGGCAAGTTGTTTATAGATAGCTTTTTTCGCTTCACGATCGGGTTTCCATTCCATTGACAATATTCCTCGCATTAAAGTTATATTTAATTCTTATTTTTAAACTATTATGTTATCTATTTAAACGAATTATTAATAATAAAATAATTCATCTATTATAGATTAATTCTCTTCTTTCCTACTCATCCAATTACCCAATAGTTTTACCATCCACTTCACAAAAAAACAAAATTCCCATCAAAAATTGTTACTTAAACGTTCTGCAGAAAGCCAGAATTATCAACTGATGATAAGTGATTTTGAAAACAAAAATCACTTCAAATACTAGTAAATTAACTTTTTTTTTATTGTGAACATTTATTGACAGAATTTCTGATTTCGTTGACTTTCAAAATTTATGGCTCTATATTTTAACCAATTGTGAATCAAATTTACTCAATAAATACGTTATGAAAATAAAAATTGAAAAGGATTTTGTTTATGAAGATTAAATGGACCTTACAAACTTTTTTAATTTCTATTCTCTTTTTGTTATCAGGGTGCGAACCACTAAAGGTGTTGGATCCTAAAGGACCACAAGCTCAGACTCAAGCTAAAGATATTATGTTATCTATTTGGATTATGTCTTTTATAGTCTTAGTCGTTTTCCTTATTTTAGGTTTTATGCTATTTAAATATCGTTCATCTAAGCAAAGTAGTGATTATGAACCTCCTAAGATTAAAGGTAGTGTATTGGTTGAATTAATTTGTGTCGGGATTCCAGTATTAATCATTATTTTTCTTTCAATCGTTTCGGTTCAAAGCAACAATAAGGTCGAGTCTGCCCCGACTGGATATGCAAATAAGAAACCATTAATAATTTACGCTACATCATCTAATTGGAAATGGCATTTCAGCTATCCTGAAGAAGATATTGAGACCGTAAACTATTTATATATTCCTACAAATAGACCATTGGAATTTAAATTATATTCAGACGGACCAATCACAAGTTTTTGGATTCCACAATTGGGGGGACAAAAATACGCGATGTCAGACATGGTCAATACTTTATACTTAGCTGCTGATGTTCCAGGTGAATATATGGGACGTAATGCAAATTTCAGTGGTAAAGGATTTGCAGAAAATACGTTTAATGTCGAAGCGGTACCTGAAAACAAATTTAATGAATGGGTCAAAGATGTTAAGAAAACCGCTTCACCTCTAACGAAAGAAAAGTTCACACAGTTGTTAAAACCAGGTCACCTTGGAGAATTAACGTTTACTGGAACTCATTTGGAGTACTTACCACCAAATGAAGGAGGTCATAAACATCACTCTAGTGAAAATGAAATGGACTCTGAAATGGATATGCATTCAAAACACTCTAGTCATTAATCTTTCGGTCATTTTCAAATTTAAATGTAGTTAAAGGAGTTCATATATTATGGAATTTTTCGATCGATTTGCGATTCCACATCCAAACCCTGCTATTTATGCATCGATGATCGCTATTGGGGTAACAGTAATTGCTATTGTAGCTGGTTTAACCTATTTCAAAAAATGGGGTTATTTATGGAGAGAATGGTTAACAACTGTTGATCATAAACGAATTGGGATTATGTACCTACTATCTGCCCTGCTAATGCTTTTCCGTGGTGGTGTCGATGCCATTTTGATGCGGGCTCAGACGGCCGTTCCCGAAAATACGCTATTAGATGCACAGCATTATAATGAAATATTTACGACTCATGGCCTTGTCATGATTATTTTTATGGCTATGCCATTTATCTATGCTCTTATGAACTTTGTTGTACCGCTTCAAATTGGTGCACGTGATGTAGCATTCCCACGATTAAATGCACTAAGCTTTTGGTTGTTTTTTATGGGGGCGATGTTATTAAACATCTCATTTGTAATTGGTGGCTCTCCGGATGCAGGATGGACATCATATTTCCCACTAGCTGGAAATGAACTGAGTAAATCCGTTGGTACAAACTATTATATGATTGCACTGCAAATTGCTGGACTTGGTACTTTACTATCTGGAATTAATTTTGTCACAACGATTTTAAAAATGAGAGCACCCGGTATTACACTCTTTAAAATGCCAATTTTCACTTGGTCTGCTCTAACGACAAATGTGATTGTAATATTTGCATTTCCTGTTTTAACAGTGGCTCTTTTGATGGGTACGATGGACAGACTATTCGGTACAAATTTCTTTACAACGACAAATGGTGGCATGGACATGCTTTGGGCAAATCTTTTTTGGATATGGGGACACCCAGAAGTATACATCCTAGTTTTACCCGCTTTTGGTGTCTATAGTGAAATCATCTCCACATTTGCACGTCGAAATTTGTACGGATACAAATCAATGGTCTATTCCATGATAATTATCTCGTTTCTATCATTCTTAGTTTGGACTCATCACTTCTTTACAATGGGTCAAGGTGCATTAACGAATAGTATATTTTCGATTACAACAATGGCAATTGCCATTCCAACTGGAATTAAAATCTTTAATTGGCTGTTTACCCTTTGGAGAGGTAAAATCGTTTTTACTGTTCCAATGTTATATTCAGTAGGTTTCATTCCGATCTTCACGATTGGTGGTGTTACTGGCGTAATGCTAGGGATGTCTGCTGCAGATTACCAATACCATAATACGATGTTTTTAGTAGCACACTTCCATTACACGATCATTCCCGGTGTCGTTTTTGCCATGATTGCTGGACTTACCTACTGGTGGCCTAAAATGTTTGGTTTTATGTTAAATGAACGAATTGGAAAATGGGCATTCTGGTTTATCGCTATTAGCTTTAACGTAACATTTTTCCCAATGTTCTTTACAGGATTAAATGGGCAAGCTCGTCGTATGTATACTTATTCAGAGTCTACAGGATTTGGTCCATTGAATTTATTATCTTTTATCGGAGCAATCGGTTTGGCAATAGGGTTTATCTTACTAGTGTATAACATTTATTACAGTATTCGTTATGCATCAAGAAATATTAGCTCAGACCCATGGGATGCTCGTACTTTAGAATGGGCTACTCATAGTCCTGTTCCTTCTTATAACTTTGCCATTACCCCTGAAGTACATTCAATTGAAGCGTTTTGGGATGCGAAGAAATTAGGAATACCGATCTTTAAAGGGAACTATGATAAAATTCATATGCCAAATAATAGTGGCGTACCTTTTATTATGAGCTGCATCATATTTGTTTTTGGATTTTCATTTATCTTTTCATTGTGGATTCCAGTTATTGTTTCTGCAATAGGAATATTTGTTTTAATGGGGTATCGATCTTTTGAAATTGATAAGGGCCACTATATTCCTGTAGAAACAATTAAAGAAAACGAAAATGAATATAGAGGTGCCTAAACGATGAAACTAATAAAATCACTTCCATTAGAATATAGTACTGAGCAAAATCAAATAAACATATTAGGTTTTTGGATCTTTTTAGGTGCAGAAATCATGCTTTTCGGAACTCTTTTTGCATCTTATTTTACATTAGTCAATCGTACAGGGCATGGACCTACTGGTGCAGAAATTTTCGAGATTACACCGGTATTAATCGAAACATTGGTTCTTTTATCTAGTAGCTTTGTTATAGGACTAGCTATTCATGCGATGCGTATTGGTCGAAAAACAGCAGTAATCTCATTTATGGCGATTACTCTGATTCTTGGTTTAGTATTTTTAAGTTTTGAGATTTCAGAGTTCGTTCATTATGTGCATATAGGTGCAGGATTACAAACAAGTGCATTTACTGCAATTTTATTAACAACTTTAGGTACACATGGAGCCCATGTAACACTTGGATTTTTTTGGGGATTGTTTATCATATTACAAATTCGAAAAAGAGGAATCACTCCAGAAATTGCTAATAAAGCATTTATCTTTTCGCTTTATTGGCATTTCTTAGACGTAGTATGGATCTTCATTTTTAGCTTTGTTTATCTGAAAGGATTGATGTAATATGAAAGAATTATTTCCTCTTAAACAAGTTAAAGGCTTTGCTTTTTCAATGATTCTAACTGGCATTGCACTTGTAGTATACTTCTTTAACTTGTCCTTTGCAGTTGGAATGACAATATTGCTAGTAACAGCATTTATACAAGCAGGTCTTCAATTAGTAGTGTTTATGCATGCAGGTGAAACAAGAGAAAAAGGAGCTATTTATACAAATATCTTTTACGCATTATCAATCGCACTAGTTACCGTATTCGGTACCTTACTCTGTATGGTTTGGGGATATGCCTAATACATTATAAATGATTAATTATCTGGAGCGTTTAAATAAACTTGGAGGTAATTTTATGTCAATGACAGCTGTATATGTTATAGGTGGAATCATTATTTTTGTTGTATTCGGTGCTTTTGTTTTGACAGTAAATAAAGGTTATGGGGTAAAACACAAAGTCGATAAAATTGATGATATAAATATTAATAACATTAATAAAGATAAAAATAATAAATAATTATAACCAATAAATGAGAGTATTTGTTTGATGTTTTCTATTCAACAGTTCGATCATAACTAGAATATAATTGAATAATGCTTTTAATAAAGAAAAAGGTTTGATTTAACTAAGATTATTTCAAACCTTTTTCTTTATTTTTTAAAATGTTTATTTCGGTAAGATTTAGTTTTATTATCACTGAAATAATTGAATCATTTTGTAATAAATCCCCTTTATATCTTTTTAAAGAAATACAATTTTTCATCTCCTTTAGTTTAAGCTTCTATCAATTATTTCTTTTTAGACTAATTATGCTTATACCTATTTTTATAATTATAAAAACGTAAAATATCCATACTAACTTTAAGAGAAACTTTTAGAGGTGTTTATTTTGTTTCGATTAATATATCAAGTCATCTTAATCGGTTTATGCTCCATACTTTTTGGATTTGCCTATAACACTTTTCTGATCCCTCATAAATTGGCATCCGGTGGAGTTACCGGGATTGCATTTATGATTCATCATTTTTTACATGTAAATACGGGTTGGATTGTTTTCATTATTAATATTCCTTTATTCATATTAGGTATTAAAAATCTTGGAAAAAGATTTATCCTATTTACGATCTATTCAGTTGCTGTTTTATCTTTTAGTTTAAAAATAATACCTATCCATGCAATAACAAATGATATCTTACTTTCTTCTATTATAGGAGGCGCTCTTTATGGAATTTCTGTCGGACTGATCATCAAGCATGGTGGTTCAACAGGTGGGACGGATATAGTTAGCCTGATTCTTTCTCAAAAAAAGAATATGCAGGTAGGATTTTTGAGTGCATGTATGAATTTAATTGTAGTTTGTGCTTCTGGGTTTATATTTGGATGGAATATCACTTTATATACCATTATCACTATCTATGTAGCTGGTCGTGCAGTCGATATGGTCTATACAACACAAAACAAATTAACCTTAAGAATTGTCACTGAGAAGGGAGACGAATTAATAGACGCCCTAATCCATTTACATCTAAGAGGGATTACAGTACATAATGCTGAAGGTGCCTACTCACATAAACCAAAAAAAGTCCTTACAACTGTCATTACAAGATTCGAATTGAATGAAACAAAACATGCCATCAGAATGATTGATCCAAATGCTTTTGTAAACATTTCACAAACCCTTGAAGTGATGGGACGGTTCAGGAAAACATAAGGATTGTTTCTCCTATTTCAGTAAATTTGGAGAGTGTAATACAGCAAAATAAAAGAAAATTTTTCAAAATGAGAGTAGTAAAAATAATAAAATCCATTTGAAAAAGACGGAGATTACGAAAAAGGAACTGATTAATCATCAGCTCCTTTACTTTATTTAACTTTTGTAAGATTACCGAATTGATTAAGCTCCCTTACCTACTGTAATATCTTGATTGCCTACCTTTTTATTTAAGAAGCGTGATAATCCAAATGTTGTAAAACTTGCAAATACAACACTTACTGCACTAAACCAAACAATTGAAGATAATGATATTTGCCCCACAATTACTCCACCTAAACCTGCACCAACGGCAAAACCTAATTGCATCATTGATTGATTAAGACCTAACATCACATCTGATGATTCAGGTGAGATTGTTGCTAAATTATATTGTTGAGTTGCACCTAATGACCAGCCTGAAAATGACCATACTATCAATAGTATTAATACTACGATAATTGAATGTGAAACGAATGAAAGAGCTACTAATGATGCTATGTTTACAAGTAACCCTCTTTTTAAGGTGAATATTACCCCCCTTTTATCTGCACTTAAACCACCTATTTTAGAACCAAATAAGCTTGCAACTCCAAGAACCAATAAAGTAATGCTTAAAAGATGTTCACTCATTCCTACTGTTTTTACAAGGTATGGTGATAAATAAGTAAAAATAATTCCGTAGCCTGTCATATTGAAAAAGGTGATTGATAATGCTAAAGCATTTTTTGGTTTTTTGAACAATGCAATTTGTTTCGTTAATGGGATTGTAACACCACCATTCATTTTTGGTATTGTATTTAAAACAATAAGAATAACAAGTAAAACTAATAATGCGATACCAATAAATACAAATTTCCATCCATAAGTTGATGCAATAAAACGTCCGATAGGAACACCAATGATTAATGACGCTGTAAATCCCATGACAACTGTTGCAATTGAACTTGCTTTCTTATTAGAGGGTGCAATCTTTGCAGCAATACTTAATACTGTAACGACCGCTACTCCTGTACTTAATGCCATAATAATGCGAGCAATCATAAATAACCAATAACCTGGAACAATGACTGAAAGTAAATTCCCTACGATAAAAACTAATAATGTATAAATCAGTAATTTACGTCTTTCCATTTTTGCTGTTAATACCATTAAGATAGGCGTACCGATTGCATATGCTAATGAATAAACAGTTATTAATTGACCAGCTGCACCAATTGACACACCTAGAGCATCAGCCATTTTATCCAAAATACCTGAAATAATATATTGAGAAGTTCCAACTAAAAAACTTATTAATGCTAAAATATAAACTTTTGCTGTATTCGACATGCAATATTTCCTCCTAAATATTATTAATTTATATATTTCTATAAACACCGAAATAATACTCAAAATGAAAGAAGCCATTTAAGCTCCTTTCTATTTTAATACTTAATAATAGTTTTTCTGTATTTCTATAAATACTGAAATTATAATTATACAACTTTAAATTAAATCGACAGATATTGTTATTTTACCCTCGCTTTTTCAGATAGATTACTCCTTAAAGTCTCGGACTGACGGACGGGTATGACGTATAAAAGAAGAGTGAATAACGAGATAATGCATACTACAATTAAAACGCCATATACATTCTCATAGTTACTGACCAGCGGATTCTTTTTTTGAAACGCGATTAACATACCGGAAACCGCAACTGAAAAAGCACCTCCAAAAAACTGCATCAACTGCATGAGTCCCATGCCAGAACCGATCAACTTAGAAGGCAAAATACGTGTCGTTTCGTAGTTTAACGATGCTAACGTAATAGAAAGCGCTGGCGAGAAAAATAAATACCCAAACAAGATGACAGTCGGTGATTGACCGAGGTCCGCCCAAAAGATTATTAATACAAGTGCTAAAATGCCATGGCCGAGAAATAAAAACCGTAGGCTTCCGAACTTGTCGATCCAGCGTCCGACGAAGAGCATGAGTAAAGCTGATAAAACGGCTCCGGGTGCGATTGTAAGTCCGATAGCCAACGGAGTTTTTCCAAATAAGTTAGCAAGTGCCAGAGGCATTAAAAACAAGTTACCAAGATTTAGAACCAGAATGCTGAAACCAACAATAAGTAGTTTTCGGTACGTTGGCTTTGTAAAAAGTTCCGAATTGATAAATGATTCTTTCTTGTGTTTAAGGTGCCAGGTATGGGTGGCGATGGATATCAATCCGGTTATCAACCAAGTAGTTGAGCGCTGCGTAACAGCGGTCAGAAGAGACACCGCATTAACGACTGTCAGGCTAGCACCAGTCAAGTCAAACTGGAACGGTTTTTGCTCCTCTTTAGGGATAAGGCGAAACAAAATTGGGAGAAGAAGAAATACAATACAAGAAACAGTAAATAACTCGTTCCATCCGATGTACTCGCTTATCAACCCACCGACAATTGGCCCTAGTCCAAATGCCATTGCAGATCCAGCCGAAATCATTGATATTGCTCTGCCTCGCTTTTCAAAAGGAATATACCTGCTAACTATAACAAGTCCAAGTCCTGGCATTACACCGGCTCCGGCGGACTGAACAATCCGAACAATAAGCAAAGCTTGAAAATTTGTTGCGAAGATGCCGAAGATGGATGAAAGTCCCATTATCATGAGACCTACTGTCAGCATCTTTCGAATGGTCAATACATCTGATAGCCTGCTGTAAATCAGTGTTGATAATGCATATCCTATTGAGTAACTTGAAACAATCCAAGATCCAAGAGACGTCGAAACCCCGATATCGTTAATTATGCTTGGAACAGAGACGTTAAACATTGTTGTGTTCATAACGACGATGAACAATCCAAACGTCCATAACGGCATTACGATTTTGTCTTTCATGGTGTTAACTCCTATCCAAGGCTATGCTCCAATCATTGTTAGATTGGTGGTCTAAGCCCATTAATTTTACAGTATTAGTCTGATTTCATATCTGCTTCGTTACAACCGACCACTAAACGTCCCTTTGCAGTTCAAAAGAAATTTGATTCAAATAATCTTTTGCGTTTTACTCTCATATTCGAAGACTTACCAATGCTTATTTATTGTTTAAATAATTGTGGGTATATCGCTTTTACACCACCAGATAAATTTTGCTGTACCATGTGACTTAATTCATCTGCTAAAATTTCATATTTATCAGCTTCTATACCGTCTATGGCTATCTTTGCAATTTTAATAGGATTAGCCTTTGGTACCTTTATGTTCGCTGTCATGTCTGTATCCATATACGCTACATGCAACCCAGAAACATGTATATTTTTAGGAGCTAAGACCAAGCGGAATGTATTCGTCATACTCCATTCTGCAGATTTCGCTGCTTGATAAGCTCCTCCTCCGTTCAAGCTCAACCAAGATAAAACGGATAGAATATTAAGAATTGTTCCTCCTCCATTCTTCTCCATTTTCGGAGCAAATGCTCTTATCATCGAAAGAGTGCCGAAAAAATGAGTGTCCATCTCTAATCGAATTTTATCCATTGACCCATCTAGTAATGTACCCTCAGTATTCGATCCAGCATTATTGATTAGTAATGTAACATCATTAGCAATTTCAGCTGCTGCAGCGATTGATTTTTCATCAGTAATATCGATCTGTATTGGAATGACTCCAGGAAGATTAATTAATTCAGGATTTCTAGCCGCTGCATAAACCTTTGCTCCTCTACCTAGTAATTCCTGTGCAAGATGACGCCCTAGGCCCCTATTTGCTCCTGTAATTAATGCTATTTGTTTCGAAATTTCCATTTTTGTAATCTCCTCATTTTGTATTTTTGTTTAGATAGTAATAATTAATTTTATCTATTTAAGAACAATCATTCTCAAATAAACAAAAAAATAAAATTAAATTAAATTAAATTTAATTAAATAGTTTGTTTGATTCTAACAACTCTAAAATAAGCGATAATCTATATTTTTCTAAACGTTATAATTTATTTTCTACTCATGTATATAAAGATAACATATTGAGAACGAACGATAAATAATCATTTTTTACCATTCGTTCTAAAATTTTCATTGCAAACTGAATAATGAAAAAGAATTAACTTGCGATTAGTTAACTCTTTTTATACACTTTTAAATTTGAGAATTAATCTAATATAGATAGTGTTATATCAATTATATTTTTCAACTTATTTTTATCCTTAGTTGTTTTTGTTAATACTCTTAATCCCACAAAAGAATTATGAATAAACTGAGATAATTTTTCTAAATCATGATGTTTAGCTATTTCACCTGAATTTTGTCCAAGAACTAGTAAATCAAAAAAAATTTCTTCAGTTTTAGAAAAATTTTGTTCTATAATTTCAGCTACAACTTGATCATGTAAGCACAACTCAACTGCACTATTCACTGTTAAACAACCTACAGAATTTTTATCATCTTTAGTAATTACTATTTCTAATATACTTCTAATAGCATCTTTAACAGATAATGATTCCTTAACCTGTAAATTCATATTTTTCATTACATTGTTATTATAAAGTTCTAATGCTTTGATAAACAATGTATGTTTATCACCAAATGTATCATATAAACTTCTTCTATGAATCCCCATATGAGAAACAAGATCTTGCAATGAGGTTTTTTCGTAACCTTGATACCTAAATAGCTCCATTGCTTTTTGTAAAACTTCTTTTTCGTCATATTCTCTATGTCTGGCCACGTTCGTACCTCCTTTTGGAAGATTATAACATATTTTAAAATAATCTTTGTCTATTCAATAAAACCATATTTAATTTTTATAACTAATTACTAATTGTTTTTTAGTAAAATGCTTACTATTTTTGATAATACTAGATGAAAATACATGATGTAAGTGGAAATATCTTAAATAAAAACTTAGACAAAAGTAACATGTAAATCTTAATCAGTCAATTAGCACTTATTCTTATGTGAATAAAAAATTGAATTTAGAAAAAAGAACTTTAATTAAAAAGTTCTTCACTAAAATATTTATCATCAATTTATAAAAATTTTATCGAATCCAAAATTCATTTAATAATATTTTTTCTGTTGTGGCATTGTTATCCCTATATGCCAGCACCCTAATCCAGCCAATTTAAAATTTTTTACTAGCTGAAATTTTGCAAGTAAACTTCGAGGATCTTCAAACCATACTACATGTTGTGTTCCTTTATTATCCATATAACGAAATGCCGGTGCCGATGCATCTTGATCATAGTAGACTTGGCTTTCATATTTCTTATATATATTTATCGCGTTTTGTGTGGAAATCGCGCTCCCTGTTCGTATGTCACCTGTTATTGGCCAATCGTATGCATATTGAGGAATTCCAAGTAATAATTTTGACCTTGGAACAACACTTATAGTGTATTGTAGAGATTTTCTCACATTTTGTATCGGAGCTATAGGACCGGATGTACTGCTTGACCAATGCCAGTTATACGCCATTATAAACATCTTATCAACATATTTTCCAAATGTTTTGTAATCATAAGCATTATAATAACTTGGAATATTATCTGCTTCTTTTGGAGGCATCGCTATCAGAGGTTCCATTTTAGAACGATGCAGCTTAACTGATAATTCTTTGATAAATTGATTAAGGTATACTCGGTCATAAGGTTTAACCATTTCTAAATCTAAATTGATTCCTTTAAGATCATTTCGATCTAATAATGTATAGATATTTGAAATTAGATTTTTACGTAAAGTTTTATTACTTAAGATTATGTAATAAATTTGGATCAAAACCTTTATCGCTAATATTAGTAAAGGTCGCATAAGGTGTTACACCTTTTTTCCAAGCTTGCTTAATCGCACCATTTTCTTTTACTTTTATCAAATTACCTTGTTTAGTTGAATGATATTCAAAAATAAAAATACTAGTTAACGTTTTTTTATAATGGTCCAGCATCCAATTATTCGTTTTTTTATTTTTGGGTATAAAAAAAGTTCCTGTCCATATTTTCTTTTTAGTACTTGATGGAATAAACAATTTTTGTCCAGGATTTATTACATCATTTGTTAACTTATTTTTGGATTTCAATAATTGAACACTAATCGAATGTATTTCGCTATAAAATTTTTTTTGATAAGAAAAATAAAAGAGTTATTCGATAGCTTATCGAATAGCTCTTTTGCCTACGTTCATTCTAGTGACCTGAATACTATTAAATTATAATAATGATTACTTATCTACTATAACCTCTTGTTCTATATTAAAAAGTTTTCTTAATAAATTGATATCCACATTGGACTCTTTTGAGGAAGCTAAATCTTTCATTCCTCTAATTGGGGCCTTTAAAAATTGATTTATAATACTACCTAAATGTTTATTTATTACTTTTAAGTCATGTTCCGATAGATTTGGAAGTTTATTCTTAATACTTTCTTGAATTTCCAATTGAATAAACGATGCTTTTTTGTTTAGTGCTGAAATAATAGGAACAATTTCTAATAAATTGACCCAATTTTTATGTTCATTGATTTCTCCCTCTATCATGTTCATAATTTTTTTGGTAGCTTTTTTCCGTTCCATAATATTTGAATTAACAATATTTTGAAGATCATCAATGTTATATAAAAAAATATTTGCGAATTCACATATTGTAGGATTAATATTTCGTGGTACAGAGATATCAATAAAGTATAAAGGCTTCACTTTTCGAAACTTATTAACCTCAATAATCATCTCTCGTGTAATCACATATTCCTCTGCAGAAGTTGTGCTAATTATTAAATCAGATTCCAACATTGTATTCAGTAATTCATCCCATGGCTTAACTTCAACAGAATAACGATTTGCTAGTAGTTTAGCATTTTCAAATGAGCGGTTAATAACGGTAACTCTGTTTGCACCATTACCTTGTAGATTTTTACATGCTAGCTCCGCCATATGTCCAGCCCCAAGAATTAAAATCGATGTATTATTAAGACCCTTAAAAATCTTCTTTGCTAATTCTACTGCGGCATAGCTAACAGATACCGCTTTCGATCCAATTTCTGTTTCAGTATGGGCTCGTTTTCCAAGTGTAACTGCTTTTTTAAAAGAATGATTAAATATCATACCCGTTGTATTTTCTCTTTGAGCTAACAAAAAACTCGTACGGACCTGTCCTAAAATCTGAGTTTCACCTAAGATTAAGGAGTCTAAGCCGCATGTTACTTTAAATAGATGTTCAATCGCTACATCTTGTTCATAAAAAAACAAACAAGAAAGTAGTTCGTTTTTTTCTATGTTAAACCATTCCGCAATAAATTCTGTCACTTCATTTTTTCCGGAATTCAATTCACTAACTACCGCGTATATTTCAGTACGGTTGCAAGTTGATAAAATAACATTTTCAATGATACTTGACTTTTCTTGTAAAGATTTCATTGCAATTGCGGAATCTGAAGGATTAAACGTAAGTTTTTCCCTAATTTCAATAGGAGCTGTTCGATAGTTTAAACTAACAACTAAAATATGCATTGTTATCCCCTTTTTATATGCTTTCGTTAATTGCTATGAGATTACCAATAGTTTAATAAGAATTAAAGAAGAGCGATTCTTTCATGGTTAAACATGATCCGCCGCTCTTCCATATCTATTATTGATTTGCTTTTTTAACCCATTCAGCTACAGTAATTGTGCGTTTTGCCTGATGTTTTACAGCGGCTTCTACATCCTCAATCATTTTTCCATCTTGGCCGACAGTTACACTAGTTCCATATGGATTACCGCCTGCTCCAAATGTTACAGGATCAGTGTATCCAGGAGCAGCGACAATTGCACCCCAATGATACATTGTTGTATAAAGTGATAGAATTGTTGCTTCTTGACCTCCATGTGGATTTTGAGCAGAAGTCATTGCACTTACAACCTTATTAACAAGTTTTCCATTAAACCATAACCCACCAGTTGTATCTAAAAACTGTTTCATTTGTGCTGGCATATTACCAAATCTAGTAGGTACACTAAAAATAATCGCGTCTGCCCATTCTAAATCATCTAACTTTACTTCTTGTACATCTTTAGTAGCCTCAACATGGGCTTTCCATGCTGCATTGCCTTCAATAACTGATTGAGGAGCAAGTTCTGGAACTTTTAAAACTCTTACTTCTGCCCCGACTTCTCTAGCTGCTTCTTCAGCCCATTTCGAAAGTTGATAATTTGTACCACCCATACTGTAATAAATCACTGCTAATTTTACATTCGTCATTTCTTTAGTCTCCTTTTCAGATGAATTTCCAAATAATTTGGTTAATAAACCCATTTTTACATCACCTATTCTTTCTTTTTTTTTAAGCTACATTCATTTATTTGAATTTAATTTCTGATACCAACTTGCCGCAGCCTCGACTTCTTTCATTGTTAATTGATGACCTCTATCTTCCCAATGAACTTCAACATTTGCATTAGCCTTTTCTAATAGTGATTGTAATTCATTCGATTCCATTGGTGAGCAAATCGGATCATTTGTTCCAGCAGCTATAAATACTGACTTACCTGACAAGTCCGGAAGTTCAATTCCTCTTCTTGGAACCATTGGATGATGAAGAATTGCACCTTTTAAAGCATTTTGATAATGGAACAATAAACTTGCAGCTATATTCGCTCCGTTTGAGTATCCTATTGCGATAATATTATCTCGATCGAAACCATACTTTTTTGCTGCATCATCAAGAAACTCATTTAATTCTTTTGTACGGAAGATAAGGTCTTCTTCATCAAAAACCCCTTCTGCTAATCTTCTAAAAAATCTTGGCATTCCATTTTCTAAGATGTTCCCACGAACACTTAGCACTGAAGCTTCGTCGTCGATTCTTCCAGCTAGTGGTAATAAGTTTAATTCATTACCACCAGTACCATGAAGCATTAAAAATGTTGGTTTTGTAGAATCTTGGCCTTTATTGAATATATGTTTCATCGGATATCCTCCTTAAGATTACGAACCTCTACATGTGGTAAGGTTGCTTTTAATTTTTCTCTTTTTGACTCTAATCAAGATATCAGGATAAGTTTTTTTCCAAGTTCGTCAATTGATTATCAACCGTAAATCCTTATGAATCTGTTGCGATTTCAGAGAGCTTTGAAATAGGTCTAGGAATAATGCTACCGATTAGAAATTTATAATTTTTTCATTGAGACAATGAATCTGTATCGATAGGTAGCAAAATCATTTCTTTTTATAGTATTAGTCAAGCTCTTTTACCTGTATTGGGATTAAAAATTGCTCTATTTTTTCTCTATGAACTTCATACTGTGATGGCAACATCAATTTTTCACCCATCGTTTCCTGTGATTCATCATGATCAAATCCAGGAGGATCAGTCGCGATTTCAAAGAGAATTTCTCCATGTTCTCTAAAGTAAATAGCATTAAAATAATTTCGGTCTTGTACAGGAGTGACACCATATCCGTTTAAAGCTACGTATTTTTGCCATTCCAATTGATCATTGTCATCAATAGCTCTCCATGCAATGTGATGAACTGTACCAACTCCCATTTTTCCACGTCCGATAGAAGTTAATTTCACATCGATAATATTTCCAATATCCGCAGTTGAACGGTATCGAGCAAAATCTCCTTCTTTTCCGACTAATTCAAGTCCCATTACCTTTTCTAATAATTCAGTTGTTTTGTCAGGTTGGGTCGATAATAAAGTTGCACCACCAAAACCTTTGATAGCAACCTCAGGTGTTACCTCACCTATTGACCATGAATTGATTTCTCCTTCTTCCCTTTCAACAATTTCCAAGTGAAGACCGTGTGGATCATCAAATTCTACAAACTGTTCTCCAAAGCGTTCCATGGTTGTATAAGGAATATTGAATTTTTCTAATCTTTTTTTCCAAAAATCCATAGCGCCTTTTGGAACTACATATGAAGTAACTCCGACTTGACCATCTCCTATAGTTCCTTTAAAAGCTCCTGGCCATGGAAAGAATGTAATGATTGTTCCAGGTTTTCCACCTTCATTACCAAAATAAAGATGATAGGTACCTGGATCATCAAAATTGACTGTTTTTTTTACTAAACGTAAACCTAAGACGCCAGCATAAAAATCTAAATTTTCTTGAGGATGGCCAACTATCGCTGTAATATGGTGTATTCCCATTGTTTTCTTACTCATTTTCAACACTCCTATTTATATTTTTTAATTAAAAATGATTCATTTTTTTAATTTTTAAACGAATAGTTATTTAAAATATACGAAAATCCATTATCTTGAATTCGAGATATTATATAAAAAAAATAAAGGTAATTTAGACTTTACTTTTTACTTTTCTCAAGAGTTTTACGAATGTCTCGTTTTCATTAAAATCTAGTGAATCAAACATATTTTTAATTAATTCATTGTATTTTGGCATGATTTCATTCATAAAATTATTTCCATCATCAGTTAATGACACATGGATCGCTCGACGGTCATTTGGACAATCACTTCGGCATAATAAACCTCTTTGTTCTAGCTTATCAATAACATAAGTCATCGAACCACTTGAGACCAAAATGCTATTTCCAATTTGTTGAATTGTTTGTTTCCCTTTTTGATACAGTACCTCTAAAACCGAAAATTCCGTAATACCTAACTTGTATTTTGACATTTCTTCCTTTATTCGATCATGAATTGCTTTTGATGTTTGCATTAATATAAGAAAAGGCAAATTTTCGCATTTTTTCTCCAATAATATCAACTCCCAAAAATTTCAAATTGAAATATCTTGAATATGAGATAACATTAATACTAATAAGTTTTATTGTCAATAACCTTCTTTATTTAATTTCTCTCACTTAATTAGACTAACTTTCTAATTTAAATGTGTATATATAGAGTTAATTAATCCCTTTATTCTTTATGATTATTCAGTTTGCAATTAAAATTCAAGAACGAGTGGTAAAAAATAATTATTTATCGTTCATTCTCAATATGTTATATATATGAGGAGGAAATAAATTAATAACGAATAGAAAAATAGAGATTATCGCTTTTTTTATAGAGGAGTTAGGGAAGATTCCCTATTTTATAACGAATATTCTCAAAAATCTATAGAATAGCTAAATTAGCTAAATTAGCTAAATTAGGGGTTCGTTTATTTGATCGCTTAGGTAAAAAATTGCCTCTACTGAAGCGAGAAAAATTAAAGTGAAGAATCCGATAAAATATTTTCCAATTTAAAGTTTAACTATATCATTTGTCTACAATGGATATTGTTGAATTTGAAAAGATCAATGACATTCCAATTGTTTTATGTCCTAAGAACTACAATCGCCGAATATAAGTGGATGGGGTAAAAAGTTCTAAAATGGATGTTTTAAATTTTCACATCATTTTTATAATGAAAATGTGGAAACCATCTACGAATTCATAACGTTATATGACGGTTTATCGAATGTGTATCTTGAATATGAGATAGAAATACTAGTAAGTTTATTGTCAATAACCTACTTCGTTTTTTCTTTCACTTTATTTTAGAAATATTTATAAAACCTAATACATTAAAAAACTAATGAGGAGTAAATTAATGGAATTAAGGGAAATAGAATACTTTTTGGCTATTTGTGATGAATTACATTTTACAAGAGCAGCAGAAAAATTAGGAATATCACAACCTGCTTTAAGCCGTCAAATGAGAGCCCTTGAAGATAAATTAGGTGTTCGTTTATTTGATCGCTTAGGTAAAAAAATTGCTATTACTGAAGCGGGAAAAATTCTAAAAGAAGAATCCGATAAAATATTTTCCAATATAGAATTTATCTATGAACAAATTGGAGAGCTTCAAAAAGTAAAAAGAGGAAAATTGGTTGTCGGAGTAATGTCTGGGGAGTTAAGTAAGTTGGCTTCTCTAGTATTCTTAGAGCTTCACAGAATGTATCCTTATTTACAAATGAAGATCATTAAGTTAGATAATATTGAAGAAAAAGTTATTCAAAATGAAATCGATATAGCTTTGACATTCTTGCCTTTAGAGAATGAACAGTTAAAAAGTATTCCTTTATATAATGAAGAATTATATTTAGCAGTTTCTTTTGACCATCATTTGGCAAAAAGGGATATTGTTGAATTTGAAGAAATCAAAGACATTCCACTTGTTTTATGTCCAAATAACTACAATTGCCGAAGATTTATTGATGAACTCGCTACGTCTAAAGGATTTGACATTCAGCCAATCATAGAATTAAATGATGCTCATTCTATATTGAGTATAGTGAAAGAAGGTATTGGAGCTACCATACTTCCTAATACTCTTCTCGCTTCGGAGAATACTGATTCACTTAAAGTTATTAAAATAGTAAATCCTATAATTAATAAGGAAGTTGCTATTGTACATCATAAAGAAAAGTATATTGGAGCTGCAGCTAGAAATTTTATAGACATGTTGCTTTCACATGTGAATGAGAAAAGTCTGTATGTAGGGGAAACTGAAGATTCCTTAATATATTCATGATTAGCTTATACAAAAAAACATTCCCCACTTCATGAAGAGAATGGGGAATGTTTTTTAATGTATTTTCTTAATGTTGATTTTTTGGTAATTTCAATCTCTGAACACTGCCACCTTGTGTGCCGACAAATAAATATTCCTCGTCAGGAGAAAGTTGAAGTGATATAGCATTTCTATTCTCGAGATCTTTGGAAAGATTTGTCCAAGTTTTTCCTCCATCTATGCTTGTTAACACACCTCGTCCACCCTTAAGTAGTCCTGATTCATAAAAAGAACCTGAGGCTGCATAAACAATATTATGGTGAGTAGGTGAAACGATGATATCGTTTACATACATGTTGAGTTCAGCAGTACCCGCACCCTTTGCCATTTCTAAAGTTTTTCCACCGTCATTACTAATATATAGATGGTTTCCTCCGAGCAATAGATGGTTTGGATTGTGTGAATCAATTGCAATACTGCTTACAGGAACGTTTTGAATTTTTTCGAATGTTTGACCCATATCTTTAGACAAGTATAGACCATCGTTTCCGCCTGCCCAAATTTGGTTAGGATCCTGTGGATTAGCAGATGCTAAAGCTGTAAATTTGTGTTCCTGCTTAATATTTTTCCAATTCTCCCCAGCATCTTTACTAATATAGATCCCTTTTTCATTAGTTCCTGGAATGGTATAAGAGATCACGATTTGGTTAGAGTCTGCCGGGTTAATCAGCAAAGCAGTCGGGACTCCACTATTTTCAAATTTTTGATCCCATTTCTCTCCGCCATCTTTACTTTGATATACAAACATAGTCCCAATCGCACTAGAGCGTATTTTGTAAACTACATTAGATTCTGTTGGAGAAGTAGCAATTTTAAACACTTGTTCTCCAAATCTACCTTCTCCTTCTGCCGCACCCCATTCTAAAGCCCGTGAATCAATCTTGTTTTGAAGAGGTAATGCTGTCATGTACGTGTTGGAGTCAGTTCCAGCAAGTAACTGATATCCTTTAGAATTCCGCGTAATAGCCAAGTCATAAACCGTTGCCCCAGGAATACCGATTCGTTTATATGATTCACCTTTATCCTGAGTTCCATATATCCCTGCTTGTTCAGAAGATACATAAATTGGTCGGATACCTTTAGGAGAAGATTTACCACCTAACGCAAAATCGATTTCGAATGAGTTATACCCAGGAAGAGGTTTTTTCCATGTTTCCCAAGTTTTTCCTTTATCGTGACTAACCAATATTCCATCATAGGCTGTCCCTACATAAATATCACCCTCAAGAATTTCTAAACGAGATACATTATTAAATGGTAGATCGGAGTGTGTTAGTTCCTTCCAATCTTTCCCATTATTATATGAAGCATACAATCCACCACCGAAAGTACTAGTAACTAAGAGATTTCCATCTCCTACTATCTCTTTTGTAGTTCTATAAGGAAATGGTGGCTGATACAATAGTTCAGATGTAGCTGAACCAGAGAATACATCTTTAAATACGTAAAGCCCTTCATAACCTGCTGAAATATATAAGTCGTTATTTAGAAGTTTTGCTTTAGTAAGAAATCCCCACCATCCAGGTAGCTGCACCCAATTTAATCCTTTGTCCGTGCTGACATAAACTTCATTACGCGAAATAGCAACTAATTTCTGCCCACTATTATCAATAGCTAAATCGGAAATCTCTATGTTCGGAAATGATAAGCTCTTCCATGTTTTTCCACCGTCTTTGCTAGCCACTATCTTACCAATATAAGTTGGATCTTGATCTGTAGAATTAATTGCCACAAATATATTTTTTTCATCTGTTGGGTCAGCCACTATATCAGTTGCTCTCCCTGCAGCAACAGGGAAATTCCGATACTCATGCCAAGTTTCTGCCCTATCTTCAGACCGGAAAAATGATAAAGTCGATGACGGTAAAACTGTCATGTTCTTAGAATTTTTCGAGTCAAAATTCATCATTCCTGCATTAGAGTATGGCCCAATAGATTTCCAATTTGAAGCGTTTTCATTTTCTGTTGGTAATTTTTCAAAAAAACCAGAACCTATTATTGTCGATTCGTCATTAGTGGAATTTTTGACAATTGTACTTGCTTCAATCCGATATAATCCTACTTCACTTGTTTGAACGTTTGCCTTCCACCAACGATCATGATCTAAAACAGCTGTCACTTCATTTGTTTTCCCACTTGGAGTTTTTACTGTGACTTTAGGAGCCTGTGTCAGATTAACTGGGCTATAAATAAAAGCTGTTGTATTATCAACCGTAGATCCAACTGGATCAGGTGATGCAGTAATTCGGAAATGTCTAGCAATTAACTTGTAAGGCACGCGTATATGCTGTGATCCTTTTGCAGATTGGATATTTCCTTCTACCCAACCTAAGATATTTGTATCTTGATCCGGACGCTTCATATTAATATTCACCTCAACATTAACATGTTGACCTGGTTCAATATGAATATGAGAAGGATTTACAGTTACGGTTGCTCCGGATTTTGTATCTTGTTTAATGGAGAAATCCATATCAACTGGTACATCTCCTGGATTATTTAAAGTTAATGAAGCGTTTCTATTAATCTCCGAATCTTTTAAATCAGCTAATCCCAAATTTAAAACATTAGGAGAGGCTATTACATTGGTTTCCGCTGCCGCCTTTACATCCAGTCTTCCTGTCCCTTGTGTAAGCACATCATATGATGCAAGTGGCTTAGCAGTCTCTTTTAATGCGTTGGAAATTTCACTAGCATTCCATGACGGTTTAAGTTGTTTCAGAAGTGCAGCTGCACCCGCCACATGAGGAGCTGCCATACTTGTCCCGCTTAATCTTGTATAACCCGAATCATTACTATCAGTCTTAATGTAAGTCGAGTTGATTTCGACGCCTGGAGCTACTAAATCAGGTTTAGCTCGTAATTCAGAATCTCCGCGCGAACTAAAGTTTGCAATTTGATCCGTTATGTCTTTTCCTGAAATCGTAATTTTAACAGGTCCTTTTGCCAAATATGACTTTAATTCACCAGCTTTTGTTCCATCAATTTTCATAGCAACTAACGATTCTAACTGACCGTCTACACTTGAACTTGTAAGAAATTGATGTTGTGCTTGTAACTCTTCATAAGAGTTTGATGTATATTGAGCTGGAATTGTATCTCCTAATTTAAAAACAGGCCCAACTTGCTCGGGTTGGAAAAAGATCGCAGCGGCTGCCCCTTTTTCTTGTGCAGTAATCGCTTCTGTACGTCCATCTGAACCTAGTGGTGGTTGAATTAAGACAATCTTTCCTTTTACATCTAACCCATTATAATTTTCGGTTCCACCATCTCCAACATCTATCAAATCACTTGTAATTGCTGTTTCAGGTGGATTAGCTGTAAACCCAAGGCGAGTTACGGATAAATTCTCGTCAATTGGTGTTACCATCTTCGCATCAGGTACTTTGATACCACTTACACTTGCACCAACAGCAAGTACACCTTCAGCCATTGCTGGGGCACCTATAGTTCCATATTCAGGTCCTGCATTCCCTGCTGCAGCGACAACAACTACACCGGCATCAACAGCATTTTGAGCAGCTTGTGAGATTGGATCACTTCCATCACCAGGTCCACTTAAGCTCATATTAATGACATCAGCCGGATATGGATTGTCGGGTGATATAGCAGCTTCAATTCCTGCAATAATATTGGATGTAGTTCCAGATCCGTTATTGTCTAAGACTTTATATGCTGTAATCGAGGCGTCAGGTGCCACACCCTTCAATTTTCCATTCGCAGCAATGATGCCTGCGACATGGGTACCATGTCCGTAGTCGTCCATAGGATCATTATCATTATTGACAAAATCATATCCACCAACTACTTTATGCCCTAGACCAAACGCTCCGCCAAGGTCTGGATGATCATAGTCCACACCTGTGTCAATCACAGCGACTGTGACACCTTTTCCAGTAACTTCTTGATTATTCTGGTCGTGCTTGGACCAAACATCAGGAGCACCAATCAAAGGGACACTTTTGGCTAAGTCTGCGTGATATTGTTGATCCTGATATACTGCTTTTACTCCAGGAAGCGTACGCAATTTATCAATTTTGTTTTTAGGTACTTGTAACGAAACTCCATTGAATGTGAACGTATAGTCGTTAGTCTTTTTGAATGGAATCATTTTTTCCTTTATTTCGTCTAACACTTTCCCATGTGACTGTTTTAAACTTTCAATTTGATCTTTTAACTTTCTTTCTGTTGTTCTGGATAAAGCGCTTATATGATCTGATTTCTGCATAATTTGAATCGCAGGGGTACCTTCCATTTCAACTATAACGCGTGTCATCGCATCATCTGGATTAGTCTCTTGCGCCTTACCGATTTTAGGATCAAAAGCAAATTGGGAATTTAGGACTAATAAAGCGGAAGCAAAAATACAAGTTGAAGTTCTTACCTTAAACGACCTAGTTCTTTGTTTCATCGATTGCATCACCTCTAACAAAAATTTCATTTTAGGATAGCGGAATTAAACCTATAAAAAATAGGGGAATTTAGACTATTTAAAATGTTAAGATAATTATATAGTGATATATTTTTATGGTAAATGACATTATCGTTATCATAATGATTCATTTTAGTTATCAATAAATAGGAAGGAACGGCAATAAAACTATTTCAGTAAAACAAAAAAATCTGCTCCGATTTAGGAACAGATTTAAAGATTGTTAGTTTTATATGAAAATTGAGATTTAGTTACTCATATTATTATTAACATTTTTTGGATTATAAATCGAATAATGATCCAATACGATTTGTTTTTTTAAAGGAAAAACAAACTTAAGCTTATTTGATCCTATTGAATAAGTTATTATTTTTTCTTTATTTGAAGTAGTAATTTCTGAACTAGGTGAACCAAAATAATATTTTATATTATTAATAGATAAAGATTTTAACTGAGGATCAAAAGAGCGTAATTCAAATATTATATGGCCTTTTTGATATCCAACTACTACATTTCTCTTTGTATATGTGTTGTATGTTCCTTTAGCAGCCGCCACATATACACTTCTGTCTTCTTTTCCCCATTTTTCTCTTACCTGGTCAATATTGGAATTCATTACATTAAATTCTGCATTGATTATTTTTCCTCCATTAGCCTTCGTCGAAATATTTTTTAAAAGTAAGTACTGCTTATTACTAGTTTCATTGTTATAAGTAACAGCTTTCTTAATTTGTTTATTTAAATTTGTCACATTTACAGTTTGAACTTTATTATTGTTAAGTTTATATTTTTGTTTTAAAGATAGAATTTTATAGACACTTTTATTGATTGTGTCTTCTGATATTTTATGATTTTTAACGGCTGTATAGATGCTATTGTAAATGGTTTTAACATTTTCATTTCCATGTCCTATCAATATAATATTACTTCCGGCATTAATAGAAGTTACTGCTGCATTACTTAAGTTATAGTGTTTAGCTATAGCGCCCATTGACATATCATCAGTTATGACAACCCCATTATAACCATATTGTTTTCGTAACAGATCAGTTATCACCGATTTTGACATAGAAGCTGGATACTTAGAGTCTACTTTCTTTACTAATATATGAGCTACCATCACCATATCTGCATGATTTTTGATAGCATTATTGAATGGAATTAACTCAAACTTTTTTAAACTTGCTAGGTCTTTATTCACTATTGGAAGTTCTAAATGAGAATCTACTGAAGTATCCCCATGCCCAGGAAAATGTTTAATAACAGGAATTGTGTTTCCTTTATGAATTCCATCCATCATTCCAATACCAATGTTTGAAACGACACTTGAATTTGTACCAAAAGAACGGTCTCCAATTACTGTATTTTTAGGATTACTTTGTATATCGAATACAGGTGAAAAATCAGTATTGAATCCAAAGGATGATAACTCTTTGGAAATCATATTACCTATATTATATGCGTATTGCATATTATTTTTATTTCCAATCGTTCTGGCAGAAGGTGTATTTAAAACCACTGAAGGCATTCGATTTACCCTACCGCCTTCTTGATCGACAGAGATAAATAAAGGAACCTTGTTATTTTTATTGTAAGTTTTTATTCCATTTGTTAAATTAACTAACTGACTTGGACTTTTTATATTCGTTCCAAATAGTATTACGCCGCCTAATTTATAATTTTTTAAAAGAGTATCTGCATTACTTGATGTTGTTCCGTCAAAACCAGCGATAATCATTTGTCCAATTTTTTCTTTAAGAGTTAGTTTATTTAGTTCATTAAGTATAGGATCAGATTTTGAAACATTTACAGTGTTCTTTATATTAGATATGGTATTATTATTATCAGTGATCATATTGTTATTAACTTTAGATACTGTATTATTATTATTTGCAGTGGTCACATTGTTCTTAATTGATACAGTATTATCATGATTTTTAATGGCTGTACTATCATTATTATTAGCTTTAACTTCAATACAACCAGATAATAATATGAAACTACTAATAGCAATCACCGATAATTTTTTAATATTGTTTTTCAAAATTTCACCTCTAAGTTTTTTTATTTAAATGTCAATATTGTCTTCGAAAAAATAATAGATATGTTTTAAAACTATAAACAATAAATATCAAATATACTGATTTAATCTAAGTTTAATATTAAGTAGTTATGAGGTTTTTCTTATTCCGGTTAAAATAACTAGGTTTTTAAAAATTTTTATGACGGTAAAGAAGTGAAAAAGATACACCACTTAAATTAAGATTGTACTTACAAACTGGTTGATAACGATTATAAGTATTAAAGCGGAAATAAGAGATTCGACATTCTTTTTGAGCAATATTCAAGAATGTTCATTCTTGAAAAATTATTTCTTGGCTATTTTAAGTATAATTAATACTTCCTCACCACCTCTCGCATACATTTATAACACATTGAGAACGAACGGTAAATAATTATTTTTTACCGTTCGTTCTTATATAAGAATATCGAAAATTCAATATCTTGAATGCAAGATAAGGTTAATACTGATTAACTATATAGTCAATAACATTTACCTATATAAAATAGATAGTAATGATATTATTAACGAAGTGAAATAAAATTTACACTTTTTTTACTTTTGATTATTTTTAACTAATCCCCTCACTCAACTATATTTTAGTTCACAAAAGTTTATGTGAAGGGATTGTATTCATAGTAAAAAATTAAACAAATAAAAATTCATTATTCTTTTTCTTCTCGATCAGTGACTGTAATTTTTACTTTAATAGTACCTAAAGAATCGGACGTTAGTGGAAATTTATTATTTTTTTTAATTGATTTCCAGGATTTATAGTTATTTCTAAACATTTCTTCTTCTAAATGAAATACATCTAAATCCTTACTTAATCCTTTCAAATAAGTCGTACGGATTTCCTTTTTAATTTCATTTTCAGCTTTATTTTGTAGTGCTCTATTGCTGATTTTGGAATTTAACTGAGATACAGATGCATGAGCTTTAATAGTCAAATTAAACTTTGGAACACCTGATTTGCTAACTTTAGACTGAATCTTTATATTTGGCTTCTTAATTGGAAGCAATGCTTTTAGTTTTCCGTTATTTTCATTTAAAGAGAGTGGCGTCATCACAGTATTCTGATCAATCCAACGTAAACCTATCAAATCGTCTTTTGAAATCCATTGTGTTTTTTTGGCATTATGAAACACAAAAGCTCCATTTACATTCAACATCGGCATTTTTTCGTCATCTTTTTTCCACAATTCTTCATTTAGCCCAACTGTTGGAACGATAATTGATGAACTAGGTTCATTATAAAGTGCAGCGAATTCGACCATTTTCATCGGTGAAATGATTGAATGTTCTTCATAATTTACATTAGGTAAATGTAATAAGGTCATAATTGGTGAACTTGGTAACATTGGTTGTACTGCAAAAATTTTATCAATTGGTTCTTTTGTTGTGTAAATCCAAGGTGTAATTCTTGCATCTATAAACCTCTCAAATGTATCTAATGATTCGTCTATTTGTTCTTTACCCAAGGCAGAATCCTTAAACACAACCGAACTAATTTGACCAAATAATGTCCCTTGTTGGATACTATTATACAAGTCGTTCCAGGCCAGTGAAAATGTTGTTCCTTTTCCTTTACCGACCCAAATGTTAGGGCCTTCTGCTCCACTACTTCCTTGCTCAGATTTACCAATTGTTGAAAAATCCAATACTTGGACATATAAAACATATTCATTATTTACATAATCTACTCCTAAAGCTGAGACAAATGTTACTTGATTTATTTGTTTTTGATCCCAACATCCGGTTAAAAGTAAGATTGGAACAATTAGTAAAATAAGCTTCAGTTTCAATTTGACTCTTCTCCTTGTTTTCGCGCATGTTTCGTATATAAAAATTTTGGTGTCTTTCTCATAAATGGTTTGGGCAGTTGAATAATATCTTTTAAGTAGTCACTGTCACTTGGATTTTTATATGACGACATGATTGATACTCCGAAAGATTTTAAAGTGGAGAGATAGATTAATATGATAAAAAGAGCAAGCATTAAACCAGGCAATCCTAATAAACACGCCATTAAAATACATATACCTCTCATTAAAATAACAGCACTTCCAAAAGTCTGGTTTACAATTAAGAATTGAGCCATCAGTGTAATTGCAACAACAACAACTACATTCGGAGATGCAAGTCCTGATCGAATCATTGTATCTCCTACTATTAACCCACCTACCACCGTAACAGTTTGGCCTGTTGATTTTGGCAAGCGCAAACCTGCCTCACGAAGTATTTCAAAAAGAATGACCAATAAAATTAACTCCATCCCTGGAGAAAATGGTATACCAATACAATTTAGTGAAATTGTTGCAAGGGCTGGAAAAGGAATCTGGTCTAAATGATAAGTAGTCATTGCAATGTAAATACCAGGTAGTAATACTGAAATTAACAATCCAAAATATCTTAATATTCTTTGAAGTGTAACAAAGTAATAAGGCATGTAAATATCTTCAGCAGATTTTAGTAAAAAATTTAAATTAATTGGCGCAATCAATGCTGCTGGAGCACCATCTATTAAGATACAAAACCGTCCTCTTTGGAGTGACTCGATGATCATATCTGGTCTAGTACTATATGTTAAAGATGGAATAAATGTATATGGCGAGTCTGATAGCAATTCTTCAAGAGGAGAAACTCCATTTAGTATTTCTACTTCAACTGACTTAAGTCTCTTTCTTGCTTCAGCGATAATATTCTCATTTATAACATCTGATAGATAGAGTAAAGAAACGCTAGTTTGACTTCGTGTACCAATCTTAAATAATTCATTACATAAAGAATTACTAGGTATTCTTTTTCTAAGTAATGCCACATTTGTTTCTAGAGATTCTGTAAAACCATCACGAGCACCTTTAATTGAAACCTCGTAAGTTGATTCC
This sequence comes from Gottfriedia acidiceleris, assembly GCF_050457485.1. Classification (GTDB taxonomy): domain Bacteria; phylum Bacillota; class Bacilli; order Bacillales; family Bacillaceae_G; genus Gottfriedia; species Gottfriedia acidiceleris_D. Next base: position 297,089 of record NZ_JBCMJM010000016.1, read on the forward strand.
TCAGTTTGACGTTGTGGAATATTTGATATATTTACAGAAAAAATTTCATTCGTATTTTCAAATATTAAAATTAATTCACCAGTAAAAACTTTTAGAGTGATTTGCTGTTCAGTATCCTTTTCACTACTATTTATCGGTATTAGTTGTAAAGTATTATTTTGCAGATTAGGTAATACAAACTGGTTCATATGAATGGTATCAATCATTCCACTAGAATAGACAAAAAGCACACGTTTATTTCTCGGATTATTATTTAAGTGATGTACTTTTATTTGCACATCTGCACAATTTTTGAAAAATTTTCTTATTTTTTGTTCATTTATTTTAGATATGGGACTCATCCCCTTTTAGATTTACCTTAATTTTCAAGAAAAAGAGTACTAATAAAATTGAAATAAAAAAGATAACAGGTACAAATATAGGTACATAATGATGTTTCATAAATGAATGCAGTTTTAAATCTGTTACTGGTATACATACGGCTACTAATAACACAAAACTTAAAGCCCAAAACATTTTTTTAAACATGCTTTTTGATCTAATATTTAAAATATCTACAAATATGTATAAAGTTAAGGAGATTCTTAAAAAGGAACATGACATAAATTGAAAAACAGAGAAAAAGTCTACGTGTTCAATAAAATGACCAATACCTAGAAGGCGCCATTGTTCATAAACGGGGTAGCGCATTTTTCCTGATAATTGAGGACCAAATAATGAAATTGAATAAAATAATGGAAAAATTGAAGATATTAGCATCAAAATTCCTAAAAAAAATATTTGCCAAAATCTAATTTGATTTTTAATTCGATGCTGAATTAATAATAAAAACAAAAGTTCGATATAACCTCCAGCAATAAAAAAACTACCTTTAATAATTGGATTCCAACCATTCTGTAACATCGGTTTCATCCAATTTATATGCATAAATTGGATATTCGCTCCATTAAGAAAAAAATCAAAAATTAGAACAAAAGGAATAAAAAATACTGATATGACCGCAATGGATGATAGTCCTGCATAAGCACAATAAGTGCAGATCATTAATAAACATACTTCAATTACAATTGTTGGTGTTTTCGGTAAATAGATTACTGTGATCCAATATGAAATGGACTTTAAAGTAATATAAGTATTTATCAATAAAAAAGCTAATAATGGAATAACTATTATAGAAAAGGCTAAACTTCCATAGTTCTGTTTTATCAGTAGGGTAACAGACTTTTGTTTCGTTTTTCTCATGATGTAATATAAAATACAAATCCAGACTAACAGAACTGGGAGAGCAATAACTACTGATAACCAAGCATCTCTTCCTGCTATGTCAAGTAATGCTGAAATCATTATAAAATGGTTCATAAATAAACTGGAAAGTAGTACGAGGATTAATGCTGCACTAATGAAAATTTTTTCATTATTCATTTTTTGAGCAAGACCTCCTTTTCTACTTTTAATTTATTGTATATATTTTCCATTGAAACATCAGTCTATTCATAAAAAAAGTTGTAGCTATTACATACCAATAACTGATTAAGAAATTAGATAATTTAAAAATAATATATAATAGTAGAAATTAGATCGACTTTAATTTTTTTTTAGGGATATTTTCTTTTCCTTTTAACTTCTTTCATAATATTCCCCATAAAGATACCCCGTAATGTTAGATTATTGCTAACTTACGGGGGTGGGGTGAACATAAAAACCAGACTATTTTATATCTTAAAGGTATAGTTTATCTAAACATCAATTATACAAAGTATTCTTTATGGTTTACCGATAACAGGAATAATAATTTTAAATCCGTCATATTCCGCAATTATTACTGCGGCTCCTTCAGACTTCGCTACGATCTTATGATCAGCGGTCACTTCCGCTACTTCCGGATTGGAACTTATCAATTTGACATCAGCTGTAACGTCTTTTATCGTTCCATCGCTTGACATAGCATTAATGACTACCTCATTTGTTGAGCCTACTGAATTTACGATATAACCAGGTGCGGAACTTATCCCCCTAGTAAATGTAGGATACTTTGCTACAACTTCAACATCAATTGTCTTTGACATTCCAAAAACAGTAGCAGTTATTGTCGTTTTTCCAACAGAGTGAGCGATGACATGTCCATCAGCAGAAATCGTTGCAACCGATTCGTCTGCTACCGTGAATTTTGCTTTATAATTAAGATTATAAGTATCAGTTCTTCCATCACGAAAATGTTTACCAAAATCTCCATTAATTGAGATGTTAGTGGACTTATTAGGTTCTAACATTATATTGCTATTTGTCCATTTATCGTTTTCAGCCCAATATAAATCTACAGGCTTAGTGTTTCTTACCCAAATAGCATCTCTCATATTTTCATAAATGAACCAGATGTATGCTTCACCAGGGCCGACCCATTTAATGACCCCGTTTTGGTCAACAGTTGCTACACTTTCGTCGGAAGATTCCCATTTCCCTTCTGTATCAACCTGAACGATATTATGATCTGTATATTCAGCAAACGCGTTCGCATCAATAGTTCCTGCTTCAGGGTGTAATATCATCCCATGGTGCATATTAGTTATCGCAGCTACTAGAGATCCTGCTTCAGGCTGTAATACCATCCCCGCGCTAACAATTCCTACTAAATTTACTGGTCCAGCTTGATCTTGTACTTTTACTGGAATTTTAATAGAAGAGAAACCTGCAATTGTTGCACTAACCGTCGTTTTTCCAGTATTCATTCCAATAAATTTCCCGTCTTTAACACTTACAACTGTAGGATCCTCTGTTGTCCACTGGATTGAGTTCGATAACTCCCTTGAAGTTCCATCACTGTATTGAGCAATAACATGTACTGGATAAAGCTTATCTTTTTGAACAACAACATCCAATGAGGAAACAAGTAAGGACTCAATTTTTAAATCTTTAATTGATGCATCATTCCCAGAAAGGATTGAAACATTCAAGATTTTTGTTCTTGTGCCGTAATCGATAAGTACCTGTGTTGTTCCTGCTGCTACTGCTGTAAGAACACCATTCTTAACTGTAACTTTGTCTGGGTCTAATGATGTGAATCTTGTGTCTGATGTAACGTCAGCTGTTGAACCATCCTTATATTTTGTTTTTACAGAGAACGAATGCGTGTGCTCAGATAAACTAAAGGAGATGTCATTTTCACTAGGAACTAGATCAACAATTTTATTTACAAAATCGTTAGAAGGTTCATTTGAAACGACAATTGAAACCTGCTTTGAGTATCCAGAGCTATCTACGGTAATGATTGCTGTACCAGTGCCTTCAGCAGTAAGCAGGCCATTCTTATTTACTTTAACAACATCAGGATTAGATGATTTATATACGGCATATGAAGTTGAATTTGATCTGTCTGAATAGGTCGTTTTTACCTCTAATTGCTGCTGTTGATTTACTACCATATTTTTCATATCTGATGTAACAGAAATTGATTCAGGGATTGGTGCCTGCTTCTGACCGTCTTGATCCTTGACTGCCACCGGGATATCTACAGTGTATCGACCATTATCATAGATAGCATGCAAAACGGTTGTGCCACTCAATTGACCTACCGCCATTGGTGGACCACCAAAATTTCTGTCAACTGTAGCTACTTTGATATTGTCAGAATACACTTCACAGGAAGCTGAGACATCCTTCGTACTCCCATCACTGTAAATTGCCGTTATTGCAACTGGCGCTTCAAAATCATCTGCACTTGTACCTAAAGAGAGATTTGATGGTGAAGCTGTCAAACCAATCACTCTCGGAGTAGCAAGCTTATTAGTAACATTAACCTCAATCTTAACAGGTGGAAGAACATCTGATCGATAGGAAGCTGTCACAAACGTTTTACCTGTTTTACGTCCAATGATATATCCTGAATCAGTAACCGTTGCAATGCTGTTATCATCGACGGTCCATTTAACATCATAAGGATTTACATTTTCACTTAAATTAAAACCACCTTCTGATATACCGTTAGTGAATACTTCGGTTAAATTAACAGGCCAATTTGAACCTGGCAATAATTCAACTGTAGGTTCATCAGTTATAAGCTTTGTAGGCTTAACAACATTAACTTGCACAGCACCAACCAATTTATCGTATTTAAAATAGATATATGCTTGGCCTATTCCAACTGGGGTAATCTGACCATCTTTACTTACCGTAGCAACATTACGATTTGTCGTTGTCCAACTTCCTGTAGAAGTAACATCTTTCCATGAATATGCTCCATTCCCCCAGGTGTTCTTTATATTGGCACTTACTTGAACCGGCTTATCAGAGGTTTCTAACTTAAACATGTCAGCTGAAAGGTACAACTCATCACCATGAGGAATACCTCTTATCGAAGCAAAGAAGTTTATTTGTGGAAAATTTGCGTAAGTTACTTTCATTGCAACATCCCCATTTGATAACCCTTTTAATACCCCTTTTTCAACCGATGCAATTGAAGGATCTTGTGATTCCCATTTAGCTAATTTCGTTACGTCTTCCATCGAACCATCGTTATAAAGCGCTTTCAATGCAATCGGACGCTCTTGCCCTTCATCTATGTAAGTAATTTGTTGAGCTTCTAAAACAAGCGATACAATTTTTTTACTATCTGAAGGAGTTGATAATTGTCTTAAAACTTGTGTACTTTTCTTAATATTTACTTCAATGTTTAAAACTGCATTATCAAGACTGAATTGTACATTTGTAGACCCAGCATTTACTGCTGTTAGTTTTCCAGTTTCAACAGTTACAACTTTTTCATCTTCTGATGTCCATTTTCCTTCCGCTGTAACATCTGCTTTACTACCATCCTTATACTCTGCTTCAACCTTTAGATTGTGATGACCATTAGAAAGAGAGAGCGAGACTGTTGATTCACTTGGAATAAGTTTTACGATCTCCTTCGATTTTGGGACCTTTGTTACTTTTACTGACTCTTTTGTTGAGGCAAAAGCTAAACTACTAAATAGTGACAGGAATAAAGTTAGTACGAGTGTTAAAGAAGTAATCCGTTTTGTCATCTTTGTTCTCATTTGTTACCCTCCATAATTTTTTATATTGAACAATCTGTAAATCCAGATTGATAATACCCTTCTTCTTTTCATTGCTTTTAGTAAATCGTTTACTTATTCCTCTTTTAAGTGGTATGGAAGACTAGTCATAATTTGATAAGTATTCGAACACATCATCTCAAAAATAAATTACATTTAGGATAGCGGGATTTAAACATAATGAAATGCCAAATTTAGATTATTTGAAATGTTAAGTTTATTATATGGTGATATATTTTTGGGGTAAATGACATTATAGTTATCAAAATGATTCATTTCAGTTATCAATAAATAGGATTGGAAATCAAAACTATGGCATGAAAATAATAAAAAATTAAAAAACCTGCTCCGATTTGGGAACAGGTTTTTCATAGAAAAAATCAAAGGTTTAATAACTAATATTATCTTAGTATATTAAAATTTTAATTAACTTAAAGGATTTCACTAGAATAGCAATATTTTTTGTTTCAAAAAAATACCTACGCGACTCATAAAAGCGTCTTCATTAATAAGTTTATTTCAACCATCGTTGTCTCCTTCTCTTTTAATCTCTTCTGAAACAGCTTGGATTAGTTGTAATAAGTCAAAAAGTTGGAATACATTTTCCCAATACATCTAGTAACTCTCTTTAAAAATATAAAAAACCGCTGCTAAAAAAGTTTATTAACAGCGGTTTTTTATTAGTTCAACATATTAAATTAAATTTTAGATCGTCCTTTTCATTAAATTCTTCCATAATTTTAGGCATCTCTCCCAATTATCTTCCTGGCTAACTTGTTTATAGAAGTATTGCTCATAATAGATAGTTAATTCGGTCATTTCGCTTGTAGCAAAAAGAGAATCAATATATTTTGCATAATTTCTAAGTGTTTCGTTTTCGTTACGCTTTAATCCATAACGAGCTAATTGATGTAATAAAGTAAGGTAAGCTGATTCTAGTCTATCGTCTTTTTTACTAAAACGGTAAATTAACATGAAAAAGTAAGGAAGCCATTTTATACGATTTAAATAAATGATACCTATAACAGCAAGGATCAGTCCTAGAGAAAGAAAAATCTCTTTCGAACCACTCATAATTGATTGTTTAATCTTATACCAGAGATCAGAAAAGTAATTAGTTTTTTCAGTTTTCTTTGATTCTTCACCATTTACTCCATTTACTTCTTCAAGTTCAGGCATCGGTTTATTTTTAATTACATTTGTAGGTAAATCTTGCTGTTGGGTGGTAGATAAATTTTCGTTGCTGTTATTGATATTTTGTTCATTTGAAAAGCCTTTAGTAGGTTCAAATGCCACCCAGCCTTGATTTGGTAAAAATACCTCAACCCATGAGTGAGCATCGTTAGCATTCACTTCGTAAATTTGTTTTGATGAGTCTTCTTTACTATTTCTAACAAAATTACCGTCAGAGAATCCTTTAACCCAACGTGTTGGTATCCCCAGCGTTCTAAGCATTACTGCCATCGATGTTGAAAAATTATTACAATAACCACTTTTCGTGTCAAATAAAAATTGGTCCACATAATCAACATTCTTACCTGGAAAAGCTACATTCTTTTGAGTATATATGTATTCATCCCTATCAAAGTAATTCTCTATTGCTTTCGCTTTGTCATACCAATTTGTTTTTCCTATTGTTATTTGCTGCGCCAACTCACCTATTCTCTTAGGTAAATTTGCTGGTAATTGAGTATAATTTTGGTAAAAGGCAGCATTGATCAAATTTGAATCAAGTTTTACTGTTTTGATTAAATCTTTTGCTTTATATCTAGGTATTTCATATTCTACTTCAAAACTGGCTGGAATTTCTGGAATGCTATTATTGAAATAGCTTATTCTGTCAATGGTTGTATCAAGTTTGAAAACATTTCGATCGGGGTTAAAAGGTAGAATTTTTACTACTTTTTTAATTCCTTCAGGATACATAATATAGTTATACTGATAGTTATCATTGATTGTGATCCTTGCTGTTTCGATTTTGGTCTCAATCGGATCTGCATAAGTATTTAACATTACAAAATCTTCTTTTTTCATAGGACGCTGCGTCGATGCAGAATCAACCCAACCTCGACCTGTATAGGTGTCTTTAGTCTCCATTTTCCAATATATACTTTGATTTGATTCATATTTAAAAATCGGATCATCATTATCTTTTATAGGTCCACCTAGTTTTGAATCATCGGTGTCGTACCCCACCGTTTTTGTTCCTCCACCGGAACCAACATTGTCATCCTGGTTAAATACTTGGAAAAACCAGTTTGAGGAAATCCAAATTGGTGAAGGCTTAGGGGCCAAAGATCCAATTAGGACAAAAAGAGTAATCATACTAACGAGTGGAACCATCCATTTTTTTACATATTCTGAATAATAATGAACTCTTCCTTTATCCATTAGATTTTCAAAAGTTAATAAACCCATTGTTGTAAAACCAAGTATTACTGTTCGAACAATGACAGGTTTGCCAACGTAATCGGTAAGCGAATCTAAAAGAGAAATATATAAAACTGTCAAAAGGAATAAGAAAAAGATCCAATTGCGGTTTAAAAAGAAATTGATGAAATAGACTATTATAGAAAGTGAAAGTAAGAATAATAATGTCTTGAATTCGTTAGTCAATTCATTAAAATGGCCAGTTGTAAGCCAAATAATGTTCTCAACTACATGTTTAATGAAAATTAATATCCATCGAAAATGAAAAAAACCTAAATCGTAATGGAACCGATTAACGAAGATTAAAACTAAGAATATGTTTATAATCCATTGAAGGATCCTTTTTACTTTAAAAAAAGATAATGTAAAAACGATTAACATGTATAACGTGAAGACTTTCATATGATACGTATTTGTTAAATGATCAATGGGCCTTATCCATTCCAATAACAATAAACAGCCATATGAATACAACAAAAATAAGGTGAAATTACTTTTTTTCATTGTATATCTCCCCCTGTAAAGGCTGCATTAAAATTACCTTCACGTACAATGATTGTTCTCACCCCGTGTGCATTGGCGATTGAAATGAGTGATTTTTCACTTTCCGTTATGCTCATAGACTCTGCCTTAATAACAAATATTGTAAATGAACCTTTTCTATTTTTAATAAAACTAGCATTTTCGACCAATTTTTTAGATAAACGAGTGGTTATTAACATATAAGATACACTTTGTTGAATGAAACGAAGTTCTTTTTCTAAAACCATCTCAATTGGTGAAGTATTATTTGTCTCTATTTTCGCAAGGTGGTAAAAAAGCTTTTGAAAATGTCCTTCTCCCCCTCTAATTGGAAAACAATCTAGTTTTTTGTTATTTGTTAAAAGGCCTATCTGAATACCCTTTTTCAGGACAGTATGTAGAAAAGATGCTGTAAACGACACAATTGATTCGAAAAGTTCATTTTGAGCACAATCCATTATGACAAACAGATCATTAGATTGTAATTCTTCAAACTCTTTTGTCATCATCTCATTTCGTTTAGCGGAAGTTTTCCAATTAATCCAGGAAAACCTATCTCCAGACCGATATTCTCTTATACCTACAGCCATTGATATATCCCGTTGAATATGATGACTATACATTGTTGAGCCTTGATTATTTTGATGCTCAAGTGGACGATAATAAAGCTCCGAATACTGAGGATATACTACGAATCTATTAATAATGGTGAATTTTATTTTCGATTCGAAAATACCAAGAGGATCACCAACCTTTATTGTTAAGGAATTAAAAATGTACTCCCCTCGTGGTAATTTGTGAATCATATAATCAAAGGAACATTCCTTTTTAAAGCCAGTTAAGATCAGCTCCTTTGTAAATTTTTGTTGATCAGTAGTTTGTAAATTATTTGAGTAATTTTCTTCAATTAAAAAATAAAATACAGGAAAAAAATTTGACTTTTTCACGGTTAAAATAACTTTTATCGGATCATCGGCCTTGAAACCGTTTTTAGGAAGTTCTCTAGTCACTTTCAAATTTTCCAACGGATAAAAAGATAATGCAATACAGTATAAGATAAATGGAAGAAAACTATAGAATAAAAACCAACTTACAAATCCTCCTTGAAACAAAGCATTCAAAAACAGTACAGGTAATAGAAAATATAACAATAGGTACTTCCTGACTTTTTTGAGGACACGTAATTGTATTTTCATTATAATTTCACTTTCCTTTTAACAGGTACAGAAATCTTTTTAACAATATTTTTAATAATTTTTTCAGCAGTAATTCCTTCAAATTTTGATTCTGAATTTAAAATAATTCGGTGGGACAATACAAATGGAGCTAGAAATTGTATATCATCAGGTAAAACGTAATCACGTCCGTACATGAATGCATATGCTTGTCCCGCTTTCATAAGTGCGATTGAACCTCTTGGGCTTGCTCCCAAATAAACATTTCTGTCCTGTCTCGTACTATTAACAATACTCACAATATAATGCTTAATCGATTCATCGATAAAAACATTCTTCATTTCCTTTTGAAGCGACAGTAAACCATCAATTTCAATAACAGGTTTTAACTCTTCAATTGGAGGGATATTTTGCAACCTATTTAATATTTCTAGTTCTTCCTCAATTGTCGGATATCCCATTGTCATCTTTAACAAAAATCGATCTAGCTGTGCTTCAGGAAGTGGATATGTACCTTCATATTCAATTGGATTTTGTGTCGCCATAACGAAAAAGGGCTTGGCTAGTTCATAGGTTATCCCATCAATTGTTATACTTGCTTCCTCCAAACCTTCTAATAGTGCAGACTGTGTTTTTGGAGAAGTTCGGTTAATTTCATCAGCAAGGATAATATTTCCCATCAAAGGTCCAGGATGGAACTGAAACTCCATCTCTTTTGGATTATAAATTGAAACCCCTGTTACATCTGAAGGCAACAAGTCAGGGGTAAATTGAATTCTTCGGAAATTTGCATTAACGGATTTAGCAAGTGCTTTTACCATCATTGTTTTCCCAACACCCGGAACATCTTCCAATAAAACATGCCCTCCTGCAAGAAGGGCTACCAAACTAAGTTCGACTTCATTTCTTTTTCCAATCATTACATTTTCGATATTTGTAATTATATTTTTGATTTCAGGATGCATTTTTTCAATGACCACGTTTTTAATCCTCCTTAAAGTGTAGTAGTTTGTTAAAATATTACAATTTTCTACTCCAAATAATGATCATGTTGACTATGAGAATCGTTATCTTAAGTATAGTATAATTTCAATAAAATTTCGATAATTTAAAATATTCACATAGGAAATAATTCCTATTTAATTGTTTTCAAATATTATTAATCCATTTTTTTAAGAATATTTTTTAAACACATTTATGTCACCCTTTTCGCAGTAAACACATTTGTGTCGTTGGACACGTATTATCTAATTTCATCCTTCTAAAGAATCCATATCTCTTTATGCGATAAACATCACTCACATATCTTTCAAAAATCAAAAAACAGCCTAGCTAAAAATAGGCTGTTTAAAATGTTGAAATATTGATGAATCACTACATAGAAATACGGACAGTTTGTGTTCTTGGATTGATAAGAGAAAAATGTGGATCGAAAAGTTTTATAAAAGCTTAAAAGTTAATATACTTTGCTGGATCAACAGCGTTTGATTTTGCTTCATTCCATTGTCCATCATGTAATTCAAAGTGAAGATGTTGACCAAAAGAATGACCCGTATTTCCCATCGTTCCGATTTTTTGTCCTTTTGAAACAGTTTGCCCTGTTGAGACTTGATACTTTTGCATGTGAGCATAAACTGATGTAAATACTTTTCCTTTAATATTATGTGTAATAAAGACAACATTACCATAACTAGATGAATGGTAAGCTCGTATTACAACGCCATTTGCTATTGAGACAATCGGTGTACTTCCTTTTTTTGCAATATCTACGCCAAAATGCGTTTCATGATCAAATGATCGATATCCGAAACCTGAAGATACATACCCTTCCGCTGGTCTTGTAAAATTACTACCTAAATTATTTGAAGCAGCTTTTATTGCTTTTTCTTGTTCTTTTAATAGGTTTTCTTGTTCTTCTAAACTCAAAATATCCTGTTCTTTTTCATTTACATCATCCTTAAGCTTGCTAAGTATAGCCTTCATTTGAGTTTTTTGATTAACAAGTGTAAGTTCTAAATTTTGAAGATCTTTTTTATCATTTTCCAACTTATTTTGTGTCAATATTATGTCTTTCTTTTTTAATTCAACTTTTTCAAGATCATTCTGTTGTTCCTTAACAATGTCTTGATCAGCATTCATAAATTTACCAATTGCATTTATTCGTTGAACTAAATCACCAATACTTTTCGCATCAAAAATAACGTCTAAATATGAGTTATTTCCACCCGATTTTTGTATTGTAATTAAGCGATTATTTATGATTACTTGACGCTGATCTAACCGTTTTTTAAATCCTTTTATTTCAGCTTGTAATTCTTCTATTTCTTTTTTACCATTTATTATTTCTGCCTCTTTTTGGCTCATCTTTATTTTTGCATTCTCAATTGAAGAGTAAATTGTATCTAAAGAGTTTACTAACAATTCTTGCTGATCTTTTAATTGATCCATCTCATTTTTCGCTTTTTGTGCTTCTTCTTGAACTTTTACTCGTTTGTCTTGGATACTCTTAATCTTTGTATTTGGTAAAGTCTCTGCAAGTACACCATTTGGAAGGATCGTAAATGATAAACTTGCAGCTACTAAAATTAGTTTATTAATAATTCGTTTCATCTTTATCTCCCTAAGCTTGACATATACTTATATATGTTAACTTAGAAATGTAACAATTTTATGCAAATTGGACTACACTCTTTTTACAAGTTTTTTACAAGCTCATTGCAACCCTATAAAAAAGAATCAGTAAATTATGTAGTCATTGTGTACTCAACCAGAGTTATTGAGGTCTTAAAGATGTCTAGAAACATATAAAAAAAGCGTCAAACCGCTATCGTTCCACGAATTTGACGCTAATATGTAAAGGGCTTACCTTTAATAGATTATTGGAATTTCCAATAACCTTTTAACATTTCAAAGAAGTGATTTTGATTCGTATTAGTAAGGTTCACTAAAAAAGGTGTCTCCCCTTTTTCTTTTAATACCTTAGCAGCCAGACCATCTCCAATTGGTGTACAAAATAATAAATTAGTTCCGTTCAATTTTAATATTCTACAACGTGCATTGATTTCGGAATCAATATACTCCTTGCCTTGTTTAAGTCCAAACAAATTCTTCCAAATTTCTAAAGTCTCATCCAAATTATTTATGGCAAAACCGATGCTTTCCAACTTTGGTTGTCCTAATATGTGCGAGCCAATAAGTCCTTGATCCTCAAATTCCGAATACCTTTCTTCATCTGATTTTTCCCATTCAATAAAAAATGGTAACTTAACTTTTTTTTCCGTGTATTCAGGGAATAACAATGACCATCTGATTATTTGACCATCAGCACGTACTCTCTCCCCAGTAAGCGGTCCATATACTGTAAGTCCTTTTGCTTTAAGTTTAATTGCAAGTTCTTCAATATTATTTGTTCGGATCGCTACTGTAGCAGGACCTTCCTGAGTTTCTTTTACTAGCTGTTCTACGATTAGAGTAATTAATCGATTTTCATAATGTTTTTCTGCTATTGATAAATTTTCAATTCCTAAAAATTCAATATAACTTAAGCCAAAATAAGTTAGGGTATTATATGTTCCCCAAGATTCATGACGGCCTCCCTTCACAACTTGAATTCCTCTTTGTTTTAAGGGTATGATGGCTTTCTCTGGTTTCTTAAAGAACCAAACAAGGTGATCAAAGAATAAATCCATTATCGTACTCCTTTCACTATGTTTTCTTGAGGAGATTAAGCCTGCAAAATCCTCGTTTCCGTCATATAAATAGATTACCTACCGCTTATATACCATGTTATTAGATACTTAAATAAGAGTAAACACATTTGAGTCGGTGTACACCAATTAAACGTTGAACCAATTATTCTCCAACTCATCTGTATTACTTTTCGAAAACTTGTCAAAATTTGTCTCCTCAATGACCAATATAAAAACTCCTCAACTAAGCAAGGAGTTGTTTCTTCATTTATTTCGTTCCAGAAAATCTTTAACTCCTTCGAAATGATTCTTCATTTTTCCATCGATTTTCTCAAGGATAAAATGCCCGTCTTTTGCCAGCGGACTACTTTGTGTTTGATGTGCATCAATCGAAACAATATAGTGACCCGAACTGATCTTTATTGATGTTAAGTTGTGAATATGTTGTCCAGCATCATAATGCAACCAATCGATTGCATGGAGGTAAGCATTTTCTATGATCATGCTTACCGGGTAAAGGAAAAGTTTACTCGTTGGATTCAGTAATACTAATACACCTAAGCCAAACCCTACAAGTACCACTTTCTTACCTATTTCTTTGGCCAAATGAGCGATCTTGAATCTTGAATCAACAATCGATTGTCCATTTTTCGTTTCCCCTTGAATGAGTTTGTGATGACCCTCGATTAATAATTTTTGTTCATATGGATAATATGTTGCAAATCGTTTCATCATCCAGCATCCTCTCCCATATAACACTATTCATTCATCACGTGTCCCTCTATTAAACGATATGAGACAACTGCTAAAGTATACTAACGAATGTATGTACTTTGCATTCTAAAAGAAAAATTCGCAAATCAAAAAAGAGCATTAATATGCAAATAAATTTTATTAGCTTCAATAATCGCCACATCATATTTTTAAAAGAAAAAACGTCACTACTTATAGTAGGAACGCGTAATTTTGGAACGATCAACTAAAATTTATTTAAAATGCATTTTCCTTTTCTGCTGAAATCATTAAAAACATCGGTCTTCGAGTTTAATCCTTCATTCCAGGTACTCTCTTTATCATTTCTTCAGAAGGAACAGGTTCTTTTACTGCTTTAATACGAAAACCGGCACCAATTAAGTCATTTATATAAGTCGAGATTGTGCGGTGATATTTAATTACATTATCAGTTAAAAATGAAGTCTCACGTAATCCTTCAGATTGATAATGATCAACTGGCCAATGCCTTATGGTATAATATGGAAATAAAAAAACAATTGTAATACTTTCTCTAACTTTAGTCAAACTAATCTAAATATTTCAAAAAGGAGTAACTTTATGAAAACATTGAGCTATTTAAGTTTCTCACTTCTTTATATCTTAGGATTATTTTTATTGTTAGACTTCATATTCAGGTTTCAAAACACAACCTTTGACAATACTTATTACACTGTTTTGTACCCTTTTTTAGGACTTTTTTTGATCGGTATATATGCTTCATTGCCAAAATTCGCAAGTAAGATTACAAAGGCGGGGTTATCTTATAGGTCTAATAATAAATTAAAGTGGTATGTTTTATTAATTTTCATTATCATTATTTCCTTAATTGTTTTAATACGATTTAATACTTACCAAAATATTTTAGTAACTATTCTATCTTTTTTGGGTTATGTACTCTCATTAATTACAGGATATAAATTAATAAGGTTTATAAATAAAAGCACAGAATAAAAGAAGCGGCCATATATAGGCCCCTTTAAATTGAATCGATTGTAAAATTTACAGATGATTTTAAAACTTTATTTGTAAATCTAGAATCTTTTAAAATTTGCATTTACGGTTTTTAAATCTAATCGAAACGTATTCGTTAACTTCATTTCGCTGATTTTGTTGCTTTAAGAGAGTGAAAAAAATGTTTGTCCATAACATTGTCTCCTCTATCATACTCAGTTCTTTATTTAATTCTAAATAAATACATGAACAAATTCCAATACTAGTCTTAAGAGGTGATATTAATGAGTAAATGGAACAAGCAAGCTGCAGCGAATAATAATTTACCATCTAGCACAATCCGTACATCTGAGCTTCTGTTAGGCAAGAAGGCAGACCATGAATTTTCAGAAGACCTTTCTGATGGCGGAGAAAGAAATCAAAATATAGAGATTCTAAATAAAAATCCTAAGCTGAAATAATTCTCTGTATGCTTCAATTAACAGAAACAAGAGCTAATCGAATTTCTGACGATTAGTTCTTAACAATAATTGTAAATAATTACTCTTTGAAGAGAAGTATAACTAGATGAAATGAAGTTGAGATAAAGATAAAATAAATTTAAGTAAATATGTAAAATTAAAAAAGCTAACTAATTTGTTAGCTTTTTTGCTTCTATGAAAGTCCTAATCCAATGATGGCTCAAAAATCATTATTTATGTTTAACTTTTATCCTATTTAGTTTCATTAATTCAATAGATTTTCATAGAATAGATCCATTTGTTCCTGCTTTTCCCCTTATTTGAAGACACAATAAATAATGAATTATCTTTACAAATTAGTTGCATATGATATACTCTTTTTTGGTTTAACTAGATTAGTTTTCAAAGGAGTAACTTCATGAGTATTCAAAACGTGTATCTTTCTATAAAACAAGGAGAAACAGCCACAAATCAGAATAGAATTCCTATTTCCTTTAATGAAACGTTGCTAGGTCGTACGTGGGGTGATGATTTCCCAGATATTCCTTTTACAAGTCAATATATTTCAAGAAAACATGCTTTAATTAGTTTCGATAAAGAAGAAAATTACACCATTGTTGATCTCATGAGTAAACATGGAACACAAGTAAATCATATTTTAATAGAAAAAAATAAACCATATTTCCTTCGTGATGGCGATTGTATAAGTCTTGCAAGTGGTGCCGCTGTACTTATTTTTCATAATTTATCAGAGCAGAACCTTGGAGACACACTTGATATGCCATTAGCTTTAGATAAATACATAAACGATTTCAATGGATTAACTGTGAATGTAGTTAAGAGAGAAATTTTAATTGATGGTGTAAGAATCCATCTAACTAGTAAAGATACAGAATTATTTTTATTGTTATATCAAAGAGCCAACAGCGCAGTAAGCTATAACGAAATTAAAATAAATGTTTGGCCGGAACGAATGACTAAAGATATTGAGCAACCTGATGTAGGACGTGAAGAAATTAATACCCTTATATATAGATTACGTAAGAAATTAGGTAAGTACGGTCAAAAGATTGTTTCAGTCCCTCGATATGGTTATATGTTTGATCTAGAGGATATTTAATAGTGTAAATAAATAAAAACTAATGAAAAAGAGTGTAGATTTTTTAAAAATTCTACACTCTTTTTAGCAAATAATAGTATTTGTTATAATAATTAACTAAAAACATTTACTTATTTATCGATAAATTATATAGCTTATAATAAATTAGCTCTTACTTTTCTCTCTAAAATAGTTAATTCAATATAAATTGCAATAAAAGAACACAATGAACCCACTACAAGAATTATTGCACATACATATACAGGTAGAATTAACAGAATGTACCCTAATATAGTTCCAACAACTAATAATAAATAAAACATTACAGTTCACCCTTTTTCACATTAATCAAATTAAATCGAAATCGTCTATAAAAAATTATGTACTCATGTAAAGGTAATACTTCATGCATTCTTACTCAATATCACATTGATAACAAAACACTAACATTTTAAAATTAATAATATTTTAGACTCACAAATGGATAAAGTAATGATTCATTTTAGTTATTAATAATGATGAAAAAACAATTTCAGTAAAATAAAAAACCTGTTCCGATATAGGAACAGGTTTAAAGTTGGTTATTTCATGTAATAAATCAACTATTAAATTAATCATACTATTTATTAACTATCTCCTTCTTGGTCCACAGAGATAAACAAATATATATCAAACTAATTTCTCCCTAAACGATCGGCTTTCTTAAAAGCTTGAAAGACCAAATAAATAATAAACAAAATTGGTATATAAAAATAAAGAAAGCTAGAAGTGGCATATGTCATAAAAGTCCCTATTTTCTCCACATCCAATTTACTTTTGAGACTGATCACCATGATATGAACAATAATTATTGAGAACCATAAAGTCTTTTTAGTTTTAAATTTAAACGATTCTTTTAATATTCGTAACGCTCCCCACAATCCCATACAACAAGGAGGAAGAATTACTAAGAGCCATAAAAATATATAAACATATTCAAATCTTTCGATAAACGGATAGCGAATAATTTTTGACATCATAAGGGTTGGCCAAGTTATATGTTTAAGTTGACCATGACTAAAATAACCAAATGAAACGAATGTAATAAATAAGTATAAAATGATTGTATACGCTTGTGAAATATGTGCCCATTTTTGAGATTTCTGATTATTTTTTATGAACGGAAAGTAAATAAGCAAAAATTCAGGCCCAGAGTACATCAGAATACAATACTTTGCTGAAACATAATAGTCACTTATACTATGATTAAACACTGGTAATAAATTCGTCCAATAAGCATATTTCAATGGAAAGTAAAATGTTAACAATAAAAGAGAAGGAATTATTACTCCCCAAAAACATATTCCTGTAATGACTCTAAATCCTCCGATGACCAAATATGTGATAACAAAAAGCATAATAAATGATAAGAGCCAAATTGGAAAATATGGAAAAACCCAAGTAATAAGAACTGCTATATAGGACCGAATGATTGTTGTAATGACTAAAAGCATGTAAATATAAAAAAAAGTATTTAATATATTTCCTATCCATTTTCCAAATAATTGTTGGTGTAACGACATAATATCTCCATTATTAGATTTCTTTAGCAAGTAATACATTAACCAAATAATAATATGTAAAGAGATACCAACTAATAAAACCGAAACCCATGCATCTTGTCCGGCTCCTTTTACTATATTACTTTGAAAATTCAGCAAGCCAATACCTGTTTGAGTACTATGAATAAGAAATAATAAAAAAAAGGGAGATACTGTCAGACTTTCTTTTAATTGTTTACTCATAGACAATCTCCTCCACTTTTTACTCGCCAATCCCAGATTGAAATAATACTACTTTTACATTCACATCAAATTTAATAGTTGGATACACCTTTTGATAAAATTCCTTTTCGTTCCATTTTCTCGAATGTGCTCGTGCTAAATCACCAATACCTAAAGGATCGACTTGATGTTTTTGAAAGGTTAATAATAGTTTTTCAAAATCTTCTTTCATCTGTTTTTCCAATTGATTGTTTAAAAATAGATTATTTTTTCTTTTCATTAAATCTAGCCATTCTGGATAATCTTTTACCATCCCATTTAGTGTAATATCAAATTTCATTTTTGTTTTATTCTTATTGGTTTTAATTAATCTTTTTTCATCCCCATTTAAAATCGTTAATATTGCAGAATCAATTTTATCTCCCTTCTGAATATTAAATTCTGTTTGTCCTCTCATTACTCTTCCTCTTAATATTTTATACAGTAAGCTTTCTTTTGGGTTTAAGATCAGAGCAAGTTTGTCCTTCTTAAATACAGCTAGTCCGTTCACTTCAATATTCTCGTTTTGATTTATCTTAATATAGGGTACTGAAGCATCTCTACCTTCTCCATAGTAATCAAATAAAAAACTATGAAATGTTGGAAGCGGTACAAATTGGTTCTTAAAATTTTGTTCAACCAATTTATAGATATAGTTGCTGTCTTTCTCTTTGTTTTTCTTTAATAATTCTCCTGCTGGTTCTTCTGAAACAGCCAATAGTGCATTGCTTCCAAGTAATGGATCCCTACAAACCGCCTTAACAAAATATGACACCCCATTTTCAGCTAGTTCTTTTCCAAAAATAAGAAGGTTCAACTTTCCAATTTCTATCGGTTTTGGGGATTGTTCATTTAAAGATTGTTTAATTAAAAGGGATTTCTTTCCGCTACCTTGGAGAATAGAGCTCCCTTTATTTCCTACATCGGTATAATCAGAATAAAGTGCCGTTCCAACATAATGATCATCAACCTTATCAAAACCATAAACTGATAGAATTTGTACTTCATCAATAATTTTTTGTCGTGGAAAAGAGCAGCCTGATACTAACAAGGTTAGTAGAAAAAAAGCACAAAATGCGCATAAATTTTTTCGATTTATACTATTCATTTTCATTATTACGATCATCCTTAACTTTATTAGGATTATATCTTTTTAATGAAAGAGGTCTTAAAAATCTACTTCGAGTCGATGTAAATTGATATGATGACCGAATAAAACTATCGCCGAAGCTTTTTATTCTAAAAGGATACAAAGGAACCATATACGGATTTCCCAATGATTTAAGCTTTAATAAATGCCCTAACAAAAGAACAAATCCTATTATTATTCCAAAACCTCCCATATATGCTGCAAGTAAAATAAGAGGAAACCGCAAAAGTCGAATGGCATTTGACATTTTAAATATAGGTGTTGTGAAAGAAGCAAGTGCAGACAGTGATACAATGATCAGTAAAATATTGCTCGTTAGTGCAGCTTGAACAGATGCCTGTCCGATTACAATACCACCTACAATTCCCAGTGTTTGTCCAATTTTTGTTGGTAAGCGAGCTCCAGCCTCTCTCAACAGTTCAATGGTAGTTTCCAAAAAAATGGCTTCCCATATTGGAGGAAATGGAACATGAGCTCTTGAACTAATGAGAGGTTGCAATAAATCATCAGGTAAAACTTCATAATGGTATGTTAAGATTGCTACGTAAATTGGTGTAGCAAACAATGAGAAAATAACACTCATTATACGAATGATTCGAAAAAACGATCCAAGCACCCAATTTAGATAATAATCTTCAGGAGAAATGAAAAAATCCAATATAGTAGTTGGTCCAGTAATAATGTAAGGCGATCCATTTGATAGGATTGCAACTTGCCCATTAACCATTGCATATACAACCCGATCAGTCCGTTCAGTTGATAAAAAAATTGGAAATGGCGTATTTGAGTTATCTGAAATAATTTGATCAATTTGAGAATTATCAAAAATAACATCGAAGTCGATGTCTTCCAATCGTTGACGAACAGTTTGTACATATTCTGGATTCGTAATTCCATCCAAATATGCAATAACTACTTCTGTTTTAGACATCGAACCTATTTTAATTTCCTCAAAAACTAACTCAGGTACAGCTAATTGTTTTCGAAGTAAATGAAGATTAGTACTTAGATTTTCAACAAATCCAACTTTTGGACCGATAACACTAAATTCATTTTCTGTATCATTATTCTCACGATAACCAAGATTTGCATTTTCTACGCTTATCGTCAAAAAGCGTTTGAAATACTTGAACTCAAGAATAACATATCCTTTTATTAATTTTTTTTCGATATCTAGTGGGTTATTTGTAAATTGGACATCCTCAAAAGGAATCGACTTCTTCACATCATTAATTGTACTAATTTTCTTAATATGCTCTTGTAATGACGGAAGTAAAAGGTTATTTATTTTATCGGCATCTACCATACTTTTAAAGTAGCTAATGGTTAGATCCTGTTCTTCAGATAATGAAAATTGGTAGAAATCACTCGATTTAGCAGCCTGTTGAAATATGGACGTTATTGACTTTTTTTCTTTCTCGCACTCTTGATTATTTAAATTTCGATCACCTGATTTTAAACGCATTTAGACCACCCAATCGAGTTTGTTTACTTATTACTATGTATTAAATATAGTCTACCTAGAATTTCCATTTTATTTCCTACTTTATTTTTTCGTACTTTCTAATTTATATACAATAAAAGCATTCAATTTATATTTAAATTAATTCTCTAATACATCCTTCCAATGCTTTAAACATTGAATTCCAACTATAAAACAGTAATTCTCGTCAACAAATTACTTAAAATTACTAATATGAGTAACCTTTAGTACAACAGGCTGAATTGTAATGAATTGTTTTTCATTGAATTGATTTACTTTAATTATTTAATTGTTATCACATTTGCAGTTATTTTTTTCTATTCCCTACTCATTAATCTTCAATAAATCTATACACTGAGTTTACTAGGTTTTAATATTCAGATGATATGATGGGTTTAACTTCAAATGAGGGGGCAGAATAAATGAATATTCGTGCATTATTTATCGATATGGATGGTACACTCTTAACAGTCTCAAACTACATTTCTCGCCGAAATATGGAAGCTATTAATAAGCTCATGGATCAAGGAGTCATGGTTTTTCTAGCAACTGGTCGACACTTTGAAGTGACCGCTCCCTACCATAAAGAAATTGGATTACAAACTCCGATGATTTGTTTGAACGGTGCCGCCATTCATGATGGTGAGACAGGAAAAATGATTCAAATGGAAACAGTCAAAGTGAACGAAGAACTACTCCATCATTTGACAGCTGAAAACCATTGTAATGTTATTATCCATACAGCTAATGGCCTTTACTGTAAAGAAACAAATGAAGAAATTGATTATTGGTCAAAAGTTGGGCAAATTCCGCCACGATACATTGGTGACTTAAGAATGGTTAATTATAATGATGTTCTTAAATATAGTGTTCGAACAAATGAACAAAATATTGAATTATCTGCTTTGTTTAAAAAGGAAGCAGAAGTCATAAATTGGAATGACGGTTTTGAAATGGTTGCTCCAAATGTTTCAAAATGGTCTGCTATAAAAAAACTACTTCGTGCATATCGAATTAATCCAAATGAAGTAGTAGCTATAGGAGACGGACCGAATGATATTGAAATGCTTCGTCATGTTGGCACAGGTGTGGCAATGGGGAACGCTTGCGAAGAAGTTAAAGCTGCATCTGACTTTGTAACTGCACATCATGAAAATGATGGATTAGCTGAATTTATAGAACGTTATCTTCTTAAATCAAAAGAAACATTTGCGATTTAGTATTTTTATATAAAATATGAAAATGTAATTCTAACAAGTTCAGTGAATAGGAGTAAATCCTAAAACAGCAATCAGAACAAAGGCTCAGATAAAATGTCTGGGCTTTTTTTGCTTTGGAATAGAATTTTATTAAATTAGAAATAAAAAAAAGGGGAAATTCTCCCCTTTTATTCTTTCCTTTCTATTATAATGCCTGATCCTTCACTCGACTAATATCTTGAATGTTTTTTCTATTCCTAGTCCCTACCCACCTAAAAGAAACAATACTACTAATTAGTAGTACGAATGCTCCAAACAAATAAGGAAGATTGATATGTATATCGAATAAAAACCCCGCAAGAATTGGTCCGAAAATTTGACCTAGGCTCATATAGGCATTGTTCAATCCTGCTACAAATCCTTGTTCATTTCCAGCTTCCCTCGAAAGCAATGTGTTAATCGTTGGACGTAAAATGTTATTAAATGTGAAATACAACATTGTTATGACCATTACATAAAAGAAATTTCCTGAGAATAGCAAGAACACAAGGGAAACTCCGGACAACAAGAGCATACTGCTAATAATAAGCTTTTCTCCAAACCTTTGTGTAAGGCGATTCGTCAGTACCAATTGGTTGAAAGTACCAATCAGTGAACAAACCATAAACAAGATCGATATTTCTCTTGTTGTAAATCCATAACTTTGAGTAACGAACAATGGATAGATTGCTTCAAAGTGAGTAAGTCCGAAACTAAGAGCAAATATCAATAACAATAAGATAAAATAACGAGATTTAACTGATTGTGCAAGTTGACGAAAAATATTTTCTTTCTTCGGTTTTGATTTTAAATGATTTAGACGTTCCTCTACAGTTTTGGATTCCGATAATAATGGTATGCAACTAATTACAGCTAAAAGACCGATAATTGCAGATGCGAAGAAAGGAGTCCTTGTGCCAAACTCAGCAAGTAACCCACCTAAACCCGGACCAACAATAAAACCAGATGACATGGAAGCACCTAGAAATGACATTGCTCTTGGCCTCTGTTCTTCAGTCGTGATATCAACCACATAAGCCATGATGGATGGAATCAATGCAGCAGCGCCCATCCCACCAATTAATCTTGAAACAAGAAAAATTGAAAAATGATCTGCAGTTGCAGCCAATAGGTTTGAAATAACGAATAGACACAGTCCAACGATAATCATCGGCTTCCGTCCGTATTTATCTGAGAAATCGCCAGCAATTGGCGAGAACAAAAACTGTGTTAAGCCAAAGGCAGATACTAAATATCCTGCTGCTTTTCCACCTGCTCCAAAATCGATAAGAAGCTCAGGAAGAATTGGAATGACAAGACCAATTCCAAGCATTGCAAGAAACATATAAGTTAGTAATAACGGTAAAGCAGATTTTGTTGACATGGATTTTTCCCTCTTTTACTTGTAAAAACAAATGTAATTGTACTAATTTGAAACAGAAATGCCTGCTTTTGCATAATGTAAAACCGCTTCTTCTAAAACATCAATTCCAATTAAAATATCATCAAGTTCAGTAAATTCATCAGGATGATGGCTTAGACCATCCTCAGATGGAACAAAAATGAGACCTACTGGGGCAAGTCTTGTCATATTCATTGCATCATGTCCTGCGCCACTTTGCATTACTTGAAAAGGAAGATCCTTTTTAATACAAATGGATTGTAGTCCATCAATCAGTTCAGGCGAAAGCAATACAGGCTCTTCGGAACTAATAATATTGGTTTCTATGTCTAACTTTCTATTTTTTTTAACATTTTCGATCGTTTTTAATAAATGCTCCAAAACGAACTTTCTTGATTGTACTGAGGAAGATCGAATGTCAATTTTCATAAGTACTTCTCCTGGGACTACGTTCATTGCACCAGAGTGGATATCCAATACGCCAACTGTAGCAACAGTACCATGTTCTTGTTCATGAATTGCAACTTTCTCTAGCTCTAATGCAATCTCAGAAGCTCCAAGAAGAGCGTCTTTTCTCATATTCATGGGAGTAGTTCCAGAATGAGACGCTTTTCCGTTTATTTTTACAAGAAGTCTAATAGGTGCTGCAATTCCAGTAACAATCCCAATTTTTTTATGATTATTTATTAATATTGGACCTTGCTCGACATGAAGCTCAAAAAACGCCTTAAATTCTTCATCTACTCTGCTTGCTTCATCAATACTATTAAAATCAAGGGCACAGTGAGCAAATGCTTTTTCCATCGTAATACCTTTACGATCTTCTAAATGACGGTATTTCTCTTTTTCAATTAGTCCCGCCATCGCTTTACTTCCTACAGTAGATACCCCAAAACGAGATGACTCTTCACAGGCAAATGAGATAATTTCGATTGGATGATCAGTTACAATATTTTTTTCATTTAATCGACTTATAACTTCGAGTGCCGCAATGACGCCTACTACTCCGTCATATTTCCCACCTTCGTACACTGAATCTAAATGAGATCCCATAGCAACAGGAGCCAGCCCCTCAACTTTTCCTTCTCTTCTTGCGATAACATTTCCACATTGATCCATTCGGATATCTAATTTTTCTGCTTTACACATACGTATAAATGCGTGTGTACAAGTTTGTTCCATATTTGAATAAGCTAGTCTTGTAATTCCTTTTTCCCCAGTGTTATACTGACTAATTTTATTAAAAAGTGTTAAATATCTTTCTTTACGATCCATGAGATATCTCCTGTCCTGTTATTTATCTTTTTTCCTACACTTAACGGGAAGTAAACCTCCACTAATAGAAATTTCATTTTATTAAAGGGAAGAGAAAACAATTCTATAACCATATTGGTAGCAAGATGTTCCTCATGAAAAGTTTGATTTTGAAATGTTAAAATCCGACTCCAATAACGAAAGAGCCGGATCGTGTTTTTATTCGTAAATGAACCAGTAGTAAAGCTTTCGATTATGCATGCTTTACTTGAAAAGGTAGTGTAAAAAAATATTATTTATTTATTTTGTGAAAATGTTCAAATAAATTATCACATTCTTCTCTTTTCTCCACCTTAACCATGTCAAGAACGCTTTTATCTTCACCTGTTAAATATTTACGAAGATGTAAATCAGAGAAACCATGAACATCTGCGTCTTCTGAAGTGTTGCAATAATAAACTTTCTTTATCCCAGACCAAATAATTGCAGCGACACACATAGGGCATGGTTCACAGGTTGCATAAATTTCACAATCAGATAAGTCCATAGTGTCTAACTTTTTGCAAGCCTCTCTGATTGCAACCATTTCCGCGTGCGCAGATGGGTCAGTATCTCTCATCATCGTGTTGCTAACAACTGCGATAATCTCGTCGCCTTTAACAATTGTTGCACCAAATGGTCCACCGACTTTATTATTCATTCCTTCAATTGTTTTTTCTGCTGCCATTTTCATGTAATCCATTATTAAACCCCTCCTAATATAAAATGGATATGTTTTTATTTTATGTTGCCCATCAACCTATGAATCTATAAAGCTTTTTTTACTTCGCTTTGCTTATTTTTCCAAAAAATGAATATAAAATAAACGATATAATTAATCCACTAAAGAAAGCAAATTCATTCATTTTTACTAAAAAAGGAATGTTCTTTAGTAGTGCACCTGACATTGGAAGTATAAAGCTTATTGCTAAAATAATCATAGCTTTAGGATTGTAACCATTCTTATATTCTCCATCGTTGCCTTTTGGTACATATATATGATCTAAATTCATTTGTCTTTTGCGGTGAATATAGAAGCTCGAAAGCATAATACCTGTAATAGGTCCGAAAATAGAACCAATAAAGCTATAAAAGTAAAATAATGTCGTCGGGCTAGATACAAGTTTCCAAGGTAAAATAATCGTTCCTATAATAGCTGTTAAAATTCCTGCCGATTTTATAGTAAACAATTTTGGGAAAAGTGCTGTCATTTGTAAACCTGATGGCAAAAGATTAGCAAAGACAACAAACGCTATCGCACCAACGTTTAATGCTAATATTAAGACGATAACTGAGAACGTATTTTCAATTTTATTAATTGCATGAACAATATTGAAGATTGGTTCACCGAAAGCGATTTCAGTACCTGCAATTAATGAGACACATGTGATTGCAAAAAGAATATAGGATAGGATAAAGCCTAAAGGTAATCCAATAATGAAATCCTTTGGAGTTTTAGCTCGATGTGTAAAATCAGAAATATTTACGACTGGGCCTGCCCAGTTAGATACTAAAGCACTCACACAGGCAATAAATACTAGTGGACTACTAGTCGGGGCCTTTGGAACATAATCAAAAATTGGTCCAAAACCTCCAGCCATATTAATCGCCCAAACAGCCGCACCAATGATAAATACGTAAACGACTGGTGAAGACCAACTACCAAATTTGTTTAATACATTCATTCCACCTAAGAAAAGTAAAACTGTAACTGTCCAGAGTATTGCGTATGATATCATCGTTGGGACTGTTAATCCAAGTAGATTAAAATCCCCACCTAGAGACAGATAGTTCGGCATAAATCTTGTAAAAATAACATTCAAAGATTCCGCTCCAACAACGGTTGTAGTACCAAAAAATACAATTCCAGCAATTAGACCACGACATATTGCTGGAATAATCGCTCCTTTTACACCAAACGTATCACGAAGTAACATTGTAAATGGCAAACCATATTTTGATGCAGCATAACCATTAAGACAATATAATGTTGCGACAATAATGGCTGACATTAAAACAGCTAAGATAACTTGCTTCGTATTAAGGCCGAGAACAAAAAATCCTGCTACTGTCATATAAGACATGATATTATGAACAGCACCCATCCAAACGGTAATAAAGTTGGACATTCCCCAATCTCTTTGATTTGGCGATTTGGGTAACAGTTCTTCTGAATATCCATAAGATTTATATAGTTCTTGATCACTAGTTGCTAATTTAGCTTCTTCCATCATTAACACCTCTTACTCTTCTAAATAGTAAGGAAAAATTCCATGCTATTTTGTAATCAACATTAGATAATGCCATTAATTTACAATATGAGTACCTGCTTGTTCATTTATTGCTTCTTTCAAGCTTTCAGGATTCGTTATAATGACTCTCTTTCCATTATTTTGTAAGAAACTTAAACTAGCCTCAATTTTTGGTAGCATACTTCCTGGAGGAAAATGATTTTCAAGGACATATTGTTTCGTCTCTTCTACAGTAATTGTTTCAAGTGCTTTTTGATTTGGTTTCCCAAAATTAATACATACCCTTGGTACACCAGTTGTGACAATTAACGTCTCCGCATGAATTTGTTCTGCTAATAGACTTGTAGCAAAATCTTTATCGATAACTGCGTCAATACCCTCGTATGTTTTATCATCCTTTTTCACGACCGGAATTCCACCGCCACCTACGGCAATTACCACGTAACCATCCTCAATTAATGAATAAATAACCTCTTTTTCAACAATATCGGTTGGTCTTGGTGATGGAACAACTCTACGATATCCACGTCCAGAATCTTCAACAAAAACCCAGTTTGGGTGATCTTTTTTCATTTCTTCAGCTTGTTCGAGTGTAAAGAATGAGCCAACTGGTTTTGTAGGATTTTTGAAATTAGGATCATCAGCACTAACTTCAACTTGAGTTATAACAGTAGCTACTTTCTTGTTGATTCCTCTTTTTGCAAATTCGTTAGTTAACGCCTGTTGTATTTGGTAACCGATACCACCTTGTGTATCTGCCACGTTGTTAACGAGAGGTACGGTTGGCATACCTGCTACTTCACTAGCAATCTCAGATCTTTGTAAAGCAAATCCAACTTGTGGACCATTACCATGTGTTACGACAATTTCATAGCCTTCTTGTACCATATCTGCTATATTTACAACCGTTTCTTGTACGGCTTCATATTGGTCTTGAGTCGTGTTGCGGCCATTTTCTCTTACTAGAGCATTGCCTCCGATCGCAACGATCACTAATTTCCCCATTATTTACCTCCTAAGTTTTTAAACTCTTTAATACTTAGCAAATTGAGAGATTGCTCTTTATGAAGATGATATAATGAATTAGTTGGATCATTTTCAATAGCATTTTCAATTGCTTCTACAGCTTCTTCATGTCTCTCTAGCGATCTAAGACTATTCGCTTTATGAAACGAAAAATCATATCTTTTTGGCTGAAGAGCTAGAAGATTATTCATTGCTTGAACAGCTTCTTTATGTCTTCCAAGTTCTCTTAAATAATTTGATTTATGATAAAGATAAAAAGTTTCATTAGGATCAAGTAAGACAGCTTTATCATATTCGCCTAAAGCTTCATCCGGTTTATTCATTAATCTTAAGCAATTTGCAGTGTAAAAATAAAATTCAAGATTTTCTGGATCAATAGCTAGGGCATTGTTGTATTGTACGAGGGCTTCTTCGTATTGTTTTAATTCTTGTAAGAAATACCCTTTGTAGTAGATTAAATCAATGTTTTTACTGTCTATTTCAAGCGCACTATTTATGACTAAAATAGCTTCCTCGTATCTATTTGCCTTTGCCATTTGTTTGGCTTTCTTAATCGATTCATTCTTTTCGACATACTCTTTATTAAGGATTTTTACAACCTTATGCTGATTTAGATCAATAGCATGTTGTAAAGATGATTTTCCATCACGATCTACTAAGTAACCATCTGCACCGGCATCAACAAGTAGTTCGATTACATCAGAATACAAAAGACCACCATTTCCTAAAATAACTGCTTCAAGTAAAGCCGACCAACCTAATTTATTTGTATGATTAACGGGTACTCCTGCCTCTAAACAAATTTGTACAGTTTTTAGGTAGCCTTTTTCACTGGATGGTAATAAAGCAGTTCCACCAAATCGATTCACGCTATTTAAATCAGCCCCATACTTTAACATCATGCTTAAGATTTCATGAAATCCGTTTGCTCCAGAACAAATAAACGGTGTTAATTGCGTAATATCTCTTGTGTTAACGTCACTACCAGCTTCCAATAACCGTTTTACAATTTCGATTTGATTTTTTTGGGTAGCCGCCATTAATGCTGTACGACCATCAGAATCCTTATACTCAACACTTGCTCCTTTTGATAAAAACCGTTCAACTCCCTCTAAATCTCCTCGCTGACTTGCGAGAATTAATTCTGAATTTAAGGATTGATTTTCCATAACTTTCCTCTCCCTCTGTTGTTTTCTTATATGAAATGGCTGGCCGCATTTAAAATTCCAAAGATTGAATTTTAGGGCCTGACGCTTACTTTTTTGGTCAGACCCTAAGAATTAACTAAGACAATCTGCTTGGACTACTCCCCTACAAAGACAACAGTTGGAGAGCGGTTTAAAATTCGAATAATTCAAAGTACGTTTTCCTTTAAATCACACGAGTATACCGTATTATTTAATGTTTTCACTTAAAGTTAATAAAGCCTTTTCAAACGCTTCAACTGGTGGATACGTGATCCCTGCACCAATCATGCCAATACCTGCTTCTTTATGGGCAATAGCCGTATTAATAACTGGCATGATTCCTGTTTGAATTACTTTTCTTACATCAATTCCTGTTGAAATACCCATGAAATCTAGTAAAGGAATCGTGACATTTGGATTTTCATCCGTTGTAATTTCTTTCATTTTTGTCGAAAAGCCAATTGCTTCATCTACTGTTCCACCTACAAGTGCGACAATCGCTGGAGCTGTTGCCATTGCAAATCCACCGATTCCGTATGTTTCTGTAATTGCACTATCTCCAATATCTAGACCTGAATCTTCTGGTTTATATCCTGCAAACATTGGTCCTACAACTTTTTGCGCTGGTCCAGTAAACCAAGTATTTCCTGCCATACCACTTACTCGAATACCGAATTCTACCCCATTACGTGCCATCGTTGTGACTATCGTACTATTTTCAATACCATGAGCAGCATCAAGTGCACACTTACAAAGCGCCATCCAAGTTGGACCTGAGAAATAATCACTGCTAGCTACGAAATCAAATACTTCACGTTTTTGTTCTGTTGTAAAATCTGTTTCCAAAATATAAGGGGTCAAAGCTTGAATTAACAAAGCTGTACCTGCATTGTTTCGATTGTGACACTCATCTCCCATATGAAGAGCTTGTGCAAGCATTAATCGTAAATCAATTCCATCTTTATTTAGCTTCATCGCATCTCTTAAAATTGGACCAAATACATCGCGCATCCAGATTAAACGATCAACGACACTTTGATCATTTGCACCCATTCTTAAGATTTTTGCCATCTGTTCACTTAAGTTTGTATAAGCAATATTGCCGTAAGTTTTATTTTCAACAATGTGCATAAACATAGAAGCTGATGTTACACCAGCCATAGAGCCTACACAATTGTGCTCATGACATGGTGAGAATGTAATTGCACCAGAAGCCGCAACTTCATATGCTTCCTCTAAATTATTTGCTAAACCTTCATACACAATTGCCCCTGTAACTGCGCCTTTCATCGGACCGCTCATTTTATCCCAAGTAATTGGTGGGCCAGCATGGAGAATTGTATGTTTCGTCATACCTGGCACACAATTGATTGCTTGGTCAAAACCAATTAATACTGGTTGAGAATTAATAATACGTTCTACAGCTAATTTATTTGCTGCTTCAATCTTTTCCATTACACTGGAATCTTCTAACTTATCAAGAGCTGCAATTAATTCGGGATTTCCTCCACCTGGTGGTGTCCATTCTAAATGAGTTGCACTTGCATTTTGCTTTAAAATATCATCTTTAAAGAATTCAATCCCTACGTTAATAGCAGAAATTTTACTATTAAAAAGTTCGTTAATTTTATTCATGACTATTCTCCTTTCACAACGAATTCTCTAGCTAACAGACCTGCATTTGTACTGCTACTAGCGTGTGTTACCCCTACAGCCAATAATTTGTTTACTTGATCATCAAAGTTTTGTGGGTCTAAGTCTGTTCCAAGAACGTATCCAATTATCTCTAAGTGTCTACCTTCTTTTTCAGCTAACTCCTTCGCTTCGATAATAGCAGGAAGCATTACGCCAACTGGATCTTCGTGAGAACCATAGCCTAAAACAAAGTCCATAACGATAACACCAACCGAAGAATCCTTCGCTTCTTGTAAAAATCTAGCGATTCGAGTTGACGGATCAATCATTGGATGAGGTTTTCCTTGTGTAAAATCATCATCACCTAAGTCAATGAAAGTATGTTCTTGACTAACATTAATGTCTTTTAATAGGTAATCAGGATTTTTCTGGATATTGCTATACACATTGTCAAATTTATCAATCGCTGCGTACATCGCTTCGTCACATAATGTACCGCCACAAAATAATCCACGGATATATTTTTGTTCTGGCGTTAATTTTGCACGGACCTCTTCAATAAGTGGAATATTTAAAGCACGCTTGTTTATACTGCCTTCATCAGCTCCAGCTAAAAGTACTGCTTTAAGCGCAGCTTCTTTTGACATTTTCGCAAAATGTCCTCCT
The DNA here is from genome assembly GCF_050457485.1 of Gottfriedia acidiceleris. Taxonomy (GTDB): domain Bacteria; phylum Bacillota; class Bacilli; order Bacillales; family Bacillaceae_G; genus Gottfriedia; species Gottfriedia acidiceleris_D. Next base: position 328,372 of record NZ_JBCMJM010000016.1, read on the forward strand.
GCTTGAACTACTTTTTCTTCATCTCCACCAATGAACCAAACAACAACTGGCTTTTTGCATTGCTTAATTTGAGCTAGCACTTTTTCTTCTACACTTGGTGCAGGTGGCTTAGAAACTAGTACGATTACCTTTGTAGCTTCATCTTCGTCTAACGCTTTAATCGCATCTAACATCATAATTCCGCCAACTTCTTCACTTAAATCACGACCGCCAGTACCGATTAATTGAGTAATTCCACCACCAAAGTCATGGATTCGAACACTAACCTCTTGACTACCAGTTCCTGATGCACCTACGATTCCGATATTTCCTTTTCTTACAGCATTTGAGAATGCTAATCCTACATTACTGATAATCGCTGTTCCACAATCAGGTCCCATCATTAATAAGCCTTTTTCATGAGCCAGCTTTTTCAGTTCGATTTCTTCTACAACGCTTACATTATCGCTAAATAGCATGACATGTAGATTATTTTCAAGTGCTTTTCTTGCTTCTCTAGCAGCAAATGCACCATTAACTGAAATAACTGCTAAATTTGCTTCGGGTATACTCTTTGCAGCGGAAGTAATCGTTGAATAAACGATCTCGCTTTTCACTTTAGATGCATTTTTATTTGTTAATAATTCATCAATTTCAATGAAAGCGTTTTCACACGATTCATCAGTTTCTGCTTTTACAACAATAATCAAATCACTATTTTTTGCTTCTTCAACTTCGGGAGTATTCAAACCTACATTTTTAATTACTCCTTTATTCATTTCAGTACCCATTGCAATGATCGCTTGGTCTATTCCTTCAATTTGGTTCGCTTTCGTTGATAAAGACATTAAAGAAACTGAATCAAAAAATGTATTTGGCTTTACCACAACTTGTACAGTCATATTTTTCCTCCACCTTTCATTTTCGCTTCCAACCCACAGACAAGTCCTAATGCTATATCTGTTCCGGATGAAGATCCGATGTTTAATACTTTCGTTAAAGCGAGAATCAAGTCATCTTCATTTCCGTTTACTAAAGAATGAATTAAACGAATAAGAGACTCTCTCACTTTACCAATTGATGCTTTTTTTAAAGCCATATAGCTTATTTCGTTCGTTAAACCTTTTGCTTTTTTAACCACTTCCTCACAAAATGCTTTTTGAGTAAAGCATTGATTCATATTGAAAATGGTTAATAATCCAACTAAAAAATCATCACCAGATGGCGTTAATCCTGGACCAAGACCTATTAGTGAAATGGCATGCTGTAAGGCACTAGTCATCCGGTTGTTTAATAAATCGTTCAATAGCAAACTCGTTCGTGCCTGAAGAATTTTCGACATTTCATTTTCAAAAATGGTCGGATATGAAAGGGCTTCTTTTATTCCACCACTTTTTCCATGAAGGTCGATGAATTGCTTCATGAATGCGAGACTAACTTTTAAACCATCTAAATTTTTTGGTAATAAAGGAAGGATGCTCTCCCATTGTTCAACATTCACAATGTGGATGGAAAATTTATTTGCAATTTGTAAAATTTGATTTTCTACAAAAACAGTATCGTTTATTTTTAGATCCATCTTTTCAAAACAATCGACATCAATAACAAGTGTATTTGGCCCGTTATCCATTTCTCTGCAAGCGATCGTGAACAATTCACCATTTTCACATTGAATATTGAATGTCCGATTAAATATACTGTGGACAAAACCACTCAAATTTGAATTTTTAATTTTTAGGATAAAATCAACATCACCAGATTTTGCTGCAAATATCATTAGAGTCACCTCACCAATCTGGAAGAAATCCTATTCTCTATCCATGTCACACCCATTTTTATTTCCTGTAAAACCATAAGTGGTTTACCCATGATAAGATTTGTTAGATTGTTACAAAATAAGCTAGTAAAAAACATCTTTTAGTCATTTTGATTAATAACTTTCTTTGTCATTGAATTAAAAAAACAAAGATTTTCTACAAAATATTTGACGATTAGCTAACCTTACGTGATTATTTTAGTATGAATACCTTATACCGTCATCGTTTAGAAAAACCAAAAAACAAGGATATCATTTAGGCATATTGCACAAATATATGTGATTAAATTATGTCAAAGGAGTTGTGAAAAATTGCTAACAATAAAGAATCTATTAGAAATTAAAGCGATTGATGGAATTAAAATTGTTGGTGGAGAAAAGGGGATTAATAACGTTATTTCTCTTGTTAATATTATGGAAAACCCCGATGCATTTGACTGGTTGTCGTCAAATGAATTACTGCTATCAACTGGTTATATATTTAAAGATCAAGAAGAACTGCAAAATAGAATTATTAAGGAACTTTCAGAAATAAACTGTTCTGGTCTCATTATTAAAATGAAGCGATACTTTGATCAAATTCCCCAAAATATGATCGATCAAGCAAATAAGTATGGATTACCTCTATTAGAGCTACCTTTCGAATACACGTTATCAAATGTAATATCGATTATTAATGAAAAGGCATCAGGAAGATATGATTTGCTAAATAGAAAAACGCTAGACATGCATAATACACTCTTCAGTATTGCATTAGAAGGAGGAGGAATTGAGAGGATTTCATCTACGTTATCTGAAACTGTAAATAATCCCATTCTGATTGTAGACGAAAATTGGGATTTGATTCATTACTCAGAACACAAAGATAATCCGAACTATTTAGCCTATTGTCTTAATCTCGTAAAAGATCGCCAAGTTTTCCATAAAGAATTTATCGATTCGATTCCCCACAGTATTAGTCAAATGAGAAAGTTAATAAAGCGTATCTATTATTTAGAGAATTTAGAAATTAAATGTAGAATCCTCCCTATTGGCGTTGCAAACGATATTTTTGGCTATATCGTTGTTTGGCAAACTGTACATGAACTAACGGAATTTGACTATATTGCAATCGAACAGGCTTCTACAATCATAGCGCTTGAGATGATAAAGCAAAGGGAAATTGAAGGAGTAAAACTAAAAATAAGAAATGATTTCTTTGATGATTTATTAAATGGAAAAATAACGTCAAAAGAATCAATCAAAACTCTTTGCGACTTACATGGACTGAATCCAAATTATATGTACTACTGTATGGTTATTAATATAGAATCTGATGAACTTACGATCATTGAAGATATGGTTGACAGGAGATACAAACTAGAAAATAAAGCAAGAAAATGTGTGGATTTAGTTTATGAGTGTTCGAGTCAAATAGATGGAGAAATTACATGCTTCCATCGAAACAACCGTCTAATTATTTTGATCGGACAAAATGAAAACAAACCTTCGATCTCCTTAAATGAAACAAAATTATATGCCAACACAATTCTTGAAGTTCTTCATAAAAATATTAACAAAACTACTTTTTTAATTGGAATAGGCCGTCAGTTTAAGACGATTAGTTCAATTCACAAAAGTTTTTCTGAAGCTCACGAAGCTATTAGACTGATGCAAAAATTTGATAAAAATGAAGGAATATCTCATTTTGAGGATTATGCTGTGTATCACTTTCTAGATTCAAATATAAAAGATTCGCAGTTAGAAAGCTTTTTCATGAAATCACTCGGAAAGGTATTAGAACATGATACCCTTCACGAAACTGGCTATATTCAAACGCTAGAAAACTATTTCAATCACAACCAAAATTTAAGTGAAACAGCAAAGGCAATGTTTTTGCATAGAAACACTCTTATATACAGAATTGAAAAAATCAAGGAAATACTAAATACAGATTTAAAGAATCCAGAAGATTTGCTACAAATCCAGTTAGCCTTAAAGATTTTTCGCCTTTTACATAAAAATCTTCCACACTTCAACAATGAAATATAATTAATTTATCCCTTCTATTGGACGTGAACGAATGAAAAAAACAGTTATTTATAAAAAAAATGTACATTTTTCTCTTAAAGCAGACTTTTATGAAACAAATCGTGAAAAGGCTCCTGTCGTAATATATATTCACGGAGGTGGCCTTATTTGGGGTTCGAGAGAAGATATTTCAAAAGAAATGGTCCAGTTTTACACAAGTAACGGATTTTCGTTGTTTTCAATTGATTATAGGCTTGCTCCAGAAACTAAGCTACCAGACATCCTTGAAGATGTTCAAGATGCAATTCTCTGGATTGCGACGGAAGGACCAAAACAATTCTCAATTGATCCAAATAAAATCGTCATAATAGGAGGTTCTGCTGGCGGTTTTCTTGCTCTATGCTCTGGAACATTTAAATTAAAACCCCAAGCAATCGTCTCCTTTTATGGTTATGGAGATATTAGTGCAAGTTGGGCCACCATTCCAAGTTCTTATTATTTACAAAAGGATTTAGTTCCAAATGAAATTGCTGAAATGCTTCAATCTACTAATGTCATTACAGAAGAATCGATTGAAAAGCGATTTTTAATTTATGTACACGCAAGACAACAAGGTGTATGGGTTCAAAAGATAACAGGTGTTGATCCATTGCCAAATAAAGAACAGCTTTTTAAATTTTGTCCTATTAAACAGGTTACACAAGATTACCCGCCAACATTATTTTTACATGGTACGAAAGACACGGATGTTCCGTACGAACAATCTGTCTTTATGAGAGGTGCCCTTTTACAAAAAGGAGTGAAAACAAAGTTCATTACAATTCCAAACGGAGAACATGTATTTGATAAAGATTTCTATCTCCCAATCGTTCAAGATTCATTAACACAGATGATTGCATTTCTCCGACAGTATGTATGAGAATATGGTGAAATCAGAAGACTAATGGGTTCTCTTTGGATCGAAAACATAAAATAAAAAAAGATGTCTCTTTGTCAAAAAATCCGACTATGAGACATCCTTTTTTTTTACTTACGCGATTGAAAAACCATAAGAACTGGCAATATTCCCATTAGAATTTGAAGAATTCGCAATAATGACAGTTGTTCCTACGTTAACTTGCTCAAAAAGCCATTGGATTTCACTATTATGCATTCGAACACAGCCGGAACTTACTGATTGTCCAATGGAACTTTCTTTATTATTTCCATGGATTCCATATGCTGCACCAACGCTTAATCCTAGCCAGCGGTTACCAAGTGGATTTCTAGGATCGCCTCCAGGAATATTTCCCTTATACCAAGGTCGGTTCTTAACTTTGTTTGAAATGACAAATTTCCCAGTAGGTGTAGGTGTTGACGACTTACCTGTTGCAACCGTAAATGTTTTTACAATATTACCATTTCGATAAAAAGTTAGTTTATTCGTCCTTGTATTGATAATCATCAATTGGCCAACTGATAACGATGAGCTATTTTTAACTGTACTTCCCACTGGTGAAGTATAATGTGATACACGAAATGTATGTGGTGAACTTTGATTATTACTCTGATCTAAGACAATTACTTTGAGAAGTGAATTCGCTTTTTGTTTACCAATTTTTACAGTGAACTTTCCTGTTGAGCTAACTGTATTATCACCGATTAGATTTTCGTTCATATATACTTTGACAGTTGCGAAAGGTTCAGATATTCCAGTTACATTCTGTGATTGATCAGATATAGAAGAAAGAGAAGTAATCGATGGTGCGACTGAATCTTTTACACTAACTATAATTGGTTTACTTTTTAATCCTTCAATAACCCCAATGACGCTTATTTTAGTAAATTCTTTCAATGGTTTTATTGCGTCATTAAATTCACCTTTATCATTTGTTTGCACGGTATTAATTAATTTAGAATCATGATACACTTCTACCTGACTATTTGAAAGAAATAAACCTTTAATAGCTGTTGATTGATTTGTTACTTGATCAATTGTTGGGGTCGGTAAATCTAAAATTGTGAAATTGATTTTTTTATCAGAGATTACTAGATTTTCATGATTAAATTTAATTGAATCAAGTTTATATTCTCCTTTTGCAAATGAACTTGTAATGTTCATTTTTCCAGAAAAAGAGTTTTTAGATGTTTTAATTAAAGAAATTTCTTTTCGATTCGTACCATTTGAAAATGTTAATGAAACTTTTTCACCTTTTTTTTTCGTTTTTAAACCAATCTCAATCGTTTGACCATAAGTAGCCTTTGTTGTGTTTAAGTTCACTTGATCTATATAATTAGAGAACTCATTATTGTTAAAATTTAACTTAAATGTAGTTGCATTCGCTTTCGGTATGAGGATAAGGATTACTAACATTCCCAAAAGTATCCAAATAATCTTATTAGACATAAGCTCTCTCCTTATTTATATAAATTACTTAACTAAAAGCATTGAAATTTTAAAATTCATTTTTGTTAAGTATTAGTAACGTTACATTTAGCAATTTTTATTTTGCATGTATCACACTCCAGAAAACTTATATATGTATCATAGTTTTTAAATGTTTCATTTTTTGTCACAGGTTGTTTCAAAGTTGTAAACATTTCGTTAGTTGGGTTAAAACAAGATAGATAAATTAATAATAAAAAAGCCAAGAAAAAATTCTTGGCTTTTTTTTGATCTATTCTTTTTGGGGGGCATATGTAAAAAAGAAACCCTATTAGTACTTTTCGTTTTTTACAAGTTACTTACGATAAATGGTATAGTGATTACTGTTATTAACATTAAAATCCAATTGTGTTTTTTAAGTTTATCTTCAAATTTTTGCATCTCTTCTGCTGAAATTGTTTTAATGGGCTTCAATTAATCCGCCTTCTTTCTGTTTAAATAATATTTAAGGATAAAGTGATTATAATGTATTGATGTGAACTTAATGTGAATTTATGATAATTTTTTTAATATTTATATAAAAATCCTGATGGCTTTAAAGTGGCCATCAGGATTTTTTTTGATTCTATATAGTATTAAAAATCTAACTAAATCATATTTTCAGGTCTAACAATTCGATCAAATTCTTCTTCCGATAAATAACCCGTTTTTAAAGCAGCTTCTTTAAGTGTCAAATTTTCGTTAAATGCTAACTTTGCTATTGTTGCTGCTTTTTCATAACCAATATGAGGATTTAATGCGGTTACGAGCATTAGTGATCGATTTAGATTTTGTTCAATCACTTCTATATTTGCTTCTATGCCTTTTGCACAGTGGTCATCAAATGAACTGATTGCGTCTGAAAGTAATCTAACTGACTGCAGAAAATTATAAATAATGACTGGTTTGAACACATTCAATTCAAAATTTCCTTGACTAGCAGCAAAGCTTATTGTCATATCATTTCCCATAATTTGTGTTACAACCATTGTCAGCGCTTCAGATTGTGTCGGATTTACCTTCCCTGGCATGATTGAACTTCCTGGTTCGTTTGAAGGAATTGTTATTTCACCTATACCACTTCTAGGACCGCTTGCCATCCAACGGACATCATTCGCTATTTTCATTAAATCTGCCGCCAATGCTTTTAAAGCACCATGAGTATAAACAATCTCATCATGACTTGTTAATGCTTGGAATTTATTTTCTGCAGAAATAAAATGTAGTCCAGTTAACGAACTAATTTCTTCAGCCATCATCGTTCCAAAACTCGGATGCGCATTGATTCCTGTACCAACAGCAGTCCCACCAATAGCTAATTCAGCAATAAACCTCATACTATCTACTAGCATTTCTTCATTTTTTTCAAGCATTCGATGCCAACCACTTATCTCTTGACCTAGTGTTATTGGCGTTGCATCTTGTAAATGTGTTCGGCCAATTTTTATAATCTGTTTAAATTTATTCATCTTTTCTTTAAATGTCATTTTTAAATTTTTTAATGCAGGGAGCAATTGCTCATTTACTGCAAGTGCACTTGAAATATGCATTGCTGTTGGAAATGTATCATTGGAACTTTGAGACATATTAACATCATCATTTGGATGAATTTTTTTATTGTTTCCTTTTTCTGCTAAAAACTCATTCCCACGATGAGCGATTACTTCATTAACATTCATATTTGTTTGTGTACCACTTCCTGTTTGCCAAACAACAAGTGGAAAGTGATTGTCAAGCTTACCATTTAATATTTCATCTACAGCACCAATGATTGCATCTGCTTTTTCACTATCCAATTTTCCTAGTTTTTTATTTGTAATTGCTGCACTTTTTTTAATTAATGCCAAACCATAAATTAATTGAATAGGCATTTTTTCAGTACCGATTTTAAAGTTCTCAAAACTTCGCTGCGTTTGAGCTCCCCAAAGTTTATTTACGGGTACTTTTATCTCACCAATTGAATCTTTTTCAATTCGATAATCCAATTTTATTGCCTCCTAGATTTTAATTACTAAATCATATGTAAATTGATGGAATCAAAGTAATAATTTTTTACTTAAGAAACAGTAAAGTTTGTTTATGTATCATTCGAAATTTATTAAAAATCTTTCTAAAAAAGTAGTACATTTAAATTTTATATTAAAAAAATTGCTATACATTCATATTTATTTAAAATGCAAGTGAGCTAATCGAACAAAGCTCGATTAGCTCACTAATATTTGTCTTACATTTTCTATTATTTCATTTTTTTATGAACAGATTCATTTTTTAACAGCACTTTTATACTAATTAATGTTTACTTTGTAAAATCAAATTCTAAAGTGACCATTTAGAATAAAATTGCATCTAACGCATATTTACCAGGACCAATTAAAGCTATACCAATAGCAACTGAAAGTAATGTTAAGTTATATTCATATCCATTAGCTGTTGCCCATAAACCATTTGGACCATGAACTTTTATAATTGCCATCACCATTGTACCGGCAATCATAATTCCTGCAAGTGGAGTTAGTAGTCCCAAAGCTAACAAAATTCCACCAATAAGTTCTGCTAACCCTGCGAAAAGTGCAACAGTTACTCCTGGTTTCATGCCAATTGATTCAAACCATCCACCTGTACCTTTCAATCCATAACCACCGAACCAACCGAATAATTTTTGAGCACCATGACCCACAAAAAGTAAACCGATAACTAAACGAATAATTAATAAACCAATATTTATCATCTTAAAATCCTCCTAAATGTTTTTTATCTCTAATTCGAGATATTTTTTAAAAAAATATTGAATTAAATGTTTTTTATACATGATTTCTATGACAGAAATTGCTTAATATTTATGTTTTTTTTTTATCAATCTTGATTCAACTCATCATAAACTTCATTATATTATTGCTTTAAAAGTAAAACGAAAGATTTTAGCATTCATTCTCCATAATTGACACCTCCAAGTTATTTCAAATTCAAATATCTTTAATATGAGATAATAATAGTATGAAAAAACTTGGTTGTCAATAATTACAGGAAAAATAAATTTTCTAATAGATAAGAATACTGCATTTTAATTTAAGTCTAAACAAATAATGATTTTTTCCCGTTATTAATACTAAAATCAATACGCATTATTTTCCTCTCATTAACCTAAATAACATTTCTTTTTTCTGTACAAGTTTACATTAAACATTCCAGGTTCTTTCTAAAAAATTTTTGAATAAATCATAATAGGTGTTAATTACTTGATGTCTTTAGTTTGATCGCTTAATGATACGTTTTTTGCTCAAATCAAATTACAATAAAAAGTAATGGGGGTAAATCGCGTTGAAAACAAGTGTATTTTACTACATGAAGGAAAGTAGAGTTCAATGACCTTTCAAATGTGGAGTCCATTCCATTTTTTATTTATGGCGAGCCCATTTCTATTTGTAACTTTGTTTTATTTTCTATTTAGGCGCTTTAACAATCAGACGTTACGATTGATTGGTATGGGTTTCTCACTTATTGGGATTGCTCTTTTAATTGGTCGTAATATTGAAATTTATCACAAAGTGAATCAAATTTCACCTGAAGAAATCCCTTTACAAATTTGTCATTTTGCTAATTTTATTTTATTTTTTGCTTTTTTATATGAAAGTGAATTGCTATTTTCAATTGCGTTTTGTTTTAACCTTCCTGCTGCTTTAGTAAGCATTATATTTGCTAACGGTCTTTCAAACTATCAATCTCTCCTAACATGGCAAGGAATGGCATATCTTTGGGGGCATATGCTAATCGTAGGTATTGTATTGTGGGCGTATTTCAATAATATGGTTGTAATTAATTTAAAAATTTTGCGAAAAACAATGTCGCTCATTATTTTATTGTACATTTTATCAATCTTTGTAAATAATTTGTTTATGAAATGGATGGAGCCCTTTACATCTAATTACTTTTACACAATGGCTCCTGAAAAAGGAACACCATTAGCCTATTTTTACAAACTGGGTAAAGAAACAACAACTTTAGGACTTCATTACAATCCAATTTACTTACTAATCCTACTTTTAGTTGGGCTTTTTGTTGTATTCCTCTTTTATTTAATCTATCTATTTTTGAATTGGTTTAAAAACAGTGCAGTGAAGTATCTTAATGAACAGAATCATATGAATTAGGAAGAGCATTTGGGTCTCTTAAAAATAAAGCCTCTTACTAAAAAGAGGCTTTTAGAGTGTTAATATATAACAATTAGGATTTATCTTAAACGTATTTTTTCAATACAATGGCAGAATTATGACCACCAAAGCCGAATGAGTTTGAAATACCTATGTTTAATTCTTTTTTCCTTGCCCTTTCCGATACATAGTCTAAGTCACAATTAGGATCCGGCTGACTTAAGTTGATTGTTGGCGGAATAATACCTTCTTGAAGACTTTTCACTAAAGCGATCGCCTCTACTCCTCCTGCTGCGCCAAGCATATGACCAAGCATTGATTTATTTGCTGTAACTGGAATTTTATAAGCGTGTTCGCCAAACAGATTTTTTATTGCCATCGTTTCAGATTGATCGCCTAATGGGGTACTTGTTGCATGTGCACTAATAACATCCACATCTTGTAATGCTATTTCAGCTCTATTTAAAGCATTTCTCATGGCTAAAAACGCTCCTCGTCCTTCTGGGTGAGTTGCAACCATATGATATGCATCCGAACTTGCTCCATAACCAATTATCTCACATAAGATTGGCGCATTTCTTTTAACTGCGTGTTCCAATGATTCTAACACTAAAACCCCCGCACCTTCACTCATTACAAATCCGTCTCTATTTGCATCAAAAGGTCTACTTGATGAGGTAGGTTCAGTATTGCTGGACAATGCCTTAGCGTTACTAAAACTCGCTAAAGATAATTGAGTTATAGCTGCCTCTGTACCACCCGCAAAAATAACATCCGCTTCTCCGTTACGAATTGTATTGAATGCCTCTCCAATAGATGAATTTCCTATAGAGCATGCGGTTACTGGTGATAAAGATGGACCAAGTGCACCTAATCTTATACTTATTTGAGCTGCTGCCGCATTTGATATCATCATCGGTACTAAACTTGGACTAACTCTCCCAGGTCCTCTCTCGTTTAATAAATTTACATTTTCGATAAAGGTATTAATCCCACCAATTCCTGATCCTACATAAACTCCTAATCGTTCAAGATCGATTTTTTCTAATTGTAATTCTGAACTTTCTAAAGCTTGTTCAGCAGCAGCTAAAGCAAATTGACAAAAACGATCTAATTTTCTTGCTTCCTTTCTTCCCCATCTTTCTTCGGCATCAAAATCACGAACATTTCCTGCTACTTTCGTTTTTATATTTGATACATCAATTGTATCAATAGATGTGATACCTGATTTTCCGTTAATTAAGTTATTCCATACCGTATCTACATCATTTCCTAGAGGGGAGATAACACCCATACCTGTAATAACAATTCTTCTCATCATAAGTTCTCCAATCGTTTTTTCTTTATTTTAACTCGTATTTATCCTATTACAAGTTGTAGTTTATCCTAGTATAATTTATACTACGTTCAGAAGGGAGTTATAAAATGAATCGAGAAACCCGACTTCAAGCACTGTCAGAATTTCTAAAAACGCAGCGGTCTAAAATAAATCCGCAAATGGTTGGATTACCAGTTGGAACCCGTAGAAGAACTCCGGGCCTTCGTAGAGAAGAGGTTGCGCAGTTAGCAGGAGTAAGTACAACTTGGTATACATGGCTAGAACAAGGAAGAGATATAACAGTTTCTAATTCCGTATTAGATGCCATTTCAGATGCATTACAATTAAATAAGGATGAGCGAAATTATTTATATGCACTTGCATTACCAGAAGCTGAAAAACGCTCATTTCCAAATGAAGAAGAAACAGTCATTAGTCCAGCCTTGACTAAAATATTAAATGAACTTCGGAACTGTCCGATCATTATTTCAGATCGAAGGTGCCATATCGTTGGATGGAATCCGGCAGCAGCACACGTATTTTTAGATTTCGAACAAATTCCAAAAGAGGAACGAAATCTTATTCAATTGCTGTTCTCTAGAAAAGAATTTAAAAGTTTAGCCGTGAATTGGGAGCATTTTGTGAAAGGCTTTTTAGCAATTTTTCGAACTTATTACGGACAATATGTGGGCGATCAATGGTACACTTCCTTTATTAATGAAATGGAACAAAATTTCCCAGAATTTCATGAACTCTGGAATGAGAGCGAAGTAAGTTCGGCCCCAGATGTATTAATTGAGTTTCGACACGCAAAAGCAGGAAAAATGCTCTTTAACTTAACATCCTTACAAGTTCAAGGAAACATTGATTTAAGATGTAGTGTTTACACTCCTGTTGAAAATACAAATACAGAATCTAAATTAAGAAAATTGATGAATAATGAGTAGATTTTTAATGTGCAAAAGCTTGGCAACCATGTTTTTTAGACTTTTGTAAACTTGGGGTTGTCAATTAGTGTCTAGAATGATTATTGATCTATTTCTAATGAAGCAGCTATGGGTTACTAATTTTCCTATTTTTGCTTTTTTACTTACTTATGTGGTTCTTATGAGGTACTACTTTTCTTATTTATGTCTTTCTACTTCCTCATGAAGTACTCATGAGGTACTATTTTTCATATGTATGTCTTTCTACTTCCTCATGAAGCACTCATGAGGTATTACTTTTCTTATTTATACCTTTATACTTCCTCATGAAGCACTCATGAGGTACTACTTTTCTTATTTATGTCTTTCTACTGCTCTCATAAGGTACTACTTTTCTTATTTATGTCTTTCTACTTCCTCATGGAGCACTCATGAGGTACTATTTTTCATATTTATGTCTTTCTACTTCCTCATGAGCACTTATGAGCTACTAATTTTCATCTACTTGCTTTTTTCACATTCAAGTTCCTAAAATGGTAGATTTTAAAAAAAACAAATTTAAAAACAAAAAAAGGTAACTAATTTAGTCACCCTTTTGTTTTAATATGCTTTCATTTGATCTGGAGTTCCGTATTCTGCTTTGCGACGAAGAACGACAATTCCTCTTTCAGTTTTACCATTAAAATCAGCAAGTCCTTTTTGGCCAATACCTTTTTCAACTTTTGGATAGAAATCTTTCTTGAATTCCTTTTTAGCATCATTTAAGTTGATATACCTAGTCATACAGAAACACCTCCAAAAAGTTCGTTTATTGTTTTCATTAATCTTTTATTTCTTCCTAAAAGGAAGTCTTTTTCATCTTCAGTTAGATCGATTGCTTCATACTCTTCACTTGAAAAAGTGACAGATAGTACCATACTATTTTCAATAGGATAGCATATTAAGTATGTATTGTAAAATTCACTTTTTTTAATGAAAATAATTTCGCTATTTAGATAACTATCGATCACAAAGATTGGCTCATCAACAATACCATCATTCACACCAAAATGATAAAAATCGATTCTAGATTTTTTTCCGGCAACATGTTTTAAACCGTCGGACCCTTCTACTTTCCATACACCTACATCAGCAATTTCATATCCTTCGGGTACACTATGAGCCCTTTTTAAATTATCTGATAAGAAGATTGCAACTTTATTTCGGTCTGATTTTAAAAGTTCTAGTGTTAGAAGTGTACTAAATTTAGCAACTACTTCACTTTCTTTTTTTTGTACAATTAAATCATCAATTTTATTTTGAAGATTAGGGAATAAACCTTTTTCTCTAATCTTTCTCTTTATTTTAATACAAGCACCAGCCACTTCTTGAACGATATCCTTATCATCACGTATATCATATTTTAATGAATTAAGTCCGGTTAAATCCGAAAGTAAATGATAGTTCAGCGGTTCTATAGAGTTTTTATGTACTATACCTTTAGTATCATTTGGCATAATGTAAAAAACTCGTCCTCTTTTTAAACACCCCCAAAATAGACCCATTTCAAACATTGTATTATCTCTTGTTGCTAAATATTTCTCATTTCGAATCTCAATAATATCGTCTGGAGTAAATATGAATACTGCAAAGTCATTTGTATCTAGTTGCTTTTCTAAATCATCCATCGTGTACTCTAGTTCTTCAAAAGCATTCATCCACATCGTGACTTCCGCATCCCTTTTTAGTCCCTCAAATACGGCTTCAACATAATGAATAGCTTCCGCTGATGAACCAATAAACACTCTTGGTTTCCTCTCCATAAATCCTAGATCCTCCACATTTCATTCACTAATAATGACAAAATAATTAGGTTGGTCAACGGAATGACCAACATATTTTTGCTTAATTTTACCAAATATAAAGATAAAACGTCTATATTATTCAAAATATTTCACAAAATTTGTTACCTTTTTATTTCCTTTTGTAAAGGTAATTAAACTAGTCTAAATTTGAAAAAAAATCCCGATATACTCAAAAGAGCAATCAGGATTTTTTGTTTTGCAAATGCTTCGCTTATTATTTAACTAAAGAAAACTGAGTTAATTTAAACGAATCAACATTTATTAACTTGTTTGTTGCAGCACTAGATTTTGTACCAGTAGCAACAATTTTAATAGTGTGAGCTTTATTTGCTAGATTTTGTATATCGAATACATTTACTTTATATTTACGACTTGAAGAGTAAAGATCAATCTGCTTTATTTTTTTACCATCAATATAAATATCTGCTTTACCCATATTCTTATCTTTTAAAGCAAATACAGTTATACCTGTACCACTAAAATTGTATTGAAGCGATCCAGTAGATCCTTTTGTTTGATTAATCGTGCCACCAGAAGCGCTCTTATAATTTACCTTACTCCAAGTTCCAGAGTATTTAACATTGGTATCACTGTTCTCTACTGTTTTCGCTGTTTGAACTGAAATATTTATACTATATTGGCCTGAGCCTTTTACATTAGAAGGAACAGAAGGAACGATATAGTACATTCCAGTTTTTGTTGGTTTAAAGAGAATTTTTTCAGCTGACGTTTTACTAGAAGACTTTTTCAATTCTTTCGTACCATAAATAGTTGATGTACCAATGTTGTATAATGAAAGATCAAAGTTTGCATTAGTAGGGCCAGTTAATGAAATTTCATATGTTTTGCCCGCTACTAAATTTTTAGCCCAAACATCATTAAAGTCGTTTCCGTCAGTATTAAGACTTCCTTTTGCAGTACCTGTTATATATTGTCTACCATTAATATCATCATCGTAAACGTACGTAATTGCTGATGAAAAAGGTGTCTCTTTACTATTTGTATTAATTGATACAACATAGTCGTATTTTTTGCCTGGTTTTGCTGTCTTATCCACATAAGACGCTGTCTTGATGGTATTTATTTTTGCATAGTTTTTTTCCGTAGACTCTTTACGGTAAATATTATATGCGTCAGCCCAGTTCCTAGCTGTCCATGAAATAACAGGATATTTCATTTTAGTGTCAAATGATGTTTTCAATGAAATAGGATTTTCTTTTACAACAAATTTATCTAAATTAATCCCTGTAGCTGATTTTCTTGCCGCTGGATCACTTTTTCCTGCCCATACAATTCTTATTGAGTGATTGCCATAAGAATCAAATTCATATTTCAATAAACTTTGCTTTGATTTGAACGAGCTATCATAAAGCGATATTGATGACTTTTTGCCGTCTATATATACATCTGCAATTCCTTGGGAAGGATCTTTAAAACCTTGCCATTCAATACTAGACCCAACAAATGAAAAACTAACTTCTCCTTTAGAATTTAGTACTCCTGCCATTTCTTCTGAAAATTGTGGATTAATTACTGGCATCCAATCTCCATCTAAAGTCACAAGGCTAGAATCATCTTCATACGAACCATCGAAATTACCAGTGTAAAGTTTATAGTTTCCTGTACCTTTGTAGTCGTAAACATTTACAAAATAAATGCCAGTTCTAGGAGCGATAAAGTTTATCTTTTCATTAGATGAATTAATGTTCTCTGAATATGCAACCATACCATTTTTATTATTTACGCTCGCAGTTGATTCATTATATACGTACAAGTCAAAATCGGTTCCTGCTTGACCATTCAATGATAATGTGATGCCTTGTCCTTCTTTTAATGATAATGCATAAACATCGTTTTTATCACCAGCGTTATTATCTGTTTTTTCTTCTAATTTGCCATCTTTAACAAATTTATCTAGTGGTACTCCAGGAGTATCATTATCATCAAATTTATCAATATCCGAAGCTCTAACTATATTTCCAGTGCCTACAAGACCTTTTAGTGAAGCTAAATTCGTTCCTTTTGCACTAGTATATAGTTTAAGCATCTCTGGTGACATGTTCGGTTGTAAACCTAATAAAATAGCAGCAGCACCTGTAGTATGTGGAGTTGCCATAGATGTTCCACTATAATAATCATATGCTTGTGAATAATCAGAAACATATTCTGAATTTATGACTGTCTTTGAATTATTAGATTGAAGAAAATCAGCGAAATAGTATGGAAAATCATACCTATTTACATTTAAATTAGTATTTTCATAGATTCCACCAGATAATCCTTTTACATTCAAACTTGGTCCCATATCCGGGTATACATTTAAACCTAAAGTATCCTTAACAAATGTTGATTTCTCTTGTCCAGATAAGGCGTTTACACCTGATAATAATAATTTACCACCACTGGAAAGGTAATTTTTTAACATGTCAGTATCAGTTTTAGTTAAAGTTGTACCTTCCTCAGAGAAAAATCCAAGTCCGTTACCCGTATACCAAACTACAGCATCGTAAGAGGATAAATCGTTACTGCTCTTGTAATCTGATAGAGAAGATTGAGAACTTATTGTTACTTTATCTACTGAATAGTTAATCAACAGTTCATTATATATATCAGAATAGTCTTTAAATATCTTTGAAAGTTCTGGCTCGTCATTGAATATTTGAGCAAGATCATGTTCATCATCTTGAACAAGTAAAATTTTCTTATTTTCTGTTATATCTAAATAGTTTAAAGCTTTTTCAAAAGCATCTTTTCTCTCGTCTGTAATTTTTTCGTAGCCTATACCATCAAAAATTGCCTTGTAATTTTCTCCAGCAATTTGTGCTGATGCTCCAGCTTTAATATCCAATTTTGTTGTAATTTCATCAATTGGATATTTTGGAACTGAACTTAAAATGTCGACTCCAGGAGCAGCAACATCAACAGATTCAGCACCATAGTTTGAGAAAGGTGCTAAGTTACCCTTGTTATCAACAGCCGCAACTGATAATATATTAGAACTTTCGTAGCTAGCAGGATAGGCCCCTTCTTCATCATTATCCATTCCGTCATTACCCGCAGCAGCTACAAATAAGCTATTTGAATTTTCAATTGCTTCTTCAAGTAATGGATCGTATTCTCCGCCACCCCAGCTGTTATTTGTGATTTTAATTCCCTTATTCTTGGCATACTCAATCGCATCAATAGCATCTGCAGTTGTTCCACCATAAGGACCAAGGAACTTTAGCGGTACTATTTTTACATTTGGAGCGACACCAACGATACCTTTATTATCATTTGTTAACTCTGCAGCAATTGTCCCAGAAACATGTGTACCATGCTCATCTCCATCAAGTGGATCATAAACACTGTTATCATCGTTATAAAAATCCCAGCCATGGACATCGTCAACATACCCATCGTTATCATTGTCGATCCCATCATTTTCTTTACCATTCCCTGTCTCACCAGGGTTCGTCCAAATTTTTCCTTTTAAGTCTGGGTGAGTTATATCCACACCAGTATCAATTACACCTACTAATACCTCCGATAGCTTAGAACCATATTGTTTCCAGCTTTCAGGTGCGTTAACATCAATATCTTCTTTTCCTATACTATCGTTAATCTTTTGTCCCTTGTTATCCAGTCCCCATAATTGACCTTCATCATAATAGTTAAGCGTATTTTTAAAGTCAGAAGCGTAATATTTATAGTTCGGTTGTACAGATTCAACATTTGGATCCTTTTTTAGTTTCGTTATGTATTCTGAAGTACTCTCGCCTGTTGGAATTTTTACTAACTCAGCATTTAAACTCTTTAATTTCTTTGAAGACTTTAAAGAATACTTTTTCTGAAGTGTAGTGATTTCACCTGTAGTCACTTTCTTTTTATATTTAACGATTAATTCACCTGTTTGTTCATTATGTTTCGTTACTGTTTGTTTATTTTTTAATTTATCTCTTAATTTTGTTTCAATTTTAGATTCTGCCTTCTTAGGGAGTACTTTACCACTTGCTTTTGGTATTTCCTTCATTTGGCTTTTTCTAAGGTTTTTACCAGAATTCACCTGATTAGCAACTGTATTATTAGCGCCTGTTACTGAAGCAGCTTGAACTGTCCCAGAATAAATACTTGAAAATAAAAGGATTGTAGATACAGGTAAAGCTAAATAATTTTTTTTCTTCATTGTAGAGCCCCTTTTTTAATAGATTCAAAGAAATTTAACTAGACACACTAATGTAACATTTAAACATTAATCCACATTTAATTGAAAGATTTGAATTTATTAATGAATGAAAACAAATGGATTAAATTTTATAAGTAGTTACATCTGTTCCAAATCAAAACTGTCAAACCCCTCCTTTCTCTTGGAATTATTTTCTAGTAAACACTTAATAATACCTTTTAGATTACTCAAAAATAGAACTTTTGGAATTGATAATTTAAATTTCCAATATTTTTCAAGGTCTATTTACCTACAAACCCTATTAACGAAACTAGTGTTTTTACTCACTTTCGATAGAATAAGAGATATAATTGTAACAAACTCTTATTAATTGTAAGGTATTTAAAACAAAATTAATATACAATTAATTATCTTTTAAGATAAATAGTAAAATCTTCCTTATTCATATTTTGCCATAATTGTTTAAACAAAAAAAATGGGGTAAAAACTAACCAATCAACAAAATAAAGAAATATAATTCAAATTTTACATACACCATAATTTAGAGTAAATTGGGGGATTAAAGCATAATAGAATGAACATAAAAAAGGGCATTTCAATTAAAAACATTGTCATAAAAACAAAATTTAAATAGAATTACAAGTTAATTTGAAGAAATATTTGTATGATTTATTAAAAACCATAAATTTTTTATGGTAATTTTTTCTTATAATTGGGGAAATTAATAATTAAATGTTTATTTTGTGAAGCAACTAAAATTATATGTCGAAATGTATTTTTAATTCTTTGTTCTAAAATAAAAAAAGTGGTAGCAAAAAGCTACCCTCTTTACAAAAATAGGAAACCAAAAAAGTAATTATAAATACAAAATAAAAAGAGTCTCCAAAAATTTGGAGACTCTCGCTTTTTAATATTGATCACTAAAAATTCGTTGGTCCAAAATGGAATGAAAAAATGATTCAATTTCTTTGATGTCTTCAGCTGCAATTCCAAGTTTTTGGTCCCAGTGTTCTGGATGGTCAATGTCTTCTCTGCAAAGTAATACCATTCTTCCACTTTGAATAGAGACAACCATTGCTTTCCCTAGAAATTTTTCCGAAAAGATAACAGCAAAGTCGTAGCGATGGCTACCTGCAGCGATACAGTAATAATGAATGTTTTGGTTTTCTTTCTCTTCCGATATAATGTAGAAATTCATCCCTACCACTCCTTTTTTTTCACCATAGTTTTTACTTTGAGCATCTTACACTTAAATTGAATTGATGCTTCGATTATTAAATAGAAAAGAGAGTATGAACTCCCTTTCTTATTAATTAGCTAAAATATGCCAATTTTCCTTTATTTTTATTGATAAAATTTTATGACAAATTAAAAATTATGTCGTAATGCATCTAAATTATTTTCAAACTACTGTAAAAGTGAACTTTTTATATAGTTATTCAAATTATTTTCCATAAGACACTGTTAAAATTTAAATGTTGATTTTAGAGCATATAAAAAGACCACACAAAAAAATGTAGTCTTGCTTTCCTTTATATAACAAAATTATACGTTAGTTGTATAAGGTAAGCTGATATTAAGCATCAATTAATACGTGAATTACCTTTGTTTGAAAAATTCTACATATTTCTTATCTTCATCAATAAAACATCTTCCCTCAGATTTTGCATCTGCTATCTTAAAGTACTGGGTTGCAGCACTTATATCTCCAATTTTTTTAGTTTAATTTCTAATAAAAGAAAAATCTCTTATTTCTCTTTTTACTAAGTCTATATTTAAATTCATATTACCACGTCTTGTGGTACTAAAATTAAGGAACTAAAACTAATACATGCGTTAGTTCAAATAAACAAGGACATTACATATAAAAATATGTAATGTCCTTTTATTTATCATTTTAGATTTAGGTCTTGATAATATTCATTACAGAAGGGAAAGCTAAATTTTAATGTTTTATTTTACTGTTTTTTAGGAGAAATAAATTATGCAAATTGAAGAGAATTCATTAACAAGGAAAATTTATACCAATATAAAATTAATCAAAGAACAATTACATGATTCTCCAGAATTGCTAGTACGGCTTATTAACTTAGATCCTCATCAAATCTATTGTGCATTATTATTTATTGATGGGCTTGCTAATACACAGTTGATTCGTGAGAGCATTATTGAACCTTTATTGGAGATACGTAATATAAAAAATAAGTCACTAATGGATACAATTTCCATTCGTTATATTCGTTCAGAATCAGTTGAAGAGGTTACTTCAATTTCTTCTATAATTGACGGAATTGTTAGAGGGAAGACATTGGTACTGATTGACGGCTTTGATAGTGCCATACTTGTGGATACAACAGAATGGCAACAACGAGCACTTGAACAGAGTACTAAGCAACGAAATTTTCAAGGTCCATTAATAGCATTTACAGAAGAATTAAAAGTGAATTTAAATATATTACATAATATGATTCCTTCTCCGATATTAAAGGTTGAGAAAAAACAAATTGGAAGAATTGTTAAAACAGATATTGCGATTGTATATCTAACTGATTTTGTGGATGAAACTGTTTTAGAGGAAGTACGTCATCGAATTGATTTATTAGAAGTTAATTTTGTAATGGAATCAAGAATAATTGAGGAAGCGATTGAGGGAGATCAAAAAACAATTTTCCCACTTGCTTTTAATAGCGAGTTACCAGATGCAGTAACAGCTGCTTTGTATGAAGGAAGAATAGCAGTATTTACAAATGGAACGCCGACAGCATCCATTGTGCCTAACTTATTCATTCAATACTTCCAAACACCTAATGATTATAACACTAAAGCAAAATATGCTTTACGTATCCTTACATTTCTTAGTTTTTTCATAACTAGTTTGTTACCTGGATTTTATCTTACATTGATTTATCATCATAAAAATTGGATACCTCAAAAAATTCAAGATGAATTCTTTCAACACATGTTAATTCCTTTTTGGCTAGAAATTTTCTCAACATTAATTTTTTTACAAATACTAGGTTATAGTTCTTATAAAATTTCAAAAGAAATGATAATACTTGTTTCATTAGTTTCAACTATAACCATTGGCTCAACCGCAATTGAAGCTAAAGTAATTCACCCTTTAAGTCTTATAGTTATTGGTATTGCTTATCTTACTAGTACAATGCTTACAATTGGAAAATTACCAGATTCGATTGTAACTCTTCGTTATGTATTTTTATTTTTGGGGCTTTTTTTCGGGATAACAGGATTAAGTATTGGAATGATAATCTTAATAATACATTTATCACGGTTACGCTCAGTAGGTGTTCCATATTTAGCACCTATTATCCCGTTTAATTATAAAGAATTTAAAGATGTCTTTTATCGTGGAGATTTACGAAAATTAACAAATAGTCCTCATAAATTTCCAAATGAAAATAAAAAATAATATAATGTAAGGCAATCAAAATCAGCGATCAGATCTTGATTGCTTTTTTAATAGATATATTCGGTAAAAAGGGGCAAGGTTAATTAGAAAAATAATTTTCTTTTTTAACTAAAGCATGCTTTAGTTGAAGAAGAACAGTTTTAATCTTGCTTTAATTTACGGTCCGAAAATCCCAAAAATTGAGAACCATAATATTGGGATAACTACTAGGAAATTAAAACAAATCCCTACAATGCAACAAATTTTGCCTGCATAACCTATCTTTTGAGCATTTTGATTATGAATATCTTTTCCTTTTATACCTATTCTTGAAAAATAAAGACCCAATACAGCAATAACTAAGCCAATACTTAGCACAGAAAAATAAAATAAAGGGTTTAAGTAAAGTAAATTTGCTAGAACTGGCACAACTGGAGTACAAACAATCGATAATATCCCTAATATGAGAGAAATAATGGGTTTATTAGCACTTTGCATCTTAAGCCTCCTATAAGTCTATTTACTACACACCTATAACCTATAAATCAGATTATTCCATTGACAGAGCCTTCCATAAAAAAAGATAAACAGCAAACTGTCTATCTTAAATTAAACAAAATATTTATTTTACTAAATTAGCTTTGTGCAACCTTCTCTGCAAATTCTTCTTCTAAGATTGCCAAACAAACATGATCATACCACTGATCTCTAATTTTTAAGTTTTTTCGATAATATCCTTCCTTCACAAATCCAACCTTTTCAAGAACGCGTAAAGAACCTAAGTTTTCTGGATTAACTTCTGAAGTCACTCGGTGGAACTTCAAATCTTCAAATGCAATTTTCAGAGCAAGTTTTAAAGCTTTCGTCATATATCCTTGGCCATTAAATTTTTCCCCAATATGGTAACCAACCATACAACTTTGTTTAGGTCCTCGTGTAACAAAAATGAACTGTACTTCTCCAATTAAAGTAATTTCATTGTCTTCTTTAACAAAGATCGCAAAATCATATCTACTATCTTCTGCACTTTTTTCCATAAACTCTTTAATACTATTCATTTGTCCTTCTACTGTATAAAAGTCATCTTTCCTAAACGTAGGAGACCATTTTTCAAAATGTTCTTTATTTTCTACATGTAATTGTAACTTAGCCTCTGCATCTTCAAATGTATATGGGCGTACTATAACTTCTTTCAAATTAACCCCTCCAATAAACTTTTCTATATCTACTATTCGTTATCCATCAACTCATTAATAACAGTTGATTTGATTATACGGAAAATTGTTAATAATGAAATTTTACCATAAAAATTTACAAAAATGCTATTTCTTAAACATTTATGGACAAATTAAAAAGAGGTGATTTGATGGAAGTAAAACCGCTATTAGAAGTAGAAAAGTTAGCCTTAAAGAAACAAAGAATATTTGACCAAAGCCATCTCCGCTACGTATTAAGAAGTATGCTTGCAAGTATGTTTATTGGTTTCGGTGTAATGGTAGCTTTTAAAACAGGGAATGGCTTTTTCTTAGTGAATTCTCCTGTTGCTTACCCAATTGCCGCATTAACATTTGGAGCAGCTATTGTGTTGATTTGGTATGGAGGTGGAGATCTCTTTACTGGGAATACATTTTATTACACTTATGCTGCATTGAGAGATAAAATGAAATGGCCTAAAGTTTTTGAGCTCCTGGTATATAGTTATGTAGGAAATGTATTAGGGGCATGTCTGTTTGCTTTTATCATTTATACTACTGGACTTTTTGATGCTCCTGACTCCAGTGCATTTCTATTATCAGTTGTCGAACATAAAATAGATAATTCTATTTTTCATTTATTCGCAAGAGGTATCTTGTGTAATTGGCTCGTGTGTCTTGCCTTTTTCATACCAATGTCTTTTGGTGAAACTGAAAATCTAACAAAAATTACTGCGATGATGTTATTTGTATTTTGTTTCTTTATGTCCGGTTACGAGCATAGTATTGCCAATATGTGCTCCTTTGCAATTGCACTTGTAATTGATCATCCTACCACTATTTCTATATCAGGTATTATTCGAAATCTAATTCCTGTAACAATTGGAAATCTTATTGGTGGAGAATTTATGATGGCAGTTATGTACTATTTTGCGAACAAACCATTTTTTGATGAAGTAAATTCTAAATAAAGTCTAGTTAGAAACTATCCAAGTTTTTTATAGCCTCATTAAAAAAGTACGCGGATTAATCAGCGTACTTTTCTACTATTTTATTCTTAATATGCTCTCTCATAAGGTTTTGGAGTCAAAGGTTTTCCATCAAGAAGGATTGAAGCTTCATTAGCCCAATAAGGATTGCTTAGCATCCCACGACCAACAGCGATTAAATCCGCTTCTTGATTGCCAAGTACAGATTCTGCAAGATTTGCATCATCTAATTTCCCAACTGCAATGACAGGGATTTCTACTTCTTTCTTTATTTGTTCAGCCAATTTGACTTGATATCCAGGATGAGATCCAGGTCTGCCTCCCGAACCGATTGGACCTTCACCACCGGATGAAATGTGGAAGATATCGACACCCGCATCACGGAATGCTTTAGCCATTTCGACAGAATAATCTAGTCCATAGCCTCCATCCACGTATTCTAACGCAGAAATGCGCATAATAAGTGGCATGTCAGCTGGCATTACACTTTTAGCTGCTTTAATGGCTTCTTTTCCAAATAAAAATTTATCTTGTCCATATTCATCTGTTCTTTGATTCGTATAAGCAGATGCAAATTGGTGAATGAGATAGCCATGTGCTCCATGAAGTTCAATCGTATCTACTCCTGCAAGAACCGCGCGCTCTACACCTTTTTTGAACTTTTCAACCATTTCTTTCACTTCTAAAGTTGTTAACTCATGTGGAGTTTTTGATTTCTCGTTAAATGTGTTCGGTGAAGAGGACACTGGAATTGGAGCATCTTCAGCTTTACGTCCTGCATGAGCAATTTGAATCGCAACTTTTGCACCATATTTATGACATTCATCGATAATTCGCTTAAATGCCGGTATATGTTCATCACTCCAAATTCCTAGGCAATAATCTGAAATGCGGCCTCGATCTTCAACATTTGTCATTTCAATAATGATTAAACCCGTACCTCCGATTGCACGACAAGTATAGTGAACGAAATGCCAATCTGTTGGAATCCCATCTTTTAAATGGACTGAATATTGACACATAGGTGGCATTACAACACGATTTTTTAATTCTAATCCTTTGTATTTGAATGGTTTGAATAAATTAGACATAGTCAACGTCCTCTCACAAACTTTTTATAAGTTACAATCCCATATTATCCCAATCATTTTAAAAATTCTATTTAATTGCTCAACTCACTCATTTATCATACCCAAGAAATAAAATATAAAAAGTAGAAAGCATTGTGCCTTCTACTTTTTAAGTAATAAATAATAATCTACATTTCTTCGTTTCAAAAATTCCAAATCGTTTTATAAGCTTGCTTCCATGAAAAGAAAGTCACAATAATTAGCAAGACTAAGTAAATCATTACTCCAAATGGAATAAATGTTATCCCCCAATGAATTAATGCCAATATGCCCCCTAATACTAAGGCAATCATTATTTTGATACCAGAATTTTGGCTGGCATCCTCAAACGACTCTGAAAATGGAAGTGATCCTTTAAGATAGTTTGAGCAAATAACTGTATATAAAATCGAGCTTACAAAGACAACTAATAGATCAGGAATTATTTTAATACCAAAGATTCCGATAAAAATTAAACTTAAAATAAAATAGACAGGAAAATAGAGATTTGCGATAAATACTTTTAAAGTTGCACTATATAATGGTGCGAGGTTTGATACTGGCGCTGTTTTATAGATCCAGGCTCCTTTATATTTCCCGGAATATTTTAGCATTGCAATGGCATTCGGAATTATTAAACAGGACGAATAAATCGTTAAATAACTCTTACTTGAAACGATATGATGATAGGAAGAAATTTGTAATTGATTAAATAGAAAAACAAATGGGAGAACGAGTGATAATCCCAATGATGGATAAACCTTTAAACGGAATTCCCTCTCGTTTCGCATCATATTATCTGCAAATCTAAAAAATACCTTTTCTTCATTATTACTGCAAAATACTCTAGACAGCCAATTCTTCCACTTACTGTCTTTTTTTCTATTAATGCCACTATTATTTGATAATTTTTGAAGATTTTTCTCAAAGGATGGGATCAATAAACTATAGAACATGATTGCAATAATAGGGATTATTACTGCTAAAATAGAAAATCCAATAAGATATGTACTTGTGTTACGATTTAAAATCAACTCAAATGGCGCACCGAACCAAATAGGTGGAATCAGAAAATGATACCAAGTTGGCGAAAATGACATATCTAGATTTACAAGACTAAATGCTCTACCAACAAGTTGATAACCTACAGCGATCGAAATTGATAGTCCGATTTGAACGTAATTGATAATATCTTTTAACTTTTCACCATCAAAAAATCTTAATATGAAATAATAGACAATCGATGTTAATACAACAATAAATAAATTGACGAGAAGTAACTCTACAATCGCCAATATTAAGAATAAAAATCCATGTCTAAATGTCCCAACTATTACTGGTAAAGCTGTAATTGATGTAGTTATTAATAAAAGATAGATTGATATGTGTACCATTTTTGCAGCAGTTATCGTCTTTTTTCCAATTGGTTTTGTATGAAGAATCCCCTTGTCCTTCACATCAAGTAAGACATTTGAAAAATCCGAGATCATTGATGTCATAATGAGGAACATAATAATGCCAAAAAAAGCGCTCATTTCATATACATAACTTTTTCCAAAAAGCACTAATGGAATGAGCATCAGACTAAGCAAAGCATAAATTCCTAAAGATTTTGTAATTCCGTTTTCTTCTTCTTTGTTTTTTTTCTTGTTGTTTTGATTAAAAATGGTCGGTGTCCTACGACTATCCATTGTTAATTTCACTGCTAGAATTTTACGCATGATTGGATATTCAACACCAAACAATTCAAATAGTGGACGAAAAAAATCTAAGATTTTTAACATAGGGTAATCCTTCATAATTATCCCCCTTTAACAATGGATACGAATTCCTCAGCTAAAGCTTGATGTTCATTAAATCCTGTAAGTTGATTGAAAATCTGTTCCAATGATCCTTCTTCATTTTGCTCCTTTAATTCTTTAAAACTACCATCTGCTACGATTTTACCATCATTGATCAAAATAATTCGATTACTTATTTTCTCTACTACATCCATAATATGAGATGAATAAAAAATCGTTTTTCCATTGGCAGCTAAAATGTCTAGAATTTCTTTAAATACCATTACACTATTTGCATCAAGCCCACTAAGTGGCTCATCCAAAAACAATAGGTCAGGATTATGTATTAAACTTGAAATGATTAGGACTTTTTGCCTCATCCCCTTTGAAAAAGAAGCAATTCGCGATAAGTAAACTTCCTCCAAACCAAATACCTTCATTAACTTCATAGCCTTCTCATCAGCTTCATCAAATTCCATTCCGTATAACTCGCCAACGAATGTTAAATACTCTCTAGCTGTAAGATTATCGTATAGTTCAGCAATTTCTGGAACATACCCAATTTTTTTCTTGTAATCAACATTCTGATCTGAAATTTTTTCCCCAAAAATCTCAACATTCCCAGAGTAATTTCCTTCTAGTCCTAATAAAATTTTTATAGTCGTGCTTTTACCTGCACCATTTGGTCCAATATAACCAATAATTTGTCCACGATGAACAGTTAAATCAATTCCTTTTAAAACCGATTTTGCACCATAGTCCTTTTTTAAATCCTTCAAACACAATACGACTTCTTGTTTTGTCTCGATGATGATCACCTACTTTTTATTTAATACTTCAATATTAATAGACTACTAATCTTGTTGAAATGAGCAAGATTTACCATATTTTAGGAAATTCATTGCCAAAAACAGAAGGATTTTCTATCTGTTTTAATAAATTATGAGTCTAGAGTTTTAGAAAGTTCATTCTAGTCAATATAAAAAAGCATCGATCTGTATAATCGATGCTCATTTGTAAATTTGCATTAAATAATTGAATTAAAATAATAAACATTGAATTTAAACAGTCTGAAGTGGTGATTTTCCAATTAGTGGAGATTTGTTTCCAGAATATAATACGATCAAATTGTGAAGTGCTCGAGTACATCCAACATAAAGTAACTTAGCGTCTTGTTTCGTTTGTTCATAATGTATATCATCTACATCGACAAGAAGTACCGCATCAAATTCAAGTCCTTTAGAAAGATACACTGGTACTACTGAAATTCCACCTTCGTATTTTCTCTGTTTTGAATGAATAAAGGATACTTCTTCTCCAGCTGTAGATAATTCACTATGTAAAATTGCACACTCATCCTCTGTACGGCCAATAATTGCAATTGTATCCATTTTATCCTTTTTTAATTGATGGATGGACTTAATGATTACTTGAATTCGATTTGTATAATCTACTTCTTGTATTTTAACTTGTTCTCCACTTCGAAATACTGGATTTGCTAAGCTAACTGGTATATTTGCTTTTTTTATTATCTCATTCGCAAAATGAATGATTTCCATTGTAGAACGATAGCTTCTATTTAACTCGTAATAGGTTACTTCTTTTTCATTAAATACCTCTAAAAATTCATCCCAAGTATTAATCCCTTGATACTCGTGAATGGCTTGAGATAAATCGCCGAGAATGGTAAACGAATTTCCAACCGTCATTTGCTTTAATAATGCAATTTGGAAAGGTGAAAAATCCTGCGCTTCGTCTACTATTACATGATGGAACTTTTGCTTTGACTCAATTCCAAAAAGACGATTGTGAATATAGACTAGCGGAGCCAAATCCTCCTGATCCATCTCTTTCTTTTTACAATTTAAAGATGTAGATTTAGTAATATCTGCTGGTATTTCGTCTACAATAGAAGCACCCTTTGTTGTAGTGAATAGAGATTTATAGAAAGAAAGTGCAGTATGCTTTGGCCATTGTTTCATATAAGAATTTAAATATTGAGTAGCTTTTTTCTTTTTCTCTTTTCTTTTATTTGTTTCTTCTATAATCTTTAGCTCATTATCAATCCATTTCTTAAGCCTTGCAACAATGCGTTCTCTCCGTTTAGCAAGTGGATAATGTTTATATTCAATACTAAACCAATGTTTAAGTGTTTCTTTATCAATCATTTTGTTTTTCCATGGTTTGAAATCATTTTCAGGTACTGCGGAGGCTTCATACATATCCAAACATCGATCAATATATGACATAAAATGAGTTGAGCCTTTCCATTTCCCTGGACTATTATGATTGATTTCAAGACGGTTAGCACCAGTTGCGAACCATTTGTTTAGGTTTTCTGATGAATCCTTTAGTTTTACTTCATGGTCGAGGGTATTTAATGCCCAATCCGAAAATGTTGTTTGTTGAATGCCACCTACACCTAATTCTGGAAGAACGTTTGAAATATAATCTAGAAACATATTATTAGGTGCAAAAATAATCATTTTATCAGCCTTTAATGTTTCACGGTATTGGTAAATCAGAAATGCAAGTCGATGAAGCGCAACAGTCGTTTTTCCGCTTCCTGCAACTCCTTGAATGACTAAAGGTGTATTTTTGGATGAACGAATAATATCATTTTGTTCAGATTGAATAGTAGATACAATATCTTTCAAGCGATTATCTTTGTTTTCACTTAATCGATAAAGAAGAAAATCATCAGTAGTTGATACATCTTGATCACCTTTTACATATGTATCTACAACACGTTGGAGATTTTTTTTGCGGATTACTATATTTCGTTTTAAATAGATTATACCTTCGATAATACCTTCAGGCGATTCGTAATAAGCAGGATCGTCCCCTCCTGTAAACGAATAAAACATACTAGCAATTGGAGCACGCCAATCAATTATCAATGGATTTTCAGTAGCTTGTTCTGATATTCCTACTTTTCCTATGTATACTGGTACCGACTCTTTATGTTCCTCTTGAAAATCCATTCTACCAAAATAAGGTTCGTTTTTAGCTAAGCGAAGATTTCTTCGATTTGTTTCTCGAATTCCTTCAAGTACTTGTTCGGTTACATCACTTCCAGTGTAAACGGGAATCCCTTCTAGTTTCGATAGCTGCCGTTCCATTTCAGATAAAATTGTGTTTAAATACTGAAGTTCTTCTTTAAATTGTTGTGTAGACATTTTTCTACCCCCTTTTTGTAAATAAATAGCCGAATTTTCAGACGGAAAGCTATTGTATCAAGAAGTATATTAAAAAGTAAAGAGAATTAAAAAATAAAATATTTAAAGTTTAGCATTTGGTTTTACTTCAAAAAAAATTAAATAATAGCTAAATAAAAGCTCAAAGTTTCTAAATGGAGTTGTGTAAAATAAAAAAGATGAACCTGTAGAATACAAAATTCATCTTCTTTCTGAGACTTAACGTAATCTTATGTTTTCCTCTTATAGGCACTTTCTTCATCCAGATTATTTAATTGTAAATAGATAAAATACCTAA
This sequence comes from Gottfriedia acidiceleris, assembly GCF_050457485.1. Taxonomy (GTDB): domain Bacteria; phylum Bacillota; class Bacilli; order Bacillales; family Bacillaceae_G; genus Gottfriedia; species Gottfriedia acidiceleris_D. The sequence goes on from NZ_JBCMJM010000016.1 coordinate 358,958, forward strand.
AATCCTTTTTTACTTAACTTCTTCACAAAAAATGATTTTTTCATTATTCATTCTTTTTTTATTATAAATCCTTACATTGATATCCCTTTATCAACCAAAATAACCTTAACCTTAAGCTTTATTTTTGATTGTTGAAATGCACCAGCCCAATTATCCTCTATTTTTTTCCATTCAGAGTATTTAAAGGATCTAGCAAAAAGACCGAGGCCAATTGGATCCACCTTGTCATTTTGGAGGGATTTAACGAAAAAATTTAGTTCTTTTTGTAAATCATTTTCTATTTCTTTTATTAACTTTCCTTCCGAATTGTCAGTTAATTTTATTGGAGATTCTGTAATAACAATCGGTAGTTTGAGATTTAGATTAAATTCGTATTTACCATCATGAAATTTCTTTTTAACATTCCTTTTTATATCATTAATATAAAAACTGATACTGTTATTCGAAATTGTATTTTCATTTTTTTTATATTGATTTCCATTTAACCACATAGTTAATTGACCTACAATTTTATCCTGTAAAATTATTAATAGCATTGTTTCCTTTAATGATAGAGTCCTTCGATATTCATTTTGATTGTTTAATAATATAGTACCACTGACTTCCAAAGCGTTATCTTTTAAAGTCAATTCTGGAACAAAAGGAGTTATACCTTTTTCTAAATTCATTTTGTAAAAATACCGCAATGAAGTTCGCACAGAGACGTTTCTAAAATTTGCTGTTTTTATTAACTGCGCAATAAATATTGATAATCTTGGTTTATCTTTTGGTCTAAATTCAAAAATATCTGAAACAGAACCGTTAACAACTACTAGATCAGCATTAAGACGCATCTTTGGATCTCGGTAAAATAAATCTAATAAGGAATACCAGTTTTTTTGTTCAATTACTTTTTTACCGATTAATACAGTTTGTACCTTTCCACCAGATGTGATTCCTACTGCTTTTGTGTCTATAAAATCTCTAGCTTCCCTTAATGATAAACTTTTAACTTTAAAATGTTCATTTTTTTCTTTAGCATCTTTACTAAAAACAGGACTTGCCATATAAATAATAACTTCACCTTGCTGATCTATATCGATCCCCCATAAGAGTGCTATTGTAATATCTTCAATATTAATTTTATCATTACAACCAGTTAATCCAATTAATAACATAACTATTAACAAACATTTGGCAAACTTTTTCACTTTGTTGTCACCCTAAACTTATCTTTATTTACTATTCCACCTACCCATAAAATTAAAGGTAATCCTATAATAACGATAAGCCCTGTGTAAGATAGTATTTTTAATTGAAAACCAATTACTTTAAAGGTTGGAATGAATAGATAAGAACTAATGGTGACTATGCCAAAAATAATCAAAACAAAAAGTGGAAATTTTTTTATTTTAAATAGCTTATTAAATCCGTCCAATCCGGCCCAAAAATATGTAACCCATGTTTTTGAAATGACCATAAATAATAATGATAATAGGATTACATCCATTCGCTCTAAAAATTGAAACTCTATAATACTTAACATAGCAATAACTGGTGAAAAAATAGTTAATATTTCATCTGGGCTAGCATTCACAAAACTAATGATTGTTACAAATAAGTATGTAAACGTAGTCATCGTATTTGCAATAATTACGCCTTTCATTGCTTTTTCCTTTTTATCTAAATATGGATAGATTAAGAATATTATTTCAATACCTAAAAATGACATTGTCGTTGTAGGTACAGCTTTTAAAATAGGAAGCCAACCTTCTTTTATAATAGGTAATAGATTTTTTACGTTTGGCTCTTTTAATGTTAAAAATAGCATAACTATGAAAAAAATAATTAGTGGAAAGATCGTTTCAATATATTTTGCAATTAAATGAATACCTCCAATTACTAATTGATAAGTCGGGATCAGAAATAAGAACAATATGATATAAGCACTAGTATGTTGAAGTAAATATGATTGAACAAATAATACAGATAACATTAAAACTAAATAAGCAGCATATAAGAAAAAGATTGATAGTATTAATAGACATATCTTTCCAAGTATTTTCCCTAAATAAATAGTAATTAAAGACGAAAGATCTTCGTGTGGAACTTTTTGGTTTAATTTTATATAGAACATACTAAGTAATGAAGAGATTAAACCTCCGAATAAGATTGAAATCCAGCTGCTAGATCCTGCTTTTTCAGCTAAATTTCGTGGGAGAGATAACATCCCAATTCCTACTTGTACACCAAATATTATTAGAACAAATTGATAGTATGAAATTTTCAATTTTGTACCATTCATATACTAATCACATCCAATTTTCACTTAACCCTTTTTAACGTTCTTATTTTGATTTTTCCAAAGATAGTTTAATGGCATTCGTATAAATGTATCCTTTAGCTGATTAAATATAAGCGGTGATAGTGGTGAAGTATACGAAGTATTGTAACTCTTTAATGATAAACCGTGTACGAGTAGAATCATCGTACTTATTACAAGCCCAAAAATACCAAATAATGATGCCATTACCATAATTGGAAATCTTAATATACGTAAACTTGATGCCATTTCGTATTTAGGAATAATAAAAGAAGAGATAGCTGTCAATGCAACAACGATAACCATAATATTACTTACAATACCCGCTTGAACCGCAGCTTGGCCAATTACAATTCCTCCAACCACTCCTACTGTTGTACTAATTGGTGCAGGTAATCGTATTCCAGCTTCTCTAAGCATTTCTAATGTAATTTCCATAATAATTGCTTCAAAAAGAGGATCAAATGGGACCTGTGCACGTGATTCACCAATTGAGAAAAGTAATTTCAATGGAATTACTTCATAGTCGAACGATACAATTGCGATATAAAGTCCAGGTAGATAGAGTGTTATAAGGAATGCCACTATTCTAAGTAGACGATTAAATGAAGCCACTAAAGTTCTAGAAGAATAATCATCAATACTTGTGAAAAAAGATATGAACTCAGAAGGTAAAATAATGACTTCAGATGAACGATCTAATATTAGAACGACTTTTCCTTTTAAAATAGCTGAAGCCGCTTCATCTGGTCTTTCCGTCGTTAAGATTTGTGGGAATGGTGAGAATTGATTTCTCTCCATTAATTGAGCCAACTGATTTGCATTTAACACTGAATCTACTTTTATTTCTGAAATTCTATTCTCTACAGATAATAAGAGATTCTCATCAACTACATGATCTAAATAAGCAATTGACACGATACTTTTATTCTCATTTCCTATTTCAGTTTGTTTTGTTCGAAAATCTCTATTTTGAATAAATCTGCGGAGTAAAGCAATGTTAGTTTGATACGTTTCAACAAAAGAAATTCTTGAACCTTTCAGCGAATTATCGATATTTGGTGGCATGAATGACCTTTGAGGTGGATTCTCTGTGGAATAAATAAAAGCAGATGAGACACCATCTAAAAATAAAACACTCTTACCATCTAATACTGATTTTTCGATTTTAGCAATTCGAATCGTACTTTCTGTATTATTATTTACGAATATCTCGAAATCTTTTTTTTCCGAAATAATATTATCAATAAATGAATCAATTTTTTGAACATTTACTAGACCAGATAAATAAATTAAAAGTGCAGGCTTGCCATCAATCATTAAGATTTTTTTTACAAGGTCAGAAGTAGGAAAGATTGATTCTATGATTTCCAAGTTTTCATTAATGTTTCCTTTGGGATTTATCGTGAAATTATGGATATTATTTTTCTTATTTTTTTCGTTTCTTCTATTTAAATAATCCACAAAATTTTTCATCCCTTCGCTAAAAACTTGAATTATTTTAGATAAATCTTCTATTCTAAAATTATCTTGATTAGTATGCACTTCTTTGTTTCTTTTCATTATTGTGAGTTTAAATAAATAAAGCGTAAAAAGTAATTTATAATAAAAAAATATTGCAAAATGTGAGAATTTCTTAATCATTATTTATGTCTGTACTAATTTATCCAAAAGAATTCGATCGTTTGGTACGTTAGATGAGAATTCGGTAATCAACCTCAAACAAATAAAAAGGCATGAATCAGATTAATTTTCTGATTCATGCCTAAGATACAGCTTTATATTTTATGTTTTTTTGTTAAGGTATTACATTTTTTTCAATCTTATTTCTCTAATGTGCAGTTTGCCTTTTTGTTGGAGAAACTAGAATTTCTTTATTTTTCACATCATATAAACCACTTGGAGTTAATCGAATAAATGGTAAATGAGTTGCGGAAAAGAATAATAATGTAAACGCAGGATCGTCGTATTTATATCCTTTTTCTTTTAACAATCTGATCATTTTTTTCTCAATTTGGATTAAACTGTCCATATCTAAATCAGACATGCTACCTTTTAAAGCTAAAGATATTTCGTGAACAACTTTGTTCTCTTCAACTAGTACCATGCCACCACCTATTTCTTTCATTCTTTCAAAAGCTTTCAACATATCGGATTTTCTTTTCCCTAAGATTAAAATGTCTCCAGTACCAGAATAAGAACTTGCAAATCCACCCATATGTTGAGCAAATCCTTTTACTAGCGAGTTTAATCTCCAAGAACCATCTCTTCCAACCATTAAAAGAAAACATTCATCATTTTCGTATGATAATTCATCACATTCTACATCAATCATACTTTCATATGGTTTTGTAATAACATTATTTATTAAATTTATACCATATGAGCTTGAAAGACTCAGATCATCTTTTAGTAAAGTCCACTTTAAATCTAGTTTACAGAATTGATATTTCTCCCAATCGATCGGCAAATATTGATTGATAAGGTTCCCGTCTTTCTTGATCCATTTACCTTTTGCTAAAACACTTTTAGGTGTTGGGTTTTCTTTACTTTCTAGTAAATTAATATTTGCAATTCTTCCCGTGGCAATTGAACCATGTAAATGTTCCATATTATAATAGCAAGCTACATTATAACTTGCCATATTATATGCTTCAATTAACGGTATTTCATGACGGATTGCTATTTTTATTAGTTCATCAGTCATTCCTTTTTCATAAAAATAAGGATGTGAACCGTCAGTCGTAAAGAAAAAACGATCAAATTTTTGAATGCCGAGTTCATTAATTTCTTTTAGAAGCACTTCTAAATCAGGTCTTATTGAAGAATGTCTTAATGAAACCATATAGCCCTGCATTAAACGCGTAAGTACTTCTTTTCCTGTCATTGCTTCATGATCACAATCTGCACCTAATAACATTAACTTAGCTAAAGTTCGTTCTGAAGCTCCTGGAAAATGCCCTTCCACTTTCTTATTTAGCTTCTTCGTCTCCTGTATCCAGGTAAGCATTTGGTTGTCACCGTTTAATAGCTTTGGCCACGCAGTTAGTTCTCCACCTTGTAATACTAATTCATTTTCGAGCCAAGACAAAACATCTTTCGAATTAAATAACTCATCATTACTTGGAAATTCAGTTTGTGCGTCGAAACGGCACCACCAATACATGCTTGATGGGATATTTTTATAATCATTCAATAAATTAAACGCAGCATGACTAGGCAATTCTAAGAATAATTTTAAATTATCGTTTATTAATGTTGTTGTACCGAACTGTCCTGCATGCTTTGCTAAAGTAAGAGGATTATAGAGCTGATAAGGATGAGCATGAGGTTCAATATAACCTGGCACTAAGTATTGCCCTTCACAATCAACTACTTCAATTTCATTTAAATTTTCCGGAAGAGCTTCTCCTACATAAACAATCCGATCCTGATAAACCCAAATATTCGCAAGTAACCATTGGTTTAAATATGAATTTAAATACGTTGCATTTTTTAATATGATATGTGGATTAATTACTCCTTCAAGAACGCTTACTTGGTTTCTAATTTGTTCATTACTCCATCTATAATTTTTCATCATTTCCCCCCTATTTAGTTAAAAAACTAATTGTACAAGAATCATATAAACAATCGTACCTCCCGCGATCGAAAGAAGCATCATTCTCTTCCATAAATGGAGAATCGCAACAATAAATACTGAAATAAACTCTGGAATACCGTGAGTACCAGAAAGTACATTTACATTTTTAAAACAATAAATGACCAATAGTCCAATTACTGCAGACGGTAGGACTTTACCTAGATACTGTACATAAATCGGTGTAGTTTTCCCCGGTGGAAAAATGATAAATGGAAGAAATCTTGTAAGCATTGTGCCTAAAACAACCATTGATACTGTAATAATTTGCTGGGTTATATTCATCGTCATACCGACACCTCGACTTTCTTAGATGGTTTTCTAAGTACACTAAGTGTAACAAGAATTGAAAGCATCGCAGGAATAATGAAATGATCTCCACCAAAAATAATAAGACAAATAGATGAAAGACTAACCCCTGTTATTGCACTAATGTGTTTTGTCTCTTTTTTCCACTGCTCAATGAATATAACAACAAAAAGGGCAGTCATTACGAATTCAAGCCCTTTAGTATTGAATTTTACAAGTGATCCAAAAATTCCTCCAATTGATGCACCAATTACCCAATACAGATGATTAAGGAATGTAACAAAAAACATAAACCATCTCTTATCCACGCTTTCTGGTATATCAGCAGTATAATTTATTGAAAAAGTCTCATCACATAGACCGAAAATTAGATAGATTTTTTTCTTTCCAGTGCCTTTATATTTATCTAACATTGAGATTCCATAAAACAAATGTCGCGCGTTCACCATTAAAGTTAGTAACAGTGCGTTAATTGGATTAAAACTCATCAGTAATAAGTTTGCTGCAATAAATTCCATAGATCCAGCAAAAATTGTTAGCCCCATCAAAATTGGATAAATAGCACTAAATCCTAAAGAGTTCATAAAAATCCCATATGCTATCCCTAAAAATAAAAATCCTGCAAAAATGGGTATCGTGTGTGGGAAGGCAAAGCGAAATGCCATCCAAAGTTTGTTCCCCTTTTTCATAGTTTTCACATCCTGTATCGTTAAATTTATTATAATTTAACATACAGAATCCATACAAAAAATGAAATAATTGTATGGATTACAATTTTCTAAAAATTAAATCAAGTACAGTTTATAGTTAATTCACTTAAATTCCCACTCACCTGTAAGATAATCATATTTTTTTAATTCCATACAAAAATGATATAATTGTATGGAATTATAGATTAGAGGTGAACAATGCCCATATGCCAGTAAATTCATTTGAAAATTATCCGATGTCTTGGAAACCCGACAAAAAGACTTTAAAACGTCCTTTTTATCATTCGATTGCACTACAACTAGAACAAGATATTATAAATGGCTTTCTAGCACCAGGTACAAAGTTACCACCACAACGTGAATTAGCTGATTTTCTGGACTTAAACTTTACGACTATTACTCGAGCCTACAAAATATGTGAAGTAAAAGGTTTAATCTATGCGATTACAGGAAGTGGAACTTTTGTTGCTCCAAATGCAGCTCATTCAATAACGATTTCAACAGATAAAACAGCCAATAGTATTGATCTTGGCTTTGTAGCTTCTTTTGAACAAACGAATAATATTGTGACTGAAGCAATTCAGAAAGTAGTCAGTAAAAGTTATTTAGATCAATTATTAAATTACAATGATCCCACCGGTATCCCACATCAGAAAGCAGCAGCACTAAACTGGATGGAGGCTTTTGGTATTAAAGCAAAACAAGATAATATAGCAATTGCGTCTGGTACTCAAAATGCTTTGGTCCTTGCTTTGGCTAGTTTATTTGAGCCAGGTAATCGAATTGCAACCGATTTTTACACCTTTTCAAATTTTATTGAACTGGCAAAAACGTTGCACATTCAATTAATACCTATTCCTTGCGACCAGTTTGGAATGCTGCCGGATGAACTTGAAAAACAATGTAGCCAATTAAATATACATGGCATATTCCTAATGCCTTCTTGTAGTAACCCAACTACTATAATGATTTCTGACTTTCGAAAACTTGAACTAGCTTCCGTAATAAGGAAGCATCGTTTAATTTTAATCGAAGATGATATACATGCATTTATAACTGCAGGAATAATTTCTGACTATAAACAACCAATGTATAATCTACTTCCAGAACAAAGCGTATACATATGTGGTACATCAAAGTCCATCTGTTCTGGATTAAGAGTTGCTTACATGGTTTTTGGGGACGCATTACGCGAAAAAATTTTGAAGGCTATTTTTAATCTTAACGTAAAAACATCATCACTTGATGTGGAAGTAATTACTGAGTTGATCTTATCAGGAAAAGCGCATGAAATCGTTCAACAAAAGAAACAATTAGCTGAAACTGTAAACGATATTTATTCATCCTATTTCCCTGTAAATAAGATTGGTCATCCGCTTAGTTTTTACCGTTGGCTTCCAATTCATAGTCATAGTAATGGGGTAAACTTAGAAGCAGATTTGAAAAAACTAGGTGTACGTGTGTTTCATTCTGATCGTTTTCTAAGTGGACAATCTTCTTCTGAAAAGTATTTACGTATTGCACTTTCTTCTACCCAATCTTTTGATGATTTAAATTCTGGATTGAGGGTTCTATCTCAATATCTCGACAAACAGATTTAAATAATTACAGTACAACATTTGAAAAAAGGAGCTGAATGTCGATCAGCTCCTTTCAAACTTTTAATTTATTCTTTTAATTTTATTTAAAACGAGAAGTATTAACCTTTAAGTTATAATCAGTTATCTCAAATCCAAGTTGTTGATAGAGATTCAATGCTCCTTGATTATGACCAAAAACATGTAGCCATACGTCATCTACTCCTAATTCATTAATTTCTTTTATACACTTACTAATCGCTTCTTTACCATATCCCTGACCTCTATGCTCTGGATAAATAAGAATTTCATAGAAATAAGCATAATTTAGCTCTTGTTTTATGTTAATAGAATACCAAATATAACCAATCGTTTGTTCATTTAAAACAATGTTTTTCAAAAAGTTATTTTCAGTATTTTCACCTTCTGGCAATAAAGATTGAAAAGCTGCCTTAGATTGTTCTAAAGCTGTTTCTTCTTTCCAACTTCCATTTTTCACTTTATCATTCGCAAAATTCACAGTTGCTATTACTAGGAACCTCTGAAAATCTTGATTATTCATAAGTGTTAAATTTAAAGTCAAGATAGCTCATCCTTTTCATTTAAATAATTTTTAAGCTTAAAGTCCCATTTAAAGACTGAATATAGGAACCAAGATAAAAATGATTGGGTGTACACGATACAGCTAAAAATAGATTTATCTAAGACTGTTTACTTAAAATATTCACTCAATAAAAAAGGTTAAGTCCCAACCACGAAGAGGCTTAACCTTTAATCAAATATATTTTGTATCTTTAACTTTATCTCTAAAACCATTCACATTTCATATATAATCGATTCTCTCTAAACTCTGCAGTTAGATTTCCATTCATTTTCTCCATTAAACTTTTAGCAATCGGCAAACCAAGGCCTGTGCCTTTTCCGGTTCGAGTTTGATCTGCTTTATAAAAACGATCAAACATACGGTGTAAATCAGTTTCATTAAACTCGTCAACTGAATTACTAATTGATAATTGAATGGATTTACTTAATTTTTCAAGGTGGATATTTATATTTCCACTGGAGTGTTTTATCGCATTCATGATTAAATTTTCTATGACACGTTTTACTGCAGATGAATCAGCCATAATAATCATTTCAATATTCGGAATTTCGATAATTGGTTCTAAATTCCGATTATTAAATTCTTCGTAAAATCCTAATAATACTTCTAGAATCAATTGATTTAATTTTATTTTTTCAACTTTCATTGGATAATCAATTTGATCTATGATAGAGAGTTCAAAAAAGTCTTCTAGCAAGACCTTCAATCTTCGTGCACTATTTTTAACGATATTTGTATATTCTCTTCTTTTATCTGACGTTATTTCATCTGATTCTAAAAATTGAATATATCCTAAAATCGACGTCATTGGAGTTCGTATATCATGCGAGATGTATGAAATTGCCTGTTTTAATTCATTTTCACTTAAACGTTTTTCTGCTTTAGACTTTCTTGTTAGATCAATTTGCTTATTTATTTCTGCAGTAAGAATTTCAATGTCTTTATCAAAAAACTGAATGTCAATTTTCTTTTCAATTGTATTTTTATTAAGAGCTTGTAATTGCAGAGTAGTTCTTTTAATCTCTTTTTTTAACAAAAAATAACGGGTGAGAAAATATGAAAAAAGAATGATAACACTTATTGTTATATATTTCATAAAACTCACCCACTTTCGATCTTACTTAATTTCTTTTTTTCTAAATAGTAAACTTCCTAAAATACCTAGTACAATAAATGTCAAAATTGGAACAAAAATGAGGGTAAACACTTCTCTATGATCTAACTGATTGACTTTATATATGTTTGGAAATTGCATAAATACTGAATTTTTAATGATTGTTTTAAGAAAAGTTAATTTAGAACCTATAAAACTTAATAAAGAATTAATTAAAGCAAAAAACATCAATAAAAATCCGATTGTTTTACCATTGTCAGTAAAAATTGTAGCAATAATCGTCATGACTGAAGCAAATGCGGCGCCATAAATTATTAATAAACCGTATGTTTTAAAAATAAACATCCAATTAGTTGAACCATTAAAATCAAAATGAAGTGCTGCAGTCGTCATCATAAAAATTGGTAGTATTAATAAAATTATGACTGAACCAATAGAAAACACTGTCAACTTTGAAAAATAAATTCGTAATCTACTATTTCCCGAAGAAACAATCGATTTCATTGTTCCGTTAGAAAATTCACTTGTTATAAAGAAACCTGCAAAAATACACGGTAATAATTTTATAATATCGTTGTTTATACTTAAAATATTATAAGTATAATATTCATCTAATGAAAGTTTTGATGCTGAATCTATATTTGTTGTAAAAGGATACAATAAAGAGAATAGAATTAAAATTAAGAGTAATGTTCGAAATGAACGATCTTTTTTTAATTTATACAGTTCTGTTTTCAATAGATTACCCACGTTTTACACCCCCGATGCGAGTTGTAAAATACGCTTCTAAATCTTCTCCCATAGGCATAAATTGCTCGATTATTAAACCTTCACTAGTTAGTGCCTTCGATACCTCTCTTGGTCTATCAACATATTCAAATAACTTGATCGAGCCGTCCGGTAATACCTCAAAATTATAAGTATTAAAGTTTCTTTCAATCACAGTTGCAGCTTTGTTTGGGTTATCAACTTTAATATGCAAGAAGTGTTTACATTTTTCATCAAGTTCTTTAATTGAAAGTTCTTCTAATAGCTCTCCATTATGAATGATACCGTAATGAGTTGCTAATAAATGTAGTTCACTTAAAATATGACTGGAAATTAAAATCGTAATTCCATACTCTTGATTAAGCTTTTTAAGTAATTCGCGTATTTCCACAACGCCCATGGGATCAAGTCCATTTATTGGTTCGTCTAATATTAAAAATTCAGGATCCCCCAATAACGCGATTGCAAGTCCAAGTCTTTGCTTCATCCCTAGGGAAAAATTTTTCGCCTTCTTTTTACCTGTATCTTCTAAACCAACTAGTCTAAGTGTTTTTTTGATACATTCTTTCCCAGGAATTCCTTTTAAAAGTCTATGTGCTTCTAAATTTTCAGCTGCTGTTAAATGTGGATATAACGCAGGACCCTCAATAATTGTCCCAACTCTTTTTCTTGCTTCAATTAATCCTCGTTCATTGCTTTCTCCAAATAGTTCAAAGGAGCCAGATAACGAATACCCTAAACCTGTAATCAAGCGTATTAAAGTAGATTTTCCTGCACCGTTTTGTCCAATAAATCCATAAATAGATCCCTTTTTAATTGATAAATTAACATTATTAAGGGCCAATTTATTTTGATATTTCTTAGATAATTGATTTGTTTTAAGTACATATTCATTCATAAGTTACCCTCCTTATCATTAACTCTCATAGCTCGTCCAAACAGATATTTAATTTACAATCCAATTGAAATCACTTTATACTTGTAACTATAAGAAGGAAAACATAAGAATGTCTTAAGTCAATTCTTAAGAAAACCTTAAGTTTTAAGTCTGTAACCCATTCCCCAAATCGTTTCTATATACTCTTCATTTGGATTGGCTTTATTAAGCTTGCTTCTAATATTACTCATATGTACATTTATTGTATTATCATCTCCATAGAATTCCTCATTCCAAACACTTTCAAATAAATTAGCTTTTGTGAAAACCTTTTTAGGAGAAGTTACGAATAAACACAGTATCTCGTATTCAATGGCCGTTAATTTTAACTCATTTCCGCCAACAGACACCTTTTTTGAATCTGTATCTAAAACAAGATCTTTGTATTGAATTTGATTGATTATTGGTACATTAGCCAATCGACGATATCTTCTTAAGCAAGTTTCAATTCTTGCCGAAACCTCTTCTATATCAAATGGTTTCGTAATATAATCATCCGCTCCACCCCTTAAAATATCTACTTTTGTTTTCATTTCAAGCTTTGCTGAGATGATTATGACCGGGATATTACTTTCCTCTGTTATTTTTCTTAATAATTCTTCTCCAGACAATCCTGGAAGCATCAAATCTAATAAAACCAGATCCCACTTCTGACTTTCTAAATAAATAAGTGCTTCAGTCCCAGAATAGGCAGATTTTGGATTATATCTGTTTTTGTAGATAATATCACAAAGTAATCGATTAATATCTTCATCATCTTCAACAATTAATATATTTGTAGTTTCATTCATTTTTTTATCCTCACATACGACTCATTTTTTTAATACTATTTAATTCGATCTATATGTAATATATCATCTTAATTCTTATTGCCAAAATGTAAAAAAACGAGCTATATTTATAGCTCGTTTTCACGCTGTTGAAAAACAATCTTGTCAATTAATTTTCAAATTTCCTTGGAGTATAGTGATGTTGATTTCCATTTCAGGATGCTAGCTTTCCAAAGGGCGAGGTCTTGATCATTCGTCAAGTTCGTTTCTGTCGGGTTTTAAATAGAAATTTTAATTCTCAATATTTTGTGAAGCTCACCGACAATAAATCAACTACACAGACTGACTATGACCTGTCGATATTTCCATTTCCACATTGTTTTTTGATTTCCATAATATAAAGAGTGAACAAATTACAAACAATATACAAAGTAAATAAACATTTCGAAAACCTGCTAATTGTGCAAATAGACCTCCGCCTAAGTTTCCTACTAAACTTCCGATTGTCGAGCAATTCGCATAAATTGATGCAGAAAAGCCGGGTGAATTTGGTAATAGGTCGTTAAAATAGCTTATACCATTCCCCATAACGATCGCGATGTATGTTGCCTGTAGCAACTGTGCAATGATTAACTCCCATGTATGGGTAGAAATGCTTAAGATTAAGTAATAGAGTAAACCAATAAAGCAACCGTAGATCATCAATGCATGATTTGAGATTTTTTTAGAAAGTACTCCCAACACAAGCATGATTGGAATTTCTAAACCAGCACATAAGCTTACGACTAATCCAACATCTGTATTAGTACCATGTAACTCATTGACGATAAAAAGAGGTGTGTTGATCCAATTTATCGAACTAACTGCAAATAATAAGATAAAAGCTATAAATGGTAGTCTAAGTTGTTTGCGTTTAGTGGCCGTGACTTTTGTCTTGTTTTTCTTTTTTATATTGTTCTGAACTGGCTTTCTCTTTTCTAAGAAGAAGAATACTAGTAGTGTAATCATTACATAAATACTAGAAGTTCCCCAAAAAAGCCCATGATAACCTTTTGCTCTTAAAATTAAAGTACCTACTAATGGTCCGATTAAAAATCCTAAAGAAATAAGCGATCGTAAAGTTGATAATGCTAAAGTCTTATCTTTAGATAAACTTGCGTTTGCTGATTCCTGTGCGGATGCAAAAATTTGTGGCATAGCCGCTGCACCTAATCCATTAAATAAAGCAACAAAAACTAATAATAAATAGTAGTTATGAAATATTAAATACGATGCATAACCTATTGCTGATGATATCATTGCAATCATAATAATCCATTTTCTGTCAATCCCTCGATCAGAACGCTCAGCAATAAATGTATTAACTAAAACACCACTTAATGAAATCACAGCCATGAAGATACCGAATGCTCCAGAACTCATCCCTATATATTTTGTAGAATACAATGATAAATAAGGAGTTGTGATTGAAAGTCCTATCCCTACAAATAACAAACAGATGACAAATAAACTATACCCCTTAATGGAAAATAGATCTTTTATCCGTCTAACCAAAATTTCCTCCCCCTTACCTTTCTATATTTTAATCGATTGGTTTAAATAGACAAATAAAAACAACCTTGGAAAAAGTTATATACTCACACATTTAACCAAGGAAAACATTGCATATTTAGATGTATTTAGATTTCTTTACTATTATAGTACATTAGACTCTGTAAAAATATATTTTTTGAATGCATATGCAACACCATTTTCATCATTACTTAAAGTAATAACATCACTTGAGAGCTTTACTTCTTCTTCAGCATTCCCCATAGCTATTGATAATCCGGCTATATTTAACATCGGTAGATCATTTTTTTCCTCTCCAATAGCTACTGTATTTTCTAAAGGAATATTAAAATATGATGCCATTGCTTTTAAACCATACCCTTTATTTCCATTTATATGTGTAACCTCAAGATTAAAAGGTGAGGCACTCGTAACAAAAATCTCATCTATGAATCTTAATTTCTTTTCAAGTCGCTCCATTTGTTTTGGATCAAGAGTTAAAATAAGAAACTTTTGGATCGTAAAATCCTCATTATCAATTATTTCATGAACTTTGTTAAAAAACGAATGCCCATATACATTTGGAGGTGTAGTAAACATTTTGAAGTGTCTGTTTGCGAAGTATTCTTTAGGAACACACCCAGATGAAACAACTTGTTTAAATCGTTTATCCCAATTACTTGGGGCAAATATTCCCTTATTCGTAGAAATATTGTATGGTAAAACTTCTTCCTCAATTTCTAAGGCAATTTTTTGCACTTGAGGTCTCCCTATAGAATTTAATTCAATTAAATTACCATTCACATATAATGCAGTTCCGTTATGGCCTCCAATTGGACAATTTAAGCCATACTTTAAAAGTTCATCATTTACTGAGCTTGGTGAACGCCCGGATAAAATCATCACGATATGCCCTGCTGCCTGAGCTTTTTTAATCGAGTTTAACGTTTCTTCACTTATTATTTTTTTAGTGTTGAGTGTTGTACCATCTAAGTCTAATGCAATTAGTTTCATAACAATCTCTCCCTTTATGGGTTTTAAATTTTAGATAAAATGATAATATTATAGTTTTGAAGATATGTTTGATATACTTAATTATGCATTATAATAAGCAGTGTTCGTTAACTCATTCCTCCTAAATAATTGCCTAATCCTCTCACAATTACATATCCTATGAAAATTTTTTTCTTTTAATATAAAGTAAGCAAGGAGGACTATATGTCTGAAATGAACGTTTCCTATCTAAGCGAACTAATCCAAATTATTGATCGCAATACTAATCAAGAAGGTGTTAACGAAACCTCAATTAAGTCGTTATTTTTCATTCGGGAGTCTAATATTACTGATCCTAAATATAGGGTCTATAAACCGTCTCTATGTATAGTTGTTTCTGGTATAAAGGAATTATTACTAGGTAATGAAAGTTTTAAATATGGCCCTGGAAATTATTTAGTAGCATCCGTTGATTTACCAGTTACAGGTCAAGTTATTGAAGCTACACCAAGTGTTCCATATCTAGCTTTAAAACTTGAATTTAATCCAAGTCAAATCTTAGAAATTTTAACGGATACTGAAATTCCCACTAATTCAAAGGAAAATGCAAAACGAGCGATTTTTGTCAACGAATTAGAGGGTTCAATTTTAGATGCAGTGATTAGATTGGCTCGTTTATTAGATTCGCCTGAAGATATTCAAATTCTTTCACCTATTTTTACAAAAGAAATTCTCTACAGAGTATTGCGTGGACAAAATGGGAGTATATTACAACAAATTGCCATCGAAGGTAGCACTACTAATCGAATAAGTGAAGTTATTGAACAAATTAAAGCGAATTTTTACAAGTCTTTACGAATTGAAGAGCTTGCAGAAATAGCAAATATGAGTGTTTCTTCCCTTCATAGACACTTTAAAGATGTAACCGCAATGAGTCCTCTACAATTTCAGAAGCACTTAAGATTGCAGGAAGCTCGACTTTTATTACTGTCCGAATCTTCAGATGCACAAGAAGTAGCATTCCGAGTAGGATATGAGAGTCCTTCTCAGTTCAGTAGGGAATACTCTCGGTTATTCGGTTTTCCACCTAAAGAAGATCTTAAACGAATGAGAGCGAAATAAAATAAAAGTGTTATAAAGCAACTGAAATGTCCTAATGGTTTCTAAATTATTACAAATTTTAATCATGAATGTTCAAAGTGCATTAAATTTATTAATAAGATTGAAAAAGCAAAAAACTAAGATCAAAGGAATCTTAGTTTTTTCAATTCATCATACCTATAATCCGATTCGATCCCCTTTTTCAAGTCTTTGAATCTGTTGAGAACCAACTTCCGCTAATTCTTGAAATTGTAGGATTGTTTGACGCATTTTTGGCAAAGCTTCTTGCTTAAATGTACTAATCGATTCAAACGCTGATATGACGTTTGTGAATGAAGTTTTTAGTGTTTCAACAGAAACCGCTGACTCCATCGCTTGCTTTTGGATTGCAACTCCTTGCTCCTTTAATAATCTAGAAGTACCTTCAATAATCGTATTTGTTGTTTGATTTAAAGCAGTGATTTTTTGTAAAACGATTTTTTGATTATAAAGAGCACTTGCTACCGTTACAGCTGTATTTAGTGCAGAAATCGTTACCGTTTTTGCACGTTCAACACCACGAATTAATTCACGATTATTCCGTATAACAACCTCATATGACATATCTCCTTGGTGATTGACAACTAACATTTGCTGTAGGTCCATTACTCGTTGTCGTAACGGATAAAGAACTTCCTCTGTGATAAATTTAACCTTTTCTTGATCTTCTCCTTCGATTTTTGCTTTTTCAATCTGGTTTTCAATGGACTCATCCATTAATGTTCCAAGTTGAATTTCCTTTTCTAGCGTTTTTGACAGCATACGAAGTGATAATTGTTCATGCTCTAATGTCGTGTTATCATTTTCAAGAATTTTTTTCCCCTTATCAAGAGACTTTACGATATCTGCAATTGCGACATCTGCTTTTTCAAATCTTTGAAAATATGAACGAATAGGATTAAATAACTTACCTAAAAAACCCGACTTTGAAAAATTTATTACACTTGGATCTAAATCCTTTAATTGAACTTGGAGCTCTGATAATCCTTTTGCAACTTGCCCTCCTTCGTCTCCACTTTTAGCAAGTTGACCAAGTGAAACCTTTAGAAGAGAATTTTTATTCGAAGAAGATTTCATCGTCTGTAATCCAAATGATTCAATTGATTGAAGAATTTCCTTTCGTTTTTCGTATGTTTCTTTTGAAACAGTATCTATTTCCATAATCATCGCTACATTTGCATCCGCGGTTGCTTTTAATTTCATTATTTCCTCTGGAACAGGCTTTACTTGCTCTTCTATTACTGCCTTGATTTCCTCTTCATTTACAACTTGCATAGAAAATGACATTCTTAAATCCTCCTACTAATTAAAGTTGAACATTAAAGAGATTACGAATTTTATAGATTACGTCATCTGAATCAGCATTAATATTTGCAGCTTCGTTAATATTCGAAATACTTTCAAGCGCTTTAATATTGGCGTTATAACCAATCGTATAAATTGGAATTTTATATGCTTTTATAATTCCTTTTACATTCTTCAATGAATTCCCATGATTGGTCTCGCCATCGGTTAGGACAAAAATGAGCGGTCTAACATTTGGATTTTTTTTCATTTCATCTTTTAGCATATTAATTGCTACAAGGATTCCATCGTTTGTTGCTGTATCTCCGCTAGCATCGAGGCTAGATACTGCACCAACAAATTTTGACTGTTGATTTGCATCATATTTTGCAATTGGAAGATTAATCGTAACATCGGCAGAGTAAGAGATTAGACCAATACTATTATCTCTTCCTAAATATTTTTGACCTTTAAGTAGTGATTCTTTTAGCTCATTTAATGGTTTGCCATCCATACTACCTGAAACATCTGCTACAAAAACCGCAGCAATTGGATTTGAAGTATTTTTCTTACCTTTCCAAAGTTTCTGTGCAGCACTTAAAGTATCCCCATCGATCGTTTTAAGCTCTGATTTGTAGTTGTTCAACCCGTTAAACCCATCTTGTTTTGCAATTGATTGAAGATTATTTTGACCAGTAAATTCAGCAAATTTTTTCAAAATATCCATTTTCTCTTTTGGTAAATTCCCTAAAGCATAAAGTGGACTGTCGTGACGCACTCCAAATGGTATAAATTCGTAACTATTTTTCAAATCAGGTGAATTTACATATGTTTGATATTCTAAAACAAATGCATCTAGAACGCCTGATTCTGCTGCATCACTCATTTGTAGAGTCGTAGAAGCAGTGAATGGTACATTTGCTTGAAAGCTTTCAAACCCTCTCACAGCAGTATCGCTTAATACATCTTTTGAATCAAAGGAATTTAAAGTCGTAACTAAAAAATTTAATCCTGTTGAACTAGTAAATGGATCGGTATATCCCATTGATAGTTCGTTTTTGGTCATTGCCTCGATGACTGTTTTCGGATCGACTCTACTATACTTTTTCATTAACTCATTATATTTTGACTTTGAAATGACAATACCAGGAACATTTCCAACTAATCGCGAGGAGACGGTTTCTGTTTTAACACCACTTGACGTAATCATTTGACCCCAAAGTTCATTTGACGGTGTAAAAGCATCAGGAACATATTTACCTGATTTTATAAAGTCTGTTGCAGTACCAGATGCAATGTTTCTTATTTTTACAGATACTTGCTTACCATTTAGATTAAATTTTGCATCATTAAACTTATTTGCGACTTCGTTTAACCAACCATTTTTCCCATCACTTGATTTTTCAGTAGATGAAAAAATTTCAACAAAACTATCAGTCGTATTATCTACGGTTACAGGAAATTTAGATATATCAGGGAGTTCACTTGCCACATCAGCTGTACTTAAGTCAATTTGACCTTTAATTGGTTTTGCATTCGAAATATTTATTTTTGAGATCATTTTAGTTAATTGCTGATTTTTATTTTTATCAGTAATTTTCACAACTTTATCTTCTGAAGTCATATTAATTCCAATATAGACAAGAAGAAAAACTACAACGATCACTGCAATAGATGCAAAAAGAAACTTTCTCATTTTTATCATCCTTCCATTCATTGCCTATAATATTTTGTTTGTTGAATTAACGAATCGATTTCTTTCATACATTCCATTTTTTCAATATCATCGATTCCTATTTCATCTAGTCTTGAAATTTCTAAAATTAGTTTATCAATATTAACAAGAATCTCTTCATTCATTTCAATTGCCTTTTTTACGAATTTGATATATTCATTAAAAAGATTTGTTTTCTCTTGAATTAATGACTTTGAGTATCGTAATCCGTCTTTCCCCTTTATTTTTTTATATTCAAGTTCATCAAAAGTACTAATCTTGTTTAGGATGTTTCTTATTCTTAAATAAAATAATGTCTCAACCTCGTCCACAACAGATGCAAACTTGTTGTATGTAATTTCGGTTGGAGAAAATCGATCCGTTAATAAGTTATAAAATACGCCTTTTTTCTTTTTCATTCGTTCGATTTGTTCAATTGAAGTAATAATATCTTCTTTTAGTACTTTATTATTTTTATATCGACTTAAAGCAAGAACGAAATCTTCATTTGTTTTTAGCTGCTTAATTGGCTTATCTTTAACAGGCTTGAAATATAGTTGAAACATACTAAATAGAAGTACTAACAAATTCGCTATTATGAACGATACCCCAAATGCAGTTTGAAATGCACTCGCATTAATTAATTGGATTCCGATTAAACCTGGAGAGAATACAATCACATTTAAAATCGTAATGAAAGCGATTAGCCCCACTAATTTTAATCCCTTTATCATCCTTCACTCCTCCGCTATACTCTATTTATGCTCTATTACTCATTTATATTTATCATTCTGATTTTTTAGTTTAATAAAATTGCATAAATAATGACTTGGCTTAAATTTTTTTATATTTTATTTTTTTTAACAAACAAAAAAAAGACCGCTGAGCAGTCTTTAAGTTTGTGCTAAAAGCTTGTTAAACACCCTTTCTCTTCATTTCTCCCCAACCTTTTTTTTGTCCTAAGAATATGCTGATTGTTGCTACTACACGCCAATATGTCAAAATTGGACGATACCAAATCGCTTCTGTCAATGAATAGAAAAATAAACGGTTTAACTCACTAATTTTTTTATATTTTTCTAAACGCCATTCTTCTAAAAGCACTGCGCTTAATGAGAAAAATGAGCCATATATTATCATTAAAATTAAAAGTGCAATGGAATACATTATATTTATATTGTGTAAAGTAATATTTATAATTAACGATAAATATCCAAAAAACTCAATAATGGGTCCTAAAAATTCAACGAAGAAAAAATATGGCATTGCAATAAATCCGATTGAACGGTAATTTTTATTAAAAATCATTTTACGATGTGCCCACAAACTTTCAAATAATCCGCGGTGCCATCTTACCCTTTGTGTTTTTAAATATTTGAATGAATCCGGTGCTTCAGTATAACAAACAGGATCGGCTACATACTCGATTTTTGCTCCCCAATTTTCTTCTATGTTTTTACAGTGTAGACGAACGACGAGTTCCATATCCTCACCAATCGTATTTGTTAAATATCCTCCTACTTGAATGACTCTTGACTTTTTAAATACACCAAATGCTCCAGATATAATTAATAATAAATTCTTATTACTAAGTCCAATTCGTCCAATTAAAAAAGCTCTCATATATTCGATAACTTGCATTACTACAAGTGGATTTTTCGAGAGAAGCATTTCATTTACTTTACCATGCGATGTTTTACTCCCATTTGCAATTAATACGCTCCCACCAGTAGCAAGTATTTCGTCATCTGTATTTTCAATAATCGGTTTCATAATTTTAATAAATGAATCAGAATCAAGGATTGTATCGCCATCAATAGAAGCAAAATAAGGATACTTACTAAAATTAATTCCAGCATTTAATGCATCAGCTTTTCCACCATTAACTTTATCAATTAGAAATACGAAAGGATAAATAGCTGATTGATATACATTTTTAATTGGTTTCGTTTCAATCCCTTTATGTTTATGAAATACCTTATTTTTTACTACTTTCATCTCAAAACGATCGATCGTTTTTTGTAAAGTAGAATCTTTTGATCCATCGTTAATAACGATTACTTCAAATTCTGGGTAATCTAACCTACCACTTCCAGTCACTAAGGATAAAATCGTATTAATTACTCCTACTTCTTCATTATAAGCAGGGACTAGTATTGAAATTGGAGCAGTAAAGGCAGATTCTTTTAATCTTTTATATTGTTCAATTTGATGTAGACCTTTTTCTCTTTTTAATCGCATAAATGCTAATATAAATAAAATTAAATAAGTTGAACAAAGGAGCAACACGTAGATGATAATTACTTTATTAAGTATTAAAAAGAATATATTAATCATATTCCGCAGTCCTCTCCAACCATTCTTTTGATATATTTCTTGCATATGAATCTGGATGTTCTTCGATTATTTTATTAAGAATTACCTCTCCATTCTTATATTTTTTTATAGATTTAGCAGCTTCAGACCTTACCATATAAGCCTTGTCTGAAATTAATTCAATTAAATAAGACAAAAATAAATCATTGCGAATACTTCCCATTAAACTTACAATCATCAACTTTTCTTCATTAATTAGTTGAAGCTCTTTCTCTTTTGATTCTAAGTGTTGAATAATTAAATTTGGAGCAGAAATATATCCTAAAGATGATATTGTTTTTAAGGTGCGTATTCTTAATTCACTATTTTCTGATGACATTAATTTCTCAAGAAATAAATGGATTTGCTCAGATCGCAAATTTTTAATTCTGATCAAGTCCAAAATAGGATTTTTAAAATTCTCAGGTAATTCATCGAAGTCTTTAAGCAGTTCATGAATATTCTCTTCATTAACATGTAAATACAAAATTTCCGTGAGTAAAAAAGAAGGTATTTTTTTCTGGTCAACTAACAATTGCATTAATTTCTCATATTTAAAACTCCCTAAAATAAGAAATATATTAAATTTTTCTTCAAGAGAGCAATGTTTACAAGATAAATGTTGAATTAAATCTTCTTGCATCATTTTTATTTTAAATTGATTGATAAACAACAATGAATTCATCCGTTCACTCCAATTACCATGTTTAAGTTTATGTTTATATCTTGAGACAAAATATAAATTGACGATTGGCCTAATTGGATCGAATCCTTCTTCAAATTTGATTATACTCATAAAACTGCTAAAAATATTTTCTAAAGCTTCATACTCAATTTCTTTTCTTGGAATAAATGAAGCAGATATTTCTCCTTTGATTAAATAATTTTCAACAAATAAAATATTTCTATTTAACCATTCTTCAATTTGCTTATTTTTTTGTTGTTTAATAATTTTCTTATAAACTAAATAAATATAGATCGAAAATAGTAATAGAAAGAAAATTCCTGTTAGGTAAAGGATGATGGCTATATTCATTTAGTAGTTATACCTAACATTCTATTTAAACGAAGACGTAGTTCTTTCAGACTAAATGGTTTTTCCAAATAATCATTTGCACCACTTTGTAATGCGGTTGCAATATCATTCTCAGAGCTTTTATTACCAATCATTAAGCATAAATATTTTCTACGATCGTAGCTAGTACGCATTTTTCGTATTATTTCAAAGCCACCCATTTTAGGTAAAATACGATCGATTATTAATAGATATCTTTCATTTTGCTTATGCCAAGGATCATTTAAAAATTCTTCACCGTCTATATAAACTTTTATTTCAACGTCATATAATTTTCCACCCAAATCTGACAATTGATGTTTTAACATTTCACGTATGAGGCGATCTTCATTAATTACCGCTACTTTTAGTTTACGAATCATATTTTTATTCTTACTTGTTGAAGAATCAAATTGGTTCATTGAACCCATTTCATTAGTAGTGAGTAGTGTTAAACAATCGTCAGCGCTTATACTTGAATCTGGAATTTCAAGCACATTAAAATTAAATGACGAATAGTGAATTCGATTATCAAAAGAGATCGGTACCTCCGAAAATGATAACGATAAACGATTCATTAATTTAATGCCGTCTTCTTTAACCGTTTTTGGTAGCAATAATACAAATTCTTTTTTCTTGAAATGTGCTAGCAAATCGGACGATCTTAAACTTCTTTTTATAAATTGAATAAAACTTTTTTCGATTAAATTATTCAATAAATAGTCTTGTTTTTGTTCAATTTTTACGTGCACCAACGAAAATGATTCGTAGCTACGTTTTAAATCCTCTAATTGTTTTTTTACCTCATTTTTTAAATATCTAAAATTGTAAACACCAGTCAATGGATCAATTAAAACTTGTTCCTGTATTTGATTTCTACGCTGAACAAATTTATTAATATACTTGTGAAGTTCGATTCTAGCAACTGATTCACTAAGTACAGCATCAGGCATAAGAGCACTCATTGTCATTTGATCAGTCGTATTACATATACAAATTGTTGAAATATATCTTCTTTCACAAAAGTCCCTCAATTGATTGAATCTCTCTATATTAAATGTGCTTAGTATTTCTTCAATAAAAATAATTAGTACATCTGGATTAAATAAATCTATTTTTTCAGACAGAGCTAAACTATTCTGATTGGGCCTAACTAATTTAAAATGATCGTTATTTACATTACAAAAGTTTTGATAATTAAATTTCTCTTCACTTCCTATAAACATTACAATTGGATATTCAGTTTGAATATCAATCACCCTATCACCCGCTCACTTTAATCTAGTTGGACTTAATTGGTGAATATTTAGATACTATTTCTAACTTAATCGTTATATCTTTCTTCTCTGACTTAACCAAACAGTCTAATAACTAAACGTTAAAAGGTAAAATAAACTCTAAAATCAAGTTTACTTTATCTAATATTAACGTTAATTCAACATACAATCAACGTTATAACAGTTGGTAATTTAAGACATCATTTCCATTCCTCAAAACGATCAAATATATAGCAAAAACCACAATTCCGCTATTTTCGAATTGTGGTTTTATTATTTTTAAGATTCTTTTTTTAATTTTATAGTTAACTCTAAATAACCATTCTTAACTCCAGCATAATGGATATATCAAAAAATCGTCATCCTTAGACTAATCATTACATTTTTTCAATCAATTTATCTACGATTGTGTTAATTCTCTTATTTTGTTCCTCAATCATTTTTTGTTGTGTCTTTAAAGTTTCTCTATTCTCGTCAATTTTCTTTCTATTTTCATCAATTTTTTCTAGAGCATGGTTCAAAAGCTCCGTTCTTATATCTAAAATTTCAAACAAACGGTCTAAACTAGTTTTGATATCATGTAGTAATTGTACTTCTACTGGCTGTGATAAAGCAGTATTTTCATTCATTCCTCTGCTTTTTTGAAATTTATAAATCGAAGCTGACACATTTACTTCTTTGTTTTCTTCAATTACATTACTTTCTAACCATTGAAGCTTAATCATTATTACTCCATCTTTTAAGTAGCGATCTAATACCTTAAATTTCCCACTAGCAGTCTCATGTACAGTTCCATTAGCATATTTCCTTGAAGGTTTGATTCCGTCAGTATTATTCATCTTTTTTCCTCTCATTATTAAAAATATAACGATTTTCAATTTACTTAACGTTAATTTAACCACATTTTACTTTTTTTAACCAGCATCTGCAATAAATACAAAGTTTATTTTTAATCATTATGTTCTTAATTTAAACTTAATTTTTATTATTATAAAATCATTCTATGAGAGTTAACTTATACACTCCTAACGAATATAGGAAATTACCTTACAGCATACTAACCGAATAAGTTTCAAATGTTTTGGAGGATATAATGATGAAGGAAAATAAAAAAAAATGGCTCATTTTACTGATGCTTTGTCTAATGATTGGTGTGGCGTTAATACTATTCCATCAGACAAAGACTAGTAAAGTAAGTAAGAAAGTTAACACATATACCTATAAAACAAAAAACATTACAATTCCTGCTCAGATCGGAAAAAATTATTTTCAACTTTTTGATGAAGCAAAAACCCCACACGATCTCCTTCTAAAAGGTGTAAATCTTGGGATTGCTAAACCAGGACACTTTCCAGGTGAAACAGCAATAACAAAAGCCGAATATTTAAGGTGGCTCAAAGAGATTGGAAAGATGCACGCAAATGTTATTCGAGTATATACCCTTCATCCTCCAGCTTTTTATGATGCACTTTTTGAATACAATCAAAAAACTATACACCCTCTCTATTTAATTCACGGTGTTTGGCTTAATGAGGAGAAGATAAATTCATTAGGAGATATTTATAATGAGGGTCTTACAAAAGAGTTTCAACATGATATTCGTGAAACTGTTGATGTCATTCATGGGAAAGCACAAATTCCTCAAAAACTAGGTCATGCTTCTGGTAAATACCACTCAAATATTTCAAAATACGTTATTGGATGGATTTTAGGTATAGAGTGGGACCCGAATATGATGAAAACAACAAATGATAAACATAGAGGTACTGTTGACTTTAACGGTCAGTACTTTCAAACAAACCATGCATCTCCATTTGAAGTTTGGCTTGCAGGTATGTTAGACAATACCGTGAAATATGAAACAGAAAAATATGCTTGGCAGCGTCCAATTAGTTTTGCAAATTGGGTAACTACCGATCCGATTCATCATCCAAATGAACCGATGGGAAATGAAGATATGGTTTCATTAGATCCAAATCATGTCAAATCAAAGTCAACATTATTTTCTGGATATTTTGCTTCCTATCATGTATACCCATATTATCCTGAATTTTTAAATTATGAACTATCTTATACGAATTATATTGATTCCCGGGGTAAGAAGAATAGTTATGCTGGATATTTACATGACCTAAGAAAAGTACATACTATGCCAGTTTTAATTTCAGAATTTGGTGTTCCATCTTCAAGAGGTATGACTCATCGCAATCGTTATGGATGGAATCAAGGATTTCATAATGAAACTGAGCAGGGACAGATTAATTCTCACCTGTTTGAAGACATTCAAACTGAGCAAATGGCAGGTGGAATTGTATTTTCATGGCAAGATGAATGGTTTAAACGAACATGGAATAATATGAAATTAGATGATCCTGAACGCCGACCATTTTGGTCAAATGTACAAACGAGCGAACAGCAATTTGGTTTACTATCTTTTGATCCTAACAGTTCAAAAAATGTCATTACTGTAGATGGTGATCCAAATGATTGGAAAAAAAATAAAATTAAATCAGCAAATATGAAAAATGCTAATTTTATTAATTCTCTTGATCAAAACGACAATGAACGCAAATTAAAGAATTGGTCAATGTCAAGCGACGAGCGATCAATAAATTTCCTTTTAAATTTTGAAAAAACGAAACAACCTTTTGATTGGTCTAAAACGGGAGTTATGCTTTTACTTGATACGATTCCAGATCAAGGACAACATCAACTTCCATTTGATAAAGCGGTAAAAACTGAAAATGGCATTGATTTTGTAATTGATTTAAATGGACCTAATGATTCTCATGTTCTAGTGGATAGCTATTATGATCCATTTTATTTTGAATACGCCAATCTTTTACATTACGCGCCAATTGAACCGAATGTAAATATGAAAGATAACGGGATCTATCATAAAATCATGCTTGGATTAAATCGACCACTTGTCATTCCAAATTTAAACGGAAAATCACTAAATTTACCTTTGGAGTCATACGAAACAGGTAAATTAATGTTCGGAGATGGAAACCCACTACATAAAGATTTTAATTCTTTAACTGATGTTTCCCTCAACGAAAAAAATCATGTGTTAGAAATTCGTATCCCTTGGCAATTATTAAATGTGAGGGACCCAAGTACACAGGAAATAATGGGCGATATTTGGAAAAGTGGATTAGAAAGCCACAAAAAAATAAAGAAAATTCAAGTAGCTGTACTTACTTATCGCCCTACTGAATCAAATAAGGAATTATCCTATTCAACTGTAAGACAAAAGAATGGAACACTTTATATGAATGATTTTTATTCTTATACTTGGAATAAATGGGATAAGCCTACATATCATGAACGACTAAAACAATCTTATTACATCTTGAGGGATACTTTTCAAAAAGCTGACCCTATAAAATAACAAAGCCAAATTAATGCCCCCGACTTTTCGGGGGCATTAGCATTCTCATTTTTTGTAAATATTTGCATTAAGAATGTTCTTGCATTTTTTAATCTTTTGTTTGATTTGCATATTTTCAAAGAAATATACTTCTGTACCTGACCAAATAAATACCCAACATACTATGCTTAAAATGCCTCCGATATAGGCATGACTTTTTTGAAGCTTTAAGTATAACAAGCCAATGATAATACCAAAAACAAATAAAATAATTGTCTTTTTAATATTTCTAGCATAAATCCGTTCATCATTTTTCATGAGATTAGAAAAAGAGTTCAAGGTCGCAGTTTTTAAAGAATTTTCATCAAATTTATTTTGACCAACAAATAGTAGCTCTATATTTTTTCTTTTAGCACTAAATAGTTTAGATAATATAAAATCTTCTAAATCAGAGCTTAAGTGTAAATAGTCATCGCTATAATAACTGGCAAATGGATTATCCGACTCTTTTAAAAAAATATTAATACTTAATTGATCTTCCATTTAAAAAACTCCTTTAACATTATTCACTTGAAAAAACGCATTGATATTTTCACAATGCGTTTTTAATATTTAGATTTAATGCGGTTTTTTAGGATTAGGGACGATTGGATTTACAATATTACCATTCTCGTCTACTGTACCGGGCGTTTGATCACCAGGAGGCTTCGTACCTTCTCCTGTCCCGTTACCATTCCCTTGCCCATTCCCAGTACCCTGTCCATTTCCAGTTCCTTGTCCACCTTCATTTGCAGGTGGAGTAGTTGGTTGTTCCGTTGAAGATAAATCAACAGTAACTGCAACAGGTCCACTCTTACCTTCAGCACTTGTAGCAATAATCGTTATTTTTACAATATCTCCAGGGACAATTCCATTAATACTTGTTGCTGTACCCTGAATTTTTTGAGTTTGTCCCGCTGCACCATTTACAGTATAACCTACTTCAAAAGAGATTTTTTGAAGCAGATTTGCAGGATACGTCCAATTTAATGAAATATTACTTGTAACAGGGTCATAATTCGCCTTAACATTTTTTGCAGACTCAATCACAATATCTTTCGGAATATCATCTACTTTTTCTCCTCGAATGTATAATTCATTTCGAATTTCTTCAACTGATGAAGGTTTTCTAAATATTGCGTTTCGATCTCCATTGGCCGCTAACATATCTCTTGCAATGTATTTGGCAATATTCGTTGAACCTTTACCAAGAAAATTATTCTTTTTATTTTTTTCATACCCAGTCCAAACAGCCATTGTAACATCTGAAGAATATCCAATAAACCAACTATCACGAGTTGCGTTATCCGGAAATCCGTATTTTTGTTTTACTTCATCAGAGTAGTTTGTCGTACCTGTTTTACCTGCCATATCAAGACCTGGTACATTTGCCCTCTTACCAGTACCAAGTGGTGTTTTTACTACATCGCGAAGCATATCTGTTACCATATATGCAGTATAATCACTCATTACTTGTTTAGGCTCAGTTGCAAATACTTTTTCAGTTTTATCAGGATAAATAATTTTTTTAACGGAGTGAGGCTTATTATAAATTCCATCATTTCCAAATGCAGCATAAGCTCCTGCCATCTCCATTGCTGATACACCTGTGAATCCTCCTATAGAATAAGATTCATAATATGTATTTTTCGAAAAATTAAACCCTAATCCATTCCCAAATTCTCTAGAACGATCACTTCCTACAGCCTGGAAAGTCTTTAATGCAGGAATATTTCGAGAATCGACTAATGCTAATCGAATTGAAATATCACCTTTATATTTTCGATCCCAGTTTCTAATAGGTGTACCATTAGAATATGAATAAGGCTCGTCAAGAATTTGATGATAAGTTGACCATTTTAAATACTGAATAGCTGGACCGTAATCTAGTATAGGTTTAATTGAAGATCCTGGCTGTCTTTTAATATCAGTTGCAAAGTTTAAACCACCAGTACTTGTATTTCTACCTGCACCTACTGCTCGAATTTCACCCGATTTCGTATCTAATAATACAAAGCCAGTTTGAAATTCATCACTAGGATAGAAGCTTTTTCCTCTACTTAATATTTCATCTGCTTTATCTTGAGCTTTTGGATCTAATGTAGTTTCTATCGTTAGTCCATCTGTATAAACATTTGCATCACTGTTTTTTTCTACTTCATTTACGACTACATCGATAAACGAATTGTATTTTGTACCACCAGATTCATGAACCTTTACTAATGATTTCATTGGTATTGCTTTTGCAGTTGTATATTGTTCCTCTGTAATATAACCATATTTTTTCATTTGACTTAAAACCGTATTTCTACGATTTTGTGACTCAATAGGGTGCTTTGCAGGATTATAGCTATTTGGAGCCTTCACCATACCTGCTAAAGTTGCTGCTTCTGGTAAGGTAATTTTAGATAAATCTTTACTAAAATAAGTTTCACAAGCTTTGGCTACACCATATACTCCTCGCCCTTTAAGACCGTTTGAAAAGTAAACTTTATTTAAATACATTTCTAATATTTGATGTTTAGAGTATCTTTGTTCTAATTTAAATGCTAAGTACCATTCCTGAACTTTACGCTTAATTGTTTTTTGAGAAGATAAAAATGAGTTTTTTACTACTTGCTGGGTGATTGTACTTCCACCTTGCGATCCAAAACCTCCAGTAATATTCGCTAAAACTGCACCGAATACCCGTCGAATGTCTACGCCTTTATGTTTATAAAACCGCACATCTTCAGTAGCAATAAATGCGTCCTCTACAACCTTAGGAATTTCATTGTAGGACACTTTTGTTCGT
This sequence comes from Gottfriedia acidiceleris, assembly GCF_050457485.1. Taxonomy (GTDB): domain Bacteria; phylum Bacillota; class Bacilli; order Bacillales; family Bacillaceae_G; genus Gottfriedia; species Gottfriedia acidiceleris_D. The sequence continues at coordinate 389,263 of NZ_JBCMJM010000016.1, forward strand.
TGTTCTCTACCTAATTCTGCTACTACTTTGCCATCCTTATCAACAATAGTCGAAGATAGAGGTACTTTAAGTTTTGATTCATCTAGTGCAGGTGCTCCGCTAACTAAATATGAAAATATTCCTACACCAATCAGTATGAAAACAATTACGATTGATAATAATGTTACAGTAATTTTTTTCCATAAGCCTTCAGACTTATTGGAAATTTTAGAAGGCTTTTCCAGCCGTTTACGTTCCTCTCGCGAACGATATTCATTTGCCATCTTAGTTCGCCTGCCTTTTTAGTAAAATAGAGCTTTTTGGGGCAAAAATTATACTTTTTATTTAAACCAATTTATAAATAATAGTATTTTCTACAGTCTCTACTTTCATGTACTGAAGAATATCTTTCTCAAATAAAAAAAACAGATAAACCGCTCTTTAAGGTTCATCTGTTTCACAAAATCTAATTAGTTATTTAATTTACTTTAGACGAAAACGTTTTTTCAATAAAATCAATTACTTTCTTCGTATATGGTTCTGGTTCTTCAATAAATGTTGTAATATGTCCATGTTCTGTTAGCCATAATGTTTTTTCGTTTTCATTAGGGATTTGTTCATAAATCATTTCACTACTACTGAATGGTACTTTAAGATCATTCTTTCCATGAATTAATAAATAATTTGTAGAATTTCCTTTTTGAACTGATATGACTGGAGACACTTCTTTTGGGTCAATCTTTAATAGATGTTTCATCGAACTTAAAATGATTGAAGTAAACGGTTTTTTAGGTAACTTTGACCAAACACTTAAATTATCTTCCAAATAAGTTTGTAAATCATGAAATGGACTATCTGCAATAACTCCTTTAATTTGCGGATGAAGACTACCAACTAGTAAACATGTCGCCCCACCCATACTCCATCCAAGCAAAACAATTTCTTGTTGATTTCGTTGGTTAATCACAAATTCCACTGCCGACGATAAATCATGCTGTTCATAATATCCAATTCCTGTTGTTCGTCCACCTGATTTACCACTATTACGGAAGTCAAACATCAATACATTATACCCTTGATCATGGATTGATTGCACAATTCGAAGACCATTAATCTTTTTTTGACTTCGTTCATCTGTGTACCCGTGTGCAGTTATGACAGTTTTTGATGTTGAATTTTTTGCTGGTATCCACCATCCTCTTAGCACAACTTGATCAAGATTACTCTTAAATTCAACCTCTTCAAATTGCAAATTGTAATCGGCAGGGGTTTGTTCGGTTTTTCGTCTAAATGGATGCGTTAAAATTAAACCGACTAATATCGGTATTAGGAAGAATAAAACCGGAGACAAAATTATCATCCAAATGAAAAGCTTATTTATTTTTTTCCGTTCCATCTTGCACACTCCTTTTGTCTGTTAGCCAAATAGAAGTTCTTCTATTTAAATTATGAATTATGTTAGACTTTGTTAGTCTTTATGAACTTTTATTTATGTATTAATTGTATCTTTTTAAGTTCCTGCTAATCAATAGATAAGGGGTGCCGAAATTTCAGTTATACCGGATTTTTAGGCACCCCATTTAATGAACTTTAGAACATAAGATTACCACACTTTTTTTTTGACTTTCACAAGTTAAATTTAAAATATAAAGTTTAGAGTAAATTCTCGATAATATGTATTTTTTGTGACAAGATTCACAAAGTTATATTTGAGATATGAAGGAGCATGAAACAATTAGTTAATGCTAGAAAGTGTAATGCAACGATTACGTTATTAGCTTAAAAGTCAAATGCACCATATAGAAAATATATAATATCTCTAAACACAAAAAATCCCCTCATATTTACCCAATTAACTTTAGGGAAATATAGAAGGACAAAGACTTAAACTAATGATATTTATACCTATATAATTAGAAATTATTTATCAATCTTATTTATCATCGCAATTGCTTTTTGGATCGAGCGTATAATTCCTGTATATCCAGTACACCTACATAGATTACCCGATAATGCTTCTTTTATTTCATCCTCCGTTGGATTTGAATTTGTGTCGATGAGTGCTTTTACAGCCATAATCATACCCGGAGTACAGTATCCACACTGATACCCTCCCTCTTCTAAGAAAGCTTTCTGTATAGGATGAAGTTCTACTTCTGCTATTCCTTCAATTGTACAAATTGATGTATTATTTACTTGATAAGCCATCATCAGACAAGAATTAACTAATTTATTATCCATATGGACAGCACATGCCCCGCACCGACCGATTTCACATGAGATTTTTGTTCCTGTCAGTTTTAATTCATCTCTTAAAATGTCAATTAGACGTTTGGTAGGTGAAACATATAGTTGCTTTTCTATATTATTTATTTTTAAATTTAGTTCAAGTAAATGAATAGGTTGATCTTGATCATATTTATTCATAACCATTGGCTCATCTCCTTGAATTGATTAATTTCAATAAATATTCTGGGGAAATTGGTAATTTATTGATCCAACATCCTGTTGCGTCAAAAATTGCACGAGCAATTGCAGGGGCAACAGCAACTGTACCGATTTCTCCAACTCCTCTTGGTCCATATGAATCTTTTTCATCAAGACTTTCTATTGGGACTACGTTTAATTTATATGGAACATCACAAATTGTTGGTATTAAATACGTATCAAAATTATCAGAAATGTATTTACCTTTTTCCATTATCGAATCTTCCATCAATGTATACCCTAATGCCATAACACCTCCACCCTCGATTTGACCTTTATAACCTAAAAGATTGACAACTGGCCCTGCAGCAACCACTTGGTCTAATCCAATGATCTTGGTTTTTCCAGTCAGGAGGTCTACTTCAACTTGTGCCAAAACGGATGCAAAAGAATAAAGATAGTGACTACCTCCAACAGTAGCATCAGGACTTATTGGAAAATCAAAAGATGTCTGAACGATTATATCTTGTTTTTGAGGTAATTTTTGAGCAAGCTCTTTATACGTCATAATAAATTTTTCTTCTCTATCGTTAACTTTTAGCCAAATCCCTTTAGGTCCCATTTTAAGAAAGTTTATCGGTATTCTAGTAACCTTTTGAGCTAGTTCAAGAACCTGGACCTTAAATGAAGCTTCCATTCTTTTTAAAGAGTGCCACACCATGCTTGTAGCTCTCGATGCTGTAGAAGAACCACTAATTGGCACCAGATTAGTATCACCAATAATAATATTAATATCTTGTACAGAACAATTGAATTCATCGATTAATAATGTTTCAATTACAGCAAGAATACCTTGACCGCATTCTTCAAATCCAAATGCTGCTTCTATTTTACCTTTTCTAGTAAACGATAACCGACCTCCAGATGGGTCTATTCTGTCAACCCCAAGTCCCCCACCATGCATTGTCATCGCAATACCTTTTCCATAAACCTTCCAATTCTGATTAAGCTCATTTTCATTTTGATTATTTAGTACAGGTGTATTACTTATTCGATTTAATACATCATAAGCACTGTTTGTTGGTACAATTTTTTGATCTAATGGCCCTAAATCATTTGTTTTTCTTAGATTTTTTAAACGAAATTCAATTGGATCCATATTAAGTTTTTCAGCAATTCGATCTATTTGGCCCTCAAGAGCAAACGTAATTTGATTTCCTCCAAATCCTCTAAATTCACCAGCAACTCCATTATTTGTAAATACTGAATACCCTTCAATCTCAATATTAGAAATGATATAAGGTCCTGATGCATGTTCAATTGCAAAATCTAATACTGCAGGACCTAATGTTGCGTATGCACCTGTATCAGCAATAATTTTTACTTTATGTGCTACAATTTCTCCAATTGCGTTTACACCTGTTTTCATTGTAATTTTCATTGGATGGCGCTTTAGACCGGACTTAACGGATTCACTTCTACTTTGGTGAATTTTTATAGGACATTTGGTTTTCAAAGCCAACAATGCACCGTATGGTTGAATATTTAATTCATCTTTTCCTCCAAATGAACCACCCATAGGACTGGAGATAATTCGTATACTTTCTTCTGGAATATTTAGGATTCTGGACAATTGAAAACGATCTTTAAAACCATGTTGTGTTCCAACATACACCGTTAAATTCCCGTTTGATTCAGGGACAATTATTCCTCCTTCTGTTTCCATGTAAGCATGCATTTGCCTAGGTAATTTATAAGTTTCTTCTATAATCGTACTACAATCTCGAAAGCCCTTGTCAACATCACCTTTTTGATATTTAGCCTGATGTAAAATATTTCCTTGTTCATGTAATTTAGGAGCATCAAGGCGAAGAGCCTTTTCAGGGCTATCTATAACAGGTAGCTTTTTATATTCGACTTTAATCAATTGTAATGCCTGTTCAGCGATTTCCTCTGTTTCAGCGGCGATCGCTACAATTGCATCACCGATATACCTTACCCGATCTTTACATAAAACGGGTTGGTCAGGAAAGATAAGACCAAAACCATTTAAACCAGGAATATCCTTATAAGTAACAATCGCTCTAACACCCGAAATTTTTTGAGCTTCTTCAATCGAAATTGATAAAATCTCTGCATGTGGCTCTGTGCTTCTTAATACTTTCCCATATAACATGTTTGGAAAAGAAAGGTCTGTTAGATATTTCATTTCACCGCTCACCTTGCTAAAACCATCAGGACGAACTCTTCTTTCTCTTTCTGTAGGAATCAGATTTTTACTCATTGTTCACCTCTTATCTACTAACTATTTTAGTAATCTCGGAAACAATAATATTAGTTGTAATCTCTTGTTTATAGTTTGAGGATGTAAAATTGTCAGAAGGGGGTTTGAATTCCTTTTTGATTGACTGAGCTATTTCCTTTAATTGACAAGATGGTAGGTATAACTTTTTAATAATCTCTTCAGTATCAACTAACCTTTGAGGTGAAAATGAGCTACCACTAACTGCTAAATGAACTTGTTCGATCATCTTTTTTTTGCCAATTTTGAAATAACCAGATATACTCACAATACTTAGACAAAAACTCTCTCTTAATCCTATTTTTTTATAGAAATAATTTTCACTAGATTTCATTTTTTGAACAGGTATTTGAACACTCACGAGAATGGAATTTGATAAATTTTCTTCTTCTTTTATACATTCTGTTAGTTTTTTTTGTCGCATATATCGGCCATCATATAATATGAGACTCGCATCCAATACTAATAATGCAGGAATGACATCACCATTACCATTTACAATATTCCCTCCGATTGTTGCTCTATTTCGAATAGCTGGTGATGCAATATTGCGAATGGCTTCAACTAAGATTGGGACATTTTCATGGAAAATTGGGTTACTCCTACAACAACTTAAAGTGGTTAATGCTCCAATTTGGATAAAGGTTTGACGATTTTTATTTAGCAACTTATATTCCTGCAATTCTTTTACGTTTTCAATGCTTATTAGATTTTTAGGACACTGTACTCCATGTTCCCAATAAGTTTGTAAAAGAGTTCCACCTGCTATTAAGCATGAGTCATTGTGGAATTGCTGTTTTAATTTATATGCTTTTTCAAGTGTATCTGGAAACCATACAGCAGGATAATGTGGGTTTGCATGTCCTTGTTTAATCACCATTAAGCTCAATTCCTTTCGCTACATCATACGCCTCTTTTGTATCGATATCGAAAAAATCCAACTTATTCTCAAATTCAACTAACAAACCTTCTAAATTAGTATGATTCCGAATAATTGTTCTTGCACCTTCATCTCCATTTAACATGAATAAACGAGGTATCGTGTTTGGCGATAGGATGATTGGGGGTCTGGGAACACCTTTATAGCTTGCTGCTAAAAAAGGAATTGTTGTATGCTCACTTAAACGTTTTAAATAATTTTGATGTAATTCATTTATGGTTTGAATCGATAGAAAAGGTTGGTCAGCAAGGAGGATCATGATCCCTAAAGGCTTTGTTTTTAGAGCATGAGTTAAACCACATTTTAAAGAGTATGATTGTCCCTTGTTAGCACTAGTACATTGAACTTGTGTCCAAAACTCTTTATAAGGTTTTTGAAAAAGTTCTTTGCTAATCCAGTCTAGTGAATCATTTTCTTTTGTAACGACAAAAATATGGTCAATATTAGAATTGATAAATTTACGTAAACCAAAATTTCCAATTGTAGAATTACCTAATGGAAGTGAAATTTTATTCAGTCCCATTCTTTTACTACTACCTGCAGCAAGTAAAATTGCAACAATTCTACTATTGTTCATGCTTAGATTTCTTCTTTATTCTTTGTCTCAGAATTAATTCACCAACAATACTGATTGCAATCTCTTCTGGACCTTCAGCACCAATTGGCAGGCCAGCTGGACTATTTATTTCTGTATCTACTTTTTTGCCTTCCAAAAGTCGTTGGATTCGTTTTTTTCCACCAAGAACTCCTAAATACTTAAGATTATTATTTAAAATATGATTTAATATTTCCTTGTCTTTTTGGAATTGATGAGTAATGATTATAGCAGAATCAGAAGAAGTCAATTGAAGTCTTGGTATGATTTCGCTCGGAAAACCAACAAGGATTTGTTCTGCGTCCGGAAAGGATTCTTTAGAGCATAGATCCGCACGCCAATCTGTTATAGTTACGAAGAATCCTGCTAATGATGCAAGTTTTACTAAAGGAATCGCATCCATACCTGCTCCAAAAACGAATAAGCGCGGCTTCGGATGAAAAGTATGTAAATACGTATTAATTTCAAGCGGTTCGATCGTTCGAAGCCCACTTTTTTGATTAGAATAATGTAATGCATTTAGAACGCATTTAAGCTGAACTAATTTTCGTTCATTACAATTTCCAAATAAGGTATTTTCATCCACTAAGAACAAAGTTTCAATGTCATTATTATCATCAGATAAAATTTTCATCATCGATACACTCGTACCATTTAATAAGAATTTTTTTAATTTAGTTAATAAATTAAACATGTACTCATCAATCGGCTCTAATAGCACTGTAATAATACCGTTACACCCTGCTCCATTACCCCACGTTAAATCATCCTCTGCACTCATATCGTAAGTAACAGTTTGTGGTGTTTTTCTTACCCTTGTTTCTTGAACTCGATATGCCAAATCTGCTTCAAGGCAACCGGCGCTTAATAAGCCAACTTCTTTCCCATTTCCTTTAAATAACATGGTAGTTCCTTCTTTCCGGTATGCAGAGCCTTCTACATGAATAATTGTAGCTAATACATCACCCTCTTTAGATGATGTAATCTCATTTAGTATCTCATGGATACTTTCCATTAGATCACTCCTAATATAAAATCAGTGATTCAAAATCCAAACGGCATTTTTAGTAAATATTAATATATAGTTCTATGATGAATGTGTTATGTCTCTATTCAAAATTAATTAACATAAGAAATAAGTACAATAAAAAAAGATTAACCATAATCTATGGTTAATCGATAATTATTAATAAGTTAAATTGAAAAATAAAAACTTAATAAAAAATTTTTATTTTTTTATACCGAGCGCGTTCCTACCGATATTAGCTAATACAGTTTGTCCATCAATAGTTGGATGTATATCTCCTTGTCTAACATACGTTGCTTGTTTTTCATCAAACGCAGAAAAAGCATCAGCTATTTTTACATTTTTGTATTTACCTGCTATGCTAGCAATTTTAGGATTAATGATGAATGATAATAATTGATTTGATAGTTTATGCATTGGTTGATTATTTACTTGAAATGGATTATAGAAATTATACAAAACAATCGAAGCATCGCTAAGTTCACGAATTTCCTTAATTATTTTATTTAAATTACCTGTTAATATCGGCATCATTGAAGCAATTTTTCCAGGAAGTTGTTCTAAATGATTACTTTTTTTCAAAGTATGTAACAAATCATTATTTCCAATATCCAAAGTAATATAGTCTGCATGTTTTATTGATTGTCTGAAATTGGTATCATATTTTATTGCTTGCAAAAGATTAGCTGTCGTCCAACCTGGAACGCCTAAATCACGAACTTCAAGGTTTGCGTTTTCACCAATTAGAAAAGGGAACGCATAGTCTGATGGTATATTATTATTAGTACCTAAATTGAAACCAAATGTTATGGAGTCTCCAAGACCTACAAGATCAATTTTTTCATAAGTATTAACTTTATCCTCTTTTGCAAGTGCTGTATTTGAAAACAAAGAACTTGCTAAAGCAAAAGTAAGAAATGTTATAACAATTTTTTTTCTTCTCAACAAATACGCCCCCTTAAATAAGTGTATTAAGATACTAAACTTCTTTTTATGATTAGTAAAAAGTAGTAATACAAGACTTAAGTTACCAATTTTCAGGATTATAATTATGCTTTTATTACCATTTTTATAGGTATTGTGTTTTATTAAATTATTTGTCTAAAAGAACAAAATCATGTAACCATTTAGATTAGATTTGATAATATTAGAAGGATTTGAGAAATAAAAAAAGCTAACTGTATTAGTTAGCTTTTTATCAAGTTGTTGAAAAACAAACTTGTCAATTAATCAGCAAATTTTCGTAAAAGGAGTAGAGTGATGTTGATTTCCANNGGGGTCTTTAGCCTTCCCGCATAACCCATAGGAGTCGAGCATCCTTCCGTTCCAATCAACTTATTCATCAAAAAAAGTCTAATATAAATCCTATCCAAATATCCTTTTCTTAGAATAATAACAGTTTATAAACAGTTCCAAGGTCTATTAAGATCGAACATTAGCTTAAACTAATTTTTGAATTTATAATTCTAAAAATTAGACCTTAATATTTCTAACTTCTGAAACAATAAACAATTACTAAAGTTTGTTGGTAATTTAAGAAGATTGCCAAAACATATTATTTTTTTAAAATCATTATAGTTCATCAAAAAATGCTCATTTTATCATTAATAATGTTCACTAATTTACGTTTTCTCTATAGACCGTTTTATATTTCAACACTCTGAAGCTAACTTAACTAGTTAGCTTTTTATGAATTAGCTTGATCCGATTTAAACTAATCTAAAACTTCTATTCTCGCTCTAAAATTTAAATCTCAGCAACCTTTGAAGGGTTATTTAGTTTATATTTAACTTCTTTGTTTAGTTTCTTATCAACTACTTTCCCATCAAATTGATAAGATTTACCTACCTCTAATTCAGCTGCTTTTAAAGTTTTGCTCAATGAACACCAAGCTTTTCCAATTACTAAATCCTGATCTCCTTTGACAGCTACGTTTTCCCAAATTACGATTTCTTCTTCGCTATCATTGAAATGATTATACTTTGTACTAAATTCATTAACTGTTCCGTTAAAATGTGATTTATCAGTTGGTAATGTAATTGTAACTTCCTCTTTCTTTTCTACTTTTTTCTTTGTAGTAGTTTTAGAAGTACTTTCTTTCGACTTTGTTACAGTTTCTGATTCTGTTTCTGTTTTCTTCTCTTCACTGTTCTTCGTATCACTTTCACTAACATTGTATACTTTCTTAAAGCTTGGAGATTGCATTTCTTTTAAATAAGCAGGATGAATACATGTTAAATTGCCATCTTCAAATTCAATAATAATTGTATGATAATCATCTGTAACCCCATAAGTTTCATAGCCAACAAGCTTTACATTTACTTGAAAGTCTTGCCCTTTAAATAAAAAATCATGTTTTGGATTTTTATTAAATAAACCCCAAGATCGTCCTTTTTCTAAATAATCCTCATCAGACAAAAATTTTGTAAATTCTCCTTTTGGAGGTATGTATTTTATTAACTCAGTTTTTTCATTTTGAACTATATTTTCTGTCATTTTTATTTACTCCTTTGGTGAATCTATTTTATTTCCAAATTTTAGTAGTAGTTTTATTCGTTATATGTAGAAATTATAGTTTAGTTTGGAACTTTTTGTCCATCTTATCGTTAAAAGAAATAATTTTAGGAATACATTACGGTACGTGAAATTTTTAAATTTGAATAACTGTTCATTTAGTTTTTATTTATTAATTTAAAGCTCTAAAATTGTTTTGTATATAAAATACGGTGAGTGAAATTTTTTCAACTCTCATGTAACTAAAATACAAAAAACGCCGATTTTTTTTAACCGACGTTTTTAAAAACTAAAATTCTACCTTATCAAAATGATAACAATTTGTTAAATATGACGTATTTGAATTTACGACTAGCTTTTGGCAATAGTCTTCTAATACTTTTGGTCCTGTAACAAATTTACTCATGGCAAATGTACCTTTTCGATATCGGTCTGTTCGATCCCTTGAACTATCAAATCGATAATAAATTAATTTTCCATTATATTGATATTCGGTAATCACTGGATCACCTTTTGAAGTAAATTCAACAAATCGAATAAAGTCAGGCTTCTTATTTTTTACGTTATTAATAAATTTTTGAATCCGTTCATTATGGTTAGTAGTTCTTCCTATTATTAATATATCTCCATTTTTTAGCGCATCTTCTTTACTATAGGATGCCGGGATTTTGTTAGTTGCTTTTTCTCCGTAATTCTCGATTTCTTTTTTTAACATTTCTTTCGTAAATACACTAGCCTCTGCCACCATGAAATGATCGAAGGAAAAACCAAGAAATATTAAAATCATAAGCGATACGATTGTTTTATACATATTGTCCTCCAATATTACATTTAATAATATTGGTTAGTTTTTCCATTCCATTATAACTTATGCAATTAACAAAAAAATTCACCTTTACGTAGAAAGGTGGATTTTTATTTAAGAAGAGTGAGAGCTATATGAACTTGAATGCCTGCGGTGGTGGCGTCTGGAAGATGAAGAATGTCTGTAATGATGCCTTGAAGATGAGTGTTCATGACGTCTTTTATATTTTCGGTGACGTCGATTGGAACTTCCAAATAAAGATTTAAAAAAGCCTAGCTGAAGAGTTTCTTCTTCAAGAAAAAATCGTCCGACGTCAACAATTCGAACTTCGCCATCATTTGATAACATTAAATTATGATTATGTATGTCGAATGCACTTAAACCTGCATTTTGAGCATCAAAAATCGCTTGATTAATTTCTGTTTTATATTGTTTACGCAAATTTTTACTGTGTCCATCTAATTGATAGAAAGTTTCCCCAAATATTCGATCACTTACCATAAAATCATTCGTATATGCATGGACTTTTGGATAGTATATACTCCGCTTTAGAAGGTGAAGTTTCATTCCGTCATCTCGACTTTTTCCATCTTCCTTAAATACTTTTATTACATAATTATCTCGAGTGTATACATCACCATCTTTTCCGCTTGCTAAGTATTCAAAATGATCTGCATGTTCACCAAATAAAGTAAAATCATGAATTTCTTGCAACAGCGATTGTTTCATTCATAAGCCCCTTTCAACTTGAAAATAAACTAAGTGATCAAGTTTAGAATTTTCTTTACAAATATATTCTTTAAAAACATTCTTTTTACCTACCAAACATTTGATTTACAAAAAAAGTTTTCTTTAGTGGAGTATTATGTATTAGCTATGATTTTTGGGGATAATACCCTATTAACAGAGATGATTAGCTATCAGCATCAATCCTAAAAAAGTGTTGAACAAAAAGGAGTTAGTAAATATGCATGAAATAATTATGAGCTTAATCGCAGGTTTAATTGTTGGAGTTGTATTTACTCTCATTAAATTACCAATTCCAGCACCACCTGTATTTTCAGCAATTTGTGGGATTATTGGTGTGTGGGGTGGTATGAAATTAGTTCAGCTATTTATATAAATAAACCTTACTTTATTTTAATGATATTTTTATATTGATTGGAAACAATAAGATTGCAAATTAGAAATTATTCTACGATTTTGTAGTTTGGAGGAAAATAAATGTCATATATTATCGCAATCATTGGCATTATCTTGATACTTATTATTTGTTGGCTAATGTCTAATGATAAAAAACACATTAACTATAAAGCTGTTGCAATTATGTTAGTGGTTCAATTGATTTTAGCTTGGTTTATGCTAAAAACCACAATTGGAAGAACAGTTTTACAAAAGATCGTCTCTTTCTTTAATAAAGTTTTATCATTTGGTAACGAAGGTATTTCATTTGTATTCGGTGATTTATCGACAAAGGGTTATTTCTGGATTAATGTTTTAATGATGATCATTTTCGTATCTTCATTATTATCAATTTTGACTTATACAAGAATCTTACCGTTAGCAATCAAATATATCGGTGGTGCAGTTGCAAAAGTTACAGGATTACCAAAGATTGAGTCATTCGTTGCTGTAAATAGTATGGTATTCGGTGATACAACAGCCATTCTTTCTGTTAAAACTGAATTACATAAACTTACACCTAACCGTTTATTTGTTGTCGTTACATCTTCGTTAGTAGCGGTATCATGTTCGATCTTAGGTGCATATATGCAAATGATTCCCCCTGAATATGTACTAGTTGCACTACCGATCAACGTGTTCTCGGGCTTAATTCTTTCTTCAATGGCATGTCCTGTTACATCAGAACAAGATGAGGATATTAATGTCAAAGAAATGATTAAAGAAAAGTCATTATTTGAAGCCATCGGTAACGGTGCTCTTGATGGTGGTAAGGTTGCCTTAATTGTAGGTGCAATGTTAATTACCTATATCGGTTTGCTTGCAATGATTAATTTCGTATTCAATTCGATTATCGGAATGACATTTACAGAAATTTTAGGATATGTTTTTGCACCTGTTGCTTTCATTATGGGTATCCCAACAGATGAATTAGTACGTTCAGGATCAATTATGGGTACAAAAGTTGCTGCAAATGAGTTTGTCGCAATGCTTGATTTCCAAAAAATCATTCCTAATTTAACAACAAAAACTGTAGCGATTGTGTCATCATTCTTAGTATCATTTGCTAACTTTTCATCAATTGGTATTATATATGGTGCGATTGCTGCAATTGATAAAAAACAATCAGAGCTTTTTGCTAAAATTGGTTTAAAAGTATTATTAGTTGCTACGCTTGGTTCAGTTTTAACAGGAACGATTGTAGGATTATTTGTAAGATAATACTTTAAACATTTAAAATTAATAAAACAGCCGAATCCTTTTATTAAGTTTTCGGCTGTTTTATTAATTAGCTTTATCAATTTCCCGAATTAGTTCGCCACTAATTCTCCTTTAATCCATTAATCACAACAATGAGTAGACATTAAACCACATTTTTACCTAAATGAAATATATTTTTTGCCATTACACTTCAAGGAAATACTTTAAAAACTATCTCATCTTCAATATAAAATCCCCCTTTTAAAGATTAGTCCAATTTTAAGCAATAACTGAATAGAGACTTTGCCTTTCTTTTTTTATCTAATCAAACATCTTAATTTAATTATAAATATAATACGGTATGTGAAATTCCAACTAATTTCTAAAACATTTTAATATTTGTATTGTTAGTATTCGTTTTGAAATAATTTGTTCAAAAAATAAAATATCAAACAAACTAAAATCTCGTTAAAATAATGGAAGTAGAAATCTAATTTTGTCATGACTGATTGATATTTATCTTTCATACTCATATATTGAAATTACGTAACAATACAAGTTTTAAGGAGATTAATTATGCAATTTGTTACAATACTCACCCTATTCTTATGTACTTTTTTCCCAATCTTACATATGATAAATGCTCTTCCAATCTTTTATAATGGTAAGAAACGAAAACAAAACATAGTACGATCTAATAAAAGCATTAGCATACTCATACCATGCTTTAACGAAGAAAGCATTATTGAAACAGCTATTAAAGGTATCAATAGATTAGATTACGCAGCAAAAGAAGTTATTTATATTAACGATGGATCTCAAGATGGAACCATGAAAATTTTACATAAACTTCTTCTTCTTTCACCGGAAGAGCGAAAAATATCAAATCAGTTAAAGAGTAATAAAATCAAAAACTTTTATAAATCGACTATTTACCCAAATGTATATGTAATAGACAAAGTAAATGGTGGAAAACATGATGCCTTAAACGCTGGAATCGAGTACGCTAAAAATGAATTAGTCGTAACTTTAGATGCAGATAGTATACTTGCAAACGACGCATTGCATGTTCTGAATGAAGTTTTCCAAGATCCTGATGTATTAGCAGCCGGAGGAATGGTGCACCCTCTTCAAGGTGTCCAATTTAATCAAAAAAATATTAAGCGAACTTTATCGGTTAATCATGTCATTCGATTTCAAATTTTTGAATTTATAAAAGGATTCTATATTAATAGAGTTTCTCTTGCGAAATTCGATGCACTCTCCGTTATTTCCGGAGCATTCGGGGTTTTTAATAGAGAAATTTTATTTAAAGTTGGTGGATATAGAAAGACTTTAGGAGAAGATATCGACATTACATTAAAATTTCAACAATACATTTTAAAAAATCCTGGCAAGAGAATGGTTTTTGTCCCAAATGCTGTCTGTTATACAGAGTGTCCAGAAACCTGGAAGGATTTATTTAAACAAAGGATTCGTTGGCAAAAGGCATTTATTGATTGTGTTATATATTATTTTCCGATGCTTATAAAGACCTTTTTATTTCGCACTGTTTCTTTCTTTATGTTAATCGATTCTTTTATTTTAGGTACAGTTGCTATTTATTTTACGCTTTTTAATTTTGGCTATATGTTGTTTACAAATATAGGACATGCTCAAAATCTACTATTATTCTATCTGCTTGGAGTTGTATCTTTAAATTTTATTTATAGTCTATTTGCTATGTATTTGGCAAATTATTATGGCGTTAAATTTAAAGGCAAAGAAAAGATCAGATTGACGGTTACAATTATTTTAGACTTATTTGTCTATCGTTTTGTAACATTATTTTTTGTACTATTTGGAACTATTTCCTATTTTATAAACCGTAATGATTGGAACAAAGTTTCACGATCTGGGAGAATTTATGAGTTAGAAAAGGATAAAGGAATGAAGAACGTTGGATAAAAAACTTGTTATCGTATATGCTATTCTAATTTCATCATTTTTGATAGCATATCCGTTTATGAAAAGTAGTGCATCTTATTTGTCAGAGCCAAAACAACAAAATAATTTGTTGCAAACTACTAATTGTAAAAATTTGCAAAGTAAAGTTCAAACACCACAAGAATTTCAAAAAAACCAAAATAAAGCTAACATTATTTTTACAATGGATGATGGATGGAAAACGCAATTTACGAAAGGTTTTAAAATTTTAAAGGATAATAATGTAAAAGGAAGTATTGCTGTCATACCCTCAAAAATAGGTACTGAAGGATATATGTCATTAAGTCAATTAAATACTTTATATCGTTCTGGTTGGGATTTGATGAATCATACAAATACACATCGACATTTAGCAAGTTTAAATAAACAAGAGCAAAAGAGTGAATTAAACGATGCACGTGAATGGCTTGATCAACACTGTTTTACAAGAGCAAGTAACATCGCTGTATATCCATATGGGTCTTTTAATCAAGATACTTTGAAAACCTTAAAGGAAGAACATTATCGAAGTGCTCGTACTATTAAGGATGGAATACAAACAAACAATATCAAAAAATATGAAGTTCGTACGATTAATTTACTTCCTAGTACCGACATTTCATGGGTTAAAGATCAAATTGACTTGGCAATTAAGACGAAACAATCAATTGTATTTACTAACCATCGATTTGAAAAAAAAGCTGATAAAGCTCAAATGAATTTTGATCCAGAAAAGTTTAAAACGATTGTAGGTTATGTCGTAAGTAAAAAAGATGAACTAAACATTTTGACATATTCTGAATGGCTAGATTTAAAAGAGATTAATTAACATTATTGATATTAATTTAAGCTGCCTTGGCAGCTTTTTTTCTTCTAAAATAACAATAAAGAGAGTGCGGAGTTAGTTAACTTACTTACCTCCCACTCTCCTATTATATAAATCTTAATTGAAATTAACTTACTTGAATATCAGATTCATTCATTTCCGATTTGTTTAATTTTGATTTATTTGTTACAAACTGGATGATTATACAGACTATAAGAACACCTAATAAAATTGCAGATGCGATTTGTGTACCATTCTCTAATCCTAATCCGCCTTTTTCTTGAGGTTTAATTAGGAAATCTCCAAATGTTGCCCCGAACGGTCGTGTTAGTACGAACGCTATCCAAAATAAAAATACTCTATTTATATTTGTAAACCAGTATGCTAAAAGAATTAATAATATTAGACCACCAGTAAGCATTGCACCTTGAGCGATAGTTAACCCTAACCCTTGTTCCAGGTAACTTCCTCCACCAGCTAAAGTACCTACCCCTTCAGTTTTATGTGACAGAAAATCACCAGCTGCCGTGCCCAATGTATTAGATACAAGAATAGCAACCCAATATAAAACTTCTACTCTTTTCGTCGCAATATTTTTCACGTTTAACGTTGGCTCTGTAAAATACCAAAAAATAAAAATGATAGCAAGTAAACTTATTAGAATTAGTGAGCCTTTCATATAACCTAACCCTAATGAACGATCCATATAATCTGAAAACGCTGTACCTGCAAGACTAGTAGATAGAATAACTGTCCAATAGACAGTTGATACATATCTCTTTACAAACAATTGAATCGTTAAAAAGACAGCAAATACACCTACGAAAAACAGAAAAGGAGTTAAATAATTATCTTCTGTTCCAGGTACAGTTACTAAATCACTACCCGTTTCTCCAAGTGTTGTTGCAGCAATCTTCATGATCCAAAATAACAGTGTCAATTGTGGTATTTTACTAACTGACGATTTTAAAACTTTTTTTGCATTTGACATTAAAGAATCATTCCCTTTCATATGTATTTTAAATACAATTTATAATCCCATTTAATTATGAAAGGAAAATGAAAATGGTAATTTTTTGAAAAAAATTTCCCTATTTTTTAAATTTTTTCAACTTAACTCTAACTTAAAATTTTTAATAGATTTTTACAGATTTTTAAATAGAAAATAATTCAAAATCCATCCAGCAATTCCACCAACAATTTCCAAAAATTTTAATGCCAATCCATTAGACTTTATAATATTTTAGCCATAAAATATTCATCAAAGCTTTTACCATCTATTATCAAGGAATTTATTTTTGTTCCTTCGATTTCATAACCCATCTTTTTATATAAACCTACTCCTGCTTCATTCTGCTTTACAACAGTTAATTCTAATCTGAATATATTATGATTAATAGCCCATTCCTCTAGTGATTGAAATAATTTTGTCCCAATTCCCTTACCTGTATATTCCTCTAGAATTCCAATGACAATATAGGCTGAATGTTTTTTCCTTTTTGCGGTACTTCCAATTGCAAACGCATAACCGACTAACTTGCCAAAAGTTTCTTCCGCAACAAATATTGTAGAATTTGAGGAGTTTTCAATCACTTCTAACTGTTTAAGTTGTTTTTCAGTTGTTATATTTCTCTCCCCTGCTCCATAAAGCATGAAATCTGCCTGGTTTTCAACTTCTATAATTAGTTTTGCAAAATTT
The DNA here is from genome assembly GCF_050457485.1 of Gottfriedia acidiceleris. GTDB lineage: Bacteria > Bacillota > Bacilli > Bacillales > Bacillaceae_G > Gottfriedia > Gottfriedia acidiceleris_D. The sequence goes on from NZ_JBCMJM010000016.1 coordinate 406,724, forward strand.
TCTGCATCCTCTAGTTTGATTTCTCTAATGTTCACTGTTTTCCCACCTTATGTATTTTTTTCTTCATAATTAAAATTTGTTAAATGATTCTCGTAATGGCTTTGGTACAAATAGCACTTTAATATTCGAGGTGGTGACATTAAATCCCTTTATTTCAAGGAACTGAAATCTACCATAAAATGATTAAGATTTTTGGTTGCGACTCATGTAAAAAAGGAGCCGGTAATCCGACTCCTTTGAAATATCATAATAATTTTTTTAAAAATAATCTATTATTTATAAATATTAAACTTAAATCGTTTTATTTAGGAATTTATCTAATGCCACCACAATCAGATTATGATCTTCTTCTTGTGCTATGCCAGAAACAGTAATGACGCCAATTACGCCCGATCCTTCAATTTTAATCGGAAATGCCCCACCATGTGCAGCAAACTCATACGGACTGGCCGAGTAAAATTCATTATATGATCTATTTTTCATCTCATTGTAAAGTCTCATATAATAAGAGCTGCAATGATGCCGGAGAACAATATTAGATTTTCGCTTGATCCATAAATCTTGGTCGGGTGATGTATGATCCATTGCAAAATGGAAAACACTTTGACCGTTTTTCAAAATATTTATAGCAACTGGTTTATCCAACTCTTTAGCTGCTTCAATAATTAATAAACCAATTTCTAAAGCATCTTTATTTGAAAAACTATTAAAGATTAGCTGTTCTTCTTGTTTCCTTACCTCTTCAAGTTTTTGATGAATAGTTATCTCTTCCATACAACCTCCAATTATAGATAAATTACCTTCTTTTCTTCACTACTTTTAAGTGCGGCTTCAATGATTTTAATAACAGATAAGCCTTCTTTACCTGTAACGGGTGCATTGATACCATTTATAATACTTTCAGCAATTTTCTTGTAATATGTTGTATATGAACCTGGTATTGTTTCAATCGTTTCTTCCATTTCTTTTTCGCCGTCAACAGTATAGAGCTTTCCATAGAATTGTGGTTCATCTATTCCCCATGTTTTTTCAGTAGGTTTTTTACCTTCTTTTAGTGCAGCTTCTTGTCCATCTATTCCATACTTTATAAAGCTCCCTTTATTTCCATGAACTTGAAAACGCGGTCCGTTACTTGGAATGATGGAACCAGAATGTAAGATTACACGTAGTTTGTCAAATCCTAAGATGATATGGAAATAATCATCTGTTTCTGCATTTTCTCTTTGTGCAAACACATCGGCTGAGATGAATTGAGGCTGTCCAAAAAGGCTTAAAGCTTGATCAATTAAATGTGAACCTAAATCATATAACATGCCAGAACCAGGACCTTGCTTTTCTCTCCAACGATTTCTTACTTCTGGTCTATATCTGTCAAAATGAACTTGATATGTATTGATTTCTCCTAATATACCTTCATGTATTAACTTTTTAACTGTTAAAAAGTCATTATCCCATCTTCTGTTATGATAAACACTAAGTAGTAAATTCTTTTCTTCAGCAATCTTAATTAACTCTTCTGCTTCCCATGGTTCCACGACCATCGGTTTTTCTAAAATAACATGTTTACCAGCTTCTAAACTCTGTTTTGCCATTTCATAATGCATACCACTTGGCGTAGTAATGACAACTAAGTCAATCAATTCATCTCTTAATACCTCATCTAAACTACTTACTACCTCTACATCTCCTAAATCTCTTTGAACAAATTCCTTTTTTGAACTAACAACTTTTGTTAATTCAAATTCTTCAAGAACACTAATAAATGGTGCATGGAACGTAGCTCCTGAAAAACCATATCCAACTAAACCAACTTTAATTTTTTTCATCCGTAATCCTCTCACTTTCCTCTTCTTCTAAACTAATTAAATGAATATTGTATTCGATTATTTTTCTTTTAAATTCTTCATCTGGGTCTTTGTCTGTAATAATGATGTCTATCCCCTTAATATCACTTACCTTGTGCAGAAATACTTTATCAAACTTTGTATGATCTGCTAATAAAACTACTTGGTTTGCACAACTGATCATTTTTTTCTTTAAAAACGCTTCCTCCTCATCAGGTGAAGTTATTCCGTCTGCGCTAATTCCACAAGCACCTAGAAATAGCTGATCAACTTTGTAGTCATTTAGTGTTTCAATTGTCCTAGGGCCAACTAAATTTCTATTTTTTCGATTAAATTTTCCTGGTAGCATAAAGGTTTGAATTTCTTCATACTCACCTAATAAATCAACTATATCAATTGAATTTGTAATCACATTTACTTGTTTATTCGACATAAATTTCGACATGAGTGCACAAGTTGAAGATGTATCCATCAATAAGTCACTAGTTTCACGTATAAGTAATGATGCTCTTTGCGCAATTTTTTCTTTGCCTTCCGTTGCATTTCGTTCTTTATAATCGGTTAAATTTCGATTACTGGTTGGTAGTGTTGCTCCACCCTTTATTCTCATAATTTCCCCGCGTTCTTCAAGTTTGACGAGATCTCTTCTTGCTGTATCCTTTGAAACGCTAAGCATTGTACATATTTCTTCCAAAGTAATCTCATTATTTGAAGCCAAATACTGTATTATCAAAGCTAATCTTTGTTCTTGATACATCGCTTAGAGCCCCTTTTCTATTCCCTTAAGATTGAATTCTAAAGCTATTATATATAATAAATTTAAGTATTTCCACAAAAAACTTAAAAAACTTAATTTAATTACGTTACTTAAGTTCATCTTAAGGATTATATGTAACAAAAAATAAAAAAAGACGGTATTAAACTTTACCGTCTTTCAGAGTGTTGAAATATAAAATGGTCAATAAGGAAAACGGACATTAAATGAACATTTATTAGTGATGAAATTATCATTTTTTTGGATGATCTTTTAATGTTTTTAAATGTTAATATGTTTGAGCAATTATATGATTCCAATAACACTAGAAATGGTTTTTTTCAGATGTAAAAAAATTATGATCTAATTTTTAGAAAAACAAATTCAATTGATTTAGTTTTAGTTTAATTAGTGTTCGATATTAACTGACCTACAATCTGATTAATAAACAACTGTTTGGTTACTCTAAGTAAAGGCTATTTGATTAGGATTTATTGCAGACTTTTTTTGATGAATAAGTTGATTGGAATGGAGGGATGCTCGACTCCTATGGGATAAGCGGGAAGGCTGAGACCCCGCAGGCTTGCCGAGGAGGCTCAGCTCTCGCACCATGGAAAGCGAGCATCCTGTAATGGAAATCAACCTCACTCTACTCCTTTTACGAAAATTTGGTAATTTAATTGACAAGGTTGTTTTTCAACAGCGTGAAAGACGGTATTAAACTATACCGTCTTTAATAATTGTTTTATAAAAATTTAATTTGGTGGAATATATGATTTTTTCCATTCCATTCGATTATAAATTCTTCAATCCCTAAAACTGCAGTTTCTGGTTTTGATACTTGATGATCAATCCATTTCTTAAGTTTAGGTAATACAACATTATGAAATTGAGATTTCGCCTTCTCTGGATAAATAGTTTGAGAGATTGGATAGAAATAAATTCTAATATCCTTGTCTCTATTACAAGTAACAGAAGCTACAACAGTACCGCTGATTTGTGGTGGTCTTGCACAACGATTATCAAATTCAAACTTTCTTGTTAGGCCAAATATAACACTAGCCTCTTCTTTACTAGGAAGATTCAACTTTATTTGTTTTCTATTTGCAGCATATGTTTCAATTTTATTGAGATTTCTAAAAAATACGATCTTCAATTTTGCACCTCCTAATAATTACCACAACAAATATAATTTCTACTTCATTTAATTTATGCCCCTACTAATAATCATATTGACCTACTTTGAAATAATCACAATAAAAAAAATCGACAAAAATGTCGATTATGTTCAAAGCTATTAAACTATTTGAGTTATGATTAAATAAAGTCATAAAAAATTATTTAATATAGTATACTAGTCCTCCAATACAAATAAAAAAAATGCCTATAACTCCTGACCATATGGAGAATTGATCCTTATTTAAGTGCCCTAACTTAAAAAAATCATCTTTCACAACTCTTTGTTGTACCGGAGCTTGAAACGCACCTATGAGTATTCCAGAAATAAGTATAAAAATTGCACCAATAATAAAACAAATTTTCACCAAATATATTCCACTCTCCTTTATGAATTATATTCAAAGGAGGTGTACCAAAACTCTTTATTATTTTTCCACTTATCTAATCGAATCAACTACTAATCTCCAAAGAAAATTTCCAACTAACAACGACAATCCAAGATACAGTACAAAAATGAGAAGTACTACTAAGAACTTTTTAAGCTTATTCAGCATAGTAATCCCCCATTATGTATAAGATTAGGTGTCAAAATAAGTAAATTTATATAATTTTATACTAATAATGGGGAGAAAGAACTTAATTGATTAATATTTTTTTAGATTGGAATAATTAAAATAACCTCTCATAATAGAGAGGTTATTTATCAGCTTTAAGATTGTAAACCGGTTTCATGAAGAAATCGATTTCAATCTGTTCAGTAATATTTTCTAATATTAATTTAGGTTTTTTATATACCATTGGTGATTCATCGACTGTATGTTTGTTGACAGATGTAGTATATACACCTTTCATTGCTTTTTGATAAACATCTAAGTCGACTTTATGGACTGCGTCTGTTCGGCTCATTATTCGGCCAGCCCCGTGTGGTGCTGAATAATTGTAGTCACTTGAACTTTTACCTTTTCCTACAACACATCCATATGCCATATTAAATGGGATGATTATTTCTTCACCCTCACTAGCTGAAATTGCGCCTTTTCTTAGAATATTGTTTTGAAGGTCAATATAATTGTGTACCGATTCAATTTTTTTAATCGATTCAAAATCGAGTTTAAAATATTTTTCAATGATGATTTTAGCAATCGTTTCTCTATTTAACGAGGCGAACTGTTGAGCAATTGATAGATCTCTTAAATATGCATCTTTGTCTTCCTGTTTTGATAAATATTCGAATCCTTTATAACTTTCTCCGAATAATTGTTTCATATTTTCTTTAGCGACATTCATATGATGTTTTGCTATTTCAAATCCAAAATTTCTTGAACCTGTGTGGATTACAAGCCAAAAATGATTATTCTCATCTTTATCAATTTCTATAAAATGGTTTCCAGAACCTAGCGTTGCAATACTGTTCATTACATACATATAGTTCAGATTAAGTCTCTCAATCGCTTCAGCTATCTCAACTGGTTCGATCACTGGCTCGTCATGGATATTTGAACCAATCGGGATATTTTTTCGAATGAACTTATCAAGTTTTTCACTCTTTATTGATTTCATTCGCCCTAGATGATATGCACTAACTCCACATCCAATATCTACACCGACGATTGAAGGAATAATAAAATCATTCAACGTCATCGTAAAACCTACCATGACGCCACCACTAGATATATGGCAGTCTGGCATAACAACAATATTTGAATTTGCAAAGCATTCAGTATCCAAGATTGTTTTTAATCGTGTAATGACATTTGTATCAACATAATCAAGTAGTATTTTTCCATTATTGTGTTTTCCTCTGAATTCTAACATGCTTGATCCTCACTTGTGTTTTTCTAAAACTATTTTTCATAAAGTCCCATCCACTTAACAATGGAACAAACTTAGAAATATTATATCATCTCTCATTCTGCGATTCTTTAATTTTCTGAAAAATAAGGAATCGTCAACTTCTTTCACCCTAATCAAATTAAACTTTTTTAGAAGAATACCAAAAAGAAATTTCGAATTGAAATTCCTTTTTAATATTTAAATTACTATTCTTTTTATCATCATAAAGAGTTTTTCATTTTAGTATCACTTATCGAAGTATGAGAAATATCCTTAATTAATTCCATATTCTTATTACTTCAACTAATGAATCCCCTTCAAAAGTTAGTTTATAAATATCCGGCATAGCAAGTTCATTCCAAAAATTGAAATCATATTTTTGATCAAAGTAATTCATAATTAGTACCATCAAATTTCCATGCGTACCAATAATTATGTTTTTACCAGAATAATTTTTTAATAGTTTGTTTATTGCTTCTATTCCTCTTTTTTGAGCCGTATAATTTGACTCACCACCATTCCACGATTTATTAAAGTCCGTCCAAACTTCTCTTATTATATCTTCAAAATCCAGGACAGGCTCGAGTGATAGAGGTCGCTCTTTAAAATCCTCTTCAATAATAATTTCTAAATTTAATGTTTTGGAAATCTTTTCAACTGTTTGAATTGCACGTTTATATGGACTTGAAACAACGTATTCGATTTTTTCTTTTAGTAGTAGTTCAGTAACAATATTTGCATCAGAAAATCCTCTTTTAGATAATGGTCGGCCCATTTCATCAGGAGTATAAGTTGAATGCGCATGTCTTACTAAGTATAAGTTCGTTTTCATTTGGCACCACTCCCTTTCCAACATTTTTTTACCTACTATAAAGTTCGATATTTATTTAGCATTTCCTTTACTGTAATCAACCATCTATATCACTCCATATACATGGGTATTATTGAATTTTTTAACTTTCCCCTCTTCATTAACTCTACTTCTTCATTTTTTAATTGTTATTTTGACAAAAAATTAACCAACAATTATCATTCCATTTTTTAAAAGTATAGTTTTGAGTAATTCAATTTAAACTAAACAAAAAAGAATACACAAGGTTTGGTGTGAATAGATGAATAGAATATGTATTACTACTTTATTGAGCACATTCATTTTTTTAAGTTCGTCAGGGTTAACGCTAGCAGAAAAGTTGAATGAAGTTTCTGCAACACTTACAGTCCAAGTAGGACCATCAGCTGACTCCTCAGCAGAATCTGGTCAACCGATTAAAGGCGCTAGGATTATTGTAATCAATTCATTAGGTAAAGTTTTAGGTACTGAATTAACAGATTCAAAAGGAGTTGCAAAATTAAATGTAACAGTGAAGAAGGATCCTCGTTTTTCGAAGAAGAAAATGGGAGAGGTTACAATAATAACTGTAGCAAACGGATTTAATGAACAGATCGACTTTAGTGTACCAATAAATGAATTCAATGATCATATGGCTAAAGACTCGGTGTCACTAATGCGCGTGAATCCAAAAAGAAGAAATGAACCACGTTTTACAAATGGTTCTTATCATCGGTTAACCGTTTATGAAATGTTAGATGATTATGCAAAGCAAATCGGGTTAACGAGGCAAAAAATAATGGTGGATGCAGGAGCAGAGCCGCCTTGGGGTCCAAAATTGAAAAAATAATAAGATTAAACAAATTCAAAGTTATTTATAGTTCCTTATTAAAACCCAAAAATAGACTGTTTCAAAATAACAGTCTATTTTAAACTTAGATCCATTCAACATTCTTAATGTTAAAAACATACTTCATGCAAGAACTAAATCTGTATAACAAAATCTAGTTTCTCCAGTATAAACATCAGCAGTTAGCTTCTTTTCACCAATGCCAAACTGAATGGGATTATTAAAAATAGGACCATCAAATACAAATGAATGGTATTCTCCATTCTCACCGCAAGGATCAACCTCTTTTGGAAGTTCGTTGATTAAATGGTAATCTATTTCTTTACCAGAAAATTCTTCTGATAATCTAGTTAAATCAACACATGTAATAATCGTTTTATAGCCTAAGGAAATAAAGCGTTCAATCACATTTGTCGTACCTTCACCCCATAATGGAAAAATTGGATTAATTCCTAATGGTTTAAGCATTTCCTCTCGATACTTTCGTACGTCTTCAAGAAATAAATCTCCAAATGCAATATATTCAATCCCTTGTTCCTTTAGCTGTAAATTAACCTTTGTCATAATTTCTTGATATTTTTGATTTGAACAATTTTCTGGTATCCAAATTTTCTTTAATGGTAGACCGATTGAATTTGCTTGTGCCTCCAATAATTCAACCCTCACGCCATGAATGCTCGTCCGATTAAATCCTTCAGTTACTGATGCGATTAGTACTACTACTTCAAATTCATCAGAATGCAAAAGATCATGCAATGCCAAAGTTGAATCTTTACCACTAAAAGATACTGCTATTTTTTTCTTATTAATTGCGATTACCACCTTTTTTATAAACTTTTCTATTAAATAAAAAACTTTTAAGTCTCCTATTAGACAAAGGTTCCATCATCTTCCATAAAAAATTATAGCATTTTTCACTTTATTTAAATAACATAAGGGCGCGGAAATATGATTAATCTCCAAAAATATATAATAAATTTTTATTAAATAGCTAATAAATAACGAAGAACGATTCACAGAAAAATAAAATTGACATACAACCATAAGGTGTTATAATTTAAATAACACCTTATGGTTGTATAAATTTCTTAAAGGAGGCAACAAGAATGGACAAGCAAGGTCAAGAAATGTTTTTAAATTTTATTTTACAAAGAGTTCAAGAAGGTAAAGAAGATGAAGCAAGGGAAATTCTTTTAGAAAACTTCAGAAAACAAGATGAAGGTACTTTTTCATTAGAAGAAGTTCAACAATTTGTCCCTAAGATGATTACTTTATTAAAGCCTGATAAACTTGAAGAAGTTAAAGCAGTTGTAATGCAATTCGCTGGAAATTTTGGTAAATAATGAGAAAAAACTCTGTCAATCAGAGTTTTTTCCTTTATTTCACTATTTATTTTTTTAAACTTCCCAACAAATAGCTCCCTTAGCCTTTTCACCTTTAATCGGTACTTCTACTTTTCTAAATGTCTTTCAAAAATAAAAAAAGAATATAGTCTATACAATATTGCGATCAGCGCTAAAACTGATAAATAGATCATCGAATTGTCATCAATAAAAAATGTCGCGATAAAAACGGCAAATGCTAGTAATGTTAGAAAGTTCCCAGAGAAGCCATTAATTGGTTGATTGTTTAAAAAAAGTGTTTTGGCACCTTTTAAATCTTTTGTATAACAATCCTCATGATAAGGAACGACCTGAAAAAACATTGTAGCAGTAACGAGATCTCCTCTGATCCTTATTTCCTTTAAACACCGATCGCAATGCACAGTTTTAGCCAAATAAGTCACCCCATACTTTTTAATTCAACTTTAATTATTAATTCTATTTTTTCAAATCGATTCCTAGTAAACTATGAACATTTCTTCAAAATAAAAAATAAGAACCTATTTTATTTCTTCACCCTTCTTGTTTTACTTGCTATTTTCTGTTGGATCATTTAAACCCCAAATTCGGGTAAATTTTTGTTAAAAATTCATTTAATATAACCTTGTGACTTTTAACAATATTGTTTGGTAGTTCATTTGGATAAAAGAACTCAAATTTAATAGATTCCGAATCATTAACACTTAATATCCCTTTATAATCTTCTGTATAATAAGCAACCGTAACTACGAAAAATTCATCTCCGTTTTCAGCTTTAACGAAGTTTTGTGGTCCTGAATAGACATTGATTAAATTCAAATGATCTACAATTAGTCCCGTTTCTTCAAAAACTTCTCTCTTGGCTACATCTTCAGTAGATTCCCCTAACTCCATCAGTCCACCTGGTATTCCCCAATATCCATTTGGAAATTTTCTAAGTTGTAATAATAATCTACCGGATTGATCAATGATGATTGTAACTGAGCCTACAAATATTAAAGGTCTATGTCCAACAATACTCCTTAACTCTTCTATATATCCCATTTTTAGCCTCCTTATTATTACTATATTTTACCAAAAATACTTTCATTTATATTTCTTAAATGCTATTTTCATTTTCCATGAATAGAAATACTTGGAAATAATAAAACTAAGTTTTAGATATTATCTTGAATTTTGAAATTGGAGGGATTAAATTGTCTTCAAAAAAAACAGAGAGAGAACAAGATCATAATTTAAACGGAACTTTTATCAGTGTCTTTATTCTTGGAGTTTTCATTTTAATTTTATGGTTTAGCTTCTATGCTTTTTATTTACATCGCTAGTAAGGAGGATGTTCATGCATCTACATAAATTTGAAAAAATATGGTTATCATTTGGAATGATTTCATTAATTGTTTTCCTAGTAATTATCGGTATTACAGCCTTTCGTTCACATCTTCAGCCAGCAGGCGGGATGAACACGGTAAATCCTCAAACCGTTGAAAAAACAGCACCATTTAACCATCCAGGGGTGTACCAAAAAGATGATGGTACATACGAAGTCGTAATACTAGCAAAAACATTTGCTTATGCACCAAGCAAATTAAAAGTACCAGTTGGTAAGAAGGTGCGCTTTGTTTTGACTAGTACCGATGTGACACACAGTTTTTCAATCGTTAATACAAATGTCAATATGATGGCTGTTCCAGGTCAAATTAATACGAAGGAGTATTCCTTTAAAAAGCCAGGAAATTATTTGATTTTATGTAATGAATATTGTGGAACGGGTCATTCATTTATGCAAACTACTATCGAGGCGGTGAAATAATGAATGAAATGATAGGAAGACCAGATCGTAAACTAGCTTTAACACATATTGTAGTGGCATATCTTGCGTTTTTAATCGGTACATTCACTGGGCTTATGCAAGTATTTGTGCGAAATAATGCACTTGAACTTCCAAAATGGCTTGATTACTATCAAGTTCTAACAGCTCATGGAGTTCTGCTTGCGCTAGTTTTTACTACATATTTTATATTTGGGTTCTTAATTACAGGTATGAGTAAAACATTAGGTGATTTTGGTTCAAAAGTACAGGCATTTACTTGGTTAGGTTTTATTGTGATGACGATTGGAACAATACTTGCAGTTTTAGAAATATTATCAGGGCAAGCCTCTGTATTATATACATTCTATGCCCCATTGCAGGCTAATGCTTGGTTTTATGTTGCTTTAGCACTTTTTGTAGTTGGTACATGGATTAGTGGTTTTGCATTAGTTGGACATTATGTTGCTTGGAAAAAGAATAATAAAGGTAAAATAAGTCCTCTAATCGCTTTTATGACTGTAGCAACAATCGTATTATGGGTTATTGCTAGTCTTGGAGTAGCTGCGACAGTACTTTTCCAATTCATACCATGGTCATTTGGATGGGTGGACACAATCAATGTGGAATTAAGTCGATCGCTTTTTTGGTTTTTCGGTCACCCACTTGTTTATTTTTGGCTACTCCCTGCTTACATAGGCTGGTATGCAATTATGCCAAAAATAGTAGGTGGAGAAGTATTTAGTGACTCTCTCGCACGACTCGCTTTTATCTTATTTCTTTTGTTCTCTATACCAGTCGGTTTTCATCATCAACTTCAAGAACCCGGTATCTCAACCTTTTGGAAATTTTTACAAACTGTATTAACTTTTATGGTAATTATACCATCATTAATGACCGCTTTCTCTATGTTTGCTGTGTTTGAGATTTCCGGACGAAAAAAAGGTGCGAAAGGTTTATTTGGTTGGATTTTCAAATTACCATGGAAGGATGTTCGGTTTACATCACTTTTTATTGCTATGTTATTTTTCGCTCCAGGTGGTGCAGGTGGAATCATCAATGCAAGCTATCAATTAGATGAAATCGTTCATAACACACTTTGGATCGTTGGACATTTCCATATTACGGTTGGTACTCCTGTTGCAATGACATTTTTCGGATTAACCTTTTGGCTAATTCCTTATTTAACAGGAAAAAAACTTACAAAAGCATTCCAAAAATTAGCGTTTATACAGATTTTCACATGGGCTATCGGGATGTTTTTAATGTCTACCACAATGCATATTCTCGGAATTTATGGTGCTCCTAGACGGACTTCATTTACTGATTATATGGGACATCCTGCAGCAGCTAAATGGTTTACTGGGGTTTTTACAAATCATTTAACTGTTGCGGTTGGTGGATCAATTTTGTTTTTATCTGCTTTATTATTAATTTTTATTGTCCTACAAGCGTTATTCACTTTACCAACTGCAAAATCGGAAGAAGAAACAGTTGAATTCCCGGTTGCTGAAAGTAATACCGAAAACACACCTCGTATATTGGAAAATTGGTGGCTGTGGATTGGCGTTTCGATTGTATTAATTGCAATTGCTTATACAATTCCTTTATCACATATGATGCATAATCATCATCCGACTGGATCGGAAGGTTTCAAAACATGGTAGGAGTGAATTAATTTGTTCGTATTTACATTTTCGTTAATTTTAGTATGCGTTATCAGTATCGTTATTCTTGTAGATATAACGACTAAAGAAGAATAATAAAAGAAAATATCCCCCCTGAATATAATATAAAAAGAAACAACCTATTCCGATTTTGATCTAAGGTTGTTTCTTTTTGGTTTTTATTTTTTTAAAAGTAAATTATGCTGCTTTTTTATTTCCATTATATTTATCGTTTGAATATTTTTTATTTTTTGCATCCGAACAAGAAACCCAGTAAGCTGCTCCAACAAATAAACTACCGCCAATAATATTTCCTATGGTAACCGGAACTAGATTCGAAACCATTCCGGCTAGTGTTACTGTTTCTGGGTGTTTAATAAGTAATGAGATTGATAATAATGTCATGTTTGCAATACTATGCTCAAATCCTGATGTAATAAATGCAAATAGACACCAAAATATCATGATTAATTTTCCTGTTTCCGATTTCAATTTAAATGAACACCACAACGCTAAACAAACAAGTATATTACAAAGAATTCCACGAACTAGTAATTCCATAAATGGTGCATTCATTTTTGCTGCGGCTGCATTATTAATAAAATCTGCCACACCACCATTAGCTAGCCCTGAGTATGCAAATAATAACGCTACTAATACAGAGCCAAATAAATTTCCTAAATAACTATAGCCCCATACTTTCGTAGTATCAACCCAATTAACCTTCTTTTCTAACATACCTATAGACATAATCATATTATTACCAGTAAATAAATCCGCTCCTGCCATAATGACTAAACTTAAGGCAATTCCAAATGAAACACCCATAATAATTTTCGTACCAGCAAAACCAGTTGGTGCGAGTAATCCACCGATTGTAAAGATTAAAATGATACCAAGTCCTACAAAAAATCCTGCCATCATTGTAGGGACCATATATCTTGATTTACTTGATTTAATTTGGTTTGTCTTCGATCTAGCTGCATTCCCAATGGAATTAATAACTTCTTTCATATTGATCACCCTATATTTAGATTTTAACCTTTTCCTGCATCCGTTCTATAAGTGCTTGACTCATCAATTCATCGAACTGTAAATTCTCACATAGATAAAATTTTTCATTTTCATTGGAAATTCGTCTCTTAATTTTTTCAAGAAGTAGTCCTGTAAATAATAAATATGGCATAACAAAAATATTTTGAAATTCTTTACTCATATTTTTAATGGTATCTTCTAATCTTGGATTACCCGCAGTTAAAAAAGCTGTTCGAACAGGAACGTTAATTCGCCCCTCAACAGCATTTCCAATTTGTTTAAGCATTTTGATCGGCTCGGGGTCGCTACTTCCACGACCTACTAGTATAATTGCAGAGTTACTAATTCCACATGCTGTTTGTACACGCTTCTGAACAAGCTGAATCATTTTTTCATGAACACCAAATGGCTCAGTTATCGTAATATTTACATGTGGAAATCGTTTTAAAATAATATTTAATTCGTCTGGAATATCGCGTTTATAATGTCCCGCTGCAAATAATAATACTGGTACAACTAATATATTTCGCGCACCTTCTACGATAATTTTGTCCAAAGTTTGTTGAATAGTTGGAACTACTAGTTCCAAAAACGCATATTCTTGTTTTTGAATAGGAATCTCTTTCATTACAGATTGAATAAATTGAATAAATTGTTGATTACCTTCTTGCCTACGACTTCCGTGTCCAATGTATACAACAGCATCAAACATTTTTTCACTTCCAATCACCTAGCATTAATTCCTTTTGTAATTTCTCATCAATTTTAGTAAAACCACATTTTATTGCATATTCCCTAACTGATTCACCAACATATGCAAATGGTAAACTCATTAAATGACTTTCCTTAGTATTCTTTAATTCTTTTATAAACCAATCAACAGATGAACAATTTGGAAATATAATTGAATCCCACATTGTTTCTTCTAGCATTCTTTGATTGATCACATCAAATCGAGAATCTGCAATAGTTTCATGTGTAGCCAGAAATTTTGACTTTGTTGGTAATTGTGTATTTTTGTCTACCGACCCTATAAAAATTGTAGCGTTCACATCACGACTAACTTTTTCACCTATAATCCCATATTTTTCAAGTTCTTTCCTTGTTTTCGGCGATAAATACTCAATTCTATTTGGAAGTCTACGAACATCGAATTTCGATTTATACATTTTAGTAACAAATAATTGCACACTTTCTGGTGAACAAAAAACGATTCTTTCTTGACTTAGTGCATCTACTACCTGATCATGCTCAATAGGAAGTTGAATTGATTTAAGTGTAGGAAAAGCGTAAACCTCAGCACCGTTTTCTGATAAATATGTTTCTAATCCATTCTTTTCAACTGATGCTGTTCCTTTAGCCAATAAAATTTTTCTACCAAAATATTTTTTCTTTTCAAACCAAGAAATCTTTGAGCGTAGTTTGACAACATCTCCAATAATTGTCATTGCGGGATTTGTAATTTCTTCCTTCTCAATAACTGATACAATTGTTTCGATCGTTCCCTCAACGACTTTTTGTTTTCCAATTGTTCCCCACTGAATAACGGCCACTGGTGTATCCTTGGATTTACCATTCTTTATTAGGTGAGTACATATTTTAGGTAGATTACCTACCCCCATATAATAAGCAAGCGTATCCCCTAACTGATCAGAACAATTAGATTCAATAAATTCTTCATTTTCTATACATTTATGTCCTGTTCTTAAGGTAAAACTTGTACTATATTCTCTATGTGTAACTGGGATTCCAGCATATGCTGCAGCAGCAATGCTAGATGTAATCCCCGGAATAATTTCGAACGGTATATCATGCTTTGATGCTTCCTCTGCTTCCTCACCTACTCGACCGAAAACGGATGGGTCTCCTCCCTTTAATCTAACAACATATTTTCCGTCTTGGGCGAAAGTTACTAAAGTTTGATTAATCATTTCTTGACGCATTGTATGTCTGTCAGGAAGTTTCCCACAATAAATAAATTCACACTTTTCATTCGCTTCACGAAGTAACCTTGGATTAGCAAGTCGATCATATAAAATGACTTCAGCTTTTCGAATACATTTCAATCCTTTTTCTGTAATTAAGCCTAAATCACCTGGTCCTGCACCAACAAATGAAATAAATCCAGATTTTTTTGTCATACGTTACACCGTAATATAAACATAACCGTCAATTACTTCGGTTTTATATGTTTTTACAATGCCATCATCTGGTTTTTGAACTTCACCAGTAATTAATGAAATCTTCCAGTCACGCAGAGGACAAAAAACATATTCACCTGAAACAATCCCTTCAGCAAGTGGACCATTTGTTCCCGGACACTTACTTTCAATTGCACGAACATCATCATTTGATAAACGGAATAATGCGATTGATTCCCCTTTAATTACTACTTCCTTTCCAATTTGTTTAGGTAAAGAGGCTAGATCAATTATCTTAATTTCCTCCGATGTTTTGGTCATTTTGATTGCTCCTCTCAATTTTGAAATTACTTTCTAATAACTTCATATAGTTCTATTTGATTGTTAAGTGCTTGGCCCCATGCTTCTTCATATGTTGATTTTGCTTGATCAAATTTCTCTACTAAAGCATTTTCTTGTTCTTTGTTTAACAATACTTCTTTAATTAGTTCCACTCCAGTTCGCTCTACCCATGGAGCAGTTCGTTCCCCGTAAATACCCGTTTCGCGATAGTATTGAACATAAGCTTTTGCCATGTGAACTACTTCTTCTTCTGTTGTTACAGTCGTTAATAAATCGCATTCTCGAACTTCTGTTCCACCATTACCACCAATATATAGCTGGAAACCATTTTCCACACAAATTACTCCAAAGTCTTTAGTTAGCACTTCTGCGCAATTTCGAGGACATCCTGTAACACCCATTTTCATCTTGTGTGGAGTGTCCACCATTTCGATTGCTTTTTCTAATTGGATTCCTAAACCTAGTGAATCTTGTGTTCCAAATCGACAAAATCGATTTCCGACGCACGACTTAACATTTCTAAGCGATTTTGAATAAGCATAACCTGAACGCATCCCTAATTCTTGCCATACTTTTGGTACGTCTTCTTTTTTAACACCATATAAACCAACACGACTCGCACCGGTAACTTTTACTAAAGGTACATTGAATTTATTTGCTACTTCACCAAGTTTAATTAATTCATCACCAGTCGTAACTCCCCCATACATACGAGGTACGATTGAGAATGAACCATCCTTTTGAATATTTCCTTCCATTCGTTCATTAACGAAGCGTGATGACTTATCATCCTGATAATCATTTGGATGCATCATTCTTAAATAATAATTTAGAGCAGGACGGCATTTTGAGCAACCTTCTTCATTTTCAAATCCTAACACAATTCGAACCTCTCTAGGAGTTTGTAATCCTTTTTCTTCGATTTTATTCATAACTTCATCACGAGATAATGTTGTACATCCACACATACCAGGCTTTGTAGCATTGGGATCAAATGTATCACCTAATGTAGCTGCTAAAATACTTTCAACCATTCCTTTACATTTTCCACATGATGCACCAGCCTTTGTGCAACTTTTCACATCTTCAAACGTAGTAAGCTCTTGTTCTAAAATTGATTGAACAATTGTGCCTTTCGTGATGCCATTACATCCACAAACTGTATCATTTGCACTCATAGTAAGAATAAAATCTTCACCAGTGTCCTCTCCTGATTTATGGAGAATAGATGCACTTGTAAATTCTTTTATATTTGTCTCATTTTTCAACATATTGAATAATCGATTTCCATCCGATGCGTCACCATATAAAACTACTCCAACAACTTTTTCATCTTTCACAATTACTTTTTTGTAGAGTCCAGCAAATTGGTCATTTACAATGATTGCTTGCATATCTTCTCCTTCATGGATTAATCCACCAGAGAATAAATCACAACCAGACACTTTTAACTGAGTTGATAAAATGCTTCCTTTATATCCATTTGTTGTATTTCCCGTCATGTGATCTGCAAGTACAATCCCTTGTTCGTACAGTGGTGCTACTAAACCATAAGTAGTTCCGTTATGTTCGGCACATTCACCCACAGCATAAATTGATGGTTCTGATGTTTGCATAAAATCGTTTACAACGATTGCACGGTTTGCATCGATTCCTGCTTCTTTTGCTATTGATATATTAGGTCTTATTCCTACTGCCATTACGACTAAATCACAATCTAATGAAGTCCCATCTGAAAAACTTATTCCTTCTACACGATTCGTTCCATTTATTGAAATCGTTTGTTTCTCCATTAAGAAATTCATGCCCTGTACTTCTAGATCTTTTTTTAACATTTTCGCAGAAGTTGCATCTAATTGTTGTTCCATTAATGTCGGTAGTAAGTGAACAACATGAACTTCCATTCCTCGATCAATTAATCCTCTTGCTGCCTCTAACCCTAATAGACCTCCCCCAATTACTACAGCTTTTTTATATTTTTTTGCATAATCTATCATTAATTCAGTATCTTGAATTGTTCGGAAACCGATTACTCCTTGTAGATCATTTCCTGGTATAGGTAGGATAAAAGCACTAGATCCAGTAGCTAATATAAGCTCATCATATGAAATCTTTTTTCCTTTTTCTGTTTCAACTATTTTTTCTGTAGGGGATATTTTTGTAACTTTTTCGTTTGTTAGTAATGTAATTTGATTCTCTACATACCAATTCAAATCATTAATATTGATTTCATCAAAGGTTGCTTTTCCTTGTAATACATTTGATAACATGATCCTGTTATAGTTTGGATAAGGTTCATCTCCAATTATTGTGATCTCAAATAAATCTTTATTTCTTTTTAGAATTTCTTCAATACAACGAACTCCTGCCATTCCATTACCGATCATTAATAATCTTCTTTTCATCTCTTCTGTCCCCCAAATACAACTTGTGAATTTTTTCACATATTTTACTAAAAAAAATCAACTACATCATTCATTACTTGTTTTTCCCTTCTAAATACAAGTTTAGTATAACGGATATAGAAAGTTATTACTGGAAAATATTTGACAAAAATATGAACAAAATAATTAGACCTTTTTACTAAAAAACCTCCACAGCTAAAAATTAGCCTCAGAGGTTATGAACTCATTTTTTCTTTTTTTCTTTTTCTTCAGCTTTTTTAATATCTTCAAGTTCTCTATACTTTACAATCTTTTTTATCAAATCAAATGGAAGTGGATCGTTTATTGGGAATTGTACAGATCCTTTTGCGCCTTTATAAACTGATAATTCTTCTTTAAATGCTGCAATTCCACTTGCGCCAGGATAGAATCCAATATGATTTTTAAATGCAGCAAAATGTACTAAATTTTTATTTAGCGCAAATGTAGGCATTTGATAACTAATTCTCTCTACCGCATTTGGTACAACTTCTTTTACAATCTTTCTTAAAGCTTGTAATTTTTCCTGAACATCAGGCTGAAATTGTGAAATATATTCATCAATCGTTTCAAATGTTTTTTTAGTATTTTCCATAAATCCTCCTTTAACAAATTATCCTGCTTTTTCTGTTTTATCTCCAGAAAGTGAATTAATTCTTCTAAGTGAAGGGAATAAATACATCCAAAGTCCAGCAACTAATATCGTTCCAAGTCCACCTACAAATGCAGCTGGTACGGCACCAATTAATCCAGCCATTGTTCCAGATTCAAATTCCCCAAGCTGATTCGAAGTTCCAATAAATAGCGAATTTACAGCATTTACTCTGCCTCTCATATCATCCGGTGTCTGTAGCTGAACAAGCGAAGAACGTATTACTACGCTGACCACATCTGAAGCTCCGATTATAAATAATGCAATTAATGAGATGACTAAGTTTGTTGAAATTGCAAATAGCATTGTTGCCAATCCAAAAATACCTAATGCTGCAAACAATATAGGACCAAAAGATCTTTTAAGTGGGAAATAAGCTAAAATTAGAGACATTATTAATGCCCCAACAGCCGGTGCAGTACGCATCAGACCTAAGCCCCAAGCTTCTGTATGTAAAATATCTTGCGCATAAATTGGTAAAAGTGCTGTAGCTCCTCCAAGTAAAACGGCAAACAAATCAAGTGATATAGTTCCTAAAATGATTGGGTGTTTATAGACAAATTCTAACCCCATAAGCATTGTACGTAAAGTTACTGGCTCTGCTTTACGGATAAATTCACTATCTAATTTAATAAAAAATGTTAAGATTGATGAAAGTAATAAAGCAATTGCTGACGTTGCATATACGTATGCTGGTCCTACTGAAAATAATACACCACCAAGAGATGGCCCAAGTATTTGTGCTGTTTGACCTGCAGATGTACTCCAAGAAATTGCTTGCTGTAATATAGATTTTGGCACAACTTGAGGTAATAATGCCGAAGAAGCGGGTCCTTCAAATGATCGGCATGCACCGAGTATAAAAGCAGCAATTAAAATTTCCTCTCTACTAAGCCAATTAGCAAAATTACCATATAAAAGAAGACCTGCTATTAAAGCTTCTACCATTTGGCATATGAAAACAATTTTCCTACGATCTACTCTGTCAGCAACTTGACCAACTACTAAAGTAAGTAAGACCATTGGAATAAATTGTGCTAAACCTACTAGACCTAGACTAAACGCGTCATGTGTCAAATCATACATTTGCCATCCAATTGCTACCGATAGCATTTGAAATGAAGTTGAAGTAAACATTCGTGAGACCCAAAAATTCGTAAATGAGGTCCCTTTAAAGATCGATTTTTTTGATGCAGACAAATTCAAACTCTCCCCTTTTTAACTCTAACTAGCAAATTGAATATTTATACTATTTATGAAATTTAAATACATATCATTATACTATTTTTACTCTGAATTTGTGGATTAATTCAACCTACATTAAATGATTTTTAATAATTGGAGAGCACTATTATATTCACCTCATGAGAAATCATAGTTCATCTTTTTGCTATCTTACTTCCTCATGAACACCTTATGAGGAAGCATATTTCATCTTTTTCCTTTCTTTCTTCCTCATGAACGCCTCATGAGGAAGCATATTTCATCCTTTTGCTATCTTATTCCTCATGAACATCTCATGAGGAAGCATATTTCGTCTTTTTGCTATCTTACTTCCTCATGAACGCCTCATGAGGAAGCATATTTCATCTTTTTCCTTTCTTACTTCCTCATGAACGCCTCATGAGGAAGCATATTTCATCTTTTCCCTTTCTTACTTCCTCATGAACACCTCATGAGGAAGCATATTTCATCTTTTCCCTTTCTTACTTCCTCATGAACACCTCATCAGGAAGCATGTTTCATCTATTCCCTTTCTTACTTCCTCATGAACACCTCATGAGGAAGCATATTTCATCTTTTTCCTTTTTCCACTTTACTCATAAGCCACACACTTGAAGCATTCATGAGATACTAAATTTTAATTCAACACGTTGAAAAACACTTCTCCATATAAAGAAGTGTTTTTTCGAGTTATAATCTAGTTTAATGAACTGCGGTTGAAGTTAAAACAAATCCTTCATATCCATTTGTAGCTATTTCATCGCATTTTTTGCGATATGCCCCTACACCTCCAAGGTAAATTTGAAATCCTCGTGGTTTTCCTTTAATATTTGCCCCGGTGTACCATGAATCTGTTTTTGTAAATAGTGTTGCCTCTGCAACTTCCCTACAATTTCTGCTCCATTCATTCTCAGCATCAACATTAGCTTCAATCACATCGACTTCATTAGTACGTAAGAACTGGATACAATCTGCAATCCATTCTACGTGTTGCTCGATTGAAACTGGCATGTTGCTTAGTACTGAAGGACTTTCAGGCCCAGTAATCATAAACATATTAGGGAAGCCAGCATTAGCAATTCCAAGATATGTTCTCGTTTGTGCTCCTCCGTCCCATTTTTCCTTCAAACTAATTCCATCTTTTCCTTTAATATCAATCTTTAGTAATGGCCCAGTCATACCATCATACCCAGTAGCAAATACAATCATATCTAATTCAAATTCATTGTTTTTAGTTTTCAACCCTTTAGGTGTAATTGATTCAATTGAATCATTCTTGACATCAACTAAAGATACGTTTTCACGGTTATATGTTTCGTAGTAATTTGTATCAATTATTGGACGTTTTGTACCATAGTAATAGTATGGCATTAATTTTTTTGCAACCTCTGAATCATGTACAATTTCACTAATTTTTGATCGTATAAATTCTGCAACTGTTTCATTTGCTTTTTCATCAATTGTAAGATCAGTGAAAGCTCCAAAAAGTCCGAGCCCACCATTTTTCCAACTATCTTCATATATTTTGTTTCTTTCTATTGGATTGACATCTAAAGCAGATTGTGTAGGTGGAATAACCGGTTGGCCTCCAGTCGATTCTCTCATTTGTTTTTTAATTTCTTTAAAGTTTGCTTTCGTTTTTCGTATATATTCCGGGTCATAAGGATGGTTTCTTGCGGGTGCACTATATTGAGGTGTACGCTGGAATACAGTCAGATGACCTGCCTGTTGTGCAATAACTGGAATAGCTTGTACACCGCTTGAACCAGTACCAATAATTCCAACACGTTTCCCTTTAAAATCAACTTCCTTATTTCTTGGCCAGTGACCAGTATGGTACCATTCCCCTTTAAATGTTTCGATGCCTTTGAAGTTAGGTAAATTTGCCGCTGATAAACAACCCACTCCAGTAATAAAATATTTAGCCGTTACATTCGTATGATCATCTAAATGTATCTTCCATCTATTATTTTTCTCATCATAATGAGCTGATTGAACCCTTGTATTAAATTGAATATCTGATCGCAAATCAAATTTATCTGCCACAAAATTTAAATAGCTTAAAATTTCAGGTTGCTCAGGATACCTAGACGTCCAAGTCCATTCATTATATAACTCTTCTGAAAAGGTATAATTATAGTAAACACTTTCTGAATCACATCTTGCGCCTGGATAACGATTCCAAAACCACGTTCCTCCTACACCTTCACCTGCTTCATATACGCAAACCGAGAGTCCATCCTCTCGTAAACGGTGAAGCATATATAGCCCCGAAAAACCAGCACCAATTACAACTGCATCAAAGTGTTTCATTTCATATCCTCCCTCTATAAATAGATTTATTTTTATTTATTTAAAGACTAGAACTTACCTTTTATTTAACACTGTTTGATCCACTTTATTTAAAAACTCATCAATTCGATTGATTGATTCTTCAATTCGCTCAGGAAAAACTGCCATATTTGTAAAGTATCCATGTACTAGCCCTTGTTCACAATGCATCTCTACATTTACTCCCGCATCTTTTAAACGCTTACCATATTCATTTCCCTCATCTCGAAGTACATCATTTTCCGCAGTAATAATTAGAGCAGGAGGTAAGTTAGTTAAATCTTCAGCAACAAGTGGTGAAACATATTTATTTGTAGCATCCTCTTTGGAACTTATATAATGATTTCCAAACCAAATCATTAAATCTCGATCAAGTCCATAGCCTTCTTGGAAATCTAAATAAGATTTTGAATTATATGTTAATGCGGTAACTGGATAAACTAGAACTTGTGCTTCAATTTTTGGTCCGTTTTGATCTTTAGCAGCTTGTGAAACTACCGCAGCAAGATTTCCTCCTGCACTATCACCACCAACTACTATGTTGGAAGCGTTTCCATTAAATTCTTCAGCATGTTGACTTATCCAATATAATGCAGCATACGAATCTTCAAATGGAATTGGAAACTTGTATTCTGGAGCAAGTCGATAATCTACAGAAACAACGATTCTTTTCGTACGGTTAGCAAGCATCCTACAACTCGCATCTGATGTTTCTAAGTCACCTATCACCCAGCCACCACCATGGTAATATACAAATACTGGTAAAGGACCTTCACCTTCAGGAGTGTAAATTCTGATTTTAATTGATTCATCTTGTCCGACTTGAATTTGTTTATCTTCCACTTTTGCTAATGGAGCAAGTTCTACTTCAACCAGTGGTGCATTTGCAAACATCTCTCTTACAGCCTCCGGTTCCATTTTGTGAATCGCTGGCATTTGATTAAAAATCTCCACATATGCTTTTGCTTTTGGATCTAAATTAGCCAATTTACATCTTCCTTTCAGATTGATTTTTATTTACTTTCGAGATCTTATATCTCAAAAAGCCTATCTAAAGAATATAATTTTTAGTATAATTAGAATATTCCTAATTTTGAATATATAATATCCCTAAAAAGGAGATGATAAAGTGGTTTCTGACTATACCATTCAAGAACATATTCGAAAACTTGAAGTTAGTACAAGTCATGAAGAACATATGTACAATATTCTTGCTATCTATATGAATCTTTTTCCCGTTCGAAATGCTTATTTATTTCGATATTCTCCTTTTGGATTTTTAGGTGAAGGCATTATTTTGATTACGAATGATGGATTATCACATATACGAGAGATCAGAGATGATATTCGTTCGCTCCCAATCATCTTTTCAGCAATTTGTGAACGCAAAGCAAAATTTTGTTCAGGCATTGAATACTTAAAACAAACGAGTAGTAAATACATCTTTCCTTCTAGTGTAAACTCTATGATTGCTGTACCAATCTGTTTCGGTTCAGTAGTGGTTGGTTATATTTGTTCAACGGAATTTAAAGATAACCTTAAATTGGACGATAAACTACTCTCTTCATTTACATACTATGGTAAATTAATTGGTAAATTTTTAGAAAATACAACTGGAGCGTATGATTCAATCATTTTAAGCAAAAGAGAATTAGAGGTAATGAAACGAATTGCTTGGGGCGAAAGCACAAAAGAAATGGCAGATTCCATGAATATTAGTGAACTTACAGTAAAACAATATGTAAAATCCGCAATAAAAAAACTCGGTGCAAACAATCGCTCTCATGCGGTTGGTGAATTAATTCGAAAAGGAATTATTTCTTAATTATTGAAAGTTCATAAAAAAACACTAATCCTTTTATGTAAAAGATTAGTGTAATTTTTTTAATCAAGCGAAATCCAATTATTTTTGATTGCAAAAATCACAGCATTTAATCTGTCAGTTACCTGTAATTTTTGGATTATATTTGAAACATGATTTTTAACAGTTTTACTCGAAATAAATAATTCAGATCCTATTTGAATATTAGAATATCCTTGAGCTAAAAGTTGTAAAATTTCAATTTCTCTTTTCGTTAAAAGATTATTCATAGCTTCATAATCTAGTTCTTTCTTTTTATTTCCATTCTCAAGCAGTCGCGTATTTTCTTGGATGATTAAATTTGTTAATCGAGAATCTAAGAAGAACTGACCATTTTGAACTTGTCTTACAATATGAAGTAAATATTGTTCGTCAATGTCAGTTAAGCAAATCCCATTTACCCCAATTTTCATCAAACTCTCAATTTCATTATAATCTATATTATTTTTAATGATTACTATATTAATGTTCTTATCAATTAAATTTAAAAGCTGAGATTTTGCTTCCATCTCTTCATTTTTCACATGACAAATAAAAAATGATTCATTTAAATTGCTTGAATTTATTTCATGGAAATCTATTTTTCTAGCATCTAGATTATGATGTACTAAAATTGTACATATTCCAGATACGAAAAGAGTATTTTCTACAAAAATAAATGTTTTATTTTCGTGGTGATTAAACTCATTGTTAGTAAACATTTTTATTCCCAACTTTCAACAGTAACTAGATTCAATCACTGATATTTCATTGCCTAATCCTAATTAATCCTATAAAATTATATGGAATTAAGTAGTATTTTACATCGTTTACGGAAGAAATTATATTTCATATATGTTAAGCTATTGTTAAGTAATACTTAACAATGTAATGCACTTAAATATATTAAACTATTGATATGATATGTTAGTTTTTATATTAGGAGGTTAATATGAACTTTGAACAACTAGAATATGTTGTAAGTATCGCAAATGAGAAGTCGATTTCAAGGGCAGCGAAAAAATTGCATATTTCTCCTTCTGGCGTTAGTCAAGCCATTAGTCAACTTGAAAGAGAATTAGAAATAAATATATTTAATCGTTCTAGAGGCGGAATTACCTTAACATTTGAGGGAGAGTTAGTATTATCTAGATCAATTGAAATTTTAAATAATTTAAAAGAATTGAAAGAACAGCTTTCGGATTTTAAGGAAACTAGAGTAAAACATATGAAAATTGCATGTGCACCTACTTTTACTTATACAATTCATGAAGTGTTAAAAAAATACTCTGAAAATAACAATGGCGCTACGATTGAATTAATTGAGCAAGGTACACCTCAGATCCTTAACACTTTAGCAAAAGAAGACTATGACTTAGCGTTAGTAGTATCTTCAAAAGCCGAATTAGAAAAGGAAAATAATATTAATTTCGAATTCTTAAGTAAAGGAAATGTGTGCATTATAGTAGGCAAAAATTCTCCTTTATATGAATTAGATTATGTTACTGCTGAAGATTTACTTTATCAAAAAGTTGTAATGTATACCTTTTCTAATAAAAATTTTCTACAATTAGCTAAAAAATTTAAAAATGAGATCGTTCTTAAATCAAATCGCACTATGACACTTATTGAAATTATTAAGGAAGGACGCGTATTTACTTTTGTGCATAATACAACTTTAAAATATTTTCCTGAAGTATTAAGCGGCGAATTAAAAATAATCCCAATTAAAGAAACAGATTATATTTATCAAGACTTTTGGATAATATCTCCAATTACGAAAGAAAATACAAGTGACAAAAATGAATTCGTAAAGTGTGTAAAAGATCATTTAAATGGTACTTCTTAATAAAAAACGCTAAATGATACAAAACGAATTTGTATAATTAGCGTTTTTTTATTTTTATTTAAGCATTAGGAAATATCTTTTTTAACGATTCCTTCATATCAGAATTCGATTTAATTGTTGGACGTATTGATCTAGCCATTTCTTCAGCTTCTTCAATTGTTTCTGCTTTATTTAGTGCAATTAATGCTCCCATTGCCACTGTACCTGCGCGTGTATTACCGCCACCACAATGGAAATACACTTTTTGATCATTTTGATAAGCTTCTACTACATGATCAATCGCTCTTTTAAGCGTTTCTGCTTGTTCTTCTTTATCATCCACAATCGGACTATGTACACGGTTAATTTGAGGGTCAACCTCATATTTTTTTACTCTTAGATCAAAAACAATATCTGCATTTTCGTTTTCCATCATGTCTTTAACGTCATCTGCCCCACCGAAAAAGACACGATCTTTTATTAATTCCTGATACTTCTTGTTGCTCATTCTGTTGCCTCCAAAAAAGATTTTTTAATATTTTTATCAAATGATTTCAGTTAATCTTTCTTTTAAATTCCCGTCAAAAAATCCACCATGATAACAGATTACTTTTTCAATATCTAATGACAATAATGCCTCAATTGATTTTAACGATTGTTCAATATCAAATGTGAATTGAGGATTTGATGGGTTTAATTGACCATTTTCAATCATTAGTGCATCTCCGGCAACTAATGTTTTCGACTCTTTATGATAAAAGCTTACATGTCCTGGTGTATGCCCAGCAGTGTCAATTACAGTAATACCACCACAAATTGCCAAATCTTTTCCTGGTATAACAATATGGTTAACATTACCTTTTGGCGGGTTTTCTAATCTGTTTTTAAATGCTTTTCGAAATTCATCTGTCGTATCCGCTGGTAAGGACGCTACAGCTTTTGCAATTTTTTCGGGTGTAATTTTAATAAGTAACTTTTCACCTTGAATATACGGTTTTTCTATTTCACTCGCATAAACTTCAATTTCGTTAGTTGACTCTTCTACAATCACAGAAAGGCTTCCAATATGATCAATATCTTGATGAGTAATCAGAATTTTATTCAGTTTTTCAAAAGGTACTCCAACAGATTCAAAGCAATTTTGAAATTCGTTTAATTGTCCTGGATATCCTGTATCAATTAATACCACATCTTCTTCATCCCAAATTAGTGTTGGATGAATTGTATTTGTCATACCATTTGAATTCATCGTAATGCTTAACATTTGGATCTTACTTTTACCAAGCATAAAATCACTCCCGAACTATATTGTATAATCATTTCCAAGTACTATCGTACCGATTATAGCTCATCTAGTCAACACTAAAAAATCCAATTATACAACAAATATTTTTAATTGTCAATAGATTGTTTGATTTATTAAAATGTAATTTTTAACATTTTCTCAAAAAAAAACTAGATATACTAATCTTAAAGTATATCTAGTCATTCTGTTGTATTAAGGTCTTATTACCTCGATCAAAATATTCAGAGTATAGGCAGTTTAGTGATTTTGATTTCCATTACAATCCCCTAATTTTTAAAGTGGGATATTTCCATGTTTCTTTTTAGGTCGTGTTTCACTTTTTGTACTTAACATTTCTAAGGATTGTTTTAAGACTTTACGTGTTTCTCTTGGATCAATAACATCATCGACCATGCCGTGAGAAGCTGCAACATATGGGTTTGCAAACATTTCTCTGTATTCTGAAATTTTTTCAGCTCGAGTTGCAATTGGATCGATACTTTGATTAATTTCTTTTGCAAAGATAATATTTGCTGCTCCTTCTGGTCCCATTACGGCGATTTCTGCATTTGGCCAAGCGTATACTACATCTGCACCAATTGCTTTAGAATTCATTGCTACGTATGCCCCGCCATATGCTTTTCTTAAGATTACTGTAATTTTTGGAACTGTAGCTTCTGAATATGCATATAAGATTTTAGCTCCGTGACGAATAATTCCACCATGCTCCTGGTTTACACCTGGGAAGAATCCTGTTACATCTTCAAATGTAATTAAAGGAATATTAAATGAATCACAGAAACGGATAAATCTTGATAGTTTATCAGAAGAATTAATGTCTAGACCACCTGCCATTACTTTTGGCTGATTTGCTATGATTCCAACACTATGTCCATCAATTCGACCAAATCCAATAACAATGTTCTTCGCAAAGTTTGGTTGTACTTCCATGAAGTCTCCATTATCAAGAATTTGCTCAATTACTTTTCTTACATCGTAAACTTTCGTAGATTCGATCGGAACTAAGTCAATTAGATCTTCTCTCCAATCATCTTTTTCAAAGAATGGAACTCCTTCTGCTTTTTCATTATTATTTTGTGGTAAAAAGCTGATTAATCTGCGTACCTGTTCTAATATTTCTGGTTCTGATTCTTCGGTGAAATGTGCTACTCCGCTAATCGAAGAATGAACTTTTGCCCCACCAAGATTTTCCGTTGTAATTTTTTCTCCAGTAATTGTTTCAATTACTTTTGGACCTGTAATAAACATTTGGCTTGTCTTTTCAACCATAAAAACAAAATCAGTAATTGCTGGTGAATAGACTGCTCCACCTGCACATGGACCCATAATGACTGATATTTGCGGAATAACGCCAGAATAGATCGAATTTCGATAAAATACATGACCGTAACCGTCTAAAGAAACTACTCCTTCTTGTATTCTAGCACCACCAGAATCGTTTAATCCTATAATCGGAGCACCTACTTTTGCAGCTAAGTCCATAGCTTTTGCTATTTTTATAGCATGCATTTCACCCAATGCTCCACCAAATACTGTAAAATCTTGTGCAAAAACATATATTAAACGTCCATGGACTTTACCGTAACCTGTGACAACACCTTCACCTGGACTATCCATTTTATCCATTCCAAAATTCGTAGCGCGGTGTTTAATAAAAGGATTTAATTCGACAAAAGTATCTTCATCTAATAAAAGATTAATACGTTCTCTAGCAGTTAATTTCCCTCTATTATGCTGTGAATCTATTCGATCGTCTCCACCGCCTAGTTCAATGACTCTCTTTCGATCCATTAATTCATTTATTTTCTCATACGCTGTTGTCATAACTTTATTCAACTTCCTTTCCGGTAACACTAGATGATGGTTGGCATAGCTCAAACAATACTTTGTTCGTTGAATTTGGATGAAGGAAAGCAACTATGCTATCGTGCGCACCCTTTTTTGGAACTTCATTTATTAGTTTAATTCCGTGTTCTTTCATAATTTCAAGTTGTTTCTCACAGTTTTCTGTTTCTAATGCGATATGGTGAATTCCTTCACCCTTTTTCTCAATAAACTTAGCAATTGGGCTTTCTGGACTAGTTGCTTCTAAAAGCTCAATTTTCACTTCACCGATTTCGATAAAGGCTACTCGTACTTTTTCACTTTCAACTGTTTCAATTCCTTTAAGTTTTAAGCCTATTACATTCGTATACAATTGAATAGAAGTCTCTAAATCTCTTACTGCAATTCCAATATGATTAATTTTTTTAGGACTAGTCTCATGCATTACAATGTCTCCTTCCTATTGCCTTCAAAAATGGATAATAAATAGTTTGCAGCTGAAGTTGCTGTTACTTCTCCATTTACTATTGAGCTTTCAATCGTTTTTAAATTTTGTTTTACACTTTCATGATTCATAAAACTTAGTTTCAACTGTTCAAAAACCATGTTGTACATCCAATCAATCATTTGTTTTTGACGGCGCAAAGAAAAATAGCCAGACTCAGTTGTTAGATCTTTGAAAGCATTAATTTCATTCCAAATTTCTTCAATACCTTCACCATGTAACGCTGAAGCTGTGTATGCTTTACTAGACCACCCAGGAGTTGAAGGCTGTAATAAGTGAAGTATTCGGTTAAATTCAGCCTTAGCCGCTTTGGCCTTTAATTTGTTTTGTCCATCGGCTTTATTGATGACAATAGAATCTGCAAGTTCCATGATGCCTTTTTTAATTCCTTGTAGCTCATCTCCTGCTCCAGTTAGCATGACTAAAAGAAAAAAATCTACCATTGAACGAACCTGTACTTCACTTTGTCCAACACCGACAGTTTCGATTAAAATCACATCATAGCCTGCTGCTTCGCATACAAGCATTGATTCTCGTGTTTTACGTGCAATCCCACCAAGAGAACCACCTGATGCAGAAGGTCTAATAAATGCATTAGGATTCTTTGAAAGTGAATCCATTCTTGTTTTGTCTCCTAAAATACTACCTTTTGTAATTGTGCTACTTGGATCGATTGTTAAAACGGCTACTTTATGACCTTGTTCACACAAATATGTTCCAAAGCTTTCTATTAAACTACTTTTACCGGCACCTGGAACCCCAGTTATTCCAATCCGGATCGAACGACCTGAATGAGGAAGTAAACTTGTCAACACATTTTGTGCAGAATTCATATGTGCTGACGAATTACTTTCTATAAGGGTAATTGTTTGGGCTAAAATAGTTCGATTGCCTTCAAGTACTCCATTTACATAGTCGTCTTCTGAAAGCTTTTTCTTTCTTTTGTTTTCGTAATCCATTTAAATTGAATCCTCAAGTCGGCAATTAATTTCTTCAATAACCTTTTGTGCCGCAACTGGGATAACAGTACCTGGTCCGAAGATTGCCGCTGCTCCGTTTTTCAATAAAAACTCATAATCCCCTGCTGGTATTACCCCTCCAGCAACAAGAACAATGTCTGGACGACCTAGTTTTTTTAACTCTTCCATCAATTGTGGAAGTAGTGTTTTATGACCACCTGCTAAAGAGCTCATCCCGATAACATGAACGTCATTTTCAATTGCTTGAAGTGCCGTTTCCGCTGGTGTTTGGAATAAAGGACCGATATCTACATCAAAGCCTAAATCAGCAAATGCTGTTGCAATTACTTTCGCTCCACGATCATGTCCGTCTTGTCCCAGTTTAGCAATCATAATACGAGGACGACGACCTTCTTTCTCTTCAAAATCATCAGCCATTTTACGTACAATCTCTATTTCATCTTTTTCACCGTATTCCGCACTGTAAACACCCATAATTGAACGAATAACAGCTTTATGTCTACCTACTACTTTTTCATAAGCATCCGAAATTTCACCTAATGTTGCACGAGCTCTAGCAGCTTCAATTGCAAGCGCTAACAAATTACCTTCTCCAGACTCCGCAGCCTCAGTAATTGCACTTAATGCTGCCTGAACTTTTGCTTCATCTCTAGATGCACGAAGCTCTTGTAATCGCAAAATTTGCGCTTCACGAACTGCAGTATTGTCGACTTCTAAAACTTCTAATGGATCTTCTTTTTCAAGACGGTATTTATTAACGCCAATAATTGTTTCTTTACCTGAATCGATGTGAGCTTGACGTCTTGCAGCGGCTTCTTCGATTCTCATCTTTGGTAAACCAGTTTCAATTGCTTTTGCCATACCACCTAATGATTCAACTTCTTGAATATGTGCCCAAGCTTTTTGAACTAATTCATTCGTTAACGATTCAACGTAATATGAGCCTCCCCAAGGGTCGACTACATTACAAATTCCAGTTTCTTCTTGTAAATAAAGCTGCGTATTACGAGCAATACGAGCAGAGAAATCAGTTGGTAATGCAATTGCTTCATCTAAAGCATTCGTATGAAGTGATTGAGTATGTCCTAACACAGCAGCCATCGCTTCAATACATGTACGAGTCACATTATTAAATGGATCTTGTTCAGTTAAACTCCAACCAGATGTTTGTGAATGCGTTCTTAGCGCCATAGATTTTTCTTTCTTTGGATCAAATGATTTGATCAATTTAGCCCAAAGTAAACGAGCTGCTCTCATTTTTGCAATTTCCATGAAATAGTTCATCCCAATTCCCCAGAAAAACGATAAACGAGGAGCAAACGAATCAATATCGATACCCGCTTTTAAACCTGTTCGAACATATTCCAATCCATTTGCCAAAGTATAGCCTAATTCGATATCTGCTGTTGCCCCTGCTTCTTGCATATGGTAACCAGATATACTGATGCTGTTGAATTTTGGCATATGTTGTGAAGTATAAGAAAAAATATCAGCGATAATACGCATTGATGCTTCTGGTGGGTAAATATAAGTATTTCTCACCATATATTCTTTCAAAATATCGTTTTGAATCGTTCCTGTAAGCAGTGATTGATGTACCCCTTGTTCTTCAGCAGCAACAATATAAAATGCTAAAACGGGAAGTACTGCACCATTCATTGTCATTGAAACTGACATTTTATCTAAAGGAATACCATCAAATAAAATTTTCATATCAAGGATTGAATCAATTGCAACCCCTGCTTTTCCAACATCCCCTTCAACACGAGGATGATCTGAATCATATCCACGGTGAGTAGCTAAATCAAACGCAATCGATAAACCTTTTTGACCTGCAGCTAAATTTCTTCGATAAAATGCATTACTTTCTTCTGCAGTTGAAAAGCCGGCATATTGACGTATTGTCCAAGGCTTGTTTATATACATTGCAGGGTAAGGTCCACGTAAAAACGGAGCAATTCCAGAAACGTAACCTAAATGTTCCATCTCATTAAGATCAGTCGAATCATATAATGGTTTTACATCTATTTGTTCTAAAGTTTTCCAATCATCAAGATTAACTTGCATCTGTTTAGGAGGTGCTATATTAGGTGCTGAAAATGTTGTATTAAATGGCATCTTTGTAAAGTCTGTTAGTTTGTTCATTTCGTAATCCCTCCACCCTTTTGAAGATTTTGCAAATTCTCGAAATTATTTACATTCATATGAATGAAATCATCAATTCCAACTTCTTTATATAAATTCATATCATCAATTGATGGCTTTCCTGCTAAAAGTACTTTTGCATTCGGATTAATTGTTTTAATCTGATTTGTTATAGAAGGTACAACTTCTGAATATTGATCATCAGTTGAACAAATGACAACAATTGTCGATTCTGATTTATTAAATGCATCAATTATTTCCTCAATTGATGTAAAGCCTTTATTTTGAAGCACCTTAAATCCTCCAACTTCAAAGAAATCCGTAACAAAGTCCGTTCGAGGTTTATATGCTGCAACTTGTCCAAAATTTGCTACAAATACAGTAGGAAATTCACCTGTACTATTTTTAAAGCTTTGAGAATTTTGGCGTAATGATTCATAAGGTTGTGCACCACGATGTATGTTTAATTGATTCACTCTAGGAAGTTCTGAGTCTACTAAATTCATTGCATTTAAAATATTCGATATTGTTGCTCCATTATTTGCTACATCAATAATATCTTCAATTGAATAACCACTTTGTAATACGAAATGTTCGGAACTGCCCTCGAAGTTTTCTTTAATCCCCTCAACTTCTATACGATCCGGATCTTTTTTGTCTACCCCGCTTTCATTCAGATTCGGATAAATATTAGTCCCAATAAATTTATCTTTTCTATTTTTTATGTTGGTCGATTTTTCTTCCGCAATCTGTCTAACTAATGCTTGAGGGAAGCCTTCTTGTATTGCTTTAACCATTCCACCTTTTTCTTCAATCTTTTGGAAAAGTTCCCATGCTTTTTCAGCCAAGGAGTAAGTAAGTGATTCAATATACCAAGAACCTCCAGCTGGATCAGCGACTTTTGATAAATTTGATTCTTTTTCAAGAATTAAATGTGTATTTCTCGCAATACGTCTAGAAAACTCATCAGATGATTTAATCGATTCATCGAATGGCGAAACATGAAGTGAGTCAGATCCTCCAATTACGCCTGCAAAAGCTTCAACAGTTCCTCTAAGGATATTTACATAAGGATCATAAATCGTTTTCGTCCATGCAGATGTACGAGAATGAATATTCATTTTTTGTGAAGCCTCATTACCACCTAATTCTTTCAACATTCTTGCCCAAATCATTCTACCTGCTCTTAATTTTGCGATTTCCATAAAGAAGTTCGAACCGACAGAAAACGAGAAAAGTATTTTCGTCGCTGCATCATCAAGTGGAATTTGTTGGTTATCCATTTCGCGTAGATACTCTAAACCAGTTGAAATAGCAAATGCTAATTCTTGCACTGCATTCCCTCCAGCATCGTGATAAGGATGTGACTGCACTAATATATTTCTTAAATTTGCTGTATGTCTAACCGACCATTTTGTGATCTCAGCCATCATTTTGTAAGCATTTTCAAGAGAATACGGAAGTGTCCCTTCTTTCACTAAATTACTGATCGGATCCATTCCAATAAATCCATTTAATTTATTAAAATCGTAATTTTGTTGTTGCAAATATGCGATAAATGAACCAAAAAATGCTTGCCCACCGTTCACTGTTTCAATATATAATGGAACTTCCTCTAAATTTATATTTTGAAAGGCTATTCTAAAATCATTAATAGATGTTAAGATTAACCCTTTATTTGAATTATTATTTTCACTATTTGTTTCGAAAGATTCATTAAGTTGAATCTTTAACATCGTTTGCCCTTTGTCTAAATCATGTTTTGCAACACGGTTGAACTCTACTGGCGTTGAACAATCTATTTCTTGACTAATTTCCCATGGTTTTTCTAGATAGCCTTGTTCACTAGTTCCTCTAACAAAAGGAAATTCTCCTGGTTGTGCGTTTAAATAAGGATAGTTAGCGATATCTTCTTCCCCATACATCGGTTTCAAAATTATTTCTTCATACGTTTTTGTTATTAGCCTTTCCTCAATAGTGGCTCCTTTTAAGGATTTTTCAACAACATCTCTCCACTCTTGTACAGTAGGCTTTGGAAATTCAGCAAATAAATTCTCTTCCAAGTTATGGTTCGAAGTTTTCGTATTTTCTGACATGTATAAAGCCACTCCTTTCTTTAACTCTTAATTTAATAAGATGTAAAAATAAATTAGATCATCGATTTTATTTATGTAATAAAGTCGATTTTTCTTCTCATTAAGAATATAAATGCAAAGAATAATTAAAATTTCGACAAATGCTTTCAAAAATCCTCTAAAATTATGAAAATTACGTATTTTTTAAATCATCTTATTTATAAATATATTCCGATATTAGTTTTTTCTAAAAAAAGCATAAAAATAAAACAGCTAGTCTACCAAATTAATGGGTAGTCTAGCTGTTTTACTAAAATTGAACTCTATATTTCAAGGATTATTTGATTTGATTTTGCCCTAGAGACACAGGGCAAAATCATTTTATTACTTTTTCTTTGATCCTCATCCAATAAGAAGTCGTGATGCTCAATTTGACCATCAATTACATTTACTTCGCATGTCCCACATCTACCAACTTTACAGGAATAGGGTACTTTTAATCCCTCATCGAGTAAAACATCTAATAAAGTTTTATCAACGGGAACTTGTTTTGTAGTACCATTCGCCAGTCTTACCTCAAAAGGTCTAGAGTTAGCTAATAATTGGGGTGTAAAAACCTCAATATGGACACTTGATTTCGGATAGCCAAATGCATAAGCTGATTCATTAAATTGAGAAATAAACCGATTAGGACCACAAAAATATACATGAGTTCCGATTGAATGATCTAAAAGCGTTTCAACTTTTATTCGACTAGAATTAATCTCTTTCGTAAAGTAAAAAGTAGTCTCTTCTTTATAATATTCATTTAAAAAGTCATAAAATGCACTACTTGATTTTGTTGCCGAAGTATAGTGAAGTTCAAAAGATTTATTTTTACTTTTTAATTCCTTCATCATCGATAAAAATGGCGTTATGCCAATACCCGCTGCATAAAACACATGATGTTTCGCTCTTGAACTTAATGGAAAATGATTTTTTGGATAGCTAATCCGTAATCGATCACCTACTTTAATTCGTTCATGCCAATATTTTGAACCGCCCTTTGATTCCGAACTTAAATGAATGGCAATTTTATAAGTGTTATCAATAAGTGAATGATGAACTAAAGAATAAGGTCTGCAAATAATCTCATTTTCTGCAGCTACATATGTATTAATATGAGAACCTCCACTAAAAGTTGGAAGATTAAATTCATCAATTGGAATAAAACTAAACTCTTTAACCTGTTGTGTTATTTGCTTTATTTCATTAACACGAACTAGTATCGTATTCTCAATCAATACATTCACTCCCATCTACAATTTAGCGATATTTCCTAAATATGCGTCATAATGGACCGAATAATGGTCAGAAACTGAAAGTAATAAATGACAGTTTTGACACTGAACTTCTTTACCAATTTCTAAATTTTTTAATTCAGTTAAACTATGACAACGACAACAAAAAACCTTAGAGTTCAATTCACCATAACCAACATATTGTACTTCATCTTCAAAAAATCCAACATCTTCTATAATCGGCCGTAAATTTTTAAGCTCTTCTTTACTTAGTGCTATATATAAATAGCTACCCATTTTCTGACTTTGCAACCAAGTTTTAAGATTATTTTGCAATTGTTCCGGACTTGAATCAAATCCGATGAAAACAAAATCAAAAGAGTAATTTTTCTCAAGTAACTTTTCTAAAATTGGCTGGATTAACGACCTCCCTCTATGATTTGAACAGATTAAGTATTTTCTTTTTCCATCTATAAAACAAGCTTCTTCAACTATTAAATTATTCATCGCATTCTACCCAACTTCATCAAGTTTATTTTTTAAATATGTTATTACTTCTTTTTTATATGAAGAGATTCCTTTATAATCTAAAATGAAATCCGGTAATTCACATAGAATTTTATAAAATTGCTCTAACCATTCCTTATTTAAGCTTAATTGCTCTAGTGGTAATAAGTGAGTATGAATCGTAAAAAGGAGCCCATTACTAGCAGACAACCTAAATAACTTTTGAACTTCAACACGTAAGTGAACAAAATTCCCGACATTATCAGCTGTAACTTTTTTTCTATCTTTACCCCATTCATTGAATGTTTCTAATGAAGTATCTAATCTTTTTCCTGCCATTAGTGACCAATTTTTACGAGTCCAAGGAGTTCCTTGTTCAATATTCTTTAAGAAACGAAGAATTCGATCATCCAATGATTTTTCATTAAACATAGGGATTGGCTGATGAATCTCTTTAAATCTCATCCCTAGTTTAAAAGTAAGTGACCAATTAGAAGGAAAACAGAGATGTCCAGCATCTAAAAATAAATCGCCATCTCGTTGACTCATATAAATTAAATCCTCTTGTACATGTCTACCTATGAAATTCAGAGGCTTTCCTAAAACCGAAGTTCGATCCCAAAACCTAAATTTTTCCTCCTCCATCAGAAGCTTATTATAAATAGTCCAATATTCATGCCCCTTATGAATTTCGAAATAGTTTGGATAATACCTTGTTAAATGATCTAAAACTAATTCTACAATTTCCCATTGTCCTTCAAAACTAGTAGGAAGTGCCTGATAACAATGGCTAGGTGAATTGAGTAACAAGCTTCTTTTTAATTTTATTTCATTCTCATATTTATTAGTAATCTCGATGCTCACAGGTGGATCTAATAGAATAGAATTATTAGAGTAACGATAAATCTCCTCTTTAAACGGATACGGAAAGCTTTCTAATTCATTAACTTGATTCATCTGAACACCCTTTTTAGTAGATTAAAAGTAAATCGTTCAAATAAGATAAACTAGACAAAGGTAAACTTTCTATTAATTACTGTTTTTTGTTACATTAGATTTTAATTAATTATAAGAATATTCTGTTTTTTATGTCAATAGCTAGTCTGTTTTATTATGCATTTTAATAGAAAGTTAGTGAAAGAATCTGTTATGAGGTATTTTATCTCTGCTTTTTGTCTTTTTACTTACTCATGAACTCTTTATGAGTTACTATCTCTCTGCTTTTTGCATTTTTGCTTAATCATGAACCCTTTATGAGGTACTATATCTCTATTTCTTCCCTTTTTGCTTACTCATGTACCCTTTATGAGGTACTATCTCTCTCCTTTTTGCATTTTTACTTACTCATGAACCCTTTATGAGGTACTATATCTCTGTTTCTGGCTAATTTACTTACTCATAAACACCTTATGAGTTACTATATCTCTGCTTTTTCCCTTTTTACTTCCCCATGAACCCTTAAGGGTAGGTATTTTATCTTTTACTGTTTTCTCCTACTAATAAATCTGATTATGTTGTGATCTTTCAATACAAATAAAAAAATTGCTTATATTCATTTATAAGCAATTTGTTCAAATCGTTTATTCAATTTCTCCTGTCCAAGCAAGCATACCGCCAGTCATATTCACTACATTAAATCCATGGCTTTCTAAAAACTGTACTGCTCGACTACTTCTGCCACCAGCATGACATACAACGATGTATTCATTATTTTTGTCTAAATCTGCCATGCGAAATTCGATTAAACCAAGTGGAATATGCGTCGCACCTGGGATCATTCCGTTTGCTACTTCATCCGCCTCACGAACATCAATAATATTAAGTGAATTTCCATTCTTTAATAAATCTACAAGTTTTTCTGCTGTAATTTCTCTCATTCATTATTCTCCTTTATTAAGACCAGGTACTCATTCCGCCTTTTACATTTGTAATATTGGTATAACCCATTTTTTTAAGAACTTTACATGCTTTTTTACTTCTCATTCCACTCTGACAAATAATAATTGTTTCTTGATCTTTTGAAAGATGAGTTAAATTTTGTTTTAACAAATGCAATGGAATATTTTTGAATTCTTTTATATGTCTTCCTTTATATTCTGCAGGTGTTCTAACATCAATGAATTGTTTTTCCTTACTCTTCAATTCATTTTTTAATTCATTTGTTGAAATTTGCTTTACCCCTTTAATTGGAAGAAAAGTTTGCACTAGAAAATAAGCAATTAATACGATGATTAGAATATTTAACATTTCCATTAAAGTCCTACTTTCAAGAAATTGATGTTCAGAAATATATTGGCTTGTTATAAGTTTTTCGAATGTTTTTTATCTACTTTTTACTAATAAGTTAACTGCTTCTTTTACAAGTTCTTCTGCATTTTCTCCATTTTCATCAGCTAATCTTACACATTCAATTAGATTCGTACTTACGATGACTCCAATTGTACGATCCATTGCCGCTCTTACTGCTGATAATTGAGTGATAACATCTTTACATCCTTTATCCTCATCCATCATTTTTAAAATGCCTCTAAGCTGCCCTTCAATTCGTTTTACTCTATTTTTTATTTGATCATCATAAGACATAGAAATCTTTCCTTTCTTAGTAAAATTTTTACATTAGTTAAATTGAACTATATACCCAGATAGGTATGAAGTCAATTAAATTGTCGTCTATTTTAGATTACTAGAAAAAGAAGATAGTCAATTTCTTTTTAAACAGCATAAAAGCCTGTTATCTAACGATTCCAGGCTTTACTTCATTACATATTTATTACTAAAAAAGGTATCGTGATGATCGCTACGATCATTAATAACCAATTATTCTTCTTAATATGAGTAATTTCTTCCTCCAATAACAGCTCTTCACTTTTTTTCATTATATATTCCTACTTTCAGTTTTGATTAATTTATTCTTATATTTAAGATTTATTTCCTTAAATAAAGCTTAAAATACCTGTAAGTATCAATTTTGTTACTTTTTTATTTTATATAATGAAAATGAAATTTTAATGAAAAAACTTTTTCTAATTACTATAATCTCTATTTAATCCATTCTACTTTTTCTTTTAGTGTATTATTCTTACTCGATCAAAAGGGAAAAAAACTCCTTCAACTTTGCCGACTATTTCGGACTGCTTAATATAACCTAAACCATTTCTGCTATCTTTACTATTTAATCGATTATCACCCATTACTAAATATGATTGATTAGGTACTCTAACTTGATTAAATTGAAGATATTCTTTATAGACATTTTTTAAATGATCATTTAAATAGTTTTCAGTTATATGTTTTCCATTAATATATAGGAGCCCATTCGTTAAATTAACGTTGTCCCTTGGCAAACCAATGATTCTTTTGACATAATACTTAGGGTCATTTTGTTTTTTTATAATGACAACTTCGCCTCTATTTATTGATGAAATATGAAATGAGGCTTTGTTAACAAACAAATAATCATGATTATGTAGGGTCGGTTGCATCGAAGCACCTTGAACAATAAAGGGTGAAAAAATAAAAATCTTAACAATTAATGCGATTGTAAAAGAATAGACTATGATTTTAAAAGTTTGCCGTGAAGATTCCTTTTTTCGTATTTTCAAATTTGTATCCCCTTTAAATTTTTTGTCTCCACATTTTACCATAATACGATTAATTATTTGAATATTCCTTACAAATATTTAATGAAAAAATAGCAAAGCTTTCTGTTTCACTTTGCTATTTCTTCAATGATTAAATCAGATTAATTAAACTTGTTTTGAGGCAGTTTCTACTGCTTGCTCTCTAAGTCGGAATTTCTGTATTTTTCCTGAGGCAGTCATAGGATACTCTTTTACAAATTCTATATATCGAGGAATTTTATGTTTTGAGATTTTTCCTTTACAGTACATTCGAATATCCTCTGGTGTAATTTTTATTCCTTCTTTAAGAATAATGTAAGCCATTACTTCTTCCCCATACACATGATCAGGTACTCCAACAACTTGAACATCTAACACATCTGTGTGAGTATATAAAAATTCTTCAATTTCACGAGGGTAAATATTTTCCCCACCACGGATAATCATGTCTTTGAGCCTACCTGTAACTTTGCAATAGCCATTCTCATCCATGATTGCTAAATCTCCCGTATGTAACCATCCATCTTCATCAATTGCAGTATGAGTAGCTTCTTCATTTTTGTAGTAGCCTTTCATTACATGATAGCCTCTAGTACAAAGTTCACCTTGTACTCCACGTGGTACTTCATTAGAAGTGCCTGGTTCTACTATTTTCACTTCAACATTTGGTAATGCCTTACCAACCGTTTCAACTCGTACCTCAATTGGATCATTCGTTCTAGTTTGAGTGATAACTGGAGAAGACTCCGTTTGGCCATATGCAATTGTAATCTCTGTTATTCCCATTTTTTCGATTACTGCTTTCATAACTTCAATTGGACAGTTTGAACCTGCCATAATTCCAGTTCGTAATGTTGATAAATCATATTTAGAAAAATCAGGTTCATTTAATTCCGCGATAAACATTGTAGGAACACCATGTAATCCAGTACATTTTTCATCTTGTACTGTTTGAAGTACTCTTTTTGGACTAAAGTCCTGTACAGGTACCATCGTTGCTCCGACAGTAACACAAGCCATGGTGCCTAAAACACATCCAAAGCAATGGAAAAATGGAACGGGTATGCATAAACGATCTGCTTTTGTTAATTCCATACAATTCGCAATATTAAACCCATTATTGACGATATTTGAGTGTGTAAGCATTACACCTTTTGGGAAACCAGTCGTTCCAGATGTATATTGCATGTTTATAACATCATACGGACTCATAGTTGCAATTCTCTTATCCAACTCTATGTCTGATGTATTCTTAGCCATGGAAATAAGCTCATTCCATGAGAATGTTCCAGGGTATTTTTTCTCACCAAGAACAATTACATTTCGTAAAAATGGCAGTCGACTGCTATGAAGTTCTCCAGGAACAGCATCCTTTAATTCTGGTATAATTTCATAAAGCATTTCAATATATGAAGAATCTTTATACTGATCCATTAAAATAATAGTTGTTGAATCAGATTGCTTTAACAAATATTCTAACTCAGCTGTACGATAATTTGTGTTTACTGTAACAAGAACTCCACCCATTTTGCCAGTTGCAAATTGTGAAGTAAGCCATTCAGGTGTATTTGAAGACCAAATTGCAATATGATCACCTTTTTGAATTCTAAGACTCATCAAACCTTTTGCTACTTCTCTACAGTGGTTTTCAAATTGTTCATAATTCATCCTTAAACCTCTATCCGCATAGACAACAGCCTCATGAGTAGGATGTAATTTCGCTTTTTCTTCTAATAGTTTCCCTATCGTAATATCTAGTAAATTTGTCATCTTATCCTCCTTAATTGGTTCCCTTCCAAAAGGACGCGTTATTAGAACTTAAATTAAACACAATTAAGAATATTCTATGTTTTTAGACTTTTCCCTTTAAAAAAACTTCTGTAAAAGTAGAAAAGCCACAAGGAATTTCTTTTTCCTTGTGGCTGCTGTTTTTAGTTAATTCATTTGAGAGTTAAAATTAAAAAATCTTTCCTATATTATACGTTACATAGCAACGTTATTATCATTCTTCACCACTTCTGGTTTAAATGCGCGTTCCCATTTAGCAATTACAACTGCAGCTAAAGAGTTACCTACTACGTTTACTGCTGTTCTAGCCATATCTAGAATACGGTCAATACCAGCAATAAATGCTAAACCTTCAACTGGAATTCCTGCTGTACCTAATGTTGCTAATAATACAACAAACGATACACCTGGTACACCTGCGATCCCTTTTGAAGTGACCATTAGAACTAACATTAGTGAAATTTGATCAGTGATTGATAAATGAATACCATACATTTGAGCGATGAAAATTGCTGCTAATGCTTGATATAAAGTTGATCCATCAAGATTGAATGAATAACCAGTCGGAATAACGAATGATGAAATTGATCTTGGTACTCCGAATTTTTCTACTTTTTCCATAATTCTAGGTAAAACTGTTTCAGAACTCGCAGTAGAATATGCTAAGATCAGTTCATCTTTAATTAATTTAATGAACTTAAATATATTAACGCCTACCATTTTAGCTACTAAGCCTAATACTACAACGATAAAGAATGCCATCGTTATATATACAGTTATGACTAATTTTCCTAATGGAATTAAAGATTCTAATCCAAACTTTGAAACTGTAACACCGATTAATGCAAAAACACCAAATGGAGCAAATTTCATAATTTGATTTGTAATGTAAAACATTGTATCAGCTGTACCTTGGAAAAATGCTAATACTGGCTTTCCTCTTTCTCCTACCGCTGTGATACCAAGACCAAACAGCACTGAGAAAAAGATAATTGCTAACATATTTCCTTCAACAAAAGCTGAAAAAATATTTGGCGGTACGATATTTACAAATGTATCTGCAAACCCATGACTTTTTACTTCTTTTGCTGTTTCAACATAAGTATTTATATCAGTTTTGTGAAGTATACTCATATCTACACCAGCGCCAGGTTTAACGATATTCGCTACTAGTAATCCGATTAAAATTGCTACTGTTGTAATAATCTCAAAGTACAGAATCGTTTTTCCGCCTAAACGGCCAAGTTTTTTTGTGTCACCAACACTAGCAACACCTACAATGATACTTGAAACAACGATTGGTATTACAATCATTTTAATCAGACGTAAAAAGATGTCTCCAATTGGTTGTAAATAGTCAGCAACCTTTGGATTTCCATAAAAAATTGCACCTACAATGATCCCGATAACAAGACCAATTAATATTTGCCAAGCTAAGCCAATTTTTTTCATAATAAAAGTCCCCCCTGTAGTAGAATTTTGCCAAGTTTTTTAATTTACAAAAAATAACAAAACCATTTAAATTTTTTTAAATGGTTTAAGCACTACTTGGCTTATTAAGATATCGATGGAACTCTCATAAATTACCCATCATTTCCATAATTTACTTTTTGATTATATTCAGAATTTACAATCAAAAAAGGTTATAAAAAACAGTATAACAGAAATCATTACGATTTCAATTTTACTTTATTTTCCAAATGTCTATTAAGGTACATTACAATTCTACTAAAAAACTGAGATTTTGACAAATTCCTCTCACTTTTTTTTAATTATTTTTTAATTTTCAACCATATAATTACATATTTCTATTTAAATTAAGAAAAAACTTGCATTTTCCAAATCATTTAAAACCCCTTTGTTTACATGGAATAAGAAGAAAAAAGTTAAATATTATCAAGACTCTTATTTACGAATCTATTCGTTTTGTTTATGATATAAGATGAATAATTTGGAAATTTAATTTATTTTTTA
The DNA here is from genome assembly GCF_050457485.1 of Gottfriedia acidiceleris. GTDB lineage: Bacteria > Bacillota > Bacilli > Bacillales > Bacillaceae_G > Gottfriedia > Gottfriedia acidiceleris_D. The sequence goes on from NZ_JBCMJM010000016.1 coordinate 450,668, forward strand.
ATAATTAATGAAAATGCTTTCATTTTTTTTGAAAGTGATTTTACATATTTTGTATAATCAACCTTGATTATTACTAAAATAAGTTAGTAATTTATGTTTAAGAAGTGAGGTAAATTAATTGAAAACTAAAGTAAACCCAAAAGCAGTTATTGTCATTTTTGGAGCAACAGGAGACCTAGCAAAAAGAAAGCTTTTTATTTCAATATATAGATTATTTTTAAGTCAAAAAATTGATGAAGGTTTTGCGGTTGTCGGTGTAGGTAGAAGACCTTGGTCAAATGATGAGTTTCGTGAAACTGTAAAAAAATCAGTTCAATCTATTGCTTCATCTGAGACTGAGATTGAAAGCTTTTTATCTCATTTTTATTACCATCAATTTGAAGTATTAGAACCGTCTTCATATATAGAATTAGGAAATTTATTAACAAACTTAGATAATCATTATTTAATTCCTGGTAACCGTGTTTTCTTCCTTGCAATGGCACCTGAATTTTTCGGAACAATTGCCAAACAGTTAAAACAAAATGGATTAGCTGATACAGAAGGTTGGAGTCGAATTGTAATTGAAAAACCATTTGGACATGATTTACCGAGTGCAATTGAATTAAATGATGAAATTCGTGAAGCATTTTCAGAAAATCAAATCTACCGTATCGATCATTACTTAGGTAAAGAAATGGTTCAAAATATTGAAGTAATCCGTTTTGCAAATGCCATGTTTGAACCACTATGGAATAATCGATTTATTTCAAATATCCAAATTACTTCTAGTGAAATTCTTGGTGTAGAAGACCGCGGAAAATACTATGAGAATTCGGGAGCTTTAAAAGATATGGTTCAGAATCATATGCTTCAAGTGGCCGCACTACTTGCTATGGAGCCACCGATCAAATTAACAACTGAAGAAATTCGTAGTGAAAAAGTTAAAGTATTTAAAGCTCTTCGTAAAATTGATGAAAACGAAGTAAAAGATTATTTTATTCGCGGACAATATGATGCTGGTGTAATAAATGGCGAAGAAGTTCCAGCGTATAGAAATGAGAACAATGTAGCACCTGAGTCTCAAACTGAAACATTTGTAGCGGGCAAACTTTTTATCGATAATTTTAGATGGGCTGGTGTACCATTCTATATTCGAACTGGAAAAAGAATGGCGACAAAATCTACTAAGATTATTGTTCAGTTCTCAGATATACCGATGAATCTTTATTACAATACAAAAGAGACAATGTCTCCAAATTTATTAATTATACATATTCAACCAGATGAAGGAATTACATTGCAATTAAATGCAAAAAGATCTGGCTCAGATGAAGGCTACACTAAGCCAATTCAATTAACATTTAATAATAATTGCGTTGATTGTATTAATACACCAGAAGCATACGAGCGATTAATTTATGATTGTATGTTAGGTGATGGTACAAACTTTACACATTGGGATGAAGTAAAATATTCTTGGAGCTTTGTTGATGTTATCTCAAAAGCTTGGGGCAATAATTTAGCACCACTTTCAAATTATAGATCTGGTTCAATGGGTCCAAATGAAGCTGATACTTTATTGACAGTTGATGGTCATAAATGGTGGCCTGTTACTGATCGATTAAATGAAAATTAAAAACGATTTATTTAAATAAAAAGTTACCCCCTCATCATATCGAGGGGGTAACTTTTTTATGATCCGAAAACAAATTTAAAATTATGTCCACTGAGTATGGAACTTACCTTCTTTATCGATTCGTTCATAAGTATGTGCACCAAAATAATCTCTTTGTGCTTGAATTAAATTTGCAGGAAGTGTTTCAGTACGATAGCTATCAAAATAAGCTAATGCAGCAGAGAAACATGGAATTGGTACACCAGCTTCTATTGCTACTACGCTAATTTTACGTAAAGCACCTTGATAGCTTTCAACGATTTCTTTGAAATATGGATCAAGTAATAGGTTAGAAAGATTAGCATCTAGATCGTAAGCTTCTTTAATTTTTTGTAAGAAAGCCGCTCGAATAATACATCCACCTCTGAAAATCATTGCAATATCACCATATTGTAAATCCCAGTTATATTCATCAGATGCAGCTCTTAATTGAGCAAATCCTTGAGCATATGAACAAATTTTACTCATATAAAGTGCTTTACGCACATCTTCAATCAGTTGCTCTTTATCACCATTATATGTACTAGTTGATGGACCAGATAATAATTTACTTGCTTTTACTCTTTCATCCTTCATTGCAGAAATAAAACGTGCAAATACAGACTCAGTAATAATAGAAGTAGGTACGCCTAAATCTAGCGTGCTTTGACTAGTCCATTTTCCAGTACCTTTTTGTCCTGCTTTATCTAAAATAACATCTACAAGTGGTTTACCTGTTTCTTCGTCTGTTTTAGTAAAGATATCAGCTGTAATTTCAATTAAATAGCTATCAAGCTCACCCTTATTCCAATCACTAAATACATGGTGTAATTCGTCTGCAGTTAAGCCAAGTACATTTTTTAATAAAAAGTAAGCTTCTGAGATTAATTGCATATCACCATATTCAATTCCATTATGAACCATTTTTACGTAATGACCAGCACCATCTGGGCCAATATATGTTGTACAAGGCTCATTATTTACTTTTGCAGCAATCGCTTCAAAAATTGGTTTTACTAATTCAAATGCTTCTTTTTGTCCACCAGGCATAATTGAAGGTCCTTTTAAAGCTCCCTCTTCCCCACCTGAAACACCTGTTCCAATAAAATGAATTCCGCTATCAGATAGCATTTTGTTTCGTCTTTGAGTGTCTTTATAGTATGTATTTCCACCATCAATTAAAATATCACCCTGATCAAGATGAGGTAATAACATTTCAATTGTTGAATCAGTTGGGCCACCTGCTTTTACCATTATTAATATTTTTCTAGGTGTTTCAAGAGAATTTACAAATTCTTCAATTGAAAATGTTCCAACTACATTTTTACCTTCTGCTTCTTTTAAAAATTCTTCTGTTTTTTCAACTGATCGGTTATATACAGAAATTGAGAAACCTCTACTTTCAATATTTAAAGCTAGGTTTTTTCCCATTACTGCTAAACCAATTACGCCTATTTGTTGTTTAGCCAATTCAATTAGTCCTTTCTAATTAAAATTTGCAAGGGTTTTCAAATTAAAAATTGTAAAATATTTACTATCTTTAATATATCCTCTGATTAGTTTCACTATCCTGTTAAATATTCTAACGGCTAACCGAGCAAAATCCTTGCATACCATAAACTTAAGGTCAATAATGATATTAACATAACAAGCGCGATGAATAAATGTAAACATGATCTATACATTAAAATTTTATAATTTGAAAAGAAGTGAAACGATGGTAATTAATTACAACGATAATAAGTGGACTCAGCTTTTATTTACCTTAATTATTGCAATTATTGGTGGATTCTTATTTCAATTGATTAAACTACCAATACCATGGCTACTTGGACCAATGTTTTTTGTACTTATACTTTCAAAAATTAAAGGGATAAAATTGTATTGGCCTAGTAAAATTCGAGATACAGCCATGATCATAATCGGCTACACAATTGGACTATCATTTACATCTTCTACGTTTATTCAAATCGGACATCAATTATCTTCTATGATATTGATGACCTTTCTACTCATCCTTTTTACAATTATCATTTCGATCGTAATTTCTAAAGTATTTAAAATACATTATCCAACAGTTTTATTAGGTAGTATTCCTGGTGGACTAAGCCAAATGATTGCTCTTGCAGAAGAGATTAAAGATATTGACTTTACAATTGTCACTTTCTTACAAATTTCCAGGCTTATGATGATTATTTTTATGGTTCCATTATTAATTTTCAGTCCATTTTTTAATGTACATAAAAGTTCGATCTCAGAAGCCATTCACCACTCTTCAGCTAGCTGGCATGGCTTATTTCCTAACATCATTATTTTTGCTATTTTCTGTACACTACTTGGAATTTTAGGGAAGAAAATAAATTTTCCAACAGCCTTTCTATTAGGTCCAATGATCGCTACCATTATCCTTAATTTATCTGGATTTCATGGACCTGCCTTACCATCTGTTATTTTAGACTGTTCCCAGTTAATGATGGGAAGTTATATTGGCTTATTATTGAAACCAGAAAATTTAAATAACAAATTAAAAATAGTTTTAGTTTCAGTTTTAAGTGGAGTAGTTTTATTAACTTTTTCACTTTTATCAAGTATATTTTTAACACATATTCACACCATTGATCATATCAGTGCCTTACTAAGTTTAGCCCCTGGTGGAATGGATCAAATGGCATTAATTGCAAAAGAAGTAGACGCAGATATAACTGTCATTATGTGTTATCAACTATTTAGAACACTATTCATATTTATTGTTGTACCATATTTATTAAGATATATTTTTAGGGCAAGGATACAAGAAAGCAAAGTAAAGCCAATAAGTAACGAATAAGAAAAGCAAGAAAATTTAACTTTCCTTGCTTTTTTACTCTTCATAGATCATCTTTCTAGTCATGCCACCATCAATTATGATATTTTGACCATTGATAAAGTTATTTTCTGGATCAGCTAAATAAATACAAGCCTTAGCGATATCTTCAGGCTTACCTACTCGATTTGACCAATGTTGAAGATGATCAGTTTCTTTTAATTCTTCATTCTGATCAACTTGAATCCATCCAGGGCTAATGGAGTTTACTGTTATACCATTTGGCTGAAGCGATGCTGCTAATGAATGGGTAATGGATACAATTCCACCCTTTGATGCTGCATAAGCTTCTGAATTTGGCTCCGACATGATTGCTCTAGTTGATGCCATATTTATTATTCTTCCACCACTATTCATCACTTTAGCAGCTTCTCTTGATGAAATAAAAACACTTCTCAAATTAGTATTTATAACTAGATCCCATTCATCTGTTGTTAAACTTAAAAATGGCTTAAAAGCTGAAATTCCTGCATTATTAATTAAAATATCAAGTCTACCAATTTTATTAATGACATTGCGAATAAGATTTATGATGTCTTCCTCTTTACTAACATCAGTCTTAAAGAATATTGCTCTCCCACCTTTTTCTTCAATTTTCTGTACAACTCTATTACCTTTTTGTTCATTAACATCAGCTATAAAAACAATTGCACCTAATTTTCCAAATGCAAGTGCAATACCCTCCCCAATTCCATTCGCACCACCTGTAATAATAATTGATTTCCCTTTAAACTTATCTTCCATATTTTCATACCTCTTCTTACAATTAGTCTATTATTTATTATTTCCATCCTTAACAAAAAAAGCCGTCAATTGACAGCTTTTAATACTTATTTAGTTCGAATTAAGTTATCTCAACCTTGAGGTTGATTATTGCTTAATCCAACCTTTTTTAATAAATAGATTAACATATCTTTTTCCACTGAATTTAATTGAGAAAATAAGTTATGAATCATTTCACTATGAGCTGGAAAGATGCAACTAATTACGCTTCTCCCCTCTTTTGTCAAAGCTGCATAAATAACTCGTCGATCTTTTGGACAATGAATGCGTTTAATATATCGTCTTGCCTCTAATTTATCTAATACATACGTCATATTTCCGCTTGAGATTAATATCCTTTTTCCAATTTGTTGAATTGGCTGATCTCCTTTATGATAAAGCAATTCTAAGACTGCAAACTCAGTCAAATTCAAACCAAAACATTTAATATTATTAATAGAAGCATCAGTCAAAAATCGATTTGCTTTACAAATTTCAGAATATAACTGGAGCGAATTAGTTGAAATTTCATTTTGATTCAATTCATATCAACCCCTTTCAACTATCTTGAATTAAAGATAATTTTAAAGTATTTTTAAGAAGTAGTCAATGTTCGAATATGTGTTTTATTATAATGATGAAGCTACTATTAGCAATATCAGTTTACATAACATTATTATTGTTTAATTTCATTTTCATATGAACCTTTTATGGGTAAGATATTTTCATATTCTAGCTGTTTTACTTCCTCATGCACAACTTATGAGGAACTATATTTCACATTTTTGCTGTTTTACTTCCTCATGAACACCTCATGAGGAACTATATTTCACATTTCTGCTGTTTTACTTACTCATGACCACCTCATGAGGAACTACTTTTCACGTTTTTGCTGTTTTACTTC